>JBGUIX010000001.1:0-177744 GCA_045113315.1 Bacilli bacterium
GGTGGAGTTGATGTCACTGCATCTCTATCTCTATCAGATCAATATATTCAAAAATGCGAATTAGCGAGTTCTCCTGATGTTATCACAGAATTAAGCTACCATATGGTTCTCGACTACGCTGAAAGAGTAGCAAAGCTAAAACTTGGGCAAAGTCCATCGGTATTAGTCACAAAAGTATCAAATTATGTTCAACAACACTTATCTGAGCCAATTAAAACCGATGATATCGCTAAAGCGTTATTTATGGGTAGGAGTAGACTATCAACAAACTTTAAGAACGAAACAGGAATTAATATCTCTGATTACATCACTCAAATAAAGATTGATGAAGCAAAGAGATTACTAAGATACTCAGATAAAACATTTACATCGATTGCAACTTATCTAGGTTTTTCAAGCCCTAGTCACTTCTCAAAGGTTTTCAAAGAAAAAACCGATACCACTCCATTTGAATATCGACAAATGCATAAACATTATTAGTTAAGTGTTATAACCATATCCTCTTTTTTTTATGAGAGCAAATTCGTGCACGGACAATTGGACCTTAAAACATATTAGGGTGCCGACAATTGGAGACATCTTCAATTGTCGAGACACGTACTTAAAAATACGTGTTTTTTATTACTTTTTTGAAGATTTTTAACATATTGACTATTTCTAGGACACCTGGTTGAGAGTCATATAGGGTTACTCTTTAAACCCCTTATAAAAACTGGACAGACACGAGGGTTAAACCCTCTTAGCCAGTTTGAAGCAAAAAAGATGATGCATTTTGCATCACCCTTTTCATTGATTGACTGAAGTCTTTTTTATGCTTTCGGGATTAATTATTTCGTTAGCTGAATCTAACAAATCCCCGATATCATAAACAACTGTTCCACTTTAAGAAGCTCTCTCTCAAATATAAATATTTGTTTTCTTAGTTCTTTATTCAATATAGGATACGAACCATCATCTAAATCATCATCTTCATTATAAAAACTAGTAAAACCTAATTTATTGCACATTAAACTAATTAACTTATGAAACGTATGACGTTGCAATATCGGAAGCATTTTTAATCGATGATTTAAAATCCATTCCCTTGTCAAAATAAAAATAACAAAAAGCCCCGTGCAAAACATCACCAGCACCTAGTGTGTTAACGTTGTTTTTCTTTAAAACACTAACCTCGTCAAATTTCCCCTCGATATTAATCTCAATTGGGTCTCCGCCATTTGTTTTCGCTGCTTTTGGAATTGCAAAAGTCTTTTGTAGCTCAAAAACGTCTTGGTCATTTTGAGATTTAAATGTTGAGGAAGAGATAATACATTGAGAGTGTCTAATAGCCACCTCTATATTATCTTTCCATGAACCGCAATCTAGTACTAAAGGAATATCATACAATTGCAAATTGTCAACCAATTCATTTGTAAAATGAGGAAGATTGCAATCGTATAGGCAATAGTCGAATTTTTTATAAAAACTCTCAGGAATGTTAATTTTCTCATCGGAAATAGTCTGTCCACTAACAATATCTCTAGTTGAAGTTAATAAATCTATTCCCACAAAAGAAATGTTTGGAATGGTTTTACTTGGCATAATATCAATTATTTCAATACCATATTTTTCGCACTCTTTTCTAACTTGGTATGACAAAGGACCATTTCCTAATCCAGTGATTAGTGTTGCATTTCCTCCTAATTTAGAACAAGTTATCGCTGCTTTTAAAGCCGGGCCTCCAACTGCTATATCATATCTATTTGTCTTTGTTTTTTGATTCTTTTCAGGCATTCCGTTTATATAAAAGACCGCATCAAGCCCACTTAATCCAACAAATAACCCTTTTTTTATTGATTTATCAATAACACTAGTAAAATCAATCAATTTATTTTTGTTAAATCGATGGCTAATGCCAATGGTCGTATATCCCAAATCAGATGCTAGCTTAGCAACATGATTTGAATCCTCAAAAACAACAATATCACCTAATTCTTTATTACCTAAATTAACAAATTTTTCAGGATGTTCGAAAAATTCTTTCTTTGTAATTTTGCCATTATGAGCACTAATTCTCATATTGTTTGGAATAATTGAATCCAATCCCCAAAAGGTTAATAAATGATCAACAATTTGAGGAACTTGTGATGTAAGAAGTACTATTTTCTTATCTTTGTAATTATTAAAGAAATCATTTGCCCATTTGAAAATAGATAATTTTCTTTTTTCGACTAATTTTAGATACTCATCTAATCTGGTTTTTAAGAAATAATCATCATCGATTTTAATTGAATAATCTTTTTCAATCATTCGGTAAATGCTTACCTCGCTATTGCCAATATAATTCTTAATATTTTCATTTCGCAATGAAAAGCCATATGTTTTTTTCATCACAATATCGTATGCTTCCCAATGCAATGTTTCTGTATCAGCTATTGTGCCATCCAAATCCAATATAAATAATGTAGCGTTTGTGAGCAAATCGTCAATTGAAGATAATTTGTTTTCCATTGTTGGTTTTAGATAAAACCTCTTGATAACTTTAGGTGTCACCTTGACAATTTCGCCATCACATTTATTTTCAATCTCTTTGATTAATGTTTCAGCAGCAATTTTGCCTTGATCGTTTGGTAAAGTATCAACGGTAGCATAATTATATGGAGATTCCTCTAAAACGCTATTACCAGTAGTACCAACAATGCCATCATATCCCAATATGCAAATACTTCCATAGTCAGCAATTGTCGAAGAACCACAAACGATGTCGCTTAAGTGTTTGGAAAAATATAATGCAACATTGTCATTACCTAAATAAATAATTAAATTCCTGTTTTTGATGTTGTTAAAACTGGTTTTTTCCAAAAAATTCTTAATCCTATCAAAACAATCTTCCGGTTTTAAAGAATTGAGAAACACTTTATGTATTGTTAAATTTAAATTTGTAGTCAAACTTTTTACCAATGCCTCACTTCTTACTGAGGCAGGTCCGTTTTTTGTTGGTCCACAGCAAATGACAACATCAGAATTCATATAACCTTTATTAAAGCAATACTGGTTAACAACAGAGGCTATTTTTGTTCCACCTAATTCAAAATCTGAACACACATAAGATGGTGATCTATTTAATGGAATTAGTTGTCTTTGTTCTTTCGTAATATCAACGTCGCAAAGCACTACGTCTTTGTAAATGCACAGGTCTTTAAACAAAGCAAAAGTTGAATCGTCCATTTTTCCAATCGGCCTAACAATAACCCCAGAATAGTCACTTGAAATAAGCCTTTTTAAGCAGTCCTTGAACGCATATTCAATTGGTAAAGTTTCTGAATCATTTAAAAGAAAAGAATCTACAATATGCTGAGAAGCAGAAAAAACATGTTGAATCCCATCGAATACAGACTTAGAAAAAAGGCTGTTTTTTCCAACAAAAGCGATTTTTCGCGAATTCGAAACTACCGTTTTCTTACTGGCTTCAGATATGCACTTATTCTTTTCTGCTTCATCGCAAATTTCGCCAATAAAACGATCAGGATTATCCGAATCAAAAATAATGCCTGTTATTTTGCTATTGAACAAAGCTCTCAGAGAATTATCGACATCCTCATCAAGAATAAAATTGAGAGGCAATTTTCTGTTTAATTGCTGATAAACAAGCCCTTCATAATAAACTGGGCAAAATTTTAGAGGTGTTTCGGAAACAATTCTAACTTCTTTTTGCAAAGATTGAGAGGTAAAAAAGTTGGCATCAAAAAAGAATAATACACAACTCGATTTTTGCATTTTTTCATGTACGTGTTTTTCCCAATCTACGCCTTTTTCTAATCCTTTGTCATACCAAAATCTCACGCCAAGCGAATTAAGCTTTCTCAAAATTCTATATACGTCTGTTTTAGAATGATGACTATATGAAATAAAAAAATAGTTTTCATTGCCTTCATAGAGAATTGGATAATCGATTGTATTACTCATTTTTATTTTTTAACTCCTTGGCCGGATTCCCAGCAACAACAGAAAATGGTTTTACATCCTTTGTAACTATCGCTCCAGCAGCAACAACTGCGCCTCGCCCAATAGTCACGCCTGGCAAAACGATTGCTCCAGCCCCAATCCAAGCATCATCTTCAATAACTATTTCAATGGCAAACCCGCTTCCACTACTTCTATCTTTGCTTTCTGAAGAATGTGTAGCTGTACAGAGTAAAACATTAGGCCCAATTAGGACCCTGTTCCCTATAATTATTTTTGCCATGTCTAAAAAAACACAATTGTAATTAATAAAAACATCATCACCAACAAAAATGTTAAAACCAAGGTCACAACTAAAAGTTTTCTTGATTATTAAGTTTTTGCCAACTTTGCCAAAATGAGAAAAGCATAGTTTGTAACGAGCTTCATCATCATTATATGGTATGTTATTGAATTTATCCAAAAAAACATTGGTTTTTTTCTTATTTGAAACAATCCATTCTTCTTTGCCTGTATAAGAAACTTTGTTTTTCATATTCACAATTATTATATAATTTGTGTTCCAATTATTCTATATTCAATAGCAGCAAGTAAAGATAAAAGTTTTTTTATAAATAGCTTTTATTTGATTAACACATCAAAGAAGCCTAATGCATACTGCAGTATTAATAGCCCCTTATTTCTTAATGAAAAATATTTCAGGATATACATTGATGTATGGTTGGTATTTTTCCATTAGTCTATTTGCAGCTTCTTTTGCCTTTTTCTTGCTCTTAAAAGTGTTTTCAAAGCACATATTACCATAAATATGCTCTTTTAAATATGCTTCTCTTAAGCATAAATATGATGTTTTGTCTAATTTAATATGCTGATTTCTCGCCGATTCATAATACCTTATAATTTCGTTATATATATTATGGCAATTTGATTTAGTATCATTATCTTGCGACATAACAGTGAATACATACTGATGATACAATACGTATATTGCCGCGTTGTACCCATCGGCTGTAAGCATATCTGAGGTATCAAAAAATAATGAAGCTTGCTCAAAAATAACTAGTAACTTTGGTATCTGTTCTTTGCGATATCCGTGTCCAACGTATTCTTTAATGTCGTCAATCAATTCAAAAAGCAATTTATGACGTCGAGGCAACGCAACCAAACCAGCTGACAGAAAATACCATCTGTCTAATACAATATCATTTAAATCAAACTCAATTTTATTCTTATCAAATAACCATTTCACATATCTATGAACAGCAATTGCTTTACTGACGACAATATGATTCGTTGGGTGATTTTTCAGCGTATATCCCAAAATGTGGTTGCACATTCCAGCTATAGAAATTTTATTCTCAAAATCATTTTCGTAATAAAGCATTGCTTCAAAGAAACAACAAATCTGATATTTGCCATAAAAATTTTGTTTTTCTAAAGAATAATTTGACAATACGTTTTCACAAATCTCTAGAGGCTTCTTTCCATTAGCTAATCCAATAGTGAAAGAAAACATGTCTCGCTTGTAATACTCATTCGCAAGATTATGAAGAAGCCCATTTTCTTCTTTAGAAGGATGAGCAAGGTTGTTGATTATATCTGAGAGAACTTGATTGGCTAAAAATAGTTTTCGATAGTTAGTTGTAAGGTCAAAATCTGCTAGTGCAGCCAAAAAAACACTAGATAAGAAATTTAAATTGAATGCACGAGCACTCCCTGAATCTTTTAATGCGCCTAGGAATAATTCCTTTTCTACATCTTTTAATGTTTCATACAATTTAGTAAAACAATTTAGTGTTTGGAGATTATATTGATAATTAGAATAATATCCTTGTTGAAATAATTGAATATAGAGTTGTAACACATTAAACGATTCTTCCTTAGAGTAAAGATGGTAGAGCGTGTCACATATGAAAACAATCAAATCATAATTTATTTGTTTGCTATTCATTAATAATTTGAGGTAATTCGTTATGGATGACAAATCACCACTTTCACCATTTAAAATGTAATGAACGTCAACTGCAAAGGAGAAAAATAAGAAACCATCAACAATTGTTAAATCATTATATTTCTCAACAGCATCTCTAATTTCTTCAAACTCTGAAAGATTAGGCAATGTACCATCATCTAATATCAAATAAGAAGAAGATCTCATCACATCCATTAGTGCTTCTTTTGACAAAAGACCATTTTGATTAGGATAAAGCGCTTTTGACAAACGATTGACAATCGCGATATGATTCCTAAATTCCCCGTGATGTTTTATTGTTTCATCGTGAGTATCAATGTTTTGAAAAGAGCGATGATACACCTCAACGAATGTTTTAGACAATTCCAAAGAAGCCTTTAATAAAGGTATATCATATGAGTGCCTTGCTGCGATTGCGGCTTTCCTGTTAATTTCATAAAAATCAACGAGAACATCAGCAAAATCGACATCAATTCGATAGCATTTAAAGTATGTGGCCCAAAATCTAATATAGGAAGATAAAACCGTATCATAGACAAAAGCAAAAAGTCTTGAATATACACGGAGGTTTATCCCTTTGAGAGTAAAATCGTTTATTTTGTCAAGTCGACAAATAGTACCTGCAACGGAAGCATAAAACAAAATGATATTAGGTCCGTAAGATGTTTCTTTATCTATCGGCATCAAAAGTCGATAGATGTCACAATTATTTTTGAATTCAATAGCTTCGCTAATGATGGTTTCGTCGTTCAGCAGTGAAAAAATATAATCATGTTCTAATTTTGCGATATCCAGTGCTTCAACAACTTTAAGATAAGCGGAAACAGCGTATTGGTGGAGGTAGCGTTTAGTTTTTTCAATAATAAGTTTTAGAAGAGGTAAGCTATCTTTTATTAATTTGGTGTTCTTATCATTTGCAAGCAAAGTAATCATCACTATAAAAAGTAATGTCTTTGAAGGAGTTAGTTCATGATTCTCTATCAAGCTTTCGATAAAAATTTTAAATGAAGGTGGACAAACGAAAGAAGAATTATCGAAGCCATAAACAGACAGCAGAATATTTGCTAAAAACACGAAATCGTCATTTAAATTCTCGTCATATTCTATAAAACTAATGCTATTAGTGTCTATGCCAAGAGAGAAATCGCTTTCTAATGCGCTTTTTAAAAATACATTAAGCAAAGAGTCAGAAGTACCTCTAGTAAGAGAAGCAATGGCCAAAGATTCAACTTCATCCCAGGTAGTTTGGTTAGCTGTTATCAAAAAGCGAGCCTTTACTAATCTAATTAGTCCATCATACTGTTTGAGCATTTGATAAAGGGATACAAGAGAGACAAAGGAATCATCAAATTGATAATTTGCACTATGGAACGCAATTGTAGCAGATACTAAATATTTATCTTTTTTAGCGACTTCGAGAAAAGCCTCTCTATAAAGAGGATGTGAGAAAACTATTTTTCCGTCAGGCGTTTCTTCAAAGAAAGAAGATAGATATCTTTTAACAATTAAAAAATCAGAGTAATCAAAATCTAGATACTTTTTAGGCAAAGTATGCTTCCAAAATCGTTCTTGTCTCTTTGGATCAGCGAGATACTTCTTTATTCCTAAAATATGGCGTAGTTTTCCAACATCAAGGCCACTACTACTTAAAGATAAACAGTAGAACGCTTGGGTGACATCAGTTTTAACAATCTTAGCACCTTCCTCCACAATTTGAATCAATGCTTCGTTTAAATCGTCAGGGAAAGATTGAATCGCTTCTAACAAACGCTGCTCTCTGTAATCAATATCTGGTTTATTTTTTTCTTGTTCATATATTGTAAAAAAATCATGACGATTAATCATGAGCAGTCTTTCCGCTAAAGCAGCTAAATAAATGCATTCATGGGCGTTTTTCTTACTTAATATGGCATTTTTAAGACTTTCTGTTAATTCTTTTCCATAAGCCCTGAATTTCAAATTTACAATAGAGAGAACTTCTTCGTCGTTAACTTGATCAATAAATAAATACGATGCGTTAGCCATATCCAAAATAGTTTGCATATTGCCAATATCGGTGGCCGTTGAAACAATTGTTTTAAAAGGATAGTTATTTAATATTACAGTTGTTAAAAAGCTAAGAGAGGCAACTGCTTTTGATGCATAAAGGCGATCAACTGCATCAAGTATTAAAACTATCTTCCTAGAACCATTGTATTTAACAGCAAACTCATGAATGCCTCTACTAAAATCATCGATAAAATGTTCTTCCGACTGTTGGTCACGATTAGATTTAAAGCATTGGATATTAGTTTTTTTAAAAAGACAACGATTTATGTACGCCAATATACCATAGTCACTATCTAGGCAACTATCCGTACCGATTGGAACATAGATAAAAACATCATTACTATCTTTATGTCTATAATACGCTTCAGTTAAAAATGTAGTCTTTCCAGAGCCTGACTTGCCGGAAAGTAACATGACTTGACTATGTTTGTCACCGATAAAATTATTTAAATTGAGAAATGACTTTTCCCTTCCAAAGTAAAAATGATGCTTGTCATTAGCTCTTTTATCAAATTGTTCTCTGATGAGATCGAGGTGATTCTGTACAACTTTCGAATTGCCGACCAGCATTTTAAATAATGCTGCTTCGATTTTATTAATGTCTTTATTGGCAATATTCAGACTACCATCTTTGTTAATTGATGCTGAATAGGATACACACGCTTCTTCTGAAAATACTTCAACAATTTCTCTCTTAAGCTTTTTTAAATCGTCTAATCTGTCGTGGTCCAAGTATGTTTTTCTATACTCGTCGCTCGCGCCAGATAAGTCTAAATCTTCTCGAAAGAAAAATAAAAAATGGCTTTTGGGGATTTTTTTCAGAAAACAACCGTAACGAATCTCAAGTTCTGTGATACTTCGATTGTCTTTGCCTTCAAATATAGCCTTCTGAGATTGTTTAAAATCTTCACCATATTTTAAAGTTGGTAATATTTTCTGTATAATTTCATTTTTGACCGGATATCCATAACGTTCGCCTATAAAAGCAATAAAGTACGGTCTAGAATCATCAATTTCATCAAAGCAAACAGAAAAAGCCTTAATTTCAGCTTCTTCCTCGCTCATCTTTTCTGTTGAAATACCCCACCTCAAGTCAATTCCAAGAGCAGTCTCTCCATATTTTGATAATTTTTCATTAATAAGAGGTAAAATCTGCTCATGCAAAATATCTCTTTCTGATTGCATGTCTTTAAATGTGCTTGAAATAAAGATTTTTTTCATTATGAATTTTTAGTAATAGCAATATTGCTAACGGAACCATTTATTACTGATATTTTAATATATAGAATAATTAACATACAATATATAGATAAATTACCAGTAACAACAAGGAATCATCATTCAAAGTTTGAACAAACAATTATTTCTAATGGTTTAAAAATATTATATATTCTGGCCATTTATTCCATCTTGGCCATTGTTCCCATTTTTCCCTTCTTTTCCCTTTACAGTGGAGTGGTCAAAAATGCTTGTGTTAGTAACTGTACCTGGGGTCCCAGCAATGCCACCTTTTCCACCTTTTCCTCCTAAACCAGCAAAATAAAATGCTTCTTTAAATGCTAAATCATCATTTTTGAAATTATAAATGTGTTCAATTCCACCATAGGAACCGCCGTTGCCACCATTACCGCCATTACCGCCATTACCAGCATTAGCAGCTACAACAGTTGAGAAAAATAACCATGAATCATTTGGGCCACTTCCACCTTTTCCACCGTTGCCGCCATTACCGCCATTACCACTTCTAAATAGGTATTCATAATCATTTACTAGATATAGCGTTTTGCAAGAAATAGCTGCAAAGCCATCGGTTCCATCAGTACCGTTTGTTCCATTGCCAGCATTTTTATATCCACCATCAAATTCATTTCCGTTACTTCCGCTCTTACCAGTTTCACCATCTTGACCAGAGGAACCATCAGAGCCGAAAATCGATAAGTTAGATTGGGTTTTAATATAAACAGTATCAGCAATTATCGCACTGCAATTATCGGCTGCCGTTATTGAAATATCGGATTTGGTTACAAAATTAAGAGTTAATTTCCCCTTCGATTTTACTAAAGGGGTTCCGGAAGCAAAATACTCTCCAACATCACCATTAAAATTAATGGTTAAATCTTTAGATCTTGAATTAATTGAGAGAGTGAAATCCGACAACGTCGAATCGTTTTCAATATCTACTCTTCTTGCTAAAGCACCAATTTCGATGTAGTTCTTTCCGTTTTCTAGTTTATATATAATATGGGTATTTTTTGCAAACAAACCTATAGTACTTATGCCAAGAACAACAGCGGTCACAAGTGAGGTTGTTAGAGCTAAAACTGTATATTTTTTCATGATTAATAACCTCAAAACAGTGAAATAATGTCAAAAATTGTCCACACTAAAAGACCTGCCTGCGCAACGGATGTGATAATCAATTTTCGTAATGGTTTAACCCAAAGCACTACTATTGAAAGAAGAATTCGTGTAGCTGCGATAATCAATTTTATAAAATTCGTTATGTTTGTTTGCGTGAAACAATAAGTAATAACAAAGAACAAATTAGTCACAATCAGCAATAAATTTAAAATTATTCCAATTATATTTCCAACATTGTGAATGCCTTCCCAATTTACATCATCTACAATTGAAAAATTGGACCAAGTTGAATTTGACCAAGATGAACCAACTGCTTTGGTGTTTGACCAATCGCTCCATGTGTCGTCATACCAGGAATCGGACCAAGAATCATCATCCCAAGATGCCTGACTCCAAGAATCAACACTATTGTTCCAACCGTTGTCTAACCAAGAGTCAACGCTGTTATTCCAGCCATGATCAACCCAAGAGTCAACGCTGTTATTCCAACCGTGATCAACCCAAGAGTCAACGCTGTTATTCCAGCCGTTGTCTACCCAAGAATCAACACTATTGTTCCATGCGCCATCTGACCAACTATTCATTGTTATCACCACCTAAAGGAAAACAAAACTTTCCCATTTCAATTTTGGTTGAACTCCATACACCAGGACAAATCATCTCAAACTTACACTTGGAGCAATTCGCCAAGCATGGAGAGCAATCTGAAAGAGAATTGTATTTTAAACACCCATCTCTTCCGACATAAGCAAATTGCCTTTTATTTGAAGAAACTGATAAAAATGGCATGCTGTATTTTGTCATAAGACAAATTGGAAACTCTGAAAAAGTGAGGCTGAATTTCTTACCGTTGTTATGAATAAACCATATTGCTGCGTCGTTCAATGATTTTTCAATCTCTTTTCCTGAAACCATAAGTTCTTTGTGATCTTGGGCTACTCCAACGAAATCCATTGAACAAACATTTATATTAAATGGTTTAGTGAAACGGTAATTTAAAAACGAAGCAATAAGAGAAAGTTTTTGGTAATTGATTTTGTTTAAAATGATTTTAATTGATATATTTAAGCCACTTTTATTCGCTCTTTCTAAATTGCTAACAGTCTTATTAAAAGAACCATTTGTTCCAGTTACTTTATCATGTTCTTCAGCATTATCACTATGAATTGCAGTTACAAACTTAATTTGTTCTTTATGCTTAGCTAGTTTTTTTATCATTGAATCGCATAGCAAAGTACCATTAGATAAAATCACAATTCCCACTTTTTTCTTAAAAAGAAATCTTAATAAATCATCGAAACGTGGATATGCTAATGGCTCGCCACCAGACAAAACGATTATTTTTAGTCCTTTAGAAATTGACTCATTTATTTGGTTCTTTAGCATGTCAAAAGGAATACTGTAATCACATTTGCTATTGGAACTAGTTGGGCATGTGATGCACTTTTGATTGCAAAAAGAATTCAAAGTAAAGTAGCCTTGTTTCATAACTATTTCTGAATATATTGTAATATTTTTTTATTTCTATTTAAAATCGCTTCTATTATCAATGGATACAATGTTTTATTGATAATACACATTTCTTCATCAACGACCATTTTGTTATTTAAACAGTTAGATGAACAGCCACCTTGGCAGTAGCAATACCACGGGCAATAATCACATTCATCTTTTTTCTTGTCCCTGAAATATGGATTGTTTTTAACTATAGATTTTTTAACTATATTGATGATGTTATCGTTGATAGTGCCAAGTTTTTGTTCTTTGTTCCCAATTAGTTCGCAATTATAAATGCACCCATCAACATCATAAGCAATCATTGAATAGCCGCCTCTACATCCTCGTGATAAGCAAATATCTCCTGTTTCATCTGTCAAAAGATTTTTGATTCGAGCAGAAATATTGCCCTCACTATAATATGGTGTTTTTAGCCAATGCTTAAAAATACACGAATAAAATTTCTCAATTTCCTCAAAATCCATTTTTTTAATTTCGCTATTAGCAAAAGCGTTATCTTTAAATAGATTCATCTTGATACTTCTAAATTTTAGAGAGTTGACTAGATAGTCAAGTGATTCCTCTATATGTTTTAAAGACAAAGTGTCATTAACAGATATACAAGACAGGTTCATTAACGGATACTTTGCCTTTATATCATTTATTCTTTTTTCAAGAAATGATGTTGCTCCTTTTCCATTAGCAAAAGGTCGATGAAAATCGTTAACTAGAGCGCATCCATCAATTGATATGCCAAACGATATATTGTTGCTAATTAAGGCATCGAGCACCTTATCTGTCAGCAAAAGACCGTTGGTTTCACACGATATAGTTGGATAAAGGCCTCTTTGTAGAAACAACTCTCGAATTTTGATAATTAAATTGACTTTTAGTAGAGGTTCTCCACCCCAAGGCTGGATGGTAAACGAATTGATTTTATTATCCTTTACATGATTAGAGATTTGATCAACTATCTTTTCCAAAACTTCAATAGACATTTCCCTCTGAGTGTGTTCACCTCTAAAGCAATATTTGCATCTTAAATTGCAATTATTTGTAAGCTCAATAATGAAAAAAGTCGGACAAACATTCTTGGTAAAAGTTTTTTTAAGAAAAAGATTATTCCATGTGTTTCCTGTTTTTGCTGAAAGTTGATTATTTTTTAAAGCCATCAAACTCTTTTTACTAACAGTTCTTGCTTCTCCGTTTTCGCAAATTAGAAAAACACTATTGCTGAGAGGTTTCGAAAAAGTATAAAAACAAACCTGTTTGCCGGCCATTTCAATAAATTCTCTACTTATTTTTACTTTCCCCATATACTTCAACAGTCGCTTTACTAAAATAATTTTAGCATAGCTCAATTATCGAGTAATTATTTATATATCATAATAATTTTAATTGTTTAGTATCTTTTTAATAGGCGTTGCTGATAATAAGTATTTGAATACATAGTTAATAAAGAAGTAAAAACAAAAAATATGTTATTATTTTAGTATCTGATGTTTAACCTTTAATTGGAGGAAAATTAATATATGGATGAAGTTTTAATTGTTATCTTACTATGCGTGGCTTTAATAACTGCTGTGATTTTGATTCGTCTATTTGTAAAAAATCTAGCTAAATATAAATTTATTGGGACACTATATAAATACATCATACCAGCATATTTGCTTTGTCTTTTGTTTTCACTGTTTGCGAACTTTAGGCCAATAATTTCAAATATAACATCCACCATTCTAATAGATAATGTGCCACACACGATAGTTGAACCCGCAAAAGCAGTTGAAACCAGTGGTTTTATGCTATTTGCAACATCACTATTTGACGCATTAAAAATGATGGCTGTCGCTTTCGATCGTTCGATAGTAACTTCATACTATAACGTAGGCGGTTTTTATAAAGCATTTAGTTTTGGCTATGTCGCTGTATCCGTTTTTGCATTATTGACAACTTCATTATCAGCAATTTTATTTTTCTCAAAGTCAATCATGGCAAAGGCAATAAATCTTTGTCGTTCAATTTTTACTAACAAAAATGCGTACTATATATTTTCCGATTCAAAGGTTGCTAATGCAGCAATAAAATTAGGAAAAGAACTTAAAAAGAATAAAAACATAGTTAGGATGTACATAACTAGAGCATCGCTAAAAACTCAAGAAGGGACGGAGTACAGAGATTTACTTATCAATAATGGCTTTGATGTCAGAACAGAAAATTTTTCTCAAAAAATGTGCTCAATGATTTTTGAAAGCTCTTTTTCAAGACAATTTAAGAAAATTTTATGGTTATTTAATTATCCAAAAAGAAATAGAAAGGTGATTGTATATGGATTATTTTCATCCGATGATGCATCCGTAGAACTAGCAGCAAACTTCCAAAAATCAATTCTAGAATTTCAATCATCAGGCAGCAAAAAGAAAAACGCAAGCAAAGCAAGCAAATACTTTTGCGAAATCTTTAATAAATATAGCAATAAATCTCTCTCCAGCCCTACCGACAATTACCCTGAAGATTCCGAAATACTCAGCGACGTAGAAAAATTAAGTAAGTTCAAAGTTTTTGTTACATATCAGGAAACAGATTTTGATTTAACAAACAATTTTTCTGGTTCAACTCTTCATATCGTCAACACATTATCTCAATACGACATCATTTCTTCTGAATTCGTTTTAAATAATCAAATAAGTAATTTTATTGAACTCGAAAATATAAATGATAAAAATAATGAAACAATGCACGTGTCTTTCTTTGGCCTTGGAAAAATTAATAAACCTATTTTCGAAAAAATGACATATTCGTTTCAATTATGGGGAGATTATATAAATAAAATTAACTATCATATATTCGACAGAAATTCATTTGAAATAGTACAAAACTATTTGAACGAATATACCAATATAAAGGCAAATGAAACACCAGAAAACTTTTTACCAAAACCACTTCTTTACAATATTACATCCGAATTAAATGATTTAGATTTAACTAACTTTGAAACGTTAAATAATTATTTTGCGAGCATAAAAAAGGATAAAGATGCTGGTATCAAAAAAAGATTTAATGAGGATGGTTTTGAAATATTTGTTATTTCTGTGAGCGACACAAGCAAAGACATTCAAATCGCTTTATTGCTAAGAAAAATTTTGCTCTTACACTTTAGTGAGTCTGAGCTTAGCAAGACAATCTTATTTGTTAGAATTGGGGACGAAATAATAAATGATGCTTTTTCTAAAGAAAACAAGAAAATTATTGTTGATCAAAAAGTGTTAAATCAAAATGGGTTGAATGAACTTAGAGACGAAAAAGGCAATAGAATAATTTTGCCTATAGTTATTTTTGGTGAGAACGCAGTGATGTCAAATTTCATTGAAAACCACTATGAAACTTTACTTAATTTTGGAACAGCTGCTTTCCAATCATATTGTAAAACAACTGAATCAAAAGCGAAAATTGAATGGCTTAAGTTAAACAAAGAAGGGTTGTTAGGCAATATTGCAACTGCCTACTCCTTAAAAACAAAATTACGTATATTAGGATACGGTCTTAATGATGAATACAAGATACTTACTACGCTTGATAAAACAAAAACAACAAGTAACTATGTCAACGAAATCAATAAAGAGATATCTAATACTCAATATCCACGTAAAGAAGGAGCGAATGCAAACCCATTATATTTATTATCTGAACTAGAACATAATAGATGGCTTGCTACTTCGTATTTAATATACAAATATTCACAGTGGTCAACATCAGAACACTTAGAAACTTACGGATATAGCAATCCGCATGAATATTCAACAAAATCAAAAAACAAGACTCGCCATATTTGTATGACGACGAACAAAGGTTTGGAAAAGTTATATTATTTGCAAACAAAAAAGCATAAACTGGCAGAAGATGTTGAAGCATCTAAAAAACTATGTTTTTTAAACGATATTGAAGCCGTAGAAAAGATTATTTCTGTTCTTCCAAAAACTAACTAATCATTTCAACTATTTCCAATATTTCTTCATAAGAAAGCGATTCAACTTTATTAACCGCGTCATCTAAAGCTTCCAGTTCTATTGAACTGGATGTTTTTGTTTTTTCTTTGTTTATATAGCCCATAAAATTTGCAAAAGTCTCATCATAATCTTTGCCAATTGAAAGAGGCAAAAAACGTTCCATATAATTGAATGATTTCTCTAGAATAGATATTCTTATAGAATTTTTATTGTCTGGCATAAAATCACCTTTGTTTGCATTCTTTATTCATATTATATATTTTTTTAGTACTGACATAGCATCTAATGATAAAATAAACTAAACTATGCTCGAAAAGGAGTTCTATATGATAAAAGAAATACATAAATTTTATCCGGCTTTTTATAACATGCTCGTTATAACAACGCTTTTATCTAATCAAAGTAGCGAAAATTATGATAATGACTGTAAGAATATCATTGATTTTATAGGCCAATCTTATGGGATGAGTGAGTCTTTAATCAACTATTGTAAAAAAGTTATTTTAGATGAACTGGTTGCTATTTCAACAGATGAAGATATATCCGCTTTTATCAATACTCATGATAGCGATGGAAAATTAGAAGATATAGATTCTCTTCTATCTATGAAATGCGATGCCATTGGAGTTGTTGAATCTTTAAAAGATATTAGAAATTTAAACATTTCTCCTTCTTGGTTTGATTATTCCCATTACAAACCATATTATCCAGATGTTCGTTTTAGACAACTATCAATCGCAGCTACAACAGGACATCCAATCGCTAATAAAGCAGTTGCCATTCTTTCAATTTTAGGAATTGGATGTGAAAGAAGTTCTGAACACACCACTTCTGGTGTTTATAGACTAAAACAATGTATGATTTGGGGCGATATACCTTCAATATATTTTTTGAAAAGAGTTTATGAAGATGCAGGCAAAGTTGATGATGTAAAAGTCTTTAATGATTTAATTAAACTAATACCTTACATCAATGAAGGCAGAACAATTGTTCCATCATTTGATAAGAATGAAATATGTGATGAAGCGAAACGATTGTATTCCTACATAACATCCATCAGACAAGATGTTGTTGTCAACGAGCAAAGGTATCTTATTGACTATTCTTTTGCAGAAGTTATTCTTTTAAATAATTTAGATCATTATTCTAAGCTAAAATATATTAACAATTATCGCGAACAAAAATGGAAAGAAGTAACAAATTCTTCGTTTGATCCTTCTAAAAAAATAGGGTTTAAGGTGGGTGATTAAAATGAAAAGACAACCGTATTCAAAAAAAGTATCTGAAAATTATATTGCTACCAATTTAGAGAACACAAATATTGTGTCATTTCTCAATTTTTCTGATAAAAAGTTATTGAAAGTTTTTTATAACGATTTGCCTAACACTGATATTAGTGGATACCCTTTTTCAAGCGATTTTGTCGATTTAAATGGAAAATCATATAACTATAGTGAATTTGAATCTTTAAGTAATGAAAAGAAAAAAGAATGCAAATTAAGATTCTTCTATCTGCCAAACTACCATGAGCTTTATATTGGCACCACTGGAAGCGGGAAAACTACCGGATGTATTGAGCCACAAATCAGGGCAATTTCATCGCAAAAAAATAAAGCAAATTTATTTATTACTGACCCAAAAGGAGAGCTTTTTGAGCACCATGCTAGACACCTAAAAAACATGGGCTATAGGCTATTTATTTTAAACTTCAAGTCTCTCTCAAGATCTCATTCGTGGAATCCATTAGAAGAAATGTATGACAAGCAAATGGAGTTACTCCAGATAGGAAAAGACTGTAAGATTTGTGATGGCAAACCAGATGATTCATTGATAATAATGAGTGATATTAATTCATTTAAAAATGGCAAATTTTATAAATACAAAAACATGGCTTTCTCTTCTAAAGAAGAAATGGAAAATCATATAGAAGTAGAAAAATATATGAACCACTCTCAAGTGACTTCATTGGTAAATCAATTCTGTTCTTGTGTTTTTAAACCAGCTCAAACAGAAGCTAAAACTTGGGTCGATGGAGCAAGAGGATTAATGAACGGCATTCTTCTTACAATGCTAGAAGAAGCCATTAAACCTAATACAAAATTTACTAAAAAACTGATGACGCTAAAAACGGTCAATGATGTTTTTGCTTTATTGAGAGATGGCTCCGACCCTGATGATATGGCTGGTATGTCTTCAACTATGAATAAATACCTTAGAGATAAATCTCCAGAAGCAATGAATAAATTAAATACCGTGATTGCTACTGCACAAAGCACAAAGAAAGGATTTCTAAGTACATTTCAAACAGAGGTTGAAAAATGGATGCAAGGACATATATATCAGCTCACTGCCGAGACAACAATTAGCTTAGATGACTCTGACAAGCCTTGGGCGATATTTGTTGCTACGAGAGATTACGATAAAAGTGATAACGTAATTGCCGGATTATTTATTGATTGGGTATATAGACAATCATTAAAAAGCGTTGAAAGAAAACGTAAATTAGGAATTGAACCAAGACATGTTCACTTCCTACTAGATGAATTCGCCAACATACCTATGATACCAGATTTTGATAACAAAATATCAACAGCCAGAAGTAGAAATCTTTGGTTCCATCTATTTGTTCAATCATATGATCAACTTGATTTAATTTACGGACACGAGACAGCCAATATCATAATTGACAACTGTAACCAGCAAGTTTTTTTGGGATCTCAAAGCCAAGAGACAAAAGAAAGATTCTCCAATCAATGTGGCAAAAAAACAGTTCAATCTCTTGATGGTATCTTAAAAGGGCAAAAGGGAGATCTTGTCCAAGTTCCTGTTGTCCAAATATCTGCGTTAGACCAAATTATTCCTGGCGAAATGTATACAAAAAGGATTTACTCACCTGTTATCAAATGCAGTTTTATAAGAAGTTATCAATGCGCTAATATCGGGGTTTTTAAAGATTTCTATGATACAAGGGCTTTTGAAGAATTGGTTCCTATCAATAAAATTGTCCCAAATGATTCCGAACATACATTTGAACAAATTATGCCAAAAAGCTATTTTAAGCATAAGGCAAGTACAGAGCCTGTTATCAATGAAAGTGAAGAAATAGTAGATGATGAATTTGAAGATATTGACTTTTCAAAATTCTTCAAGAAAGGTAATAAATAATGGATGACAAATTATTTAAAAAAATGAATGAAGATGGGGTTATTGTAGTAACAAGTGCATTAAATTCAGAATCTGCAAACAGTATTATAATGACATTGTTAAATTTTGCGAGCACTCCAAATAAAGAAATACAATTATTTGTTTCTTCAAACACGCACGATTACACCAACACAATGGCTATATATGACGTCATTAAATCTCTTCCAAACCCTATTTCGACATACTGTATAGGCTCCGTTTCTGGTTGTGCTGTTCTTCTTTTAACACTAGGCAATAAAGGCAAAAGATACATTCTTAAAAACAGCGAAATAACACTAGGCGAATTGTATGGAATTGTCGGTACTGGTTCGAATCAACAAACAGAAGTTGAGCTTTTATCTAAAGATGTTTCTTATAAAGAGCAAGTATTCGTATCTATAATTGTTGAAAACACAAATTTATCAGCTGATGAAACTAAAGAATTATGTTCAAAATCAACAACATTTAATTCAAACGAAGCTGTTGCACATGGTTTTGTAGATAAAGTATTGGAGTAATTTATGAATAATAGAGTAATTTCTTTAAATGGCGAAGTTAATGAACAATCAGCTTTATTAACGATATTAAATTTATTAAATTTAAATTCCGAGAATAAAACAGAACCCATATATCTATATATTAATTCAGAAGGCGGAAGCATAATTCATGGTTTAGCAATTTATGATGTTATAAACCATATTGATGCTCCGGTTTATACAATATGTTGCGGATTAGCAGCCTCTATGGGTTCATTCTTGCTTTCTTGTGGACAGAAGGGACATAGATATGCCTTGCCACACAGCAGAATCTTAATTCATCAACCATTAATTTTTAGCAATAACGGTTCTTTAAGCACTTTTTCTGAAATCAACAAAATCGCTTCTCGCCTTACAGAAATGAGAAACAAGCTGGAAGAAATAATGGCTGAAAACATCGGCAAGCCCGTAAATGTTGTCCACGAAGATTGTGAAAGAGATAATTGGATGACAGCAGAAGAAGCCTTGAAATATGGTCTTATTGATAAAATAGTCAAAAAATAATTCGCGATTTTGCGAATTATTTTTTTCTTATCTCATATCCAAACTTTATAACTAGTTTAATTGTCTCTACAGCCGTACTGCGGTCATATTCTTTTTCGGATTCAGGCAATTCATTATAAGGAACAAGACAAGGTGTTGTCTTTAAGGAAGAGTCTTTTACTTGCCCATAAACCCAGCCTTCGCTAATTCTTTGAGCCGCCCATACCTCGTGAACATTTTCGGCAATCTTTTCAATCAAAGATTGTAAGTCAGTTGGGATTGATATGTTTGATGTATCTTCTGGTTTTGGCTTATACATATTATAAAGACAAAATTGTATCAATCAATGCGAATTCTTGGATATTAACAGAGTCGTCGCAACTTATCAATGCACTACCATACACAATAGCAGCAGTTCTGTCTTCAGGTGTTAATATGCTCAAAAATTTAAATGATGCTTTAATGAAATCAGGATCAGCTCCGCCATTAGTCATATTATAAAAGTCTTCGCTTGATAATTCCAAACCAGTAACAGCTCTAAAGAAAGAATATTCTTCAGCCGTACATTTTCTATCAGAAGAAACAAAAAGTTTTGTTAAAGCAATTATGTAATCTGAGATATCTTTTTCTTCGATGCCGCCTTCCATTAATCCTTTAACAAATCTTGATAAAGCATCTTTTCCAAGATTGACTTTATCTTCATCTGACATATTAACTATCTCTTGAAGCGTTTGTCTTAAATTATCATTCATGTTTTTGTCCTCTTTTTTATTATATGATAAATAGATTTTATTTTGGTAAACATTTAGTTGGCGATTAATTCGTTTTATGTTCTATTTTCTTTAGAAATCTTCTTGCTTCAAAATAATAATCTTCATCTCTTAGCGCGAGGTTGAACATTTTTTCTGATTCATTATATCGTCTTAAATAATATAAGCAGACACCTTCCATAAAAAAGATGTATTCGTCCGTATTTTCAATACAATTTTCGTCTTCTCCCAACTTATATAATTTCAAAGCTAAATCATATTCTTTGTTCTCTACTAAAATATAAACAGGTATGTTTTCCATATCAGTCGAATACACATTATCCACAAAAGCTTCGTATACATATTCGAAAATTTTAACTACTAATTGTTTATTACTAAATGCTTTGTTAATTTTTATCAAATAATTACCGATTGAATCAAAATCAAAATACTCATCTTCCAATAAATCTGAACGGAATTTTGTTATTGTTTCCGATTCGTTACAGTTATCAATTGCAGAGTCCAAATCAAAATATTTATTCTCAATTCTCCTCAACTGCTCATTAGTAATATTTAGCGAAACAAGAACTATGGTATCCTCGTTAAACTCCTTTTTAACATCGCTCAATTTTGAAGGCAAATTACATCGCTTAATGTCTGTTTTGATTGCATCAGAAATCAATGATTCTGCTTTATTAATAGCGTCATCGTAATCATCACCGAATCCAATGCCTCCTTTTACATTTGGAATATTGAAAAATACTCTAGATGATGCAGATAATTGCTGACTTAATACCACTGGATACGAGATTTGAATCTCCTTATCTGTAACTCTTTCTTCCCATTTTTTGTACACATCGTCATCTACATCAATTTCGACAATAATAACTTCTTTATTTGGATAATCGATTTTTATTTCTTCGAGCGAAGATGGCATGAAGCATTGTTCAAGAGCTGTCTCAACCATTAATTTAAGCAAATCTTTTGCCATAAAAATTGCATCATCCATGCCTTCGCCAAATGTATAAGCAGCAATAATATTGGGAAAACTGACATTGATAAAAGCGTTATCTTCGTGGTCTTTATAAAATATTGCAGGATAAGATATTGTTTTCATATGTATTATTAGTCATCAAATATTGGTTTTCTTTCAATTAATTTTTTGATCAACTCTTCTGTATAAGGTCTGTGTTTTAAATTAAAATCTTTATCGATTGTTTCAAAAGTATTAATTGCTTTCCGTAATAAAGAAATATCAATATCTTTATCTCTTTTTTTCTCCATTGTTTTTAGATAAAAAATTCGTAAGATAGCACCTTCCACATCATAGTGATTGCCTAATTCAACATAGTTGCATCCATCATTTAAATCTAGGCACAATGTACTCAGTTCTTTATTTGTTTTGTGTTTTAAAAGGTATATATGTCTGTCTAATATTCTTACAAAAGAATCAATTTTATATTCATCTACACTTTTGTTGCCGTCATAAGCAAGAACAATAATGTGATGGCCATTCGGGTATGCTAATCTATCAAAATAATCAGAGCGAGCAATTTGCAAAATAAAATATTTTTCATCTAAATCATTGATTTCCTCCTTGCTGTTCTGAGTTATACGAAATATCTTTGATTTATTTTTATCAGTTATCGATTCATATATCTCTATATCATTGTTTTTGAATTTTATTCTAAAAGGCCACTCCATTGTTCTTACTTTCTCACTTGTTCAAAATATTTTTTAAATAATTAACACTATCAATCAAATTATTGATTGCACCATTATCTAAATCATCTAAATTATATAAATTATCAAGAACATCAAAAGTTTCTTCTAGATTGTGCCTTGCACTATTCCATCCAATCCCATCTGTGAACCATACAAATTGGAACCCGCTGATATCTTTTGACTCTAATGTTAAAGTTTTATAGCTTCTTGCGGTTTCGTTTAATTTTGAGCCGCTACTTCCATAGAAATTGCATTCACAAGCAAATACGGTTCCTAAAGCTCCAACAAAAACAAAGTCAAATCTCTTTTCGGCTTTCCCATCATTACTTAATTTAGATAAATCTAAGTGAAACTTCTTTTCAACTTCAGAAGCATACATTTCTTTGAAATATGTTTTGCCTTTAACTAATCCAGCCTTAATTAGATAGGATTCAACCAGATCTTCCATGACATGACCGGTTCTATTTTTTCTTCCATTGGTGTCCATACCAACTTCAACGCCTAAAACATAATCAACTAGGTTATTGATAATATGGTTTTGGAGCAAATCAAAGAGACCGCTATTTCTCATAAAGAGAGTATATTGGTCAACTGTATAGTTCATTTTAACAAAGTTAAAGACGTAGCTTCCATCAGCATCTTGCACTTTGATTTCAGCTTCACGTTTAGCTAATAAAATAGGGACAACGACCAAAACATTAGGATATTGTTTAACGATAGATTTAAATTCTTCTTCGATATTCTTAGAGCCGATGAGCGAATTTAAAATATTGAGTTCAACTTTAATTTTTTGAACATTTTCATAGACCTTATCGAAATCAGTGTAATAAGTCCATGTAGCGATGCTATCTTTCATTGTTGATAGCCAAGTGTTGAAATCTCTATTTGCCATCGTTAATTGCTCCTAAATATCTGCGTTTGGTTAATTCCAAATATTCTTTATCTAATTCTACACCAATATATTGTCGTTTCATATCATGAGCGACAATTCCTGTTGTACCACTTCCGTTAAATGGATCTAAAATCAGGTCTCCTTCTTTAGAAGCTGCTGTAATTAAGCGCGTTAATAAAGCAATCGGCTTTTGAGTAGGATGTTTTCCATATTTCTTTTCGCTTTTTGGGGCTGTTCCAGACTCGAAAAGTTCTGGTTCGACATCTTCTATATCCCACACATCTTTCATCTGCTTTCCACCATTTTCTGCTTTCATGGCGACATAATTAAAATAATGCTTGCCCTTCTTTTTAAGAGTTAGCTGTTTCCTAGCCCATATAACCGTTTCGGTTGAATGGGCAAAACATCTACAAGCTAAATTAGGAGCAGGATTGGTCTTTCTCCAAATAATGTTGTTGATTATTGAATAACCTTCTAGTTCGAGAGCCACACCAATTGCGTAAACACTATGAAGAGTGGATGAAATCATAATTGTTCCATTGTCCTTAAGGACTTCTCTACACAAAGCAATCCACTTACGATGGTATTTAATTCTTTCTTCGATGGTTTTTGTATAATCCCATTCACCTTTGTTGACTGATACTTGCTTTCCGTTTTGACAGCTGATGCCACCACTAGAAAGGAAATAAGGTGGGTCTGCAAAAATCATATCAACAGACTTTGGTTCTAATTTTTTCAATATACGAAAAGAATCTCCTTGAAGGAGAGTGAAATCTTTATCTTTAAAAAAGATATCTCTTTTCGTTAGCATACTAATAATTGGTAATAATGACTTCTTCTACTTTGCCACGTCCATCACCTTTTGAATTGATGTTTCTTCTAGCTTCAATGACGTGAATATTGAAATCTTTGTATAATTCTTGGATGAATGGAGTGTTTGCATTACTGGCCATAACAAGAACGCCTTTATCACTTAGTTCCTTAAAGACATCTCTAAGTCTGGTTTGTTCTTTCTTATCAAAACCTCCAACCGTGTAAGAAGTGAATGATTGTTCTCCAACCACATCATATGGTGGGTCAAAGTAGACAAAGTCACCAGCTTTGGCGGTTTTCACGGCTTCTGCAAAATCCTTACAAAGAATTACTGGTTTTCTCTTATGGAAATATTTGTGTAATGCTTGAATGTTTTCTTCATCAAAGCAATAGATTTTATCTTTTCCGTTAAATGGAACATTGAATTGACCTTTACCATTAACTCTATAAAGGCCATTAAAACATGCTTTATTTAAATAAATACATCTAGCGGCCTTCACGTACATTGGAAGCTTAGCATAGGCAGTTTTCTTTTTATCCATATCACGGACTTGATAATAATATTTTTCAGAATGCTTAGCCTCATGCTCTTTGCAAGCATCATAGAACTTCTTGAAGAGTCTCTTGTTTCTTAAGCATTTATAGACATAGATTAGTTCTTTGTTTGAGTCGTTGATTGTTGCATGAATTGGAGCGAGTTCTAAAAGAAGAGCACCACCTCCAACGAATGGCTCGTAGTAATGTTTATATTTCTTAGGCTTATATTCCAAGAGATGATTCATAATCTGACGTTTACCGCCAGCCCATTTGACAAAAGGTGTTGCTTTATTCATATTGACTCCTTTTTAAGAACTATTGATCTTAAAAGAACTATACCACAAATAAGAAACTCAATCCATAAGAAAAGCCTATTTCTAGGCCTTCTTGTAGTTTTAATTAATATTAAATCTCCCATGGCGAATTAAACCAATCTTTAAGTTCTTTAACTGAATCGGTTTCAAATATCGGTTCATCCCAGTGAGCTTCTCCATCTGGCGTTCTTCCATAAACGCAGTAGCTGTGTTTATTCCAGCAACAATTGATTTGAATTGTGAATTGAACATCACCAGTTTCAAGTGATGCGAAACGGAAGTCGTCGTAAAGTGGGCCATTGAGTGGGCAGTTATTCTTAAACCAAACATACCAGTTTATTAAATCAACCTTTCCACCAGCCTTGATTCCTTTGATGATATTACCCATCTTTTGAGTTTTCTTCACTAGTGAAGAGTCTTTACAGAACCAATCATACCAACCAGCTTTTATTTGTGTTTTATAATCAGCTGAATCGAACTCTCCGTTGTTGAATGCATCAATCCAAGATGCAATGTTGATTCTATCCATCATTATTGGAGCACCTCCACTACATCTTTAAGAGGAACAAGACAACCAACCTTGTTAGAAACCATCCATTGAACATGTGGGTCATTCATGTTGCCACCAGTGACTTTAAGTCCTACCCAAGTACCTTTAAGAGCGTGTTCATCGGTACAAACTTCATTAACTGTTCCAATGATTGTGTGAACTCCGTATTTACGGAATTTGGCTTTAACTTTATCTCCAACCTTAACCATTGATGTCCACCAATCCTTGAAGAGAACCTTCTTCATAAAATTCTTTAAGTTCGTTAATTGTGTAAATGCAGACTTGGCAGTCCATTAATGTCTTTGGATCATGGATAGCAAATACCACTGCGTTATCCCATAAACCAGCAACATATCTTGGCTTATTGAATAAGACTACTGAGCGGCCAATGATGATACCCTTATCTTCTGTAATCTTTAGGGTAATTTCTAATTTGGAATCTTTCATTTTCTTTATCTCCTTACTATATATATCGCTCTACTGGCGACATTTATCAACTTATATCTTTAGATATAAAGAAAAGGGTCATCCTCTCCAGGACACCCCCCTATTTTTCATTTTTCTAGAATCGATTTCAAATCCTGAAAATTTTGCCTTCCGTATTTCTGACGTCCTGCCCACGGTACTGCTACTTTATCTCTAAAAGAGATACCGGGGGGCGGGTCACTCATCAATCTTTTTGAAAAAATACATCAAAATCTTCCATGAATTTTTCTAGAGAATCTCTTCTGCTATAGATTGTTCTTAATCTAAATCTAGCAGCATGGATAGCTCTCCAATTATATTCTTTGCCGGTAAAATATTTGCCAGTTTTAAAGAAGCTGATTACATTTTCATAATCTTTCTTTGTATATGGAGCGACATCCACTCTTTGTCTGATATGAATTTCTTGTTGTTTATTTGTTTTAACCATGAAGATTTGACCAGCTTTAATTTTCTTTCTTAAGAATGAATCATAATTAGATTTCTCAGAAAACTTCACACCAGTGTCTGTAACAAAGCTACAACAGAGTAATTCACCTTCCATATGTGAATCTTTACAAATTGCATAATGTAACATTTATCATTTCCTCCTTTCTTTTAATCTATTTCTTCGTCATCAGGCTCTTCAGAAGATTCTTCAACTGGAAGTGGCCCCACTTCTTTTTCTAGAGCCTTCTTTTGAATTTTCATTGTCTTGATGCGTTTCATACTTTCGAGTGTTTCAATCTCATCATTAAGATCTTCTTCCTCATCAGTCATACGAATCCACTTCTCGCCTTCCGCTTTCTTCTCCATGATATTGATTTGGTCTTTTCTAGGGTTATAACCTCTACCAAACTTTGTTTGAAGAAGATATATAGCGGCTTGAGTGTCTGGAGGAATTTCTTTCTTAGTTTTAACAATTCTTTGTTTCTTCCTTCCAGTAACTCCATCCACCATTTCATAGGTCTGAACTTCATCTTCAAGTTTCATCCCTCTAGCGCGTTTTAATATCGCGTTCTCTAACTCAACACGGAGGATGTCATCGCCTTCATCAAAGGCTTGTTGGACTTCCTTATGTTTTTGTTTTAGTGATATCAATGTTTTCTCAGTGATATGTAAGTTCTTAGCAATCTGCTTTTGAGTAGCGTTATCACTTACCCATCTTCTTATAGAAGATAAATATGTATCTGCAGTGCCATTTTTTACCCATTGTTGATAAGTATCAAGTTTCTTGCTCATTAACCGATAAACCTCCTAAAACTGTAATTATTAACTTTATTTATTTTTGTGATTTTAATTTTCATCTTTGTAATGCATCTCCTTAAATCTATGATTTATAGATAGTCATTTGTCCTATAATGTCCTTACCTAATAACCGATAATATACATTAGAGGTATTAAGACTATTTCTTATGACTAGAATGGAAGGTCATCATCGTTCACTTCCACACTATCTAAGTCATGACTTTCTTCTGGGCTGGTATAGGTATTACCTAGGTCATCTCTAGGTTCTTCTATGGTATCGCTTGAATCTATATCGACATTATCAAACGCTTTATCCATCGCACTAACGAAGTAGACATATTTATCCTGGATCTTCCTATCATCGGTATAGATGAGCTTAAAGATAGGTTTATCCTGATAATCCTTTTCACCAGTTGGAAGATAATGACAAACAGCTTTAATGAAGTATTCTAGTTTCACTTTGATATCCACCACATCTTTACCTTCTTTAAGAAGAGACTCAAAGTAGTTAAGATAATCTCTTAGCTGTAAGCAATTAATGCTGATGTATTTACAATCAATAAGTTTATTAACTAGTTCTTTGGCAAATGGATTTGCTTTTATCTCGTTTAATCTAGTTAAATCGTTATCTTTTGTTAAATTATCTTTAATTAAGTTATCTTCTATTAAATTAACTTGTGTTGACACTTTGTCATCATCTTGTCGACAAATGATTTTTGAGACTGGAAGATTAGTCTCTCTTTCGGTATAAGAACCACGTTCATCGAAGAATAATAATTTCAAATCATCAACATATTGTGATTCACACACTCTAGTTGGTTGAATTGAATTATTTATTCTCCATCCTTTAATAAGAATTAGTTTTTCTTGTCTAACAAGGACAAATCGCTTAGCGATGAGCATTTCTAAATCACCAACACCACAACCAGTGATTTTGATAACACTTCTAGCGTTATTGATATAGCCACGGTCATCAGCTTCCATACCAAGTTGGAAGTATAGAAGCTGAGTGGACACAGGAAGATCGAGGAAGTCATCACTTCTAACGATTTTCTTTGAAAAGCAACGTCTAATCGCCATCGAATGACCCCCTCTCAATCAAAGCTTTTAATGATTCACCGTAAATTCTCCATTGAGAGCCAACCTTAAACGCATCAAGTTTATGAGCTTTGATGTATCTAATAATGCTTCTACGGCATAAACCTAATATTTCCATCACTTCATTAACGGAATAAGTTACTTTGTAAATCATTTTGTTATCCCCCACTCTTTGAGTTTTAAACGGAGATATTCAACTCCTTTTGCCGTAAGCATTGTTTGAGGAGTTACATGTTTACCAGAAGCATCAGATGAATATCTAATTTCCGCCAGTCCGTCATTAACATAATGTTGTTTTGGAACATTACATCCTTTTTCGTAATAGCAGAAACCTTTTTCACGAAGTAATTTGAACATGTTAATCTTTCCTAAATTTGGAATTGCCATGCATTTAGCGAACGAACCAACAGTCATTAATCCTTCCGAATCTAAGAATCTATCAAAACCATCAACCTTTTCTTTAGCTATACCAATCCTTGGACAAATTTTGTCCACCATTGCATCAACAAAATAATCATCGTTGATGATTTGTTCTTTAATTGCAGGAAGATTATTAACTTCAACAGCTGTAAAAAATTTGGTCTTAATCCAATCTTTAATTTGATTAGCTGTTTCCAACTTGCTTCCTTGACATAGTTCATAGAAACCATGGGAATTAATCAGGATCATCTTTTTATTTTGCTTGTGAGACCAAACGAGGTGTTTCACCCTGTTTGCTTCGCTTACATGACGATTAATAGCCGAACGTGGATCCAAATAACCGAGCATTTCACAGATATCTTTACCACATAGCCATGTTTCGCCGTTCAATAAGATTGTTCTAACCAACCCAAAATCCTTATTGAAATTATCAACCGCGACAATTTCGTTTTGATTTGTTTTAATTAATTCATTTGCCATATTATTTTGGCTCCTTTCTAAACAATTTAGATGAAACTACTAGCTCCGAATCATTCTCTTCTCTTTTAAGAGAGTGATTATAAATTTGAGTGGTACTGATATCTCTATGACGAAGCACTTGTTGAGCTTCTTCTAAAGAGCCACCACTACGGAGGATTTCGCTGCAGACAAAATGTCGTAATGAATGAGCGGACATATTCTTGTCCTCAAGACCAGCTTCTAGTAAGAAGTTCTTTATTACTTCTCTAATACTTCTGGTTCTTATAGGATTTCCATAGGAATTATGTCCATGAGTGATGAATAGAGGAGAATATGAATCTCTTCTATTCGCTAGATAAGTTTCAATGATGTCATAGACTTCATCCGATATCTTGACGTATTCTGATTTGTCATCTCTTCCTTTACCTCTTACATAGAGGATATGGGTTTTATTCACTATCGAAAGGTCTGCTACTTCCGCCCTTTCAACTTCTATAGTTCTTAGGCCAGTTGTAGCGATAAGTGAGAGAATCGCGTAATTGCGATAATCTTCTAATGATTGATATGACTTCTTTTTAGCGATATCGATGAGAAGAGAGACATCATCGACTGTGAGGACATCTCTCTTCATCACTTTGGTGGTTTTCATTGAATTGATACCCACACTGATATCGGGATAAATCTCATTGCGTGCTAGGTAATGGAAGAATCCACGAAGGACCACTATTACTTTTTGAATTGATATAGGCGCTAATGTCTTACCTAAGTAATCTTTGTACTCGATGATATTCCTACTTTTTGGCATCTCGAGGTTTCTACTTCTCAAATACAATGAGAACTTCATAAGAATTGTTCTATAAGAACTCTTGGTAATTTGTGATCTATCTAAATCCTGAATAAAGGAATCGATATCACTTTCAAAGAAATCTATCACTCTAGTCTCCATACAATTCTTTTTCTTTTAGTCGTTGAAGCTTATTTTGGTATTTTTCTTCGAGTTGATATATATCTTCTAAAGAGATACCAAGCGTATGTGCTATACGACCCATAATCACTAGAGATACTTTGCCACCGCGTTCACCACTTTCGAGCCTGGCGTAATGTTGATATGACATGCCAGCTTCTCTAGCAACTTGGCGTTGGCTATAATCTTTTTTTGCTCTTAAATCTATTAAGTAGCTTCTAACCATATTTTTTACTCCTTTCTAACCAGAGTTTTTCCTGATTGCAACTCAATGATAAACCGCGTTTTTTCATTCTCAAAAAATCAATAGAAAAAAGTAAAATATTTTCCTGTGGGGAAATTATAAGTATAGTGAAATTACCACTACTACAAAGTAGTAAGTATATTTTTATATCAAATTGTCATTTTCCTAAAAATAATGTACAATAATTAAGCGAGGTGAATGAAAATGGAAAAGAAATCCAACTTATTTGATGTAATGAATGCGCTTGATAACAATGAAAGCGATGAATATTTTTTAATTAATTTTAGCGAGTCAAAAGCCGCTATTCAAAACAGAATCCAAGAAGCCTTAGCCGCAATCGCGCCATCGATGAATAGAATCGCTGAAGGTGCTAAAGCAGCAAAGAATTATAAAAATGACTTAACAAAATCTGAATATCATGGGATTGAAGTTGAAAGCTTCTTAAAGAGGATTAGTCCAACAGCTGAAATAAAGCAATTATGCCAATATACTGGTATTACTCCTTCTGCTATGAGCAAATACATAAGTGGAGAAAGCGATATCCCTGGATCTAAATTAATTAGAATCTCAAACGCACTTGAGGTTTCTAGCGATTTAATTCTTAAACAAAAGAGTTTAACTGATAACGTTAGATTCGTTGACGACAAGATTAAACTTTATAAATTCAATTCAGCTACTGGCGATATCATGATAGAAAACCAGGAATACAATTTAACAAGCGAACTTCCCATATTAGATAACTACACTCAAATAGTAAGATTCCCAGAACCATTAAAGTTTTTAGGATTAAAAGAAAATTCAATTCTTGTCATTAGTAAAGATGTTAATTTGTTAGATAAATTAGAAAGACCACGCATTGCATGTTTATATGATTGGCGAAAACATCAATATTTCTTTGCTAAAATAATGAGACAAAAGGATAGAGATGGGAATTATATCGACAACAATCGCTTTGATTACTTCGATGGAGTAGAAAGACGCTCTTGTGGAAAGCGTGAAATGAAAGAAATGTTCAAATTCTTTGTATTAAAAGGGTTTGTTGATTATCAATATTAATTAAGTCGTCTCTAGGTGCCGTGACATCTACAAGATAATCATTTATTCTATAGTTGGCTCTCGAGATTAACTTCTCAATAATTCAGATGATATTCCTTCACGTTTGTGGAGGAATTTTATTTGTGACGAAACATGTCCGCTACGAATTCCAAGTAGCGATATTAGATAAGTTATTAAAGGAAAAGAAAATCTCGTACCAGGAATGGTATGGCATTTTAACTATGCTTCGTCTTGAATGCAAACTCCCTACAATAAATAATATCAACATAGTTGATATTAAGTGAGTTTTACGGCAATATACACATGATGGAAAAAGAAGTAATTACAGTCGCTAGTCCAAGCCAATATATTCTCTCTCATGGATTGAACACCAAGAAGAAACGTGTTGCAGCGTATGCTCGCGTCTCTTCTAAAAAGGATGAACAAATCCATTCTTTTGAGAATCAGATTAATTACTACACCAAGCTCATTGGAGAGAATCCTGAATACGAATTTGTTGGTATGTATTCTGATAAAGGTATTACTGGCACTTGTTTAAAACATAGAGATGGCCTAAATGCGATGGTTAGTGACGCTAAAGCGGGTTTGATTGATATGATTTACGTTAAATCCATATCTAGATTCGGTAGAAACACTGTCGATATTTTATCCATCGTTAGAGATTTAAGAAGTAAGGGTATAAACATTTATTTTGAAAAAGAATCTTTAGATTCTATTAATCCAGATAACGATATGCTTATCACTGTCCACTCGTCAATGTCACAACAAGAATCTAAAAACATCTCAGATAACGTTAAATGGTCAATTAGAAAGAAAATGCAAAGAGGGGAATGGCATATTCCAACCGATAAGTTTTTAGGCTTTAAAACTGATGAAAACGGCGACGTTATCATCGATGAAGAACAAGCTGAAATAGTAAAGGCTATCTTTAATCTATATCTTGCTAATAAACCTATTAGTGAAATTATCGACTTTTTAGAAAATAACCACTACTTAACTGGATCTGGCAAAGCCAAATGGCATCGTCAAAATATTATGGTCATTCTTCAAAATGAAAAATATTGTGGCGATATGATTCTTCAAAAGACAGTTGTTACTGATTATTTATCTCATGAATCTAAAGATAATACGGATGGAAAATACGCAGAACAATATTTAGTGAAGAACCACCACCCAGCGATTATTTCTCGCGACACTTTCGATTTGGTTCAATTAATCATTAAACGCAAGAAAGATGAAGATAGATTCCTTCGCCCTGATAAAGATAATCCATTATCCACGAAACTTTATTGTGGAGAATGTGGCAAGCCATTAATCTATCAAACTAGAAAAAATGGCCACCATGTTTTTGCCTGTAATATCAATAGAAGAAATGTCATTTATAGCAAATGCGAATCTAAACCAATTAGATATGATGAAATCTCTTCTATTTGTATTAAGGCTTTAAAAGAATATTATCCAGAAGACACTATCAAAGCGGAATTAAATAAAGTGTTATCTATTATTGATAATAATGCATCTAAGTCTGAACAAATTAACAATGTTAAAGAGCTCATTAACATCGATGAAGATAAATTAGCGAAAATCGTTAAAACAATGACTGATGGGGACAATAATGATCCAGTCGCTTTATCCTCTCAATATAAACAAATTAAAAAGCATCTTACTGAATTAAAGAAAGAATATGAATTACTTAACGATGATTCATATAAATCATTCCTTTCTAAAGCAAGATGTAACGATATTATCGCCGCGGTTAATGATGTGAATTCAGATGAATGTTATTTAAAGCTAGTCGATGAAGTCATCGTTAAAGGTAGAAATATCGTCATCATCGATAATAACGGCGAGCTTGTTTCTAAAGAAAAAATTAGTAATCACATCAAAAGTCTTATGAAATTACCAGCTGAGATTGAAGGAACTTATTCATCATCAATTTCTGGCAAAGTTTATCAATATAAAGTTGTGAGGTTAGTAAAACAATGGAACAAAAAGTAATGACAATCCCTAAAAGCGTACCTCTTAATAAAAAGAGAGTATGTGCATATGCTCGTGTATCTTCCAAAAAAGAAGAACAGGAGAATTCTTTATATAATCAAATCGAATATTACACCAAACTAATCATGACTAATCCTAGTTATGAATTCGCTGGAGTATTTTATGATGAAGAAACGGCAACATCAATTTATAAAAGAAAAGGTTTTCAAACCATGATCAATAAGGCTATGAGCGGTCAAATCGATATGATTCTCGTTAAATCATTAACTAGATTCTGTAGAAATGCGATTGATTCAATAAATACGATTAGAGTTTTAAGAAACAATAATATCGAAGTCTATTTTGAAGAAAATAATATATCTTCCTTTGATATGGATAGCGAAATGTTAATTAATGTCATGAGCGCCCATTCTCAAATGGAATCTAAAGTGATAAGCGATAACGTTAGGCTCAGCTATAAAAGAAACTTTGAAAATAAGAAAGCCTATTTTAATCCAGAATTACTATATGGATATCATCTAGGTAAGGATGGAAATATCGTTATAGATGAAAAAGAAGCAGAGGCAGTTAGATTAATTTATGACTTATACTTAAAGGATTACAGTAGGCAAGATATTATCGATGCTTTAAACGCGAAAGGATATAAGCCAAGATTCACTAAAGAATGGCATTTTCAATCATTGAGAAAGATTCTCCATAATGAAAAATATATGGGCGCGGCTTATCTACAAAAGACGTTTGTTAAAGGAGTAAGAGGAAAAAGAATTAAAAATGATGGGACATTACCCACTCTATTAATTGAAAACAATCATCCAGCAATAATTGATAAAGATACTTGGCTTAAGGCAAATGCTAAATTAAAACAAAAAGCCATTCAATATCAAAATCAGGTTCAATATGATGAAAAGCGAGAAGGTAAAATCTGCTTTAATAAGAGCATCTATTCTGGACTCTTTATGTGTGGAAAGTGTGGTAAAAATTATCAATTTAAAATCAATAATCGAGGTAAGTCATCTGAATCTAGAATATTCCACTGCGCATCTAATAGAAACAGAAGAGAATGTGAAAACGAGGCCATGCCTTTAGATGTGATTGATATCATTACTTTAAAAGTTGTTAATAAAATAATCATTAATAAAAATAGTTTCTATAAGCTTCTTGAAGAATCATTCAATAACAAGAATGACATTAATAAAAAGAAGAAAGAAATCGAACTATTGCAGGAAAAAATTGATGATTTGCAGTCAAAATACATGAAATATAAAGATATTGATGATGAATTCTATAAGGAAGTTAATAAGGCCTATAAAGAAAAACTTAGACCTCTATATCAAAAAAAGGTAGCACTGGAAAATATGATCAATACTTCCACGAATGTCAGTGATTATCTATATCAATTTAAAAAGACATTATCACCTTTTAACCGTGTTATTACTTCTTTAGCTGAATTCCCACTAAGTAAGATATTTAGTAGGGTAATAATACATGATAGAGAACACATCACATTTGTGTTAGGTGAAGCTGGTGAGATGTCCACTATTACTGATATGAGCAACGACATCTTAATCCAGGAAGAACCTTACTACATCAGGAAGACAAAATTCAAACTAAAATACGGAGTCTATATCAATTAATAAAAAATCCCCGATTCATTTTGACCGGGGATAGTTATTAACATTCAAGCCATTCTATTTTATCTAGAATATCCTTTAGTGCTTCGCCACCAAATAATGGCTCGTTCATAAGTTTACTGTAAGCATCATCATATGAATCGCCAACAACTTCAAAAAAGTAATCAATTTCGTACTCTTTCTTTTTGAAAACACCAATCGTATATTTTTTGGTACCTGCTTCAATATGATAACGTTGCCCTTTGTACTTAATTACAACTTCTGCATATTTTAAGCTGTTCATATAGCTTTCAAGCATATCACTACTTAATCCATTCATCCTTGATAAGTCCTTTCAAATATTTGCCATATTTTTTATAGTCTCTTTTGTTGAAGAGTCTGACGCCATTGTCTCTTCCACCTTTCCAAGTATGCACGTGGAGAGTTGGTTGCTTGCTCAAACCAGTATGAACACCATAATCAATGTCAATTACTGGATGCCCAGAATAATCATAAATTCTTAATTGCTTGAAATTACCATTTTTATCCAAGGATAAATATTTAGTACCTTTAGTGTGTGAAATATCTGGCAAAGATGGATGGTTTGGGTTTTCAGCGCTTTTAAGAACTTTAACACCATTTTTGATATCAACACAATCGTATTGATCCGGCATGCTCCAATGAGCTTGCCCTAACATTCTACCACGGCTACCCATTGTTTTGTAACCTCTCATAGAGTCTTTGTGAATAGCTCTTGTAGTAACGAATGTTTGGAAGTGAGTCTAATTCTTTAATGCGTGGGCCACAAATAAGAATTGTCACAGGATATTTTCTCCTATTTAATTCAAAGACTCCCTTTATAAATGTTTCTTTGGCGGTTTTACATTCGCCTTTAAGACATCCATTAGATGAAACCGCAATAACAGAATGATGTGGCAAGCCATCAAAACACCACTCAAATGATTCTTCATCTGTCCAGCTAGCTACAGGAATAGCGAGAATCCTTTCTCTTTCCATCATGTATGCTGAAATACGATTTCTTTGAACGTTATAGATGTTATCAGTTAATAACAAACCATTCATTACTGAATAGTCAGCAGCAATAACACCTTTGGCTTGTTTTAGAAGGGGGAGATATTTTTCTGGATTCTTCCAAAATCTTTCAATTACAACATCGTTATTAAACATATCTATCCAATAATTGGATAATTTGTTGCGATATTTAGATGAAAGCATCTCAGAAAATGAAATAACTTCATCATCTTTTGGTAGGTCTTTCACCACCACTGTTTTTAGTTTGAGCAATTGATATTTACCAATGAATTCAGCACCGTACCAATAATGTGCTTTAAAATGGTCTGTTACTGGATCACCAGTTTTCAATTTCTCAAGTTCAAGTATAGGTTTACGTTCTATAACGCCAACTTTTTCAATGTCGTCGCATTGTTCGGAAATTGGTTCCTCTAAAAATATATTTGACATTAACATGTCCTCCATTTCTCCTACAGAAAAGATGTAGGCACTTTGTTTTGGACATGCTAATATATACTTGTCTACGTGCTTCGAGCATGTCCACAATCGTAACCAGTTCCAGTGGTTGCGATTTTTTTAGCTTGTGCTTCTTGTGGCATTAAATTCTCCTTTCAACTATATTAATCTTCTTTTTAATGTTCCATATTGTTGTCCTCCTTATCTGGTCTAATAAGAATATTTAAATCATATAGCCTATAAAGAACCGGATTGTAATTAATGCCATAGGCATCCGCTATTAAAGCGATATGCTTTTTCATATATGGTTTAAATTCAATTGGTTCTTCTGGAATATTCTTATAACGCATTGATTTAAAAAACGCTTTTATAATAACGTCTCTAGGCATAATAACAGCTGCACATAAATAATTTGTCTGTCTCTCAATAACATCTCTTTCGCTCATTGAATCATTCCAATATGTTCTTTCTAAAGATTTAGAGTCGCAAATCTGAATGATACTCTCAGGATGGTCTTTGAAATATTCTTGGTCTTTAATCCAATGACAATTCTCATGAGTACAAACAAATATTTCTTTCTTTTTGTGCTTCTTCTTTTCAACTAGAATATTGTTTATAACAATCGTTCCCTTTTTAAATGATTCAAGATGAGGTTTGTCTCCTTTTTTATAGGTTCCTTTATCCCAAACATAAAATTTCTCATCCGCAAAGAAAATAAGGCCTAGAAGTTGTTCATTTGGTGATATATATTTCCATTCAACATCTAAACCTTGTTTCTCTAAAAGATCATATGGATCCAATGGCAAAACACCATCCAATCTTTCAGGATAGTATTTTCTGTTAATTTCATCCGCCATTAATTCCAAGGCTTCTCTAGAATGGAAATATTTTTTGAACATCTTTTTACCTACTTTTTGTCTTTCATCAATTCTTCGATGATTTGGAGCCATTCCTCTTCACCATAATTTAGTTCTTTTGCTCTTCTTAGGGCAACTCTAATATTTTGGTTATCACTGACATATTCAGTAAGGTCTTGAGCAATTTCGTTTTTGCTTTCGGCTGCTAAATCAAATAATTTGTTTTTGTCTTCATCGTTCAATTTCAAAACACGCACCATTGATTCCAAAATATCTTGTGTTGGAGCATTTCTTTTCCCTTTTTCAATATCACTCACATATGAAGGAGCAATATTAAGTTCTTCAGCAAATGCTCTAAGTGTGATGTTCAATGATTGTCTTTTTTCTTTTACAAATTCTCCGAATGTCATGTGGTCGTTCTCCTATTTCGTTCACTTGTTCGCTTGTCTGCTAACATTATAACAACATCAAATTTTAAGGTCAAATCATTTTTTGTAGTTTCTTGTTGCTACACACTTTCGTTCTTGGAGAGTCTGGCGATATTTCCACCATCACTTCTATGGACGATGACATCCTGATTCAAACAGAATCATACCTAATCAGGAAGACAAAACACCTTCTGAAATATGGAATCTATATCAACTAGAGGGTAGACAATATCCTCTTTTTTTATGAGAGCAAATTCGTGTACGGACAATTGGACCTTAAAACATATTAGGGTGCCGACAATTGGAGACACGATTGATTGTTGAGACACGTAGTACTAATAAATGCGTGTCTTTTTCTTTGTTTAATATATAAAATATATTTTAACAATCTCTTCTAATAATTAGCTTCTCTCTGATATGGCAAAAAACCATTTTCTAATGTTTGCATATGGTAAATCTTTAAATCACAAAATTATCTAGACAGATACGAGGGTTTAAATCGCGCACCCATACCGAAAAAAGAAATCTATATCTCAAGGTTTTATTTTTTTATTCTTTGATAGACAACGTACATTAGTGAATGTAGTTAAAACATCTTATTTATGCTTTTTTACGTATTTTGCAAAGCATTTCATAAATGCATAATAGATAAATATCGTGTAACCAAAAAAGATGGGAAGAAAAAATAAAAAATAAAAGAATGGATTGAAGTTCACTTCGAATGCTCCGCTTTTCAAAGGCACAAACTTTGTTGTAAAAATCGGAAGAGTGAGCATAACTATCATCAGGATAATGTATGGCAAACTCAATAAGAATAATAAATGATTCTTAAATACTTTATATTTACCATCAATCAATAGAATTTTAATAAACGATAACGCCGCTAAAAAAATGAATAATACATACCATATAAACATAATTATCGAAAAGATATGTTTAAAATAATAGCCAACAAAAGTTGGAAGTGATGAAGAGATTAGACAGAATAGTATAAAAGAAAAATATAAAACCCAGTATTTTAGTTTAGTTTTTTCGTCAGGAATATTTTGAAGAGCGCTTTCATCTATAAACCTGTCATAAAAATTGTCATTAATTTGCTTCGCCACAGTACCACTTCCAATAGAACACATTATACGCTTTCCAGCCAACAGCAAAGTCTTTCCCTTGTGCACCCGTGCCATCCAAAATCATTTCCTTTAAACTCATTATTGGGTTAAAAATCAATAACGATGATATAACCATATAAAATATTTTGAAAAACATATTAATATGCTCCTTTTTCAAATTCTTCTAACACCATCTTACAAAATTCATCAAAAGCAGACGTGATATCAAAGCCATCAATTAAAGCTATATACACTATGTTTTCGTTTGAATCTAAAATTAAGAATTGGTTATTGTCTTTGACTTCATATATCAAATCATCAATTGTAAATAATTGAATATCGATACATTTGCCAAAGAATGATATATTCCCCTTCGAAATATTCAAATACATTGTTTGGTTAGGAAAGAGAATATCGTAGTTTTTTTCTTCAAAGTCGTTCTTGTCAACTCCTTCAGAAAGAAAAGAATAGTCAAAAATCAATTCTGTGTTTGAGTCTGACGGGACGAGATATCTTTCCATATTTTTTTCTTTGAACTGAGCATAAAATGAGACAAAATCTTCGTAATCGTTGAAATGATAATAGCCTCGTACTTTGCCATTTTCCCCACCCTCAATCGAATCACTGTTGACTATTGAATCTTTAAGATTGTTAGACTGGGACTGGTCATTGTTATTGGCACAACCACCGCTCGCAAAAACAACAAATAACAATAATAAATATTTAAATTCATATTTCATACTTGTATATTACACCGGTGTTTTAGTAAATCAACAGTTGAATTCGTCTTGATACCATTAACTCGTTATTATTCAAAGTAGCTTTATTCTTATTGACAAGTTTTTCAATAGAATTATTAGGTAAATTATTTTGCATAAAGCCTTTATGACCGCAACAATAAGTAAACCCATGGAAAGCACAATACACAATATTAAAAAGTACCAAAATTTTATTCATAATTTCCTCCTATTTTAGTCAAAAAGGTGAACTAGAAAAGCGAACGCAATCATCAAACTGTGAAAAATACAGAAAACCCAAAGAAATCCCACAATCTAAAGTTGCATATATTTTTTCCGAATATTGGTCAACCAGACAAATGTCAAACAAAACATATCCTTTCTGTGATAACACACTATTAAAATCAATTTCAACCGATGTATCAAACTTAAATAATCTCCGAGAGTTTATGATTTCAAAACGATACTGATCTTCATCAAGAAAAGAAGTTAGTTCGACATCATAATGCAAAACATCTTTATCATTGTCATCTCTAACAATTAATCTTAGTACAAACAAACCATCATTTGGGTTAAAATTAAATGTCCCCTGATTCGCTCTATCTGCAAAGCCTCTCTTATAGCCAGCACATACGTCGAACGTTGTTTTTTTTGACTGCTTTTCATTTGTTTTTGTTGCAGTTGCTAGCCACGGCAAAATTTCGCCAGGATTTGTCACTACAGAAAAGCCAGTTTCTATTCGATTGTCATCAAAAGAATATTCTTCAGAATTATTGGTAGCGCATCCAATCAACAAAGTTAGACAAACGGTTATGGCTGCTCCAAAAAACAAATCTAAAACTTTATTTTGCTTCATAGTTTTGTCATTCCTTTCTTTATTTATTTTTATCATTTGGCCTGTTCAATCAAAATAGAAATCATCGCTGGGCGGCACTTTTCAAATAGTCTATTGCAGTGAAAACTCTGAATCTTTATTGTTGACGACAAATAAAATTGTGATTAATTGTTCTACTACATAACAGCAAATGTTTGTTATGGAAATATTTTTATAGAGAATGAACTAGCGTGATATTGCCTATGGATATTCTTCCTAAGTTTCTATCTCCCGTAGCTGAAGAAGTTAGATAAAATTTGAAGCCGAAAACTTCATTGCCTATGTAATTAAAGCTAAATAAATCTTGATTATGTCTATCGGTTGTGAGATTTACATCTATTAAATCGAGTGAGTGCTCCCAATAATAATAGTCACTACTCTCATCTACATAATGTCTTAAAACATAAAAATCAGCTGAAGAATTTAACTTTGAAAGTCTGTCCGAAGATTGCCAATAAGACAAATTAATATCAAATTTTCTTACTGCTTTGTCGAAATAATATTCTAAATAAGCTGTGCCCGCTCCGCTTCTTTTTGGAGATAAATTAATATATTCTTCTTCAATGTAACCGCATCTTAATCTATTGGTGTTAACTGAAATACTATCAGCCACAAATGATTTTGATTTTGAATAAAAATAGTATTGCGATTCAAATCCGTAATCCTCAGGAGTTATTAATGAAGATGTGAATTTCTCTCCGCAAGGACAAATATATTGGTTTTTATTGTAAGCATAATAATTATCGGAATGGACATGCTCATCTCCAAGAGAAACAATATCGATGCATCCGGTAGTATAATTGGCAAATAAATTACTCCTATAGGTAGACCAAGGAGTTGCTGCAACATAACCCCATCCTGTATGAACCCAAACATAATCATCATCATAGGCAAACGCCACCGTTGAGTGTCCTTTACCATTCGAAATGATTGGTCGATTATTATTAATTGCATTCTTTATGAGTATCTCTGCACGAGATGCGATAAAATCTCCCCAGTTGCCTTCAGAAGTTGAAAGCGTATATTGAATATTTCTTTTAGAAAGATAATTCTTAATCAATTTTATTTGATTAACAGTCGACATTCCATCAATTTCTGGATCATCATGTATTTCGTCTCTTGCTATTCCACACAAATAATCATGAAAATCGCTTGTGTCAGTACTATAATCATCTGCCCCTGGCGAAACATTAAAGTCCTCAATATTGAAATCTGTCTTGTAAATAGCTTGCCTAGATGTAATGTCATATGATTCATCTATGAGATTATCATTTTGGAAAGTGTCATAATATCCAAAAAGAATCTCAGAAGCAACAATGGTACAAGTTCCGTTATTATTCCAAGCATGGCGATAATGTAATTTTTCAAAATAAAATGAATTATCAATGATATGAGCATCTGATGTAATGTCAATATCCCTATAATATTCGCCAGCTTTCTTTTCCATGGTATCATAGAACGTAGCTACCACTTGCTCATCAAAATTTTGACCAATTAACGCCTCAAACGAATCCGTATTTTCAACATAATAGGCAAAATCAAAGCCAAGTTCACTATCTGAATAAACCACAAATTTGTTCTCTAATTGGGCGAAATTAAGTTCTGAATAAGTTTTTACAATTTCACAATCTTCTTTACTATAAATAGCAACATTATCATCATCAAACTGAATAAGTAAATATTCGTTGCTTCCCTCTAAATTATATACATCCATTAGCTTTAAAATTGATGTTTCATCTTTTGCGGTAACAGAACCATAATGCTCTAAAACGCAGTCCATCAAGTGTTCATTTGTGGTTTCATAGTATGAACCAGAGGCACAACCCGTAATATTAGAAAGAGCCATTAACGCCAAAATAATTGTGTTCATATATTTCAAAATGCATAGCCGAATGTAAAAGCGTAAGTTAAAAAAGTAAAGAACAATAAAATAATTAGAAGAACATAATCAATAAGCCTGTATGTAAAACTTTTATTCTTAAAAAGAGTCAAACAGAGCAACGAATAAACCAAAACACAAGCAGACAAAACAAAAGATATCATTCCATAAGGTTTATTATTTTTTAAAAGCAATTGAAAAGAACTTCTAAAGACAATTATTCTTTCAGGAGTTTCCCCTACAGCAACTGGATATTTATACTCATATGTTTTAAATATTGGTAGAAAGAAAAAGATTAGAAATAAAAGCGAAACAACTATAGAAAAAATAAGCAAGATTGTTTTAGTTTTTTCTCTTATACTATCATTATCTAAAACTACGCCTGTGACTTCATCGTCGCCAATTAAATCGCGTATATTGACATTAAAAAATAAAGCAATCTTTTCTATATTCTCTTTTGTAGGTTTTGTTACGCCACTTTCATATTTTGCAATCACGCTACGAGACAAAAACAATTTAGAAGCCAGTTCCGCTTGAGTTAAATTATGTTTTCTTCTAAGCTCCTTTAGACTATCGCTAAATTTCACTATGCTAATCTCCTTTCGCTTAAAATATAACTCCAAATAAACAAATTTGATTGTTCTTTTCATGGAACATATTGTTCTAACAATATACAAACTGTTTTTGCAATAATTCTTTTGTGGCATTTTATAGCAAGATTTATTGTTGAAACATGTGAAGCAATACACTCCAGATTACAAATTGGATTTTTTGCTTAAAAATTGTTTTCTGTCAATCAAAGTTTAGGCTTAGCATTTTTGTTATAAAAATTTATAAACATCCACCTAGAGTTAAAACTATTCTAGTATGTCTGTAGCCTTTATTTTTAGAACTACATTCCATAACAATGAAATAATCTTCATCTCCATCAACTTTTACGACTATTTCCTATGAATAATCCGTCTTCCACAAAGGCTCGTTTCCATAATAAGATGAAACAAATCTATTTGTTGGGTTTAGTGAATTGATTTCAAAACCTTTTTTATATAACCATGTATGATAATTCTTGAGCGCTGGAAGAACCCCCACTATCTGAAAAGGCATCATTATTTCAGACTGCATTTTTAACTCTGATTCAAAATCTATTAATACATATTTTTGCGTTGAATCCAATTCATACCTGTCATCAGTTGGATTTGGATTTCTATGCTCGGATAACTTAATACTCATACCTTTTCGTCATCTTCTTTGGGTCTGACGAAATTATTGTTTGATGAATTATTTAATATTTATGGAGGAGATTAACTTACTGGATTCTGCACTCAAATTTCTTTTAAAAGCTATTTAGCAAATAACCTATATCTGCTATTCAATTCTAGCAGAGCGTCTTTCCGAACTCTTAATTTTCAGATTAGAAAAAGATATATGTCGCTTTTACTAATAAAACCCTTTTGTATTTGGCAATTTGCCATTTAATAACAGCTCTTTGACTCGACTACCCGCTTCTTTAAATATGACACTTAATAATTCCTTCTGATTGAGAAAACACAAAGTATAAATTGGAAGCAAAATAAAGTTGGTTTTATATTCCCCTAAATATGGAAGCATTGTTAAAAAGAACACTTTTTTGCCAGTTTTAGCGTATTCAAGAGAAGACGGATAGTCTTCAAATCCACCAGACTTTACTTCAATAGCGGAATAATCATCTATCAATATAAATTCTAATTCGCTTTCTACGGGTTTCTTTTTATATGAATAGGCAAACAAATACGAGTTGGATTTCATGTCTTGGGCAATTATCTGTTCAAATATTCGACCGACGCCATTCATTTTTGCGCCACCGTTATTATCCACTAAATTCAGAAAATCAATTTTAACATCATCAAGATTTCTAACATCAAAGTAATCTTTTAATCCTTTAGGGGTATCTTCGAACTTTTTGTATTTTTCTAAACTTTGCTTGATTAAAAGCCTCATAAAGCCAACATCGTTGAAATATGTTTTTGGTTCCTTTTGCTCGCTAATAGGGAGAGTCAATTCTTCGATATTCTTAACCAATAATCCGACATCACTGTCGATTATGAACTCATACAAGATTCTTTCTGGGTCTTTGTTAAGCTTTTTCATCAATCTTTTCTTATCGTTTTCTTTTAATCCAGATAAAAGATATTCAAAGATATTGATTCCAATATCGGCATTTAGTTCTTCTTCATAGTACTTTTCTGTGTCTTGAATATAATCATCAACTAAAGTTGAGATGGCATCCATACTGCTTGAAACCATAAAACCATCATTATCAAAATATGCTAATACGGATTTAGGCATACCTCCGACAAAGGAGTATTCTGCAAACTTTTTTAATAGATGGGCGTGATTATCTTCGTCGATTGTTTTTGAAGAAAATATTTCATCTCTAACTGTTTCTATTCTTTTTCTATTTCCATCAGCGTATTCAATGAACTCGGCAAAATTAATTGGATACATTCTTGAGTGAGTGATTCCGCCAGGCAGCTCTTTAGTAAACTCTTCCAAATTTCCTATTTTTGCGCCTAGAAGCGAACCAGAAAAAATAAAACGAAATTCATCTTCTTCCATTAGTTTCGACATAATTGTTTTTATTTCTTCTTTTGCCATATTCTTTTTGGAATTGGAAATAGCTTGTATTTCATCAATAAAAACTACTTTGCAATTATCTAGATCAGCATATACTCCTGCATTAGCGAATAAGTTTCTAATGAAGGAAGAGCCGCCTTCCGCTTTTCCAAAAATAATTGCTTCTTTAACTCCTGGGGTGGTTTCTATATTAAGGATTGGTAGTCTGTTATCTTCTTCGATTCCAAATTGACTTTTTAAAAAATGCTTAATCGATTCTGTTTTGCCAATTTGTCTTGCGCCTAGAATCATTAGAGCTTTGTTAGTGCCTTTAAACCAATCAATAATTGTTTTATCTATATTTCTTTTGATGTATTCTTCTCTTGCCATAATCGTTTACTCCATTAACAAAAACGCCCATATTGGAAGAATCCATGCTTTATCGATGTGTCTTGAAGATGTATATCCTTTATCCACGAGAATAAAAGGGTTATATGTTATACCTTTTTGTCTAAAATAATCAAATTTGGCGGCACTTAAAGATGAAGAATTTGTATCTCTAAGTTTGATATCTATAGCCAAAGGTATTTGGTCATCTAAAACAATATCAATAATTCTGTTTGCATCTAAAACTAATCGATAAGGCTTATAACCATTTCTTACGCCATTTGAATACACTATTGATTCTATGACATGTTCCCTATTGGTTTTACTACTCCAGATGTATTCAAGCCCTGGATCGCATAAGAATAAATCGCAATATTCAAAATTAACTTGCTCGCCTTCTATTGGAAGCACGCCGATAATACCTATCTTTGCAAGAATATTTATTGCTCTTTTGAATCTTTGATAGGTTCCATTTTGTGTAATAGAAGAAAAAACATACCTCTTATATATAGAACTTCTTTCATTAGAAAAGTTATCTAACAACGAAGTCAAACTATTTGAAAATGGTAAGTTATTGACAAAAGAATTTATTTCGTTTTTTATCCTAAGCAGTTCCTTGTCTGCCACCACCATTCCTTTGGTAAGCAAAGTTTCAACAACAGAAGGAAAACCGCCAAAACGAGAATATTCTTCCCAAGCACTTTCAAATTTATCAATAAATGGCAGTTTAGTCCCTTCTTCATTGAGCAAAACCGTTATCAAAGAATCAATCATGTATTTATTAAATTTAACATTGCAGTATTCCTTAAATGATAGGGGTTTTACTAACATTTTATACATAGAGCCAACAGGCAAAAACCGTATATTATTAAATACATACTCTCCATAATCGCTAATTAATATGTAACGATGTTTAGAATTGGAGCAAAGCGATTTTAATTGGACAATAACTTCATCATTAGGCATTATTCCATCAACGACAATTAATTTTTCTAAACCGTCATACATAAGTTTATTGACAATCGCTAAAGATGTGTCAAATGTCGTTGATTTCGCTTCGTTGAATATATCTTTAATATTTTTATATTTTTTTTCATCTAAAAAAGTATTGGGTATATTTCTATCTTTAAGCCAATCTTTGATTAAACGAGTTTTGCCGACTTCTTTAACCCCTAAAACAAGAACAGCTTCTTTTCTATTGCTGCTCCACCATTGGTCAAGTTTTTGGAAATAATCTTCTCTAATAAGGTTCATGTTTGTATTTTATAAATAAAAATCAATTAAGTCAACAATATTTGCTGATTTACTATGATTTTTCTAAAGCATATTTGCTGATTTACTATGATTAATGAAACATTCTATAATCAGTAATTACCTCTATGATTAATTCCTTTATAAGTTATGCACTTAGTAATTGGTTCATTAATCTTATCATATGTTCTACTTTTATTGCCAAACAATCAGTTGTTAATATTTTCTTACAGTAATTAGGAATTATGGGAATGGATGTAGGAAAGTTAAGAAGGAATTATATTTTAAAAAGGGCAGATATTTTTATTTATGTGGCAAATCAAACAGAATATGTTGCTATAAAAGAGTTCTTGCATAGCCAAGGAATCAAGTTAGATAGATATATTATTGAAGAGCAAACACGATTAAACTTTTTTAAGTTTGGCAAATATCATATTGTTGCAATGGTAGGCAACAAAACCGGACCTAGAGAGGCATCGAATAAAATAAATGAGATTTGTCCTAAATTTGCAAACCTATCTTACATTGTAAATATTGGGTGTTGCGCTACAAGAAAAGATAAAGTTCAGAATGATGTTATTTTCGCAACTAGAATCTTTGATGCGGATTTGAGAAAAGAAAAAGAAACAACGCAGTTTCAAATTGGCGAAAACAAAAATGATAAAATGACTAATATTATCAATGAAAATATTAGTAAATTAAGCGATGATAATTGCACTATTATTTCAGGACCACTAATTTCTAGTTCTGCACTTATCTCTAACAAGGAGATTAAGAATAAATTTTTAGATGTGTATCCATATGCAGATGGCATTGAGATGGAGGGTTTAGCGATATCTGATTACGCAATCAAGAAAGGAATTGACTGGGTAGTTATTAAAGGAACAAGTGATAATGCGGTTGACAAGAATGGCTCTATAAACCAGTCTGAAGCTACAATGCGCTCATGCAAAGTGTTTTTCGGATTACTTAACTTAAATGCATTAGCTACAAAGCGAATGAATGTTTTCATAAGTGGATCATTAATAGAAAAAAGCAACGTCAAAGAAGAAAAACAGATAATGGAACTGGGCAATAGATTATTAGAAAAGAAAATGAAAATAATTAATGGACTGGGATATGGGGTTGGACCAAGTTTGGTTGCCTCGGTATACAACTATATGAAAAAACAAGGAAGTAACCCTTTTAACCACTATATTGATTTATATCCGTTCCCTCGCGTGGAGGAGAGAACGGATACTATTAACGAATTATATCATCAAAATCGAAATAAGATGATTGAACAATCTGCTATTGCAATATATATCTTTGGCGATACAAATAAAGGTGGAATTGAAGAAGAATTTAAGATTGCGGGATCTCACTTTATTCCGCGTATCGCAATTCCAATAAAGGGATATAAAAGTGAAGAACTCTTCGAGAGAATGAAAGCCAATGAATACGATACGATCGATGATAAAAAATATATTGATTTATACAACTCTCTAAATGCAATAAACTTTTCCAATCAATTAACTATTCTTTTGGAGTTAATTCAGCTAATTGATGATTTTTTGTTTTAATGTTCTCGTTGCTAAATAATTTTTGAAAGAATTCCTCGATGTTATCAGTTGTTAATTGTGGTTTATCTTTGATATATTCTGTAAAATAAGTTGGCGTTAACCAATAAATCTTTCTTTGATGTCTAGTAAGGCAACACACAATTTCATAACTTTGCCAAGGACCAATATTGTTGTTTCTATTCAAAATAATCGTAATGATTTCATATCCTTTCTTCTTATCAAAAAAATTCATCCACGCATGAATATAGTCGAAGTCTGGAATGTATGAGCCATCAACACTAACGGGCTCATAATAAACTAAATTATTTCCATATTGATCTTTTTCAACAATTTCATTATTGACCTTATCGAATCTATCAAATATTGATACTTTTTCAAAAAAATCATTTATCTTCTCTGACAAAGATTCATACGAACCGTTTTGTAGTTCCAACAAATCTTTGGTTCTATATGTAATAAAATACAATCGTTTCATGTTACCACCCTCTAGTAAGGCCCATATAGACAACAATTATCAACGCAGCCACACATAACGTTAACATTAACATCATTGGAATTAAATAAATCAGTGTGTCTTTAAAGAAACCAACTTTTGCATTTTTCACATTCGATTTTTTATCTATCGCTTCGGTAATTTTTAGATAATCTTTTAATGTTTCATACGAAAACGGAGAAGGAAGATTCACATAATTCCTTATTGCTGTTCCAAGCATCAAATTTAATGAGCCTAAAAGCTTGCGATGTGATGATTGCAATGCATAAAACTTTTGATGAGTAAGTATTTGTACAGTAAGTACAATAAATAATATAAAAATACAAACGCCCACGTATATCGTTTTCATGGCATATTGACATCCTAACGTAAAAGCACCAAAATACCCAGCTAGAACAGCTCCTAAAAATGGTAACAAGAAGCAAACAATAAATGTTTTGATATTGTGACAAGCATTCGATGCATTAGATATAATTGCCTCTTCGTTTTTTATTTCTTGCTTTAATAACCGAACCAAATATTCATTATTGTTATTGGTTGTGGCGGTTTTTGTTGGGCTTGTAACCATATTCCCATAATTCCTAATTACTGTAACAAAATTTTATCAATTTCTTGTTATATTTACAAACAAAAAAACAGGAGGAATAGAAAGCATGAAATTGACAAAATTATTGAATGAATATGTAGATCATTTGAAATCATCATCTAACAAGAGCAAAGAAACAATAAGTGCATATAAGTATGATGTATCTTTATTCATTTCGCATTTAAAGGACAATTTGTTAAGTAAAATGACGGTTGCATCATATTTTCAATCGTTAATAAAAGAGGATTATAAAGCATCATCAATAAAAAGGAAAAGAATATCGATATCGTTATTTTTGGATTATTTAAAAGTTAGTAAGAAAATTAAAGTCAATTATACTAAAGAGATTGTTCTAAACATTAAAGATGAAAAAAGCATCCCAAAGACAATACCGGTATCAATCATCAAAAAAATGCTCTTTCACTTATATAATCAAAGAAGCAAAGGCACATCTATGTATGATTACTTCAAATCTAATCGCGATTTAGCGTTATTTGATTTGCTAATAACTACTGGCATCCGCATCAATGAAGCAAGTACCATTAAAATCAACGACATTGACTTTGCCAGCAGAATAATTCTCATTCATGGAAAAGGGAAGAAAGAAAGAATCGCATATATTCCAAACAATGATTGCTGGTCTAATCTTCAAAGATATTGGAGAATAAGAAAAAATGTTGAATGCCAAAACGATTATCTTTTTTTAAACAAATATAAAGAAAAACTAGGAACTCATTCAATAGATTCACTATTTAAACAATTGCTGAAAGAATTGCATATTTCTAGTACATATACCCCTCATTGTCTAAGACATACTTTTGCCACAAATCTTTTATCAAATGGAGGCGATTTGAGAACTGTTCAAGAACTGATGGGTCATTCATCAATATCCACTACTGAAATATATACACATGTCGATTTCAAAAGAAAGAAAAATGTGCTTGATAAATATAACTTTAGAAACAAGTTTAAATTATGAATACTATCGGCAAATATTTTTTTAAAATGACAGCCATATTTTTTAGTTATTTTTCTATTTCAAAGTTTCGTTTCTAATAATATTCGACAAATAAAAAACTGATCCAATTTTGCCAGAATTTCTGTTCTTAATCGCAACTCGTTTTCTTATAAAACAGCAACTTTTTCATTTAAAAATGTTCATCAGTATTACATTAAGTAGCTAAATTATTTTTTTATCAATCACGAACAAAAACGTTTGTTTGGCAGCTTGTTTATTTTAATTCTCGAATAAATTAACTAATTATGCTGAAATTATTACAAAAACAAAAAATCTCCATTTGGAGATTATTTTTGCTGCGTTCAACTCGCAAATTCGGCTACATCGCCTTCCTTGAATAGAAACGTTTCTCATCAAGGCAAGTATATAATAGCACATCTTTAAATTAATGCAATAATTTTGTTCTTTATAAATTATATTGTTCCGCTTTGTTTTTTACATCTTGTTCAGTAAGAGAAGCTAAATAAAACACGATTTCTCTTTTTAAAGCGTTGATAATTTTAGAGTTATCGCTTTTTATATATTCATCAATTTTGTCGATATTGAATTTATTGTCTAACGAATTCAGTCTCTTAATTATCTGCCCAATGACGGGATCATTTTTAAAGGTAACAATATTTATTAGATAATAATTGAAAAGGTCCTTTAAGTTCTTTGATCCTTCCTCGTTGTCTTGCTTTATTCTTTTTTCGTCATGCACAAGAGAATAAATTATTGATTTTAGATTATTGAACGTTTCTCCAAAATTATGATCAAAATCAACAATTGCTATGCAACCATTGTTTTCTATTCTTGTCATTTTAATAATTCTTTCTTTTAGTTCTTCTCTCTGAGTTTTGTTTGAGTCTTGTGACATTTTTTTGATTATGGTACAAATGTTGATTATTTCATCTTGATTATCATAGTTTTTCTCTTTGATTCTATCAATTTCCAAATTGATTAAATTAACTATTCTTTCTTTACAAATAATCTTTTTTGAAAAATCATCTGATTGGTGCTGAAGATAATTTAGATACAAAGAAAAATCGAAACATAACCCACTTATTTCATCTGCAATTTTGACAATTCCGCCTTCTATAGATGCCGGAAAAGGGTACATTAAATATTCACAAACATTTTTATCATATTCGCTAACACCATCAACATAGTTGCTGTTTTCAAAAGAAATTATGTTTGTACTTTTGTATGGCTTATCTGCAATTGCACAAGTTCCAAAATCAACTGTGTTTTGGTTAAGCAAAGAGTCAATAAATGTTAAAGCAGAGGCATGCTTGCAACAAATTGAGCATTTGCATTTATAATTCGCGATATAATCACACCATGATCCATTAGGCGTTGGTTTGCTATATATTCTATTATCATCCCTAAAAATATAATTTAGCCTCAAAGGATTGCTTCTTTTGACCATCGAGATATTAAAATTTGATGTCATGGAAGAGGTGTGCTTGATAATACCGTCAATAATTTTCCAATGAGGATGAACGGTTTTTGGCAAGCCATCCAAAACAATTTTTGCAGAGAGTAAGTTATGTTTATATCCACTGAAAAAATTATCTGAATAATAAATACCATTTTCACTTAATAATTTGTTGAGCGTTTCTTCTCCAGAATGGCCATATGGACAATGGCCAATATCATGCAACCTAGAAATAGTGAAAACAATGTCTTTGTTTACCACTATCTTTTTGTTGTCTATTTCTTTTTTAAGATGCTCTAATACTTTTTCAGCTGTAAAACCAACATCTATTGTATGTTCATATCTTGAAAAAATTCCTTCCCAACAATCGTTTGAAAAAATGGTGTCGAGAGGAAGCATAACTTTCTTTCCTTTTAATTTTTCAATTTCTTCTTTCATTTCAATCTTTTTTAAAATGTTAACTTTATCTGTGTTCATAGCATCTCTTTTCTAAATAAACAATTATGACTCTTAAAGTAAATCTTTTTTCTTTTATTATAGAACATCATTCATATTTTGTTTGCCAAAATAATCAAAACAAAAAAAGCAATAGATTTATACTCAAAATAAATATACCAAAAATCACTCGTTTAACGAGTGATCTTCTTTATCTTTTAGGACACATGAGGTCCTTTATATCAATCGACAACCCTTCAAGTAGTTCATCTACAAATAGGAGTTTCGACCTTTGACTCGTGTGGCAGTCCAAGAAATTATGATTTTTACTTTAAAGTAGTCAGTGGATCAAAAATTGATTTCAATGACCCTAATTTCAATTATGCTGGAGCCCAGTATAGTAAATTCGCAAAACACGAGATTATTCCTCTATTTATTCAAACAAAGGATTATTAAAAGTTATTATTTTCCTTAATTGCTTTTTTTAGTGGTTTCTTTAGTGGATTCATAATTGTTTATAAATCTGCTTTTATCAAAAAACGGCAACTTCTAGCAACGCTGGCGATATATCAACCATCAAGACCATGGACGAAGACGTTCTGGTTCAAGAAGAAATATACCATATAAGAAAAATGAAGCATAAGCTCCGTTATGCTATTTACATCAATTAGAGGATTTTATTCCTCTTTTTTTAGATTTTATGTCCGTGTATCGACATTTAAGGGTATCTTCGATTGTTAAGACACGTAAATAAAAATACGTGTTTTTTTAATTTCATTTTTTAAAAAAGGCGATGCATAGCATCACCTTAAATAGTATAAATCGCTATTATCAAATTACTGTTATAGTACAGAAATCTTGATAACCACCATCAACTGCTTTAACAACAATGATGGCATCACCTGCTCCAACAGCGTTAACTACTCCATTTTCGTCAACTGTGACTACAGCTTCATTAGTGGATGAGTAAATTACTTCTTTATTGGTCGCGTTAGTAGGTAAGACAGTAGCCACTAAGCTTTCACTATCACCAACACTTAGTTCTAATTCGTTGTAATTGAGTTTTACACCAGTAGCTGGGACATTTTTTTGAGTAACATTAACAGAACACGAAGCGGTTAAACCACCATCAGTAGTAATTACTGTAATAATAGCTTGTCCGGCACTAACAGCAGTGATTTTACCTTTATTATTAACAGTGGCAACTGATTCGTTATTACTACTCCAACTAACTGATTTATCGCTAGCGTTACTCGGTAAAACTGTCGCTTGTAATGTGTAACGATCTCCAGTCTCCATATTTAATGTGGTTTCATTTAATGAAACACTACTAGCATGAATAACAGAAGGTTTTTTAACCACTGTTACTTCAGCACTTGATGATTTATATCCATCTTTAGATTTAACAGTTATAGTAGCCTTACCTTCTTTTAAAGCGGTAATTACTCCATCGGTAACAGTAAGAACACTTTCATCGCTACTAGACCAAAATAGTTCTTTATTTGTGGCGTTTATAGGAAGAACTGTTGCTACTAATTCATGAGTATCACCAGTAGAAAGTTCTAATGATGATTGATCTAAAGAAACACTAGTGACATGAACGATTTCTTGACTTGCAAATAACTGCTCAAAATGAGTCATTTGTCCATTTATTTCAATAGAGCAAGTGACATTTTCATATCCAGCAGCGTTTATAGTTACTGTATCTATTGGAGAACCTTCATATTTATAAATAACTTCGTTATTATCTCCGTATACTGTAATTGTGATGAAATCGATGTTATCTCCTTCATAATTAACATCAAAGGTTAAACTATCTCCTTCTAAAGTAGTGTTATTAATCGAAGAAGAATATTGATCGTATGCCGGAGTTAAATAATTTCCTTTATATACGAGTTCATTTGGATCGACACTCGTATCGTAAACCTTTAAATCGTATACGGTGTTAGGAATTAAATCTTTAAAGACGACTTTATCAATGAAATCAACAGCTTCAGAATATGAATATACTTCATTGATCAAATACATCACATATGATTTATTTGGGTCTCGATCAATTTCAAATCCTAATTCAGTACTTCTGTTCATGAATAATGAGACGTGATGAGAAGGCGGGACTTGAATGAATCCAGAAGAGACTCCAATAACCGCAACCGCTCCTGCTAAAGCAACTATAGCAGAAGGAAGAGCAATAGAAGCTGCCCCAGCACTAAGGGAAGCACTTCCACTACTAATAGCGCTTGAAGCATTAGAGGTTTGTTTTAAATTACGTCCTTCTTGTTCAAGAGGTTTATTTTTAATAGAAGTAGAGAAATCATTTAATTCTTTTGCTTCATCAAATTTTTCATTAGAAAAGTAAGATTCATGATTAATATGAAAACTTTCATTACCTTGCTGAATCTTGTTTATTTCATCAGTTTTGTAACTATCGTAATCGTTATTAAGATGCAAATTGTTCTTTTCAAAATCCATATTTATTTAACGTCGTTATTGTTTTCTTCAATTCCACTAGAAGTTTCTTTTTGTTCATTAACAAATTCTTTGGCGATTTCTTTTTCTTTTTCAGTCGCAGAAGAAAATTCAACTGGTTTATTAACCACCACTTGTGGGAACGGAATATTGATATTGTACTTATCAAATAATAATTTGAATTGTCTATTTAAATCTCTTTCAACTTGGAATCTGTCATCTTCCTCACACTTGGCAAAGAATTTTAAATTGACTGATGAATCTGCTAAAGCGGAAACGCCTTTATAGAAAGGACCTTCAACGATAGCGGGGATAGCTTCTTTAATCTTATCAATGTTTTGAGCAATGATAGCTTCAACTCTTTCTAGAGATTCGCCATATTCAATGGACATATCCACTGCCACAACAGAAAGTTGATCAGTTAAGTTAACCATTGAACGGATATCGGAGTTGTTGATGACTTTAACATTGCCTCCAGCATCGACAAGTTGAGTGTGTCTCATACCGATTTCTTTAACTTGTCCTCTAAAGCCATCCGCAACAATCACATCACCAACATGGAAAACATCTTCAAAGACGATAAATAATCCAGCGATGATATCGGCGAGTAATGGTTGAATAGCGAGTCCAACAATTAATGAGAGAATGCCAATACCTGCTAAAATGACGGTGGTATTAACCCCAAAGCTAGATAAGACAAAGAATATCCATACTAAGACAGCGGCATATTTAATCACCGAAATCAAAATGGTTAATAATCCTCTTGTTTTCTTTAATAATGGTAAGCATAAGGCAAGTAATAATCTGACGATATAACTACTTCCAAAGATAAAGAATGAATAGCTGAGGATCCTAATAAAGACATTTGGGTCACTCGCTCCAGAGAAGATATTCAAACTACGATAGAAAACACTATTGTTAGCGAACATCCATTTGCCAAAGGCAAGTAAAACAAAATAGGTGAGTGTTAACACGAGGAATACACATCCAAACACCTTTTCAAAAATAGATAATCTTTTGCTTTTTAAATTGAACATAATCATATTCTCCTTTCAATTAATATATCTATATTTTTATTTGATCTTTTTAACACTACCACCCACTAAGACAATCATCTTAATAGCTTGTAATGAATAATCGTTAGCGACAACATGTAGTTTCTTATCTAACTCTCCTCTAGCAAGAACTTTAATGCGGCCAGCTTTTGAAGGTACTAAGCCTTTTTCAATTAGTGAATCAAGAGTAACTTCATCACCATTATTATAATTCTCTGATAAAGTATCGATATTAATGATTTCTTTACTGCCTTCTTTATGTTTATTTACTTTAACTTCTTCAATATAAGATTCAGCTTTTTCATCAGACATCACTTCATCAGCTTTACTCACTGTAATTGATTCATAATGTTCGATTACTTTTTCATCATGGATTTTAGATTTAACTTCCTTAATTAAACCTTTATCAAGTAATGCTTTTGTGGATTCTTTTTTAATATGATAATCCTCATTAGGAATATCACCTTGATTTAATTCATGTTCTTTCATTAATAAATCAATGAGTTCTTTAGCGTATTCACATCTACGGTCGTTTTTAATTCGATATAAGCACGGAACTTCGATATATCTATTTCCTTTAGCCTCTTCAACTTTATATTTCTCGTCTAATTTAGAAGTATCTAAGGCGTAATATAGACATAACGTTTTACCTCTAATCGCAAATTTTAATATGTAGTCTCTACCAACATTAATTGCGTCATAGTGCCAACTTACTCTAGAATGGACTCCTTTATAAGAGAGGACATAATTCTTTAAGATCGTGTAATAATCTTTAACTTCGGCCTCACTTTGAGAGAGTTTTGCGGTAAATGATTTAATATATCTAATTTCAAATAAGTTACCATTACTATCTTTAGTTAACACTACTTCATCGCCTTCAGAGTTGACTTTGCTTTCTAAGACAAGAGGACCATCATTAGGTTTATTTACTTTAACTTTAAGTTCTTTAATTAAGCCTCTAACGATAAGCGGTTTATTCTCTTCATAGGGAAGATTTGAATAGACTTCATGTTGTTCTTCGCCTTTTTCTAAACCGAGGTTATTAGCAACTACTGCGATAAGTTCTTTCGCGTAACTACATCTTCTATCATTTTTAATTCTATATAAGCAAGGAACTTCCTCAAATTTCTTAGATTCGCTTCTTTCGACTTTATATTTTTCTTCGACTTTTTCAGGATCAAGTGGGAGATAGACACAAAGTGTCTTTCCTCTAATAGCAAACTTTAAGACATATTCTCTACCAGAGTTAATTGCATCATAATGCCAACTCACTCTAGAGTTAGTCTTTTTATAAGAGAGAACTTCATTTTTAAGTTCTTCGTAATATTTTTTAGTTTCTTCTGGAGATTGAATAAGTTTAGCAGTGAATGATTTGATAAATCTAATTTGGAAGATATTACCTTTTTCATCTCTAACTATTTCCACTTCATCTCCATCTGAATTAGTTTTAGTTTCTAATATAGCAGGCTCAGTAGCAGGTTTATTTACTTGAATCTTTTGTTCTTTAATTAAACCTCTAGCAACAAGTGGTTTATTAGGTTCATATGGAAGATTTGAATAGACTTCATGGTGTTCTTCGCCTTTTTCTAAACCGAGGTTATTAGCAACCACTGCGATAAGTTCTTTCGCGTAGTCTAATCTTCTATCATTTTTAATACGATAGAGGCATGGTACATCTTCATAACGTTTAGATTCGGCTTTCTCTACTTTGTATTTTGAATCAACATAATCATCAGCGTTTAAAGGAAGATAAACACAGAGTGTTTTTCCTCTAATAGCAAACTTTAAGACATAGTTTCTTCCTGAATTAACCGCATCATAATGCCAAGAGATTCTGGAATTTGTTTTCCTATATGAAAGGACTTCGTTTTTAAGTTCTTCATAATATTTCTTTGTTTCATCTGTAGATTGAATTAATTTTGCGGTAAATGATTTGATAAATCTGATTTGGAAGATGTTTCCTTTTTCATCAGTGATAGTTTCTACTTCTTCTTCATCTTCGTTAATTAATTCAGTTTGTTTACCTTGAGGTACAGTAGAAATAACTGCTTCAGATTTAGCTTCAACTTTTGCTTCTTTTTGTCTCTTTTTAGAAACAAAGAGAATAAGGTTAGTTAACCAAATGAGAATTGCGACCGCCGCTAAAATGTAAATAATGATAAATTTAGTCGATCTGAAATATGAAACTAAAATTACAAATGGTAATAATCCAGTAACAGATGCTACTTTTACTTGCTTGTTATTGCTGCTATTTTCATCTTTTCTTCTTTTAAGAAGAACGAAAAGAACAATTAATCCGCTAACAATTAAGAGAATTAAGAGAATTAAGAAAACGATAAATAAGATATTTGCTTGCTTTTTCGCATCTCTAGAACGATTTTCAGCAGAAGTTAATTTTTGGAAATATTCATCGCTCACTTTATCTTTTTGTTCTGGAGTTAAGGCATCATAAGCCTCTCTAGCGGCATTAATTTTCTCATCATCAGCGCCTTCGCCGATGTCATCGATTTTAACTAAAACATCATATACTTCTTCAGCGTCTTCTAAGGTTTTTTCAGAGTTATTATATGAAGCGACAAGAGCTTTTTCTTCAGGTGTCAAAGAGTCATAAGCGGTTTTAGCAGCGTCGATTGCTTCTTTTGAATCGCTTTCTCCTCCGTGATTAATATCACCGATAGAATTAATTAGATTAACGGCTTCATCGACATTATCATATGTTTCTTTTGCCTCATCTAAAGCATCTTTATTAGCGTTATCAACAATTTCCTTTTGATCGTCAGTTAAATTGTTATAGGCATCTAAAGCGGCATTGATATCGTCTTTAGAGTCATCTTGGCCACCGTTATAAGTTACTTCTCCAATCTCTTGGATAAGTTCAATAACTTCTTTAGTGGCAATATTATCATCAAGTGTCTTTTTATATTGGAAATCAAGAGCGGCATTTAAAATGTCTTTTTCTTCATCGGTTAAAGCTTTATACGCTGCTAAAGCGGCTTCAACTGCATTGTAATATTCTTGAGAATCACTTGCTGCAGGAATTTCTTTAATTAAATCCGCAACATTATCAACATGTCTATATGTTAAGATGTCGTGATCTAAAACATCTTTATTTTCTTTATTAACAACTGCTTGTTGGCTTGGAGTTAATGCATCATATGCAACTTTTGCAGCGATTATGTCATCTAAAGAATCGTTAACACCACCTGCATAAGTAAGATCACCGATATCATTGATTAATTTAACAACATTGGCTGTAGCTTCATCGAACCATTTAGCATATAAGATTGTATTTGAAGTTACAGTGTCAGTAGCAAAATCCCAAGCATTAAGGCAATCCTCTTCTTTAAACCATCCTATAAATACATAACCTTCCACTGTTGGATCAGTTGGTTTATTAATTAAAAGGCTTTCTCCAACACTTATTGGGTCAGGAGCTGTGCCAACACCATTAGCGTCGAATGTAACAGTGCATGGTTTAAGCGACCACGCTTCTCCATCCTTTAAATAAACAGAATAATTAGGATTATCACTAGAGAAATAGTCATTTGGATCTTTTCCTTCCATATACGTTGACCAACCATCCGTAATAACACTAGGATTATTTCCATTACAACAAAGATGTATGTCAGCTTCTTCAGTTAAAGGACCTTCAATTTTAGCAACCACGCCATGATTTAAAAGAAGGTTGACACCGTAACCAGTATTAATAGAGGTGTTATTTCTAACAATAGGTGAACCTTTAATACTTAAGTATTGATTATCAGATTTGAAACTAATTGCACCTTCAGCGTGTCTGGAAACGTTATTTTCAATAACACCACCATATAATTTAAGTGAAGATGAATTTGATAAACTCATCGCACCTCCACCTGACCAGTTATTTGTATTAAAAGAAATGACACCGCCATTAATTTCAATTGTTGAATTGATGGCAGCAATACCAGCGCCAGAGTTTCCAGAATAATTGTATTTAATAGAACCGCCATTCATTGTGAAGTAACCATTACTTCCTACATAAATGCCACCGCCAGCACAACCGTTTTGGTCACATCTATTGCCAATAACCGTACCGCCATTTAAGGTAAGAGTTCCACCGCTAACATAGAAAGCACCGCCACGCGTACCGTCATATCCACCAGCAACATAACCTCCATTAATGTCTGCAATTCCGGTTCCATTATTAACTGGAGTAGTCGTAGTACAATCATCATCAACGGCTACACCACGATAATTATCAAGTTGGATCTTGTGCGAATGATTTGGTTTACTATCAGAGACCGTGATATTTGATGAACCACCTAAATTGAAAACACGGTTACTATCAGTCATGAGGATACCATTACCGTTTAAGTCAAATGTCCTGGTACTATCATCATCGATAACAATCGAAGACGATGTTTTTACATCTTTTAATAAAGTTAAGGTTGCTCCAGTACTAGCAGATTTCCATGCACTAACAGCCTCACTAAAATCCGAATATTCCGAAACTGTTCCACCACTTGTGACAGTGGCAACAGCATTTGTTAGATATAGTTGACCATCACTGTTTTTAGCAACGGCATAATTAGCATCACTAAAGAATTTACTTACGTCATTATATGAAATATCACTTGAATTAGTGATAACACCTGTAGATGTGTTTTCTATAGTGACACCTATTTCTGCACCTTCAGTTAATTCGCCAACAATATCAAAATAGACATTGAGACCACTTCTTCTATTTAACAAGGCATTAATTTCTGTAGTATCAGTGCCATTAGCGCCACAACCAATATTATCTTTAATTACTGGATTACCAGATATTGAAATAGTTGGTGTATTGCTACCAAATCCAGCATATTTTGCAAAGTTATTAGTAAAATAACCACCATTAACAATGAAACTGGTACAACCAGGATAAGTTATTATAGCGCCACAGGTACCGCAATCAGTAGTGCCTCTACCAGTGTTATAAGAGATGTTACCACCATTAATTGTTATTTCCCCTGTTGCAGCAAGAACAGCTCCTCTTCTTGAACGATTATAGATAACATTCCCACCATTCATGATGAATTTGCCGTAACTTCCAACTCCACCAGCACAGTTAGAGGCAATATTACCAATGATAGTGCCACCATTCATTGTGGCCACACCATTTTCTAAAATATAGATACCACCACCTGGATAAGTACCAGTTTGTGCCCCAGGATTGGCCCCAGTTAAATATCCACCAGTAAATGTTCCTCTAGCGTCAACTGCAGCAGCTTCATAAGTTGCTTCATCACAAATTGTGGCAAAAGCCGCTCCATTAGATTCAACATTAGCTAATGTATAGTAATGAGTGGTTGAACCACTATCGTTAAGAGTTAAATCACCACCAGCAGCAACGGTGAATATCGAAATGCTACTTCCATTAGCGTTAATGCCACATCCATTTAAATCAAATGTCTTAGTACCGCTAACAGAGATTGTACTTCCAGTAGTCGCATCTTTTAGTAATGTCAAGTTTGCACCATTACTAGCAGATTGCCATGCACTAACAGCATCACTAAAAGTTGCATATTCCGTAACTGTTGCACCACTTGTGACAGTGGCAACAGCATTTGATAGATATAGTTGACCATCACTGTTTTTAGCAACAGCATAATTAGTATCATCACTAAAGAATTTTCCGACATCATTTAGCGATGTATCCGCACTAGCGGTAAAAACACCTTGAGTCCCGGACATGGTGATACCAATGGATGCATTATCACCTAATTCGGATGTGATAGCAAATTTGGCTTGATTAGTACCACTTATACGTAAATTTGCGCGTGCACCCGAAGTTGTTGACGTAGAATTGTCTTTTATAATAGTATCACCAGATATAGTTAAGGCAGGACTGCCGTTATCGTTGCCTCCAATAGCAACGCCATATTGCTGGTTGTCGTGGATATAAACTCCATTCAGATTGCCACGTGATGATTTGTTTTCTGCCGCATTATCCCATAAAAGTACTCCGGCACTGTTATTATAAATCTCACCACCGTTTATATTTACAGTCGCATTAACATCCTCAGCATAAATAACGCCACGATATCCCCAGGGATTATCTGTTACACTATTAGAGATATTACAATTATTAAAAGTAGCAGTGCATCCTTTTGATATGAATATTACACCTGCAAAATTGCTTTGGTTATTTGTGATGTTACACTCATTAACTGTGGCATTACCCATATTCGTTCCATCAGCATAAACAGCAATCGCACCACCTCTAGTGTAACTGCCATCATAGTAACCTTTACCGTTACATAATGTACCCATATCTCCGGATGCATCATTTTTACCATTAATTGTTAGTGTTCCACCCTTAACATATGCAATATTTTGATTTGAATCAGGTTTGGCACTTAAGGAAAAACCATTGAGGTTGATGATAATATTGTTACCGGCAGCGACCGTTATGTAATTCGATAAGGTCATATTATCATCGAGATAATAAGTACCTGATGCTAATGTACCTCCTGAAGAAGGTAAAGGTGTTCCTTCTGTGTTAATGTTATCTCTATTAATGAGTTGTTGCTTTTTTACGCTAGTTGTTAATAAAGCAGTGTCATTATCTTCTTTATTATTGATAGATTGGTTATTTGAACCTATGCCAAACAAAAAGGATAGACTTAATAATCCACCAATTCCTAGCGCGATACTTTTAATAATAGATTTCTTCATACACCGATACCTATAAATGATCACTAATTACAAGATACTTAATGATTTACAATGGCCATAGCTTTTAAGATAAATTAAACAATGGACAATGTAGTTGTTTTTTATATAGTAAAATATAAAAGTTAACCACGCAATATAAAACAATGCAAAACTATACTTTTTAATATCTAAAGTAACATTTTTGGTTTATATAAAGTAAAAAACGCATTTATAGGAGATGGAGGAGGATTTCACTTACCGTGATCAATTTTCTTCCATTTAATTTCTTTTTTAAATAGAGCGATGATTTCCATCGGAAATTGTAACGCTAAAAACAAAGGATAGATAAAAAATGATACAAACATTTTTCCTTTATTAAAATCTTTATTCTTACTTCTTCCTGAAATTAATACCGCTACTGCGGTTAGATAAGAATTAAGGAAGAAAAACACGATTGATTTAACAAATGTAAATAAATAACCAGTATTAAAGGATAAAAACATATTGTAAAAGAACGAAGCGGAATGATCCCAATATAAAAACGCATCATAAATGGAGACGTTAAATATCGGTGATAGTAAAAGTAGTATTATTTGGGCTAAAAATAAAACCATCACCGTTAGAACAATAAACGAGTGAAAAGTTAATGAAACAAATAAAGAAACTTTATTTTTATGTTCTTTAGAAAATAAGGATTTAAAAACAATCAGAAAATATTTTTTAGAAATTATCTGTTGCCCTTTTGCCCAACGAATACGTTGATTCCACACCGTTTTTAAATCGGTGGGTTGTTCATCATAAAATACGGCGTCATAACAGAAACGGATTGTCCTTCCTTTACAAACATTGGCGGCGCTAAATTCAATATCTTCCGTGATACTTAAATAATTCCAACCATCGGCTAAGTAAGAGGAAGGAAGGACAAATCCACAACCAGTGATACGACCGGAGACATTCAAATTATTTCTTCCCGAAAAGGCTAATAAACACGATGTTGAAAAATAATAATTATATAAAGATGGTATTAAACCATCTTCCACATTCAAAGAATGACGTAATGAGGAGACAACATCTTTTTTATGATAATAGATAAAAGCATCGTTTAATTTATCAAAATAATCTTTAGAAACAACGTTATCAGCGTTAAAGAAGATAAAACCATCATAGGAAGATATATTTTCTATATGTTCAAAGGCATATTTATAAGCTAGACCCAGAGTCTTTTCATTGGCGTTATTATCTACAATAACCTTAGCGCCTAAAGATCTAGCGATTTGCGCGGTTTGATCTTTACAGTTATGAGCGATCACAAAGATCTCTATTTTATCCAAAGGATAATCGGTTTGTTTGATGCTATTAATAAGTCGACCGATAACTTTCTCTTCATCTTTGGCGCTAACGATAATTCCATATCGACATTTCTCATCACTAATTGGGTATTTACGATGATGAAATGTAGCGCTTATCGCAAAGAAAATAAAATGAAAAAGATAGATGCCTAGTAAAGCGGAAATGACAGCAAAAATAATGTTAATAATAGTGACGTAATTCATAACAAAAAAATGATATAACAAAGCTTGTCACATAAGTGTCACGGTGATTAAATACCAATATCTAAATCGTTATATTTATCTAATAATTCGTATAAACGAGAACGGCAACCTTCTAATCTAACATTATTATTAGGTTCGTTAACTCTATTCCACCACACCATATGGATGTAGCTTAATAATCTAATCTTATCTTTACCTTCTTTAATATCCTTACCGAAATATAGATCGACAACGGTATTATAGAGGTTTTTAGCGTCTTCATCTTTGATGCCGAAGAATTTCACACTATTACCGGGTTCATCTTCGTTAAAGGCGCAATAAGGGGCGTAAATCGCCGCTAATTCAAATATTGGATGACCAACGGATAAGGTATCCATATCAATTAATAAGAATTCACCATTTTGGACCATGATGTTTTTAAAGTGACAATCACCATGCACGAATGTTTTTCTATCAGGGATAGATTCTAATAATTTCTTAGCTTTTTGATAATATTTATCTTCAAGATATTCTTTAATCTCTTCTAATTTCTTAAAGTAAAGTTTTTTAATATCAGGGATTTCCGGATTTAAACATTCTGTGGTGTTAATTTTCTTTAATAACATCGCATATTTCTTTAAATTTTCTTGGTAATGTTTTTTATCTTCTAATAAGACATTTTTTAAAGAAGCACAATCGAGCATTTCAAACATCACGCCTAATTTTTCTCCCGCTTGAACGATATCGAAAGATATCGCAGTAGGAACACCTAAAACAAATGCTTCTTTAGCAAGACGTAATTCTCTTTGAATTTGATCAGCATCACTTGTGCGGTTAAAAACTTTAACAATGGTATCTTTATCTAAACGATAAACTGTGGAGAAAAAGCCCTCTCCAATTACTTCAGCATGAGATACATCCACTTTTCTTAAAGCTTTTTTAATATCCATCATGTTGGTGAAGCCTGTCATTTGGAAGACATCATAAACTTCTAAACTAGCGTTAATAATGGAGTAATTATCATAGCGTTGTTTAAGTTTTAAAAACACTCTTAAGCCCGCACTTGAAATATAGCTAACCTTAGCTAGATCAATTACTAATTTATTAAATTTTTCTTTATTAACAATTTTGTCAATTTCTTGACCGATTTGTTCCGCGTTAGAAGAATTAAATTCCCCTTCTAAGTAGATGGTTAACACATCTTTATTTAATTCAAACTTCATAATTCCCTCCATCACTTAATGATCTTTTTTAAAGTTAAAATATTTTTCTCGTCCGCGTAATTATATGAATATTCATCCATAATATTTTTCACGATTGAAAGACCATATCCACCGATATGTAATTCTTCATTATTGTTATCAGTTTTGACTTCTAATTGATTAAATTCTGGGGATTTATCAATGACTGTGATGGTAAACTCATTAATTTTTTTATTAAATGATAATCTAATCATGATTGGTCCACCCTCATTTTGATAACCGTATTTGACCACATTAGATAATATTTCATCACTCACTATTAATAATTTATTTTTATTTTCTTCACTAAATTCATTCTCATCAGCGAAATCACCAATAAAAGAAAGCATATTTTTAATATCTTCTAATGTTCCATCAAAGCGTTTATGATTTGTTCTAACAGAAGCATCATGATATTTTAATGTCACGAAAGTGATGTCATCACTTTGTGGTGCATCTTTCACAAAATTAGCGACATCTTCTTTTAAATCTTCATGTAGTTCATCGATGGAGAATTGTTCTTTTTTATTGAATGTTTCTAATAATCTCTTTTCTCCATAGAATTCACCTTCACTATTTCTAGCTTCAGTAATGCCGTCCGTATATAAAGTGATACTTTCGCCTTTTTCCAAAACGATTTCTTCATCCACGAGTGGAGGATCATCAAACATGCCTAATAAAAAACCTTGTTTTGGTTTTAAATATCGAAAATTAAAGCTACTACCGATAAGTGGAGGATTATGCCCTGCGTTAGAATAGATAATCTTACCGTTTCTCTTATCGAAAATCGCTAAGAAACAAGTGACAAACATTCCGGCTTTATTACCTCTAATAATAGAGGTATTAATATCTTTTAAAATTTCTGAAGGTAATTTATTCTTCACGGTAAAGTCTCTAAAGGAAGTGATAACTTTCATCATAAACATCGCCGCTGGAACACCTTTACCAGAGACGTCACCCACTAGGATGGCGATATGATTTTCGTCGATATATAGATAATCATATAAATCGCCGCCCACTTCTTTCGCTGCGTCTAGTTCACCGACAATATGAACTTCACCATCATCAATTTCAGAACTTGGTAATGTATTAATTTGAATCTCTTTAGCGATGTTTAATTCGGTTTTAGATTTTTCGTGTTCGCCGTTCGCTAGAATTTCTTCTCTTAGCAGTCTATTAGTTCTTTTATTTAAAGAATCAGTGATGATGAATACTAAAGAAATCGCCGCGACACGAGGAATGTAATATAAAGTAAATACTTTTATGTATCTATTATTACCTTGCGCCATTAAATCTTTTAATAATTCAAGACGCTCTTCTGGTGTGTTAACAGCTTCTTTTTCAACACCTGAGCCAAGTAATAAAGGATCATATTCGCCAAGGAACATTCCTGTATACATACAAATTAACATCAAAGTTATTGTCGAAAAGAAGATAACTCTGGCAAAGCGAGGGTTATAATAATGGCTCGCCATCACGATTGGTAAAGTCCAGGCTAATAGACCGTGTTTTGGTAAGAAGATATTAATCGCCGCGACAACCGCCATTAAAGAAAATAACAAGAAGTTTTTAAATCTTGGTAATCTTATACGATCGCTTTTTATATATAGTAATGGAGAAAATAATAATAAAGCGCTAACCGGGAATAAGACTAAAACCACCGGATACATAATCGAAGGAATAGTGAAAAAATGCACCGCATAGCAAATCGCTAATATCGTGGCAACGCCTCCACCGATCGCGTTAATGATAATCATCTTTTTATTCGCGTCGACTTCGTTATCGATATAAGCTTTTAAATATATATCTGGTATAACTTGTTTATTTCGCATCTTATTTTTCTAATTTATTAGTTTTAATAAAATTAGTAACTCCCACCATATGTAATACTTCATAAACTCCATTTGGGACATTATTAAGCGTTAAATCATCATATCTTTGTTTTAATTTCATGACGATTCTAATACCCGCGGATGACATATAAACTAACTCAGCCATATCTAAAACGACTGATTTAATGTCTTGACCTTGTAAATGTAAGTCAATTTCTTTTTCAACGCTATCCGCATTGGAAGAATTAATTTCACCTTGTAAATATATAATTAGTTGTTTTTCTTTTATCTCGTATTTCATATCTTCACCATTTTACCACCTCAGGTGATAAAACATAACATTTATTATTTAAGAAAGCGCCTCCATTAGAGACGCTTAAAAATTATTTAGTGCTTGAGGGCTTCTTCTTTGCTCTTAAAGACTTCTGGTTTTTCCTTATAAACAAACTTGCATGGGAAGGCTAATAATCTTTCTTTGCCGTCTTTCTTGCCAAAGGCAAATGGGAAGACTCTCACTGCTTTTTCACCAATCTTCACCCATCTATTGAAGAGGAAGAACAATAAGAGATAAGCTGCACATAATAATAGGACAATTGAGCCAATAACAATTCCGGCAACTGCACCACCATTTAAACCTTTTTTAGTTGGTTTACTTGGATCATCTGGATTAACTGGTCCCACTGGATCATCTGGTCCTGGAGTAGGAGCTTCACTGATTGTCACAGTGACTGATTTGATTGCAGAATCTCTATGGTCTTCATCACCATCAATCATATATTGAACAGTATATGTTCCAGCATTTGTGGCTTTTGGAAGTTCCACACTAAAGTCACCACTATCGCCGATACGATAGACAACTGTTCCACCTTCAGCTATTCCAGCGCTCACTAATTCTTGAGGTTGACCATTAGCGATTAAACCAGTCTTTGCAGCTGGTTCTTGAGTGAATGAGGATTCTTCTAATGCTTCAAAATGCACTGATTTATATGTTTTTGAAGTATAATCCACAATTTCAGATGAAATAGGAATGAATTCTTCATCACCAGTTTGGCTTTCACCTGAATAACCTTTACCTTCGATAGAATTAAGCACTCTACCATTGATAGCTTTAACTGTACCAGTGGCGTTAAATACCACATCATCTGAAAGATTTAAATAATCATATTCATAATCTGTTGTGCTGTTAGTATAAAGACCATATTTACCTGAAGCATTAACTGTTCCACCTTTAAAATGGGAAAGTTTTTTCTGGTTATTATAATAATAAATTCCGTAAGAAACATTCGTGGCTGGATTGGATTCAGCAGTAAGTGTTCCGCCAGTCATTTCAAAGCTACTTTTCTCGTTTGAAACTATTCTAAAACCGTAATTAGAATTACCTAATGCTGTTCCATTGCCACCACTTGCTAAAATAGTGCCACCTTCAACTTTAAAATCGCCTCCCGCTGAAGAATCTGGCGATAAAGCTATACCCTCTTTAACGCCTCTTCCTATGATAGAGCCACCAGTTAATTGGGCTCCTCCATAGAAATAAATGCCAATGTTAGATGATAAATTATACCCAGATATACCTTCAATAGTTGCTGCGCTATTAATAACTTTCATACGGAAATGGATACCGTCTGAGTCCTTGTTTGATGCATCGGGGGATTTGATTTGTAAAGAGCCTTCTCCAAGAAACTCCGCTGTATATTTATTTCCAGAATTTTTTGGATAGAAAACAGCACCAGAATAACGGTCGCCTTCTGTAGTTGATGTTGTTAAGGTGACGCTATTGTTACCAACAAGTTCAATTTGTAAGTTTCTACCTTTAGAATACCAAATACCATAACGGTAATAACTAGAGTTGAAGTAACACGCACCTTCGCCAGTATAATGGAAATTTGTGAGTTTTAAATGATTTGGTTTGTTGTCAGTACCTGCTGTATATTCAGCTTTCCCTTGAACTGAAGGGTCATCTTCCGAATCAAAGACAGTGTCGGTTTCCATATTATGCGTTCCAATATAGAAAGTGTCATTGCCAACATCTTCGGCATGAGCAGCTTTAATATCTTTAGGTAAAAATAGAGCAATAGATCCAGCACCAGCTAAAACCATTGCGCCTGCTAATAATATTCCATTAATTCTCTTCATAAAAAAGCCTCCAAGAATATAATTCATGGAGATTATATATTATTTGTTGTCACAAAAGTGCCACAAAAAATCAGAAATAATATAAATATTAGTCTTTAAAAATTGGCCAAGGATATTGAGCCATATATTCACCGCGATACATTCTTATCGCATTGGGGTTACCTTTTTTATATTCATAAGCGTCACAATCAACTTTGTTGATATCAATGCAACAACCATTGTGTTTTTTTAAGAAAACATCGCTGCAATCGATATTTTTTAAGGTAGTCACGATATCGGCGATTAAATTTCTTAAATATGATTTATGATCTTCTTCCCATAAAACCGCATTTAATTCATTAACATTAATTACTGAGCCTTCTCTATCCACTAGATAGGCAAAAACTTCTTTTGATTTTTGATAGGAGAATCTCACTGGTTCACCATTATGAAATATTTCAAAATTGCCAAAACATTTAATTTGTAATTTCTTTTCTCCTTTAAACTCCAGTGGATATCTTAAAGCATCTAATTCCTTTTTTATCTTTTCTGCGGTTACCGGCTTAGATAAATAACCGGATGCGTGAATCTTATATGCCTCTAAAGCATAATCGTTATAGGCAGTTACAAAAATGATATTCACTAAAGGATTAATTCTCTTTAATTCTTTGGCTAATGAAATACCGTTCATCCCTGGCATTTCAATATCTAAAAAAGCGATATCAATTTTCTCATCTTGGCATTCTTTAATATATTTTGATGAATTAGAAAAAGAAAGAATAGTTGCACTACTTGGAACAACTTTTTTTACTTCGCTTTCTAACCTTAATAATTGTAATTCTTCGTCATCTACTAATAAGATTTTCATTCATACATTTTACTACTTTAAAAGGGAAACAGTCACTTTTGTGCCTTTATTGATTTCACTTTCAAATGTAATATTCCCTTTACACATAGTGGTAATACGGTGTTTAACATTATTTAAACCGATATGTTTGTTGTTTTTAAAATCGACTTCATCGATATTAAATCCCACACCATCATCGATAATTTCTACGATAAAAGCTTTATCAGTTTCATATGTTTTTAAGATCACTGTCCCGCCTTCTTCCTTTTTTAAAATGCCGTGTTTAATCGCATTTTCCACTAAAGGTTGGACACTAAGAGGAGGAAGGGAGAAATTAGATACTTTTATGTTATATATGACATTAAGTCGATCATTAAATCTCATTTTCTCTAAATTAACATAAGTTTGAATGTGTCTTAATTCATCTTCAAAAGACACTAATTTAGTTTCTGTTAAAGTGGAGAAGTTCATCCTTAAATAATCAGAGAAATCATCAAGTGCTTTTTGAGCTTTATTAGGATCGATAGGAATAAGCGTGGAGATCGATGAAAGGGTGTTATAAACAAAGTGAGGCTGAATCTGGCTCACCATGATTTTCATATTGGCTTCTTTTAACTGTTTTTCATCCTCTCTTAATTTGATGTTCTTCTCAACATTTAAGAATAGGAACAATATTTCCACAGACACGATGAGTGTCGCATAAGCAATCGCATATCCTGCAAAGATATTTTGTAAGATAATTGATATAGCGGGTAAAACACAGTATAAAGCAAAGGCAATCTTTTCTCTTAAATTAAGGTTTTTATTAAATACCGCTAAAACAAAAGCGGTCGCTAAAATAATGAATTGATAGCCTTGAGAAATGATCATGAATTTGCTTCTGGTATATATCCCATTAACAGAAGTGAAATACATATGAGTGAAGATATTGATAATATCGGAAATAACAAATAACGCGAATAATGAATAACTAATAATATCAATGATTCTCATATTCTTGTTAGAGGAATTAATGTATCTAGATAAATATATATAAAATAGAACAACTTCTATATTATTGAAAATATAGAATACAGTGTAAAAAGTCATGATAAAGACATCACTTGTATACACTTCTTTTATAAACGTAAATGTCACATAGGTAATTAAGTGAATGACTGTAAAAATAAAGAAACGAAGTAAGGCATTTTCATCCTTTCTACGATCCTTTTTTAAAATGATATTCACAATATGAATAGAAAGGATCAACACTCCTAACAAACATACTGTTGCATTAAAGACAGCTTTTACATCCATATTTAACATTTTAAACCGATTAATAAAAATAGAATATCTTATTTTTAAGAAAAAAAGATGTCAATTACGACATCTTATTTACATTTGTTATAAACAGTATCACAAAGAGGGTCCGTGTTTTTTAAGTTCTTTGCCAAATTCATCATATTCATATTTAGCAAAGTTCTTATTAAATCTTTCCGCTAAGGACTTAGCTTTGTTATCCCAAATGGTTGAATCTACATAAGTATCTCTAGGATCTAATATTTGACTATTAACTCCTGGTAGTGAAATAGGAATTTCGAAATCAAAAATAGGTAGTTTCTTTTTGGGTGCTTTTACGACATCTCCATTTAATATTGCGTCAATAATTCCTCTGGTGTCTTTAATGGAAATACGTTTTCCACTACCATTCCAACCAGTATTAACTAAATAGGCTTTTGCGCCAGTAATTTTCATGTGTCTCACTAATTCCTCAGCATATTTTTTGGGATGGAGTTCTAAAAATGGTTGTCCAAAACAAGCCGAGAAGGTTGGTGTCGGTTCAGTGATGCCTCTTTCTGTACCTGCCACTTTAGAAGTATAGCCACTTAAGAAATAATACATCGTTTGTTCTGGAGTTAAGACGCTGATTGGTGGTAGAACTCCAAAAGCATCGCAACTTAAGAAAATAACATTTTCGGCATGAGGACCGTGACTGATTGGCTTAACAATATTATTGATATGGTAAATAGGGTAACTAACTCTTGTGTTTTCAGTAACGGATTTATCATGAAAATCAATTTTGCCATTTTCATTAACCGTCACATTCTCGAGTAAAGCGTCCTTTTTTATCGCTTTATAGATGTCTGGTTCGCTTTCCTTATCTAAATCTATAACTTTGGCATAACAGCCGCCCTCGAGGTTAAAAACGCCATTATCGTCCCATCCATGTTCATCATCACCGATTAGTAATCTTTTTGGATCAGCGGATAAAGTAGTTTTTCCAGTTCCTGATAGACCAAAGAATATAGCTGTATGTTCTCCATTCATATCAGTGTTAGCGGAACAATGCATACTCGCAATACCTTTAAGAGGCAAGAAATAGTTCATCATGGAGAAAATACCTTTTTTCATTTCTCCACCATACCAAGTATTTAAAATGATTTGTTCTTTACTTGTTAAATTGAACAAAATAGCTGTTTCACTATTTAAACCAAGTTCTTTAAAGTTTTCGACTTTAGCTTTAGAAGCACAATAAACAGTAAACTCCGGTTGAAAGTTTTTTAATTCTTCTTTACTTGGCCTGATAAACATATTGGTCACGAAATGGGCTTGCCATGCCACTTCCATAATAAAGCGGACCGCCATTCTTGTATCTTTATTAGCGCCAGAAAAGGCATCGACCACGTATAATTTTTTTCCGTTTAATTCTTTGGTGGCAATCTTTTTACATTCTTCCCAGGCTTTTAAAGAAGCGGGGTGATTATCATTTGGATATTCAGGTGATGTCCACCAGACAGTATCTTTACTTGTTTCATCATAAACAATGAATTTGTCTTTTGGGGAACGACCGGTATATACCCCTGTCATCACATTGATCGCACCAAGTTCGGTTTTTTGTCCCTTTTCATATCCTTCTAAAGAAGGATTATTTTCTTCTTGATAGAGAAATTCATAACTAGGATTATAGAAAACATCTTGAGGTTTTATATTTCTCTTTAGTAAAAAATCAAAAATTTCTTTCATATAATTACCTTCATTTCACTAGATTTAATAAATCCGCTATTTTATTTATAGAGAATAAATTATTCTCTTTATATACTTTATCACTAATTAAAACACATTTGCTTCCAAATGCTTTGCTAGTTAAATAATCGCTTTCATATGTATCGCCAATACAAAGTATTCTATCATTACTAACATTATATTTTTTAGCGATATAGGAAAGCATATATGGATCTGGTTTACCAATCATCACATCCGCTTGACGATTGGCGCACCATTCAATGGAACTAGTAATATAACCTAATGCGGGATATAAAGTTCCGTCATTTGATGGGTAGGTTCTATCTTTATTACAAACAATAAAATGATTAGCTTTTTTAGCTACTCTAAAAGCTTTTGATAAATCTTCATAGTCATAATCTTTTTTAAAACCAATGAGAAGATTTTTCGCTTCTTTTTCATCGACAATATTAACTCCGTTAGAGATGATTTCTTTTTTTAAATTATCGCTACCAAAAACATAGATGTCATTTATATGGTTTTCTTTTAGATAAATACCCGCCAAAAAAGCGGAAGTAATTATCTCTTCTTCAGAACAGGAAATACCGATTTTATTTAATTTATCGGCAATTTGCTGGCGATTTTTACCAGAATTGTTAGTACCAAAAATGATTTTCTTTTTGTTTTGACGACAAAAATCCACCACTTTATCTGCGGAAGTAATTAATGTATCGCCATTATAAATAGTGCCATCTAAATCAAAGACAACAATGTCAAAATCATTAATGGTTAAATTCATATTAATCCTCGTTTTCAAACATTGATGTAGTCACAAATTCGATATTCATCTTCTTAGAGATTTTTCTAATCTCACCTCTAATATAACTATTGAGGAATCCAGGGTATGGTTCTTTCCAACCATAACTATTGCTAATATTAACAAAGTTTTCTTCAAATGAAGATTTATATCCATCAAATCCTGCTAGATAAACGGATTGAACTGAACATTCTTTTAGTAATTTTAACGCCATAATAATAGCGCTATCACGTGCGGCAGAATTATCTTGTAAGAATAAATTATCGATGCGGTAATCAAACTTAAAAGTAATTTCTGATAAATTAGATGTGGCGATAACTTTTTTATCTTTATCAACATCACAGTTTAATAAAGAACATAATCTTCTAGAATTAGTGACGAATATGTAGTTTGTCTTATAGCCACTGGGTAGAAAATTAACAGAAATAACAATTGGGTTATGGCTCTTTATAAAAGAGTTAATCTTTCTTTTTTCACCCACTAAAGTTTCACCAGGCCCGATTAACAAAATCGGTTGGTCTTTTAATTCTTTAGTTAATCTATTTATAGATTCTTTTGACAAACTAGACACCTCATTCGCGTGTTCTTCGATTACTCGATTGCTTTCGTTTTTATCATAATAGAGTTTATGTTCTTCTTTAATATCTTTTAAGATATTATTTATTTCAGAAATAGATAGATATCCAGCCGAAATATAATCACTTAAATAATTAGGGTGAACTCTATTAGTGCCTGCTAAATAGAATTTCATAGAATAGCCCCAATTGTTCTTACCAAATAATTTTAAAATGTTAGAATCAATCGCCTCTAAAATTTGATTGATACCATATGATGCTTGGTAATATTTATTAGCGAAATGAGCTAGTAACTCAATAGGTGCGTTACCTGCACCCTTACCCATACCATACAAAGTACCATCCGCTAAAAAGATACGGTTAGTATGTTTATTTAAAAATCTTGAAGCATTGGAAAAAGCTAATTGGAAATTGTTATGAGCGTGGAAGCCAAGCATGATTTTTTCATCAAGACCACTATCGAGTCTATCAATGATTCTTCCAAGTTCCACTTCATCCATTAATCCATAAGTATCAACAATGCTGACAGCCGCGGGCTTAACTTCATTAGCTAAAGCGATGATTCTTTTAAAATCTTCTTCTTCATAAGTTGTTGTGGAAACAAGTTGTGAAAACACTTCATATCCAAGTTCTTTGACTTGCTTACAAAAAGCCATCGCTCTTTCCATTTTTTCTTTTTTAAAAATAACTCTAATTCCATCGATAAAAGATGTTTCTCTAGGTTCGATATTAGAAATATCACAAGTTCCAAAATCGATCATTCCCATCAATTTGGAATTTTTCTTATCAACTTTTGAATAAATTGTTTTAATACTTTCGGTATTTGGAAAGATACTTCTATTAATATCAAATTGTCTACGATCATCTAAAAAACCAACTTCGATATAATCGATACCAGCATTAGCTAATCTTTGAACAGTTTCAATTAATACACTTCTACCAAAATTCCAGTCGTTTAGATAACCACCATCACGAACTGTACAATCTAATAATTTAATCTGACTCATAGTAAATCCTCACTTTACATGAACTTTAATAACTTTAGTCATGTTATTTACAAATTCATTTCTTTCTTTCTCACTATTAAAAGTAAAGAAAATCATTCCTAATTTTTGTCTTAAATAATCCGTTATTTCATAACCGACTTTTTCAATTAGCATTTCATTTCTAACATATTTTTTATATTTTTCATCGATTGAATATCCTGTGAAACAACCATTTTTATCGGCATAAATACCCATGAAAGCACTATAGGAAAGTAGAGGATATTCTTTCTTTAAATAATTACTTAAATCTAGTCCACATTCATTAGCGACAAATAATTCATAAGCATCGATACCTAAATCCCATGAAATACATTGATAATGTAAATTACCAAGACATCTTCTCATGGTTTCGATATAATAAGGAACCCCGTTTTTAACAATAATTTGAATAGTTAAAAAACCATCCGCCATATGAAGATGTTTCGCCATTAGTTCCACATCAGCGGAAATTTTTTTAACTAATGCTTCATCCTTACCTTTTTCATGAGGGATAGCCACCCAAACCATATATGGATTCAAATAAGAAAAATCATCCGTATAATAAACAAATTCAACTTTCTCGTCTTTAATAAAACAAGTGTAACCGTGTTGTTCTCCAAGAATATAATCTTCAATCAAAATAGTTTTGATATTAGACATCTTATAAGCAATTTTGATTGCTTCAACGCCTTCTTCATAACTATTAACAACTTGAATTCCTTTTCCGCCACCTAAATCGGAGGGTTTAACAATCTGTGGGAAAGTAACACTATCTAAATGTTTGATAGCTTCTTCTATGCTATTAAATGAATAAGATTTTGGAGTGCATAAATTAAGTTTGGAACATAGTTTCTTAAATTGGTCTTTTTCATGAAAATATTTGCACACTTCAAAAGTATCATGGCCTGGTAAATTTAATTTTTCGCAAGCGTATGATGCAGAAATGGCACCAAAATCATTACCACAAGAACATATGTAATCGACTTTGTTTTCTTTAGCAATATTTAAAATAACTTCACATTTAGAATAATCGCCAGGAATATATTGATCCGCAAAGGGATGCCCGTCTCCATGAGGATCATTTCCGGATGTGATAGCAAACATTCCTAATTTATGAGCGGCGTTAATAAGCGGTATTTCATTATATGAACCATTAACAAATAAAATCTTTTTCATTATTTTTCTCCGAAGAGCTTATCGTAATCTATCACCTTAACAAGTTCATCTACGACATCTTTTGGCAAATAAACTTCTTTCTTTTGTTCAGCATCTTTAAATCTCTTCCACATATCTTCGCCAGGAACTGTTATTTCACTAACACCCTTGGCTTTTTTGTTATTCTTTGCATCCTTAATCATCTTGTCAACTTGTTCGATGTAGTCACTAGCAAGAAGTTTAGCGTTAATAGCAATAAAAGTATGTGAAACCATATTTGGTTTTTCTAAGTCGAAACACCAAGACGGAATATCATCGGAAACACTATTCAAGCTAGAGGCGAGAACACCAGTCATCACATCGATGAAAAAAGCAATACCATAGCCTTTGTAATTACCTAAAGGTAACAAAGCACCTTCTTCTGGATAATGACTTGGATCATCAGTGGGCAAACCATCTTTATCGGTAATCCAGCCGAACGGAATCTTTTCACCTTTAGCCTTTGCTCCAAGAACCCTTAGGGAAGATGTGTTACTTGAAGAACTATCTAAACAGACAGAAGGAATAATTGAAGCTGGAACACATAAACAGAATGGATTATGACCCATTGTCATACCAATTGTTCCAGGAATAGACATCTTCTTATCAACATTACTCATGGCGATACCGATAAAACCTTTTTCTGCCGCAATATTCCCATAGCAAGAACCAGCGCCAAAATGAGAGCTGTTCTTCACTACTACCATGCCGATACCGGTTTTATCCGCCATATCAATAGCCTTATTCATACCAAATGTGCCAGAAACAAATCCGAAAGTGTTATGAGCATCAACTAAAGCAATAGAAGGAAACTCCTTGATAATTTCTGGCTTATTGGTGAAGGAAACACCACCAACTTTTGCTTTAGCAATATAGCCAGCTAAATTCTTCAAACCATGAGTATGAATGCCCCATTTGTCGGTTTTAATTAGCAAATTTGCGGAAATTTCCGCATCATTTGCATCCATTCCCGCAGATTTAAAGCAATCAAATACTAGTTCGAATAGTTTATTTTCGTTAATAAATAAATCTCTAGTAATCTTTTCCATTTTTATTTTACAAATTCATTAACTTTCTTAATGATTAATTGCACATCTTCATCAGTTAACCACATATGTAAAGGCATGGTGATTAAATGTTGAGATATTTCGTGAGCTTTTGGACATGTCCCATGACCAAAGGCAAATATTTTATATTCGGTGTTATCTCTATAGTGAACACCACAGTTAATTTCAAATTGGCTTAAGTAATCGAGAAGCGCTTCTCTATCTGGGACCGCTAATTCATATAAGTGGTAGCAGCATTCTTCTGGATGGGTCGCTGGGATGATTTTTATCTTTGGATTATTTTTAAATCCTTCGTTATACATCTTAACAATTTCTCTTCTTCTTTCGTTTTCCTTATCCAAATATTTTAATTGGGTTAAAGCGATAGAAGCCATGATGGCGTTGCCGTTATATTTATAACCGACATAGTCGACATCATATTTCCAAGCATAAGTACCCTTATTGCTTCTCGCATAGGTGTCTTTATTAATACCACACCAGGCGAGTTGTTTATTAAGTTCAGCGCTTTCGGCGTCATTCCAACAGATACAGCCTGAATCGCCTGTCGCTAAATTCTTCACAGCTTGATAAGAATAAACCGCCACATCAACGCCTTCCCAAGTTCCTGGGAAAGTACCATCATATCTAGTTCCAGACATATGAGCGGCATCTAAAACAACTCTTAAATTGTGCTTCTTGGCGATTTCTAAAATCTTTTTAAGTTGTCCCACTCTTCCGCCATAACCGACGAAAATAATGGCTCTAGTTTTGTTAGTAATCTTTCTTTCGACATCTTCTGGATCTAAACATAATTCTTCATCAACGTCAGCGAAAACTGGTTTTAAATTTTCGTATAAAATTGCGAGGTTGGTAGATACAAAGGTAATTGGAGTGGTAATAACTTCGTCTCCATCTTTCCAGTTATATCTCATCTTTAAGATTTTGAATGCAAGATGTAGACCGACAGTGTTGCTATTTAAATAATAAGCATATTTATGTCCGGTATATTTTTTCCATTCTTCTTCAAATTGGACGGTTTTAAAACCCATTCCGGTCCAACCTTTTTCTAAACATTCTCTAATTTCTGCTAAACATTCCTCGACATGGAATTTTGGCTTTAATACTTGAATTGCCATAATTAATAGTCTCCTTATTGACCAAATTAGTTTACAACTAATGCCTATCTATTGCTATACATTTTTTTATAGTAGTTTTGATATTCACCAGAAATGATATCTTCCCACCACTTTTTATGTTCTAAATACCATTTGATGGTTTTTTTAATACCATCAGAGAACTTGGTTTCTGGTAACCAGCCTAATTCGTTATGTATTTTAGTGGGGTCAATCGCATATCTCATATCATGGCCTTTTCTATCAGTAACATAGGTGATAAGAGATTCTGGTTTTCCGAGTTCTTTACAAATTAATTTAACGATATCGATATTTCTCATCTCGTTATGACCACCGATATTATAGACTTCGCCAACTCGACCTTTATGAATGATGAGGTCGATGGCTTTGCAGTGGTCTTCAACATATAACCAGTCTCTAACGTTTTCTCCTTTCCCATAAACAGGAAGAGGCTTATCGTTTAAAGCGTTAGCGATCATTAATGGAATTAATTTTTCTGGGAAATGATATGGACCATAGTTATTTGAACAGCGAGAAATAGTCACGGGTAAACCAAATGTCCTATGATAAGCAAGAACTAAAAGATCCGCTCCTGCTTTACTACTACTATATGGACTAGAAGTATGAATTGGAGTTTCTTCAGTAAAGAATAAATCCGGTCTATCTAATGGTAAATCACCATAAACTTCATCAGTGGATACCTGATGATATCTTTTAATACCGTATTTACGACATGCATCCATCATTGTCGCTGTACCTAAAATATTTGTTTTTAAGAATATTTCTGGATCTTCAATAGAACGGTCGACATGACTTTCCGCAGCAAAATTTACCACGATATCAGGGTGAGTTTCCTCAAAAACTTTGTCCACCGCTTCTCTATCACAAATATTTACTTTATAAAATTTGAAATTAGGATTCTTTAGCGCTTCCTCTAACGTGGACATATTACCTGCATATGTTAAACAATCCACACAGACAATTTTGTAATCTGGATGTTTTTTAAGCATGTAATAAATAAAGTTCGAGCCAATAAAACCCGCTCCACCTGTTACTAATACTGTCATATAGTTTTCTCCTTAAAATTTAATCTATCTATCACCCGATAAGGGAATGAATCTAATTTTTTAATAAAATTATTATACCATTTTCTACTTTCAAATAACTTAAATAAAAATGAACGACACACATCTAGTAGTACTCTTAAGACAAAAAGCATAATTACAACGAGTATCACTTGTGTAATAGGAGAGGGGATTTTTGAAACGATTTTTTGAAAAGTGAAATCGCATTGCAAGTTTCTAATATTATCCCTATCCAAAATATAAATAGCGAACATGTGTGGTGCCATAAACTTAATAGCGTTTTGACATGTTTTATTTCTAACTTTTATTTTGTAAAAAATGAGAAAAATAGAAATCGAAGACACTAATGTAAAAATCGAATTATAGTCAAAGGGGTGATCGGGATTAACATATTCTGCGAAAAATCCAGGAATACCTTTTAAATAACTTAATAAAAACCAATCACCAATTAGTAATCCACACGATAATAAATAAATGACAATCAAAAGCCACATTTTAATGTTTTTGCTATTAACATAAAGTTTTAGATAAGCGCCAATAAAATATAAGACTATAAACCAAGGAAAACTATGACCATTTCCAAAGGAAAAATTATTAGTGAATCCTAATATATTATTGATTAAAACGGCGAGAACAGAAAGAAGAATACACGTTAATAAATGACTACTTTTATTCATATGTCTAATCGCTAAATTTAATAAAGGGGAAACTAGGCACATGGCTACATAACAGGTGTAAAACCATATAGCGTTTAAGGTCACTGGGAAAAATGGAATAAGATATTCCCAAGTAAAACCTTGAGGCGGATTAAGGCTAAAGAGGATAATCGCACTAATAATGAGCCAAAAAGAAACGATAAGTTGTAATTTAAAAATACGGCTTAGTTTAAACTTTTGGCCGACCAAGAAAAAAGCACTTATCAAAATAAAACAATTAACTAAAAAGTTAGAAAAACCATTAGTTATTAATCGGATATAAAAATCCGGACTCCCATCAATAATTATTCCAGCTTGATAACCATAATGGGAAACATGCCTAAATAAAACCATCACCATACAAATGATACGAAGAAGGTCTAAACCATAATGTCGTTCATTTGTATTTAACGATAGCTGTTCATTGTTATTAGTGATTACATTTTCCATTTAAAACCGCACTCTTGTAATGTCGGGTGTTTCGTGTCTTTTTCACTTAATTCAATTTTGCCCACTTCAGGCCAATTGACACCGATTCCAGGGTCATTATATATAATTCCACCTTCATCTTCAGGATGATAGAAATCATCACATTTATAAGCGAATTCCGCATAATCGCTTAATACTAAAAAACCATGCGCAAATCCCTTTGGAATCAAAAATTGTTTTTTATTTTCTCCTGAAAGGATAACGCCAATCCATTTACCATAAGTTTTGCTGCCACTTCTTAAATCCACACAAACATCAAAAACTTCTCCAGTTAACACTCTCACTAATTTAGTTTGAGGAAAGTGTTTTTGAAAATGAAGTCCTCTTAAGACGCCTTTATGTGAAGCGGATTGATTGTCTTGAACAAATTTAATATTTAATCCTTGTTCTAAAAAATCTCTTTCGCTATAGGTCTCCATAAAATAACCACGGGTATCACCAAATACCTGTGGTTCTATAATATAGACACCTTCAATTTCCGTTTTATGAAAAGTTAGTTTGCCCATAATTAATAAATAAGTTTTCCTTCCGCAACATTCATTAAGTGTTTTCCATATGGAGAAGCACCATATTTTTCAGCGGTTTCGACAAGTTTTTCTTTAGAAATCCAACCATAATGATAAGCAATTTCTTCAGGTGCAGAAATCTTGACACCTTGTCTTGCTTCAGTCATTTGAACGAATTCTGCCGCTTGCATCAAGGAATCAACTGTTCCCGTATCTAACCAAGCAAATCCACGTCCTAATACTTTGCCCTTAAGTCTTCTCTTTCTTAAATAAAGAGCGTTCAATGAAGTAATTTCATATTCGCCACGTGAACTTGGTCTGACCTTTTTGGCAAAATCCACAACGTCGTTTGGATAAAAATATAGTCCTGTTATACAGTAATTTGATTTTGGAAATCTTGGTTTTTCCACAACAGATTTAATATTTCCGTTAGCGTCAACATCCATGATGCCAAATCTTTCAGGATCTTTAACATAGTATCCGAATATTGTCGCGGCACCTGCATCAGCCTCCATCGCGGCTTTCTTTAAAATGTGAGAAAGACCACTACCATAGAAGATATTGTCACCTAAAGCTAAAGCACAGGCATCACCGTTGATGAATTTCTCTCCGATAACAAAAGCTTGAGCTAAACCATTTGGTGTTTCTTGAACAGCGTATGATAATCTGATACCAAATTTGCTGCCATCACCTAATAATCTCTCAAAGTTTGGTAGGTCAGTAGGAGTAGAAATAATTAATATTTCTCTAATACCTGCAAGCATTAAAACTGATAATGGGTAATAAATCATTGGTTTATCATAAACAGGTAATAATTGTTTTGATGTAACCATTGTTAAGGGATATAGTCTTGTGCCGGCGCCTCCAGCCAAAATAATACCTTTCATTTTATTTTTCCTCCAATACGGCGTTCGCCTTAGATTCTTGTTGATGCAGTTTAATTTGTTTAATTAAACCTCTAGGTCCTTTGCTGAATAAATGATACAACAAGAGATATGTAATATCAAATAAACGATGTATACGATAGTTTAATTTTATTAAACCAAGTCCATAAACTTTCTTATTTCCACGGTCATGATTTAATAATTCGGGAATATTTTCAAATAATGAACCGAAAATCTTTTTAGAAGAATAATTATTTCGTATATCTTCTTGGGCGGTTTCAACAATTTCTTTTCGTTTTGAATATTGATCCACCGCAACTTTAAGAGCGCTATACCATTCTTCCGGGTCATCATTAACTAAATAACCATTAATTCCGTTATTAATAACTGGACTATAAGGTTCAGTATTTGAAAAAATTCCTACTATGCCGGACAATGAATATTCTAAATATTTATTAAAATATTTGCACTTGGTAAAATTATCACTAATTAATGGAGCTACTCCATAATCAAAATTATTATCTTTAACAAATTTTCGATAATTATCTAATGACATCGATGGATAAAAATTTATTTCTCCATATTTTTGATATTCTTCGACATCTGGATGAACCCCAATAAAAGTAAAACTAACTTTAGAGCCGTACTCCTTCATGAATTTCTCAAATATTGGACTTAGAAACTTATTAAATAATGGTTTATGAGTGACAGAACCAGCATAAAGGAATTTCACTTTTTCATTATCTAAATGGGTGACCATTTCCTTGGAATCTACAATCGTATTAATAAGAAAATATCTTTTATCTATTGTTAATCCATATCTTTGTTTAGCAAAGAAGGCACTATTAGTGATGAAAATATTAGAATTAATAAGGCATTTTTTTAACATCCTTTTACGATATGGGATATTCGGTAATCCTTTAGGAAGATGGAACAAATCATCATCACAGAAGGTCATGACAAATAATCCAGATTTTTGTGCTTGTTTAGCAAGCTTTGCACTTATCACATCGTTTGGTCTAGCTAAATATATAGCGTCGTTATTTTTTAAGTCCTCTTTTGTAACTTCTCTCACATTTTTAAAAGAGACTATCATTCCTTGATCTAAAAAATGTTTTCTATGAAACAATTCATATGTTAGAGAAATTGTGGGGATAATTTTTTCATAAGTGATTAATAATCTACGCATTACTAGTCACCTCTTTTTTATCTTTACTTTTGCCTTTATTAACAAATCCTTTAAGAACATCAAATATTTCGTTATAACCCGGAACATGCATGGCTTTAGCCACCGCAAAGTAAAACACAATGCCAAACAAAACTTTGATGATTAAAGTGATGATATTTGTCACTGTGATAGAACTAATACCATAACTAAATAAACCTAAATGATCACTTCTATAAAGAAGAACGCCCATTGTTCCCGCAATGAATAACGGTAATATGACGTCTGATAGGGCTTCAAAGATGTTGTAATTAATTAATCGCCAAACATCAAAGAAGCTCACTAACATTGAAATGATGGCGATAATTGAACTAATTAAACATAATTGATAGATATCGCATTTCAAACCCACAGCAAATCCAAAGATACCAATAGCGATTAACGCTAGTCGAATTAATTCCGTTTTAATACGCAAGGCTGTATGACCAAGAGATAAAAACACTTGGCAATTAATTAACATAAAAGGAGTGGCTAAATAAAATAAACATGATAATTGCATGATCTTTAACATAGGTAACCATTTATCAGTGTATAAAACCACAATAATTTCTTTAGAAACAACGGCCATGCCAATCATCATCGGAGCTAACAAGAAAGCGGTTAATGTGACCACTCTTCTCACTACCATCTTAATCATGTCTTTATCGCCTTTATAACTCACTAATGTTGGCAAAAGAACACTAGTTATCGCCCCGAACAAATATAAGGACATCTGCATCGGTAAAGAAGGTCCTTTATCATAGTAGCCTAATTCTGTGACTGAATAGATCTTACCAATAACCAAACTAAACATACTATTACCGACAAAAGCAATTAAAGAAGCGGAAACAATGCCTAAACTAGCAAGAAGAAGCCCTCTCATCCTCTTCCAATTAATCTTGAAATGAAGTCTCCATCTGACTGCCACGAAAAGGATAATTGTTAAAATTGCTTGTTGAGTTAATCTTTGTATAACAATGGCCCAAACACCATATTCTGGATTATCTGGGAATCTTTTCACAATAATATAAGCGGCCACAACGCCAATAATTCCTGAAACAATTGTGGAAATTAAATTACAAATAAATAAAGTTCTAAACTTCATCTGTCTTGTGACTACGGCTGTTCTAGTAGCAGCAAAAGCTTGGATGAAGAAAGTTATCGCAATTACTCTTAATAACGCTGTTAATAAAGCTTCGTTATAATAGCCCGCAACAAGAGGGGCGATAAAGAAAGTTATTAAATATAAAACAGTTGATGTCGAAAAACTAACAAATAAAGAGTTAGAGTAATCAACGTCATCCACTTCTTTCTTCGAGATAAGTGCGGTAGAAAAACCACCATCAACAAGAATATCGCTCAAGTTGGTAAAAACAGCGGTTAAGGCAATAAGGCCAAAGACACTAGCATCTAGTAAACGAGCTAGCAAGATAGAGATTAATAAAGAAACTCCTTTGGAAAGGAATTGTTCAAGTATTTTCCAAAACGCACTGGATACAAATTGTTTCTTCGTGACCGCCATATTACATACCTAAAAAATTCAAAATATAATTATTCTTGAAAATCAAGAATCCGTCAATATCAGTACCAGCATACGGTAGATTTGCAAAAATAAATAATAATGCTGAATAAGCAATTATTGGTAAAGAGTTAAAAGACAAACTCTTATATAAAGTAGATCCAGTCTTGACCGATTGAATTGATAATAATTCAGCGGCATTAACTAAAACACAGAAATTTAATGGTAGTACTACCCAAATAAATCTTAAATAAACACTGGTAATAAATAAGAACGGGCAAATGATAATCATGATGATATTGATATATTTGGTGACATTAGCTAGTCTTGCCGGATAGGAATTCAAATCATATCCAATTGTTTTATGTGCCTTATCGTAGATGCGATTGGCAAAAATCATCAAACCGATGTTAGCCACTACCACTAATAAAGATCCAATAATACCTTTTGTGTTGCTTCTATCAGTCACATTTTCAAAAGAGACCCAAGATAAAATCTTTCCTCTATTAGTGAAGATGGATAAAAATTTATAAATCGTTCCCATATTAAATAGGATATAAACTAGTACCGCTAACAAGAGAGAAATGAAAATAAAACCTGTGCTTTTTCTTTTTCTACCAGTTACTAATATTAAAGGTAAGAATATAATGGCTGAATAATGGAAAAGCGCTGCAATTACTACATAAATTAAAAATTTAAGAATCCATAACTTTTTCATTTTAACTAGATGATCAACACCTAATAAAATGATAATTCCTGATAAACCTGCTCTTAAAACAGAGAAAAAGTAAGTGAACGGGAATAATAAAACAATAAATAAAACCATCGCTGGACAATTGGTATATTTATTAACGACACGATATAAAAGCGCTAGATAAATAACTGCTAGTACAATACGGAATCCTAAAAATGGCATGTGTAAAGCATTGCATAGGAGCATGATAAGAGTAAAAGCGGGTTCGAATTCACTCATCATTTTTCCTTGTCCGACATTTTTATAAACTAGTTCATAGATCTCTGAATCGCCAGAAAATGAACTAAATCCATAAATAATAAACATAAAAAGAAGGATGCCAAGAGCAGCCCATTTCGAGCGCGGCCATATGAGCGCACACGCGAACGCGATAACTAAAAGAAAGTATCCTAAAAACATATACTCTAATTACTCTTTGACTGGTTTATGCTCTATAAAAGTCTTGGCGTATGTTTTTATCGTATAACGATCAATAATTTCTTTCGGAGCTGGTTTAAATGGTTCTTTTAAGAACTTATCAATCTCTTCAAAATCATCAACACCTAAAACAAAATATCGGCTTTTATCATATAAATCAGATGTTAAAACACCTTTATTATTCGTAATACACTTTATGTTATAAAATGCAGATTCAATTTCTCTTTGCGTGATGCTTGTTTGCCCATCTGGCATGATATTTAAAATAGCTCGACTCTTCTTTACTAATTCCAAGTAGTCGGTATATGACATAAGTGGTTTATATTTTTTATTCTTAAATTTCAAAAATGAGCGATCAGCGCATATATAGAAGTAAGTTTTTAAATTCTTTTCCTTAAGTTTACTTTCTAATTCTTCTAAATACCCTAAGCGATTTTTATCTCTTCCAAGGAATAAGACATCATATTCAATGTTATTATTTTCCCTAGCGTCAAACATATAAGATTCCACGAGTGCGGCATGAACAAAATTCATATGGTATTTTTCGCAATCGTCTTTATCATACGACCATTTTTCAATAATATTTGAATCCACTAGTTCGGGGTTGAAAGTTTTGTTAACGCGATTTTCATAATTTAAACAAATTCTGGAATTAGGATGAGTATCTTTAAGCCAATATAAAAATTGTTTGCACATTAATGGATCGCTAACTACAAAAACTTCAGAATCAACCTTTAATAGTTTTTTATTAAAGAAAATCTTTTTGCCAGGTAAGTGTAATCTAAACCAAAATTCTCTAATTAAACGACGGAAGAGATTTGTATCTTTATATGGGATATAGATCTGATAGCCGAGTTTTTTAAAACCATCAGAAATATAATCTCCTTCGCTTTTATAACATCTAATAAAACATATTTTGTCCATACTGGAAAGCCGCTAACATTCTAAAACAAAAAAATGTTTTAGGCAACACTATAATAAAAATCAATTTTATTTAAAATAAAAAACCGACTAATTCGGCTTTTTCTCTGTATCTTCTCTTCTAATGACTTTAAAGAAGGTTTTAAAGAATATCTTGATATCCATTCCAAGGGAAATTTTTTGATAGTATTGCCCGTCATATTCACCTTTCTTTTCTGGATCTAGATTAATACGTCCAGAAATTTGTGCTAGACCAGTGATGCCTGGTTTTAGATGAATAGAACCATTTTCTCTTCTTTTTTGAATAGTTATCGCATCTTCATGCTTATCAATAAGTGGTCTTGGACCGATAAAACTCATTTGACCAATAAAAACATTAAATAATTGTGGTAATTCATCAAGCGAAGACTTTCTTAAAATCCGACCAAATTTAGTTGTGTAGTTATTGATATCGCCAACTTGAGCGGAAGTCATCTCGTGATTGACATTTTGTGTCATGGAACGAAATTTTAATAATTTAAAGGGCTTATCGTGTTGCCCAACACGTTCTTGAACAAAAAGAATTGTCCCTTTATTAAAAATCTTTTGAAGAATGCAAATTAAGAGAATAACCCATCCTAATAATAAGATGGCAATAAAGGAGAATAATATATCTAAGAATCTCTTAATTACGAGATAAAATTTTTGATGGCCTTTTAATTGATATTCCATAAATGAAACGTCATTATTTAACCAAACATAAAGATAAAAGGCAAGGACTTATTTTGGATAGTTGAAAAAGATAAAACTTTTTGCTATTCTACGTTTGATATGAAAATCCTATTAATTTGTGAGGCTAGCTGGACAGTTGTTAGCTTTCGAAAAGAACTTGTCGAATATCTAAATTCTAAGGGGCACCAAACTTATGTAATTACGGGTGATGAAGATCGCTTAGAAGAGATATCTTCTTTTACCACTGCCAAACTAATTAGATTTACAAATAGAAGCATGAATCCAATTAAACTTATGAAGCTTAAAAAAGCCATCAGAAGTTATATAAAAGAAGTAAAACCTGATGTTGTCATGTCATTTTTTATTAAGCCAAACACTGTTGGCGTGAAGGCTGCTTATCAAGCAGGCATAAGAAATATCTATCCAATGGTAGAAGGTTTAGGCGATCCTTTTCAACCAAAGAATTTTAAAGGAAAGTTAATAAGATACGTGTGTACGCACATGTATAGGGGCGCGTTTAAAAAAGCTAAGAAAGTTTTCTTTTTAAATCATGATGATCATAAATATTTTTTGGAACACAAAATTTGTTCTTCGAAACAAGGAGTTGTCATCCCTGGTATCGGAATCGATTGTTCTAAATTTGAAACATCACCTCTTCCAAAAGAAGATTCAGTGCTCATGATGTCTCGATTAATTGAAAATAAGGGTGTTTACGATTTTTGTAAAATAGCCAAAAAAGTTAGAGAGATTAATCCAAACATCACCTTTAATCTATTAGGAAAAGAAGCCTCTATCACTAAAGAAGATTTAAAAGAATATATCGAAAATAAAGACATCAATTATTTAGGAAGCACAAATGATGTTAAACCTTATATCAAAAATTCCTCACTACTTTTACTACCATCAACATATCGTGAAGGATTACCTAGATCGATATTAGAAGCAATGGCGATGTCTAAAGCCACTGTGGCATATAAAAATGTCGGTGTTAATGAATGTGTTTTTGATAAAGAAACCGGCATATTAACTAACCCTCATGATATCGAAGGAACCGCTCAAGAAATTATTAACCTATTTAAGCATAAAGAAATACTGGAACAATACGGTAAAAACGCCCGCAAAAAAGTTGAAGAAATATTTGATAGCCAAAAGGTGAATAAAAAAATATTGGAGCTTATCTCTGAATAGAGGTCTCCAATATTTTTATTTCAAAAGCAAATTATTTTTTTATTTTTCTTTCTTTTCGAACTTATCTTTTTTAGCGATATAAACAAGTGTGAAGACAAGCGTAGAGATGAGGAATAAGCCAACAGCACCAACCGCTAAACCGATTACACTACTAACATGTCCTTCCATTTTCGCAACACCCGAGGTGAAATAGTTCACTTGATTACGGTATTGATTATTCACAAAACCATAAACGTCACTAGTTGTTTTTCTATCAGCTTGTAATCTAGTTGATACTTCATTAAGTGCGATTTTGAAATCGTCACATTGTTTTTTCCAACTTGCTTCTCCCGCAGTCATTGATTGAATGACGCCTTCATTAGTGGGTTCGTATATTATTTGATCGATATTTTCTAATGTAACTTCACTTGGAACTGTATATCCTAAATTGATTATTTCCTTTATATATTTTGCATCGATCTCTTTAATCTTTAGAATTTCTTCATTGGTTTTAATAATTTCTTTTTCAATAACTGAAGTATTTCCTTCTAAATTATTGATTTTTACAGTAATTAATTTTTCTAATGCAACTTCTAATGATTTTAAATCAATTAGATTATTTCTTAAATTTTCTTTATAAGCTTCAGCTTGTGAAGTAAGGCTTTCCACAGTAACAGTATGATAATCCACTAAGTGGTTATGATATAAATCACCTTCATATTGAAGAATTAAGTTGCTAGCCCCGTATTCATATGAAGAAATAAATGAACTATAAAGTTTATTTAATGTATCACCATTAGAATTACCTCTGGAAGAATAATCAAAATCTTTAATAAGAGTTTCAAAGCATTTATCAATAGCATCATATTCAGATTTTAAATTATTAACAAACAAACCATAGGAGCTATTATCATTTCCGCTTAAATAATCCATGATTTCATAATTGTCATTAGCGGTTTTAGCCACTTCTAATTGATAGTTCAATAAGGCATCGATAAAGGATTTAGCTTGTTTTTCGTTAGCAAAATAACTCTTACTAGCGCTTAAAGTATAACGAGCTGGATATTCAAAAACGACACGGCCAGTAGTTTGATCAGTATATGAGGCTCTAGAAATACTAATACCACCATTTTCCGCCATCTTATCGGTATTAATTTTGCCAAATTCTTGAGGATTCTTTTCTTTAACAGCGTTTAGTCTTTCTTTAGAAACAACATCTGTATAAGAGAAAATGCTACTATCGGAAAGATAAAGAGTTTGTGTGGCCATTTCTTCTTGTTTAATGGTCACGCCTTCCGCGATTTTTGGCTTCGCATTGATATTAAATTCAAAAGATGAGACCATTCTTTCTCTTCCTGGATTCACACCTTTTGAGAATATTAAATATCCGGCAACACCACCAACAACAGTGGCGCCAAGAATGAACCATTTAAATTTATTGATGGCTTTACCGATGTTTCTAAAATTGAATTGGTTTTCAACCACTGGTAAGTTTTTGTTTGTTTCTTCCATAATTTATACCTCAATATTTAAAATAACAAATTTTAACCAATTATACATCTATATTGTTTTTATTGCTAATCTTATAAGATAAGCCGAGCAAACGATTATTTAATTCTTCATGGCATTCATCAATTCTTCTCGCTAAAGGGAATTTAACAAATATCATATTGACCGTTAATAAGATGAATAAAGCCAAAACAATAGAAATAACAATCATCGTAACGCTAGTGTAAATAGTAGATAATAAGATAGATAATCCGATTAATAATAAAAGGATAGTATTGAAAACAATAACATCTTTTAAATAATCTTTATTTATTTTGATGAAAATACATGAAATACAAATTGAAGCTACATAAAGAAGTGATAACAAAACAATAAATAATGTTCTTAATATATTTGTGTTCCACATCATCATAGATGAAGATAAACCAACAATAACTAAAGTAGAGACATATACGTAAATGCTAAATACTATATTTGCTTTAGAAGATAGTCTAACTTTTTGAAGCATTTCTTGCTTCTCATATTTCATCGCTAGAACAGGAACGAACAATAAAGCGTTCATCGCTAAATATTCTAAGGTTGTGGTAAAGGTTGGAACCATAACTTCAAAGATCATATAAATAAGTAATAAAGTCATTAAAAGTAAAGTGAATAGAGATAAATCTCTATCTTTTTTAAAATTCTTAACGCATTGATAGATAAGATAGGCTTGTCCGATTACCGCTAATAATAGATAAAGGATTCCGCCTTCACCAAGCATTTCTAAATATCCATTATGAGCATTAGTGGTAAAGCCTTCTCCACCACCTGGATCAGAGTGGTTATAGACACTAATAAGAGCGTTAAAAGTACCATAACCCTTACCGGTAAACCAACCACTACCGTTTAAAATTATTCTCGCATTACTCCAGATATATTCTCTGACTTCGATTGTCCGATCACCAACATTTATCAAATTACTATAAATCCAGTTTCTTAACGGAGTTATAGCGAATAAGCAAATCATAATTAATAAAATGGATCCACCAATAATACTAATTAAGGTAATATTTCTATTTTTATTTTCTTTGAAAGTTACGACTAAGCGATAAATAACATAAAGGAAAATCAAAACAAAAGATAAAATAATGATGCTTTTGCATATTGTTAATAAAATTAAAAAGTACGATACAGCAACAAAAATATATACCCATTTTCTTCTGGTGTAATGGTTAATTAATAACAAAGAAACAATATTTAAAAACAAGATAAAGGCGAATGAATTTTTGTTTGGAAAAACACTTTTAGGAGAAGATAAAAACATTCCTTGTGGATCGCCTTTAAAAGCAAACTTAAAGAAATCGATATAATGATTGAATTCAAATATAAAGCTATAAAGAATTAGTATCGTACAAACAAACGTCACAATGTAAAACATTGTTAATAATTTGCCTTTGTTATTAAGTTTTTGAGGAAATAAATAAATAACAAAATATGTATTAGACAAAATAACAAAGAATCTAAATATTGACTGGAAACGATAAAAGCTATCGATTTCAAAATGGCACATCCAATATTCACCATGCAAACCTAAAACCATCATATCCTGTGGTGATTTCATAATGATGGACATAATCATATCTAAAATAAAGATTAATCCTAATGAGGCAATTACTATGTAATTATGTTTAATGTTATCTCTATCCAAAAATAGATATAGCCCACCAAATAATAAATAAAGAACACTAACTAAAATAAATTCAATATGTGAATATCCGTTCTGGCCATTAAATAAATTGTTAGACAAAACATATATTCCAATTAAAACTGTGAATAACAATATAAAGATATTTAAAATAGGAAAACTTTTTCTTAGTTTCATGTTAGTAAATTATAGCAATAAATTTTTAAATTCAAAGTTTTATTAAAATAAAAGAGGGCCGAAGCCCTCAATATTAAGCCTTAAATAAACTGTGCAAATTGCAATAGGCATAAGCCGCAACAACTTCTTCGCCTTCTAATAAAGCGAATTCAGCTTTAGGAGCATCGCCTGGTTTTAATTGTTTTCTTTGATTGCCTTTATTTGTTTCTAAAGCAATCCATTCAATATAATGAGCATCCACCATTGGGTGAGCAACACTACCCACTTCAACAGTCACGTGTCTACCATCTACTTTAATGACTGGGACATGTTTTTCAGCAGCGCCATCGCTTGTGTTAGGAACGATTTCTTTCATTGCTTCTCCACAACATTTAGTGGGACAAGATGAGCAATCATTCACCATGGCGATGATTTTGCCACATACTTCACATTTTAAAAATTTCATATTATCTACCTTCCTTATGCTTTCTTCTTGTCTATACATAACCATATTTATATAAATAAATCAAGTTAATAAATTGATTTGATGATCTGATAGGCCTCTATTAATTTATCCATTTTTATCGATGCATTTGCAGGACTAGAACTAGGCAATGATATAGCCTCTATATGACATACTTTATACAAATAACGATCATATAATTCTTTAGCTTTTTTACCTGTGGTCATAATTACTTTTATATTTGGATATTGTCCCAATATTTGCTTTAAATCAATTGACTTAACATTCTTAATAGAAGAATCACTACTACCACATATATCACATTCATAAATCACATCATATAAAGCTATTTGATGTTTTATTAGAAACTGTTTTCTTTCTTCGATAGTCTTTGGTTCATTTTCGTTAAAAACCACCGCTAAAAGCTTGAAGAATCTATTTTGCGGATGAGCATAATAAAAACCATATTCTCGAGATTTAACACTCGGTAAAGAACCTAATATCAATATTTTGGAATCTTTATTAATAAAAGGTGGGATGGATTCATGAGTAACGTGTTTTATTTGCATAACATTATTTTAGACTGAATTTATTAATATAAATATGTTTTAATATAAGATGAGGTTATTAATATGAAAAAGAAGAATATTTTAAAAATTGTATTATGTAGTTCGGCCTTTACTTTAATGTCTTTATCAGCGGTAAGTGCATCGATCTTTACAAATAGAAAAGAATTAATTAAAGCTGACGCTGCAACATTCCCAACCACTATCGATTTAAACGATTGCTCTGATGATGAAATACGCTCATATTATTCTTCATTTAACAATATGTCCGCCGAGGAATTATGTGGTACTAATTTACTTAAAAACCTTAAAGGAATCATCGGTAAGAATGTAACCTATTTTTCATATAATAACGATACTGAAATATTTGCCATCACAGATCGTGATTGGACTAATAGTCCTGCGTCCGCAATTGCGGGTTATGATGCAAGTACAAATAAAATTAACAATTATAAGAAATCTACTGATATTTCCTCTAATCCATATATTAGAATGTTATATAACGATTATTCGTTACAATCAAAAACTCGTTATACCGGAGATGGTGATGTATCAACTTCTACAAAATCATTTGATAATGAACACGTATGGAGTCAATCGCATGGTTTCTCAGGTGGCGGAGATTCTTCTACAGGGGCAGGCAGTGATTTACACCACTTAATGGCTGGAACTCAATATGGTAACAGAACTCTTCATAGTAATTATTCATATGGTTTTGTGAAAACATTAGACTGGGATGAATCAAGTGTCCCTGCGGTTGAAAAGAAGAATAAAAGAGGAACACCTTTATTCACTCATAGTGAAGATCAACAAGGTAGAGTGTTTGAACCACAAGATAGCGATAAAGGTGATGTGGCTAGAGCCTTGCTTTATATGGTAGCTTGTTATAACAATTACGATGGAAGTACACCTACAAAAGAGATGCCAGCCTTACAATTAGTCAATTATATTATTTCTGAAAATACAAAAGGCTATTCTAGCGATGATTTAAAGAACGGCTATTATGGTTCTCTTCAAGACATTTTAGCCTGGCACAAAATGGATCCAGTGGATGAATATGAAATCCATAGAAACAACTTAATTTATAGAAATTATCAACATAATAGAAATCCATTCATCGATTACCCAGAATGGGTTGATTATATCTGGGGTACATCCGAATATGATGTAACCACAAAAACAATCGCTTATAATCCAGAATCTACTGGAAGCGCTAATTTGGATGAAGATGTAATTAATGGTTATCAACCCACTATTCCTGTATCCAAATTAGAAATAACATCTCAACCAACTAAAAAAGAATATAAAACTGGTGAAGAATTAGATAAGACTGGTTTAGTTATTACCGCAACATTTGAAGATAATTCAACAAAAGACGTAACAAGATCTTGTAAATTTACATATGACTTCTCTAAAGTTGGAAAACAAACAGTGACTGCTGCCTATAAAGGTCATTCAGTTACATTTGAAGTCAATGTTGTTAGAAAAGGAATTGATTGGAAGATGATTGCGATAATTATTGCTGTTGTGGTTGTAGTTATCTTAATTATCGTCGGTATTTCAGTTGGTGTTCTTAAGGTTAATAAGAAAGGTAAGATTAAAGTTAATAAATCTGGCGTTAAAAAATTAGCTAAAGGTTCATCAAAAACTAAAAATTCATCAAAGAAAAAGAAATAAAACTTATATTTTTAGCGTAGAAGCTTATATAAATTAAATACACTTCAAGTCATAAATATGATTTAATATTTATACTGCTTGAGGTGTTTTTTATGAAAAGAAAAACAATATTAAATGGAATTATCACTATTTCCGCCGCTACATTTATGGTAGTTGCGGGAGTTACTGCTTTTAATAAGAAAAATGAGGCGGATATCGCAGAAGCTGGTGAATTTCCATCAACTCCTTTTCCTACAGAAATTAATCTCAATGATTGTGATGAAGATGAAATCATCAGCTATTACAGCCCATTAAGTGAAAAAACTCCGGCACAATTATCTGGACAAAACCTATTAAAGAATCTAAAAGCGTTAATTAGAAGCAATGTTTCATATTTTAAATATGATAATGTCGATGAGGTGTATGTAATCACAGATAGAGATTGGAAGAATTCTAAAAAAGAAGATATTTCAGGCTATGATAGTGCCACAAACAAAATTATTGATTTTGATCATGTAGAAGAAGCAAAAAATAATCCTTATGTAAAAATCCTATATAACGATTATGCATTACAACCAACTACCAGATATAAAGGTGATGGGGATGTCCAAGGCAGTGAAACTCATAAAACATTCGATAAAGAGCATGTATGGAGTCAAAGCCATGGTTTTAAAAAATCAACCAAATCCGGCGAACAGAATTTGATTGGTGCTGGTTCTGACTTACACCATTTAATCGCGGGTGCTCAATATGGAAACGAGACTTTGCATAATAATTACTCCTATGGTTTTGTGAAAAATTTGAACTGGGATGAATCAAGTGTCCCTGCGGTTGAAAAGAAGAATAAAAGAGGAACGCCTTTATTCACTCATAGTGAAGATCAAGAACCTAAAAATGTGTTTGAACCTCAAGACTGTGATAAAGGTGATATCGCTAGAGCTTTGCTATATATGGCTGCCGCCTACAATAATTTAGATGGTAGCACTCCTACACCAGGAGATCCGGCTCTAGAACTTAAAAACTATCTTATTTCAGAAAATTCTAGCGGTTTTTCTAGCGAAAAAATTGCAAATGGTTATTATGGCGCATTAGAAGATATTTTAGCTTGGCATTACATGGATCCAGTTGACGAATATGAAATTCATAGAAATAATTTGATTTTTAAAAATTATCAAGGCAATAGAAATCCATTTATCGATTATCCCGAATGGGTAGATTACATTTGGGGTAGAGCGGTTTATAATCCTACAACCAAGAAAATTACTCACGAAAATCCTTCTGGATATGTTGATTTAGATTATGATGCGATTAATGATTATCGTGAAAACAAAAAAGCTATCACAAAGATGGAAATCACAAAACAACCGAACAAAACAGTTTATTACGATGATGAAACATTCGAATCAACTGGTATGGAAGTAATTGTTACATATGATGATTTAACCACCAAAAATGTGACTGATTTAGTTTCCATTGAAGTAGACTTGACTACAGTCGGAACGCAAACTGTTACAGTTAAATACAAAAAAGAAGTCGCTACCACTACCGTGACTGTTTTAGAAAGAACTGATCCAGTCTCTAGTGTAACTTTAGATAATGATGAAATGACATTTAGAGTTGGTGATATTGCTTTCTTAACCCCAACTATTCTTCCTAGAAGTGCGGCAAACAAAAATATTATTTGGTCAAGCAGCGATAATAGCGTTGTTACTGTTGAAGACGGAAAATTAACTGGTGCCGGTGAAGGAACCGCTGTTGTTACAGCAACTTCTGAAAGTGATTCTACGATTTATGATACTTGTAATATCACTATTAGCGGTATTCGTTATGATTTATCTGAAACTACATATGAATTAATACAATCGAACGATCAAATTGATACTGAAAGAAAAATAATTGTCGCTTCTATGGCGAATGAGTTGTTGATGAATGAACAGACCACAAACAATAGACAAGGCTATGAAATGTTTAGAAATAGCGAAAACAAAACTATTGATGTTTCTGATGAATATGCCACATTTACATTAGAGCCAGGCTCCATCGAAGGAACTTATGCCTTTAAGGATAACGTTAGTGGTGAATATCTATACGCTGACGGAGATGGAGCCAACATCAATCATTTAAAATCCCAATCCGAAATTGATGAATATGCTTCTTTTTCTATAAATATTACTACTGATGAAGAAAGTGGCATAACAAATACCATAATTATGGGAAATGGCTCGAATTCTAATAAATATATGGCTTTCACAACACCTAAAACATTCTCTTGTTATAGTGCTGTGCAAACGGGAGCAAGAGCTATCGGCTTATATCAGCAAATTGAACGTGAAGGTGGCGTTGATATAAGTGTCACTGATATTAGATTAAATAAAACGTCTTTAGTATTAAATAAAGGCGACACCGAAACATTAACTGCAAAAATATTGCCTGCTGATGCAGATAATACTGCGTTTGATTGGGTTTCTACTGCTCCTGATGTTGCTACAATTAACGAAGAGGGATTAATTACTGCTATCTCCGTCGGAGATACCACCATTAAAGCTGTTGCTGATGATGGGGGAGTGACTGGAGAATGCCATCTTAGGGTTAACAGCAAATCAACTGGTACAGCATATTATGAAAGAATAACCTCATCGTCTGATCTTACATCTGGCCAATATGTAATAGCGGCAAATGTTAATGAAGCTTATTATGCCTTGCCAAATTCTCTTACTATAAGTAACGGGAAAATTTCTTCTGCCAGCTCTGTTACAGTTTCTGAAAATAAAATATCGACTGCCAATGCAGAAAATTATGTTGTTAATTTAACAGTCACAAATAACACAGTTTCAATTAGTAACGGAACACATTTACTTGGGTATAACAGTGGCACTAATTTAAAACTCGATGGTGAAGTTACTACTTGGAATTTGGTGGCAAATGTTACGAAAGGTACTTTCGCTTTATATGTTGTTGAGACAGTAGACAATAAAACAAACGATAGATATATACGTTATAGATCTGATTCGCAAGTTTTCGGCGCTTATTCTGCTCTTACTGCGGCATATTACAATCTTGAACTATTTAAATACACCGAAGGTGAAGGCGATTATGTAGTTGATAACTTTGTCGCCGATTTCTTAGGTGCATTTACCTGTGATGAAAGAGGATTAACTGAACCAGTATTTAAAGAAGGCTGGTCCTGGACAATATTAAAAGGCAAATATGAATCTTTAACTCCTGAGGAGCAATTAGAATTAACGAAATACACAGCGAATGAATTTGGTAATGACGAAGCTAAATGTGTCGCTAGATACGACTATATTGTTAAGAAATATGGTGTTAGCAAATATCCAAACTGGATGAATAGAGCGATATCTCCAAACGCTAATGTAATGTTGTTTAAAAAAGAGACGAATATGATTTTTATTTTCATTGTCACCAGTTCATTATTAGCATTATCAATCGGTTCATTCATATTCTTCTATAAGAGAAAGAAGAAATATAATTAATTTATTTATAAATTAAAAGACCACAGCGATGTGGTCTTTATTATCCTTATTATATTTATATTAATCAGCAAGTGAACCCATTGGATCCCAAGGTTTAAGTTCAATTGGTTGCTTGTTATAAGCTTTTAATTCATCTTCTGATAAATATTTCTTATTCACTACTGCTTGATAGACAAATTGGTCAAACCAACTAGCGGACATGTAATAATATCCATCTTTTCCGTTAGCGGTACCCCAGGAATTTTCAATCTTCCATTTTGTGGGTTTGCCGTTTTTTAAGGCAACACCGGTGATACACATCGCATGGTTCATCGCACTTGCTCTATAATCTAAGGATTCGCCTTTATCCATTTTAAAACCTAAGCCAAATGGGGTTTCATAATCGAATAAGCGATCATCCCAGAAGCCATTTTCTCTATCTCCTAAGAAAGAGACATCACTACCAAACCAAACGATCTCACCATCTTTAAGTTGTTTGATGATAAGTTCTTTTAATCTTTTCATTTCTAGATTTAAGTGAGTAACAACTTTACCACCGACAACATTGCCTAAATATTTAACAGTATAAGATTTATTAAAAGCTTTTTCTTTGGTTGGAGCGTTAATAATAGAAACATAATTATCTAACTTATTTCCGATATATTTTTCCTTAAAGGAAAGAGGAGTTAAATTACTAACACGATGATATTTACCATCTTTATCAGTGTATTCAAATTCAAAGCTCTCTGGTGGCACACCATAAGCATCAATTAATAAGAAATAGATTTTCTTTAAAACTTGTTTTTTAGCTCTATTAACCGCTTCAATACCTTTCTTATTAAATAAGTCTTTAGCTTCACTAGCGAACTTTCTAATATTGAAATTAATTAAAGAGGCGGTGTCTCTAGTGGCAGAGCTGGTGCATGTTTCTGGGAAGGCATGTTTTGGACATAAACCATATTTATTAACGACGTTAACAAACATATCCCATTGTCCACCATCACCGATACCATTTTGTAATAAATAAGTTAATGTTCTATCATCATGATCTTTACTCACTAATTCAATAACTGCTTCTAATAAGAAATTACATTTTTCTAAGCGATCATAAAAAGCGATATAGCTTTGTGATAATTCAAATGATTCGATATTTAAATCTTTAGCGATCTTTTCTCTTAAGAAATTAGTAGCGGCAAAAATCCAACATCTACCAGATTGTTTTTGATTAGCGGCGCTTAATGTTTTAATGTTGATATCAAAATCAAAATTGACATCGCTAATTTCATCTTGAGAGCGAACAACTGTGGAAACAGGAGTCTTGCTCATCGCATGTCTTAAAATCGTATTAGTAGAATCTTTACTATATTCTTCTAAGTCTTTTTTGAGATTGTTTAATTTGATTTCATCCATATTTAATACTTCCTTTATTTCTAAAATATTAAATCATATTTTTTATTATTTGTTTATCAAAACGATAATAAAAACCACGCATTTTCCGCGTGGTTTATAAATTTAATAGGAATTATTCGGATTTTTCTTCTTTAGCAGGAGCCACTTCCACATCGATAATTTCCGCTTCTTTAGCTTCTTCTTTTTCTTCTTCCGCTTCGAGCTGTGCTAATCTTTGGGCACGTCTGACATTCTTTTCATATTCTCTATCAACTTTGTTGGAATATAGTAACAAGACAACGACAGCGGCTAAAGAGGCAATGGCTAAGATGATTAATCCCCAACCGAGGAAATCTAATCCGAACTTTTTAGCAAAGTCGAGATTCACTTTTACTAAGCCTTCGTTCGTCACTTTAATTGGTAAGTTCTCTGCAACTAAGCCAAGAACGATATAAGTGATACCCCAAATACCCACGAGGCAACATAATGTATACCAAACTAATTCAAATGGGTGTAAAGGTAATTTCTTTTTATTATTCCTTTTGCTTGGATCTTTAATTTTACTCATGAGTATTTCTCCTTTTTATTAAGCTTGTGGTTCTGGTTTTTTATTAGATAATTCCACCATTTGTTTAAAGAGAGCTTCATAACAAGCTTTCCATTGTGGCTCAACTTTGGCCACATATTCATTTAAACGTTTATTTAAATCATCAAAAATATCTTTGAAAGATCTATCGTTTCTTCTATCTCTTCTACCTTCGGTATTTTCGATAACTTCGTTAACGAAATCTAATAAATCTAAGGTTTCGTTATCTGTGCAGTGAGCATGAGCACGAGAGAATCTTAACATAGAGGCCATTTTAGAAATTTCATTTTGAACGATGAAATTAGATTGTGGGGTTGGTTGGCCATTGCTTTCACCCATCACCTTTTGGAATTCACCAAATGATTTTTGGAAATCTCTCATCACTAACATAGCGATAATGCTTCTGGTCATTCTTTCGTCTAAAACGATTAATTTGACCATATCTTCATCGGTTTCATTTTTGCCTCTAGCGTAGTTCATATATCCATAAAGGATATCTCTTACTGATTCTTGTAAACCAACGACTTCGTCAAATAATTTGACATGTTGAGTGTGGTCCACTCTCACTTTGCCATCTTCAGTAATCTTGATGATTGTGCTATCTGGGCTATAGAAATCATTTATGAATTCTTCTAATTTTTCTTTGATTTTATCGCCTTGTTCTTTGTTGTTTTCTAAGAAATTACCTAAAGCGCTACCTTTTTCTAAACCTTTGGTTAAGACATTTTTTCTGGCTTCATATAATTCCTTAGAATGTTCTCTATCAATCGCATATTCAAGAGTGTCTCTTAAATTTAATAAGTAGTGATAGATATTAAAGATGTATTGATTTGTTCCGTTTAACATAGTTATTTTTCTCCTTTCAATACAAGCTTGTCTAACTTATAGACACGTGTGACTATATGTTTTGCGTATTTCTTCACACTCGGATAGGAATGCGCCATACAATAACTGTTTTCATGAAATTTTTGAAACATTGCAATGTCATTACCACTATCGCCGATGACATAAACATCTTCTTTAGCGATATTTAAGGCTTTGCAATATTCCTCAACACCTTCACCTTTATTGCAACCTTTTGGGGTTAACTCATTAACGATGAGGCTCCATGATGATTCAATCTCGGGGTATTTTTCACGAAGTTCTTTATTGATTTCTTTGCTAAGAACTCCTTTCTTCTTACCAAATCCGAAGAAAGTCATCACTTTATAGACTTTACCATTTTCTAATAAATTTAGAAATAATTTATTATCGATTTCCACTCTTTCGCGGTATTTAAATTGGAATATTTGCCATAATTTATACATAAATAGCAAAAACCAACTTAATCTACCAGGATCATAAACCACACAAGGATGTCCTTCTGCGGTTAGCATAATTCCTCTCGGCTTATATTTCGCATCTACTTGATGGAAGATTTCGCTTAATTCTTTATTATTCATCCAAGTATGCTTAATGCATTTACCGTCCGCAAATATCTGAGAGGATGTACAAGGCATATAATCAAAAGGCCTTTGTATTTCTTTTTCTAGCTTTTGAACAAATTCTAAACTTCTAGAAGTAATTAGTACTACTCTATTACCCGCGTCTATCCAGCGTCTTAAAAAATGAACATTTCTTTTTGAAATGCATCTAGATAATCTACGTGGGTAGAATAATGTACCATCTAAGTCGACCGCTAATAATTTAGGCATAGCCTTATTATACGCGCTTGTTCGCGCATGTAAAAGAAAAAGCGAACTCTAATGAGCTCGCTTATTAAATTTAAGATAATTTATTTAATCGGATTCTCCGCTTGGATGACTCCATATCCGCCATCTCTTCTATTATAAACAACGGAAATTCGATCATCTTCTTTATCTAAATATAAGAAGAAGTCATGACCTAATGCTTGCATACGAGTAATCGCTTCTTCAATATCCATCGCGGTTAAATAATAAGATTTAGCTCTAACCACAACATCTTTTTCTTCGGGTTCTTTTTCCGCTTCGATATTTGCAAAATCGATAGCTTCGCCTAAAGACATTCTGTTGTTACTTCTATCCATACGAGTTTTAATCTTTCTCATCTGACCTTCTAATCTATCAACAGCGATATCTAAAGCAGCATATAAATCTGGATTGGAGACTTCTGCACGTAGAGGCATTTGCGGTAAGAAAATTGTCACTTCAATCCTTTGTTCTAATTCATGCGCGCTACAAACAACGCGACATTCTACTTCATCATTAATGAGGAAGTATTTGTCCATCTTTTTAAGTTTCTTTTCGATGGCAGCCGAAATCCCTTCGGTGATCTTAATGTTTTTTCCGATAATTTGGTACTTCATATGTTATCCTCCCTTCCCAAATATAGAGAGCTATATCATCACTTATATTATAAAAGAAAAAATCCCATTGTTCACTATGAACAACGAAATTTTGTCTCATTTTTAATTATTATTTTAATAATTTCTTTATTTCTTCTACTTTATCTAATTTTTCCCATGGAAGATCTAAGTCAGGTCTACCTAAATGACCATAATTAGATAAGTCTTGATATTTGAAACTTGGTTTAGTTAAAGAGAAGTTTTTAATAATCATTCCAGGTCTACAATCAAATAACCTATAAATAATATCTAAAATCTTTTCGTCAGGGTATTTTGCAGTGTGATAAGTTTTAATTCCAATCGATACTGGCTCAGCAACACCAATCGCATATGCTAATTGAACTTGTAATCTTTCAGCCACACCAGCGGCTACTAAATTTTTAGCAATATATCTCGCCATATAGGCAGCACTTCTATCGACTTTAGAAGGATCTTTTCCAGAGAAAGATCCACCACCATGTTCAGCGGTTCCCCCGTAAGTATCGACAATAATTTTTCTTCCTGTTAAGCCTGTATCACCAGCCGGTCCACCGATAACAAATCGACCTGTTGGATTGATTAAATATTTGAAATCAGAGTTTAAACCGAATGATTTAACGACTTTTTGCATGATATTTTGATGAATATATCTCTTGAACTCATCTAAATCGATTCCATCATCATGTTGAACTGACATAAGAACTGTATCCACTCTAATATGCTTTGGATCACTATAATCTATGGTCACTTGAGACTTCATATCCGGACGAGCATGTAAGAATTTTCCGCTCTTTCTTTGAGCGGTCGCTTCTCTTACTAATTTATGAGCCATCGAAATAGCTAAAGGCATATATCCTTTAGTCTCGTTTGTAGCATATCCAAACATAATTCCTTGGTCTCCAGCCCCTTGTTCTTCAGGAGATTTCTTGTCAACACCTTGATTAATGTCAGGACTTTGTTCTTTAACCTTCACTAAAACATTTACTGTGTGATAATCAGTTCCTAATTCTTGTCTATCATATCCAATATTTTTCAAAACATCTTTAACGATAGCTTTATAATCGGGTTTACATTTAGAGGTAATTTCTCCAGCGATGATAATGTCGTTATTCGTGGCAAACACTTCACAAGCGACATGTGATTTTGGATCTTCTTTTAAACAAGCGTCTAAAATAGCATCACTAATTTGATCGCACACTTTGTCTGGGTGACCTTCACTAACTGATTCACTAGTGAACAAAATTTTTCTTTCTTTCATATCCATTTACTTCCTATAAAAAATGCCCTCCCATAAAATGGAAAGGCATAATAATTCTTCCTTTACTCATCGTTCAAGGTTATGGGACCTTGCTAGAGAAGAGCACTTACTCACTTCTGAGAGTTGCTACTGTGATCTTGCATCTCTATTTCACAGTTCTTGATAAGCGTATTTATTATAATAAAAAGATATATAAAAAGATATAAGAATTTTGTAAAAAATAAAACTAGGTTTCCCTAGTCTTACATTCCTTTTAAACCAATTGCTAATTGATCTGGGCAACTGGTATCACCATATCTACTACCACGGCATTTAATGCCTTCAAGTTTTTTGATGACAGCATCAACTTTCATGCCTTCAATAAGACGGCATAAACCTTGAAGATTTCCCATGCAACCACCGATGACTTTAGCGTTAACGATAATATCATTATCATCAATTTCTAATATCATCTCTCTGGAGCAGACATTTTGAGGTTTGATATTAATAGTTCTCATTATTTAACTAATTTTCCGTAAACGGTTCCGCTAGCACAAGCAGCGTTACTTTCATCCGTATCGATGTGAGCAGCTAAAGCGAAGTCTTCTCTCACTCTAACAACGACATCACCAAAGGTGAGGCTTCTTTCTGGAGTATTAAGTTCTAATTTCACAATGTCACCATTTTTAACGCCGAATTCTTCAGCATCCGCTGGTGTCATATGAATGTGTCTTTTAGCAACGATTACGCCTTCAGATAATTCTACTTCTCCACATGGGCCCACTAATTTACAAGCACCACTACCTTTTGTATCTCCACTTTCTCTAATTGGAGCGGCAATACCAATGCTTCTAGCGTCAGTCGCGGATAATTCTACTTGGTCTGCCTTACGACATGGACCTAAGATGGAAACATTTTTTAAAACGGCTTCGATTTTTTGTCCTGTGGCTTTATCGGTTTTATAGCCGACAACATTAACTCTTTGTTTACTGACAAATTGTCCAGGTTGAGAGAGCATCGCTCTCACTTCTAATTCAGCGCCTTTACCAAATAAAACTTCTAATGTTTCTTTTGTAACATGGACGTGTCTAGCGCTTGTTTCTACTAAAATTTCTTTCATATAAGTTACTTCCTTTATGCGTTTGTTATTGTATCAAACTCATTCATAAATGTGTATAGAAACGCATTAAATATAAATAACAATTAAATTTCTATTGAAATTAAGTTACTTTTTAAACAAAATTATGAAGAGGAAAGAAAATGAGCGAAATTCAAGTTAAGGATTTAATACTTAATGCGATTAAAAATCGTAAGGTTAATGTTTTAAAAGAATTATTTGAAACAGTACCAACGATCGATATCGCGGAAGTGATGGATGACATCGAAGATGTTTCTCTTTTATTATTTCCTTTCCGCGTTATTTCTAGTGAATATACCGGTGAATTATTCGCTGAACTTTCTAGTGAGCAACAAGAAAAGATTATTAATGCTTTTTCCGATAAAGACTTAATTAAATTATTAGAGGAAAGCTACGCTGACGATATCGTTGATACATTACAAGAATTACCTGCTAACATCGTCTCTCGTGTTTTAAGAGTAGCACCTACTGATTTAAGAAAAGATATTAACCAATTATTAAATTACGCAGAAAATACCGCTGGTAGTATCATGACCACTGAGTTCTTAGAAATGAAGAACACAGTAACGGTGAAAGAAGCCATCTCCACGATTAGAGCCAAAGGTAAAGATGCGGAAACCGTTTATACAATATTTGTTAGAGATGCCAAAAGAACATTTGTTGGTACCGTCAACTTGGACGACTTAATCTTTGCTAAAGATGATGAAACATTAGATGACATTATGGATCGTGACTTTGTTTCATGTCATGTTAATGATGACCAAGAAGATGTCGCCAACATGTTCAAACGTTATGACCTTAACGCGATGGCGGTATTAAATAAAGAAGATAAAATTGTCGGTATCATCACCATCGATGACGTCGTTGATATTATCGTTGAAGAAGCTAACGAAGACGTTGCTGCTTTAAGCCACGTTGCTCCATTAGAAGACTCATATCTCGATACACCAGCATGGCGTATGGCGGTTAAATGTATCCCTTGGATTATCATTCTTATTATTCTTGGAACATTTACCACTATGGCCTTAGATAGAATCGAAAAAACCGCAATTTTCACCTTAATTCCTGTTTTAATCTCCTTTGTTCCTACTTTAATGGATACAGGAGGAAACACAGGCGGACAGACAATCGCCCTAATGATTCGTGGGTTAGGAACAAAAGAATTTGGACCCAAAGATTTCTTAAGAATTATCGGTAAAGAAGCTCTTACCGCTTTAATCGTTGCGGCATGTGTTGGAGTCTTTGGATTTATTTGGTTTACTGTCGAACAATATACAGGTATTGTTACCAATGAAAAATTATTCGTTGATGGTGTTGCGGCAACTATATGGAATGGAAAATGTTGGACTGGTCAATTCGCTAGTCAAACATTAGCGATCTCTGGTATCGTTGCTTCCACTTTATTTGTTGGTTCTTTCTTATCAAAATGTGTGGCCGTCATGCTTCCTTTAGGAGTTGCGGCTTTAAAGAAAGATCCCGCTATCGTCGCTCAACCAATTTTAACTACTGTTGTAGATGTTGTTAGCTTAATTGCTTATCTATTAATTGCCTTAGGGGCAAGTCACCTATTTGGTATATTCTAATGACTGATAAAAAAACTAGCCGTAAATGGGAACTGATCCGCTTTTTAATATGTGGTGTTGCTGCCGCATTAACGGATTATCTTTTTAGCCAATTAGCGGTTTTGTTATTTCATAACGCTTTACCACAAATATGGGTCACCATTATTTCTACCGCTATCGGATTTATCTTTGGGGTAATTGTTAATTATTTAATCTCCACATTTTGGGTATATCAAAATGTCGATAAAGATATCAAAACTAAATCAAAATTATTTATCACTTGGTTTGTAGTTCTTTCTTTAGCGGCGATGCTATTAAGCATAGGTGCGATGCTATTATGTAACTTAGTTATTACTTCCATCTGGGGTATAGAAAATAGTATCGTCAATATTTCCGTTATGGAACTAATGAAAGAAAACGGCATTAAATTCTTAACTACATTTATCTTCTGGGCTTATTTCTTCTCATTCTGCATTAAAACTATTGTTGGTTTAGTTTTTAATTATTTCACTAGAAAATATATTCTTTATAAAGAACCGAAAAACTCCTAGTTTCTTAAAAATAAGAAATATTCTTGTCTTTTAACTTTAATTTACATACAATTAACAAGCAACTTAGTTGCGCGAGTGGCGGAATTGGTAGACGCGTACGTTTGAGGGGCGTATTGGTATCCCAGTGTGAGTTCGATTCTCATCTCGCGCACCAAATGATAATAACGACCATAGGTCGTTTTTTATTTGTAAATGACATTTTGGCATATTGTTTAAAATTATTCATGTCATTTTGGCATATTTTCGTTGAAGTGTTATCTTTTTCCTTTTATTATAGAAGTGGTTAAAATTTATGAATTTACTAGAAACAAGGAATCAATATCACTTATCTCAGCAAAAAGCAGCTTATGCTATTGGGGTCCCTCTTAGAACTTATATTCGTTATGAAAATGATTGTAATTATGGAAGCCCTCTTAAACGTAAAACAATGATCGACATTTTAAATGAAAAATTTGAGATAACTGAAGAAAAAGGGCTTCTTTCAATTGATATAATCAAAAGCAAATTAACAATGCTTTTTAATAGCAAATATAAAGATAAAATTTCATTTTGTTATTTATTCGGTAGTTACGCAAAAGGATACGCAAACGAAAAAAGCGATGTAGATTTATGTGTATCCACTTCTTTGACTGGTTTAGAATTTGTGGGATTAATTGAATCGATTAGAAATGTTTTAAGTAAAAAAGTCGATTTAATTCGATTTAATACATTAAACAACAACTTAGAATTAATAAATGAAATTATGAAGGATGGTATAAGAATCTATGGATAATATCAAAAATGATCATTATTATGCCCAAAAAGCCTTGGATAATATTTTGGTTATACAAAAATATATTAATGATAAGTCATATGATGATTTTATGAATGATGACGAACTTATCGATGCTATTATGTTTAGACTAGTTCAGTTAATAGAAAACATCAAAAACATTTCACCTGAATTTAAAGGTCAAAACAGCAATATTCCATGGGGAAAAATTATGGGTTTTAGAAACGGTATCGTCCACGAATATGGTAGAACAGATTATCACGTTGTTTATGAAACCATAACTCAAGATTTAGATGTACTACTGGATGTCTTTAAAAATCTACTCTAAATTCTCTAAATACCATTTATTTTAATAAAATACTTGCATTAAATAGTCATTATGACTTTAAATTATTAAGTAAGAATTTAAACTTATTGAGGTCTTAAATATGAAAAAATATCTAAAATTAGTCTCCGCTTTAATGGCGGTTGTCGCTGTCATCATGATGTTCTTCACACAAGTGACTGTCGAATGGATTTCCGGTACTAAAGAAGTTATTGGTGTATCTGCTTTAGTGGGTGGTAAATTCCCACACTTAGGCACCACTATTAACGGTGTTGGTTCAGGTTTAGCCGGTTATATCTTAGTTGGCGTTGCCGCTTTAATTTTATTAGCCGCTGCTTTAGTTCCATATTTCAATGAACACGATATCTTAGCTGCTGTTGTTACAGGATTAGCCGTTATCTTATTAATTATCGGTGTTATTTTCTTATTCTTAATCCGTAAGAACTTTGCTTCCGCTAACGGCATTGCTAACGGTGCTAAAGTTTATGTCGGATGGGCCGCTATTACCGCTGGATGTTTAGGATCAGTTTCCGCTTTATTAGGTTCCATCGGTGTGGTCATGGATGTTGCTAATAGCTAATTAACTAGTTGATTAATAAAAAATCTCTTCCGTAATAATTGGGAGAGATTTTTATTTGCCTAATATTATTAGAATTTAGAGGTGTCAAATTCTTTTAATAATTTTTCTAATGGTTTAATGACTTTTGCAACATTACCATCTTCAAATGGATTTCTTAAATGGTTATGTTCGAGCAATCCCACGAATGGAGCTTGTCCACCGAATTTACATAATTTGATGTATTTCTTCCAAGCTTTTTCATGGTTCTTTCTCATTTCCACGAGGAATTGGAATGCACACACTTGCGCGAGCGTATAATCAATATAATAAAATGGTGTTCCAAAGATATGTGATTGTCTCATCCAATAAGCGCCATGAGCGAATGTTGGAGTGTCATCATATTTCTTATGAGGAGTATATTTTTCTTCTAAACTTCTCCAATAAGCACATCTTTCTTGATGGCTAGCATTTGGATGTTCATAAACCCAGTGTTGGAATTCATCAACGGTTATACCATATGGTAAGAATTCAATGGCATCAGATAAATGCATATATCTATATTTATCAGCGTCTTTTCCAAAGAATTTTTCCATATATGGCCAAGCGAAGAATTCCATACTCATGGAATGAATTTCACAAGATTCTAATGTTGGGTTTTGGTATTCAGGAATCTTAATTGGGAAAGATAAATATGCTTGTAAAGCATGTCCACCTTCATGACACAAAACATTAACATCACCATCAGTGCCGTTAAAGTTAGAGAAGATGAATGGAGCTTTATAAAGTGGGAACTGAGTACAATATCCACCTGGAGCTTTACCTTTCCTAGCTTCTAAATCCATGAGGTCATGTTTCATCATGAATTCAAAGAATTCTTTACTTTCTGGACCTAAATCAGAATACATTTCATGAGCGACATTCACTAAGAATTTCGCATCACCCGCTGGTTTTGGATTACCAGATTTGAATTTTAAATTGTAGTCGTAATTTTTTGGATCTTTGATACCAAGCTCTTTCATCTGTTTCTTATATAGCTTTTGAGCAACAGGCACAACAGTAGCGGCAATCTGTTCACGATACCCTTTGACCATCTTCGCGTTATAATCCATTCTACCTAAACGGAGATAGCCTAAATCAACGAAGTTTTTATAACCGAGTTTCTTCGCCATTGAATCTCTTAAATGGACTAATTCATCATAGATGGCACCAATTTTTTCTTCGTGTTCACCAAGCCATTTATCCATCGCTTGAGAAGCTTCTTTTCTTGTTTCACGATCAACGTCTTGGCAGTATTTACCAATTTGAGAAAGATTTAAAACCTCACCACGGAAAGGAATTTCCGCTCCACCTAAAATGGAATCGTATTCACTAACTAATTTATTCTCTTTAATTAATTCTGGAATGATCTTTTCATCAAATGACTTTAATGAAGCATCCATCATTTGGAAATAGTATTTACCATATTTTTTCTCTAATTCTTTTCTATATTTTGCCTTTGTTAAAATCTTCGCAAATTTATTGGAATAATTCGAAATAATTGGTGATAGTTCATCGCATCTATCTTGAGCTTTCTTATAAGCAGGATTTCTTGTATCGCAAGAATAACGAACATAGATAATGTTCATATCATTGCTTAACTGTGTCATGTATTTATTCCAGTGTTTGATCGCTAAGTTTGCCGTTAGCGCACTACCACACTCTTCTAAATCACTAATTAAAGACTCTAATTTATTAACAATTCTTTTCTCACTAGGAACGTTAAGAGGAAAGTCTTCAAACTTCATATCTAATTCATATTTCATAAAAAATCTCCTTCGAACTGCTTTATTTTATATAAATTAAAATCATCTCACAAGCATTATACTTACGAGATGATTTCTTTTTTCTGAAACTTCAATAATTTAAAGATAAATCGACAAGGTAGGAAACTGATCCAATAGTTATAACCTAATACATCAGCGTTATACATTGCGACATTACTTCGATACATGTAATCCGCTTGATCAATGTTATTTTTTGAAACTACAAATTCGTAGTTATTCTTTAGATCGATATGTGAATTAGTGGCGAATAATATTTCGTCCTTTAGGTAGGATAATGAATTCTTGCTTTTAGTAAATATTGTGGAACCAGGTTCATCGAAGTCTTTTTCACCAATTTGGCCTAAAACTTCAAATAATTCTGGTTTAATTTCGACCCCTGACTGTTTGCTAACCGAATAGATTCTTTTCATGTTTTCAAACTTAGTATATAGGATAACCGACATTCCTCTTTTATGCTTTCTAAATATCGTTGAATAAGAGACGACAAAAATGACGTCGACAAGTAATAATAACAACCAAAATCCGGCGAGAGATCCAATGACAATTAAAGTAACTCTTAAAGCTTCAGGCATCTTTTTATCCTTTACTAGATAATCTTAATTTTTGTAAGGACAAAATACAAGATTTTGTTAGAAACTTGTTCAATTTGCTAATAATATCTTTTTGTGATATTATTTCAAGCGAGGTAAATTTATGGCAAAACAACCTATTATCGCTATCATGTACGATTTTGATAAAACATTATCCACTACTGATATGCAAAATTATGACTTTATTCCTAATTTAGGAATGACTCCTGCGGAATTCTGGGGAGCCACCACTGAATTCACCGAAAAGACCGGTGTGGAAAGAATCTTATCTTACATGTATATGATGATTCAGAAAGCCAAAGAAAAAGATATCAAGATTACTAGAGAATATCTTCGTGAATGTGGTAAAAACATCAAATTCTACCCAGGCGTTTCTACTTGGTTTAATAGAATCAATAAATACGGTGAAGAAAAAGGCGTTAAAGTAGAACACTATCTAGTTAGTTCTGGCACTATGGAAATCGTCGAAGGATGTTCAATCTTCAATCACTTCACGAAAGCTTGGGGTTGTGAATACTACTATAACGAAGAGGGTGAGCCAATCTGGCCAAAACTCGCTATCAACTACACCCAAAAAACTCAATTCTTCTTTAGAATTTCTAAAGGAGTTGTTGATGATAAAGATGATAATTCCGTTAATGAAAAGAATCGTAATAGAAGAATTCCATATCAAAACATCATCTATATGGGTGACGGAATGACCGATGTCGCTTGTATGACATTAGTGAAACATAACGATGGCACTAGTATTGCGATCTATCCAGAAAAAGAAAGTGATAAAGTTAGAAACTTATACACTGATGGCAGATGTAACTTTATGTGCCGTGCCGATTATAGCGCAGGCAGCGATCTCGAATCAGTAGTGAAACTTATCATAGATAAGGTTGCTATGCTTCATCAAATTGAAGATCGTGAGAAAAAATTAGCGAATAAATAATCATGAAAGGTAGTTATTGCTACCTTTTTTATTTGATAAATGCTAATATTATTTTTGGTCGGTAAATATGAAGTACGAAGTTGGACAAGATATCATCGGTACAGTAATTAACGTCAAACCCTATGCTTTATTTATGGAATTTGAAGATGGGGTCACTGGTTTATTACACATTTCAGAAATATCTGATTCTTTTATTCGTGATATCGAAAAATTTGGCACGATTGGTGATAAGCTTAAAGTCCGTGTTGTTTCAATCGATGAAAATAACGGGTTTTTAAGAGTCTCTTATAAACAAATTCCAAAAGAAGAATCTTATTCCACTCACACTAATGAAGTTAGAAAAGCTTTAGAAGCAAGTGAAGAAGAATTCCAACCTCTAGCCGAAAAATTACCAGAATGGATTGAAAAAACTTTGAAAGAAGCAAAAGGAAAATAAATATGAAATTACAACTTAACAATCAAATGAATGAAGAAATTATTTCTTCTTATCAAAAAGATGTCGAACGCATCAACAAGATGATCAATGAAAAAAGTGGTCCAGGAAATGACTACTTAGGTTGGGCGGATTGGCCAATTAATTACGATAAAGAAGAATTAGAAAGAATCAAAAAAGACGCTAAATATGTTAGAGACAACTTTGATATTTTAGTGGTCTGTGGAATCGGTGGTTCTTATCTAGGTGCAAGAGCGGCTTTAGAAGCTCTTAACGGTTTAAAAAGCGATGACAAATTAGAAGTCATCTTTATGGGTCAAACTTTCTCTCCTAATTACGTCGCTCAAGTCATGAATTACCTTAAAGGTAAAAATTTCGCTATTAACGTCATTTCCAAAAGTGGCACCACTACCGAAACTAGTATTTCTTTTAGACTTTTAAAAGAACTATTAGAAAAACAAGTCGGTAAAGAAAAAGCGAGAAAAGCGATCTATGCCACTACCGATAAAGAAAAAGGTGCTTTAAAAACCTTATGTAATCAAGAAGGATATGCCACCTATGTTTTACCAAGTGATATCGGTGGTAGATATAGTGTTTTAACTGCCGTCGGTTTATTCCCATTAGCCGCAGCGGGTATTGATATACAAGCTATGCTTGATGGAGCCAAAGAAGCGAGAGAAGCTTATAACTCCACTGATTTAAAAACCAATTTATGTTACCGCTATGCGGTTACTCGTGACTATATGTTAAGACATGGTAAACCAGTGGAAATGTATGTCACTTATGAACCTCAAATGAGCCAAATTAGTGAATGGCTAAAACAATTATTCGGTGAATCTGAAGGCAAAGAAAAGAAGGGACTATTCCCCGCTTCCGCCACCTTCTCTACTGACTTACATTCATTAGGTCAATTTATTCAAGATGGTACACCACTTTTATTTGAAACAATCATCAATGTTATTAATCCAAAACAAGATATCGAAATCCCACATGATGATGAAGATTTAGATGGATTAAATTATTTAGAAGGCAAAGACTTAGCCTTTGTTAATCAAAAAGCTTTTGAAGGAACACTTAAAGCCCATGTTGAAGATGGAAAAGTTCCATGTAATGTTATCTATTTAGATAAATTAGACGAAAAGACCTTAGGCCATCTCTTCTATTTCTACATGAGAGCTTGTGCGATGTCCGCGTATTTATTAGACATTAATCCATTTAACCAACCAGGTGTGGAAATCTATAAGAAAAACATGTTCCACCTCCTTGGAAAAAAGGGTTATTAATTGAAAATTAGAACCTCAAAAAAGAACGCTCAAAAATTGGGCGTTTTTTCAATTGACTACTAATATTTATAAGTGATATATTATTTAAGCGCATATTTTTGTAAGCGCATATTCCAGTTGGATGCTTAGCTCAGCTGGGAGAGCATCGCCTTTACACGGCGGAGGTCGGCGGTTCGATCCCGTCAGCATCCACCATAAAGGTTGCAAAACTACCCGCTGGGAGGGTAGCGAAGTGGCTAAACGCGGCAGACTGTAAATCTGTTACCTCCGGTTTCGGCAGTTCGAATCTGCCCCCTCCCACCATCAAAGGTTCTTGGGGTGTAGCCAAGCGGTAAGGCAACAGACTTTGACTCTGTCATCTCAGTGGTTCGATCCCACTCACCCCAGCCAACTCATCTCACTCTCTAGCTCAGTCGGTAGAGCACTTGACTTTTAATCAAGGGGTCCGGAGTTCGAATCTCCGGAGAGTGACCACTTGCCCAGGTGGCGGAACAGGTAGACGCACAGGACTTAAAATCCTGCGGTAGCGATACCATACCGGTTCGATTCCGGTCCCGGGCACCAAGTGATAAAAATCTGGCATTTATTGCCAGTTTTTTATTGTTTAAAAATTAACCTTTGTTTTTTATTAAATACTAAAGTATTATTAAGATAACTACGAGGTATAAGCAAATATGAAACATTTAATTGTTGTTAATGGTGCTTCAGGTGGTTTTAAAGAGTCGTTTGAAGAGGAAATTAATAATTCATTTAAAGGTCTAGATTTTGAGATTTATAAAACAACTGGTCCAAAATCCGTTATTCCTTTTTTAAAAGAATATCTTAAAAAGAGTAAGGACACAGTGAGAGTATATGCTTGTGGCGGAGACGGCACAGTTCATGAAGTGGTCAACGCCTTAGTCGGAGCCAAGAATGCAGAACTTGCGATCTATGCTTCCGGAACTGGAAATGACTTTGTCAAAATTTATGGTGGCAAAGAAAAATTCCAAGATTTTAAAACATTAATCAACGGTAAAGTTCATCCAATCGATGTTTCTAAACTCACTTCTCCTGATTTAAAAGAAGAATTATATTCCGTGAACGTGATTAACTTCGGTTTCGACGCGATTGTTGGGGCAATGGGTAACTATTATAAAGAAAATGGTTTACCAGAAGAAGCGAAGAAAAAAGGCTTAGGCCCTTATGACTACGCTTTAAAACACGACGCGATGAAACACGGTCGTTTCAACGATATTGAAGTTTTCGCAGATGGTGAAAAATTAAATGAAAAACAAATGCTATTAGCCACATTAGCCCAAGGCCAATATGTCGGTGCAAAATTTAGATGCGCTCCAAAAAGCGATAACACTGATGGTTTAATCGATGTTTGCGTGTTAAAAACTATGACCTTCTTAGGTTTAGGTATGATTATTGGTACTTATACCAAAGGTAATCACTTAAATAGAAAGAGAAGAAAAATCGTTTATAGAAGAGCTAAAGAAATCGAGATGAAAGGTCCAAAAGCATTCGATGTTTGTGTTGATGGGGAAATGATTAAAGGCAACAACTTCAAAGTGAGCGTTGTTCCAGGCGCGATTAATTTAGTTATTCCTGAATAGTTTATGTTTTTAGAATTAATCTGTTTTTTATGCGGCGCTGCTTTAGCAGTTAGTGGTTCAATTACTTTTTGGCCAATCCACAATTGGTGGGATTTTTATATCCCTATAGTTTTATATACAGTTGGTTGGATTGCGGGTATCGGTGTTATCTTTTTAATTGAACTTGTCGCCTGTTTATTTGTTAATCCTAAAAAGGAATATAACAAAGTTAATCTCTATGCGAGATTTTGGTTTTTAACCGGTTTAAGATTTATCGCTAATCACGCTCATATCTGGGTCGATATGCATGGCGAAGAAAAGATTCCTGATAAGGAAAGATTTGTTATTGTTTGTAATCACCGTAGCAAATTTGATAACTTTGTTATCTCTAATAAATTTGGTAAAAAAGATATCGCTTTTATCACTAAAAAAGAAAATAAAAAGATTCTTATCGCCGGTAGATTATTCCCGGCATTATGTTATATAAGCGTTGACCGGGAAGATAAACTCCAGTCATTAGAAGCTTTTAAAAGAGCGGTAACCTTAATGAATGATGATGTGACATCAATCGGTGTGTTCCCAGAAGGAACTAGACAAACTGAAAAAGTTATCGGTGAATTCCATGAAGGGCCATTTAATATCGCCATTCACGCGAAAGCTCCAATTGTGGTATCTACTTTGGTAAATACTGATCGAGTCATGAAGAACTGGCCACTTAAACCCACGACTGTGAGATTCGATATCATCTCAGTCATCAGTTATGAAGAATATCAAGGGATGACCGCTAAAGCGGTAAGTGATATGGTTCATAACATGATGGAAGAACATTTAAAGAAGGTAAGGGGGCTATAAATTTTGCTCCCTTTATATCTATGAGGAAAATAATATGGATGAGTTACTAAAGCAAATTTTTAAAAAAGATGCAAAAGTCATCTCCCCATTAGTGGGTGGAATGATGAATAAATCTTTTATCGTTTCTTCTGATAACAAGAAATATGTTTTATATATCTCGACCGAACAAGCTAATGAGATGGTTGATAGAGAGCTTGAAAAAGCCAATCAAAAATTAATTATCGATTTAGGTCTAACAAGCAAGAACGTTTATTTTGACACAAAAAAAGGTATCAAAGTGAACGAATATATTGAAGGTAGTTCATTAGATAAAGCGGATTCTTTTGATTCTAAAAAAGTTGCCGCATTGTTAAAGAAGATGCATGAATCAGGATTGTTATCAAAAGAAGATTATCATCCATTTAAAAGATTTATTGCTTATGAAGAAGAAGCTAAAACATTCCAAAATGATTTAGGTGAAGATTATAAAAAACTACGCAAAACCTTGTTCGATAATAAAGATTTCTTAGAAAAACAAAAATTAGTGCTTTGCCATAACGACGCTCAAAAGAGCAATATTGTAAAAGATTTAAAAGATCATTATTACCTAATCGATTTTGAGTTTATGGGTAACAATGATCCAATATACGACATTGCCACTTTTGGTAACGGCTTAGTAAGTGAAGGATATCAACTATTAATGGATTATTATAAAAATCCAAGTTTAGAAGAAAAGAAACGTTATTATTTGTGGAGAATATTTGTTTCGTTACAGTGGCACAATGTCGCGATTGTAAAACATTATCGCGGAGAAGGCAAAACACACGGCTTTGACTTCTTAGCGGTCGCGAATTTCTTCTTAAATAATGCGTTAGATGCCTATAAAGGGTATAACTCCTTAATGATAAATTGACCAAAGCAGAAATGTTTTGGTTTTTTATAATCATATTTATAAACAAATTAACACATTTGTGTTATTATCAAATGCGGTAAATAATTATGGACGATGTTGAAAAATTAATAGTTGCTACTTTAGATAAAATCAGACATTTCTTACAAAAAGATGGAGGAGATGTTATTTTTCACGAATTTAAAGATGGTATCGTTTACGTTAAGATGATTGGTGCTTGCCAAGATTGTATGTATGCGAATAACGATATCAAAGATTTAGTGGAAGTTATCCTTCAAGAAGAAGTGCCGGGAGTTGTCGGAGTTAAATTAGTTGACTAAGGATATTGGGGTGTAGCCAAGCGGTAAGGCAGTGGACTCTGAATTCACCATTCACTGGTTCGATCCCAGTCACCCCAGCCAAAGTTAATATTTAATAAAGAAAATATTATTGATAATATAAATATAGAAGTTTCTTTCTATTATCAAAAAGTGATGGAGGTATGTTATGACCACTCTTGATCAAAAATTGGCTGAACTTTTAAATAACTACCAAGTTAATGGTTGGCCTATTGGAAATTTTATACTCGTTTTAATAGCTATCTTCTTATCCGTAATTCTCTGTGGTGCTATCGGCATTGAAAGAGAATGGAGAGGCAGAAGTGCTGGTTTAAGAACTCACTTATTAGTCGGTGTTGGTTCATGCATTATCATGATCATCTCCATATATGGCTTCCCTGCAATGTTTAGTGAACACCGCGATGTCGCCAGATTAGCCGCCCAGATTATTACTGGTGTTGGTTTCTTAGGCGCTGGTGCTATTATTCACCGCAATAGCGGTATTAAAGGGTTAACCACTGCTGGAACAATTTGGGTTGTTATGGCTATTGGTATTGCCTGTGGTTCATTTAACTTCATCCTTGCTTTAATCTCCACTATTGTCATCTTATTTGTCTTAGTAACATTTAAGAAAGTGGAAGCAAGAATCAATAAAAAGAATCCTGTGGTTATTTTATCCGCTCCATCAAATACTCCAATCTTAGAAAAAATTCTTTCTGTTTCTAAAGAATTTGATTGTACAATTCATGGGTTGTCCACCGATATCGTTGAAGCTGATACAAATAAGGCTGTTGAATGTACTTTCCAAGTTGAATTCTCTGGATCTAGTGATTGCTTAAATGACTATTTATCTAGACTTGAAAGTGAAACAAAAGCTTATTCAATTCGTTTATTAAATAATCATCGATAAGATAAATTCAAATGAAAAAAAGGTAGCTCAGCTACCTTCTTTTTTTATAATAAGATGTTTTCTTTTCGGTTTACAACCACATATCCTTTACGGTTATAAACATCTTTTCGATTATAAGTGATACGTGAACCATCTGGTTCTACAAATATACCACCCGCTTCTTCAACAATAATTTGGCAAGCGGCTGTATCCCATTCCTTGGTGCCAGCACTCATACGATAGGTAATTTCTGCTAATCCTTCAGCGATGCGACATGGTTTCAAGGAAGAACCATATTTCATTACGTGTTTGATTTTATCAGAATGTTTTTCGATTAATTGTAATTCAGTCTCATTGGTGTGGAAGACGCTACATAAACAAGTTAAATCTTCTAATTTATCATTAACATGGATCTTCGTATCAACACCATTAACGCGATGATAGCTTCCACCATTTTTAGTAGCGAAATAGCAATCTCCTGTAACTGGAGCCACAACTACGCCCACAACTAATTCATGTTTATAAGCAAGAGCGATATTTGTGGTAAATCCACCATCTCTAGCGACGAAATCTTTGGTGCCATCAACAGGATCGACAATCCACACATAATCATTATTTAATCTATCAAGATTATCTTCAGATTCTTCAGTTAAAAAGGCATGATTTGGGAAAAGTTTATGTAGATGTTCTCTAATAATCTTATCGGCAGTCTTATCAGCTAAGGTGACAGGAGAATTGTCTTCCTTGATTTCGACATCAAATCCTTGATTATAGATTTCCATAATCTTTTCTCTGGCGAGCATACCAGCTTCAATAGCAGCGTTAAGTTCTTTTTCCCACATAATTATTCCTCTCTTTGATACTCTTTAATGACAGTATCTAAATCATCAATAATCATTTGAATTGTTTCTTGGTTCATATCAGCTAATGTAACACCGGCAGCATGATAATGACCTCCACCGCCATATTTGGCAGCGACTGGTTGAACACCAGGACCACTACTTCTAAATTCAGCGTGACATGTTCCGTCCTCGTTTTCGCAGAAGAAAGCCCATATTGGATAACCGAGAACATTATTTAATAAATTAACCATTCCTCCGGCTTTATTTGGTGAAACTCTTAACTCTTCTAAAGTTTTATATTTGAAGGTTAGATAGATAACACCAGTTTCCGTTTTTTGATAATGGGTGAAAACATATCCTTTAAATTTAAGAGCATCTTCATTAGTAATATTCAAAATTTTGTTAATTGCCTTTGGATCCGCCCCATTTTCGCATAAATAAGATGCCTCTTTAAATGCAATTGGGAAATCTTCAATGAACTGAAATCTTCCAGTATCAGTTAAAATTCCTAAGAATAATGCGTTACAAATTGTAGGATTAACTTTCCATTTTGCTTCCCATATGAATTTAACGATGAGTTCACATGTTGAATTAGCGTTATCGTCAATAACAAATTTACCTTCTGTGAATTTATTATTCTCCATGTGGTGATCAATTTTTATAAATTCTTTAGCGGCGTGAATTCTTTGATCTTCCATTCTCATCAAATCGTTACCATCAACAAGAATCGCTAATGACTTTTTAATAATCTCATCGTCCACGACATCCATGTTTCCAATAAGATTAAAAAAGCGTCGCCATCCACTTCCGACAGCATAGACTTTTTTATTTGGATAGTTGAGTCTTAATAAATCTCTTAATCCAATTTGGCTACCGTAACAGTCACCGTCTGGATTAATGTGTCCAAAAATAACGATATATTCATTTTTTTCAATGATATGTCGTAGTTCTTCAAACATTATCTTTCCTCTTCTTCGTTGATTCTTTCTTCTTCAGATTCAGAACCTTCTTCTTCCTCATTTTCTTCATTTGGTTCTTCGAAGGCTTTGTTATATTCTTTTTCTTCGTCTTCGTCAGCTTCTTCAGCGTCGTCATTGACATCACTTTCAACATCAGAATAGACATCTTTCATATCGATGTGAACCTTGTCAAAAGTATGACGTTCTCTTAAGTCCCATTGGTTTTCACCTAAGGTGACAAAACGACCATCTAACATTAAGTTGGTGTAGAAACCCGCTAGCTTTCTGCTAGCTTCTTCTTCACTTAAGTCAGCGGCTTTGCAAATATAAGCCCATAAGTTTTTAAAACTGACTTGTCCTTTGCTTTGATTAATAAAATCATAAGCATGATCTAATAATGATTTTGCCATGTATTTATTTCTCCTTTTATTACATGTGTTCTGGGGCACTAACTCCAATTAAGTTAAGTGCGTTTTTCATCACTATTTCACTAGCCTTGCATAAAGCTAAACGTGATGAAGATGTCTCAATGTTATCTCTATCGATAACACGACACTCAGTATAAAATTCATGAATCAAACCTGCTAAGTCATGAATATAATTGGTAATTTTATAAGGGGCTCTTTCTTTTGCGGAATCACTAACTACATTAGGGAAGTTTGCTAAGAGCTTTAATAATGACATTTCACTAGGCATTGATAATTTTTTACCTTCAATATCTAAAGGAATGTCGCTACCTTGATTAAGAATTGAGCATAATCTAGCATGTGCGTATTGTGCATAGTAAACAGGGTTATTAGAACTTTGTTCTAACGCCAAATTCATATCAAAATCCATATGCGCACTGGCAGCACGCATCGCAAAGAAATAACGCATCGCATCAACACCGACATCTTCACAGATTTCTTTTAAAGTAATAGCGTCACCACTTCTTTTACTAGCTTTAAGCTCAACGCCATCTTTAATGAATCTGACCATTTGAATAAGTTCCACTTCTAAAGCATCTTCTTTATAACCATGCATCATAAGAGCGCTCTTCATACGATTGATATAACCGTGATGGTCTGCGCCTAATACATCAATTAGTTGGTCAAAACCTCTAGAGATTTTATTGACATGATAAACAATGTCAGGCATGAAATAAGTATATTCACCATTGCTTTTGACAATGACACGATCCTTATCATCTAAATAGTCTGTGGTTTTTAAAACTTTAGCGGTTCCATCGCTATAAATGTGTTTATCTAAATACTTGATTTCCTTTTCGATTTCATCTTTTCCTCTGATGTCTAGTTCAGATGAAAAAACATCAAAATGTACTCTAAAAGTGTCTAAATCACGGATAATTTTCTCTAATTCAAGTTCTTTGCCTCTCTTTTTTAAGAAAGGAATTGGGTCTTTTTCAGATAACAATTTATCACCAACTTCATCTTTAATTTTTTTGGCAACATAAATGATATCTTCACCATGATATCCATCTTCTGGAAGTTCGGCTTTTAAACCAAATAATTGTTTGTATCTTGCTAAAATTGATTCCGCTAAATGATCAATTTGATTACCAGCATCATTAATATAGTATTCTCTAGTCACATCATAACCAGCAAAAGATAAGATTCTAGAAATTGAATCACCAATAGCTGCGCCTCTGGCGTGACCAACATGTAAATCGCCAGTCGGATTAGCGCTCACGAATTCGACATTGATTTTAAAATTCTTGTTTTCGCCACGACCATAGTTTTCATTACTTTGAATAATCTTTTTGACAAATTGTTGTAATGAATCTTTTTTCATAAAGAAATTAATAAATCCAGGACCAGCAATTTCAACTTTTTCAATTGAGGACATATCGAGTTTTTGAGTTAATAAAGAAGCAACATCTCTTGGAGATTTAGAAAACAAACGGCAGTTCTTCATCGCTGCGCTTGTTGCGTAATCACCATGACTAGGATCTTTACTATTTTCAATAATAATATCGTTTAAAGCCACTTCATGGCCTAAGGCCTGAAATGCTTTTTGAATATTAAGTTTTAAATTTTCTTTAACGTCCATAAACTGACCATTCATTATATCTATTAAAAGAGAAAAGACAAAGAATTTATTCTTTTTCTTTCAATAAAATAATTGCTTCCGCTTTAACGGCCTCTCCTTTACCAACAGCATCAAAGCCTTCATTTGTTCCAGCTTTAATCGATACTTTATCTAAGTCAACATTTAATAATGTTGCAACATTTTCTCTCATCTTTAAAATATATGGTTTTAATTTTGGTTTTTCTAATGAAATAGAAATATCGACATTATTCACCACATATCCTTTCTCGTTCATCAACTTAACTACTGATCTCACGATAAAGGCGCTATCCATATCTTTATATTTATTATCATTATCAGGGAAATGAGTTCCTAAATCACCTAACGCTAAAGCGCCTAAAATAGATTCTGCTAAAGCGTGGTATAAGACATCACCATCAGAATGAGCTAATTCTCCACGCTCAAAAGGAACGATGACTCCGCCTAAAATTAATTTTCTATTTTCCACTAATGCGTGTATGTCACTTGCAAAACCAATTCTCATTATTTTTTACCTGAAACATTAAATTTAAAGAACATGATATCTCCATCTTTTGGATAATATCCCTTACCTTCAGTACGTAATTTGCCAGCTTCTTTAACAGCGGTTTCGCTTCCTAATGTTTTGATAGCCTCAAATGGATAAACTTCCGCACAGATAAAACCTCTTTGGAAATCAGTATGGATAACTCCAGCACATTCAGGAGCGCTATAACCATTTTTAAATGTCCAAGCACGACATTCATCAGGACCAACCGTAAAGAAAGTTGATAAATTTAATAATCTATACGTCGCTTTAATAACTTTAGTTAAACCAGACTCGGTGACATTTAAATCTTTTAAATATTCCGCTCTATCTTCTGGGGATAATTCCGATAATTCACTTTCAATTTCGCATGATACTGGTATAACTTCATTATTCTCTTTATGAGCATAATCCACTACTAACTTGTAATTAGTCGCATTATCTAAATTTGATAAATCATCTTCGCTGACATTAGCGACATAAATAATCGGTTTCTTGGTTAATAAGTGATAACTCTTTAGATATAATTCTTGTTCCTCGTTAAATGAAACACTTCTAGCGGGTCGACCTTGTTCAAGCGCTTCTTTAAGTGGAGTTAAGATACTCATTTCAAGCATCGATTCTTTATCCTTTTGGATTCTTGCTTTATTAGCGATCTTATCAATACGTTTACTAACGGTATCTAAATCCGCCATAACGAGTTCAAGATTAATTACTTCAATATCTCTTATTGGATCAACACTACCTTCAACGTGAACAATATCTTCACTTTCAAAACAACGGACAACTTCCACAATAGCGTCGCATTCACGTATGTGAGATAGAAATTGGTTGCCTAATCCTTCACCTTTGGAGGCACCTCTAACTAATCCAGCAATATCATAGAATTCGACAGTCGCTGGGATAGTTCTTTCAGGTTTAAATAAATTAGATAAAAAATCTAATCTTTCATCAGGAACATTCACCACACCAGTATTTGGATTGATAGTCGCGAAAGGATAATTCGCTGCTTCAACATGCGAATTCGTTATCGCGTTAAATAGAGTGGATTTACCGACATTTGGTAATCCGACAATTCCTGCTTTTAATCCCATATCTAAACCTCTTAGTTCCATAGTATTATACGAGTTTGACATTATTAAAACAAACAAAAATATTTTGTTTATATAATAATGCTCTACTGTTTCAAAGCGGTTAACGGATCTAGTTTGTTCAAACGATGGGCAATAAATAAAGAAGAGGCAATAGAAATAAAGAAGGCTAAAACAAACATATAAACCAAAGATAAAGCGTTAAAAGAAAATGAAAATGATGTTCCTGATTGTCTGGATAATTCCTCGCTTATCACAAATGAGATGATAATTAGTTCAATCGAAGAAAGAATAAAGGAAATTAGACACATAATTAAGCTATGTGTTAAAGAAAATTTTCTTGATTCCTTTTTACTTAAACCGATACATCTCACTAAGCCGATATCCTTTTTATTTTCAAAAACATAAAGATAATTACAAATCGATAACAATATCGTTGAGATAATAACTGCGATAATCGAAAAACACATTAAAGCAATTTCAATATAAGAGCAAACTGTATTGATGCTTTTGCTTATTTCCTTCATCGGTTCCTCTATTTGAAAATCAGGAAAGGCAATCGTTAATTTCTTCGCTACGAGAGATATTTCTTTTTTATTTTTCACATCCACCATGATGGAATTTACTCCTAAATCAAATGCCGAAACTTCTAACATTGTTTGAAAAAATAATAAAGGCCAATATTGATTATGATAAATGCAGTTTTCATCCATATCGATAACACCACAAACCTGAACTTTTGTTGTTTTAAATTTTCTTATTAATTCGCCATCACTATTTCGATTTTGAAAATATAGATAGGCAACTTCTAATTCCTTATTAAGACATTCCCCCTCATATAAAGATTTATTAAGTTTTGATGATATTAGTATTTCGTGATAACTATTTGGTAATCTTCCGTACTGCAAAGGGTAATTATAGTTTTTAAAATTCATTCCGCCTTTGATTGATTCAGAAAAATGACCTGATATAACCTTGTCAGGAAGTTTTAGATTCTCATTTTCATTCATTACTGTATTTGTGTTGATATCAATAGTTTCACTTAACGCATCTTCATCGCTAGAAAAATACATATAATTAGCGAATCCATACATCATAGATGAAGGGTAAATAGCATAACCGGAATTACTTCCAAATATAGGGTTTTCAATCATCCCAGTCATGTCCTTAAATAAATCGTAATAATAGATTGGTATATCCGCTAAAGTATTAGAAAAAACTAGTATTCTTTTACGTAAATCAGGCATATTTGCCTTTTCTAATAGTGGAAAATAGACTTTATTGGCAATCTCAAATATAAAAGGAGACAATTCTTTATCGCTATATCCTTTTTCTAAGAAAGAATAATTATTTGTAGTTAGGTATATGTAGTATATCTTTTTTAGAATCCAAGGCACGCTTACTTCTTCCTCGATATTATCAGTTATAGGAAACCTCATTCTTGTTTCAAACATATACTCATTCCACATGTGATTGGTGTGATATATGCCAGCTTCTTTTTCTAAAGTAAAACCAATAACTGTTAATAGTTGTTCATCACTATATTCCCAATTATCATTTCTGAAGTCGAAATATATTCTTAATGGCGATGTTTGTAGATATCTAGATAATGATGTCACTGTTCTTTCAATTTTTAGTCCATAACAGATGTCATAAACCATATCAATTGTTAAAGATAGAACAACTTCATCATCACTTAGAGTTCCTATTTGTTCTGGATATATAGTTTCCGGTTTATTAGTATCAAGCCAACGATACTCATTAATGTGTCTAGCCGTTAATCCTTCAATCGGTGTTCTATAGGTAGTGTCTGCTAAACAGATGGTATTACTATGTGGGAAAAATGATTCAAAATCATTATCATAAGTTACCCCGACATCATAGATATCACTTTTATATTTATCTTTGATATCCATAATTTCATAATAGCTAGCAGCGTATCTTCCGTAGATATCTGTGTCGTAATGTTTTCTAGTGATTGTAATCTTAGAATCATCCACAATTTTGGAATAAGCGTTTTTAATATTTGAAGAAATGGAAGAAGATAAAGATGTTGCTAATCCTACACCTATAAGACCTAAAGAAGTCACAAGATTGCAAATCATCGTTCGATATTTCTTTTGCTTAATCGAATTAATTGTGTGGTGAATTAAAAATGAAGATGGAATAGATGGCTTTCTTTCCACATAAAAAGCTTTTGATATTGGTAAATACTTATCTTTATGTTCTTTTTCTTGATGAATAATGTCTTTAATTTTCCCATCTAACATATGAATGATAATGTCGGCGTAATTATTAGTTATTTCATCATCATGAGACACCATTACCACTAATGATTTTGAAGATACTTTTCTTAATATCTCCATAATTTCATTCGCGGTATTATAGTCTAAAGAACCAGTCGGTTCGTCCGCTAAAATGATTTTCGGATTATTTACTAAAGCTCTAGCGATAGCGACACGTTGTTTTTCTCCACCTGATAATTTAGATACTTTTTGTTTGTAATTTTTCTTTAATCCAACTAGATTAATTAACTCTAAACATTTTCTAATTTTGTTATCTTTATTTGAGGAGCCTACCGCGTCTAAAGGTAACATAATGTTATTAATAACATTTTCATCTTCAAATAACTTATAATCTTGAAAGATAAAACCCATGTTTTTTAAACGGAAATCTCCTAATGATTTCTCATTCATCATCTTGATATGCTTGTTATCAATTTCGATATCACCATTAAAATCGATTAAACCTGATAGGCAATTTAAAAGTGTGGTTTTTCCACATCCTGATGGGCCTTCAATAATTACTAAACCCTTATTTGGTAATTTTATAGAAACATCATAAAGAACATGGTTACCGTTATAATCTTTAGATAATTTATTAATTTTTATCATTCTTCACTTAGTTCCTCCTTTGGTGAGATTTTTTTAAAGAAAAATAAAGGTATATAAGTCGCTAATAAACAAACTAAAAATGTCGAAAGAAAAATCATTAAAGGAAATAATAAAGGAACGCCCAAAAAGCTAGCATAAGGAATTTTAATAATACCTTCAAATGTCGTGATACTTTTAATAATCGTATTTGCTAATAATGAAAATAAAGGTGCAATTATTATTGAAGTAAGAGAAGCTATACCACCAATAAATAGATTCTCCATAAGATAAATCTTAAATATGCTATTTTTATTAGATCCTAAGCAAGTTAATATCGCACTAATCTTTTTATCTTCAGTAAAGGAAGAAAAAGAAATAATACCTAGAATTAATCCGGTTCCTAATAAAGCGATTATTAAAAATAAACTCATCCCTAATGTCGCAGCCCCTATTAAATCATTTAACGCTTTATATGTTTCATAAGTAGCAGATTCAATTTTATAAGGATTAGGAATGCTATTTATTATTCTTTCTATCTCATTTCTTTTATCACTTCTTTTTAAAAATAATTGATAGGAATAAGAAGAAAGAGATTCCTCATTTGTGCATGTTAATAAGCGTTCATACCAAGATATGGTGTTATTTTCCTCTTTAGATAGATTCACTAATATAGAATCAGTTAGATAATCTTTCATAGAAAGATAGGAATAATAAATCTTCGGTGTCGATAAAAAATTAAAATCATCCACCACTCCAATGATTTTGATATTTTTTTCATATACAAAATAATCAGTGATGACAGGATTAAGAGGATCATCTTTATAAAAATGATGCTCATATTTAATTGATAAATATAAATTGATATTTAATGGTTCGATATTTAATTTGTTTTTTAAATATTTATAACCAGTTTTATTAATAACTACTTCATTTAAATTATCTTCTTTCGGGAATTGTCCTTTTATTAATAAAGATTTATCAATGCTTTCTTCAATAAATGAATAAACAGGATAATACCCTAAATTATCAATTCTTTCTTCACCAATAATGATATTTGGGTAATTAGTCACTAATGTGGAGATGTTTGGCTCTATATAATAATCCTTTAAATAATTATTAATAGAGTATAGCTCATCAATGTTCGGCCTAATCATCTGGACTAAAGACATCTTGCTACCAGGAATGTTATTATTGATTTCTTTATAAATAGAAGCCACTCCATAATCTAGCTGATGATAACTTCTCTTTTTTACCGATTCTCCACTACCTAGATCAAACCCGATAATTAATATAGAACTGATTAAACAAATGATAAGGGAAATTATTGAAACGATATTTCTTTTTAATCTTCTTTTGAAATTAGAAACTGATAAATGTTTAATCCATCCATTCTTATAAGTAGTTTTCGTTTCATTCTTATTTTCATTAACATCTTCTATTTCATTAATCTCTTCGATATTATCTATAAGTCCATCTTTAAGATGAATAATCGTATCAGAATATTCTCTTACTAACTCTTGGTTATGGCTAACTAGTATCACTAATCGAGTCTTAGAAATCTCTTTTAATAAATCCATCACAATTTTGGAATTCTTTGTATCTAATGCCCCTGTTGGCTCATCCGCTAAAATAATTGATGGATCATTAATTAGAGCCCTTAAAATCGCTACTCTTTCTTTCTCTCCGCCAGATAGATCTTTACATTTTTGATGATAAAGGTTTTCTTTAAAATTTATGCTTTTTAAGAGGTTTTTCGCTGCAATTTCGGCTTCTTTTAACTTTTTTCCACTAATTAAAGCGGGAAGCATAATGTTAAAAATTACTGTTTCGTTTTCTAATAGATGATAGCTTTGAAATACAATTCCAATATCCTTATTTCGATATAAATTTCTTTCTTTATCTTTCCACTTTAAAACGTTTTTATTTCGATAATAAATAGTTCCACTAGTGGGTTCATCAAGCATAGAGATGATATTTAATAAAGTGGATTTACCACTACCTGATTTGCCATTAATGGAAAACAAGCCTCTTTCTGGAAACATTAAAGAGATCTTATTTAAAACCACTTTATCTTTACTATTCTCTAACTTATATTTTTTCCTTATAGAAGATAATCTTAAAATATACAAATTAAAAATGCCTCCTATATATTAACTAGGGGGCATTATCATAAAAATGTTCAAAAACATTTTACATTTTTGTCGCCGCAGGCACTTTTGGTAGACCTGGCATAGTCATTACCGATCCCGCTAAAGGAACGATAAAGTTTGCACCAGCGGATAATCTAACTTCTCTAATAGTGATGACAAAATCTTTTGGAACACCTAATAGTTTAGGATTATCTGATAATGATTGGGGAGTTTTAGCAATGCAGATTGGAGTTTTTGAAAATCCAAGCTTGTTATATTCTTCAATTTGTTTATTAGCTTCTTCAGTATAAATAACTTCTTTGGCGCCATAGATTTTTTTAGCAATGATATCAATCTTTTCTTTGATTGGTAATTTAGTATCGTATAGATATTCAAATTTTGGTTTTTTATTATATAAAACTTCACTAACTTTTTTCGCTAATTCTTTAGCGCCTTCTCCACCATTAGTGAATCCAGAACAGAAAGCATAATCATAGCCTTGTTCTTCACACCACTTAATTAAAGCTTTTGTTTCTTTTTCTGTATCTGATTCAAAGTGATTAATGCAAATAACAGCAGGTACACCATATAAAGAGATGTTATCCATATGTTTCTTTAAATTACAGACACCGTTAAGTAATGCTTCGACATTTTCATTATTTAATTCTTCAAATAATTGTCCACCATGCATTTTAAGAGCTCTAATAGTAGCGACCATCACAATAGCATCAGGTTTAAATTCGCCAACTCGACAAGTGATATCTAAAAATTTCTCGGCTCCCAAATCACTAGCAAATCCAGCTTCAGTAATAACTACAGGTGCTAATTTTAAAGCAAGCTTTGTAGCGATTATAGAATTACATCCATGAGCAATATTAGCGAAAGGACCACCATGAATTAATACTGGATTTTCTTCTAATGTTTGAACGAGGTTTGGATTTAATGCCACTCTCATTAATTTAAATATCGCATTGGTGATATGTAATTGTTCTAATCTTACCGGTTTATCATCTAAGTCATAAGCAACAATTATATTGTTGACTCTATCTTTAAAGTCTTCTTCATCTTTTGCTAAGCAGAAAATCGCCATCAATTCACTAGCTACAGTAATGACAAATTCTTCGTGATGAGGTATGGCTTTTTTATCATCTTGAGCAATAGTAATACTTCTTAAAGCGCGATCATTCATATCTAAAGCTCTTCTCCATAAGATACGATTAGGATTAATTCTTAATTCGTTACCTTGATAGATATGATTATCAATAACCGCGGCAATTAGATTAATAGAACTAGTTAAAGCATGTAAATCACCTGTGAAATGTAAATTGATATCTTCACTAGGAGTTACGGAAGCTTTTCCACCGCCTGTCGCTCCTCCTTTTAAGCCGAAAACTGGGCCTAAAGAAGGCTCTCTTAAGCAAAGTAAAGAATTAATACCAATCTTATGCATGCCATCAGTTAAACCGATAGATGTTGTAGTTTTACCTTCACCCGCTTTAGTGGGAGTAATAGCGGTAACTAAAACTAATTTGCCATCAGGATTATCTTTGACTTTATCTCTAATAGATAAATCTATTTTGGCTTTATCCTTTCCAAATGGAATTAAATATTCTTCACCTATATTTATTTTTTTAGCAATCTCGTCAATCGGTTTCATCTATTTTCCCTCCTTCATCTTGGCAATCAGTTCATCGTTACTACTATAGTATTCAATAGGGAACTGGTTTTTAAAAAATGTCACTTGTCTTTTCGCATAATTTCTCGATCTCTTTTTAATAAGTTCTTTACAATCATCTAAACTCATTTGACCATTTAAATAATCGATTACTTCTTTATATCCAATCGCCGCTTTAGCGGTAAGTGATAAATCATATTTTTTAAGAAGCGATTTCACTTCGTCCACTAAACCAAGAGCAAACATCTTATCCACTCTTTTATTAATGTTTTCGTAAAGTTCTTCTCGATTAGGATTAATCATTAAAAACCTTACTTGAGGATAAATTAGTTTATGTTCTTGAGAATCAATTATTTCTGATTTTGTTTTACCACGACTAGCGATATTAAGCGCTCGAATAATTCTTTTACGGTTATTCATATGTATTTTATTCGCCGCTTCTTTATCGACACTTAATAATCTGTTATATAGTTCTTCATTAGATAAATCATCATATTCGTGACTTTCTAACTCTTCATCTTCTTCATCAAATACATAATCATTTAAAGATGCTTTTATATATAATCCAGTACCACCACAAACGATGATGTTTTGATATTTTTCCAGCAATTCCCCTATTTTTTGACGAAAAAGTGTTTGATATTCCTTAACTGAGAAAGTTTCATTCGGCTTTTTAATATCTAATAAATAATGCTTTTTATAGTAAGGATCTTTCTCACTAATTTTTGCCGTTCCAATATCCATTTCTTTATAAATTTGAAAAGCATCAGCATTTATAATAGGTGCCTCAAAAATATCGCTAAGAGCTTTAGCGGCGTTAGTTTTTCCACTTCCTGTAGGCCCGCATATAACGTATATCATGCCTATATACTAACACGAAAAAATGCGAAATTTAAATTCGCATTTAATCTAATATATTTTTTATTGTTAATAAGATTTCTTCCACTTCTTCTTTCGCGGATAAATAATTAGCCACTAACGGATGTGAATTATAGATCTTAAGAAGATTATTTCTTTCTTCTTCTTTACCTTTAGACTTTAAGGTCGCAATATCTAATCTCATCTTTCTTAATTCATCATCTTTTTCATAGATTTCTTTAAGTCTTAGATATTCCTTAACTTCCGGAAGAGAATTAATTTCTTCTTTTAATTCTTTAGCTTTAATAGTCACCTTATCCATTAACGAGTTCTCCAATAAGTGAATAAGTATGAGATTCTTTTATTTTCACTTTAACGATTGTGCCCACTAATGAGAGGTCGCCTTTAAAGTGAACTAATTTATTAGTTTCCGTATATCCAGATAACATATTTTCATCAGTTTTAGAAACTCCATCCACTAAGACATCGTAGGTATTACCAACCATCGCATTAGAGTATTCTTCAATATGTTTTTCTAAATGTTTGACAAGCTCTTGAAATCTTCTAGTCTTTGTTTCTTTTGAAACGTTATCTTCCATCTTTGCCGCAGGTGTTCCTTTTCTTGGTGAATAAATAAATGTAAATGCAGCTTCATATTGAACAATATCCACTAAAGAACATGTATCTTGGAATTGTTCTTCATTTTCATTTGGAAACCCGACAATTATATCTGTCGATAAAGATAAACCAGGAATCTTTTCTCTCATTTCTTTGACAAGATTTAAATATTGTTCTCTTGTATATCTTCTACCCATCTTTCTTAAAATTTCATCATTTCCAGATTGAACAGGTAAATGAATAAATTTCATGATGTTCGGGTATTTAGCGATAACATCGATCATCTTGCTAGAAAAATCCCATGGATGAGAAGTGGTAAATCTTAATCTTGGAATGCCAAGTTTAGCCACTGCTTCTAATAGATCAGCGAAGTCTTTACCTTCATCTAAATCTTTACCATAAGCATTAACATTTTGACCTAATAAAGTGATTTCTTGATAGCCAGCGTCGATTAGTCTTTGGCATTCTTTAATAACATCTATAAAATGTCTCGATCTTTCTTTACCTCTTGTATAAGGAACAATGCAATAAGTACAGAATTTATTACATCCATAAATAATGTTTACATATGCTTTATAGTGATTATTACGGCAGTCCGGAATAAATTCCACGACTTCGCCTTGCTTAGATTCAATAGCCACTATTCTTTCGTTAGAAGAATAACAATCATAAATTAAATCTAATAATTGAGCGATTTCATGGGTTCCAAAGAAAAGATTAACTTCTGGGAAAGTATCCATTAATCTTTTTAAGATTTCTGGTTGTTCCACCATACAACCACAGATCGCTAATATTAAATCTTTATTCTTCTTTCTAAGTCTTTTTAAATTGCCAATTTCACCATAAACTTTATCTTCAGCGTTTTCTCTAACCGCGCAGGTATTAATGATAATAACATCGACATTTTCAATGTCTTCAGAGAAAATATATCCAACATCTTCAAGCATCGCTCTCATCGTTTCTTCATCTCTCACATTAGCTTGGCAACCATAGGTTCTAATGTAATATTTTTTACCTTTAGCTAAAGGTTTTAAATCTTTCAAATGTTTAGCGTTAGCAACACAAAAATTTGTCACTTCTTTTTTTCTAGAAGCGGCCTTAATTAAATCCGGGGTATTAATAATTTTTGTTTTCATCAATTAATCCTCCAAATAATAAATTGGGAATATGCTTTTCGCTAATCCGGTATTTTCATCGACATCGATGACTACCGCGGAGAATAAACCTCTACCTTCATCAGGCAAAGTAAATTTACTTTGTTCTCCATACATGAGTTTACCAACAACACTTTCTTTTTCAAAGCCAAGGACACCATCAGCAAAGCCAGTCATACCAACATCGCTAATAAATGCGGTCCCTTTTTCTAATATTTGCGCATCATTAGTTTGGACATGAGTGTGAGTCCCAATGACCGCACTAACTTTACCATCAAGAGCGAACGCTAATGATTTCTTTTCGCCTGTGGCTTCCGCATGGAAATCCACAATATGAATATTAGTGGGTTCTTCATTTTCCAGTAGCTCTAACATCGCAAAATATGGAGAATTAACTTCCTCATTTATAAATGCGGAACCAAGCAAATTAGTGACTCTAATCGTGATGCCATCAAAGTCGAAAACCATTGAGCCTTCACCAGGATATTCATTTTTTAAATTAAGTGGTCTTATCACTCGATCAACACGGTCGATATAACTTCTTAAATCTTTCTTTGAGTCATAATGATTACCTAAAGTAATCGCATCACAACCCGCATCGATAAGTTCATAATAATGATTACGATTTAAGCCCTTACCATGTGTCGCATTTTCCCCGTTAGCGATCACAAAATCAATCTCGTATTTTTTAACAAAATATGGGATTTTTTCTTTGATCATTCTTCGACCGATACGGCCGACAACATCACCGATAAATAATATTTTCAAAATATAAACTTTCTATGAAATAAATAAATTATTTCGCAGTTTCCACCGCTCTATATTCACGGATGACAGAAACTTTGATTTGACCTGGATAGGTCATTTCATTTTCAATTCTTTCTTTGATTTCACGTGCTAAACGGAAAGCACCGATATCATCGATCTTATCTGGTATAACCATGACACGTAATTCACGTCCAGATTGTAAAGCATAGGATTGATAAACACCATCGTAGGATTTACAAATCTCTTCGAGTTGTTCAATACGTTTGATGTAATTTTCAAGCATTTCGCTTCTCGCACCTGGTCTAGCCGCTGATAAAGTATCTGCTGCTTGAACTAAGTTAGCGATAATAGATTTAGCAGGAACATCACCATGGTGAGATTCAATTGAATTGATAACCACATCTGGTTCACCGTATTTCTTTGCTAATCTAGAACCTAATTCCACGTGACTTCCTTCAACTTCGAAGTCAACAGCTTTACCGATATCATGTAATAAACCAGCGCGTTTCGCTAAGTTTTGATCTAAGCCAAGTTCCGCGGCCATCATACCGGTTAAATAAGCGACTTCCACAGAGTGTTCTAAAGCATTTTGACCATAAGAAGTACGATATTTTAATCTACCAACATAATCTAATAATTCACGATTAATTTTTGGTAAACCAAGTTTAAAGGCCACTTCTTGACCAGTTTTATGCATGCTTTCTTCCACTTCTTTTTTGGTCTTTTCAACGATTTCTTCGATACGACCTGGTTGGATACGTCCATCCTTAATTAAAGCTTCTAAGGATAAACGAGCAATTTCTCTTCTGATTGGATTAAAACAACTAATAGTAATAACTTCTGGTGTGTCATCAATAATTAAATCGACACCTAATAATTGTTCTAAAGAACGAATGTTACGACCTTCACGACCGATAATTCTTCCTTTCATTTCATCACTAGGTAAAGCAACAACGGAAACAGTTCTTTCAGTAGTCACTTCTTGAGCATATTTAGCACAAGCCATACCAAGTAATTCTTTGGCTTTTTCATCAGCGGTTTCTTTCGCTTCTTCTTCTTTATTCTTAATATAAGCTGCGATTTCTTTGCTGATTTTAGATTCCACTCGATCCATTAGTTCATCTTTCGCTTCTTGAGTGGACATTTGAGCGACTTTTTCAAGTTCACCGATAATGCTATCGATTTTTTCTTGTAAATCAGCTTCCTTCTTATCGACGTCTTTTAAACGACGATTTAAAGTTTCATTCTTTTGTTCGAGAGTGTTTTCTTTTTGAATTAAAGCCGCATCACGACGATCGATGTTTTGTTCACGAATAGTTAATTTATTTTCTAAATTAGCCACTTCTTGTTTTCTTTCATGAATCTCTTTGCTAGCTTCTTGTTTCATTTCATAGACAGCTTGTTTGCCATCTAATTGAGCATTCTTAGCAATATGCTCCGCTTTAATTTCTGCATCACGAATAATCTTCTGGGCGCTGACTTTAGCTCTATTCTTTTTAAAAGTAGGAACGAGGAAAATAATTAATCCACCGATTAATAATCCCACTACGCCGCAGACGATAGGTAGCCATATGTTTATGGCGGAATCAAATACTAACATATAGTATTCCTTTCTATTGTCTTATAGACAAAACATAGTTCATCACTATGATTACCTAAAAATCCCTATTATTCCATTAGGTTAAGGATTCAAATGTATATTTACAGGACCAGCCTGATAATAAAGTTCTCAATGTGAGAATATATAGGTAAGTACCTTTCGAAGGGTACGTGTCTATTATATATGCAGGCGCATATTATTATCAAATTAAAAAATTAAAAGGAGAACGAGTCTCCTTATTAAAATGAAATTAATTCATTGAGTTTGTCGTTGCCATGAGCGGACAGCCATTGATCCATGAACGGCAAGCTGTGTCCTTCATAACTACGATCATATTCTTTTAAGTTAGCGGTTAATGTACCACTCATATTGATGTTTAATGCCAAGTTCATATCAAATGAAGCGGTAATCTTAGACATGATAGTTGTTGAGATATTTATTGGATTATTATCTTCATCAACACCTTCATGTTGATCAATGCCTTCAGTAACTGTTAAACCTAAAGTTCCCATCTTTTCATTTCCTGCTAATTCAGCAAGATTCAAATCTAAAGAATAAACACTATTAGAATAGGTATAGTTTTTAATTAAGTTATCATAGTGCATTTGATGTTCTGTATCTGCACCACCAGCATCAGCAATAGCGCTAATCACATCATCATTCATACCGAAAATATCACCGAGCAAAACTTCAAAAATGTTATCCATGAAATAATCTAAAGTGGCTCTACGTGCATATCTTGTGCTTTGATTACGGGAACCAAACCATACACCACATTTTTTGGTATCGTATCTACCGGTATAGAACATTTGTTCGTTACTGTCATACATCAAATAAGAAGTAGGAGCGGTATTTAAAGCATAACCACCAACAAATAAGCTAAAGTTAACCAAATCCGGCACTTCAAATTTGGAATAAACCTTAACATGATTTTCAACGTTTAAAATTTCAACAGTAAGAGGAATAGAAACACTCTTTAAATTGATATCGTAACCCGCAATATTAAAGCTGATATCAGCGGATAAATCACCAGTAATTTTATAGTAATTAAATTCGGTTGTGTTAATACCAATATCAAGTAAAGTAGCAACACTGGAAATATCTAAATAACTAGCATTGTCAGGTAATAAACTTTTATAAGAATTATAGGAATTTTCATCAAAATTATGGAGATTTGCAGACATATTGATGGTTTTTCCACCAAATTCGAATCCTGTAAGAGCAATACTATCAACTGTGTCGTTAGCAAAGTGAACCTTTAATTCAAAGTCAGTTGCTTCGAGGTTAATAATGGCACCATTAAGTCCTAAAACAATTGTGTCCTCACTAACATCTAAACTATTCAAAATCTTAGTGTCAAATAAAACTCCAAAGTCACCATTGATAAGTCTAGAAATTGGAAGTTCTTCACTATTATCCATGAATGAATTAATCATAGAAACAGCGTTTGAAGCTTCACCATTCATTAATCTCGAAATTGTTCCAACAAGTGAATCCACCATATTACGATTAAAGGAAGCATAAATATGGTTATTATCACTTACTTCGGAACCATTTTTGAGTTCTCTCATATCGTATTTTAGATGGATGTCTCCATTATCGATTGCATATGCATTAATCTTATGGAGAACATTTGTTTCTTTAATATTTAAATAACCAGCACCTAAATCGAAGTTGCGGGTTTTATCCATAAAGCTACCACTTAATGTGAATTGGAATTCGCCGTTAAGATATAAATTCTTGTTCGCGTCTTCATTATCTAAAACATCAATATTGAAATCGATGCCAAAATCGTCTTTTTCAATAAGTTCACTGATGTTATCAATCATGCCAACCGCTGGATCTAATCTTAAATAACTGGATTCATTAATTGTGAAATCAACATATTCACTGACATCTAATTTTAAATTAATGAGCATGTCATCGATTTTTAATCCATTAACAGTAATAGATTTAATAGCCATGCTATCAAAATCAATTCTTAAATAAACTTTTCCAAAGGATAAATTAAAGTAACTTGTGTCAATATTGAAAGATAAATGATTGTTATTTAATTCAAATTCATCAACAAAGGTAGGAATATCATTTACTATTTTTAAAATAGTACGGAGATCCATTTCTAAAGCGAAATCACCCAAACCTTCTAAAATAGCAGGAGCCTCATCCATAGGGAATTTAGTGGTGATGATTTCCACTAATGATTCAATAGATTGTTTTTCTATAGAAATACTTAAATCGTTATTTTCGCTATAGAAGTTTTTATATCTAGCAAAAACAGTGTTGTTGCTAAAAGCCGCTTCGATATTATGTTTTCTTCCACTTTCAGAAATGGTTAAAGAACTATTTAATAAAAGATTAGATAAATTATGAGCATCAAAATCTAGTTCACCATTAACATCGATAAAAGATTCTAGTCCAGATTCACCCTCTTTTAAAACTTCTAAATCTAAACCAACATGCGCTTGTTTTAACGCAATGATACGCATAACATCCGCTGCTAAGGTAAAAGCGGATTTGAAGTTAGTATATTTGGGGGCATCAGGTTTATTAATTGGAGATATAATTTCTCTTTTTTCAGAACTAGTCTTAATTGTGCTTGTCGCACTAATGCGATAACCACCAATTTCAATACCAGGTAATTCGACACCTGACATATTGAGGTTTTCATCAACATTAAATCTAATTAAGATTTCAGGAGTTAAATTAAATAAGAAATAATGTTCATCATTTTCACTAAATTCTTCAATACTATTTAAAGAATCAGTCAAAGCATCAATATCTAAATCAAAAGAAATATCGCCTTCTTGTGAATTAAGTAAAGAAGCTATGCTAGATCCAACACTTGGAATCATAAGAACACCTTCGAGTAAATCACTAGTCTTTAAGTACCAATGGGTGTCTTCGTAATCTAAAAAGATAGTGTTATCAATATAAGCTAAGGAAAGGCTTAAATCTAAATCTTCTGTTTTAACTGAAAGATCAGCTTCTAATTTCAAATCGCTTAAATTAGAGAAATCAACATTGAGATTCTTTAAAGAAAGATCAACATCGCCTAAATCTTTTAGGTCTAACGCTCTAGTTGGCATCGGAGCAATAGGCTCATTATTAATCTTTTCGATTTTCAAATCGATATCTCCATATACCGCTTGAGCGGATGATAAACTGCTTAAAAATTTATCTTTTGATGTTGGAACATAATTTGGTGTGTTAGTTTGAGAAGTGGAATTAGTTAATGCCACATTTTCATCAATATTTTGTTTTTTTGGAGTGCTATAAGCAGCTAAAAAACCACCGCCAACACCTAAAGCAAACACCGCCGTAAATATTCCAATTTCTAATAATATTTTCTTCCAAGTCTTCATATATATAACCTCTTAGTAATGATAGCTTTCTTCTAAAGAAGGAATTGTCTCACTACTCTCTCTATAAAATTTTTGTGTCAAAGTTCCTTTTGAATCATTCGTACCAATAACATAGACCACATAATGTTCATCAGTCTTTAATTCTTCAATATTTAACTCTTTATCCATTGTGAATTGTAATTTCACATATTTGAAATCTGGATATCTATCTAACGAAGAGATGTTAACCATTTGTCTAACATAACGAGAAACAGATGTGACAGGATCAAGCTCTAAATTGACTACGTATTTACCATCAACTTCCGTTAGTGTTTCATTAAGCACAGTTTTAGAAGATATGTTATAAATGACAGGTCTATCGAGTGTCTTGCCCCATACCTCTTCATGACTTTCAAGATTTCTAGCAATGGAATCATCCTCAGAATAACTAGCAGTTCCGTTATCTTTTACTTTTGAAGCGGTATAAGACTTAACCACACCGTTTTCTTGGTAGAAACGAACACCAACCTTCTTCATACCAGCGGATAATGATTCAGTAAAGAATTTATCTCCATCTCTAACATCGTGAGCAAAGATCTTTTGAGTGGCCACAGATGCGGTAACAGTACCTAAACTCACAGTATGAGTGTGTTCGAGCTGTCCAAATTTAAGCCAGGATATATTAGCGAGTTCATAAGGACGATATGATTCAACGTTTTTGTCATTTTCATATTTTTCCATTAATGCCGCATAGTCATCTTCAATACCAGTATCAATCTTTCCAGCAGGAGCTACAGGTACTTTAGGAGAAAGCGCTTTTCCTAGGACAATACCTAAAGCTAGTCCTCCTGCAACCGCAGAAGTGACTACTATAGATGTAATGACAATCGTAGAAACCTTAATTTTCATAACTCATAAACTATACACGCGTAGAAAAAAATGTGTTCCTACTTTTTAAAAATTAAAAAGAGAGTTTATTCTACAACTCTCCAAAAAAGAGAATAGATATAATTTTTATGCTTCCAATCATTAAAAAATGAGATATCATATTATATATGGACGACTTAAAAACGATAGTTGGTAAGAATTTAGCTAGTTTAAGGAAATCAAAAAAGTTAACCCAAGTTGAATTAGCAGAAAAATTCGATTATTCGGATAAAGCGGTGTCAAAATGGGAGCAAGGATCCACTATGCCGGACCTAGAAACCCTTAAACAACTATGTGATTATTATGGTGTTTCTTTGGATTATTTAACAAATCCTGATAATATCAAAAATCCGCACAAGGATAAGTCAAAAGAAAGAAATATAATGACTAATCATATAGCTATTACTTTCCTTGTGGATTCAATCGTTTGGATGATAGCCACTATTATCTTTATATATCCTTTATTATTCCAAGGTAAAAAAGATGCTTATTGGGTGGTATTCGTTTGGGCGGTACCAATCTCCGCTTTATTATTACTATTTTTCAATCGACTATATTTTAATCGCAGAAAAGTAATAACCTTAATCGCTCTATCTACTTTGATATGGACATTACTAACATCCATCTTCCTTCATTTCGCGTTTTTTACAACAGAAGGAACTAACTTAGCAATGATCTATATTATTGGAATTCCACTGCAAATATCCGCTATTTTGTGGTTCATGATCAAAAAACAGTAAAAAAACACTTGGCGTTATAAATCTTACCAAGTGTCATTTTTTTATTCGGTTACACCAGTTTTAATTTGGCTTAATAATTCGTTAGCAACATCTGGATTACTCTTCAAATAATCTTTAGCAGCATCTCTACCTTGAGCAATCTTATTGCCTTGATATTCATACCAAGCACCACTCTTTTTAATGATGCCTAATTCCACAGAACGATCAAGGATTTCACCTTCTTTGGAAATACCTTGTCCATAGATAATATCGATCTCGCATTGTTTAAATGGTGGCGCAACTTTGTTTTTAACGATTTTTATGCGGCAACTATTACCGATAATTTCACTACCATTTTTAATGGCTTCAAGTCTTCTAATATCTATTCTAATAGATGAATAGAATTTTAAGGCTCTACCACCTGAAGTGGTCTCAGGATTTCCATAAAGAACACCAACTTTTTCTCTTAATTGGTTAATAAATATAACTGCGCAGTTTTTTAAATTTAGCACACCAGCGAGTTTTCTCATCGCTTTACTCATTAAACGAGCTTGCATACCGACAGAATTATCACCCATTTCACCATCAAGTTCAGCTTGAGGCACTAAAGCGGCAACTGAGTCGACAATAATTAAGGAAATTGCACCACTATCAGCGAGCATTTCCACAATTTCTAAAGCTTGTTCACCACTATCAGGTTGAGAAAGGATTAATTCATCAATATCAACGCCTAATGCTTTTGCATATTGTGGATCAATAGCGTGCTCTGCATCGACAAATGCAGCCTTTCCTCCTTGCTTTTGACATTCTGCGATAGCGTGCAAAGCTAATGTGGTTTTACCACTTGATTCAGGACCGTAGATTTCGATAATACGGCCTTTAGGGTATCCACCCACACCAAGAGCTTCATCTAAAATTAATGAACCACTTGGAATAACATCGACGTCGACAGGTTTACGGTCACCTAATCTCATGACGCTACCTTTGCCGAACATCTTTTGAATTTCTTTCAGCGTTTCTTCTAAGCTGACATTTTCTTTTTCTTTTGCCATAAAAAGTCTCCTCTACTTATTAACTACCCTCTTTTTTTAAGAAATTACGGTAGATTATCCTTTTATTACTTGTAATAACTTTTTTAACGCAAATTCCATGCTCTGGTCTTGGATCTCTTTTCTAGAACCTTCAAAGCGTAAGGAATATATTTGAGCGGTACCATTAAAAGCGATACCAATATGAACTTCACCAACCGGTTTACCTTCCATAGCATCAGGACCAGCATTTCCGGTAAAAGAAACACAGAAATCAGTATTTAATAGTTGTCTAGCGTTATTAGCCATATAGAAGGCTATTTCTCTAGAAACAACACCATGCATCTTTACTTCGTATTCAGGTACACCTAATAATTTAATCTTCTCTTCAGTCGCGTAGGTAACATAAGCACCCTTAAAAAATTTAGAAGCACCACTTAAAGAGGTGATTAAACTAGCAAAAGAACCACCAGTAAATGATTCAGCGCTTCCTAAAGTTAATCCTTTGGATTTAAATAATTCGCTAACTTCTTCTAATAATCCATCTTCCATATTATTTGTTTTCCTTTAAAACATAGGCATATCTTTTCATATAAATAATTCCAGACATCAAAGATGCAGCGGTACATAAATACACAAAGATATCAGCAATTCTTACTGGCCATTCGGCATCAAAATAGATAAATGGCCAACCATTTAGTAAAACTAAAGAAACCGCAATCATTTCTAAAACGGTCTTCATCTTGCCAAAGATATTAGCGGCAATAACCACTCCTTTTTGAGCGGCAATAAATCTTAAAGCATCAACAACAATATCTCTAGCCACTAATAATATTGCGCACCAAATAGAGAAATTAATTTGTCCATTATGCGCATATGAAGCAGGAACGATTAAGAAGATAACCATCGAATTAACTAAAAGTTTATCAGCGACTGGATCTAAGAATTTGCCTAAGTTTGTAACTTGATTATTCTTTCTTGCTAAATGTCCATCTAAAAAATCAGTAAAGCTAGCTAATACAAAGAATATAAATAAACCAAAATATAGCCAGTTAATTCCAGTATGTGGAATGTCAGGAATCACAAATTCAGGATTCGTTAATCCCACAAAATAAAGAACTAACAAAGTAATAATCATCACTACTATAGCGATAATTCTAGAAAAAGTAATCTTGGTTGGTAAATTCATAAAAACTCCTTAGTGAGTATCCGATCCTATAAGCCATGTTTTGTCTAGGATAATTATTTATCTAAGCAAATGCTTACCAATCTCCGTTTAATTCCTTCGATTGATCTCCCCTACCAAATTTGGGTTTCTCGCTTGTGGGGTTTACCGCGTTCCACTTTCATATTTCTATGAAACTACGTCACTGTGGCACTTTCAGGAGCTCCACCATAGTTTCCCTTAGGTCTTACTCCGCCGTCACGCACTCCTGCGTGCCTAGCGTTATCTTTTCCGCTAGCGCAATCACTACGGGCATCTCAGCCCGTGCGAGCATGGACTTTCCTCTAACTGAAGTTAGCAATTATCCAGATCGAATTATTTAATTGTTTTTGGATTAAAACCATTTCTCCATAAAAAGGTTTCTAGGGTATTAATCCTTTTGATGAGATTTAAATTCTCATCAGTTACGTTATCTGTCGGTTTAACATTAGAATATTTACTTTTTAATCTTCCCAGTTCAATCTCTAACTGTTCTTTTTCGTTTTCTAAGGCCGCGATTTTTTTTTCTAGATTTTCCTTCTCGGATTTTTCTAATAAGACATTAGCTTCCACCTTTTCATAATCAGAGATAATTGAGTCAAGAAACTTATCGACTTCATAAGCATCATATCCTCTAGGAACGGCTTTGAAGACCTTGTCTCCGATAATGTTAGAATTGAGATTAAGCTTGATTGGCATAGTTAAACCTAATAAATATAATATATTAATATTATAATGTTTTCAATCTTTTTTCTTTTGAAAAAAGACTCTAAGTGATACAATTTATAGGATGAATAAGAAACTACAACGCTCATTAAAAGGACATAAATCACTACTCTTCATGGACTTTGAAGGGACACAATATTCTCATGAAATGATTGCAATCGGTGCTATTTTAGTGCACATCGATCCAAAGACCGGAAGAATCAAAAAGAAAAAAGATCCTTTTAGGATATATGTAAAGGCTCATAACAAGATTGGGACATTTGTCACTAATCTAACTGGTATATCTGAACAAAAACTTAAAGATGAAGGTGTTTCTTTTGATGTGGCGATGAAGTCTTTAAAGAAATATTGTGGGCTATATTTTAAGAAACTTACATTCATTACATTCGGTAACCATGATATGAGAATTCTTAATCAATCCATCATGTATAACATCAAGTATCCAGGTGAAATAACTTCCCAAATTCAAAAGAATTATTTCGATTTTGCGGCTTTTTTAAATGAATTCGTGAGAGATGATAAAGAAAACGCTCTTAGCTTAGTCCATGCTTGTGAGCTCTTTCATGTTAAAGAAGCTGGGGAAGCTCATGACCCAGAAGTTGACGCTATCAATCTAGCGAATTTATATGATGCTTTCCTCGCTAATATAAATCTAGTTGCTGACCAATATAAAAGACATTTACAAAGAAGCTCCGGAACATTACCTGATCCAGTTGCTGTTGTTATTAATAAATTATCTTCAGGACAAACAGTCACCGCTCATGACTATGAAGATTTTATTAGAAAGTCATTAAGCTAAGATGATTAAATACCCAAACGGTCAAAAATTTGAACCCATAAAGGCCAAGGAAAGAAAATCCAAAAAGAGCAAAGAAGATATTTCTATTTCCGCTTCCAATAGAGGTATGAATCTTGAAGAAGATATTAATATCTCAAATGAATGGTATAAAGAAAGACAGATTGCTTTAATTACTAAAAGACCGACACCGATTAATATCGTCAAAGTTGATTACTCAAAAGGGGCAAGAATTGTTGATGCCTATTTTGAAAAACAATCCACCACAGACTATAACGGTGTTTATAAAAGTAGATATCTAGACTTCGAGGCTAAGAACACAAAATCAAAAACCAGTTTTCCTTTAAGCAATATAGAAAAACATCAAATTGAACATTTAAAGAATGTCATTTTACATGGCGGTATCGCTTTCTTTATTATCCAATTTCAATTAAAAAATGAAGTCTATTTGCTAGATGCATCATTTGTTATTCATTTCTATGAAAATGGTGATAGAAAATCCATACCTTACGAAGTCTTCAAAAAAGATGGAATACTTATAAAACAAGGGTATAATCCACGACTATATTACATCGATGCTGTAGAAGCAAAATACTTCAAAAAGTAGCGCAAAACCGCTATTTTTTTGTGCAAATTCCTGATAATTTGCAATTTTCACACTGTGGATTTTTAGCGGTGCATTTATATCTACCAAAGTGAATTAATTGGTGATGAGTTTTAATCCATCTCTCTTTTGGAAATAGCCTTTTAAGTTTTTGTTCAGTTTCTGTCGCATCTGCGTTTTGATCAGTAAGTTTTAAACGTTTGGAGATACGTAAGATATGAGTATCAACAGGTAGTTCTGGAATATGAAAAATTTCCGCTCTAATAACACCTGCTGTTTTATTACCAACACCTGGCAAAGTTTGTAAAACATCTTTATATTCAGGAACCTTGCCGTCATAATCTCTAACTAAGATCTGACAAATGGCTTTTAAGTTTTTAGCCTTGTTTTTATATAAACCGATAGAACGCAATATCTCTTCAATATCTTTTATATCTGCGTCTGCTAATTGCTCTAAAGTTTTGTATTTATTAAAAAGTACCGCGGTCACAGCATTCACCGCACTATCTTTAGTCTGTGCGGAAAGCATAACAGCAATAACCAATTCGTAGTCTTTATGATAATTTAGTTCACAACCAACATTTGGATACAAAGTATCCATATATGAGATAATCTCATTATTTTTATTATTTGTCGTCATCATCTAATTGATCTAACCAAGGGGTTTTGGCGATCTTAATAGTTTCTTCTAAATTCTTATCCCAATTTTGATTTAAAGAAGTGTGTCCTTCTTTTTCAATATCTTCTCTTTCTGACCAACTAACTAATATTTTATCAACTGATCTTAATGATTTTTTGCCTTTTGAAATGGCTTCTTTTAAAGCGTTAATGATGGTTTCATCACTATATCCATATGAAACCCATTCTCTAATACGAGAAAATTCAACTTGTGATAATGGTCTAGATAATAATTTTTCAAATTCAGAATAAATATTATTAATCATTTCTTTAACTTTATCGGATTTACTAGAGTTTTCTTCAAAAGAAGAACTCATTTGAAATTCACGATATAGTTTTTCCTTAAGTGGGTTTAAAGAAGTAACAGTTTTCTTACCTTGAGTAACATATTCAATAAAGCCACGTGTTAATAAACCCGCTAAACATTTATCGATAGTTTTAACATCTAAAGTCATTTTTAATGACAATAAATCTGCGGTTATAAAAGGGTTACCTTGGCCGATTAAATGGTCAATCATAAAGATAACCGCTAATTCGTCTTCGCGGATTTTTAATTTCTTATAGTTCTCTAATAAGAGAAATCTAAAATCAATAGCTTCGGAAATCATGTAAAATTACTCTATCACATCTTTTAGATGTTTTATACCATATTCTTCAAATAATTTAATGATTTTATCTTTAAAAGATATATTGACTTTCTTTAAGTCCATTTTAATCTTTTCTAAATTAATCTTATTTAATTGATCTACATTATTCTTAATAGCGGTATCTAACTCTTTATCTACTGATAAATCAAATTGGGCGATAAAACGGAACGCTCTTATAATACGTAAAGGGTCTTCTTTTAATCTTTTATCGGCGTCACCAATCATTCTTAATGTTTTGGATTGAATGTCATTAAGCCCATCCACTAAATCGATAACTTTTAAGTCTTTATCAAGATATAATCCGTTAATGGTGAAATCTCTTCTTTTGACATCTTTTTCAAGTTCTTTTACAAATTTAATTTCGCTTGGATGACGAGCGTCTTTATAGCCAGTTTCTTCTCTTAATGTCGTTATATCAAATTTAACCTCTTTTTCGCTCATATATTTCACACTTCCATAGCGGGAAAAGGTATAATCAGCTTTATTTAAAAATGCTTTCATCTCACTGGGTGTTGCGTCAGTAACAGCATCCATATCAATAAGAGATAAACCAAATAAATAATCTCTGACGGTTCCACCCACAAGATAAAGCTTATAGCCGTGCTCATGAAATAATTTTTCAAGCTTTAAGAAGTCTTGGATTTTTTCTTGCATACATTCATTATAGTTTCAAAAGCACAAAAAAATAAGAAGTATTAAACTTCCTATTTTCTTATATTAATTTACTTATTGAGTTTCGCTTTGAATGATTTTGATAATCTGAAGGAAACAGAATGAGCTTGTTTAATGGTGATTCTTGTGTGTTTCTTTGGATCTGTGCCATCTCTTTGTTTACGAGTCTTTGGTGTAAAGGCACCGAAGCTTGTAATGTTAACTTCACGTCCCTCTAATAAGGCCTTTTCCATTAAGTCAAATGCTACTTCGATAGCGTTTTCAGCGTCTTTTTTGCTCACATGAGCTTTTTCAGAAACTTGCTCGATAATATCGCGCTTGTTTAATTTCTGCATACAATTTACCCCTTTTAAATTTGTAATTATTATATCACGATTTTCTGGTGCGAACTACGAGATTAATTGGAGTCCCTTCAAAGTTAAATGTTTCCCTTAATCTATTCTCTAAATATCGAAGATATGAGAAATGCATCCATTCCGAATTATTTACAAATAACACAATGGTTGGAGGAGCGGTTGAAACCTGTGAACAATAAAGGATTTTGATTCTTCCTCCATTAAAATTAGAACTTTGATTCATCATCTGTGCATCTTGCATCACATCGTTTAATAAACTTGTTTTAATACGTGTGTGATAGGCATTATGAACCATTTCTAATTTCTCAAAGATGGTTTCTATTCTTGCTTTCTTTAAAGCGGAGACAAAGCATATAGGAGCATAATCTAAGAATTTATATTCTTGCCTGATCCATTTGCTCATCTCAGAAATAGTGTTTGTAGATTTATCCACTAAATCATATTTGTTAACAACAATAATAATGGCTTTGTGTAAGTCAGTAGCATAGCTAATAACATGTTTATCTTGTTCGGTGATACCTTCTTTACCATCTAAAACGAGAAGAACAATCTCGCTTCTTTCAATAGCTTTTAAGGCTCTAATTGCCGAATATTTATCAATTGATTCAAAAATCTTTCCTCTCTTTTTTAAACCTGCAGTATCAATAACAACATATTGTTTATCGCCTTTAGTGAAAGGAGTATCAATAGAATCACGAGTGGTTCCAGAAATATTACTAACAATTACTCTTTCTTCATTTAATAAAGCATTAACTAAAGAAGATTTACCGACATTTGGTCTACCCACCATACAAAAAGTAATTTTCTCATCATCAACAGTCTCATCATCTTTTGGTAAATGTTTAACTATTTCATTTAATAAATCGCCAATTCCAATACCGTGAGCACCGGATACAATAAATGGTTTTCCAAGTCCTAAACCATAGAATTCTTGAGCGTCAGACATATGGCTGCCTTCATCAATTTTATTAACTGCTAAAAGGATTGGTTTTTTAACCTTATATAGCATCTTAGCAACCATGCGATCATCAGAGGTAATCCCGACTTTTCCGTCAGTAACAAAAACGATAACATCAGCCTCTTCAATGGCGATTTCGGCTTGTACACGAATCTGCTCTTGGAACGGTCTATTAGCTAATTCAATTCCACCAGTATCAATGATAGAAAAAGTATTACCTAGCCATTCGCATTTACCATATAAACGGTCTCTTGTAATACCGGCTTCATCATCCACAATCGCATGTCTTTCTCCAAGCATACGATTAAAAATCGTTGATTTACCAACGTTAGGAGAACCAATAATAGCGACAATGCCTCTAGGCACTTTCTTTCTCCTCTTTTTCTTTAATTTTGCGATCAATTATTTCAATAACGGCCGCCACTACTTCGTCAACATTTAAGAAAGAAGTATCTAAAAGAATTGAATCTGGAGCGGCTTTTAAAGGAGCAAAGTCTCTATGGGAATCGATATAATCTCTTTTCCTCACATCTTCTTCAATTTCTTCTAATGTACAAGGGATACCTTTAGAAATATTTTCATCATATCTTCTAATCGCACGTGTCTCTACACTGGCGATTTGGAATATTTTCACGTCCGCATCAGGTAATACGTATGTACCAATATCACGTCCGTCCATGATAACAGAATGTTTTCCCGCCATTTTTCTTTGCTGTTCGACTAAGAAAAGACGAATGTCTTTATAAGAAGCAATATAGGAAACATTACCACTAACACGAGGTTCTCTAATTTCTCTAGTAATATCATGATCATTACATAAAACAGTTCCACCAGGTCTAAGTTTAATCGAGACTTCTGGAATTAATGCCACACATTGTTTTTCATTTTGGCAATCGACTCCTTTTTCAAGGCAGTACCAAGTAAAAGCTCTATACATAGCACCTGTATCTATGTACGTATAGCCCTTAATTTCGGCAACTTTTTTAGCAACTGTGGATTTGCCAGCAGCGGCTGGACCATCAATAGCGACTGTAACTTTCATAAATGACCTCCTAGAAAACGAGCACCGCAAAAACAACGATACCTGCAATTAAAAGTAATATTCCTAAACTAATTAAAGATATAAATAATATCTTTCTTTTCTTTTGTCTTCTTAAAAATTCTTCGTCAACATCTTCATTAATCGCATCCATTACTTGATCAATTGGAAGAGTAGATGTCGCATCTTTTTCTTCTAAAATAGTTTCTTCTGGAGAAGATGATTTGGGGATTTCAAAATCTGGAGCCTCTTCTTTAATAAGAGAATTCCTGTAGTCTTTGAATTTTTGGACTCTTGAAACACCCATAGACCTATCGTTATTTATTTTATAAAAATAAGACTATATTTTGTAGTAAAAATTCATTTATTTTGAAATATCATTTGTCTTATTGAAACACCAATTCCTTTAATATATAATTTTCTTACAAAACCTAAGGAGGAATTTACGATGGCAAAAAAGAAAGTTAGAATCGACCAAAGTTTGTGTATCGGATGTGGTTGCTGCGTTGGCACATACCCAGATGATTTCCAAATCGGTGATAGCGGCTTAGCAGAACCTATCGCTGAACTTGGTGAAGAAGACGCCGTCAGTGTCTGCCCTGTTGGTGCAATCTCCGTCGAGGAGTAATGATATAAAAAACTAGGCATCAGAACCTAGTTTTTTTATGCGATTTTTATGAAAATATCGCTGTTTTGCGGTATTTTTTTGTTACTTATGGGATATTTTTCTAAGGAATTCTTGTTTATCTTTTTGGTTTTCAAAGGAGAGGGTAACTTGCTTAGTTGAACTACTCACTTTGCATTTATATTTAGCAGAAACTTTATCCTCGTATTTGTTCTTATTGATATGATGTTTTAAATTAAAAACAATCTTCTCAACTTCATGAACAGATAAATCATCTTTATATATGGCCTCAACAACATCGTGTTTTTCTTTGTCATTTAAAGTCGATATTGCTCTAACATGACCAAATGAGAGTTTCCCATCCGCCATATCGCTTAAAATATCCTTTGGCATTTTAATTAATCTCACAATGTTTGTGACTTGTGATCTAGATAGATTTATAGCGGAGGCAATTTCTTTCTGGGTGTAGTGATAATCTTCTTTAATATAATTAAAGACAACCGCCATCTCGATAATATTAGCATCTTTATCTTCTAATAACTTATTCGTTAAAAAGAAAAGCATGTCTTCATCATTAATATCTAGTATGAAAGCATTAATATTCTCTAAACCTATTCTTTTGGCGGCTATGTATAAGCTACGTGGATAAATAACTTCAAATTCATTTTCATTCTTTTTTACAAACAAAGAAGATAATCTTCTTCGTTCATTTAAAATCAAAATACTTTTACTAATGGAAGATTCACTTACTCTCACATTTTCTAAGATATGATTATCTTTAAGTCTATCTAAAGGTATGACATTAGACGCATTTAAAGAATATTCTTTACTTAAATCACTGATAATATCAGTGTTCGAGAATCTTTTTAATAAAGTAGATAAAGAAGATTTTAAGATTTTATCTTTCTTCATGATCCATAACTTCCTTAGCTAAGGAAAAATAAGCTAAAGATCCACTACTGGATGGTCTATAAATGGTAACAGGCAATCCTTTAGCGTTACTTTCTGGTACAGATACGTTTCTTGGAATCTGTGTTAGGAAAGTATTTTCTTTAAACAAACCTCTTACTTGGGTACTAATCTCAGTGCCAATTCTAGTTTTAGAGTCATACATGGTTAGTAAGAAACCTTCTATACCTAATTCAGGATTATAAGTAGATTGAATTCTACTAACCGAAGAAAGAATTTGAGCCACTGCTTCCATTGCAAAATATTCGCATTGGACTGGAATTAATACAGAATTTGCTGCAGTTAAGGCATTAACTGTTAAAAAACCAAGGCTTGGAGGACAATCAATAATAATATAGTCATATTCTTTTTTTAATGAGGAAATCGCGTTTTTTAGTAAAAGGAATGGTTGCTCAATCTTTCCCGCAATATTTACATCGATAGAGGCTAAAGATAGTTTAGAAGGCAAAACATCCAAAGTCTTAATCATGCTTTTTCTCACAACATCGTTGATGTTACTTTCTGACAATAAGACATCCGCAATACATCTATTAATTAAAGTAATGTCTATACCTAATCCACGAGAAGAATTGCCTTGTGGATCCATGTCGATAAGTAAAACTCGACGATTAAAATGAGCTAAAGCAGCAGATAAGTTTATAGCGGTTGTTGTTTTGCCAACCCCGCCCTTTTGGTTTGCAATCGCAATAATTCTTGCCATAAAAATTTCCTCGTGAAACATTATAGCATAAAAAATAAAGAGACACTATAGTGGTTGTCTCTTAATTTCGTTAAATTCTCTTGGATATTTTTTGTTAGTTTCTTTTACTTTTCTTATATAAATAAGAACTCTTTTTTCTCCAGATTCCGGAAGTTCAAATTCATAGATTGAATCAATTTTAAGATTTAACTTCTTAAATGCATTTATAGAATCATTGATTTCCTTCTCGTAATCAGCACCTTTCATTGCTATCAAAGTCCCATTAACTTTTAATAAAGGGCTGATTATTTCTAATAAAACATCTAATGACGCTACGGCTCTAGCAACTGCATAATCATACTTCTCGCGATGTTCTTTAGCATAATGCTCGCTACGATCGCATATAGTATTAACATTAAGATTATTGTTTTTTGCAAAATTAGCTAAATAATCAATTTTCTTATTTGTGGAATCTAATAAAGAAACATTAGCACTAGGGGCTAAAATTCTTAAAACCATACCTGGATATCCAGCGCCTGTGCCAATATCAATAATTGATTTATCAGTCAAATCTAATTCTCTTAGAGCCATCGCAGAATCAAAAATCATCTTTTCCACAAAAACATCTCTATCAGTAATTGCTGTAAGATTAAATTTTTCGTTCGTAGAAAGAGTCTCTTCCATAAAAGAAGATAAAAGATTTAACTGTTCATCATTAACAGCAATGTTATATCTTCCTAATCTTTCATTTAACTCATTAATTTTCATATTAACTTCTCTTTTTGATGTTCAAAATTAAAATAGATATATCAGCAGGATTAACGCCTGATATTCTGGAAGCTTGTCCGATAGTCAGAGGCTGAATTTTGTTTAACTTACTTCTTGCCTCTAATGCTAAACCATCCATATTAAGATAATCTAATCCTTCAGGGATCTTCATCATATCGAGTTTAGCCATGCCTTCAGCTTCTTTAATTTGTTTAACAATGTAGCCTTCATATTTGGCGATAATTTCCACTTCTTCAATTGCTGAATCATCTAGGTAAATTCCTTCTAATTCAGGTATAAACTTTGCAATTTCAGTGTATTTTACGTTAGGACGCTTTAATAATTCAAAAGCCTGAATGCCACCTTTTAGTTCTAAATAACCGAGGGAAGTAATATAATCTTCAACTTCTTTTTTCTTTCCTAAATAATTGTTCTTAAGAATATCAATAACACGAGATATGTTGTTTTTCTTTTCTAAAAAATGTTGGTATCTATCTTCTTTAATCAAACCTACATCATGTCCAATATCAGTTAATCTTAAATCAGCGTTATCATGACGCAATAATAATCTAAATTCCGCTCTTGAAGACATTAAACGATATGGTTCAAGAGTGCCTTTTGTCACTAAATCGTCAATCATAACACCTATATAAGATTGATCTCTTCTTAAAATAAGAGGATCTTTATTTTCAATCTTTAAACAAGCATTAATACCAGCCATTAAACCAAGCCCAGCGGCTTCTTCATAACCAGAAGTTCCGCAAATTTGACCCGCCACATATAATCCTGGCCATTTTTTAATCTCTAATGTCGCTCCATATTCTTCTGGAACCACTAAATCATATTCAATAGCGTACGCATATTTTAAGAAAACAGCGTTTTCAAATCCTGGTAAAGATCTCACCATTTCTTCTTGGACATCTCTTGGCATCGATGTTGAAAAACCTTGGATATAAATAGAATCCGTATATCTAGATTCAGGTTCTAAAAATAATTGATGCCTTTCTTTATCGGCAAAATTGACGATTTTAGACTCAATTGATGGACAATATCTTGGCCCAACACCAGTAATTAAACCAGAATACATCGCTGAATCTTTTAAATGTTCTTTAATAATCTCATGTGTTTTGGGTTGCGTATAAATTAAATAACAAGGGATTTGTTCTTCTACAGGAATAAAATCTTTAGTTTCATAAGAAAAAGCTAATTTACCTTTAGTACCAGGTTGAATACTTCCCTTACTAAAATCTATAGAATCTCTTTTAATTCTTGGAGGAGTTCCTGTTTTAAATCTTGTGGTAACAATACCCATTTTTCTTAAATATGGAGATAATCCTATCGATGGTTTTTCTCCATCAGGGCCTTCATTTAAAACTTCATTACCCCTAAAGATTTTACTCTCCATATATGTTCCTGTTGTTAAAATTACTGCTTTAGCAGTATATTCTTTACCACCAGTAGTTTTAACACCAAAAACATGTGTATCGTCATGAATTAGTTCATTAACAATATCTTCTTTAACAGTTAAGTTTTCTGTATTTAACGCTAACTTTTGTAAATAATCAGGATATTCTAATTTATCTTGTTGGGCTCTTAAACATTGAACACCAGGCCCTTTACCGGTATTAAGCATTTTCATCTGTAAATAATGATGATCAGCCGCTTTACCCATCATGCCACCTAAGGCATCAATTTCTCTAACAACAATGCCTTTAGCGGAACCACCAATAGATGGATTACAAGGCATATTACCCATTTTCTTAATATTGATTGTTACTAAAAGCGTCTTATGCCCCATATGAGCACAAGCAAAAGCGGCTTCTAAGCCAGCATGTCCACCTCCTACAACAATCACATCAAAGTCCATATTAACCGACGCTACCTTCCATATCCATTTTGATTAATTGGTTAAGCTCAACCGCATATTCCATAGGAAGTTCTCTAGAGAATGGTTCAATAAATCCCATGATAATCATTTGAGTAGCTTCTTTTTCGCTAATACCACGGCTCATTAAATAGAAAAGTTGTTCTTCACTAATCTTAGAAACTGTGGCTTCATGTTCAATATATGAAGAATCATTTTTAACTTCATTAGTCGGAATAGTATCACTACGTGATTTATCATCTAATATTAAAGTGTCACACTCCACATGACTACGACAATTAGTGGCGTTAACTTCATGTCTAACCGTACCACGATAATTAGCTACACCACCATTTTTGACAATTGATTTTGAAATAATTGTGGATGTGGTATCAGAAGCTTCATGAATCATACGAGCACCTGCATCTTGATATTGATTCTTGCCCGCTACAGCGATAGAGATACATGTACCTTTTGCGCCACGACCTTTTAAGATACAGGCCGGATATTTCATATTTGTTTGGCTACCAATATTACCATCGATCCATTCCATGGAAGCATCTTCATAACAAACTGCTCTTTTGGTAACTAGATTAACAATATTAGTTGACCAGTTTTGAACTGTTGAATAACGGCATTTTCCGCCTTTTAGAACGATGATTTCCACGACTGCGGCGTGTAAGCTTTCCTTGCTATATGTCGGCGCTGTACAGCCTTCTACGTAATGAACATCAGCACCTTCATCAACAATGATTAAAGTTCTTTCAAATTGACCTGATTTTTCGTTGTTAATTCTAAAATAACTCTGCAAAGGCTTATCCAAATGCACGTTTTTCGGCACATAAATGAAAGATCCACCAGACCAAACTGCACCATTTAAAGCGGAGAATTTATTATCTGCAATTGGCACAACTGTACCGAAATATTTCTTAAATAAATCGGGATATAATTTCAATGCCATATCAGTGGATAGGAAAATAACTCCTTTATCAGAAATTTCTTTTAACATATTGTGATAAACAACTTCTGATTCGTATTGAGTGGAAACACCAGATAAATATTTTTGTTCTGCTTCTGGTATACCTAATCTATCGAATGTATTTTTAATTGTTTCTGGAACTTCATCCCAATTTTGGACTTCCTTTTTACTTGGTCTAGTAAAATAGGTATAGGAATCAAAATCCAAATAAGATAAATCCGGACCAAATTTTGGTAAAGGCATAGCTTTAAATGCTTTTAAAGCCTTTAATCTAAACTCGAGCATCCATTCAGGCTCGTTTTTTAAACGAGATATTTCTCTGACAACATCTTCGTTAATACCAACATCCGTTTTTAAAATAGAGACGTCTTCGTCTTTAAAACCATATTTATAATCTTCTTGGAACTTAATATCTTTATCAGTCATATTATTTTCCTTTCAAGATTTGATCAGCGGCATTCCAACCAATCATCGCACATCTAATACGAGCGGCTTGCTTGGACGTATTAATAAAAACAATAGCTTCGTCTAACACTTCTTCATCAAAGGGTTCTTCATGAATCATATTGTCATATTGTTTAATGATGTTTTTTGCTTCTTCAAAATCTTTGTTAATTAATAGATCACACATAATATCAGTGGACGCTGTTGAGATAGTACAAGCCACACCATCAAAGCAAGCATCAACAACTTTGTTATTGTCTAGTTTTAAAAATATATCTAAATCATCAATGCAGTTATCAGAATGCATATGAACTTTGATAAATCCATCACCATTAGGTTGATGTTTATGAATTGGATTAGAGTAATGGTCCATAATTATGGAACGCATCATATCATTAGTTAAAGTAGGCATCTAATATATCTCCTCCATTAATGACAGCATCAATAAATGTGTCAATATCTTCTTTACTAGTATATAAATAGGTAGACATACGACATGTCGCAGGTGTACCTAAAAAGTCATTTAAAATCTTCGCGCAGTGTTGTCCACTTCTAATAGCAATTCCTTTGCTATTTAATAAAGTGGCTTCATCTTGAGCAAATATTCCTTTTTTATTAAAGGTAACAATTCCATTTTTAGAATTTTTATTGTATATAATAACATCTTCACACTTCTCTAATTTAGAAATGGCATATTCACATAATTCAACATCATGTTTATGAATGTTTTCAACACCAATATCCATTAAGAATTCAATAGCGGCTTTTAAGCCACATATGCCAGAAAGATTTAAAGTACCAGCTTCAAATTTAACTGGGGCTTCGTAAGGTATCATTTCGATGTTTTTGGTGAATGTAACATTCATTCCTCCACCCACGATATATGGATCCATTGATTGTAATAATTCGTATTTTCCGATTAAACATCCAATTCCTGTAGGGCCACACATTTTATGGCCAGAAAAGGTCAGAAAATCAATGTCATCATTTTTAAAATCCACCACCATATGTGGAACAGATTGTGCTCCATCTACCACTAAAATAGAGCCGTTTTGATGGGAAATTCGCGCAAACTCTTTCACATTAACGACATTTCCTAAAACGTTACTGACCTGAGCAACAGAAACAACTTTTGTTTTGTGGGTAATTACTTTTTGTAAGTTTTCTACAGTCAAAACTCCATCTTTATCAAGAGGAATAAATTTTATAACCGCGCCAGTTAAATGACTAACTTCATACCATGGTAATAAGTTAGAAGCATGTTCTGCTTCACTTAATAAAATTTCATCACCCTTATGAAGGAATTTAAGTCCATAGGATCTAGCAATTAAATTCAAAGACATTGTGTCTCCAGAAGTAAAAACCACTTCATTTGTGTTAGAGTTAACAAATTTCGCTACTACTTCACGACATTCATTAACTTTTTGATCCATATTAAATAAAAGATCATAATCACCACGATGAGAATTTGCATTTTCTTCTAAATAATACTTATTCATCGCATCGATGACGCATTGGGGTTTAAAAGTTGTTGATGCATTATCTAAATAAACAAGTTTATTTCCTTGCATCTTTTTATTTTTTAACATTGGGAATTGTTCACGAATTTTATTAATATCGTACATATTACATTTTCCCCTCAATTAAGTCTTCGATGGTTTTCTTTATGTCATCGTCTACAAAACCATTTAATATTGGTTTTAAATAACCTAAAGTAATCAATCGTTTTGCTTCATCTTCAGTTAAGCCACGAGAGGTTAAATAAAAGATGTGTTCATCATTTATTTTTCCCACGATTGCAGCGTGGCTAGCTTCAATATCATTTTCATCAATCTTCAAAATTGGTTTAGCCACGCCATGACTGGTCCTATCAAAGACCATAATTTTAGCATTTTGATGGGCTTTAGAGCCGTGGGCTCCTTTATAAATCTGGCAAATACCAGAAAACACTAGTTTTCCTTCATCTCGACACACACCATAATTATCCATTTGGGCAAAAGTACGAGGTGAATTATGATAAACGGAAACATCGAATTCCTTCTTATCGTTTTTCTCTGTTAAGGAAGCTAAATGCCAATCACAGGTAGCGCCTTCTTTATTTAAATTTACAAGCACTTCACCTTTACATTCACCAACAATAAAATCGGCAAAATGTGCAGAAAAAGTAGAATTTAATCCAACATTTGCGCTAATTTTAAAGTTTTTAGTGTTTTTATGATCAAGCAAAGCAACATGCAAATAGGCGTTATCTAAAACATCAAAATGAACTATTGAATCATCGTGCAAATTTAAAATTAAAATATCAACATTAGAATTGTTTGAAACTGTTAGTTCCACTTTTTCAAAATAATTATTTAAGTCTAGCAAAAAGAACTTAGAATCACTATTTTCTAATGTAAATTTATTACTCATTTTATTTGAAATAATAGTTCTTTCCATTATTTGATGCTTTCTTTAACAGCACAGCTTCCAATTGAGACTGTGTTCATATTATTTTCTTCTTTACTAATCTCGATTCCGAGTTCAGTTTTGATAAATTCATAGCCGGTTTGATCGATACGTTTGATGTATTCTGGACCACCATCAATAGCTACTTTTCCGTTAACAATGACAACCGCTCTTGTAGGTTGAATTAAATCGAATAATCTAGCATAATGAGAGATAACCAAAAATCCTCTCCCTTTTTTCTGTTCTTCTCTAATAACATCAGCCACCACTTGAATAGCGTCCACATCTAAGCCTGAATCAATCTCGTCAAGCATGGCGATTTTTGGTTCAAGAAGCATGAGTTGAAGGATTTCGTTTCTCTTCTTTTCACCACCGGAAAAACCTTCATTTAAAGATCTTGTCGCAAGGTCAAAAGGCATCTTTAATTCTTTCGTTGCCCTATCTAATAATTTATAGAATTGGTAAGTAGAAATTGGTTTCTCGCTTTTAGCGTTAACCGCAGCACGTAAGAAATCGCTATTGATAACACCAGGAATTTCACTTGGGTTTTGCATACCTAGGAAAATACCAAGTCTCGCTCTTTCGTCGGTGGTTAGTTTTAAAACATCGATATCATCAAAAAAGATACTACCTTTTGTCACGACATATTTGGAGTTTCCCATTATGACGTTTAATAAGGTAGATTTACCATGTCCATTTGGACCTAATATCGCGACAGTTTCACCTTCAGAGATTTTTAGGTCGATGCCTTTTAATATTTCTTTACCATCAACTTCAGCGTGTAGGTTTTTAATAACTAGTGTAGACATATCCTTCACCTCAAATCGGCTATTATTCTACAAACATGCCTGTCTATTTTCAATTAATACGATAAATAAATTTGATTTTTTATGAGGAAAGCCACCATTACTAAGTAATAAGTTTTAATTTTTGTTGCATTAAGAATAAATAATATTTTAGAATATTACCGCTATTATTCAGAAGAAGGAGTAAAAAGAGACATGAAAAAAAGTAAACTATCACTCGGATTAGTTACTAGTTTCATTGCTGCTATGGGTCTTAGTGCTTGTGGTTCAACAGTGACTAAAGATAAGTCAAATCTTGTTGAATTCACCGGAGCCAACGACACTTCTATGTCAATCTCTATAGATGAAATCTACGATGATTACAAGAAGAGTTCAGATGGCATTGCTAAATACTATGACCAAGTTATGGAAGTTCTCATCCGTAATGCCTTCCAAAAGGATCCAAAAGGAACCGAAGGATTAAAAGGTATTAAGAAGAACTATAACCGTATCGTCAGTGAAGCTAAAGACAATGTTGAAGGTTCCAAAAAGACCGCAAGAGGAAATGCGAAAACAAATGGAACAAGTTACCAGACTGAATGGCAATCCATTCTCTCTAGTAAAAATGTTAAGGATGAAGAAGAACTTCTCCAAACATACATTTATGAATTAGAAAAAGAAGAAATCGAAGACTGGTTCTATGAACAGCACAAAGATGAATTAAAAAGAGAATATCTCGGTGTTAAAACCGATGGTACTGCTGCTGAATCTAAAGTATCTTCTAGATTCCCATATCATGTGCGTCACATCTTAGTTAAAGTCGAAGACGGCGCAAGTGATTACACACGTGGTACAGTCACCGCTTCTCAAGCGACATTATTAAGCGAAGTTATCCAAAGACTTGCTCGTGGTGATAACTTTGGTACAGTTGCTAAAGAGAAAAGTGAAGATTCATCTTCCAGTAGCTATGGTGATGTCGGTTTAATGACTAACGCGATCACTAATGGTTCATTAGGAATGGTCAATGAATTCCAATTAGGCATTTATGCCTATGACGCTATTATTAATCATAAAGGCGATAAAGCTAACGATGTTATTACTGAAGCCTTAGCTTTAAATAAATCAGCTCAAAAAGGCTCTGATGAAAGTGTCGCGACATATTTCACCGCTAAAGGCATCGCGGAAATTCCTTATTCCGTCGCTGTTGAATTAGGCGAAGTCGCTAACTTAGAAGCTAACAAAGAAACTGGTATGCAACTTGAAGATGGCAAAGCCGCTATCTATCCAAGAAACTTATTATGGAATAGATTCTTCAATAACCACTCTATCTTTGTTATTACAAATGGTTCTCGTCCATCCGTTGCTTTAACTGGTGAAGAATTAGATCCAACTAGCTCTTCTAGTTACTATACTGGTGAAGATGATTATGAAAGTATCGAAACCGGTGAAAAGATTATCAATTACGGATTATTACCAGGCTTTAAAGCAAATGATAATTTCTCTGGAACAGGTAGAGATAATGAAAAAGTTTTATCTGATGAATCCGGAAACGTCATTATTGGCGTTCGTAGCCAATTCGGTATCCACTTAATGGTGGTCCAAAAATCCGTATATGAATTCTCCGCTGGTCCAAACGATGTTTCATTAGAAGATTACTACACCAGCTTTAAACCAGGTGAAGCGGGTTATCCAACCTATGGTACTGGTGAGGATGTTAAAGAAGAATTAAGAGGAAAAGAAAAGAACACATATGTGAACTTCATCTATTCCACCAATCCTTCTGATTACAATACCCGTATTGATACAGTTAAATCCGCGATTAAAGGTTTTGATAAGACATATGACTATCGTTTATATGAATCCTTAACCACAAATCGTGATACCGATTTCTCTGGTGATGAAACCAAAGAATTATTAGGTTTAATTGATAATTACATTGCTGTCCAAAGAAATAAGAACGTCGAAGAACAAGTCGACGGTATGGAAAGTGTTTGGCAAACCTATATTGAATTATTAGAAGTTCAAAATACTTATCGTCAAACCTTAAAACGTGCCTTACCAGAAGGTTGTAAGATTAACTTCTCCAACAAATATGGTCAAGCTCACGATAAAGAACAATATGAACAAGGAGGTGCCTGTTATGTTAAATAAGAAAATCTTAATGGTCACTCTTTTATCCACTATGGGTTTAGTCGCCTGTGGCGGTGAAGTTCAAGCCAAACCAACTAACTATAACGACCCACTTATTTCCTTCTCTGATAGCAAAGATGAAATTTATCACAATTTAGTGAGCATCATCGAAGATGCTTACCGCGATGGTTCCTTAGCCAGCGCAGTCTTAGACAAAATTCTCTATCAATATTCAGTTTCTGTTTTTGGTAGATATAACCGTGTCGCTAATCCTAAAAATTTAGGTGACAGCGAAATCACATTAAGCGAAGCTGTTGAATCCTTCAAAACCGGTGACGGTTCTAAAGGTAGACAATTCGTCGATAGCCATAAAGCTTATTGGACCACCAATAACGATGGCGAAAGAATCACCACTGATGACGCTAAAGAAAGCGAAAAGAACCGTGTCTTATCTAAATGGGACACCATCGAAGAAAGAATTGCTAAAACATTCTATGATGCCATTAAAGGCGGATCTTATAACAATAAGAGAGGCTATTTCGATGAAGAAAAATATATGGCGGAATTAAGAAGTCAATTAAAGAAAGTTGTCGCTAAGGATAAACAAGTTGTTTATACCGAAGAAGACAAGAAATTAATTACTCCTGATGTTGAAGAAAAAGATGTCTTTGATGAAACCAAAGGTTACTTACATAAAGCGAACTATCAAAATGGTGAAACCGCCACTTATGTTGAAGACGAAGTCGTTCCAGAAATTTATCGTAACTTATTAGTGGAACAATATTTGTTAGATGAATCATATAACACACTCGGACGTAGTTATGCCCGTAAAGTTAACGTTTTAACAATTTCCGCCAATAGCAATAACGATAAAGCTGCTAGTGCTTTAACCAGATATTTCGTCAGAAATATTATTAACGTTAAACGCACTGAGAAGATCACCTTAGATGATTTCAAAGCAGTCTCTAATGCTTATAAAGGTGTCACTGAGGAAGCACAACAGTATTTAGATAACGTTAATACTGCTTATCCAGGTAGCTTCCCAATTAAATCTTTCAATGGCTATCCAACATTTAATAGCTCAAGTTCTTACTCTTATTATTCCGGTACCGATTACGGTGATATGATGGCGAAATTTGAAAAGATTACTCAATCCATCTTCACCACCGATGCTTCTATTGAAAGTGACTTCACAGGCACTTATACATATGACGCATTAGTCGGTAAAGAAATTAAAGAAAACGGTATTAAATCCGCAGCCGGAAGTGTGACCGAAGGCTGGTATATTAAAAACGGCGGTTTAGCCGATTTACCAGATACCATCAAATCACGTTTATTCAATATCGGTGTGGCTAACACATTAGATAATAAGTCCACTGTTGATAGATGGGCTGGAGACACATATGCCGTCCCTGCTAACGAAAGTAAATTAGTGGCCAAAATTAATGGTTCCTTCTTCTTAAAAGTCGCTAGCAAAGAAGGTACTGCTCCAGATACTGATGACATCTTATTCTACGAAGGTGGAAAATATTATGTCGTCCAAATCGAAGAAGCTGTTTCTGGTTCTAAATTAGCGAAAGGCGTTCCTGCTGAAGAAGAAAAATACGAATCTAAAGCTAAGGAAGATATCATTAACCATATCGCTCACGTCGTCGCTGATAACGATACCTACCAAAGTGCTTCTAAGAAACACTGGTTAGAACAAGCCGCGATTAAATATCACGACACAAAAGTCTACGATTATTTCAAAGAGAACTATCCAGATCTCTTCAAATAATTCAAAGGAAAAATTACTAGGAGGTCTAAACAACCTCCTTTTTCCTTTATATAATAAATATAAATAGAGGTATTTAAATTATGGAAAAAGATATTTTCTGTAGAATTATAGACGGGGAAATCCCTTGCCACAAATTATATGAAGACGACGATGTCTTAGCGTTTTTAGATATTAGCCAAGTCACTAAAGGCCACGCTCTTGTGGTTTCTAAAAAACATTTTGATAATTTCTTAACCACTCCTCAAGAAATTATGCATAAGGTCATGGATGTCGCTCAAAGAATCGGCCAAGTCGATATCAAATTATTAGGAGCTAGAGGGGTTAATATTTTAGCGAACTGCTACCCAGAAGCGGGACAAACTGTCATGCATTTCCATGTTCATGTTATTCCACGTTATGGCAATGTAAACGAGATTGAAATCACGATGAAAAATAATGCTGAAGGTCTCAATTTACCTGTGCTCGCTAAAGAAATTAAAGAAAACCTATAAAATATCGTTAAAAGTCAAAAAATCCCGCATTTCGCGGGTTTTTTGCTATAAATTACAAATAATTAACTATTCTTTTGGCTTATAGATGAAGCGGTTATCTAATGGGAATACTTTAGAGGAGAATTCACCAGGCTTTACTCCTTCTAGAGCTTTTTCCACGATCACCATTTTACTATCTATATTATCAATCATAGAAAGTAATAATGCTTCTTTAGTCATCGGCAAGACGGGGGAGCCAAATTCAATTTGTCCATGATGAGATAAAACCATATGTTCGAGTAATAAGGGGACCTCACTAGTAATCTTCAATCCTTCCGCGGCTCTTCTAATTTCGCTAACCATTAAGGAGATATGGCCAAGTAATCTACCTTCTAAAGAATATTTATAGATAATTGGACCTTCAAATTCGATGGTTTTACCTAAATCATGAAGAAGAATACCGGTTAATAAAATATCTTTATCAACATCTTGGTAATAATTAGAAAAATAAACACCATGATCCGCCATAGAGACAGTGTGCATCAATAAACCAGAGGAATAATCGTGATGAACACTAACCGCTGCCGGATATTCAAATATTTTTGGAGATAATCTTTTGATTAAATAATCTAAAATCTTTCGGCAGTCTTCATTTTTGATACTTTCAACATGGGCGTTAAATCTTTTGATTAATTCTTCTTTGCTAACAGGAGGCTGTTTAATAAATTTCACAACATCGATATCGCTAGGATCAACAGCCACTGCGCTTAAGATTTTAATCTGTAAACTTTCTTTATATTTTAAAACTTCGCCTTCGATAGAAACGACGTTCCCAACTTTGAAGATTTCTTCATCTTGCAAAGAAACTTCCCATTTTTTGGCGTTTATATTACCAGAAGAATCTTTTAATTCTAAATTTAAATAAGCCGCACCAACGTTATTGACGCATTTCGCACTATTAGCGACTAAATATTGTCCGTTAATATGCATGCCTTCGTTTAATTCAGAAATCATTTTCTCCATAACTAACTTCCCACTTTCTTAATATATCTTTTAATTTGAATCCTTTGTTTTTTAAGTAAGTAACTACTTTATTTTTTAATTCATATCCTTCGTAATTTCTTTTATAACGAAATAAAGCTTTATCAAACTCTTTATTGAGTTTATTTTTCTCATCACTATCTTTTATAGGTTTGATGTTATTAATGGCTTCTAAAGAAACATCAGCATCAAAACCTAATGATAATAAAGCGCCATAGATATGTTTCTTTTTATCTTCATATGACAAACGATCATATTTTTTCTCTAATTTAGCTAAATTATTAATGGCTTTCTTCTTTTCATTAACTTTGTTAAAGGAACTTGAAGGAATATTTTCTTTAAATATGCCTTTATTAACTAATTCAGCGATTATTTTATTCTTTCCGATATTTCTTTCGTTACCATACTCTATCGTGTCTAAAATGAGCATTTTGTCATTTATGAGATCGTTATTCTTTAAGATTTTAATAACGTTATCGACATCACTCTTTTTCGCTTCTTTTTTATAAAGCTTTTCTCTCATCTTCCATTCGGAATAATGCCCTCTTTTTAACAAAGACATCGCCGCTTTTAAAAGGGAGGCGGAAGCATTATATTTTTTAATTTCCGCAATAGTTTTAGAATCTAATGTCTTACCTTTATATAAATAAAAGTTCGCCATCACTTCTGGAACACAGTCAAGTTTACTTTTATCCGTAAAGGTGATAACTACATTCTTTTTATTAATTTTTATTTTATCGATAATCTTACCAGAACTTTTTGAGGGCACGGTTATAAACCTCCATAATGTTTGTATAAAATTTATCGATCGAATACATATCGACGGTTTTTAAAGAATTTTCAATGACTTTGTTTTTGCTTTCTTTATCTAAAGCGAAAATACGTTCTACTTTTTCAATAAAGGAATTTTCATCTGTGAAGAAGAAACCGTTTTGTCCATCGGTAATCGTATCCGCGAGGTTAGTGTCAAATCTCGCTAAAACAATAGTTTTACTCGCCATGGCTTCCATGAATGTTAAACCTTGAGTTTCAGTAATTGATGCGGAAGTATAAATATCCGCTAAATGGTAATAAAAAGGTACTTCTGAAGCCGGTACTTTACCGATAAAGTCCACTTTATCAGCGATCTTTAATTCATGAGTTAAAAGTTCTAATTCATTTTTTTGAGGACCATCGCCCACAACAATCATCTTCGTTTTCATCTCCGGATGTTTATTAACAAAAGCAGCGTATCCTTTAATTGAAACATCCATGCTCTTTTCTTGAGCGACACGGCCTAAAAGCAAGAATACTTTTGTATCTTCATCAATTTTATGAGCTTCTTTAAATTCTTTTTGCTTTTGATAATCGATTAATTTCTCGTCAAAAATGGAAAAATCAATTCCGGTAGGAACAACATTAATATAAATATCACTACCGATACTTCTCATATATTCTTTGGTTTTAATAGATGGGGTAATAAATTCTGTACAGTTACTAGCGATACCTTTCGCATAGCCTCTCATCATCTTTTTACCGATTCGGTCCATTAAACCACGAACGAAATAATAGGTATAATCTTCATAAGCGGTGTGATAGGTATAAATCATCGGAACTTTTAACTCCCTGGCCGCAAGTCTTGCGAATTGACCGACGGTAACATCAGTTTGGTTATGTATTAATTCCACACCGAATTCTTTTAAGATTTTAATAATCTTTTTGCTATAAAAACCGGTTAAACGATAACCATATAACCATTTAAGTTCCAAACCTGGAATATAAATAATTCCATCTTTAAATTCGAATTTTCCGTTATCACTACGTGGGGTGACAACAATAACATCGTGTCCGTTTTTCTTTAGAACTTGAACAAGATTAAAACAGGATGTGGAAACACCATTAATAAATGGAGGGTATGTGTCAGTAAAAATAGCGATTTTCATTATAATGAATCATCCTCACTATTGATATCAATCTTGTTATAATCATCTTTGACATTCTTCGGTAATTCATCGCTATGTTTTTTCTTCACTTTGTTATTACCTTTGAGTTTATTGATGATCGCTCTACGAGAAAGTGTCTGAGTTTCAATTAAAGCTTCCACTTCTTCTTTTCTCATCACGTAAGTTTCATTTTGTAATGAAACAAATGTTTGTCTGTTTGGAATATCGCCTCTCTTTTCGACTTCTTCTTTTGGAGAAGCGTGATAGAAAGCAGTAGTAAGACCAGCGGCCACGATTGGAAGAATAAATGTAATACTTCTCCAAAGTAATAAAGCGGACGCGGTAATTGTGTAAGAAGTAATAATTTCTCCACTTCTTTCTTTAATAACAGCCGCAGATTCCGCAGAAATATAGTAGAATCCTAATTCCGGATTAGCTTCATTATAGAAAAGCTTGGTGAAGAAATATTCAGAAACACCCGCTGATCCTGGTAGAGGAATTAAGCCAGTAATCATCTGGTGATAATTGCCTAAGAAGACGCTCTCCCAGAAATATCCAATGCCTTGGTGTTCGCTACCTAATGCTAGTCCGCAGAAATATGGAACGGAGAATTTTAAAGTCATATATAATGCGAAACTAACCGCGATCAAAATAAAGAACGGGATGTTAGACCATAATCTTCTAAATTCAATTTTGAAGTTTTCAACCTGAATTCTTAAATTTTCTCTCATCTTATCCGGCTTCTTAACAAGTTTAATCTTATGTAATAAGGCGATAACAGGACCCATAATAAAATTATGGAAACCATGCCAATAGGACATTAATAACACTAATAAGATAACGGAAATATTAAGAATAAAACCTAATATTGTTAATAACAAAGGTGGAATTTGAATCTTCACTTGATCAAAGGTCAAAGTCAAAGGAGGGATAGACATAATAAGGTCAAATTTCATAATGAATGAAAGTAGACCATAAATAATTAAAACAATCTGGAAGACGATGGAATACATCGCTAACGCACTAACGGCAGAAGAGATGTGTAAACCTTGCTTTTTATAAGTATAAGCCTGCATGATTTGTCCACCACTTGCCCCAGGAGTCACCGCGTTATAGAAAACACCGACCTGGTCACAAGCCATCGCTTGTACAAAGTGATAGTTTCTCGTATATAATCTTGCGAAACAGAAAAGAATAAAGGAACGAATTAAAATGGTTCCAGACATCACACCAATAATGGCTAATACCCATTTGACATCACTACGGATTAAGTTTTGCCAAATAATATCAACCTTACCCCAAGTCGTTAAGATAATTGAAAGCGCAGTAACAATTAAAACGAAGGAAATGTTTAAGATGTATCTTAATGCACTTTTTTTCGGCTTTTTCTTTCCAGTTTTTTTATCTTGTTCGTATTGTTCAACTTGTTTTTGAAGTTCTTCAGAATTCGCCATGTGCGTATTATAGCACATAATGAAAAGAATTATTTAGTTTCAATTTAATTTTGAGACTAAATAAAAACCTTCCACAAGGGAAGGCTATTAGTTTTATTAGATGTTATCTAGAAATTGTGATTGTCGCACTTCTAAATGAAGAAAGATTTTCACCGATAGTTTCTAAAACTGAGAAAGAAGTTTTATTAACTGCTTCCGCGCTTGAAACGATGGTTTGCATGTTCGCGGTTAAGTCAGCTTTGATGTTGACTGGTGAAGAACTAAATAAGGATAAATAATTTGGATAACCTTGTTCAGAAGTCGCGCTACCAGAAATTCTAAAGACACCACAATCACCTGAGGCTGATCTTTCGTAATAGATATTATCATAACCAGCAAAGGTTCTAACAATGGAAGATTTACAAGCTAAAGCATCAAAAGATACCACACATAATGTGCCATTATAGATCGCTAATAATTGATTGTTGGATAAATAGTCACCAAAGATGCGATCATATTCAAATGGAATAGCAATTTTGCCTTCAGAATTTACTGCACCATATTTACCATCAAGACTACCAATAATTAATTCCGCATTATCAGATTTAATAGGTGACATTTCATTGAAGATAGTAATTTCATTTAAGTTACCATCATAGATGGTCTTAGAAGCGGTATTGTAATAATTATTACCAAATCTTTGGAAAGAACCTAAATCGATACCGGTGACGTTATCATGTAAAGCACCTGCACTATCAAGGATGTAAGTTTCAATGACATTATTTAAAATTTTCTTTTCAGAAATTGTTCTTAAGTTCGCATAAACATAAGAATAAACACCTTTTTCTGAGGCGAATGGTTTAACATCGTTCTCATTTGAACCAATTAAGTAATTAATCTTTAACGTTTCTTTTTTAGCGGTTAAATAATTAATCTTATAGGTTTCTAATGAGAACTTGTCGCCTGAAGCGTCAATATAGTCGTAATTAGAATCTGTTTCTTTAAGCTTTGTGCTATTTTGATAAATCAAAAAATCACCCACAAAGAACTCCGCGTCACCCTTTGGATCAGAGAAAGAAGAAATCTCTTGATTGTTTTTGTCAAAGACGATGTAACGTGAACTATTCTTAAATAATTTATAGCCCTCATGACCATATTTTCTTAAAGAGCTATAAGTTAGACCTTGATATGAACTACCTGGTCCATATTCACCATTGCCATCGGTATAAATTGTGGTCACTAATTGAGCACTACCATCCTCTTTATAAGCGAAATAATAATGTTGATTATCAAATTTTACATCACAAACATATTGATATAAGGTGTCTGCGGTATTTGGATTAGTAATTGTTACTGATGAGAATGGGGTTTTGGATTTTTTAATTAGATAATTTCCTAAACCATCATAAACATCAGTTTCACCATTTTCAGTTACTCTTAAATAACCACCGGCAACGTTGCTAGCGAATGTTTGATAATTGTTTTCACTCACTGGTCCGCAAATCAAAGAATGACTAAAAGCACTATAGAAATAGAGCTCGTTATCAGTATTGGTAATTATCAAAAAACCGTCATTATGTACGACTTTTGCAATGTTTTGGACATTTATTTCATAATTTGAAAGGTTGAAATCAGAATAGATACTTTTCTTAATTTCTCTCGTATTGGCTTTTAAAACTAAATCGTTAACGATGTCACCTTTTTTATTACCGTTTTTATTGTTTTTACAACCGGTCAATAGTAAGGTGGCAGTAAACATTAAGGCTAAAATAGATTTTTTCATAAGCTATCCCTCCTTGGACTTTTATTCTACACTAGTAGGCTAATAAAAATCAATTCAATGCGCACGTAAAAGAAAAAGGCCTTATTCAGCCTCATCCTTCTTCATCTTGTTACGATTAACTTTCTCCCATTTTGGTGGAGAGAAGATTCCAATAGTTATCGTTACTACGTATACGATAGAGAATATTGGGAATAATAAAATTCCTGATAATAAATCTCTTCTTCTTTTCGCACCTAATTTCTTATAATCCGACAAGACCATCAGTGTCGCTTGTAAAATTCCACAGAAGACGAATAATATCGAAATCATAAAGACAATTAAAGCGGTGGTGTAACCAACCCAGTCCAGATTCTTAAACCATAAGAAATTCATGCTAAAGGCAGCGTCATTACCCATGAAATGATAGATATAGGCGTAAATATAAAAACCAGGTAGCCACAAACAAAGAATCGGGCATATTGGAATAAATAAATAAGTTAACCAGTTCTCAATAAATGAGAAATTAAGGTTTTTAAATGTATAGAAGAATAATTTAGGTGTATATCTAATGAGCATTCTAGTGTTACCCGCACCTAAACGTTTATTTCTCGCTAATGTATCTTTCATCGTTGATGGAAGGTCTTCATAAACAACCGCATCTTCCACATAATGACATCTATATTTTTCAAACATTCTTTTGAAATTGAATTCGGTGTCTTCACACATAGTCACTGTGTCATAACCACCGATACGTTTAATAATTTGATAATCAGTTAATGATCCAGGACCATTCACATGAGCATCTAAATGTAGTCTTTCTCTAACACGAGAAGAACATCTAGAGTCGAATGTATAATATAACCCACATGCTTTAGTAAAACCGTTCTGCGTCATGTTGAGCGCAGATTCGTATGGACGGGCAATTTTAGCGCCTGCATTATAAGCGTCATTCATGAGTGAGAAGAATTCATCATTGATATGATTATCAGCATCTAAACGAATAATAAAGTCATATTCAATGCCTTCTTTAAGTAGTTCCGCAAAACCATATTTTAAAGCGTATCCCACCATGTGATGTTTTGGATTATCATCGAAGTGTTCATAAACTTTTTTAGCGCCCGCTTTTAAAGCTAGTTCTTTTGTTTTATCGCTGCAGTTATCAGCGATGACATAAATATCATACATATCCTTTGGATATTTTTGCTTTTCAACAACGCTTTTAACCGTGTCATAAATAACATCTTCTTCATTATGCGCGGGGATAACAACAGCGATACGATTGATCTTACTAGTCTTCTTCCATTTCTTCTTTGGAATCCAGAATAAAAGCATGTAAATAAGTTGTAAGCCAAAAGGCACACCAATGACATATAAAATCACTACGTTAATAGTGTCTAAGACGTGATATAAATTGTCGTACCAGGCAATAAGTAAATTCATCTGTTAGGTTTATTTTATTAAATTTTTCCAAAAATTAATACATTCATTTGACCATGGTTCAGCAGAGGTCTTAATTCCTAGACCCACTCCATGACCTACTTTTGGATATTTAAAGTACTTATATTCAATATTGTTTTTATCTAATTGTTCCACTAATAAATCACTATTAATTGGAGGGACGGATTTATCATTATCCCCTCTCCAAATAAAGACGTTTGGATAGTCCTTATCAATATGTTTATAAATATTACCAATCTCCACTAAGTCTTTTTCTTCGTTAGAGAAATTTTTTCTTGTGGTTCTATGAGTAATCTTCTTTTCTAAAGAAATAACTGGATAAACTAGAGTTAATAATCTTGGTTTAGGTAGACGATATTTTTTATAACCATACTCACTAGTGCCAAATAATGCACACATATGCCCACCAGCGGAAAAACCACAAAGTGAATAATTATCTAGTGATAATTTATATATATTCATCACATCTTCTAAAGCATGAGCAATATCTTCCATTGGATGTGGATACTTCGCCAATTCTTTAATGCGGTATCTTAAAACAAAGGCGTTAAAACCATTTTTTTGGAAAAACTCCGCAACTGGAACACCTTCAATAAAAGAGGCAACCATACGATAACCACCACCTGGGCAAATAATAACCACAGGAGCGTTCTTATCTTTAGATAAAAAAGGAGTGAGTTCATATTGATTTTTATGAGCTACTTCTTTGTTATATTTATGCCACTTCAATAAATCCATAGAATACTTGGATAATTTTATATTATCTTTGATAAAAATAAAAGAAAGTATCAAAAATAAAAAACAATCCCTATCTAAGAGATTGAATTTTATTTGATAAATTCTTAATTATTTGCTTTGTTCTTCGCTTTGTCCGTTAGCAACTAAACCAAAGATACCACCTAATAAATAGAAGATATCACCACATAAAGCACCGAAAACAATCATCACGATGTGTGGTTTGGCTTCTTTGCTACCTTCTTCGATTTCTTTGATGCTTCTTGTTGCAAAAACAATACAAAGAATAGTAAGGACTAAGAAGATAGAGCAAGTAACAATATTAGAAATGTTATCACCGATTGGGGTACCATCTTTAGTAGCGTCAACTGCTAAAAGAATAATATTTAAAACGATGACAAGGGCATAAATGCCTAATAAAACGTAGGAGAAAACTCTACCGATTTTATACATTGTTTTGGAAGCTTCTTTCATTTTACAAAATCCTCCTTCGGTTAAACATTATAATGTTTTTATTAAATAAATAAAGTGAATTTTATTATTACGCGAACTTGTGAAATAATATATTTAGATAACATGGAAAAAGAAAAACTACCATATACCGGGATTAAAAAGACCACTATAGTCTTCTTTATTTTTACATGTATTGGTTTAGGCGTTGTCATCGCTACACTAGCTTTACCAGTCTTTTTAGCAATAATCGGTTTTATTCTTTTAGTTATTTGGTTAGTTATTTTACTAGTCACCACCGTATTTACTTTAGGCATGGCTTGGACATTTGAACCATATCGAGCTTATAACAAAGGGTTCATGAATTTGTGGCAAGGAACCTTTAATGCCACAACGACAGTTAGCCAATATGGATCGACCATTGTCCCGATTGCTGTTGGCATATCATTATTATTAATGTTTATCACTTGGATCTTTGTGGTCATCGGTACGATGATCGATGAAAAAAGACATAGATTTTATATCGGTCATATTATCGCCTTAAGTATTATCTCTACACTAATGATTGGCTTAGGAATTTTATCAATCGTTGTAGTGATGAATAAGTAATTTTTATTTAAAAAATATAGATAAACAATTATCATTATTTTGTTATGAAAAAATCTCCCTTTAATAATGAGAAATATTTAACTATACAAAGAGAAAACATTTTACAAAGAATCTCTAAATTTGGTGACAAACTTTATCTCGAATTTGGCGGTAAATTATTTGATGATTTTCATGCATCACGTGTCTTACCAGGATTTCAACCTGATAGTAAGCTTCAAATGTTGCTCGGTATCAAAGATAAAGCGGAGATATTAATGGTTGTTAACGCGAATGATATTAACTCTAATAAAATTAGAGGCGATATCGGCATCACCTATCAAGAAGAAGTGTTAAGACTTATCGATACATATCGAGAAGTAGGCTTATTTGTTTCTAGTGTTGTTATTTCTTTCTATCAAGAATTACCAAATGTTTTAGAATTTGAAAAACAATTATCTAATAATGGGATTGCCGTTTATAAATCATTCCAGATTAATGGTTACCCACAAAATATTCCTTTAATCGTCAGCGATGAAGGTTTAGGTAAAAACGAATATGTCAAAACCACACGTCCATTAGTGGTTGTTACCGCCCCTGGTCCAGGAAGCGGAAAGATGGCGGCGTGTCTATCTCAAATCTATTTAGATAATAAAAATGGTATACACGCTGGATATGCGAAATATGAAACATTCCCAGTCTGGAATTTATCACTTAATCATCCAGTTAATTTAGCTTATGAAGCTGCCACTGTTGATTTAAATGATATCAACATGATTGACCCTTATCATCTCGAAAAATACGGCAAAACTGCGGTAAATTACAATCGCGATGTCGAAGTTTTCCCGCTTTTAAAAGCTATTTTTGAAAAGATTTATGACTATACTCCTTACTATTCACCAACCGATATGGGTGTCAATATGGTGGGCTTAGCCATTGAAGATGAAGAAAAAGTTAAAGAAGCTTCTAGAAAAGAAATTATTAGAAGATATTACGAAACTAAATTAAAGATCTTCTTAGGCAAATTAGATAACGACTCTTTAGAAAAAATAGAAATGCTAATGAATAAAGCAGGAGTCCAAAAAGAAGAGAGAAAATGCGTTGAAAAAGCTATCGAAATTCAAAAGAAAGAAAACGAGCCATCTTTAGCTATCGAATTAAATAATGGGAAGATTATTACAGGCCATCGTTCCCAATTATTAGGAGCATCCGCCGCCTTATTATTAAATGCTTTAAAACATTTAGCAAAGATTGATAAAAGCATCTTCTTATTATCCCCAAATGTTATCGAGCCTATCCAACAATTAAAGATTAAACATTTACATAAAGCATATGCGCGTTTAAGAGCCGAAGAAATTTTAATCGCTTTATCAATTCAAGCCGTGACTAATCCATTAGCGGACCTCGCGCTTAAGCAATTACCAAAACTAAAAGGTTGTGAAGTTCATAGCACCACTATACTTTCTGAAGTTGATCGTAACACCTTAAAATCGTTAGGCTTAAACGTCACTGAAGAAGCGATTAATTATCAAAAGAAATTATATTTTAAAGGATGATTTTATTGTCTAACTCGGTATTTTGACTTAATTTTTACTTAATTGTTGCCTATTTTGTCTCTTAGTGATAGATTAATTTTTAACAAAAGTGATTATGAAAAAAGCATTCTATTACTTTTATAGCTATTACTTTCCAAGGGATAATCAATAATATCTTGGTCTTTTAGCTAATGGTGTTATTGATTGATATTGATAGCACCAAATAGAATGAATAGTTTGGTGCGAGAACACCAAATTTTTTATTTAAAAAAGAGGAGAAAACTTATGAAAAGGAAACTATTAGCATTTCTTCCATTACTCGCTGTTCCGATGATTGCTTTATCAGGTTGTGATAACCGCCCACAAATCGGCATCTTACAACCAGAAGAACACGGCGCTCTTGATGCCTCAAGAAAAGGCTTTGAACAAGCCATTAAAGATGAAGGGGTTCCCGGTTATAAATTTGCTTATAGCAACGCTAGAGGTAAATCCGCTAATTTAAACTCTTTAGCTAAAAACTTAGTGGATTCATCAGTTCTAACATTAGGCATCGCTACTCCGGCAGCGGTCGCCTTAAAAGGTGCAGCGGAAAACGCTGGTAGCACTAAACCAATTCTATTTACTGCCGTTACTGATCCTGTTAAAGCTGAACTAGTGGCTTCTACCGATAATCCAAGTGGTTATATATGTGGCACAACCGATGCTAATCCAGTCGAAGAGCAAATCGCTTTAGTGAAAGAATTTAATCCAGAAGCCACTAAAGTGGGAATTATGTATACTCAAACTGAGATCAATTCCAAAGTGCAAGCTGATCAAGCTAAAGCCGCAATTGAAGCCGCAGGCATGACTGCGGATGTTAAAACATGTACAGATACTAGTAATATCAAAACTACCGCGGAAGCATTAGTGAGTGATTCTTGTAATGCTATTTATATCCCAACCGATAATAACATCGCTGCTAATATGAATGCCGTTAAGGAAGCTGCTGCTTCTAAAGGTGTTTTAGTTATCTGTGGTGAAGAAAATATGTTATCTTCTGGCGGACATGTCACTTTATCAATCGATTATTATAATTTAGGTTACTCAACAGGTAAGATGGCAGCCGCTATCTTAAAAGGTGAAAAATCTCCAACTGATTTTAAAGTTGAACCAGTTCCTGCCAGTAACTGTTCATATGCTTATTCTCCATCTAATTTAGCTTCTGCTAATATTACAATGCCAGAAGCAGTAAAAAACGCTCATACTTGGAAAGAAGTTGCCTAATAATATATGGATTTTGTTAATATCCTATTTAATATCTTAACGAGTGGATTGCCCTGTTGCTTATTAGCAATCGGGGTTTTCCTCACCTTTAGAATACTTGATTTTGCGGATATGACCGCAGAAGGAAGTTTCCTTTTAGGTGCCGCTTTAACCGCTAGTTTAATTTATAACCATATCAATCCATTCTTAGCGACATTCTTAGGTATGATTGTCGGTGCGGGTTGTGGATTAGTAACTGGATTTTTAAATAGAATATTAAAAATACCGAAGTTATTAAGTGGTATTATTACCCTCACTGCATCCGCTTCTATTGCGATGTTAATTATGGGTATCACCACTCCTGATCAAATCTTCTATTCACAAGTTCCATTATCATTATCATCACATCAGACAATATATTCAGTTTTTTATTCTTCAAAGATTTCCGCTTCATTAGCCCCATTCCCATGGAATAAATTAGTGGAATCCTTAGTGATGATTGTTGTTGTCGGTATTATGATTGTTACTGTTTATTATTTCTTCGGTACCGAATTTGGAATGGCGATTAGAGCGACAGGAATGAATGAAAAGATGGCAAAAAGCCAAGGTATAAATACCAATATATCTTCTATAGCATGCATCGCTATATCTAACGCTTTAATCGGATTAGCAGGTGCTTTATATGTTCAGGACGCATTAAGTGTCTCGACAGTTTCCGCGACTGGATATTTAGTTATCGGATTAGCCTCCATCTTAATTGGTGAAGCCATATTTGGTAAAAGATCATTTAAAAACTGGTTATTATCTGTTTCTGGTGGCGCTTTACTTTACTTTGTAATTATCACTATCGCTATTAAACTTGGTTTACCAACCGAATTAATGAGCTTACTATACGCAATATTAATTACTATCGCTTTATGTATTCCTTTATTTAAATTAGGAATTAATAAATTAAAAACAAAGCTGGAAAGGGGAAAAGAACATGTTAGAACTTAAAAATATCACAAAAACTTTTAACCTGACCGGCAATAAAGAAGACTTACGTGTAGCTTTAGATAACGTGAGCTTACAAATTGAATCCGGAGAATTTGTCACCATTATCGGTGGTAATGGTTCTGGAAAATCGACAACGATGAACATCTTAACTGGGGTTATTAAACCAGATAAAGGTAAAGTCTTATTAAATGATGTTGATATCACAGATATGGATGAACATCAACGCGCTGGATATTTTGGTCATGTCTTCCAAGACCCAATGATGGGTACATCTGGTGATATGTCGGTGTTAGAGAATTTAGAAATTGCTTATCTTAGAGGCAGAACTCATTCACCTTTTAAATGGGGTTTCAAAGCCTCTCACAAGAAAGAATTTATAAAAGAACTTCAAAGATTTGATTTAGGTTTAGAAGATCGCTTAAATCAAAAAGTCGGTGTTATGTCCGGTGGGCAAAGACAAGCTCTCACCCTTTTGATGGCGACAATTAGAAATAAACCAACCCATAAGATGATTAAAAGAGATTACATTAAATTCTCCGAGAAAAAACCTGAAGTCGCGAGAAAAGAATTCGATGATGTTTATCTTCCCGCATTAGAGGAATATAAGAGGCAATTAAAGGACTTAAAACATCTTCCAAAAGAGATTAGGAAAGACAAAAAAGCGGAGTTTTACCAGGAATTTGACAAAAAAATCCGTCAATTTGACTTAACAAAACAAATCTTATTACTCGATGAACATACCGCTGCGCTTGATCCAAAAACTGCGAAAAAAGTTTTAGAATTAACCGATAAAATTGTAAAAGAAAATCAGATGACCACTTTAATGATTACTCACAATATGAAAGACGCAATCACTTATGGAAATAGACTAATCATGTTCCATATGGGTCATATCATCTACGACCTCAAAGGTGAAGAAAAGCAAAAACTTACCGTTGAAGATTTATTAAAGAAATTTGATGAGGCTGATAAGAAAGCTGAACAAGAATAGTACCAACGCATAAAATACGTTGTACTGACTAGACCCTATAAGGGCTATTACTCCACAGACCCTCAAGGGTCATATGTGGAC
>JBGUIX010000002.1:0-179326 GCA_045113315.1 Bacilli bacterium
AGATGAGGAAATGCCAATTGTTAACGCTAAATCATTCAAGAAAACAGTTCGCAAAAAAGATATTAATGAGTCGCTGAGATTAGAACACCGGAAGAAGAAAAAGGTTTCTTAACAGTTAATCTGTTACATTTACAAAGCAAATTAAAAGGGGCTAAGTCACCTCATAGGTTTCTTAACAGCCCCTTTTATTTTGTTGTGGTTTTTAATTGCTTACTAGTTTGTTTTTCTTCAACTTTTCTAACGACATATCCTTCCGCATTAACACCGAGAATTGAGATCGTTATTTCCGCGATTGGTAAGATCACAAATACCGCAAATACGGGATTAAAAATGAAGAATAAAGCGACACAGATAATCGCACCTATAATTAGTATTACTAAGTCAGTCAAATATAGTAAGAAGAAGTCTTTAACATTCACCACTTCTTTAATCTTTATTTTCTTCACACCATAAAATAAATAAGCTTCAAATAATGTAAATACACCAGCCATTAAACAGAAGACGATTGATAATACAATATTTGCCCATTGAGGTAATCTATTAAATAAGGAAAATATCATAAATAAACCAGTAAATAAGATCGCATCCACTAAAGAGAATAAAATAACTTTAATAATATTTTTACGAGTGACAGTTTTTCTCACTAAAATCTTAACGACAAAGAATCCAACAAAAATACCGATAAAGAAGAAAGCGATAATAATTGCAAAAGCTGCATAGATTGTGCCGATACAATTTTGAATTAATGCGCCAAATGTTTTAACTACATCTTCTTCATGGAAAACTGTGGATAACACTTTTATTAAAGTGTCATATAACCAACTTCGAGAGGAAACGGTCGCTACACCTTTATTAAAATCTGACCAATCCACTGAAGCAACTTGATCACTTAAATCAGTAAATATCGCTGCCCAATCAAATTCGCCCTTAGAAACGATTTTTCCGCATTCCGTGAATAAAACCTTTACCGCATTAACCATCATCGGTATCGCGGTTGTTAGGCCAAATATCGTAAATAAAGCAAAGATACCTAATGGTACAAAATAATGCTTCATAGATTTGAAATAATTTACTAAACCGGTTTTAAATAACATATCTATTAATCCTTTTATATATTTTAAATAAATATAGAAATAATCAAAATAAAAATTCCCAATTCGGGAATATTTTCATTATTTTTGGCGGAGATTTAGAGATTCGAACTCTAGCGGGACTTGCATCCCCTATCGGTTTTCAAGACCGACCCCTTCAACCACTTGGGTAAATCTCCTTGTGGTGGACCAGGAGGATCACGATACCCCAACCATTCGGTTATGGGCCGAAGGCTCTTCCTTTGAGCTACTGGTCCATTTATTATAGAGAATCAAAGATTCTTATAAACGATTTGGTAGCTGAGGACGGATTTGAACCGCCGACCTTAGAGGTATGAACTCTCTGCTCTAGCCAACTGAGCTACTCAGCCATCTACTTGGTGGATCTAAAGAGACTCGAACTCTCGACCCCCTGAATGCAAATCAGGTGCTCTCCCAACTGAGCTATAGACCCGAATATATTGCTTTTTAATAAAATGGTCGGGACGACAGGATTTGAACCTGCGACCTTCAGTTCCCAAAACTGACGCGATACCAAGCTACGCTACGTCCCGATAATTGGCGCGCCTCACAAGAATCGAACTCGTAACCTCCAGATTCGTAGTCTGACACTCTATCCAGTTGAGCTAGAGGCGCATTTTAGTTCTTGCCAAGGCGATTTGCTAAGGCAATATATTCATAACGCTGCATAATGGAGGTTCCTACCGGACTTGAACCAGTGATCATTGAGTTGCAGTCAATTGCCTTACCAACTTGGCTAAGGAACCACATGCAGCGCTATGAATTATAACACTTATATATAAACTCTATCAAGTATCAAAAATTTATTTTTTGCCAAGGCTTTCGTTTCTCTTGTTACGTAAATTCTTTTTGATACATTTTGCGACGAAGAAATAGGTGATAAGAAGAGCTCCACCGACAATTTCGACCACGAATAAGACGATGGCCCAAACTGGAAGAGCGTCACTTTTGAATTTCTCCCACATTTTTAACACTGTATCGTTTTGACTACCAAAGTCTCTCATAACCGCACAGCGAGTTAAGACTTCTTCATCTGGGAATTGGCAGAAGAATTGTCTACCGACACATTCATTAGTTAATACTTCACCATCTTCTGTCTCATAAGTATATGGAAGATAAATATCACTATAGAAAATGCAAGCATTTTCATCTTCGGCATAATCGTCAGTTAAAGTGCCACCAAAGAAATAAGATAAATCAACTTTTTGTAAGCCTAATTCTTCCATCTCTTCTTCGCTATATTGACGGTCATCAAATTCTTCTTTTTCTTCATCGTAACGGTAGTCATACCATTCACGAGTTAATTCTAAGATGTCGTTGCCAGCGGTAAATGGAGTATAACCGGTATAATCCATATTTTGGGCGGTATATTCAGGAATTGATAAGAAATCTAAGAATAATTCCGCGAGTTCCACTTGTGCTTCACTTCTTTGAGCGTATTTTGGCATACACCAAGCATCCATCCAGATATTACTACCTGTACGAGGAATGCTATAGCAAAGTTCAAGTTCTCTTTCTTCTTCGGCTTGATCCATAGAATAAACTGCGTCACCACTCCAAGCGAAGTTAATACCGATTTTACCGGTGACGATATCTTGTTTACCACTATCGACTTCCATACCGAAGACGTTACCTTTTAACTTTGTTAATGATTTACGAACTTTATTTAAAGTAGCGTTATCACATCTATTGAATAAATCGGAGAATTTTTGATTATATTCTTCCGCGCTATATATACCTTCTTGATATTTATTCATTAATGTTTCAAAGCCTTCAACGGTTTGCCCATTTTCTTCAAAATCATCATTTAAGGTATAAAGCAATCCGATTGCGTAAGTATCTCTTACAGAATCTTTAATAGAAGAAATTCCTTTATAATCCGCATTCCATAATACGGACCAATCTTGCATATCATAGATTGTTTGATCGGCGTCTCTTCCGCCGTATTCTGGATCAAATAATAATCCTAATGTTCCCCACATATAACCGACGGCATAGTCTTTTAAGTAGCAGGTTTCATTAGTTTTACCATTAACTGCACTAATAGCGTCTAATAAACCTTTAATCGTTCTAGAGGCATTAGCGATATAGTTAGGCATATGTTCTTCATCAATATGCAAAGGTGAAAGCATATCATTAACGATTAATTTTTGAATCATATAGTCACTTGGACAGATTAAATCGTAATTTCCAGGTGATAATTTAACTTCGTTAAACATTGATTCAGGAGTATCTGTGGTGTAATATTCCACACTACAGTTTGTATAACCAAGTTCCTTGGCATAACTTTCGAACTGTTTTGTTAAATTCTCCGCGGATTCTGGATCAGATTCATCTTTTTCATAGATATAGTCTTCAACGTTAAGTAAACGTAATGTTTGACTACCTGAGCCAATTTGACGTGGAGATAAATTTCTCACTTTTGGAGCTTCTTTAAATCCAGTTACTCCCACTAGAGAAATAAACATTGATAAGGATAAGAATAAATTAGTCATATTTACACCCTCCTCACTTTCTTACTAACCATGTGTTTAGCTTGATAATTACGATAGATGCTAACTCCGATAACACCAATAACCACTAATAAGAAGATGATGGTTGTCATGGCTCTCATCACTGGAGGAATTGGACCTTTTTTAATCTTGTCTTGGACTAAGATTGATAAAGTAACAATTTTTGGATCTCCAGCAGACAACAATCCTGGACCAGTTGTGAACTGGGAGATGACAAAGTCATCTAATGATAAGGTAATCGCTAATAAGAAACCACTGAAGACACCAGGAAGAATTTCTGGTAAAGTGACTTTCCATAAAGCTTGATGAGGTTTAGCACCTAAATCGATAGCCGCTTCATACATCGAAGGATCCATCTGTTGTAATTTTGGTTTTACAGAGATAAAGACGAATGGAGCGCCTAAAACAACGTGACCGATTAATAATGTCCAATAAGAACGTAAATCAGTCTTAAATAATAAACTTGGTAAGGCTGCAAACATGATGGCTAAAGATAAGGCCATAACGATTTCAGCATTAACCACTGGAATTTGATTAACAAATTCAAAAGCTTTTCTAAACTTTTTATTCGCATAGAAAGCGCCAATCGCACCTAATGTTCCTAAAATAGTTGCAATAATCGCACTGGAGAAAGCGATGATTAAAGTATTAGCTAAAGCTACCATCACTTCTTTGTTTTGGAATAATTCGCCATATAAATCGAAGGAGAATCCGGTCCAAACACCAACGTTTGTGGCTTTTGTAAAGGAGAAAGCGATTAAAACTAAGATCGGTAGATACATCAAAATAAGGATGAGCCAGATATAGCATTGGCCAATAATTTTCTTTACCATGAGGCACCTCCTTCTCTTTCTTCTTTACCACTATTACGTGTTAAGAACATTGTTAAACCAATAATGACGAGCATAATCATGGCCATAAAAGAACCATCATGCCATAAGTTATTCGCGAAGTCTAAGTAGATGTAGTTACCAAATAAGGTAATTTTTCCTTCGGAAAGGGTATCGGAAATAACATAGCTAGACATCGTTGGCATGAATGTCATTGTAAAGGCACTGACAATGCCTGGAACAGATTGAGGTAAGATGCTTTTATAGAAGACTTGGAAAGGATTAGCTCCTAAATCCGCCGCTGCTTCAATCTGAGACTTATCGAGTTTAAGCATTGTGGTATATAAAGGAAGGATAACGAATGGTAGATAGTTTTGAACCATACCTATTAATGTGGCTAAGTATGGAGCGTTACCACCATTAATTCCCATCCATGTTAATAAATCACGTGTGGCACCTGTTCTTAGAACGAAGTTGATCCACATCGGGGCGACAAAGAGGGTGATTAATACCGCATTTTTATTAACCTTCTTGTCCGCTAAGAAATAGGCTAAAGGATAGCCGATAAGTAAACATAACAAAGTGGTCTGTAACGCGATGAAGACGGAAGTAAATAAGACATTCACTTTCGACCAGCTAGTGAAGAATCCAACTAGAGCGTTTAAGCTTAAAGCGCCAGTATCATCACTAAATGCATAATAAGCAATAATTAAAATAGGGATGATAATGAACAAGACTAAAAACAAACCATATGGTATGCAAAGATACTTACGTTTGAAAAGCACAAAGCCTTTTTTATTCTTTTTCATATTTGCTAATGTCGCCTTTCAACATTAATCTAATATTTTCTTTTTTGACCTTAACGGAGACTTGGTCGCCTTCGTTATAGGTATAGATTGTATCAGCGATGAAATCTTCTTCGTCATCAGTTCTCACCATCACTTGATAGTGGTCACCTTTATAGACGATACTAACGATCACACCATTGGTGTCACCATTATCAAATCCATCGATTAATTCAACCTTATCTAAGCCGATTTCTGCGGTAACATCGGCATCATTTAAATCATATTTTTTGCCATCATGACTAACGAGATAGCCATCTTCATCTACTTTTGAATCTTTTAATAACTGTGTGACATCACAATCAAATGGATCTTCACCGATGACCACTTGATTCTTATTATTAATCCAAGCTTCACGATAGATGTTAGAAGTTAATTCTTTATTCATGATTTGGATATTTTCTGGTTCCACTTCAATGGTCACAAAATCACCAATAGTACGATCTTTGGTATCTCTTACTTCCACTTCCGCTTTACCGACCGCCACTAAATATTCATAGTGGACACCTTTGAAGACTTTGGTCTTGATTTTACCAGTGACCTTATCGGTTTTACTGTCTTCTTTAACTTTTGTTAAGATGACGTCTTCTGGACGAACCACGACATCCACTTTTTCGTTTAATGGGAAGTCATCAATGCAATCGAAGATATGATTTAAGAATCTAACCTTCTTTTTGCCCGCCATAGTAGCGTTATAAATATTGGATTCACCGATGAAGTCAGCGACGAAAGCATTGACTGGTTCGTTATAAATATCTAATGGTTTACCCACTTGTTGGATGACACCACTTTTCATAACGATAATCGTGTCACTCATTGTTAACGCTTCTTCTTGGTCATGAGTAACATAAATAAATGTGATACCTAATTTCTTATGCATTTCTTTAAGTTCGATCTGCATATCTTTTCTCATCTTTAAGTCAAGAGCGCCTAAAGGTTCATCTAAAAGAAGAATCTCTGGTTCATTAACAATCGCTCTAGCGATCGCGACACGTTGTTGTTGACCACCTGATAAAGTGGAAATATCTCTACTTTCAAGTTCCGCTAAATCGACAGTTTCTAAAGCATGCAATACTTTTTCGTCAATTTCTTTAGGGGTATAGTGACGATATTTAGTAACTTTATTACCTTTCTTATCGGTTTTCTCATAAGGAATCTTTTTGAGTCTTAAACCGAAAGCGACGTTATCATAAACGTCTAAATGTGGAAACAACGCGTAGCGTTGGAAGACAGTGTTAATTGGTCTTTTGTGAGGAGGAATAACAGTAATATCTTCTCCATTTAATAAAATTTTTCCGCTTGTGGGGGTTTCAAAACCAGCGATCATACGTAAGGTCGTTGTCTTACCACAGCCAGAAGGACCTAAGAAAGTGACAAATTCACCCTTAGTAATATCAAGGTTAAAATCATCAACGACAGTGTTGCCATTATAGACTTTACTAACACCTTGAAGCGAGATTATACAGTTTTCATTAGCCATATAAGTTTTCCCTTTCCTTGCCTATAAAAATAAAGAGGCACATTTTATTTGTACCTCATGATTTCTTTAAAAGGAGAATATAGGTGAAGACACTTATATTGCCGTTAATTTGGGAGCCTATATAGTAAATAATTACTTTTACTACTCTTATTATGATTCACAAGGTACGACGGAGACTTTCACTCCAAGCATAAGCTTATAAATTAATAACAAGATATCACTATCTCTAATCCGGCATTTGACCTAGCTGTCCGAGGCTGTTGTCCTTCTAATAAAAGATTGGGTCAAGTTCAATGCATCTCACATTGATAGAATTAGGTGTGATGTAGTCCCAAAATTTCGACTACTTATTTTCACGACAAAAATAATATATTTATAATTGTTAAAAGACAATACATTTTTAAAAAAAAGTTGTTCCACACTTTTGACAAATAGAATAAAAATAGTCTATATTTATAGAAACATTATGAAAAAGGCACTGTTTTTATTACCAATTATCGCTGTTACTTCCTTAGGTATATCCGGTTGTAACAAAAGCGACAAAAAAGCTCGTATTACCTATGGTACTTTAGTGGACAGCGAGGTTACCGAAATCGAATACGGGGCTTTAAGTGCGAAAATGGCCAAAAAAGAGAATTTATTAATCTCTGTATATCAAGATACACCGACTGGTCAAGCCTGTGGATGTTGGAGAGATTTTAAAGCAACATTAAATTCTTATGTTAAAGAATATCACACAAAGATTTATATCATTGCTAGAAGTCAATTCTCCAAAGACGATGAGACCTTTGGTCTCACACTTCTTGATGGAAGTGAAACTACTTCCCCCACTTTCGCTTTGATGAAAAATGGTAAAAAGACCAATGAATTTATCTATGGTAACGATAACAAACCAATGTTTACTAAATTAAAGGATTTAAGAACGGCGATCACTAAAATCGCTCGTGATCCTCAATATATGCTTATCGATCAAGATTTCTTAAATAAATCCTTATATGAAGATAAAGTTGAAAAAGCCGTTGTCCATTATATTTGGAATTTCTGCCCAGATTGTAACGACTGCTTCCCAAATGTTTTGCTTCCTTATTCCGAAAAGAACGCCTTTAAAACCTTAGTGTGGGTCATCGATTTAGGAATTCCAGGAATCTTATTAACGGATGACGGACAATTCGTCGGTACAGGCGCGACTACATATGTCGAATTCTTAGAAAAATACAAATTATCTAAAAAAGGTGATGAAAAATTCGGCTATGACCGTGGATTTGTCCCCACCACTCAAGTATGGAATAAAGGTGAATTAGTGGATGCTACTGTCTACTTCAACGATGAAATTAAGCAAGTTGACGGAGAATATAAAATTACTCGTTCCTTCTATTCCGAAGATAGAAAAGCTAATCTCTCATATACTGATGAGGTATTACAAGGTAGAAGTATTCCAAGTGAAGAAGTGACCGCTAGTAATGAAGGTAGCGACGTCACCTATAGTTGGAATGCAGAAGCCGCCAGAAAAGTTCATCAGCCATTACTAGAAGCTTTCCTAGATAAATACGTAAAATAAAAGACCTATAAGGTCTTTTTTTAAACCGATACTCTCGAATAGAAATTCTTAAATTTCTTATCAAGACGTTCTTTTAATAACTTTTTAGTTTCTAAAGAAGTAAAACTATAATTTATGGAATTTATTAAGAAGGAATATACTTCTTCTTTAGTTAAATTAAAGGTTTGGATAAGGTGAGAGAATTCTTGATAAACATCAGTATTACTAACCGTCATATTATCGCTATTAATAGTTAAGGCGATTCCTTTATTCATAAATTCTCTAATTGGAACATCTTTATAAGATTTTAAAGATTTAGTTTGTAAATTGCTGGTTGGGCAAAATTCAAAGCAAACTTTTGCTTTTTTCGCGCGGTCCCCATCTTTCGAATTAACATCTAGATGAACACCGTGACCGATTCTCATCGCTCCATTATCTAAAGCCATCATGATTTCATCACTTCCTGTCGCTTCACCAGCATGGATAGTAATATTAAGTTTATATTTTTTGGCTAAATCAAAGATTTCTTTATAGTAAGAAGATGGATGAAGAGCTTCTGCACCCGCTAAATCGACCGCCACAACTCTTGTGCCTTTAAGTTTATTAGCTACTTCAATAGTTTCTATATTTACTTCCTTAGGAGCATGTCTCATACAGCATAAGATGAGATTAGCTTCAAATTCTGGACATTCTTTTAAAGCGGAATTAAGTCCCTCTAAAGCCGCTAAAGCAGCATCCATCTGACTCATACCTTTATTCGTGTGTAATAATGGAGCAAATCTAATCTCTGCGTAGATATAACCCATCTTATATAATCTTCTTACTAATGAAGAAGTGACATGAGCTAGGTTTTCTTTACTTTGTAGTAAAATTCCAGGAAGAGCGAATCTTTCTAAATAAACTTCAAGTGATGGACAATTGGCTGGAACATAAATATTATTAGGAAAATCTTCTCCTAAACTAACACCATCTTTTTTGGCTAAATAGAGAAAATCTTGTTCACTCATAGAGCCATCTAAATGTAAATGTAAATCGATCATCTTATCTTCCTCCTTGTAAGCATTTATCGAATATTAAGTAATTATATTTAAAGAGATTATCGTCTAATTCCACAGTTGGAGTGTTAACCTCTAAATAATTAGAGATATTAGCCTTAAATATACCGATTTGATCATCATCGGGGTAACCACTATTATCATCTTTTTTATAATAATGCATCGGCACTACTAATCGTGGTTTTATAACTTTACAGATTTCCAGCAATTCCTGGCTAGAAATTGTAAAAAATCCATTAATTGGTGCTAAAAGTACATCGATATCTTTTAATTGTTCTAAGACGATTTGATTAGGAATACAACCGATATCACCTAAGTGGACAATCTTTAAATTATCAATATGGAAAATGTGGATTTTGTTTAACCCTCTTTTTGCGCCTTCCTCTTTATCATGAGGAACAATTATAGTTTGATAATCAAGAAGTTTTTCAATTGGTTTTATCTTAACTAAATCAACCGCGTTATGATCGTGATGATCATGCGATTTAAAAACATAATTAGCTTCCACTTTTGGAAACTTTAAATGAGGTACTGAATTATCTTGATAAGGATCAATCACAAAAGAAAGTTCATTATTTTTAATTAAAAATGAGGAATGACCGAGATAAGTTAGACTAACCATAACTATTCATATTTTACTACATCAATAGACCTTCAAAAATAAAAATTTATTTTTTTCTCTTATTGTTTTATTATTATTGAGGAAAGGAGTTATATTTCATGGCAAAAAAAACTAAAAAAGGCAAAGGTATTTTCAAAGAATTCAAGGAATTTATTAACAAAGGTAACGCTTTCATGTTAGCTGTTGGTGTTGTTATTGGTGGTGCTTTCGGCGCTATCGTCACCGCATTTGTTAACATTTTATTAAGCGTTGCGACATGGGCAGTTCCTGGAGGCTTAAAAGGATTAGTGACCGTTTTACCAGCTCTCAACGATGCTCAAAAAGGTATGGATGCCTCAATCGGTTTAGGTCAAAAATTCGCCACTGGCGATTTACAATCCCTCGCTACTGCTTTAGCAAACAAAACCTATGGTGATGAAGTTGTTGCTAATAACCCTAACTTAATTGAAAGCGTGAAAGCCACCATTACTGGTAAATATGATTTACATGGTACAGTTTATACCTACAAGATGTCTGCAGTTATCGACTGGGGTGCATTATTAACAGCTATCATTTCTTTCTTAATCATTGCTTTAGTTTTATTCATTATCGTGAAAGTCGTCGCTGCTGCTGCCGCTAAGAGAGCAGCTTTAGAAGAAAAAGCGAGAGAAGAATATTACAAGAAACATCCTGAAGAAAGACCAGTTCCTCCAGAACCAGGTATACCTGAACCAACCGAAGTTGAACTCTTAAAAGATATTCGTGATGCTCTTGTGAAAAAGGGTAAATAAGAAATCGAACTTATAAAGACTAGGCCATAGAAATATGGTCTTTTCTTTTTATAAATAAAAAGAGTGGAACATCGTCCACTCTTTAAATTTGTTTTCTAATTAGATCTTATCGTTGCTACCGAGAACATCAACAATCTTGTGTTTCACTAATTGTTTAACATATTCTCTAGCAGGTTTTAAATAAGTTCTTGGGTCAAAGACCTCTGGTTGATGATTTAAGACTTCTCTAATACCAGCGGTAAGAGCGAGTCTTAAGTCGCTATCGATGTTGATCTTACAAACTGCTAATTTGCTAGCTTTTCTTAATTGTTCTTCTGGGACACCAACTGCGTCGACTAATTTACCACCATTTTCATTGATGATTTTGACGTATTCTTGGTTAACAGAGCTAGAACCATGTAAAACGATTGGGAATCCTGGTAATCTCTTACTGACTTCTTCTAAGATATCAAATCTTAATGGAGGAGGTAATAAGACTCCAGTTTTTGGATCTCTTGTACATTGTTCTGGTTTGAATTTATAAGCACCATGGCTGGTACCGATAGCAATAGCTAAACTATCACAACCTGTACGTTTGACGAATTCTTCAACGTCTTCTGGTCTAGTATAAGATTCCGCACCATGTTCCACTTTGACATCATCTTCGATACCAGCTAAAGTACCAAGTTCCGCTTCAACAGTAACATATGGGTGTTTAGAAGTATCGTGAGCGTATTCAACGACTTTTCTAGTAATCGCGATATTTTCTTCAAATGGTTTGCTAGATGCGTCAATCATGACTGAGGTGAAACCACCATCGATACATTCTTTACAAATTTCAAAATCTGCACCGTGGTCTAAGTGTAAAACGATTGGTAAACCAGTATCTTCAACCGCCGCTTCCACGAGGTGTTTTAAATAACCTTGTTTCGCATATTTTCTCGCACCAGCGCTCACTTGTAAAATAACTGGGGAATTGCATTCTTTAGCAGCTTCGGTAATCGCTTGAACGATTTCCATGTTATTGCAGTTAAAAGCACCGATAGCGTATCCGCCTTTATAGGCTTTTTCAAACATTTCTTTAGAATTAACTAATGGCATATTTTTTACTTCCTTTTCGCTAGTATTATATACTATTTTCTAAATATTTAATTATATTTTGATAAAAATAATCGGCTCTTACCAGTTTTAGTGATAAAAGCCGATATCTTTTAACTATTTTTAATTGATTTACGGTATTCTTCAATTAGTTTCTTGTTATTGGAACAAGCATGTCCACAAGAAGTACAATTCCCGGAACACTTGTTGCAATCTCCGCCGCAATCATTTATTAATGACTTACCTTTCTTTTTCATATAGAAAGATAGAAAGATAACTCCAAGGACAAAGAGAACACTTATGACAATAATTAATATTTCAAACCACTGCATAAAGATCTCCTTTCTTAATTAGCTTGTGCTAAACTTTTGTTTCTCTTAACCACGACTATACCGGCGCTAACAACAGCACCAACTAAGGCTAAGGTTACTAATAAGCCACCCCACCAAGCAACACTATATAAAGTGCCAACCCAGTAGATAACTAACGCTGCTACATAGCTCATCGTAAACCACCAAGCCATAGTAATCCAGAATTGTTTTCTAGATTGTTCACCATGGGCGGCAGAAATTGCCGCAAAGCATGGGAAAGTAAATAAGTTATAGAAGGCAAATGACCAAACACCAGCTGCCGAGATTCCGATTAACTGGGAACCAACTTCAGCTTCGCTGGCGCCTTCCGCCATACCGAATAAAGCAGCAAGCGTGGCAACGACATCTTCTTTAGCCACTAAGCCAGTCACTGACGCCACAGAATACATCCAGCCATATTGTTGATTTTGTGAGAAACCAAGAGGCCAGAAGAAGTATCCTAAGACTCTACCGATATCCGCTAACATGGAGTCATGGATATCGCATAATCCTTGCCAGAAGGCCCATCTAAAGTTAGATAAGAACCAGATGACAAGTAAGCTAGCGGCAATAATTGTCGCGGCTTTAATAACGTAATGTTTTAATTTCTCCCATAAAAGAGCTAAAACGTTACGAGCTTGAGGCATATGATAAGCTGGTAATTCCATAATAAATGGAGAGACATATTGATCTTTACTTAATAATTTCATAAATAAAGCATAGACAATAGCCATCGTAATACCGCCTAAATAGATAATAAAGACGAATAAACCACCATTAAATCCAGCTAAGACGCCGACAGCAGCGAGCATCGTCCAGATTGGTGCTTTAGCACCACAGCTGAAACAAGTCATCAATCTAATGGTTCTATTCTTTTCTTTTTCATCCTCTAATGTACGAGTGGCCATAATCGCTGGAACGCTACAGCCAAAGCCAGTTAACATTGGGATGAAAGCTTTACCGGATAAACCGAATTTTCTAAAGGCTCGATCTAAGATAAAGGCGACACGAGCCATATAGCCACTATCTTCTAAGATAGCGATAAATAAGAATAATAAGAGGATTTGTGGAATAAATGACATAACCGCATCTAAACCATTAAGTAAGCCATCAACAACTAATGAGGCGTACCAGCTTTCGGCGACGGCATCTCCACCTAAAGCGAATAAAGAACTAACTCCATTCATAATGGAACCAGTTAACGTTCCCATCCAAGATTGTAACCATACACCTAATGATGGAATACCAACTAAAGCTTCTAGTTCACTAGTAGGCGTCGATAAATCACCAGTAAATGTTCTAATTAAGAAAGCGTTAAATCCATTCGTAGGTTCAATTGATAATCCCATCGCACCCATGAAGAATAAATCTTCAGAGAAGGTGAAATGGAAGATGAAGAACATGATGACAATAAATAATGGGATAGCCCAAATACGATGGGTTAAAACTTTATCGATTTTGTCACTTTTTGTGATCTTTCTAGTAGAATCATTTTCGACGTTATTCTTATTAGCTTGATAAGCAGAAGCATAATTCTTAGATATATAGTTATATCTAGCATCAGCTACTACCGCTTCAAAGTCACTACCGAAGGTTTCGTTTTTAAAGGTCTTTTTAAATTCTTCCACCATCGGGAGAAGATCTTCATGCATCTTCGTTTCGATTTCGTCAAGTTCGACTAATTTAACCGCATGGAATAAGGGGTTTTCAACTCCCTTTCCTTTAAAAGCGATTTCGACATCTTTAATTAAATGAGATAAATCTTTATCTTCGATGACACTCTGACCTTGTCTCTTTTTATTTGAAGCTTTATAAGCTTCTTTCATAAGTTCATCAAGGTTTTCACTCTTTAAAGCGGAGATTTCTACCACTGGTACTCCAAGCTTTTCAGAGAGCATTTTGGTGTCTAATTTGTCGCCGTTTTTTCTAACGACGTCGCTCATATTTAAAGCCACAACCACTGGAACATCAATTTCTAATACTTGTGTAGTTAAATATAAGTTTCTTTCTAAATTTGTGGCGTCAACAATGTTGATGACACAGTCTGGCTTTTCATTAAGAATATAATCACGAGAAACAACTTCTTCAGGAGTATATGGTGATAATGAATAAATACCAGGTAAGTCAACGATATTGACCTGTTCTTCGAGTTTTTTATAAACTCCTTCTTTCTTTTCGACGGTGACACCTGGCCAGTTACCGACGTGGGCGGTGCTACCGGTTAAGGAGTTGAACAAAGTGGTTTTACCTGAATTTGGGTTACCAATAAGGGCAAAATTTTTCATTATTCAGCGACCTCCACCGTTACCATCTTTGCTTCCTCTTTTCTTAAAGAGAGCTCATAGCCACGGATTGTAATTTCCACAGGATCGCCTAATGGAGCTTTTTTCCTTAAATAAATAATCGCGCCTGGAGTCACACCCATATCGAATAAACGACGACGGATTCTCCCTTCTCCGGCTACACTTTTCACAAGGCCAGTCTCGCCTTTTTCTAAGGTATCTAGTGTTCTTAGCATAAATTCCTTCCTTCCTACGCTACTAGAATTTTGGAGGCAATTTCACGATTAAGTGCTAATCGTACACCTTTAACAATAGCGATAACATTTCCAGCATTTGAGGAAATAACCATAATCTTACCGCCTATCACAATACCTAAAGATTGTAAGTGTTTCTTAGTTTTTTCATCGGCGAGAACTTTTACAATGCTTAATTCTTGATCTTGGGGAGCTATTACTATTGGCATAAACAAACCTCCTAGGTTAGTCTTTTCTAACTACAATATGTTAGTATTAACTAACTAATAAGTCAATAAAGTATTTAAAAAATAATTTATAAATAAGAAAAAAGTGACGATAACATCACTTAATTTTCTTTAATAATTCTTCTCTAATCGAATCGTTATATAAGGTTTTACCTAACGGAACAATGGAGATAATACCATGATTTATTTGATAACAATCAGTGTCTTTATCATTATATTCATCATCCATTTTTCGATAAGCATAATAACCATCTTGTTTCTTGGTGAAGAAATTTTCATCGTTTCGGTAATATAGTTTACCAATTGATATGCCTTTTACTTCATCAAATGGGAAGTTGATATTTAAGATATATTCTTCACTTAATAAATTATGACGATTGATATAATCAAAAACTTGATCGAAATATTGTTTTATCTCTCTAAAATCGCTACCTCGACAAGTAGAAACGGCGATGGAAGGTATGTGATAAACAAGAGCCTCTAAAGCCGCGCCGACAGTGCCGCTATAATTTGTGTCATAAGAGATGTTATATCCATCATTACAACCAGAAACCACTAAATCAAATTTTACATTTAAAGAGGATAAACCAAATGAAACACAGTCAACTGGTGTGCCGTTACATTTAAAAACTTTATCTTCCACTTTTTCTACTTTAATAGGATCAGTGATTGTTAAGGAAGAAGAAGCTCCACTACGATGTTTATCAGGAGCGATAATCACCACTGTTCCATGTTTTTCTAATAAAAATTTTAAAACATTGATACCTTCGGAATTAAATCCATCATCATTTGTTAATAAGATGTTCATAAATATATCCTCTTGCCAATTCTAATACTGGTAATTCTCTTTGCTTGACTAATAAGCCAACACCGTCATCTTTGACTTCATTCATTATTTTAATGGCTTGTTCAATTGGAAGAAACACTAATTCTTTAAACATTTCTTTTTCGTATTCTTCCAAATCTGTTCCTACATACTTATCTACTTTTAGTAAATAGTAATAATTGATGTTATTTCGATGAATTAAATTATAAAAATCTTCGACTTTTGCGAGGAATTTGATGATTTTGGCCTGATATCCAGTTTCTTCTTTAACTTCTCGAATCACTCCTTCACGAAATGTTTCATTCTTTCTTTTACCCCCACCAGGAGTTTCATAGCAGTCACGATGACCAAATAAATCATCTTTCATTAAATGTAATAACGCCACTTCATTTTTCTCATTTAATAAGATTGCTCTAACGGTAATTCGCCGATGATTAGTATAAGTAAATGAATAGATATTATCTTTAAAATAAAAGACGTTTTTCATAGGTAAAAATATAGCATATTTCTTTAATAAGAAAAAGCACCATCCGAAGATGATGCTTAAAGTTTTTATTCTATAAGTTAATTAATCTTATTTTCCTTAATAACTTTTTCTTTTAAGTATTCAGGAACTTCCTCATAATCAACGAATTCTCTGTTGAAGAAACCACTAGCTTGAGTGATAGATTTAAGCTGTGTAGCGTAATCGACGATTTCCGCTTCTGGAATAAGAGCTTCAATCTCTTGATTACCATGCTCTTTTTCTTCAATATTTTGAATTCTCGCTCTTCTGGTATTTAAGTCGCTTAAGACATCACCGGTGAATCTAGATTCAATATGAACTTTAATTCTCATAATTGGTTCTAGAATAATTGGTGAGCATTTTGGATAAGCATCTTTAAAGGCTAATATACCCGCCATTTTGAAGGCTTGTTCGTTACTATCAACTGGGTGATATTTACCGTCAACTAAAACACCTTTAACGCCGATAACAGGGAATCCCGCTAATGGGCCACTGGCGAGGGCTTCAAAGAAGCCTTTTTCAACAGCTGGGAAGTAGTTCTTTGGAACCGCACCGCCGAAGACCTCTTCCGCGAAGATGTTTTCTTCAGCAGGTTCAAATCTCATCTTAACAACACCATAGAATCCACTACCACCAGATTGTTTAACATATCTACCATCGCCTTCCGCGGTCTTTTTAATAGATTCACGGTAAACAACTTTCATAGGTTCAGTGGTGACATCAATCTTGTATTGGCCTTTTAATCTTTCGATTGCAAAATCGATATGAGAAGAGGAAACACCACCTAATAATAATTGTTTGGTTTCATTATTACGTTTGACTTCGATACATGGATCCTCTAATTGCATCTTTTGTAAAGCTGGTCCAATTTTACTTTCATCATTCTTGTTGGCTAAAACTATAGCTTTAAAAATAACAGCGGTTGGATATTTAACAGGTTTATAAATAGTGACCGCTTTTGGTGAAGATAAGGAATCACCGGAAGATACTTTTTCTAAACGAGTGACCGCACCGATATCACCAGCGCTTAATTCTTGAATGGAGTCAAGTTTCTTACCAGTCATGGTATAAAGCATACTCACTCTTTGAGTGCCGCCATTAACATAGACTTCATCTCCAACATGTAAGACACCAGAACAAACTTTAATAATATTAATAACACCTGAATATGGATCGACAACTGTCTTAAAGACATAAGCGGAGAATGGTTCACTTTCACTTGTTGCTCTCACCACGTCTTTGCCATTTTCATCTTTGGCTTCCAGTGGTTTTAAATCACATGGATTTGGTAAATAATCAATAAACATCTCTAATAGTGTTTGAATACCGATATTTTTAGTAGCACTACCCACTAAAACAGGGACTAATTCACCATTTAAAACACCAATTCTTAAAGATTCATGGATTTCTTTTTCACTAAATGGTTCGCCATTGAAGAATTTTTCTAATAAGGAATCATCGGTTTTAGCGACTTCTTCAACGATGGTGTTATGAAGTTCAAAGACTTTGGCTTTTTTATCTTCATAGATTTCCGCATCAACGCATTCTTTACCATTATATTTTCTGGCTTTTAAGTCGACGACATTAGCGAATCCATCAAATCCAGAATCATGACCTAATGGGTAACAGAATGGAATCGCGTTCTTACCTAATTTTTCTCTAATTTCTTCTAATAAGGATTCAAAATCAACACCTTCTTTATCCATTTTATTAACGAAAATGAAGGTTGGAATTCCTCTTTTTCTTAATTGGTTCCAATGCTTCACTGTGCCGACTTGAACACCGACTGAAGCATCGACCACAAGAACCGCGCCTTTAACAACACCAGTAACACCGATAACTTCACTAATAAAGTCATCGTTACCTGGAACATCAATAACGTTAATCTTATGATCTTTATAAGTCATAGGAACAACAGCGGTTTGAATAGAAGCACCACGTTTTTGTTCGTCAGCGGAATAATCTGACAAGGTATTCTTTCTTTCCACTTCACCCTTTTGAGGGATTAGTCCTGAAACGAATGCTAAAGATTCAACTAAAGTTGTTTTACCACTACTTTGGTGACCTAAGATAATAACATTACGAATATGTTTTGCATCAAATTTAGCCATATATCATTTTCTCCTTACGCTCTAAAATATTTGGAATAACGGCCTTTGGTAATAAGTTGAATACGGCCTTCTTTTAATAATTTTGCTAAAGCTTTTTCAATGGTAGCTTGGCTGGTCGCATATAAAACATTAATAACCACTGTCTTACTAATTGGTGTCACACTATCAACAACCACTTTTAAGACTTTTTCTTCCGAGGAACATTCCAAAGCATTTACTTCTAAAATGTAGTCTAATTTACGATAAGCTTCTAAAACTCTCTTTAAAACGAATTCCACATAAGCTTCGTAATTATTTTCATTATCTTCCCAACCTCTAGATGAAGCTTCAAAAGCATCGATATATTCGCCTAAATGTTGTCTCATTAAATATGGGATAGCGAAATAATCATCGATATCATATCCATATTTCTTCAGTAAGAAGTTAAGAATTAATCTAGAGACACGTCCATTACCATGGTTATATGGATGGATGCACATAAAGTCGAGCATGAAAGCGGCGATTAAAACGAGTTTATTGCATTCTTCATCTTTCGCACATAAATTAAATTGATAAATTAAATTATCTAATAATGGTAAGACTTCTTCTGGAGCGGCACTCACAAAGATGGTTCTAAATGTTCCATCTGGCATCGCTTCTTGAATATAGTTTTGACTATCTTTAAATCTACCACCAAAATCAGGATTATAATCCTTATAAATATAATAATGTAAAGTAGAGATGAAAGAGCGATCAAATGGTTGATAAGTCTTCACTTCATCGATTAAATCGATGGCGTTAGAATAACCACGGATCATGTGTTCTTGTAATGATTGTGGTTGAGCGCCTTTAACAAAAATGGCTTTCTCGCGTTCTTCAGTAATATAAATATTACCAATAGCGTTACTAGCCATCACGCCACTACGACGGGCGATTTCTTTTAATGATTCAACCTTTTTAACTTTAGAAACAGGTAAGGTTTTACCTTTGTAGAGCTCAATAGAGTTGAGCAAAGAAACAATGTTTGGCTTGTTCAGGCCTAAAACAGCGTTTTTTAAATCAAACATTTTCATATGTAGAATACCTCGCGATTTAATTATCAAATAAACAACAACTTTTTTCAATCATTTCCGTATTTTAAGCACAAAAATACCGAATTAGACTCTTTTTCCAATTCGGTAATTTTTCTTTTTCTTCATTAATGAAGAACGTTATTTTTTAAATATTTTAGCAAATAATGACTTTTTAATATATTCTTCTTCTTTAATTCCTAAATAGGTATAGTGACTATCATTAATGACTTTTTTAATCACTTCAATATCTAATCTCGTACCACTATCGATAATCGTTTCTTTTGTAAATCTGGATGATTTGACTTTCACTTTTGGAAAAGCTTTACGAACTTCATTGTTAACATATGATTCGCAAGAACCACATTTCATACCATCCACTTTTACAATATATCGATACATAATAACCCCTTAATTGGAAGCGGGCATAAGGAAGAATAATTACCAAGTTAGAAAGGAGTTAATCCCGCTTCCAGCAAATAATTACAACTGGTTAGTATTTGCTAACCGAATATATTATGATGCGTTCTATTTGTAAAAGTCAAATGAATTTGTAATATAATAATTCTTAGTTATGTATAACAAAAAAGAATCCGTTGAAGATTATTTAGAAAAAATCTTAATGCTTAAAGAAAAGCAAGAAATTGTCAGGGCGATTGATATCGCAAATTTTATGTCCTTTTCAAAAGCTTCTGTTTCTGTAGCTTTAAAGAAATTAAGATCTTATGGATATGTAAATGTTAACGAAGATAATGGAGATATATCCTTAACTAAGGAAGGAGAAAAAATCGCTGCAGCGACATATGAAAGACATACGATAATCTCTCAATCCTTGATGGATATCGGAGTGAGTGAAAAGGTCGCTTATGAAGATGCTTGTGCGATGGAACACATTATCTCTGAAGAAACATTTAATAAATTAAAAGAAAGATATTTAAAGAAGCATAAATAGTACCAACGCATAAAATACGTTGTACTGACTAGACCCTATAAGGGCTATTACTCCACAGACCCTCAAGGGTCATATGTGGACTGACAACCGTGATTCTCACTCTAGCTACCCTTTGAAAGGGTCCTTATATTCTTTGTTCGACAAGTCATCTTGCATCATATCTTCTTTTTCTTGATCTCTAATGTATTCTTGTACCTTTTTGGTATCTAATCCAACCGTCGAAACAAAGAATCCTTTCGCCCAAAAGTTTCGGTTGCCATATTTATATTTCAGATTTGCATGCCTTTCAAATATCATAAGGCTGCTTTTGCCTTTCAAATATCCCATGAAATTTGAAACGGCAATTTTTGGAGGAATGCGAACTAACATATGAATATGATCAGGCATCGCATGTGCCTCCATTATCTCAACACCTTTGTACGAACAAAGCTGTCTTATTATTTGTCCTATATCAGAACGTAACTTCCCATATATCTCTTTCCTACGATATTTGGGAATGAACACGATGTGATACTTACAGTTCCACCTCGTGTGTGATAAACTTAAATCGTCATCCATGGATACACCTCCTGTTATATCAAACGGTTGTCAGCCTTTTTGATTATAACATGAGGTTTTTTTCACATCGCAGGAAGCTATTTCGATTCTCACGTGCATAGCACCCGGTTTTTATCTTCACTACGTTTCGATAATAAGAAAAAACAACTGCGATTTGCAGTTGTTTTACTTAGTAATTAACTTATTTCACTAAGCTATAAGCATCTTCATCCACATAGATTGTGCAATCTGGATGATCTTGTAAGATGGAACAAGGAACTTCTTCAGTTTTTGGACCTCTTAAAAGGTTATAAATAGCTTTTGCTTTATTTTTACCAGTCGCGATTAAAACGATTTTTCTAGCGTTCATAATGCTCTTTAATCCCATAGTGACCGCTTTAGTTGGAACTTCACTGATATCGTTAAATAAACGGGAATTATCAACAATTGTGCTTTCAGCTAGTTCAGCCACGTGAGTTAAGGAATCAAATGGTGTTCCTGGTTCGTTAAAGGCGATATGACCATCGCTACCGATACCTAAGATTTGTAAATCAATACCACCGAATTTCTTTATTTCTTCATCATATTGTTTTGCGTAAGCAAGATAATCACCTGTTCCTTTTAAAACATGGGTTCTGCTCTTATCGATATCAATATGATTGAATAAATTTTCATTCATGAAATAACGATATGATTGATTATGTGTTCCTTCTAAACCAATGTATTCATCTAAATTGAAGGTCGCAACATCTTTAAATGAGACTCTGCCTTCCTTATTAGCTTTAACCAAATTAGCGTAAACACCTAAAGGTGAAGTACCTGTGGCTAATCCTAAAACAGAATTTGGTTTCTTATTGACTTGTTTGATAAATTCTTCCGCGATTAATTCGCTTATTTTTTCATTACTTCCAACGACGACTTTCATAATATTTCTCCTATCTTTTACTAACGATATTGTCTTTGTCTTTATAAATGGAATTTTCCGCAACTACGCCTCTAACCATACTAAGTGGATAAACTTGAGTGTTCTTTCCAATTACCGTTCCTGGATTTAAGACGCTACCACAACCGATATCAGCATGATCAGCTAAGATACCGCCGATCTTTCTTAATCCGGTTTCGTATTCCTTATCTCCATGGATAACGATGTTTTTACCATCGCTTTTTAAATTGGAACATATACTACCCGCTCCCATATGAGCGTAGTTACCTAATATTGAATCTCCAACATAGTTATAATGTGGAGCTTGGACATGATAGAGAAGGATGCAGTTTTTAAATTCACTAGAGTTTCCTAAAACACATTTTTCTCCGACAATAACATTTCCTCTTAAATAAGCACCTGGTCTAATTTCTGTACCAGCACCGATAATCGCAGGTGGGATAATTGTCGCGGTTTCAGCGATGCTCACATCTTCCCCAACAAGCACCCCTTCTTTTAAGAGATGATATCCAGGTAATCCTTCTTTAAGAGCTTTCGCCACTATTTCTTTGATTTTTGGCAAAATTTCCCAAGGATAAGTGGAATTTGCAAAGATTTCTTTTAAATATGGAACTTCACATTCAAATAAATCTTTCGTTAAAACAGCTTTCTTATTCACAAACAAATCCTCTTTTCTTGATCACCGAATAAATCTTTTCGATATATTCATCACATTCACCAACTGTAGGACATTCAAGCATAATCCTCACCACTGGTTCTGTACCACTTTGTCTTAACAAAGCACGACCATTATCACCAATCTCATCATTCACTTCTTTGAATTTAGCTTGAACCATTTCATCAGCGACAACCGCGGCTTTATTAGTGACACGAACGTTCTTTAATTTTTGTGGTAATAATTTCACCGGTGCGACTAATTTAGCTAAAGTTTCTTTTTTATCAAGCATTTCTTCCACTACCATAATCGCTGTTAAGACGCCATCACCTGTGGTCGCATATTTTCTCATAATAATATGACCAGATTGTTCACCACCAATGGAATAGCCTTCTTGAATCATCTTTTCAAAAACGAATCTATCACCAACTTTAGTTTGAACCACATTAATACCTTTAGCTTTACAAGCTTTAAATAAGCCGGTATTAGACATAATTGTGGTGACTAATGTGTCTTTTTCTAAAGCCCCTTCATCTTTAAGTTTATTGGCTAATAAATACATAATTTTATCGCCATCAACTTCTCTACCATTTTCATCAACAGCGATGCATCTATCAGCATCACCATCAAAGGCAAAACCAACATCTAATTTATTATCTTTAACAAATTTACATAAGTTTTCGATATGAGTGCTTCCAGCATCGACATTGATGTTTAAGCCATTTGGATTATTATTAATAATCACTGTTTGGGCGCCTAAAGCATCAAAAACGCTTTTAGCGATCATCCATGAGGCTCCGTTAGCGGTGTCTAAACCAATTCTTAAAGATTTCATCGAATGTTTGGCTAAAGAGATCAAATAACCGATGTATCTATTTCTACCAGAACTATAGTCATTAATTGTTCCAATGTTTTCTCTATCTGCAAATGGTAAATCTTTACCTTCTATTTCTAATAATTTGAAATTTCCATCGATATAAGCTTCGATTAAGAAAGCCACTTCGTCTTCAAGTTTCTCGCCATTACTGTTTATAACTTTAATACCATTATCATAGAAAGGATTATGAGAGGCGGTAATCATCACACCGCAATCAAAACCGTCTTGTCTCACGATGTAGCTAACGCTTGGAGTGGTTGTAACGTGTAACAATTCCACATCTGCACCACTAGCTGCTAAACCAGCTGCAACAGCGTACTCTAACATATATGATGATCTTCTCGTATCTTTACCGATAACGACCTTTGGTCGATATCCTGGTTTTTGCATATTATACTTTGGATTTGAATAGAACCAACCTAAGAATCTGCCGATTTTATAAGCGTGATCTGCGGTTAAGTTTTTATTAGCTTCTCCTCTAAACCCATCAGTGCCGAAATATTTTGTTTTAATATCTTCACCGATGCTCATTTTTAATTTCTTGCCACGATGAATGACGATTTTATCATCAATTAATTCATCAGCGCTGATTTTAAAGATTTCACATAACACTTTGATATTTTCAATCTGTGGTTGTGATTCATCGTTTTCCCATTTGCTAATCGATTGACGGGAAACACCAACAATTTTCGCAAGTTCATCAACACTCATGTTATTCACAATACGTAAATGGACAATTTTTTCACCTATAGTCATACTTTTTCCTACTTTCAGGGTTAACTATATAACTTTTAAAAGGAAATAAGCAACAAAAATCTTACTTTTTTCATGTAACTTTTGTTTACATTAATATATTTTATGTAGTTTTTATACTTTGTATAATTTTATGTTTTTACTTTTATTATTTAATTTAACTTTAATTACTTTACGATAGTCTCATTATTCATCTTTTTTACTATCATATTTTATATAAAGGTATATAATTAATTAGTCATCAATAGATGAATATTGTTGAAAGGAGAGTTATATTATGAGATTTCCAAGTGCACACGCTGGTGTTAAAAAATTATTCGCTGCCCAAATCATTATGATTGCGGTGGCTATTACTATGGTCGTCTCTTCTGTTTTAAGCATTTTAAGTTTAAACGGGATTGTGGTCGCTACTACTATTGGGACAATGTCTCTTATCACTTTAGTGGCAAGCATCTTAGTATTTATTTTTGAATTAGTTGGTTATATCCAAGCTGGTAGAGATGAAGGTAATTTCCACGCTGCTTTATGGACAGTTTTAATCGCTATTATTTTAAGTGCAGTCGCTACTGGTTTAGGTTTTATCAAAGATAACAGTGTCGTTACTAAAATCATTTATGTCATTAATGCTTTAGTCGATTTAGCACAAATCTTTGTTATCTTATTTACCATCAACGGTTTAATTAACTTATGCGACAAGATGAATAACGAAAGATTATCTAGAAAAGGTAGAATTATCTTATTCATCATCTTAGCGATTTATGTCTTAGCGTTAGTCTTCGCTTTATTACCAGCCTTCTTCAATCTTGAAGCTAATAAAGCCTTTGCTATTACCGTCGCCGTCTTCGGTGTCGTTGCAGCAGTCTTAGAATTAGTTAACTATATCTTATACGTTACCTATCTTGGACAATGTACAGCGATGCTTAGAAAATAATTAAATTATTAATTATAAAAACGTAGTCATCTTTGATTGATGGCTACTTTTTATTTGTATAACTTTAAATAATATTCACTGATAAGTTCTGGCTTTAAATCATAAGCGTGTCTTAGATAATATTGAAGCAAAGCCACATATCCATTGATATATTGATGAACTTTCATGTCTATTGGTAAATCATTATTACCAATTATCTTTTTATCCACTAAAGAGAGAATTAATGGTTTTAATCTTTTTCTTAATACTGATAAAAACGATGAAGATCCACTACTATTAAGAATTGGTAATATTAATTCCTTATCTTCTAAAAAATGACAGAAAGAATGAGTTAATAGATGAATTGGATCATCATTAAGCGAGAAATCGTGATTCTTTTCCTTATTTAATTTATTAGAGAAGATATGATCAAAAATATCATTACAGATATGGATTAATATTTGGTCTTTATTTTTAAAATAGACATAAAATGTCGATCTAGAGATTTTGCTTTCCTTAATAATTTCTGAAATTGTTAATTTGTCGTAATCTTTATTTTTAATTAAAGAAGATGTCGCGTTATAAATCTTATTTAAAGCACTGATTTCGTCACTTTTATATCTCATAACAGCATTATAGCATAATCGAACAATATGTCCTATTTTTGTTTGATTTTTTATATTAATACTTATATATAAGTGTTATTATCTATCTTGTGAATAAATCTATTTTATTAAAGAAAAGAATTATTACCTTAGTAGTCCTATTAGGATTATTAATAACTTTATTTATCGCTTCGATATTTATAGGCACCAGCAACATGTCTTTTATCGATGGTTTAAAAGCTTTATTTGGACAAGGAAGTCAAGTTAATCAAACCATTATTCAAAGAATAAGATTACCAAGAATCATCGCTGCTGTTTTAGCAGGCGTGGCATTATCTTTAAGTGGCACAATCATGCAGACGATGTCTAATAATGTGATGGCTTCTCCTTCCACGTTAGGTGTTTCTAACGCTGCTGTATTAGGTGCAAATATCGCCATTATCATTTTAGGAGGCGGCACCATTATCGCTAATGGAGGCAAAGTAAACATTTCTAATCCTTATTTTGTTTCTGGTTTTGCTTTCTTATTTGCCTTAGGTAGTACCTTATTAGTCTTATTCTTATCAAGATTTAGAAAATATAATTCGGCGACCACAGTTTTAATCGGCATTACCTTTGGTACATTTTGCACTGGAGTCACCACTTTAATTCAATATTTTGCTAATGACACGACATTAAGTAGCGCGATCTATTGGTCATTTGGTGATTTAGCTAGAGCCACTTATGAATATGACTTAATTATATTAGTGGTTGTCGTTATCTCTTTCATCTTCTTTATGATATTTGCTTATCGCTATAACGCAGTTTTATTAGGAGAAGAAAGCGCTTCCTCTTTAGGCATTAATTTAAAGTTATTTAGATTTATATCTTTATTGCTCGCTTCACTTTTATGTGCGGTCACTGTTTCCTTATTAGGAATTATCGGTTTTATCGGTTTATTAGCTCCTCAAATCATGAGAAGAATTATCGGTAATGATCACCGCTACTTATTAGTGGGTGCTTCTTTATTTGGAGCGGTTATTCTTTTGTTCTCCGATATCTTATCGAAGATGATGCTTAATGGTATCTCTTTACCAGTGGGCGCGATCACCTCCATTATCGGTGCGCCAATATTTATTATCATCATCTTATTAGGGAGGAAGAAAAAATGATCAAAATCAAAAATCTTTCTTTTTCCTATAATAAAAATAAAAAGGTTTTAAAAGATATTAATCTTTCTATTAATGAAGGAACCACTTATGTCCTTTTAGGGCCTAATGGAGTGGGTAAATCCACTTTGATCAAATGTTTATTAGGCTTATCAAAACCTCAAGAAGGTGAAATCCTTTTTGATAATAAAAACATCAAAGAATTAAGCCATAAAGAAAAAGCTCAATATCTTTCATTTGTGCCACAACTAATCGAAGGTAATGATTTAACCGTGGATGAATATATCATGCTTGGTAGATTACCGCATTTTGCCATCTACCCACATCAAGAGGATTATCAAAAAGTAAATGAGATAATAGATAGATTTAATCTAGGTGATATTAAAGAAAGAATCACTAGTGAAATATCAGGTGGAGAAAGACAGAAAGCGGCGATCGCTAGAAGTCTAATTCAAGATAGTAAAGTGATTATCTTTGATGAGCCAACATCTAATTTAGATATCAAATCACAAATAGAAATATTAAATATCTTAAAAGATATTACTAAGAAGCAAAATAAAGCTTCTTTAATCAGTATGCATGATATCAATTTAGCGTTGTCTTTAGGAGATAAATTTATCTTCTTAAAAGATGAAACTATCTATCAGATATGTTCGAAAGAGGAAATCTCTGAAGAACTATTAAAACAAGTTTATCAAACAAACATTAAATTAATAAATCATAATGGAAAGAAGGTAGTTATTTATGAAGAAAATGATTAATTTATTAATTCTTATGTCATCCGTTTCTTTATTAGCGGGCTGTAACAAAAATAAAGAGAGTAATTTCACCGATTTACAAGGTAGAGAAGTAAAGGTCAATTTAAATAAAGTAGATCGTGTCATTTGCTTAGGGGCCGGTGCTTTACGTATGTATTCTTATATCGGCGATGTCGATAAATTAGTCGGCATTGAAAAAATCGATAAAGAGCCTTTTGGAGTGGGAACCGCGCTTAGACCTTATTATCACGTCAACAAAGAGAAATTTAAAGAATTGCCACTATGTGGTGAAGGTGGACCAAAAGCCCAAGCTCCAGAAATGGAAAGAATTGCCTCTTGTGAGCCAAATATCATCATCTCTTTATATAGCTCTAAAGATGTAAACGATAATTTACAAAATACATTAGGTGTTCCTGTAATAGCATTATCACAAGGTAAAGAAGCTTTATTTTCTGAAGAAGTTAAGAAGTCATTTACCTTATTAGGTAAAATCTTTAATAAAGAAAATAGAGCTAATGAACTTAATTCCTATATCGAGACTTCTAAAAAAGAATTGGATAAATTAGAAAAAACCACAGAAACCTATTACGCTGGATGTATCGGTAACTGGGGGAGCACTAACCTCTATGGTTCATATAAGAATTTCCCAATATTTGAAGGTGCGAAAGTCAATAATGTCATCGATAGTTTGTCTGATTTAGTGAGTTATAAACAAGTGCAAATTGATAAAGAAAAATTATTAGAACTTAATCCTGATAAAATCTTTGTTGATGGAGCGGGTTTCGCTTCTTTTCTCTCTGATTATAAAGAACATAAATCTGATTATACGGCTTTAAAAGCGATCGAAAATAAAGAAGTCTACGCTTTATTGCCATATAATGCTTATTATACAAATCTTGAAATTCAATTAATTTCAACTTATTATGTTGCTAGCGTGGCTCACCCCACTAGTTTTGTAGAATTTGATATCGCTAAAAAAGCGGATGAAATTACCACTAAATTCATAGGTAAAGCCATCTATAATGAAATGAAAGAATATAACACCGCTATCGGTGGATATCAAAAATTAGATTTAGATTCTTTAATCGCATGAACGAATTAATTAAACAATACTTTGATAGAGTAGCTCCAACATATGTCCATAACGAAAATGAAGTTATGGAATCTTTACTCAATTCTTTAGAATTAAAACATTTTCATCGCCTCCTTGATTTAGGCGCAGGAAAAGGAATTATATCTGAGAAATTATATGAAAGAAGTAAGGGTGAAGTGATCGCTTTAGATCTTTCTTCTGTTATGGTGGAACTAGCTAAAAAGAATCATCCTCATTCACATGTTAAATTCATTAACGGTGACTTCTATGAATATAAGGATGAAAAGTTTGATGCAATTATCGTCTTTGATGCCTATCCTCACTTCATGGATAAAGATGGCTTTATTGAAAAAGCTAACGAATTATTAAATAAAGATGGGATGCTGGCTATCATTCATGATATTCCAAGAGAAACATTAAATATCCATCATATGAAAAATGCTGGAACTGTTTCTAGAAAACTTGAAGAGCCAGAAAAAGAATTAATCCCGTTTTTAAAATATTTTAAACCTATAGAAGCATGGGAAGATGATAAGCAATATAAAATTATATTGATAAAGAAATAAGGCAAATTATATTGCCTTTTTCTTTTATCCAAGTGCGACATCTAACGCCATCATCAGAACAAATCCAACCGCTAAACCAATCGTCGCTAAATTTGAATGTTCTCCACTATTTGCGTCAGGAATTAATTCTTCTACCACAACATAGATCATCGCCCCTGCTGCAAAAGCTAAAGTATAAGGCAATATCACGTTGATAACTGATGTTAAGGCTACTGCTAATAAAGCAGCAATTGGTTCAACAGCTCCAGATAAAGAACCTAATAAGAAAGCTTTGAGTTTAGAACTGCCTTCTTCTTTTAAAGGCATGGAAATAATCGCACCTTCTGGGAAGTTTTGAATAGCTATTCCAATTGCTAATATAAGCATTGCTTGCTCACTCATTGTTCCAGCAAGCGCACCGGCAATAATAACACCGACTGCCAGTCCTTCAGGAACATTATGTAAAGTAACTGCAAACATCATCTTCGTGGTTCTAGATATCTTATTATTCTTTAATCCTTCTTCTTGCTTATCGATATGGATATGAGGAATAACATAATCTAGTAAGAGCAAGAACAAAATACCGATTAAAAATCCAATAGCAGGTACTAACCAAGCTCGATAATCTTTGTTTGGATAATATTCGATAGCGGGCTCTAATAATGACCAAATAGACGCAGCAATCATCACACCAGAAGCAAATCCTAATAAGATCTTTTGGACTTTAGGATTGATTTCTTTCTTTAAAAAGAAAACCATTGCACTACCTAACGTAGTACCGACAAATGGGATAATGAAGCTTAAGATTACTAATAATGACATAATTATCGATTAACTTAACATCCAGTTAGTTAATCCTAACTAGTATAATGATTTTTTAAGAATTGTCTATACAAATGATTAGAAAAAATAAAATATTTCGTTTTTTAAACTAATGATCAACCTTATTTAATAATAAATAAAATTCATTCTTTAATTTCTATATCTTTTAGGATTATCATATTTACATAAGGAGCATATTTATAATATGAGCGATCTCAAACAAAGAATTTGTATTATTGGTGGCGGTCCAGCCGGGTTATCTGCTGCCATGTATCTTGAGAAAAAAGGATACACAAATTATGTCATTTATGAAAAACAAAACAAAGTTGGTGGTAAATGTTGGTCACCAAAATTAAAAGTTAAACATAATGGCAAAGAAGAAGAAAGATCTTTTGAAACTGGTGCGATTATGGGTGCTATCACCTATCACGCAGTCAGCGAAATGGAAGAATTCGGTGGTTATTATCATAAAGGTCCTGACTTCAAACCAGGTGAACCTAATATGAGAAGAGAATTCCGTAAACTTAACGGTGAAATCGACCATCCATTCGAACCAAAAGTTAACTTCTCATTTAAAAAGCTTGCGGGTTTATTAAAACTCAAAAAGCAAATGAAAAAGCTTAACAAATTAATGCAAACCAAATATGTCGGCTACGACTGCTATGGACATTTAGGTGTTGCTAAAGGTGAATACTTCGGTATTTCTAAAGGTGTCGACGGCTATTGTGGCGCTACAAAAGAAAATTCCTTCCCAAATTATGTGAAAGGAACAAACCCAAATCTTAAAGATTTAGCCTTACCATTCTCAGAATTCTGCCGTATCAATGGCGTGGAAGAAGTCCAAAGAATTTGGATTGCTCCATTTACATCCTTCGGTTATGGATTCTTCGATGAAATTCCAGCGGCCTTAGTCATGAAATATCTTGATGTCACTACCGCTTTAGAATTCGTCAATATGAAATTATGGACATGGCAAGATGGCACACAAGAAATCTATGAACATGTTAATAAGAAATTACAACATCCAGCCGTCTTAGAGACTGAAGTTGTTAAAGTAGAGCGTCCAGAAGGTAAAGTCCTCGTTACCGTTAAAGGTAAAGACGGCAAACAAAAAGTGGAAGAATTTGATAGATTAGTCGTTACTACACCACTCGATTTATTCATTAAATACGCGGATGCCACTAAAGAAGAAAAAGAATTATTCTCCAAGATCATCCACGAAAGATATATCGATTACATCGCTACCTTCGAAGAAGGCAAGAGCCCAGTTATCTCTGGTTACATGGTCGATAACATGGTCCCAGAAAGACTCGGACACGCGATGGTCTACTACAATAGATGGCAACATCTCGGTGCGGATTGCCCAGCCACAGTTTACGCTTTAGCAAACCACACTGGTAGTGAAGATGTCACCTACGAATTCGCTCAAAAGACCATGGACGAAGATATGGCGAAAGTCGGCTTCCCAATCAAAGAAAAACACTTTGCTCAAGAAGTTTATTATTGCCCACACGTCTCCGCCAAAGATTATGCGGATGGTTGGTATGATAAATTAGAAGCTTTACAAGGTACAAAGAACACCTTCTACGCTGGCGAAATTATCTCCTTCGGTGATATGGAAGATACATGTGCTGCTAGTAAAGATATTATCGGTAGATTCTTCTAAACAAATCTTACATAAAAATAAAAGCCAAGTCTTAGACTTGGTTTTTATAATACCTTGTAAAAGATTATTATCGTATGTCCTTTAATTACTGAGATGTCTTTTCTTCTATCTTACTTGTGGCTTTTTTTAGTTTTCCCGACCATAAAGTCTCTAGAATAAGCGATATATTCCATTACTTCTTCATCAGTAAATGTGTCATCTAATAAAATAGAAACCCACTTTTGTTTATTCATATGATAAGAAGGATATATACCTTTATTTTTTAATATCTCTTCTCTATTATTTTCATCAATTCTCACATTAATAACGTCGACGAATTCATTCTTACTATTAACTAGGAAGTTAGACTTACTAACATTCATAATAAGTCCATACCACTTCTTATTAACGTGATACCTAAACACTCCATAATTTTTAATTTTTGGATCAGAAAAAGGAAAATCAGGTTCTTCGTGATATCTTTCTTTAATGATCTTAGCAATCCTATTAGCCTGATTAGAGACAAACATTTCTTTTTTAAAACATTTATTTCTTATATCTAATAAGATATCTCGACAATTTTCTCTAATCTCACCGATATATTGGCCTTTATAAGAATCATTATTGATTTGAGTGAATTCTTCATTAAACGCTAATTCGATAACTTTAAAATTAACTTCACCTTTTTCGTTAATAGTAATTAAAGCTTTAAATTCATTGTTATGAAAATTAATAGAGTAAGTAAATGTGTCTTTAAAACATTCAAAGCCGTACTCTATTAATCTTTCTTTTATTGGATGATAAGAAGGAAATATATCTTGTTCAATAGGCATGATTTAATTTTATATTAAAAATATAAAAATTGGTAGCTATGTAATTAAGAAGAGCGGGCCTAAACTATACTTTTAAGTATCAAAAGTAAAGTTTTCGATGTATATTGAATAAGAATAAGCGTGATTATAAAAATGAGAAAAACTGATAAAACAAAAAAAGAATTTGAGAAAGCTTTGCTTAAATTACTATTAAAAAAGAATTACCACGACATCAGCGTCAATGAGATCTGCTCTTTAGCGGGAAAGACGAAGATGACTTTCTATCGTTATTATAAGGATAAAGCCGATTTGCTCGCTGCCGCATTCATAAATCTAATCAACGAAGAATATAGCGAAGCGTACAAAAAAATCTTAAGAAAAGAAACCGATCAGGAAGAAATCGAATACCAATCGATACTAGTTACCTATGATTGGGTAGCGAAGCATTATAACCAAATTCAAAACCTCATCCATGAAGGTGATACTTTTCCGATGGAAATATTCAAAAACGCTTTATCTAATAACTATGTTCAATATATAACTGAGACGATTAAATATGTTGGTTATGATGTTCCTATTGATTATTTATCGATATTCTTCTTTGAAGGATTATATGGATCGTGTTTGTATTACGCAGAGCAACTAAAAAATAAAGAAGATAAGAAAAAAGTAAAAGAAGATATCAAAAAACTTAGCCGTTTCTGGGCTAAGCTTATAATATCCGCTACAAAGGAAAACTGATTATTTAATAAATCTATTTTAATTTTTTAATTATATTTACTATTTTCTTTATGTCGTCATCAATAATTAAAGACTTAGTTTCAATTTCTTTAGGGATATAGTTTTCACCTTTATTTATACAAACATAATATGCCTTATCAAATTGATAAGTCATCCTCATAAAAGGATATTTAATAATTACAGGGGTGTTCCACCCAACTCCTAGTTCAAAGAATAGAATTTTCTTATCCTTATTATCTTCGAGAAACTTTTGATAATTTTTAGCGGCTTTATGCCATCCTTCATCTTCAACAAATTTATCATCACATCTTAAATTTGTCGTCATCTCTTTTCCGCATATTGGACATTTAGGGATTAAATAAGATGGTATTTTATTATCTTTTGTCTCTTTAAGCATTTTATGAATAAAATCTACATTATCATATCTTCATAATAATATTTAATTCTTATTTGATAACTTTCCAATATCCTTTTTTGTTTGTTCCAACTCTTTGGATATACCCTTTTTTAACCAAAGACTCAAATACTCTAGATACTGTTCTTCTTGAAATTTTAAGTTCCACTACTAATGTATCGTATGGAATACTTGGATTATTTATAAGCTCTAACAACACCCTCTTTTCATTCTCGGTTAAGTCGTTGTTAAAAAGATTTTTGCCATCATTTTTGCCATCATTTTTGCCACCCGACATTTGATTGACAATATCTTTGTTAAAAGGGATGACAACATTGATGTAAGTATCATGTATGTCGAAAGCTTCTTTTCCGTATTTGCTAATAATCTTAGGGATGCCATGGCCTGTATGTTCAACAATTCCGAGTTTCAAAAATATTCTCATCAATACTGAGTTTCTAGGATGACTGACACCATTAAAGAAATCATTCATCGTTATCTCCTTTGGAATACCACCATGAGAAGTAATTTCTAATCTATCTTTATAAAAAGATACTAATGGCTCAGAAATAGTCCAATCGTTATGAACATATGCATTTACTAAAGCTTCATTAACGCAGTCAATATCATATAAATATTTATCTACTCTTGGCCTCACTGTGGTATCGGTAAGACATATGTTTTCGGCAATCAATCTATCTTTCAATCTTTGAAGACCTAATAAAATACTTTGATCGCCATAATCACTCCTTTGAGAAATTGAAGTTTTATCAGTTCCGTCAAACTTAACGAAGATAACCGGAACCATATTTTTGTCAGATAATAATTCCGCCATCAAATTGTAAGAGCCGTCTTTTCTTAATAAGTTAAAACTCTGTTCAAAGGATAACTCGTTAATATGGTATCCTCTGCTTGTTAAAAGAATCTTCATCATGTCAAATGATAAAGGAGAATAATGGGCAGGTGCTTCTAAAATGAAATCATTATCAATAAAGTTTTTAGAATATCGATATTCTATTTCTTCTGGACTCATTTCTTTACAAGTCGTGCCAACCCTAATAAGGCATCCTTTAGATGAATAACCATATTTCTTAATACAGTAAATAGGTTTATATCCTTTAGGAACCGATATTTTTATTATTCTTTTACCTTCATCACTTAATAAAGCGGTCAATATTTCGTTTTGTGGATTAGGTTCGATTTGCATTGTAATGATGTCTGATATCTTTCTTTGTGTTTCATTCAAATCTTTATCTGGTATGCCTAAAACATCGCCCCAATCAGTTACACCAACAAAGATATTTCCACCATTAGCATTTAGGAAAGCAACAATATCTCTAACAATTGCATCAACATATTTTTCTTTTAATTCAACAACTTCTGATTCATGAAACATATTTGTCACCTCGCATTAAAATGATATCATATTTTTGCCAAATCCTCAATATTTTTGCCATTATACCCTATTTATTTTTGACAAAAATCTATCATGCTATATCAATGAAGAACCAAATCCCAAGAAAAACTAATTAAAATAAAAAATCCCTGACATTGTATCAGAGATTATAAACGATTATGTCCTTACTGTACGCCTTAAATGCTAAATTTTCTATGTTTTGTACGCCTTAAATGCCTTGACAAAATCATTTTTTTGAACTGAAGCAAATAATATTTTAAAAACACCCACAATAAAAATAGTTTATACGAATTATATTGATTCTCTATAAATAGAGACTATGTCTTCTAAAATATTTCTATCGATATTATTATCTATAAACACGAGGTTTGTTTCTCTTATCAAATCTAAATTTTCAATGGGTAGCCCTACTAATTTGTTTTCTTTTATTTCTCTAGAACAAGCACTCTTTGGCAAAATAGAAATTCCCAGATTTTTTCTCACAAGCATTTTAATAGAAGCTACATTATCCATTTCTAGAGATAAATGGAAATTGTTAATATCTTCGTCCATTTTCGCCAATTCATTAACGAAAAGAGTTGAGGTACCACTTTCAAGATTTCTTAAAATAAGGTTTTCTTTTTTTAAATCGTTAATAGTAACAACTTTTTTATTAGCAAGAGGATTATCTATAGAAACAACCGCTACCAAAGAATCGGTGCCAAGTAAAATAGAGGAGAATCTTTTATTAGTAATCTTTCCTTCAATTATTGCTAAATCAATCTGATAAAGGCTTAATTTTTCATAAAGATTTTTTATAGAGTCAGAAATAATTCTTATATGTGATTCACTATTTCTTTCTGAATATTTTGCCATGATTTCTGGAGCGATGTTACTCTCGGAAGTATGGGTAATACCAACTGTCAAATTATTAGCACATTTCTTGTAATCTTTTAGTTTGCGATTCATATCATTGTAAAGAGATTGAATACGCAAAGCGTATTTAAGCACGATTTCCCCTTCTTTTGTTAGGAAAAGATTGTTGTTTGAACGAATAAATAATTTAGCATCAAATTCCTCTTCTAATTGTTTGATGTGTTGACTAACAGCTGGTTGAGTCAAATTTAGTTCTTTTGCGGCGTTAGTAAATGAATTTACTTTGCTTAATTCGATGAGAGTTAACAATTTTGCATCCATGCATATAATTATAAACTTTTTTTATAGTATTGAAAGTTTTTCTTATTTATTTTTTCTTGTTTTTTGGACTAAATTCAAATAGGAAAGTTTTTCTGGTTTACTGTTATGACTAATAATTTAGATTCAAAAAAGAAAGATTTGTTTGAAAATAAACCTATACTCCAGGCGATTTTAAGTTTGGCTATCCCTTCTATTATCGGGCAGCTTATTCTTGTCATCTACAATATTACCGATACATTCTTTATTGGATTAGCAGCTAATAATATGGCGGATAAGGAATTAGGGAATGCTTTAGTAGCTGGCGTAACTATTTGCATGCCTGTATATATGATATTAAGCGCTATATCAAATTTATTTGGGATAGGTGCCTCTAGTGTTATATCTCGTTCTCTTGGGAAAGACAATCCATGGAGAGCTAAAAATGCATCTCGCTTTGCTTTTTATGCTTGTTTAATTACAACGTTAATTTATTGTTTACTCATTTTTATTTTTAATAATCCTTTGTCTAATTTATTATCAGGAAACAAATCTCCTGAAACTTCTAGTTACGCTAGATCATATATCCTATATTGCGTAGTGATTTTTGGTATTCCAACAGCAATTAATACACTTTTTTCCCATTTATTAAGAGCGCAAGGAAAATCTAAGCATGCTTCTTATGGAATTGTTTTAGGGGGATTACTAAATGTCGGTTTAGATCCTCTATTCATGTTTGTTATCATGCCATCAAATCCAGAAGTTGCCGCAGCTTTAGCAACTGGGATAGCGAATACTATCGCGTTAATTTATTACATTATCTTAATGATAATCAGAAAAAAAGATTTAGTAATTTCTATTAAATTTTCTAAAAAGATGTTCACAGAAAATATTCCTGGCGAAGTTATTAAAGTCGGCATTCCAGCTTGCTTGATGACCTTATGTGAAAATATTTCTTATATGATTCTTGATGCTTTAATTGGTTCAGTTATTGTTGTCAAAGCAGAAAGCGATGCCGCACTAGCAGGTATTGGAGTCGCCAAAAAAATCAATATGTTTGCTCATTCTTCTGTGAGAGGCATGACACAAGGCGTTTTACCTATCATCGGTTATAACAAGGCTAGTGGAAATCGTAAAAGAATGAAAAAAATTGTCTATGTTAGTGGCGCTATTTCAATAGGTATTGCTTTGTTAGCTATGATTATTTCTATGATTTGGGCCGCTCCTTTATCCACTATTTTTATCCACGAAAATAGTTCCATTGCTTACGCCACAAAATTTTTAAGAATATTGTGTATCGGTGGTCCTTTTTCTGCCGTTGCTTATACAGTTATTTCATTTTTCCAAGCTGTCGGTAAACCTTGGAGAAGTCTTGTTTTAGCCTTATTGAGAAAAGGTGCTTTAGATATACCTTTAATGTTTATCTTCTTTTCTATCGCAAAAATAGAAAATAGCTCTATCGGACCAGATCTTATAGTTTGGGCCACTCCTATTACCGATATTATTTGTTCTCTTGTAGCAGTTATTTTGTTTTGTGGATATGTTAAACACAATGGTAAAAATGTACCCTCTTTTAATAAGCAAGAAAAAATACCATCTCTAGAAGGCTAATAAATATGAATAAGATTATTGATATAAGACATAGAAAGCATGCTAGAAAAATAACGATTACATTCTGTGGTAATAGAATTTTTTCTGACATTTATAATGAAATAAAAATGGAAGGCTATGAAATATCCATTAATTATATATATTCCAGCAAAGAAAAAGATTCTTGCGTTATAAGTATGACAGTTAAAAGAAGAAACAAATCATTTGATAAATATATTTTGTTTTTAGCTGATAAAGTATTTTGTGAAACTATTTATATATATGATTACGTGGAAGTAGATGATGATTACGTGGAAGTAGATGATGATTTCTAAACTCAGCATTAAAATTGAAGCTGAACAGCTCCACTCAGGTTGTGCAGGAATTAATTCGGATTTCAGCGCACGACAATAAGTTATCATGATTATCATTACTAACTCCCAAATCATATAGTCATATTCTTGATGATTAAGGGTGGCACTTCTCCAATTGCTGCATAGTTTATTTTGAGATTATTTCCATTCCGACCGCTTGTAGCATTTGTTTAAATGGTTTCCGAGCATGGTAATCGATTCTCTTGCAGTTTCTAGGCAAAGCCGTTCTTTTGACCGCTATATTAGAGAGGCAAATCTTTCTTTTCAAAGATTTTAGAACCAACATAGTAAGTGATAATTGTAATAATAAATAAGAACATTAGCTTAAAGAAGAATACCCCTAAATTATTATCCATAACGGCGAGGGGGTCGAAAAGAGTAAAGATAGTCGCGTAATTAAATATCCCCATTAATGAAATTCTTACAGTTCCTGGAATTGCATTTGTGCCAAATAAACCCAAGATAGAAAAGATAAAGAAAGCGATATTAATCCCTCCTCCAATACCGATCGCTTTATTAGTTTTGTTAAATATGCAAGAAGATAAGAAACAAATGCCAGATATTGCTAATGTAACAGCGAAATTACCTAAAACATATAATAAGATATCGTGAATTGGTAAAGAAATTAATAAATCTTCGCTCCCCATCAATATTCCAATGAGAAATGATAATATCGAAGTAATTAAAATGGCAACCGCCATAAAGATTTCTTCAAAAATTAGAAATACTGCTTCGGTAAAAATAAATGATCTTCTTGTAGTTGGGGTCGATAAGGTAAAAGAAAGAGAACCTGTTTCTACTTTTTCACTCACTAGCGATTTAGCGGATAAAATCGTATAAACCATTGGGATTAATAAAACAGCGAGTCCAAAAGCGATATAACCGACAACAATGCCGTATATGTTCATATCACCCATTTCAGATAAATTTTCCCCGACTTTACCAGGGAGTTGATCAATTACTCCTTTACTACCATTAATTGAAGCGGCTTCTAAGGCATCGCTTTGTGATAAACCTGATTCTAAATATTCTTTATATAATGCTTTATAACAAGCAATTCCACTAGCGACATATCCTCTAGCAACATTCATTATTGTCTCCCCAGACATCGAATAATTTTCTGCAGTTATTTGGCTAATATCAGTAATATTTGTGTTATTTTTCTCATTAAAACGATTAATGACTTCATTTTGTATTTCTTCAATAACGATATTAGAAGCAAAATCGCTAATCTCTTCATCTTCTTTTGGGGTATCTGAGATAGTTAAAGCAAAACTATCTAATTTTTCTTTAAAAGTTTCAATATCGCTAAGAGAATCTAATTTAGCTTGTTCGATTTCTTCTTCGCTATAACATTCTCCAGTTAATATTTCTTTATGTTTCTTTTCTAAAATAGTAGAAACAGTACCCATATTTCCTTGAACTTTTATAAATAATTCTGGTCGATAATAATATATTTCTTTTTCATCATAATATTCGTTACCATTTTCATCATATTCACCAGTCCAAACATAAGTGATTGGATAACCTAAAACAGATGTTTGATAATCAACAATAAAATTAGGTAAATATTTATAAAATGCTGTCTCACTAACGACATCAACAATATAAGAAGCAGCTTTATTAATGATTATTGTTTTTTTAATATTTTCATCATTAATATAAGCTTCACTATCTAAGAGATATGCTTCCATTAAAGAATTAGTGATTTGATTAATAAGTGCTTCACTATTAGAATCCGCTAATAAAGGTAATAATTTAAAAGTATATTCAATCGAAACATTATCGCTATTTTTATCTTCTTCATATACTTCGTTAAATGCATTATAGATATAAGAAGAAAGAGCGTTTAAATTATCTTTTGATAATTGATATTCGTCATCAATCATGCTTACTAAAGTATTAGGAATAGCAACTAATAAAATATTTTCAACGCTTTGACTTTTATCTTCTGCGTATATATCAAAATAATTAGAAATAACATTAATCGCGAATTCTTTTTCTTCTTCATTCATCGAATCATCACTATCGATATTATTTCGAACAGTAACCATCGCCACATTTTTAGCTTTATACGTTTTTTCAATTTCTGTCCCAGAAGAAAAGCGATAAGTTAAATCATATAGAGTCTGCACTGTAGAAATAGAAGAAGTTAAGGTCGTATCTTCCACTTCATCTATCGCTTTTTTTAAAGTGGTTTCTAAAGCATTACTACCATCATAATAAGAATGATATGCATTATCTAAATTAGAAAAACCACTATATAAAGATATTGCACTTTCTTTAATCGTCGTTTCCATATCTGCGTTAGAAAATAAATCTTTTAAAGCGCTACTAGTCGCATTCACATGAAGAGTGGATAAAATCAAAATAATTATCATAATGATAATTGAATTACCCGCGCTTACAATAAAAAGTCCTCTTTTACTAGATTCAAAAGATTCTTTAAAAAGAGCTCTCGAAAATAGTCTATTTCTTTTTGTTTCAGTCACTTTTGTTTCATCAAAATTTTTCGGTAAAGTTAATCCGTTAGTCATTTCTTTCATTTTCTTCACTTCCTTTCCTTACTTCTTCAAAATAAGAATTTAAATCGTATTTAATTTCACTAATAAATTTCACATCATATCTTGTTAAAGTTTTCATTAATATCGGGACATCATTTTTCTTAATTCTGATACTTACTTGATTATATTTATCTTGCATACGAATGATTTGCATTTTGTTTCTTAAAAATAATTTATAATCTCCGTTATTATTAAATTCGATTTTATAATCGCGATATGGGCGATTAATCACATCATCAACTTTTACCGAAGAAGCGATTTTTCCTTTTGTTAAGAGGACCACTCTATCACATGTTCTTTCAAGTTCGTTAACTGTATTAGAAGTATAAATAATGGTCGCGCCTCTTTCTTTTTGCTCTAATACTAATTTAAGAAATTCTTCTCTCATTAACGGATCTAATCCAATTGTCGGTTCATCCATTATAAGGATGTCCGCTTTTAACATTAATGCCGCGACTATTGCGGTTTTTTGTTTCATCCCTTTAGACATGCGTTTAGGATAAGCTCTAACATCTAACTGCATTCTAGAAATAATTTCTTCTGCGTAAGCATAATCTTCTTTTTTCATGCCGAGAGAATCCCCATAATTATGAAGAAAAATTATTCCAGTTTTTACATCAGGGAAATTGATTTCTCCTGGGATATAGCCAATATATTTTTTTGTTTTTGCGGAATCTTTATAAGCATCTAATCCTAATATAGAAATATTTCCTTTATCAGATTTAACATATCCCATTAATTGTCTTAAAAGTGTCGTTTTACCCGCTCCATTTTCCCCGACTATACCAAGAGCTTCTCCTTCGTAGACTTTTAAATCGATGTTAAAATTGCCTCTTCCTTTTTTATAATCTTTTGTGACGTTATTAATTTCTATCATTATTTTCTCGTTCATATTTATAACCCCACATATGTCTTATCTTCTTTATAAAAAGACATGAAATAGTCTTCTAAAGTTTCTTTTTTCTCTAAAAAATCAATAAATGAAGGAGGCAAAACTTTTAAGAATTCATTCGTTCTTGTCTCATCGCATTTAACGATAACTATATTTTCATTTTCAAAAGGCTGTTCAACATGAAAATCATTCTTTTTTAAAATGATAATCGCGTTATTTTTATCTTCGATATTTTTATAACTGATGTGATATTCCTTAATTGATTTATGTTTTAAATCATTAGCATCAAGTAAAGAGACGATTACTCCATCTTTAATCACGGCAATTCTTTCGCATACCGCATCTACTTCTTCAAATATATGAGAAGAAAGAAGAATGGTTTTTCCTCTTCTTTTTTCTAATTTAATTAGCTCGACAAATACTTCTTGCATCTCAGGATCTAATCCACTAGAAGGTTCATCCATAATAATAATGTCTGGGTCAGACATAAAAGCGGAAACAATCGCTAATTTTCTTTTCATCCCTAAAGACATTTCTTTACATAAAAGTGATAAATCTACTTCAAAGATATCAATTAACCAATTCAATAAAGTGTCATCCACCACTCCTTTTAATTCTTTTTGTTCATCAATGACTTCTTGACCGGTAAGATTTAAAGGCAAGGCCACTTCCCCAGGAATATAAGACACATTACGCATAGTTATATTTCTTTTATATAAGGAAGAATGACCATTTATATAAGTTTCTCCTGAATCAGGAACACTAAAACCCATTAAATGTCTAATTGTTGTGCTTTTCCCCGCTCCATTAGGGCCTAAAAAACCGAACACTTCTCCTTTATTCACATAAAAAGAAACATCGAAGACCCCACGGCCTTGGCCATAATCTTTTGTTAAATTTTTAACTTCGATTACTTTTTCCATTTTTTTGCTCCTTTCTACTTTTTGGACTCGTGTCCATTTTCTTAACACGAATAATATTATTAAACTCTTGCACAATTTGCAAGAATAAGTTATAAATTATTTAGAAAAATTTTTTGAGGACAAAATTTATGAGTGAAGAAGAGAAAATTCTTAAAGAAGATGTAAGAACTATTAGGACTAAAAGAGATTTAGCAAACGCTCTCGAAGAACTTTTACAAGAAAAAAACTTCGATGAAATAGCAATCAAAGATATTACTGATGCTGCCTTAATCTCTAAAAATACTTTCTATAATAATTTCAATGACAAAGTTGAACTATTGAATATGGTCTTTGAAAGATATCGTGAAGAATTAATGGAAAAAGTAAAACCAATATTAGATTCATATAAGCACGGAATAAGACATAGATTATTTAGAGGATTAGTCAAAGTCATTGTCCACTTCTTCTATTGTTGCTCTTTGCCAATACAAAAAATGGTGCAAAACGATGAATCAAAATCTATTTATTGGGCGATGACTTTATTTATTCAATCAACGATTAGAGAAGCATTTAACGAAAGAGAAGAAATGGTTAATAGCAAATTAGAAAATAATATTTCTTCGTTATTTTATTCTGGTGCGGTTACTTCTTTGATTTATTTTGGCTTTAGAGATGGGATGGACGTAAAAGAAGAAGAAATCGTTAAGAATATTATTAGACTAACCAAACCAGTTATCCACTAACAGAAAAAAAGAAAACAAAATAAAAATAGCATTTCATCGTGTATTTTCCATACGCAAAGATACACTTTGCTTTTGACTTTTTTTGCGTGAAACCCTGGGCCGATGATCGAAATAATGGTTTGGAAGATTCTTATCCCCCCTGCCCTATTTAGATTTTCTATCGCCAAGAAGGACATGAAACTTCTCATGACAGCTATGACAAACGCTCATGAGATTGCTTTCATTGGGTGGTGCGAGAAAAGTTGGGAATCGAACTATCAAAAAATTACGTTTTCTTGTTTCCCATCCACCACCCTTAATTATTAAAAGTATGAATCTGGGCTATAAATAAACAAAAATGCCCATTTTTCACGGGCATTTATGCTATACATTAAGAATGGGGCGGATGATCAGACTTGAACTGACGAATGCCTGGTTCACAGCCAGGTGTGTTAACCCCTTCACCACATCCGCCATAGCACAATAAGTGCTTAATTATCGTAATAAAAACTTATAAGTTTGTAAAGAACAAATAATGAATTTATGCGATTAAGAATGCGAGATAACCGCGATACGCTTCATAGACGTCTGCTTTAGAAACAATTTCCATTGGAGCGTGCATGTTAAGGACTGGAATACCAGCATCGATAACATTCATATTGTAGTTACCTAAGATGTAGGCAATTGTGCCTCCACCACCTTGGTCAACTTTACCAAGTTCAGCATTTTGCCAGTTAACATTCGCTTCATCCATTGTTTTTCTAATAAATGAATAATATTCTGGGTTACTATCGTTAGAGCCACTCTTACCACGGCTACCGGTATATTTATTAAAGACAATACCTAAGCCTAAATAAGCAGCATTTTTCGGATCGTTCACTTGTGGATATAACGGATCAAATCCAGCAGAGACATCACTAGAGAGCATCTTGCTATTTTCTAAAGCAATACGAGCGGAGAACAATGGATTTTTACTGCCTAATAATTCCGCTAATTTAGCAATCGCATTTTCAAAGAATAGAGATTGCGCGCCTGTAGCGCCAACACTACCAATTTCTTCTTTATCAACTAAGATACAGCAAGAGGTATATTTAACCTTTTTAGCATCAGTATCTAAGATAGCTTTTAAAGATGTATAAGCACAGCTTCTATCATCGTGTCCATATCCAGCAACCATGCTTCTATCTAGACCATAGTCACGGCTTTTACCAGCAGGAACAACTTCGATCTCTGCGGAGATTAAGTCTTCTTCTTCGACATCATATTTCTCTTTTAAAATGCGCAAAACATTATCCTTTACCGTGTTTTTCTCATTTTCATTAAGAGGAATACTACCTAAAGAAATGTCTAAATTTTCACCGGTAATAGCTTTTGATAATGGTTGAGCCATCTGATCAGCGGATAAATGAATTAATAGATCGGTAATACCGACAATTGGATCATCTTCGCTTTCACCGATGTTAACCTCTTTAACACTACCATCTTTCTTACAGATAACACCATGTAAGGCGAGTGGAATGGTTGTCCATTGATATTTCTTAACCCCACCATAATAATGGGTATCACCTAAAGCAAAACCGTTCTTTTCATAGATTGGATTTTCCTTTAAATCTAAACGGGGTGAATCGATATGAGCACCTAAAATTCTCATACCATTTTCTAATGGTTCTGAGCCAATTATAAAGGCACAGACATTTTTGTTTTTGTTGATGAAATATAATTTATCACCAGCTTTAACGGTTTTAGCTTCTTCCACAGATTTAAATCCCGCTTTATCTAATAAGGCTCTGGCGTTTTTAACCGCTAAGCGTTCAGTTTTACTATTAGATAAGAAGTCTTTATATCCTTCGGAGAATTTCATCACTTCTTCTCTTTGTTTTTGGTTATATTTTAACCAAGCATTTTTACGATACATACTATTTCCTCCTATTATTTATCTTTTAACAATTCTCGCTAGACCAGCGGCGCTAGTCTCACGATAACCGCTTTGTAAATCTCTTCCGGTTTGATACATTGTTTTTAATATATCATCATAGCTAACCTTAGCTTCACTAGCTGGGATTAGCTTGGCTAATGTCGCAGCGTTAACCGCTTTAAGAGCGAACATTGCGCATCTTTCTATACAAGGAATTTGAACATATCCACAAACTGGATCACATGTTAATCCTAAGGAATGTTCTAAGGCAATTTCTGCGGATTGAGCGATATTACTATTACTAAATCCTTGTGCGGTACCTACTAATGCAGCACCCATTGAACAAGCCACGCCAATTTCCGCTTGGCAGCCACATTCCGCACCTGAAACAGAAGCATTAACTTTGGCTAAGATACCAAATAAGCCAGCCACTAATAAGCCATCAATGATTTTTTCATGCGGTAGCTCTTTCATCTCACAATAAGTGATAACTCCAGGTATGACACCCGCACTTCCACATGTCGGAGCAATAACAATAACTCCACCAGCGGCATTTTCTTCCGCAACTGCAAAAGAAGAAATCGCCATATTCATATGAATGTTCTTATCACCATTTTCAATATTTCTAGAAGCCTCATACATCTCATGAGCTTTTCTCATGACTTTGAGTTCTCCTGGTAATAAGCCTTCGGCTTTTATACCGTTTTCAATGGATTCTTTCATCTTTTGATAAACGTTTTCCATGTAGGAGCGAATATCTTTAGATTCAAATCTAGTGACATAATCCACTAAAGAGATATTTTCATCTTCACAATATTTTAAGATTTCACTTAATGTCTTATGAGGGAAGACTTCTTCTCCTGTCGCATATGGATGATCTTTAGTTAATATTGTTCCTCCGCCGACAGAGATGACAGTTTCTCTAAATGTTTTATTATTTTCATCTTCCACCACAAATAACATCGTGTTTGGATGTCTGGTTTTATGAGTATTATTGAATTGAATGATATGAGGGATCTTTTTAAGTTTTAAATCGATAATATAATCGGTTAAGTGACCTTTGCCAGTTAATGCTAATGATCCATATAAAACCACACGGATAAATTTAGCGTGAGGATATTTTTTTAAAATATATTCACACGCAAAAGCGGGACCCATCGTATGCGATGAGCTAGGACCATGACCGACAACAAATATTTCTTTAATTGACCTCATAACATTAAGATTATACAACTTTATGAATAATAATTAAGCAAAATGCTTATTAACATATTCAAGCAAGAAGTCCCCACAGCAATTTGTTAAATTGATGGATAACTCTATAGATGGGGGATGAATTGCAATTTTTACATTCAGTCGTAATAAGTACAAAATAAGCAATTAAGACCTTTTATATAATTATAAATAATGATATAATATGATTGTGGATATGGTGAATAATAACCATTCAGTATTCGCGATTCATTTTCATTTAATCTTGGTAGTAAAATACCGAAGAAAAGTGATAAATGATGAAATATCTGAAAGGTTAAAAGGGATATTTAGAAATATTGAGGGTAATTATAATATTGCTCTTGAAGAATGGAACCATGATGTAGATCATGTTCGCATTTTATTTAGAAGTGAACCAAATTCTAATATTTCTAAATTCATCAATGCTTATAAGTCTGCTTCTTCTAGACTAATAAAGAAAGAATATCCTTCTATTAGATCAAGATTATATAAAGAAGCATTTTGGTCTCAGTCTTTCTGCCTTATCTCTACAGGCGAGGCTAATATTGAGGCAACCAAGAAATATATCGAATCTCAAGGAGAATGAAAACTAATCTAGCTCCTTGAATTAGGAGGTTTATGATTAGAAAAGCTTATAAATATCGCATCTATCCTAACGCTAGTCAGAAGGAATACTTCTCTAGAGTTTTTGGGTGCGTAAGGTTTTTCTATAATAAGTCTCTTTCGGATATATGTGAAATATATAAATCTACTGGTAAAAATGAAAATATCACTCCCGCTAGATATAAAAAGGATTATCCATTTTTAAAAGATGTTGATTCTTTAGCCTTGTGTAACGCCCAATTAGCAAGAAACGCAGCTTTTAAATTATTTTATAAAAAACAAAATGGTTTTCCTAAATATAAATCTAAAAGGAATGATCAAAGTTATACCACAAACAACCAGGGAAGTGTGAAGTTCTCCTCTAACGACCGATATATATCTATTCCTAAATGTCCTCGTATTAGAATAAAGAAACATCGTGACTTTATAGGCAAAATTAAATCTATAACAGTTAGTAAGACTACGGATGAGAAGTATTATATTTCTTTATTAGTAGAAGAAAACACTGAATGTATTAAATTATTAGATAATGCGATTGGTTTAGATTTAGGCATTAAGGATTTGATTGTTGATTCTAATGGGAACAAATATAAAAATCATAAATATTTAACTAAATCGCAAAATAAACTTTCTAAAGAACAAAGAAAATTATCTCTTATGAAAAAGGGTAGTAGTAATAGAAATAAACAGAGAATTAAAGTCGCAAGAATTCATAAGAAAATAGAAAATCAACGTAATGACTATTTACATAAACTTTCTCGAAATATCATTAATGAAAGCCAAATCATTTGTATCGAAGACCTGAAAGTAAAAAATATGACTAGATACCATAAACTCGCTAGAAGCATATCTGATGCGAGTTGGTCTAAATTTGTTTCTATGCTTATTTATAAGGCTAATTGGTATGGCAACGTTATTGTTAAGGTTCCCACTAATTATCCAAGTAGTCAATTATGTAGTTACTGCAATTATCAAAATCCTCTCACTAAAGATTTAAGAGTAAGAAAATGGACCTGTCCAAACTGTGGAATGATCCATGATCGAGATATAAACGCTAGTAAAAATATTCTACGTAAGGGAGTTGAAATACTTACTAAGGATGGGACACATCCGGATAGCTTGTTTATGCTTGGCTCATTAGAGTCATCGAGCAAGAAGCCCCCACTTCTATAAGTGGTGGGAGCATGTCACTTATTATTAAGATAACTTATCGCTATATTTAACACTTCCATATCATCCTTATAAGTAGTATCAATGATATGAGGAATAAATGGATATTTTATATTCCTAATTGATAAGACATAATCAGAGAAGGAATTGATATCTTGATCTAGATGCATCGATTGATGAGCGATATGTCTACTTGGTAACCTAACTAAAAATCTTTCAAATAAAACTGGGATTTCTCCTCTTAAAAGGAAGAAAGTTACTTCGACGTTATAAATAGTAGACAAATCATAGATTTGATTTAATTCATCTTCTCTAAAATTAGCTTCTAAAATAATATCTTTTCCTTCTTTAGCGAAGTTTTTAAAAGCCTCAATCATATATTGCACCGCTTTTATCGATAAAGCGCGGTTTTCTTCCCGTGTTTTAAAACCATACATATCGACGTATTTCTCTTTAATTTCATCTTTTGTGAAACAAGGAATCAATAAATATTTTGATAAGGATTTGGCTAAAGTTGATTTACCAGAAGCTAAATCTCCGCTGATTAAAATTAATTTCATAGTTGTCCTAAATATCTTTTATATTTCTCTTCCGTTAATTTAGCTAATTCACTAGCGTTCATATCTTTATATTCTATTGGTTTAATAACATCAAAAACTTCAACGTGAATTTTAGTTTTCTTAAGATTAGGTTTTTCAATAGCCTTTTCCATATCTTTAAAACCCACTAAAACAATGGGGCATTGACTACTAATTGCAATATTAAAACCACCATGTTTAAAAGGTAGTAATTGGCCGGTTTTATTTCTTGTACCTTCGGGAGCGATAACAACACTAGTGTTTTTTTCTTTTATATAGCTAATCGCATTATCGATCATCTGAAAATTCTTTTCTTTGTTATCATCATAAACATATAAGGTTCCTATAGAAGAAGCTAAGGCTCTTACCATCGGAATGTTTCTTAAAGCAATTTTACCGACAAAAGCATTTTTGCCTTTTAATAATTTAAATAAAACCCATGGGTCATAATCACTAATGTGATTAAATAATATTAAAGAAGGTTCTTTAGGAATTAACTTAAAATTCTTTCTTTTAATAAATATGCCTCTTAAAGTTAAACAGAAAGAAGCGGTTAATCTAACATTTAATAAACAAAATCTATTTACTTTACCAGTAAATTCTTTTTTACGATAAGGAAGTATAGAAATAAGCACTACCGCCCAATAGATATTTAAATATATAACAAAATAAGTGATAACAAATGGAATTAGTAATAAAAGAAACCACAAAGATAGATAATTTAAATGTAGTCCAAAATAAGTTCCTATAGATGCTGAAATAGATAGTATTAATCCAATCGCTATTAACATAGAAAAATGTTAACACAAAAAAAGTATGGTTAACCATACCTTTATTTGTTTTTTAATTATTAACGATGAATCCCGTGGAAACAAACGCCGATACAATCTGGACCACAGTGTCCTCCGATTGTGGGGTTCACTTCGACATATTCAATATTTAACTTATTACCGAATTCTTTTTTAAGCATATCCGCCATTTCTTTAGCTAATGGCATCGCATCAGAGTGACCGATAATCACGCGGTGGTCTTCGATATGGTCTTGAAGTTTAATAACGTAATCTAGAATCTTCTTTAAAGCGACTTGTCTACCTCTGCCTTTATCAATAGAAACCATCTTGCCTTCTTGGTTAACATGGATGATTGGTTTAATGCCCACTAAACCACCCATAAAGGCTTTAAATCCACTAACACGTCCGCTTTTTGCAAAGAATTTCAAATTATCCGCGTAGAAATAGATTGGGAATTTATCCACTTCTACTTCCGCCCACTTTTGAATTTCTTCAATGGATTTGCCGTTTTTATACATATCCATAATTTCAATGGCTACGGCATAACTACCCGCGGTAATGGATTTTGTATCCACTGTATAAACTTTTCTTTCTGGATATTTTTCATATAACTCTTCTAAAGCGATTCTCATCGAATTAAAAGTTCCGGACATCGCACTAGAGAAATGAACATATAAAATGTCATTTCCTTTTTTAAATTCTGGTTCGAAATAGTTGATATAATCCTGTGGAGGTAAGGCCGCAGTGACTGGTAAAACACCACTTCTTAAAATATCGTAATATTCTTTACCATTAAACTCTTTAAAATCGACATAAGGTCTAATTTCTTTACCATTAATGGTATAAGGCATAATGATTAAATGCGCTCCATATTTTTGACATAATTCTGGAGTCATATCGCTATCGGTATCAACAAATAATGAATACATAATTTCTCTCTTTCTATAATTTAATACTAAATTATTTAACTCTTTTTAAGCATTAAAGAAGGAATTAAATTGACCTTCCATAAAGGTTTGTTATCTAAATATGTCATCTGTTGTAATGAAAAATAAATAATGACATCTTTATTGGGATTGTTTTTTATATATTCTGCATAATAAGGATTATTGGATAAATCACTACCACTAGCATTCCAGAAACTATCATTTGCGATAAAAACCATACCCTGATTCACCGCTACTTCTTGAGTGAAACAGTAGCCGGAATAATAAGTATCTCTAAAGCAAACATAACCTTTGCCGCTTTTATCAGCTAAATTCATATAAACGCAAGCTTTATAAAGACCTTTAAAGGATTGAGTAAATGTATCGAATCTTTTATTGTTATCATCTTGATCATATTTGATATTCACTAAATCAGCCGAGGTCATTGTTACACAATTACCTTCATTAATCGTGCTCATAGTACCATCTGTATCGATAGTCATATCGATTACCTTTAATGCAGGTGCGTAATTTTCAATAGACATGTATCCCACTAAATTATAGACACCATTTAAACTAGGATTATTTCTAGAAATAACTTTAAATTGTTTTAAGCCATCAGTGAAATAACTGACACAGCTAGAAGAGCCACCTGAAACATAATAATAACAGGTCATATTTTCCATTCTGATCATTGTTCCATATCCATGACCTGCACAGTTATATTTCAAATCATTGAACATACCATAGAATTCATCAATATTTTTATTACCGGAATAATAAGTAGATATATCTTTAGTGACATCGAGGTGTTCGTTAAAAGTAAATGAAGTCACCATTAATTCTGGTTGACCTAAATAAATGGATGGATAGCCAGTTACTGTATATCTAGAAGAATCTAAACCGGCATAATCGCCGACTTTATAATATAAACTGCCTTGGTTAGTTGGTGAGGCACAAGCAATATAATTTGTGTCATCACCCATCATTGTTTTACCAGGATAAGAAACATTCAAACCATATTTTTTTGTAGATTTAACTAAATTATTCTTTGCTAAAGCAAAACCTTTAATGGTAATCGTATGATTATAGTCCACTCCGATATAGGACTCGTTTAAGTCAAATTCATCACGGTGTTCTTCAATATAATCTTTCGCATCTTTAATCGACATTTCCCCTAAATCAATAGCAGAACCGCCTTCACTAGATTGACTCTCTTCACTGGAATTAAAAGATTCTGAACTATTATTTGAAGTGGTTGACCCACTACTATTTGTGGTTTCAGAACTAGTGTTCTCACTACTAGTAGAGGACGACTTATCAGAAGTTTCTTTATTCGTATTACAACTAAAAAGGAGTAAAGATAACAAAGTTAAAGCAAATATTTGTTTTCTCATTTTATTTCTTCGACCTCTTCTTCTTTAAAAACTTTTCTCATGATAATTTCATTTGAAATGTAATAGAAAATAAGAATGATTAAAGCGCCTGTACAAACATCGCTTAAATAATGAGCGCCGACGATTAATCGAGCAAACATGACTAATAATGTCCATGCAAAACCTATATAGAATAATAAGGTTTGATACTTCATCCATTTTTTATTTAATAAAGGAATATAACTTAAAAAGATAACAGACATCATTGTCGCACCAGCATGACCGCTTGGATAAGATTTAAATTCTTCTTTGCTAAGAATATTTGGATAAGCATTAATAAGAACATCGCGATCTTTAAATGGTTCCCACCAATTGTGAAAACTTACATATCCTTCCGCTACCGCAATACGATAACGTGGACGATTCATAATTTTCTTTAATAAAGTGACGCCAGGAACTAAAGCGATTAACATTGCTAAAAAGATAATTAAAATCGCGATCCACATGTATTTATTTTCGTTCTTTTTTCCTAAAAGGAAGCCAAACACAAATAGTCCACAAACAACTAGGCCCATAATAACAAAGCCTAACCAATAAATATTCTTTTTATCAAAGCCGTTAACACCAAATAAGTCCGTTCCTAAGAAATAGACCATGGCGCCAGCTGCTATAACGCCTAAAGCCATAAGAGCAAGTCTTAACCATTTATTAAAATTATTTTTGTTATAAAAAGCGATGGAAAATAATGCGCCACCTAAAAACGCTAAAGCACCATAACCTGGAATCATTCCGAATGATGAAATAGTTAATCCGAAACCGTTATACCGATCAAATAAGGCTTGATTGATTTGTAAGTCAAAAAAAGAACCGAGGACTAAGCCAATTAATAAAATGCCCCCAGTGATGTAAAAATGTAGTCTATTCTTCATAATTAATTACCGTTATTTATTATAAATAAAATATCAATATAAAAAAAGTTAATAAAAATAATTAATATTTTTTAATGAATTATTCGATTTAAATTAGATTTATTTACAATATTATTTATATAAGGATTAGAATGTTTATATGAACAAAAAAGTCTTATTATTAATCGTTCCTATCTTATTAGTGGCCTCTTGCACCCCTAAAAAGAATCAAGAAAATAGCCAAAAAGATTCAAATTTTTCTTCTATTTCTAGTGAGATTAACGATTCTGAAGCTAAAACATCGATAAATAATAGTTCCGATAATATTTCATATAATGATTCCGTCAGTGAAATTCCGGAAGAAGAATATGAACAATATGTACCTGAAGCTAAATATAGTCATTATTTGACCATGGGATTACCAAAAAACCACGATAATCCCGAAGAATTATTAACTTCCACTACTCAACAAGGATGGTCAAATAATATCTTTAATCAAGCTCTCCCAGATGGATTTAGATATGCTTATAACAATTCCTATGATGACGGAGAACCAGGTCATAAAGCTTCGCCTGATTATTATTCTGAACAGGATGGCGGAGGTTTGAAACTTAGTAAAGTTGGTTGGGGCTTCCAATCTAAAGAATTTAGACATACCGGACAAAAATTAGAAATTAGAATTAAATATAAATTATATAAAGGAAGTGGGTCGGTAAATGAAAATGATGATACCGCTCATGTATATTTCTACACTTCATCTGGTGCTTTAGTGGGTCAATATAATATAGCTAAGGGTAGTTTCAATGCTAAAGAAAAAACTGAAGCCACCTATACATTCTATTGGACTGGTAATGCCAGTAAAGTAGCTTATTTTGAATTTAGACTATTAGCCTTTCCTTTTAAAGGAAGCCAAAACTTCAACACCCAAGTTATGGAATGTAACATCAAATCTTGGGAAAGAGCATAATATCTTGATATAAAGTAAAAAGAAACGTAATATTTAGATGTAACAATAGTTACGTGTAGGCAGATAATCAATTGGGTTAAACTATCTGTCTTTTAGCTTTTTAAAAATCTCGGCTTATTTTCCGAGAATTTTATATTCAAAATCTATTTTAATGCCGCATCTTTTTGCGAAGTCTATCGCTTTATCAACATCTATTTGATTAAAGTGATTCGGATCGTGAGCGTCTACGCCTAAGACAAATTTAATGTTATATGTTGCCGCTAATTTGTAGAAATTAATATTAGGATAACAATAATGATTTTCATCATATCCTTTTCTTCTCATTCCACAGATATTGATTTCTATCGGCATATGATATTCTTCACACACTTTTAATAATCTTTTTGATTCATTTTCTAAATCAATATTCCATTCGTACTGGGAATGCATAAATAAATCCGGATGACATAAATATTTAAATAAGCCAGATTTTACTCCATCTATAACATCATTAATATATTTTCTTACATCGTTGATATCACTATCCTTATGGAAATAATTAATAAATGTTTTACCTTCTAGATAACAATGTTGCCCTAATATTAGATAATCAATCTTATCTTTTAATAAAGATTTATAATAATCCACCATTTGGGGAATATATTCCGCTTCAAAGCCAATTAATATCTCTGCTTGATCTTTATATTTATCTCTTAGTCTATAAGTAGATTGAATATAATCATCAAATTCCCAAGGATTACCTCTAATACCTGGTTCTTTATAACCATCAGGAAAAATCATATGATCAGAAAAACCAAATCTTTTAATGCCGAGCTCTAAAGCTTTTCTTAAATAATCTTCGTCTTCGCCAATTGCGTGGCCACATCTTTTACTATGGGTGTGGTAATTATAAATTAATTTCATCTTTTTAATTCATCTCTTGCCACTTCATTAGTTAAATCTCTAATAACTTCTGAAGCAATCAATAAGCCACATGCAGAAGGCACAAAGGCGTTGCTGCCAGGTATTTCTCTTTTATTAGATTCTTCATCATTATTAATATCTAATGGCTTTAAAGGTTTTTCTTTAGAATAGACCACTTTTAGTTTTTTGATTCCAAGTTTTCTTAATTGAAGTCTAATCGCTTTCGCTAATGGATCAACATCAGTTTTATTAATATCAGTGACTACAAAACCCATGGGGTTAACTTTATTACCCGCGCCCATTGAGGAAATAATGGGGATATTATATTTATTTGCTAATAAAACAAGAGCAATTTTAGCTTTAACTGTATCAACCGCATCAACAATATAGTCAATCTTTTTAAAGTCATAATCTAAATCATTTTCTTCTAAAAAGAATTTATTAATTATATCAACTTCACAGTTAGGATTAATGGAATTCAGTCTAACCTTCATTACTTCAGTTTTATATTGTCCAATTGTCTCTTGGGTGGCAATAATTTGTCGATTTAGATTAGTTAAAGTAACTTTATCAGCATCCACTAATAAAAAATGTGAAACGCCAGTTCTAACTAATCCTTCACAAACATATCCGCCCACTCCACCAATACCAAAAATTGCGACTCTTTTATTCTTTAAAAGTTCGATCGCTTCTTTGCCGTAAATTAGTTCGCTACGAGAAAACATGTTAGCCATTATGATAATGAATAATCCTTATCTAAATTAATAATAAATGTATATTCAGGATATTGTTTTTCAAGTTCTTTTTGAATACCCATAATCATTGCTTCTGGCTCTTTTTCATCAAAGGAAACAACGAGATCAAAATTGCATAGTTTTTGCTCAGTTTCCACGAAAAATCCATGCATTTGTAAGATATTTTTGTTGTTTTTGATTAATTGCGATAATGACATTCTAATCTTTCTACTATCTTCAGAATCCACATTGTCAGCGTAAATTCCAACAGTCATAATCGTGTTATATTTGGTATACATCATCGCTGTTATCATGCGTTCAATTGTTTGAACTTCCACTGCGGTTAATTTACCGTCCACGCCAATGTGAACAGAACCGATATTCTTTTTATGACCATAACTATTAAGAATTAAATCGTAAGCGCCTTTTACACCAGGTACACTATTAATATCTTCTAAAATTTGTTTAGTTTCTTCCGTATCATATCTTTCACCAATAATTGAAGAAATAGCTTCTTTAAGAACACCAATTCCAGATTTAAGAATGAATAAACCGATAAGAATACCTAAATAACCTTCAACATACCAATTTAAAGTAAAGGCAAATATCGCTCCCACTAAAGTTGCGGTGGATAAAACGGAATCCCATAATGCATCTGTTCCAGAAGCTTTTAAAGCATCACTTTCGACCTTTTTGCCCATAATCTTAAAGTAAATACCAATTGATACTTTGATTAATATGGCCCCACCGATAATAAATAACGAAACTGGTTTATAATCAGGCATGGTTCCATTTTTGAAATAATCAATAATAGATAGGATTGATTCATATATCGCCATACCACCAGCAAATAAGATTAATCCACCTATTAATGTGGAAGTAATATATTCCACTCTTCCATGACCAAATGGATGTTTTCTATCTGGTTTTTTATTAGATAGTTTTGTGCCAATAATAGTAATCACACTACTAAGGGCATCAGTTAAGTTATTTAAGGCGTCCATGATAATAGAGATTGAACCAGCGATAAAACCAACCGTGGCTTTAAATCCCACTAAAAGAACGTTGCCTAGAATACCAATTATACTCGTTCTAATTATCGTTTTTTCTCTATTCATATTGGTGCTTCCTTAAAAACTTTATTTTTATTTTATAACAAAAATGAAAATAGTATAATAGTTATGCTTACGGAGGATAATGTAATGCATAAATTAGTATTAATTAGACACGGTGAATCCGAATGGAATAAATTAAATTTATTCACAGGTTGGACCGATGTTGAATTAAGTGAAAAAGGTGTTCAAGAAGCACACCGCGCTGGTAAAACCTTAAAGGAAAAAGGATATGACTTTGATGTCGTTCATACCTCTTTATTAAAAAGAGCTATCCACACCATGAATAACGTCTTATTCGAACTTGATAGAGAATGGTTACCAGTTTATAAATCTTGGAGATTAAATGAAAGACACTACGGTGCTCTTCAAGGATTAAATAAAGCCGAAACCGCTGCTAAATATGGTGAAGAACAAGTAAAGATTTGGCGTCGTAGTTATGACTGCCCACCACCAGCTTTAGATAAAGATGATCCAAGAAACCCTGCTTTACAAGCGCAGTTTAGAGATGTTGATCCAAAAGATTTGCCACTTAACGAATCATTAGAATTAACCGTTAAAAGAGCGGTTCCATACTTCGAAGAAGTCATTAAACCAGAAATGGAAGCTGGCAAAAGAGTCTTAATAGTTGCTCATGGTAATTCCTTAAGAGCGTTAGTGAAATATTTCGACAATATGAAAGATGATGAAATTGTCGGGGTTAATATCCCAACTGGTGTTCCATTAGTTTATGAATTCGATGATAATATGAAAGCCATTAAACATTATTATTTAATGGATGAAGAAGAACTCAAAAAACAAATGGAAGCGGTTGCTAACCAAGGCAAAGCTAAATAATTATTTATATAATAAATAAGGCGCATCGATTGATGCGTCTTTTTTAAAACCCAAATATCAAACAGGTGATATATCCCGAAACAACTGCCACTAAGAAACAGATAAGAATAATAATCCAAATATTTTTTGCGCTTTTTCTATTTCTTAATAAGACCATCATACCTAATCCAGAGTTTACTAATAAACCCGCTAATAAAGCTCCAAATGATAAATTACCTTCGATAAATAATTCGCTTAATAATAAGGAAGAAGCACAGTTAGGAATTAATCCGATGATTGAGGAGAATAAAGGGGTTAGATATTTATTCATACGAATAAAGTTAGCAAAATTATCTGCTCCTACCGCTCCGATAATTAATCCTAAAACCATGTTAATCACAAAAACATAAGCAAATATTTCTAAAGCGTGAATTAAAGGATGAATTAAATGTTTATGAACGTCGCTATTATGAGTGTGATGTGTATGACAAGTTTCTTCTTCAATAACCTCTTCTTTAACTAGTTCTTCTTTGTGAAATAGATCGATTAATAAGCCAACGATAAAACCAAGAACGAATTTCACTCCGATTAACGGTAAAACCATAATCATCTTACTTGGTATACCAGAAGCTAATATAGCAATAAAAGCTTCATCACTACATGATAAGAAGATCGCTACTAAAGTGCCGATGGATATATATTTTTTGATATATAAATCCGCTCCCATAACTGATGTTCCACATTGTGGAATAATCCCAAATAAGGAACCGAACATCGGAGCGAGCTTTTGATGTCTAATTAAATAATTAGATAATTTATTTTCAATAAAAGATAATAATAGATGAATAAGAAAAACAAAGGCGAAGACTAACGCACTATCTTTTAAAGCGTCTAAAAAGATATCAAGTACTAGCTCCCAACTCATCTATTTACCTCTTTTAAGCATTCTTCACATAATCCATATAGATTAATCTTAGAAGTATCAATTCTAAAATTATGTTCACGTTCAATATGATTAAGTAGATGATTCACTTCTTCGCAGTGAAGATGGATTAATTTCCCGCATCTTTCACAAATTAGATGAAAATGTTCTTCACATTGATTATCTTTAACATATTGAAAACAACAAGAAGAATTAGGCCCGATAATATATTTTCTAATCTTCCCTTCTTCGATAAATTTATCGATTAATCGATATAAGGTAGCAACAGGTATATCCTTTAGTTCATCCTGAAGTTCATTAATCGTAAAGTGACGATCCGCGTGATTAATTAGATATTTTTCTAATTGATAAGAATGTTTAGTTTTATATTTCATCGCTCCATATTATAAATATTTAATAAATTAAAAACAACGAAAATGATAATCATTCTCATTTTAAAATGATAAAAGAAAATCGTACTATGTACGACTTCTAATTAATTTCCTTTTTATTATTGTTTTTATAAGTGACGAATTTGATCTTATAGCCTTCATCTTCTATTTCTTCAGATTCATCGATAATTTCAAAGTCTTTATTTTCATCGATATTGACAAAGAAGACTTCGGCGTGTCCAATCGCATCCACTTTCGTTAAATATAATAAATCGATATAAGGTAATGTCTGTTTATACATCGATGCTCCACCGATGATATAAACATCTTCTTTAAGAGAATATTCTTTTATCTTTTTTAAGAAATCATCAAAGGTATGAACATTAATGACACCTTCATAATTATGGCTTTCATCTTGACTTAAAACGATGTTAACGCGGTTTTTTAAAGGTTTAGACCCGGGAAAAGATAATAAGGTATTTTCCCCCATAGCGACAACATGATTTAGTGTTTTGCTACGGAAAAAAGCCATGTCTTTTTTTAAATTAAATAAAAGACCGTTCTTTTTACCGATACCATATTCTTTATCACAGTTAAGAATTGAAATAATCATATTAAACCGCCACTGGAATCTTCTTATCTAATTTCTCATATTCATAGTCGATTAATTCAAAATCTTCGACTTTGAAATCATAGAAATTTTTAATATTAGGATTAATCTTTAATTTTGGAGCTTTATGTTGAGGCTTATTAATCACTTCTTTGACTAATTCGACATGTCGATCATAGATATGTGCGTCCGCGATAACATGAATTAATTTACCCGCTTTTAAGCCTGAGACTTGAGCGAACATCATTAATAATAATGAATACTGTAAAACATTCCAGTTATTCGCTGTTAACATATCATTACTTCTTTGATTTAAAATACCGTTTAATGTGTCACCAGTGACATTAAATGTCATCGAATAAGCACATGGATATAAATTCATCTCATGTAAATCTTCAAAATTATAAATATTAGTCATAATTCTTCTAGATTGAGGATTATGTTTTAAATCATATAAGACACGATCAACTTGATCGAATTCCCCTTCTGGGTAAATCGCTTTTTTGGCTAATTGATAACCATAAGCTTTACCAATTGAGCCATTTTCATCAGCCCAAGAATCCCAAATATGAGAATTTAAATCATGAATATTATTAGATTTCTTTTGCCAAATCCAAAGGATTTCATCTAAACATGATTTAAAAGCGGTTCTTCTAATCGTTAAGATTGGAAGCTCTTCTTGTAAATCATAAACGTTAACAATACCGAATTTCTTAATGGTATGCGCGGGTGTCCCATCTTCCCATCTGGGTCTAACAGGTAAATCTTTATCAGAGAAACCATTCTCTAATATATCTTTCATGTTATTTATAAATATTTGATCCGCTTTTGACATATTAATTCTCACTTTCCTTTTTTATTTGGTTATCCATAAATTCTTCAATTATTGGATATAATTTTAAATATTTATCTTCGATTGGTCCAACATTACTTCCAAGTTCCATAACTTTATTTTCTTCCCACTTAGGAAGATTATCTCCATTAGGATTACCAGTTTTAGCAAAATTAGCCCAATAATTAAGCATCATTTCTGATAAATCTCTATCGCTTTGATTATAACGATATTTATACGACGAATTTTTTACATTGCCATAAGCATAGATCATCTCACCAGCGTGATATGTTCCATGATATTTGTTTTCTTTAGTGAATTGATATCGATAAACAGGAACATTATTATTACTTGCCATATTAGACCAAGAATGATGTGGATAGATAAACCAATAAATGGAATATATTTCATTAAATACACTAAAAGCGTCTTTATTAATTTCTTCTTTATATATTTCACACATCTTAGAAGCAATATCTTCTCCAAAATCTTCCGCTAATCTGGCTTTAATATTATTTTTATTCGTAGGAGATAATAAAAATTTAGGAATCACAAAAGCATCAGCTTCCTTAACGTTGTAGCCATTTAATAAAGCAGTCTCATTATTTTCTTTATCTAAATAAACTTGATAAGGATCTTTAGTTAATGCATATCCATCTAAAGTCATAGAATCGTTTGTATAACTAGTGTTCACTAATTTCTTCGCGGAAACTTTTCTTAATTCCTCAATAGAAGAACAATTAAATTCCTTCATAATTTTTTGACCAGTTTCTAGAGCTTTATCAAGTTTACGATATGTATGAGGGGCTTTTTTCACCACTAAAGATGATGATTCACCAATTGCTCTAGTGAATAAACCGGTGGCTAAAGGAGAAGAACATAAAGCCGATACCGAACTACTTCCCGCGCTTTCTCCCGCAATGGTGATATTAGAGGCATCTCCTCCAAAATAAGGGATATTTTCATTGACCCATTCTAAAGCCTTAATTTGGTCTAAAAGACCATAATTACCTGTGGTCTTATTTTCTGATTCATTAATTAAATCAGGATGAGCAAAATAACCAAATACTCCTAATCGATAAGTAATTGTGACCATGATGACATCTTTTTTAGCCATCTCTTCACCATTATAGTCTTCATAAGCACTGGTACCAGTGGTTAATGATCCACCATGGATAAAGACTAGTACTGGTAAATCTTTTTTATCATTATTCGGTCTCCAAATATTTAAATATAAAGAATCTTCACTCATCTTCTGTTCGGGGTGAAAAGTATAATCTGGATACCATCCTTTAGAAGCATAGATATCCGCTAAAGTGGAAGTAAGAGCATTATTAGAAGGTTGCATACTTTTACTAGCAAAATATGAACAGTCTCTGACACCAGACCAATCTTCCACGTTTTGTGGTTCTTTCCATCTTAAATCTCCGATTGGAGCTTTCGCATATGGTAAACCAGCGTAGATACGAACAGATTGATCTTTATTATAAATACCTTGAATATCACCATTTTCAATATGCATCACTTCAGTTTTAATCGGGTTTTTATAATAAGCCGCACTTTTATCAACACTTATTGGTTGCATAGCAAAAGGAACAATAATTGTGGTCGCGATAAACCAAGTTAAAGTCGGCATCATCCGAATCGCAAATTTCTTATTCCTTAATAATATTCTTAATATAATGGCTAAACCTAATATCACCATTTCTAAGATAAAGAAGATAATAGGAGTGTTTATTAAATCAAAATAAAAGACTAGAAATAAAGTGATAACTAAACTCACTAATGGAAATATAATCCAAAACGCTATTTTTTGACCTTTTTTCATATCGTTATCATTTTATTCTTTTTAATAATCTCTTGTATATAAGAAATAATATTTTTAATCAAAGATTAACAAAAAATCTGTCTCATATTTTTGAACATTTTCGCTTATAGAAGTAAAAAACAGGAAGTAACCTAACCCAGTTATAAATCCTGCCTATACGTAACTATTGTTACAAAATTATAGTAATCATCTTTTATTCTATTATCAATATTTTTTATAAAGTGTTAATATTTATAAAAAGGGGTAAGTGGTATGAAAAAAGAATTACTAATTACATTATTATCCATGTCTTTATTAGTCAGTGGATGTACTCCAAAGAAAAATAAAGAATCGTCTTCTAGTCTAGATCCTTCTAGTAGCGTTGAACCATCATCTAGTGAAGAAGATCCAGTACCAGATGGTAAAGTCCGTGTGAAATTCGCACCGATGATCAATTCTAATAGAAAAGAAGATTATGTTATCGATTTTGATTATGATTTAGCATACTTTAAAGAAGATGCTTCTATATATAGTGAAGATATCTCCATGTTATCTTTTGGCGCGGTAACCGTGAATCAAACAAAAGAGATGGTTTTATCTTTCTATGAAAGATTAGGTTTTGAAAATCATTACACTTCCGCGACTTATGATACAGAACCAACTGAAGATTCTATCGGTTATTATTTTGGCCATGCGAATGTTGATAATAAAGATTTAATCGTTGTTTCTATCCGTGGATGGAATTATAAAAAAGAATGGTGTTCTAACTTTAAAATTGGTGAAACCGGTAATCACGACGGTTTTGATGAGGCTGCTCAAACAGTTTATAACGATTTAAAAACATATATATCTAATAGATATGCTGATAAAGAATTAAAATTATGGGTCAATGGTTATTCTCGTGCGGGTGGTGTTGCTAATGTATTAGCTACCTATATCATGGATAATCATGAAATTAATACAGATGCTCATAATGCTTTCTTCTATACATATGAAGCACCTCAAGGTGTCTATTATGAAAGTGAAGAAGAAATAAATCACTACGACAATGTTTTTAACATTGTTAATGGAGCGGATTTAATCGCTAAAATCGCCCCAAAACAATATAACTTATATAGATGTGGTAATGATGTTGACGTTTTTGCTAATAACATCGATGAGTTAGTTAAAGATTTTGATAGCACTATTGAATTTCCAAAGTTTACTCCCGATTCAGCAGATGAACCAATGTTCACTACCGAAGTTGAATTCACTAATTATTTAATTAGTCAATTATTAAGAGTGGATCCATTATGGGCAGATGAAGATAAAGGCATCACTGTTGATAGGGTGGCTTTAGATACCAGAGAAAGATTCTTTAATAATTATCAAGAAACCATTATGACAGCGATGAATCTCTTCTTCTCTTTAAAACAAGAGACAATTGATTCAATCATCGAATATTATGATCCAACAACCAATTTATCGCACATCCTCGCTTTATTATCTTCTTTATATTATGTAGATGGATTATATGATTGCTTAAAACCATTCTTAGATAAAGATGGATTAACTTATGATGAAACAAAAGTCAAACATGCTTGTAATCAAATCTCACAATTTGTGATGAAACCAGGAATGATATTACTTTCCATGTTTATGAATGACAATAATAAAAATAATTTAATGAGAACCATCTATATGCATATGCCAGAAGTCAATTATATGCTTTTAAAACAATATAACGAAAACAAGGAATAATCATAATGAACGAAGAAATAGTCGTTATTGAAGCTAGCGAAAAAGAAAGCAACATAAAAAAGAAAGTTTCGATAAGAGGAAAAAATATTCACAAAGTAAATGCGAAAAATGATATCTCATTTACTCCTCCATTATCATATCGACACTTCCGTGTTTTCGCTTGGATCTGTTTAGCTCTTGCTGGTTTAGGACAACTATTTTTAATCGGTGGCAGAATGAATGTCACCTTAGCGACGAATACAGCTGGATTAGCTAATTTCTTACATGGCGCTTCATCCTTAGTGACTCCACTATTTTTGATAGCTTCATTTTCCGTTATTCTTACCGCTAAAAATGGATATAAGAGATTAATAATCATGTATACAGGATTATCGATCTTATTCTACCTATTATTCTTATTAATACATCAATACTATATAGTAGGAATGCTTAAAGCATTAGGATTAGATTATGATATGGCTAATGCCATGACTAATTTAGTCCTCGCCATATTTTTAAAAAATGGATATTTAGCCTTTAATATCTTTATCGATTTATTATTATGTGTTTTAGTTACCTTCTTTTTAAATTACACACCTAGTAAACATTTCCAAGGTAAAAAGATCGCTATATTTAGAGCCTTTGTGGCTTTACCTATTATTTACGAATTAGGTTCTTTGGCCCTTAAGTTTTTAGCTTCTGGTAGCGTTATTGAATTAAGCCCATTTGTTTTCCCATTATTAACTACTAAACCTCCACTAGCGTTCTTCGTCTTTATCGCATTAGCGATATTTATGGGTAATAGAAGAAGACATTTTATTAAAAAAGGTTTAAATGATAAACAATATAAAGAATTCTTAGACACTAATGTTAATAAATTACATTTCTCAATCTTCTTATCTTCATCAATATTTGTGGCCGCTATATTAGATTTCATATTAGCGTTATTCTTAACGATCTTTATTGCCTCAGGTATGGGTGAAGCTGTTGAAGGTGAAGAACAGATTGCTTCCGCTTTATCGGTGGTTAATTCCTACGGAATAGGTAACTGTATACCGATGATATTATTAATCCCAGTAGTCATGTTATTTGATTATCGCAAACAATATAAAAATAATCTTCCTGATATCATCATTCCTGTCGCAGGTATCGCACTATTATTAATCACCTATATCGAAGGTGGATTTGAAATCATTAGATTTGCTTTAGAAGATAATCGGAGACGAAAAGCGGAACAAGCCACTGATTCGGAAGATATATTAGAATTAGGAAAACAATTAATTACGTTTATAAAGAATAAGGTCCAGCGTTAAGCTGAGCCTTTTTTCATTCTATTTAATTTCTATTAATTCGTAGTCTCTACTACCGATACCTAATTTAGCCGCGCATTCAACAGTGTGAATACCGTGTCTAGATTCGATTCTTTCAATTAAGATATCTTTACCCTGATCATCGCTATTATAGACTAGATCTAAACAAGCTTGATCAATCGCGACAGGATCGGTAGATGATAATATACCGATATCTTTCATACAAGGTAAGGAAGCATTACCATCACAATCACAATCTTTCGATATATTAGTCATAACATTGATATAAGCTGCTTTATCTTTAAATAATTTAGTAACACTACTCGCCGCATCCGCCATAGATTCTAAAAATCTATCTTGTTCTGGTAAATTATCCCAGGCTTTAGTTTGATCACCTGTATATCCCGCAGTATGAATTAATGACTTACCACGGCTAGAAGCAATACCGATTGATAATTGTTTTAAGGCTCTCCACCATAACCACCCATCATATGGCCTTTAAAGTGAGATACCACTAATAAAGAATCATAATTAAATAAATTCTTACCAACATAATTCTCTTTTAAGATAAATCCGTTATCAACTTTAATGGCTTTATCTTCAAATTCATCCATTAGATCAAATGGGAAATATTTATCCCAGTTATGATCTTTAATGAGTCTTCTATGTCTATCAGAATAGTTTCTAACCCCTTCATAAGCGGTATTACATTCCACAACTGTACCATTTAGATGTTCCACTAATGGAGTGACAAATTCAGGTCTTAAATAATTTCTATTTCCTTGTTCACCAGAATGCATCTTAATAGCAATCTTACCAGGTAATTTCTTACCTAATACTTCATACATCTTCACCATATTCTCAGGTGTAATATCTTTTATAAAATAAACTTTAGATTTCATATATTAATATATCCTTATAAATAAATATTACATAAATTAAAAACATAAAGAAAGGGAACCCCTTAGTTTGGTCAATCCTAGTGGGTTCCTTTCTTTTTATAACAATTAAATAGTTTTAATTAGTTATGTTTACGTCTTCTAATGAAGAAGTATCCACCTATAGCAACAAGGCTAATCATCGATGAGACAATTACAACAACTACAACATTGCTGTTTGCACCAATAATGCCAAAGTTAATTGGATTTGATGATTCTAATGGCTGAGAGGCTCCTCTACCAGATATCGTCTTCAAGAAATCTCCTTGTGTAGAAAGACTGCTAGTATAACGTGTGTAAATACGATCATATCTAGCCAAAGCGTTTTGAAGAGTATCACCGGTATTATCTTGTTTAGCCGGTGTTCTTACAGCGTAAATAATTAATTTATCGAAGAAATCTCTATCAGAAGTATCTTCGTCTTCTTGACCAGGATTAATGACCAAAGAGTTTCTTAAGGCCACAAACTCGTCATATGAGTTCTTCCAAGCTGCTTGCAATTCAGCAACTCCTTTAATACCATCAGATAAACAAACTTTGCCTGTTTCCTCTAATAATTTATTAGCAAATGCTACAGCAGCATGTTGAGCTTTTAAATTTTTGTTAGCGATATCTTTTGTCCCTGCAGGTGTATCTTTCCACAATTGAACAGCGGTTTGTCCATCATTTGTGTAGTTAGCAAATCTTTCATTCCCAGAAGCAGCGTTGTATTGGATGCTTCTAGTAGTGTAGGCAAGAGATTTAATTGTTGCATTTCCATCATCATCAAACGAAACGGTGAACGATGTTGAAGTACTTAATGTAGCATTAACATTTAAGGTATTATCGTTAGTAACAGAAAGATAATCCCCGGAACTATTTGCGAACGAATAAGAACCATCTTCACTTCCTGCAGCAACTGTTAATGGATATAGCTTGTTTGGTTTGTCAGTATATGCTGTTGCGATACCGTATTTCTTACTTGTTGTACTAATACCGCTTAATTCACGAACGGTTGATGCTAAATAAACAGTGTCACCAACAGAAATTGATGTTGCAACTGCGAAACCGGCTTCTGTAGGCTCATCAATTCTATTTAATGTTTCAGTAATAGTGACTTGCTTATTGGAATTTGTACGAACCCCATTGTAGAAAGCAACTAAATATTTTCCGTCATCATTTGCAGAAAATACATATGATGTACTTAGGGAAGTGCCTTCAGACTCTGGTGTCGATGTGGTATATAAACCAACATGAACATAGCCTTCTCCACTTCCGAATGTTGGATAAGTAACTGTTCCACTTTCCCAAGTAGCAGTAAATGTCCATGAACTTGTATCAACAGCAGAACCTAATGTTGTTCCGTCTAAACAATCGACTGTTCCTCTATTACCCCAACCTAATGTTTTAACGGAGTCATCAACAACTTCAATTGTAATGTTTGTTGTTTGCGTAGAACCAGATTCAGTGTATGAAACTCTGACGGTTGTATCAGTAGATAATAATGGGGTAGAGATTGATACCGGACTACCACTTCTCATTAATTCAAAAACAGAATTTGAAGTAACATCTTCGGAAGTTGAATCTGTATAGTTTGCATAAATTTCAAATCCAGTTGTAGAGAAAACATCACCAGTGAAATATGATGTTGTGCCTGAAGCGTGAACACTAATAGAAGACATAGTCTTAGCTTCTTCAGTCATAAAAATGATATGGTCAGAATCAACTGCGCCGCTGTTATAAGAGATATATAATTCTCCAATGCCACCAGCATCTGTTGCTGTAACTGTGAAGGTGTCGCCATCCTCTAATCCTGTGGAATTATCGATAGAAACATAATCACCTAAATCATCAGTTAAAACGACATCCACCGTTTCATTTCCAGTGAGGTTATTTCCAGTAATATCAACAGTATAGGTTTCACTATTTCCTACTTTTAATGTGATATCGTCATTAGGAGTTAATGAAACAGAAGTAACTGTTGGAGTAGCAGATTGAGTTTCGATAATAATATCGTCGATAGACATCCATCTGTTACCACTTGATGGGTTAGAACCAGTGTATTCTATTTTGAATCTGCCGCTTGTTACATATGATGAAATTTCTTTTTCAACCGAAACAACAGATGTTCCGACTGATTCGGTACCAATTGAAGTCCAGCTTGAACCATTGTTTGTTGAGTAGAAAACTTCAACCCCCATATTAGCAGTTCCAGATTTAGCATTAAATGAAATGGAATGTATTTCATCAATGTTGAATTGCATATTGATATTAGGGTTTCCGGTAGTGCCAGAATATTTTCTTAACTGAGCTGATTGTTCGCCAGTAATAACGTTACCAGATGCAGCAGTTCCATTGACAAATTGCCATTGTTTTCCTGTAGGACCATCAACTTTTGTGGTGTTATAAGTTGTTGTTGCTGTAAAACCTTCGCTACTTTCAAATCCAGTTGTATATCTTAGTCTTTGCCATATAGCATACAAATCTGTATCCGCAGTAACCGTAGCACCAACAGCGTATGTAGTGCCTTTTCCATCAGCTTGTGTATTCCATTCTTTGAATTCCATTCCTGTTGGAGCGGTAAATCCATTCGCAGAAACACGATTAATAGAATCACTCATTGTGCCGGAACCGCCATTTGCGTCATATGTAATGGTGTATTCTGCAACACGGTTTACTGAAATAGTAATCGAGGCAGAAGCACTTCCAGGTGAAACAACTGTACCTGTTAATGTAACGGTCGTGTTTGAAGCAGGATTGGTGGTTGTAAAATTAACTACTTCACCATCCTCACTGTTGGCTGGTGCAGGAATAATGCTAGGGCTGCTAGATGTCCACGAAATTGTTTTTTCATAATTACCAGATCCGCCGGTAAGTGTTGGAGTAAATGAACCAGAATCACCGCCAGAAACAGTCACTGAAGATGGTGAAAAGCTAATACCAGTCGCCTGTTTTGTGGTTGTTCCTCCATCATATGTAACATCAAATGAAGTACATCTAGTTTGCGCTGATGGTTTAAAAGTCCAAGTCGTAACATTTTCACTTGATGTATAACTCCAAGTGACGACTTTGCCCGAAACAGTTGCTGTCTTGCTAGGTGAAACAGTTGCGTTTTGAGCATTAGTAACATATGCTCCAGTAGAAGACGCATTATACGTAACCGAAGTGATGTAATAAGAATTAGCAGCAGTAATAGTAACTGTAGTATTAGCGTAAACTCTAATTGGGTTAGTGTACGAGTTGGTTGATGAAGTCTTTATTTTGACATTACTATCACCAGCAATTGCAGTTGCGGTTCCAGGTAAAGCAGTAGATTGACCCCAAGAAACCGTAGTTGCAGCATGAACCGGAACAACGTCTCTATTACTTGCAACAGCAACACCTACTCCGATTGCCATCGTCGCACCTAAAGCGGCGCCGACAATCTTTGTAAATAATTTGTTCATAATTAAATATTTCCTTTCCTTTTATCCCCGACTCGATATTAATGTCGTGGGAGTATATGAACAAAGTCATGATCTAAATCTTTAACTTAGTGTGATAAATCAATAATTACCACGGTTAAAGTAAAACCATGATTGTTTATAGTCGCTTTAAAATAAAACGACTACACAAAGGAAATTCTCTATGAAGATAAACATGCATCATCTATCTTTTCTAGAATCAAATTTCTCTTTATGATTCATAGAGAGTTAACTTTATTTACATATTCATTGACCAGATGAATATATAAGCAAAATAATCCTCTACTGCTTTTATATTAATAAAAAATATAAATAAGAGCAACTATGAATAAATAAAAAGTAAGTGGATCACAGAGTTAAAAATTTGTTATTTCTTGAATTATTAGAAGGTATTTGTTTAAATAAATTTGATGATGTGTGTTCCTTAAATGGAATTCAAACTGATTAATCAGATTGCCATCATCTTTTTTATACATAAAAAAGGTGAACCGTTTGGCTCACCTAGTTTAGTTAATAAATATAATTATTTACCTACCGCTAATTTGACACATTCATAGGCACCGTTATAATGACCTTGTTTTTTAAGTTCATCAATACGGTCACACATATGAGGAATAATTTCCTTATCATTGATTAAGCGATCAAGCATTTCATTAGCTTCTTTCTTTGTGGGGCATTCAGGTGTGGAATCACCATTTTCTTGTCCGTTAACCGCTCCATAAACTTCATGACCACCGATATGTCTCATGAATAATTTAGGAATTGGATAATAAGCTAATTCACTTGGTTTAGTAACTAATAAATCAGTTACTGGCATTAAAAGGTTTGTGCTATAAACAGCTTCAAAGATATCTTTATTGTAGATGCAATAAATTCCACTAGCGTCGCCTTCTTTAATTTCTTTCACTAATTCTTTTAATTTGTCATATTCATTAAAGAAGTTATTCGTATTCATTGGAACCTTTTTGATGAGTTTATTATAAACATCTAAATGGTCACCAAAGTTAATGAATAAAGCCACTTTTCTTTCTTTAATATATGGTAATAAGTGTTTCACCATCTCTAAGAATTGTTTAAAGCCGGCACCTGCACCACCGACGGTCATTAAGATACGAAGAGGTTTATTATTTTTAATTCTTTCTTTTCTTCTCTTGTTATCGCCTTCTAGATCCACTAAAAGTTCATGATCGATAAAACAACCAACCATCTTTAATTTATCTTCTGGGATGCCGTTTAAAGGCTTTTTATCAAAACCTCTTAAGGTCTTATAACCAAAATAAGCAAATGGAGTTTGAACGGTATGAATCGCTCCTTCTGATAAATGTAAGCCCATTGGCCAGTTATCAGGTATAGCGTTAACCACATGAGTCATACCCGCATGTACCGCGGCTTGGCTTGGCCAGACGTGGGTAGCGATATATGGAATATCTTTGGGGATATTATGAAAGATTGGAACTAGTAGTTCACTATTAGCTTGATCTTTCGCATTATAAGAAATTTTCTTAAATCCTTCACTATTAAGTGGTTCCCAAATAATCTTATTAAATAATTTCGATTTTTGAGAAATACGAGACGCTAATGAATATAAATCATTTTGTTCTCTAATCATCTTGCTACCGGTCGCATCAAAGCTCGCTAAATCTAACCAATATGGTTTATAACCTAATGCTTTAGCGGCGCTAGCCATCGCAATAGAGATACGGTAATGACCAAATCCCATTCTGATATTACCAACAATTAAAGCTTTATCATCAAATTTTTGATTTGTATCACCAAAAACGATGTTACTGGCATTAATAAAATCTAAAGTGGGAATATCTTTGAAATTAAGTTTATAGTCTTTGTTAGAATCATCACCATATTTCTTGATGTATTTCTTTTTAGATTTATAAGCTCCTTTCACCACTTTTTTACTTTGTTTGTTATTAAAAATAGATTCTGATTTATTCATCTTTTAAAATAACTCCTTTCTCTGAATTATAGATAAGAGTGTGTATCTTATCTTCTAGTTCATATTCAATACGGATAAGTTTTTTATTTAATCTAGTGATAGATTTCACTTTCGCGTTATAGAAGAGATTTAAATCTTCACTTAGGATATCTTTTTTGATGTCATCGTAAGTGGCGATATCATCACTAGTCATAAAGACACTACCGAATAAAGCGTTTAATCTAGTTAACGCTCTTCTTTGTTTTAAAGTCATAGAGATATTTTCATCTCTAAGAAGGAAAACATCAGGATCGTTTCCAAAGAAACGGTCATTAAATATCGAGCGATAAATCGTATTTTTTAATGTCGCTTTTGTGGATGGTCTTTCTCTATGGAATAATCTCATATAAGCGACATCATCAAATTTTAAAGAGACATCTGGTCCGATACGTAAATAATCAAAGACTTGATAAGAGTTAGATAAATTTGCACCACAGCCTAAGATGAGCTTATCGCCTAATATTTCTCTTAATAAATCATAAGATTCTTGTTGGACTTGGGCTCTTGATTTCCCTTTAACTGGCACTAATGCCGCCGCATATAAGAAATCTAATTTGAAGAAATCGAATCCTAAATCCATATAGAATTTAAGGCATTTCTTCATATATTTCATCGCTTCTTCATTATATAAATCTAATACATAGAAACCTGACCAGTTACCACCGGCTTTAACTAATTTGCCTTTTTCATCTTTAACCAACCAATCTTGATGGTCTTTAAATGTTTTAGATTTAGTTTCTACGGCGTATGGAGCGAGCCAGATACCAGCTTTATATCCTTTTTGATGAATATGTTTAACAATACCTTCTAAACCATTTGGGAATTTCTTTTTATCAATATCTAGCCAGTCACCGACAAATGTTTCATATCCATCATCGATCTGGAAGACATTGAATCTAGAATCTAAAGCGTCTAAATCTCTTAAAATAATCGCTTCAGAAATATTTTGATAATAGTTATACCAGGATGTATAACCAAAGATCTTCTCTTTATTTAATCTTGGGAAGTGTTCATTAAATGAATTAATGCCTTCTTGATAGGACTTATAGAAATAATAATTAAAGACATCCACTTCTTCCTCTTTCTTTAAAGTGATGTTTCTAACATCAGAGATAAGATGAATGGTTTTTAAAGAGTCTTTAATTAATTCAATCACTAGATATGCAGTTTTAAAGTTAAGTGAATATAAGAAGCATTCATTCTTGCCTTTAGAATAGAAAACATCATATCCATGACTTTTCTTAATCGAATAACGGTAGAAGGTTGAATCACCATATTTATTCATCGCAAACATATGAGAGATAAGATGAGGTGATTTTTTAATATTTCTTAATCTTTTTGATAAATAGAATTCATCTGTATCAGTCCAAGATTGATATCCGTTTAAAAAATAAGTGTCTTTAAAATTAATTTTATGATCAAGATAATCATCCGCTTTTAAAAGAGTAAGGCTACTTTTAGCTTTGACTTTTACTAAGTGATGATGATCTTCATTAAGGCAAATGACCTCTAGGTCTTCATTAGACTTAGAGGTAACCATTTGCTTATTATTTTTTAAATAATAAATACGCATATTATTCTTTTTCGTTTTCAATGGCTTTTAAGAAAGCCGCATCTTCTTTCTTAGCAATGGTCTTCATGACTAATTTTTCTCTATAGAACATTAAGATGACAGCGCCTAAAACACAGAAGACAACAGCGACAATCGCGACGATTAACATACCGATCTTAGTGGCGGTAATGTCGTTACTTGATTTATCTTGTGTCGCACCGATAATCGCTAAGCTGGTGAATAATAACATCGCTAAGGATTGACCAAATTTCATCGCGAATGTACGAGCCGCGAAGAACATGCCTTCTCTATTTTGACCAGTAGTTTTCGCTTCTGCTTCTGCGACGTCGGCAACGATAGATTGAGGAATAATACCTAATAACGCCATTGGTAAGGCAGAGACTAACATAATAATGACACCAAAGACCCAGCTTAAGGCATTAGCGTGACCTTGGTTTGGTAACAAACCTGGAATGGAGCTAACCGCTGTAATTGCATAGCAAATTGCTAATCCTAAGAAACCAGCAATAACAAGTTTCTTCTTACCAAATTTCATAACCATCTTAGTGACGAATGGATAGAAGACTGCAGATAAGACCGTCATACCACCCATAAAGACCATGACCATAAATTCATCAAAGCCCATAGAGACTTTCACGAAGAATGGGATACCGGTTTGGAATAAGGTTAAGCCAACCCAGTACATAATGTCAGATAATGAGAATGTACGGAAATCTTTGTTTTTAAATGTAGAACCTAATGATCTAAAGACGTTTTCATTAGAAGGTTTACCTTCAACATAATCTTTTTCTTTGATCATGAAGGCTGGAAGTAACATACAGACACAAGCGATAACCGCTAAAACGATAAAGCAGATACGATAAGCCCAAGAGTTACCAACGGCACCTCTTAATAAACCCGCAAAGACGAATGGAGTATAGGCTAATAATGTACCAGCGAAATATGTTAAGGAAATAGATGTTGAGATGAACATTCTATCTTCTTGAGTTTTTCCGAATTCGGAAATTAATGCATTGTATGGAGTACAATACATTGTCATAAATAAATAGAATAAAACGATAAATCCAGCGATCCAGGCGATATTCCAACCACTGATTTTATTAACTGGAGCGCAGAATAATAAGACAGTAATAACCGCAAATGGAACAGCAGCGATTTGCATAAATGGCATTCTTCTACCACGTGGATTTTTACTTCTATCACTTAAAGAAGCAATTAATGGGTCTGTCACAGCGTCGAAGACACGGCTTAACGCAGTGATTAAACCTAAAACGGTTAAGAAACCGCCGATGACTAATCCTGGAACGATGAACTGAACTGCGCCATTATCAGTAATATCTGTAGATGTTGGTAAGTAGAAAGTCACTAACCAAGCGGAGATAATACCACCTAAAATGGACCAGCCAAGTTGACCGATAGCAAAGATAATCATTTGTTTTTTCGATAATCTTTTCATAATTTTTAGTGCTTAGTCTAAATTGCACTTCCTCCCTTTCATTTATTTATACTCGCCTTAGACTACGAGTTTTTAATCATGTTGAGGATGGTTTCGATTAAACATTTGAGTTCTGAAACCTTTTCTATCTTATTATCTTGAGGTAATACCCCTTGAGAATAAGAAAGCTTTTTACATAATTCCATTAACGCGTGTGTAGAGGTGAAATAAAATAATTCCACGTCTTTTACTTCTTTAATGGATTTATCTTTTAATCCCATCTGATAGGCACTTAAATATAAATCTTTAAATCTTGATAAATCATCTTCATATTCTTGAAGATCTTCATCTTTTTCATTCATCATATTTAAGTCGAACTCTTTAATGAATTTAAAAAAGTCTGGACGGGAGATAAACACTTTTAAAAATGTTTCATAAAAGAGTTTGATCTTCTCATATCCAGATTTACCTTCATCTAAATTGAAGTAATCTTTAAAGACGATGCTTTGTAATCTAATCGCTGCTTCTTTAACAATGGTTTGTTTCTTGCCAAAATAACGGTAGATGGTCATCTCTCCCACTCCCGCTTCATTAGCGATATCTTTAATTGTCACCTTATCAATGGAGTCAGTTAAAAATAGCTTGATGGCTACATCGATTAAAAATGTCTTTTTTGCATCTTTAAATTTCATTCTGGTAGTCCAACTATCAAATTGAGATTTGTTCTACCAGTATTTTATTACATATTTATAAATTTAAACAATACTTATTTTAAATAAGGATTTATAGATTCATAATTAGAGGCGACATTTAAAACCATTTCATCATCCATATATTTACCTACAATTTGTAAGCCAATAGGAAGATGATGTTTCATAAATCCCGCAGGAATTGAACAAACTGGATTACCGATAAAATTAATTAAATAAGTTAAAGCAAATCCGATTAACGGATCGACTTTTTTACCGTTTATAAATTCTGGTCCTTTAGTGTTATGATCATCACTATTTAAGACAGGTAAACAACCACTGACAGGCGAGATAATAACGTCATATTTGCTAAAAACCTCTTCAAAAACCGCCTTAATGTGTTGTTTTGCTTTAATATATTCATCTAATCTATCTCTTTCTTTAACCGCCCTATCGTTCCAATATAAAAGCTCTTTTGGTAACACATTAGTGAGGTCAATACCTTTCTTTTTATATTCTAAATATTCGTTTGCCGATTCTTGAGATATCGCTAAACACCAAAGTTCGCTTAATTGTTCTTGTGTATAGTTTAACCTAAAATCAATACGCTCCACTTTTGCGCCTAACTTTTCTAATGATTTGGCTTTTTTAAATATTCTACTTTTGATTTTTTCATCGACTTTGAAAATCCCGAAGTCATCGGTGTAGGCAATCTTAAGACCTTTAATAGATTTATTTATATGTTCTAAATAATTATTTTTTTCTCTTTTTACAGAATATGGATCTTCTTTATCATAACCTTGCATTTCATTTAATAGTATCGCTGCATCTTTCACTGATTTAGTTAATCCAAAATTCATACAAAATGGAAAAGCTTCAGGATTTATTCCTTTCGCGTAATGCATCGGTATGGTTCCATTTGATGGTTTATAACCAAATATATTTGTCCAGCTAGCCGGTATTCTAATAGATCCTCCCGCATCTCCACCTTCTGCGATAGGAACTAAGCCATCGCTAACCGCAGCGGAAGATCCACCGCTAGAACCACCAGAATTATATCTAGTGTTATACGGGTTTTTAGTGGGTCCATATCTTAAGTTATCTGTGGTTCCTCTAAAGCCATATGTTGGGGCATTACATTTACCAATCGCAATACCCCCTAATTTCTCCATGGCTTTAGTAAAAGGAGAATCACTATTATCGATACGATCTAAATTTGGTATTCCACCACAAGAATTGGTCCATCCTTTTTTACTATCTAAAAAATCTTTTAATGCAAAAGGTACACCGGCAAAAGGTAAATACTCTTTATCTAATCTTTTTTCTAACTGTAATGCAGATTGTTCTGCTTCTAAATATTTTACATATGTAAAAGCGTTTATTCTTTTATTTCTTTTATTAATTTTATCTTCAAAATATTTCACTACTTCAAGAGGAGTAAATACTTTATCATTTACTAATTTACCTATTTCATAAGCAGGCATCTTTTCTAATTCATAAGTTGTTTTGATATATTCTTCACCTATTTTATTTTTCTTCCAATAAGAAGAAATCTTATATCCAAGTGGAGTAAATAAAACTTCCGATAATAATTCTAATAGCGCTCCTAAAATAGAGGCACCTAAACACTGCCATATAGTCCATCTCACTTGTATCGCGCTCGGGATAAATGGAAAGATGAAAAATGCTAAAAACACAAATAAGAAATTATCGACTACTTGTCCAAAAAATGTGGAGATATAAGTTCTTAATCTAAAAGCAACTTTACCATCCGGATTTTTCTTAATCTTTTTACCAACAAAGACATTAACATAGTTATTTGTTAAAGCGGAGATAATAAAAGCAATTGTGCTCGCTAATAAAATAGACCATGAATTAAAGGCGAATAAATCGTAATGAGGATTATTTAAAACTAAACTTAGAATAAAGAATATTAAGCCAACAAAGAGGTTTATTATTACCGCTAATATCGATAAATAATTGGCGGCTTTCGCGCCAAAATGTTTAGTGACTACATCTAAGATGAGAAAAGATAACCAGGAAATACAAATTCCCGCGTTAATCGCTAAAAAAGGAAGAGAGACCAGTTGATATTGGGCTAAGATATTCATGCCCACAACTGCTAAACAAAAAAGAATAACTACAGTTTTAGGAATGGCCTTAAACAAAAGAGTTATTCTTGTAAGAATACTTTTCTTAAACATATTTTCTCCTTGGTTTTTATTTATATAGCGAAGGATTTAGAGGCCGAACTCCGCTAGTGGATATTATATCTAATTTATTATTTAAATAAACATTTATTTTCTATTTTATTTCTTGCTAATATAAGTTTTAGAGGGAATTAAAAATGAAATTAAGAAAAATAGTCCTATTATGCTCATCTATATTATTATTAGGAGCATGTACCACAAAAGGTAATACTAGTGAAAATGCTAGTAAAGCTAGTGAACAGGAAAGTCAAACACCTTCATCTACCATATTGATGACCGGCATTAATGAAGGAACAATCTGTATCGATATTAACTTCGCCACTTTACCAGCAGGCTTTGCGATTAAAATGGGCGATCAAACCATTACTTCTACCACAAAGGTGGCAGTTAGTACAAATACCACATTTACTGTTGAAGGCGCTTTAAATAATATCAATATCTATCAAGCTACTGAAACAAATTCCATTAAACAAGCTGGTGTCAGCGAAGGTATTGATGAAGAAATTGCTTGTGCTAGAGCCAAAAAATATTTAGACTCACTTGCTAAGCTAAGTGAAGGTACAAGAATCTATTTCTGTATTACTGATCAAATAAATGGTTGGAGCAAAACTGAACCAGGTGTTAATGAGATCATCACCTCATATAAACCACCATTAGCGTTCTAATTTATCACTTATAAGAAAATACCATCACTTAAGTGATGGTTTTCTTTTATTCTTTCTTAGATTTCTTTTTATCTTTAGCTTCATCCACTAAAACTTCATAATTCTGTTTATTGGCTTTAGCGTGATAATTATCAATGAGCTGTTTCGCCGCTTCGATTTCTTTGGCGACGTTTAAGGCTTTCGATAAATCTTTATCAAGTTGTTGATATAAAACTTCTTTTTCTTCCTTCTTCAAGGAATCATATTTTTTGTAGATGACATTGATATCATCTAATGATTTTCTTAAATAACGAGTGGCTTTTTCGTATTGATTGAGAGCATCGATATTTAAATCACTACAACGACGCAAGCATCTACCGATTTCTCTTCTAATACGTTTTACTTCATCTTTCGATAATTCGTCATTAGCGATACATTTACAGTAAACGGCATAAACTTTTTCAATATGTTCGACTGTGGTTTTACCGCGTTTAATAACTATAGATAAGAAGATGACGAATGCCATAAAGGCAATCGTAATTAATAAGACCCACCAAATGTTAGCTCTTAAGAATTTATCCATGTCCGCATATCTAACTTGAATAGTTAATTTATCAACTTCGATACCTTCATATATCGCCGTGATTGTATAGTCTCCACTATCAGGATTAACAAGTCTCATCGTCGCATCATTATTGATAATGATATTTTCTTTTGGATATTCCACTTCTTTTTTATCGATGACTTTCCATTGCATATTTAAATTTTGGATATGAGTGAAACCTCTGATGTTCATCGCGACATCAATATCTTTATAAGCTAAATGGAATTCATCAGGAACATCTATCTTTCCAACATCATAAATGGCATCTAAAACACGGATTGTAATCGTTTTACTAATTCGTGAGAAGTAAGTACTTTCACAAGTGATAGTTAAAGAGACTAAACCATTTCCGGTTGGTTTGATAATCACTTTATCATCTTCGATGAATTCTAAATCCACCACTCCATCTCTAGATAAGTCGTAATTATAGAAATAATCAATATCTTGAGAATAATTAGAGACAGTCACATCTAATTCAATGTCACCAGCGTTATGGAGTAAATTGATATTATCTGGTGTATTAAGAATAATCTTTTCATCAGTGGGATATGGAGCGATGGCTTCAATAACTTGATCATTAGTTTGATAATGAATCGAACTTGATTTATTGTTTCTAGCATCGATAAAGGTATTGAAATGCCATAAGCCAATATATGGTAAAGAAGTAACCGTGGAAGATAATTCGTCAAAAGTTTTTTCTTTCTCTTCCTGATAGATGCTATAGAAGCTATCTAAAATGGAAATCGGTTGATATTCTTCATAAGCTTCAGTTTCGGTATTCCAAATAAAATAAGTTCCTTCCGCGGTTTTATCCATGAATTCCGCATCTCTTCCTTGATAATGAAGTTCGATTTCATGATCACTAGGAAGATAATAATAATGCCCGTCTATACCGACCGCGGGGAATTCTTTATTAAATAAGTTATGACCTAGGAATGGATCTTTAAGTCTCATCGGGAAAGCATCGATTTTTCCTTGGAAAAATTCTAGATGTTCCTTATCAAATACATCGACATTAATACTAAAGACATGATCTTCTTTTTTGACCACCAAATCACGGTCAAAATCATGGTCGATGACAGTGCGGATATTGGGGTTACCAATAATAATTGGTTCAGAATAAAACACCCATTCTTTACCTTTATTATCGATAAAATCCATTCTAATCTTGCAGTGTAAATCAATAACTGGGAAGGTCATATCAATACCACCATAAGAGAAGGAACCGAGTTGTGTTCCATCATCGGTTAACAGAGTTAAATGATAATAGGCTCTTGGCTCTTCAACATCAATAATTGGATCAACGGGATCTAATGGTTCATCAGGCTTATCAGCTTCTCTTACTTCAATTTGATAATAAACTGAATCTGAGACGTGGCTAATTTCATCAAAATACCAAGCGGTAATATTATAGATACCTTTTTCCGTTAATGTTGTTCCACTAGAAATATTATTTCCATAAACATGGACATATTTAGTGACATCTTTAACTTTTGTGCTATTGGAGTAATAAGCCATGGCGGTACCATCGAAACTAAATGTATCTCCAATCTTATATTTCGTCGTGTAATTAGTTAATTCTATATGATCTAATTCCACCCAGTCATCTGGTCTAATGGTTTTAAAGCCATATTCATTTGGTTCACTTCCTTCATAGAAGAATCCTTCAATCGGATTAGCGCGGATGGTGAAACGATCTTTATCGATATCTTGAATAATTAGAGTATTGAATTCGATAAAATCTGTCGCATTAAATGGTTCCACAGAAATAGATTCACCATAGAATAAGAAGTCTTTTGAACCACCTTCATCACCAGAATCATAATTAAACGTCATTCTAAATGAGAATGTGATAAGGTTACTAACTGTTGCTTCTTCAATTCTAAATAATAAACGATCGCTGACATAATCGAATAAATTCTCTTTAAAGATCGCTCTTCTTTCTTCAACTGTGTCCTGCGTGAGGAAGAATGTATTAGCGTCTAAATATACTTCGCTACCTAGAGTCGTATAACTAAAGGTCAAATGGACAAATGAATAATCGGAACCACAACCATCCATTTCACCTAACATTTCATCAATTTGAAATTCAGAAAATGAGAGATGGAAAGCATATCCGCTTGGAGCGTCGAATGATTTAACTAAAACAGGAGTTAATGCCGTGGTGTCATAAACACGAGTGTGGTATTCATCTTCCACTTCGTGATATGGATATTTAGGCTCAGAATCATCCGCGTAGACTATTTCTTCATCATTATTAAACTCATTCACGACAAAACCCGCTAATAAGGGGATAGCGATAAATGAAGCTAATAATAATGGTAAACGTTTAAATAATTTCATATCTATTTATCCAAATGCACATCGATTTGATTATATGGAATAGTAATTCCTTCTTTAGTAAATGCATCATAAACAAGTCTTGGGAAGGAATGTTTAATTCCATAATAATCACCATTATTCGCCCATACTTTCACCGCATAGGTAATACATGAATTATCATGAGAAGACATATAAACATTAATCTTCATGGATTTTAAAACTTGTGGGTGCTCTTGAGCGATCTTTCTTAAAATCTCTTCTACTTTATCCATATCAGAGCCATAGGCTACGGAAAATTCCATATCCACTCTTCTGATCGCTAAAGCGGAATAATTGATGACACTGCCGTTTAAAACAGTGCTATTAGGTAAAACAATCTTCACATTTGCAAATGTAATAAGTTCGACAGTTAATAATTTAATATTATGAATCTTACCTTCAATTCCATTGATAGAGACTAAATCTCCACGACGGAATGGTTTATTAACAATAATCAAAATACCATTAGCCAAGTTAGAAAAGGAATCTTTTAAGGCTAAGCCAACAGCTAATGTCATGGTACCTAAGGATACCACTAATCCTTCAGTGGATAGTTCTAAGACGGAAGCGGCCACTAATACAACAAGAATAATAATGACAATTCTTAAAATGGAAACGATAAATGTTAACATCGCTCCATCTAATCTAGTTTTTAAAAGGATTTTCTTTAATAAGAATCCGATTAACCAAGCAAAACATATACCACCCGCAGTGATACATATCGCAAGTAATAATTTAAATCCGTATTCGGATATATATGCGCCTATTTGTTTAAAGATTTCCACAAATTGAAACCTCCGTCATTAAAATTTCTACACTAATTATATATGCGTATAGGCACATGAAAAAGAAATTTTGTTTTTCAAAATGAGTGCCGAATAGAAATTCCGATGTGAATTTTGACATGAAAAACCCCTCCTCCCTTGTCGGGATTTGGGGTACATCTTAGTTCAGAGAACCTTATTTATTATGAAAATCAAAAGAACCAGATAAATTAGTTATTTCATTAATATAATTTAGACCCGCAATAAAGCTTTCACCATATTTTCTTGCGGTAGTTGCATCCGCTACTGTTTTGGTTTCAGCTTTAGAATTAAAGAATGTGACAAATGTTTCAATTTGATTCACTACTGTATCATATTCTTCATCTTTTGTGTTTGTATCTAATTTTTTTAAGTCTTCACCTTGTCTTACAGCGTAATTTAGTCCAGTGCTACTTGGTGTTTCGCTACCACTTGTGTAAGTATCAGCTGTATACGACGCTTTGAAATCACCAAGATCATTGGTTACAAAATTATAATCAAATTCTAAGAACATATACGCGTCAATTTTCATGTGCATACTTTCGGTCGCGTCAATAATTTCCCTAGCATAAAGCTTAGCTTTATTGTTTGCTGTGTCTACATCAATCATGAGAGATAATGTAATATCCTCAACCATTACAGGACTCGATCCATTTACTACGTCATAGACTTCACGGAATTCCACAACTTTATTAGAACAATCGAAAGCTTCGTTTTCGTATAGTTTTCCAACAACATAAATGATGCCGCATGGACTGCCAAGTTGCATCTTTTTGTCATCTTCGGACATATCAACCATAGATTTGGTTATTGGCTTTGATGCAGCAACATAAGCAATCTCTTCGCCCATATTTTTAAAAGCGTTAGAAAGCTTACTATTATTAGAGTCATCTTCTGATGAAGCTGAAGTTGAAGTTGGAGTTGTAGTTGAATTTGTCTTTTGCTTAGTTCCACAAGCAGACAACAAGAAAATTGGTGTTAATCCAATCAAAAATAATTTGGTAAATTTCATATGTTTTCTCCCCTTTTCTTAATTTTACTAAATAAAAAATAAAAGTTCAAAGAATCTATGCACAAAAAAACACGTATTACCGAGATACGTGCATTTTACTTATTTGGCAAAGGTAGCCAATTTTAACACAATTGTCCCTCTGCATTTTGGAGAATGTCCCTCATAAACGAACAATGTCCCTCTAAATTATGGTTATTTAATAATTAGAAAATATTTTCTCTCTTCCAAAGAAGCAAACCGCCATCAATTAATTCTTGGTCAATTTTTTCTGCCAATTTGCCTAAATTCTCAAAGAATTCCAAAAACATTTGTTGATCTGCTTTGCTGCTCGCAATATCTTTAACGTACTGTTTTCCAAAGCCTTTAGTTCCTTTTGTTGTTCTGACGCGAAAGAGTGTACGTGTGTCCTCTTCTTTATCAATCTCAACAAAATCTTCATCCGATTTGCCCATGATTGCGTTTTTGATGTCATAAAAACTATCATTAAAATTCTTATCTGCTATTAAAGGGTTATGATGATACCAGAGCGCGACTTTTAATGCAGACTTATATAGTTTCATCGCTTCTTCAGAAAAATTAAATTCCTCAAGCCATTTTCTAAAATCAAATTCTGATGTTTCTCTTCCGAAGATGGTTACTTTTTCAGTAAACAACGAATATAAATCATTTGGATTACAGCCTAATTCGCTTGCTTTGAAAGGCATTATATAGTTATTGACTTCTTTATTAGAAAATAAATTACCCTTATAAAACAAAGAAAACATAATCGCATCGCCAAAGAGTTCATCACTTATTGAATCAAACGAGCCTCTAAAAACCATCCAGTTCCTTTCGAAATATTTGGAATGGCTATTGAAGCATAACCCTTTTGATAAAAGGCAATATTTTAAGTTGTTTGTTGTAATTTTAGTCTTTTTCTCTTTGCCGCCATTTGAAACAGTAAGAACACCCAACAAATAGCACCATTGGCCAAGAGTTGGACCATCCATGTTATCTCTGATTTTGTCTTCAATTTCATCCAACAAGCAAGGCTTTTCGATGTCATAATTAAATGTTCCTTTAAAATCCAATAATTTAGTAGAGTTGTTAACTTCATATCTATCTACCGTAATATTATTTCTCGAAAGCCTCATTCCTTTTTCTGGATTCTTATCAAATATGATAAGAGATATGCCTAACTCAGATATTTTAAAAGTTGTTTTTCCATTAGTCATTGCGTGTTTAACGATTGAATAGCCCGACCTAATAAAACTCTCGATATCATCTCTTAGCAAAAACTCTGTTTTGCAATAATAAACAACAACGTCTGGCGAAGTCTTTAATATCTTATTGAAAAACTCAATGGCAATATCATTCTTGAATCCAGCTGTATTGTGATAAGGAGGATTCATAATTACCATCAATTTTTTATGCTCTTTTTCGCAAATTTGATTTATATCAAGTTCAAGCCCTTTATAATTCCATTTTGGTTGGGCAGTTGGACTTTTCAAATAATCAAATTGAACAACATTATCAAATCCTTTAATTTTGCAAATATCAACATCTGTTTGTTCTAATGTAGACATAAAACAATTCTTCTTAAAATCTATACCAAATTGATTTTGTAAATTTCCAACGCCGCAGCAAGGATCAAAAACAAGATATTCTTCAATGTTGTACCCAGATTCTAATAGCAGATTATTTTGTAACTCAACCAAGCAAGATGGTGTGTATTCGCCGCCAGTGTCTTTTCTATATTTTTCGGAATAAAGAGTTCCACTTCTTTCTAGTATTTTAAGGAATTCGTTCTTTTCAGGTGGTCTTTTATATTTACTCCAAAAATCGTCATATGCTTGCTGGTCTGCGACTTCATATAGAACAACATCCCTTCCGTTATATTTAATCGATGTTTGCATGACATTTGGAATGTATGGAATGAGATTGTATAGATTTAGATTTGTACCTTCTCTTATTAAGTCGACATTCACGCCTGAATCTGTTGTTTCTTGATATTTTGTGCCATTTAACATATCAACCAAAAAAAGATTTATGGATAATTGCTCTTGATACTCGCTCAATGGACGCGTAAAAGTTATGGAGTTTTTCCAATCATTGTAAACAACATTCATGTTTTTTAAAGTGATGTCTATTTTGGTGGTTTTACCTTTAAGTAATTTTCTATAGATTTCTTTAATTTCTTCATTAACAAATAAAGTAGTTTTCCCAATCAATCTATTATTAATATGTTCAATTGCATCTCGGCTTGGGCTGCTTGGTCTTTCTGCAGCCCAATTAATATCGTTGTTGTACATTATTGAATTATCAGAACAATCAATAAGAACAAAACAATCGTTCCCACTTTGTGAATCTTTATAGATTAAGCCAACTTGACTTAATATGTGTCTTTGTTTTTTGTTTGTTAAAATCACCTGGGCTAATGCAGATCTTTTTTCTGATTCAGAAATAATATTTTTGCTCTCGATATAAAGAATGTGTCTACCTTTTCTATCAAGCAAAAGAACATCGACTTCGTTTAAAACATCAAACTGGCAAAGTTCAATATTAAAATATTTTTGAGCAAACTGAACCTTATAATTAACTTCAGGCATAAAGCACCTCCTGATATATGAATACAAATCAAAATTATTTGATACCCAAATGTATATTAATTATATTTCAGGTGGGTTTTATATACAACGCAGATGTGTATTAAAATGCTCGCATGAGCGTATTAGAGAAAATTAAAAATTTGCAGCAAGAAAGAGGCTGGTCAACTTATAAACTTGCCTATGAATCTGGTTTAACTCAATCTACTTTATCGAATATGTTCGCTAGAGGAACTTGCCCAACAATCGAAACATTACAGATGATTTGTGATGCTTTTGGTATTTCTCTATCTGAATTCTTTGAAGAAAACGAAAGCAAAATATATGCTTCTAAAGAAGAAATTGAAATGCTGAACAAATATAGAGCCCTTTCGGAAAAAGAAAAAGAAGCGGTCAAATCCATGATCGCTGCCCTCTATAAGAAATAAATTAGATTGTAAGATTCAGTAATTGTTTTAACTTGAAATAAATATCAAAAGGCAGTGTCCTACTACCGTTTTCGTATGATTTCAGTGTCTCGGGTCTTATCTCAAGAATGTCAGCGAGTTTCTTTCTAGTAATTCCCTTATCTTCTCTAGCGGTTTTGATGATCTGCCCCACTTCTTCATTTGACATTTCGTCTAATTTGTTATGTGGGTTGTTGCCTATAAACAGCAGCCATCTATAATAAAGTTTCTTGGTATCAACATGATCATGCCACTCAGGGATATGATGATTTTCAATTGCCTTAATATATGCTTTTTCTTTTTCATCACACAGTTTCATATAATCCAAATAAATGTGATACCAGTAATTAGCTTGGGTTAATTTTTCACGACCTTCTTCGTCTCTATAGCGACTAATTCTATTTATTTCCATGCGTAAGTCTGGAATAGAATGAATCCAATCCTGGAATCCATCAAACGATACTCTCCAAATAAAGTGTTTCATGGTTCCATAAATCGCTTAAAAGCATCAAAAATGCAACGTTTTTATTAAAAATAAAGCGTTACGCAATAGGTCATATCCATTACTCAATAGGTAAAAGGCGTTACGCAATAGGTCTTATTTTTTACTTTGAAAATGATACAAAAATAGCGAAAATCGGCATAAAAAAAGCATTTCATACCAATTATGGGTACAAAATGCGATTTTTGACTCGATGGCAGGGGTGACAAGAATCGAACTCGCATCAGCGGTTTTGGAGACCGTTGCACTGCCATTGTGCTACACCCCTAGCGATTTATGATTATAAACCACGAACGATTTGACTGACAAGAGACATGTCAACTTTTCCGGCATAATTCATTTTGAAATGTTTCATGACGCTTGGCATGGACTTATCTTCTAAAGAATTGATAATATCAATTATCTCTTCCTTGCTTAATTGTTTTGGTAGGTAAGCTTTAATCACTTCTTCTTGATGGGAAATAGAATTTACTCTTTCAGTGTTATTAACTCTTAAATATCCTTCTTTTTCATCAGATAATTCCTTCAGAACTTTTTGGATGATTTCTAAGACGTTATTATCATTAAACTGTTTCCCTGAGGCGTTAGCTTCCACCATAGTGAGTTGACATTTAGTTAAAACGACAGATAAAACACTTCTGGCATCTTTATCTTTATTTTTCATCGCTTCGATATTATCTTTTTTTAACTTTTCTACTAACATGGTATTACCTCCACTCTCAAATAAATTTGAGCACTATTAATTATTTAGATGTTTATTGATAAAATCAATCATTTTTTGATTAACTTCTTTAGATTCCTTAACTTCTAGATTTAAAACATTATGAACATGACCAACATGCTTGTTGTCACTATTAATATCTAAGAATTCAAAATCATGATTTCTATCTTCTAAATCTTTTTTGAGCATTAGTGATTGTTTTCTTAAGAAATCTTTTTTACAGGTTGAGACAAAGACTGGTGCTTTTAATGAGTTAATATGAGTTTTTGGGCATAATTTAGTAAAGTCCACTTCCTTATATGACTCACCAAACATTCTTTTCATCCCAGAATTAGATAAACCATTATCTTTGATATTAGCGAAGTCATAGACTGTGCAGTTAGTTAATACCGCGACCAAATCATGGTTAGAGAATTTATAACCTGATTCGTTAGCAAACTTAATATCATTAATAAGCTCTGCAAATAAAAGGGCTAAATGTCCACCTGCGGAATCACCAGTGATAACAATATTTGGATAATCGATATTTAATTCCTTTTTATGGGTGAATATATGCTCTATACATCTAGCAATATCATCGATTTGATCAGTTATGGATAATTTACCGTTATTAATTCGATAGCCGACACTAATAAAATCAAACCCCTCTTTAGTGAAGATAAAAGAGAAAGGATAATTATCGTAATGATCGCCAAATATATAAGCTCCACCATGAATATCGATAATTAAACAATTTTTCTTTTTATTGTTATCACCATAAAAAATATCAAAAGTGTGTTCACGATTATTATCGTTAATATAAGGAATATCTAATCTATGTTCAAATAAAGAAATAGGAGGATAAGTTTTTCTTCTTTTATTTGTCCCTTTTTGAGAAGTGTATTTTAAAAAATTAACAATTACTCTACCGAACTTCATCTTTCCACTCCTCCACTTTCACTAATTTATCTTGGCTATATATTAATTTTAATTTGATGAATTCGTCACTATTTATAAGTAATGGCAAAAAATATCTATCACCTTCCCAAAGTGGTAAATCTAATACTTTATCCTTATCAATAAAATGCAATTCCCCTTCATCGCAAGTTGTAATTTCTCCTTTAAATTCATTAGAGGTATATAAATACATCACTTCTATAAAATCATCATTTTGGAATAATAATTTACCACGATAAATATATGATAATAAAGTTAATCCAGTCTCTTCTTTAACTTCACGAAGCAAAGCTTCTTCTTTACTTTCGTTAATTTCGATATGACCACCGACACCGATATACTTGTTCGCGTTCATATCGTGCTTTTTCTTATTTCTTAAAAGCATCAAATATTGTTTGTCTTTTTCGATATAACAAAGAACAGTTTCAACCATATAAATCCATTTTACAAAGAAAAGGCATATTTTTAAAAAGAAACTAGAGTAAAATGATTCTATGGTTCATTCAAAATATATCGTTGATAATAATCATTACGATTTAGGTAAAGATGTTTTTCATAAAAGGCATGAAGTGAAAGAAATTCATCCTTTATTATTAAAAATAGTTTTAGAACTAGATCGTATCTGTCGGAAATATAATATCGGTTACGCTTTATCTTTCGGGAGTGCTTTAGGGATATATAATTATCAAGGTTTCATTCCCTGGGATGATGATATCGATGTAGCTATTGATTATTTCGATATTCAAAGATTAATCGAGGCCTTCAAAGAAGATTTAGGAGAAGAATTCTCTTTTGATTGCTATGAAGATAATAAAAGATTTAATGTCTTAATCCCCACTTTTAAGTTAAGACTCAAGAATTCTTATATTAAAGAAACCTATCATTGGACATTACCAAATAGATGTCGTAATGGAGATGGGATATTTATCGATATCGTCGCCTTTATGGGTGTTCCTAGTGATAAGAAAGAACATATCAAATTATTAAAATACGCTAAGCATAGAATGGCTTATTATGTCGCTTTAGATGCTTTTTTAAGAATTCAGCCTTACCGCTTAAAAGAAAAACTTAAAAATTATGAAAAAGCGGTCGCTAATAAATATCGTTATTCTGATTATGTCTCTCAAACTGTGATTATTCCTTTCCAGGATTGGGCGGAGAAAAAAGAGAATTTAGCTTTTCCAAGAGAGGTCATATATCCGTTTAAAGAATATGAGTTTTGCGGGCATAAATTATATTCATTTAACGATTTAGAGATGTTTTGTAAGTTGTGTTATGGAGAAAAGGCTCTTAAAAAAGAAGTTAATGGAATATTAATTGACCCTCAACCCGCTAAATATCGTAAAGCCAAGCATTCAAAAACTTATAATTTATATTCAAATTCAAAGAATTAATTTTTTATATTTTAGAAAGAAAAACATTATTACGCATTTTTTATTTACTGTGTTGACAGGATATAGATTAATAATATAAATTTAAGTAAGAAATAACCGTACGGTTATTAATAAAAGGAGAAACAAATGAAAAAGCGCATTTTCGGTTTAGCCATTGTTTTAGGATTATCTTTATCCACTTCTTATGTATTGTTATCTTTAGATAAACAAGAATATCAAGTGTTTGCTGACACTGAAGGGGATACTGTTGATCTTTCAAAATTGACAGGAGATTACACAGCTAAAGATGGCGATATTTTAACTAAATCGTTATCCAGTTATCACAAAATTTCTATCGCTGACGGAGCATCAATCACATTAAGAGACGCTAATATTGATCTTGCTTCTTCAGCCGATCATAAACTTCCAGGAATAACATGTGAAGGTAGTGCCACTATTAATATAGAAGGTGAAAATTTAGTTAAACCTCTATATAATTTACGTCCTTCCATCTTTTTTGGCGAAGGGAAAACTTTAACACTACAAGGCACTGGTGTACTTAATGCTGATAATAGCGCGGGGGATAGTGCAACTGCTATCGGTGCTTATTACGGAACCTCATGCGGAAATCTTGTTATTAAAAGTGGAACCATTACAGCTAAAGGTGGGACGCAGAGCGCCGCTCTTGGTTGCTCACGTAAGGCCTCATGTGGATCAATCACTATTGAAGGAGGAACAGTAACCGCTATCGCTGTCGCTTCTGGGGAAGCTGCAATTGGAGGTTCAGACACCAGTTGGCAAGGACCATCGCAATCAGTTGGTCTAATTACTATTAGCGGTGGAACCGTTAATGCAACTGGTCATGTCGGAATTGGTTCTGGTTCTGCAAGTGTCTGCGAAGGTATCTTAATTACAGGCGGGACGGTTAATGCAACTGGTTCAACATATGGTCCAGCCATTGGCGCAGACCAAAGGGGAGATACTGATGCAGGTGTAAATTTCATTACCATCACCGGTGGAACCGTTAATGCAAGAGCCGGAGACGTCACCGCAGCCATTGGTGCTTCTCATGATGGTAGCAGATGCGGTGATATTACAATTACTGGCGGAAAAATATATGTTAATAAAGATGCAGGAGATCCTGATTATCTTGGTGTTGGGATTGGAAGTGGAGTTAGAGCTGGAGGAGAATATGAAAAAGATGGTGGTTCATGCGGAAACATCACCATTGGCAAAGATGTTGAATATTTAGAAGTGCATAGAGGCTCGGACTATCAAACAACCACCACCATCGGAGCAGGCAAGGGTTCAACTTGCGGAAAAATTACTATCGCCGGTGCAGAATACGAAACAATCACAAAAACACCATTTATTTATCCGACACAGCCATCAGAAGTTATTGAATTAATCAATAACATTCCTAAACCAGTCGTATATACTCCAGAATGCAAAAAAAAGATAGATGAAGCAAGAAGAGCTTATGATTCTTTAAAAGAAGATAAAAAAGACGAAGTTACAAATTACGACGATTTGCTTGCGGCAGAAGCTGCATATAAAGCATTTGAAGATCAAGATAAAGCTGATAAAGTTGAAGACTTAATCGATGATATTGGTGATGTCAAATACACTGATGAATGTAAAGAAAAAATCGATACCGCTAGAGAAGGATATGATGATTTAACCAATGATCAAAAGGAACTAGTTGAAAACTACGATACCTTAACTCATGACGAAGGAGTGTATGAACACGTCGATGAGACAGTTAAAAAAATCGACGCCATAGGCGAAGTCACAACCGAAAGCGGAGATGATATTGCTGAAGCTAGAGAATTATATGATTCTTTAACCCCTGAAGAAAAAAACATAATTCCTCAAAGTTATGTTGAAACATTACAAGCAAGCGAAGAAACATATAAGGAACTTACCGAGAAAAAACCTGATAATCATAAAAAAGGTATGTCTCCTGTCGGAGTAGTATTCCTCGTGTTAGGAATTATCTTATTGCTCATCATTTGTGCTTATGTATTACTATTCTTTGTCTTCAATAAATGGATTAAAGAAGAAAATGACGCTACAAGAGTCTTCAAATTTGGCAAGAAAGATGGAAAAGCAAGATTGTTAAGAGTTCCATTTAGCTTTGCTAAGAAAGATGGAAAAGTTAAATTCATCTTTAAATCAATCAAGTTTGTTTATGTGGATGAAAATGAAGTCTACAAAACAAAAGCGGAAGCGCTTAAATAAGCGATAATAAATTACGATTATGTGCTCACCTAGTGTGGGCACTTTTCTTTATTAATACGAACTGATTTATAAATAAATAATCCAATAACAAATAAGGTTATTAAGAAAATTAAACCTTGGCTAAATAATTGCATTAAATACATCGCATTATCTGAACCATCGCTGAAAGTCATAATCAGATTAAATTCCATCATCTGCATAGTGTATAACGCTCCAATTAGGCCAAGAAATGACAGACATATTGCCTATCGGTTTTATCTTTCTTCACTAGGCTTTTGATGGCAAAAATCATTTTAAGCGTGCCATATAAAGCATAAGCGTAAATAAACCAATCGATAAAATAATGAGGCGCATCTTTAAACATAATTGTTAAAACAAACGCCGCCATCATCGGGGCTAAAACCACTAACAATGATATTAAACCTGCTAAATAGTTGTTAGGTTTTATATGGTATTTTTCTATTGACCACTGCCAAACTTTAAATAGAGCCATCAAAAAAAATACAATAATTAACCAATATCCAATCAAATTTAATAAGGACGAAAACTAAATGTATTGTGCCCATAGCTAATGGGCCAAACAAAGAACAATAAAAAGCAATATTTCCTGAGTGATAGATGTTAATCATTCTTTTAAATAGGTTTTTCATACAGTAATATCATAGCAAAAATAAAATAAAAACATCTCCAATGAGATGTGATTATTTGTCAATCAGGGCGCTGCATCCTGAATCGCTAGCCATCCATTTCTGAAGAAATGCGTCGTGGTCGCACAGCGGCTTTCCACCTTTGACAATGATATTATATCAATATATCAGCACACATCAATCAACGATTCAAAAATCATTTTGACAACAAGTGCAAATTATATATGATATAAGTGTGAACCCAAGATGGCAATTGGAGCCATAATCGGTTCATTTTTTCATATTATTCTTCCTCCTCATAATAATATGAATAATCAATACCTTTCATAAAAATATCTCTATTATTTATATCGTTAATTAAGGCTTCTTTGAGAAGGCTAAAAATAGGTTTGGAATCAACAGGGCTTGCTTTCATTGCCGACAAATAATCATCCTTATCAATCTTTGACCAATCAATGCACTTCTTTAGCCTGTTCTTTAGAAGTAAATCTAACCAAATTCTAGTAGCTCTGCCATTGCCTTCCATGAACGGATGTGCAATATTCATTTCAATATATTTATTCACTATTTGATCAAATGTATTATCCGGCATTTTATCAATGTCTTTTAATACTTGTGGCAAGAAGTCTCCGTTAGCAAAAGTAAACCCGCCTTTAGAAATAGTTTTAGTTCTGATTTTACCAGCGAATGGATAAAGTCCTTCGAACAAGTAAGCATGTATCTTTTGCAAAGCTAGAGTCTTTCCAATGTCCTCTTTTTCAATCAATTCTGTTTTATAAAAGTCATATGCTTTTTTCTTACTTTGCTCATCTATCGGGTCTAGTAAACCTTTTATCCAATCTTGAATTGCTTTTTTATACTTAGAAGGAATGATTGCAAGAAGCAATCTAACACCTTCTTCATTAATAACATCAGAAAGGTATTTTTTGCCATCATCCGCATATAATTTCAGTTGTCCACAAAATGGTGACAACTCAGGATTTCTTACTTTGACATTATTCCAATATCTTCTAGGAGAATTAGGCTCGACCAAAATACTTATAAAATCTACAGCGGAATACCACCACATAGAGTTTTCGTTGTCCCAAACTGCACGAACTGGCTTATTATTAAAGTATCTAATTGAGTGTTTTATCATATTTATATGATAACATATATAAATTCAGTTGTCCACAAATTGTAGACAACTTGCCAAATAAAAAGAAAACATCTCTAATGAGACGTTTATATCAAACAGGGCGGTGAATCCTGAATCGCTGACTCCATTCACAAGGAATGCGCCGTGGTCGAACACCGACTTTCCACCTTTGACATTTGTATTATAGCACATTTATAAGAATGTGTTACTTTATTTTTGATGTAATAAATATTGTTAATATTTCTGCTCTATGTGGATTGTTAACATCTATTAGTACAGACACCTTAATAGCATTCTTCTTATCGTGCTTCCTTTTAAGATAATAATTAAAAACATGTTTATGTCTAGCATCTTTTTTAAACAACAAAGGTTTATCAATTCCTTTTGCAATCATCTCAATATCAGATGTCTGCAATCCGTGATATTCTTTTGACGCATGTTCTACACCAGTCTCATTGCTTCGTGCTTTAACTTTAAAATACAAAAATAAACCATGAGCTTTGTCATGAATTGGCATCTTAATCGATTCTAGTAGTTCGACAATAGTTTTGTTAGGCTCAACGCCTTTTTTCTTTTTAGGCATATTAATAGCATAACATTTCAACATATATATGTCATTATAAATTCAAAGAATTTAATCAATTATATAATTAACACTATAATTGTCCAGAAAAAGCAAGAAAAAAGGATTGACTTTTTATCAATCCATTTATCAACTTGTGGTGACCCATACGGGATTCGAACCCATGAATGCATGCGTGAAAGGCATGTGAGTTAAGCCACTTCTCCAATGGGCCAGTGGCGCCTACCATAGGACTCGAACCTATGACCGATCGGTTAACAGCCGATAGCTCTACCGACTGAGCTAGGTAGGCGGAGGCGTTACGAATAACGCAATGAAGATATTACCATACCACTGTTTTTAAAACAAGTAATTATTTGACTTTCGCTTCAATTAAATTGACAACGTCTTTTAAAGTCGAAAGTTTAGCAATTTCTTCGCTGGTAAATTCAATAGAAAGTTTGTCTTCTATAGCGAGCATAACTTCCACTAAATCGAGAGAATCTAAACCTAATGAAGATAAGGAATCGCTCTCTTTTAAATTAGAGATATCAACCTTTTCTTTTAGAATGCTTTTTACTGTTTCAATGGCGTTCATATGATAACCTCGTTTCTTTGTAATTATATATGTATTTATTAACTTTGTTAAGAAAAGGACGATTCTTTTAAAGGAACCGCCCTAGAATTAATTAACCGTTGTTTTGACTTGATGTTTCACTAACTTCTGCGATTTGATCGACATGATTTTGTACTGATCTATTCATGGTAGCGAAGACACCTGTTAAAGCTGCACTGACAGTTAAGAAGATGGAGATAGTTAAAATAATTCCTAATAATTGACCTTTAATTTCTGACATAAATATTATTCCTTTCTAATTGTAATAACCGATGACGGTTGTTCTTGATATAGCGATATTCATCACTTTTTCTCCCATAATTATCGGTTTATATTCTTTAGCGATTACATAAGTAACTTCATCACCAAATAATGGAGAATAATTATCCGCACTGACGAAATCTATCTGATATTTATCTTCTAAATAAGAGATGAAGTTGTTATCAATATTCCCTCTTTTAGAGATGAGTTGAGATATCGTCACCGATTTGGCATCTAAATCTGTATAGATAAATTGAATCGATACCATATCGGAAGCAAATAAGAAAAATGTGATGACAAACACCATTGATAATATGAATCCTATCTTATAAGACATTGACCATTTCCCCCATAATTGAAATGATGCCAAAAGTTAATAAGATGGTAATCGCCCCTGCACCAATAAGAGGCAAAGATGATAAGGATGACATGCTTCTATCCTTATTATCGATTAATTGTTTTTGTTGATTACGAGATAACTGTAAAAAGAGATTGTTAAATTGCATCATATGTAACGAGTTTTCTCCTTCATCCACCATCTGGTATAAAGAAAGCATGATGTTGTTCGTGGAATGAGTTTGAAACTTGTTTGCAAAATTTAAGAATGGTTTTACAGATTTATCGTGATCGATTTCTAAAATCAAAGATTGTAGTTGTTCTTCCATCCAAGGAGATGCATAAGCGGACACTGCTTGAAAAGATTGATAGATGTTATAAGAGTTAGACAAAAAGAACTGAATATAGCTAATCATCGTAATGAATTCATTTTCTCTTTCATTCAATATTTCTTTTTTTCTTGCTAGATACGAATCAAAGATTAAGTAATTAACTACTAAAATAACAATAATACCGATAAATACCGCCATTATTTGTTTCAACAAAATAGTCAAAGTTACTAATAAAGCAATAGAAACGATATTGATAATAACAATCTTTAGATATTCTTTATTTTTGTTTTTACCAATAAAAGCTAATAATTCTTCAAATCTTTTCATGGTCATCCCATCCTTTGATTTTTAATTTGCACATTTTATAAATAGCTAGATGAACACTGACTAAGCAGAATAATGAAATAGCGAATATCCCAAGTGGATAAAAGAACTGTTTACTAATCGTTATAAAAAACGAAGATAAAGCAAAACGAAGGAAGACCATAATAGAAAGAGATAATAACCAAAGAATGACAAATTCCGTTAATTTCTTACGATTTATCGCACTAGAAGTAGAAATGTATTCTTCCGTATTTTTTAAATCTTCTAATAAATAGCTAGACATATCTATAATATCTCCACCTTGATCTTCAAAGATTTTGATTAAATCAATAAAAAGTGAAAAGGCATGGAAACGGAAATATTTATTTAAATAATCTAGCCGATCTGAAGAAGATAATTCCTCAATATTTTCGATACTCTTTTTAAAGTCTTCTCCCATCGTTTCTAATGTCGATTCATAAGCGGCACTAACCGTTCCTTTAATTGATAAAGAAACAATAAAAGTGTTAATAAAGTGATAGCACTGATGAAAACGTTCACTTTTAATAACATATCTCTTTACCATTGGGCTTGCTAAAAAGAAGAAATAAATAATACCTAAAGCAAATATCACTAAGGCGATAATCCAGTTATTAGAAGAAATAAAACAGGTAATACCGATAATTAATGAAATAAATATTCCTAAAGTAGTAACCTTATTCATCATTTTTCTCCTTTCGTAAATGTTTGCTTAAATAATTCTTCATCTTCATAATCTAGTAGACTTAAAGCGTCTTTATCTAGTTGATAATAGATTTCTTCATCCTTCTTTCTCTTATAAAGAGGGTGAAAAGAGCCTTTTTGGTCGATTAGAGCCACTTCTTCAATAAATCTTGTCACTTTACCATCTTTATTAATTTCTCTTCGTAAATAGATGTAAAAATTGAAATTGTAATAGATGTCAGACATCAGTAAAGAAATATCTTGTTTCTGTTCATTCATTAACACCATGCGGGCAATCCTTGTTGGCATAGTTTTTAAACTTGTCGCATGTAATGTGGTGATAATGGGGTGACCAGTCATCGCAGAATTAAGAACTTCCACCATTTCTTTACCTCGAGATTCCGCAACGATTAACCAGTCTGGGTTACTTCTTAAAGCGTTTTTCACGAGTTCTTGAATCGTGGCTTCTTTATTCTTTTCATCAGCTTGCCAAATGTTTAAATCAATATCTTTATCTATAGATACTGTATCTAATTCCAAAATATTATCGATGACGATAACTCTGGAATAAGTCGGTAGTTTCGTTAATAGATATTTTTGAAATTCTGTTTTTCCCGAACCCGTCATACCTCCAATAACGATAGATTTGTTAGATTTGATAACTACTTTTAGTAAGGAAATTAGTTTTGCATTTAGAAAAGTAGACCGATCATTAATCAATAATTCATTAGAAGCTAAACGTATTGAGAAATTTAAAACATTTTCATTTCTTCTTCTTGGAATAGAAGGATGCAAAGCATTGATACGATATCGTCCAATCGATACATCTAATTTGGGACTTTGATAAGAGAATTGCTTTTCGCTCAAATTAGCAATCTGTCTTATAAAATCTCTGGCTACTTGTTCATCTAGTTGAATCAAGGATTTACACCGGCCTTGATTGTTGTCGAGATAATAAAGAGATTCGCCGTTATAGGAAATATCGGTAATGTCTTTATTTTCTAAAAGCTCTTTTAAAAACGAACTTTCTATAAATTCTAAAGCCTTTAACTTATCCATTATCGATTGTCCTGAATGTAGAACTTCGCTGATTTTGTATATTTCATAAGCATAAACAAATCCGCTTTTACAGTGATTTTTACCGCATCACATTCATCACTCACACACATCGATTCATCTTTTTGATAATAGTAATAGTATTCAACAGTGTATTTATCGGTGTATTTCTTAATGTTCTTATCAAAATAAGAGGTTAATTTATTCTCTAATAAATCTTTATCGAAATATACTTTTACATAATCAGTTTCCTGAATCAAAGGAATACTGGACTCAAATATAGACTTAGGTAGATTATTAATGCTTCGATTTATGCCGATCACTTTATAATTTACAAAGAATAAATTGAAAGAGAAAATAGCGAATAAGAAACAAAAATAGATATTTCCCATTAAACATTTTCTCCAATCACACAATAATCACTACTATTACAACTACCAATAAAAGATCGATCTGCTAAATAACGTAAATTATGAGTAAAGCTATTTTTGTTATAGCCGAAATTACTCACATTTAAGATGAATGATGAATCAGTAAATTGCTCTCTTTTATTAACGGGAAGATAGAAATATTTGGTGCTTTTAAAACCGAGTCGAGACTTAAGTGACATCTCTAAAGTTTCGGGTTTGACATACATGATTTTTGAATAAGTAAAGAAGATATTTCCGCCAATAAGTGCGGCTTTTAAAGGGATTTCGATATATCCGTCACTATTTTTATCGATATAAGGAAATAAATTATCGTAATCTCTAAATAATAAATACGCAGTACACGCTGGAAAGGCATAACTCGATTCATATAGGATTGTTGAAAATAACAAATTTAGCCGATAATAAGAATCAACATTAAAGTAATCTAATAAATCAAATTTGTATCTTTCTGTATACTCAGTTTGGCTTTTTGAAAGAATACCCACTAAATCTTTAGAAACATAATACTCATTACGATAATCATCCACTTTAATTGTTTCTGAGATATAAGGCTTAAGTTTAAAAGAAGATTCATAAGCGCTTTCTCCCGCAACAAAAATGTTAAACTTACCGTAAATGCCAACATATTTACCATTTCCTTTAAAGAAATCAGCGGTTGGAATCACAAAATTTAATTTGTAAGGAACTCTCTTCAATGTGGAATGAGATTTCTTATCAATAATGTAGGTCAAACTATCACCCTGATATCCTACGGAAAGTCTTTCCGATATCTGAGACTTTGCTGCGCTTGGAGTAACGGTTACTGAAATAGTAATCGACTCCGTATCAGGACTAACTGGACCGAATTTTGATGTACTAATAGAAAATGAGATTCCAGGATTTAAAGCTCGACTTAACGGTGCCACGCTAGATAGTAGCGAAGGTATTAGATAAATAGCTAGACGACTAAAATTCATTTTCAAAAGCCTCTAGGAAACGATCGACGCTTCTTTTTCTAATCCGATAATAAGTCGCTCTTGTGTAAAACTTAGTCCACCACCCTGGGTAAGCTTGATAGAAGAAATCATTATTAATAAATACTTGTTCCAAACTATCTAGCTTGTTATACGCCTTTTGAACCTTAGTGACATAGGCTTGATAATCAGTTTCCGATTTTTGACTATCAGAGACGCATTTCATAAATTTGAGATGACGATTGCAAAAGAAATAAAAGCGAGCGATCTCTTTTACTCTTTTACTGTTTGTGCATTGTTCTTTCATGCTGTCCATAAACTACCTCCCTATTACACAAATAGGCATGAAAGAGAAAAAAATTACGGTAAAACTTTTTTTAATTTTTTTATTTTATAATAAAATTAATATTTGTCTCACAACAAAAAAGCCCACTACCGAAGTAATGGGCGTAGTTAATAAATGTTATCGATTAGAACATTCTATTCTTAAAGGCTTTAACACCTAAGAATCTAGCTTCTTCACCGAGTTCTTCTTCAATTCTTAATAATTGATTGTATTTGGCCATACGGTCAGTTCTACTAGCGGAACCGGTTTTGATTTGACCAGCGTTCACCGCGACTGCTAAATCCGCAATTGTGGTGTCTTCTGTTTCACCAGATCTATGACTAACCATACAGGTATAGCCATTGGTTTGAGCTAATCTAATCGCATCTAATGTTTCGGTTAAAGTACCAATTTGGTTAACTTTAATTAAAACGCTATTTGCGGTATCGTTTCTAATACCTTTTTCAATAAAGGCAGGATTTGTAACGAATAAGTCATCACCGACGAGTTGAATCTTTTTGCCTAAACGTTCGGTTAATTTCTTCCAACCTTCCCAGTCAGATTCGGCTAAACCATCTTCGATGGTAATGATAGCTGGATAGTCTTTGACTAATTTTTCTAAGAAAGCAATCATCTCATCAGTGGTCTTTTTACCTTCGCCAGATTTGACTAAGTTATACACGCCGTTACCTTCATAGAATTCACTAGAAGCAACGTCCATGCCTAAGAAGATTTGTTCACCTAATTTATAACCAGCTTTTTCCACAGCTTCCGCGATAAGTGCTAATGGTTCTTCATTACCTTTCTTACAAGAAGGAGCGAAACCACCTTCATCACCGACACCGGTTTCATAACCGTGGGCTTTAACAACTTTCTTTAAAGAGTGGAAACATTCAGTACCTGCTCTTAAAGCTTCTCTAAATGTTTTGAATCCAGCAGGAATAATGAAGAATTCTTGGAAATCAACACTACTTTCAGCGTGAGCACCACCATTGATGACGTTCATACATGGGGTTGGGATAACTTTACCATTTGTACCGCCAATATAACGATATAATGGCATTTTTAATGATTCTGCAGCTGCTCTAGCGACGGCTAAGGAAACACCTAAGATTGCATTAGCACCTAAGTTTTTCTTAAATGGAGTGCCATCAGCTTTTAACATCGCGTGGTCGATGGATACTTGATCAGTGACTTCCATACCTTCGACAACTGGAGCGAGTTTTGTATTGACGTTTTCAACAGCTTTTAAAACGCCTTTACCTAAATATCTTGATTTGTCACCATCTCTTAATTCGAGAGCTTCGCTTTCACCTGTGGAAGCACCGGATGGGACAATCGCGCGAGCTTTTGTGCCGTCGTCTAATAAGACTTCGACTTCAACAGTAGGATTTCCTCTACTATCTAAAACTTCACGACCATGAACTTTGACAATTTTTGCCATAGATTTTTTCTCCTTTTAAAACCATGATTATTATACATAATTAACTATAAAAGTTAACAAAAAACATCAATATACTTTACTAAAGCCAATAAAATTTTATAATAATTCCATGATTGTATTAGCTGGAGCCAGTGCTTCTGGTAAGACAGAAGTGGCTAAAGAATTAGCCAAAAAATATGGTATTACTAAAGTAATTACCACAACGACAAGAAAGATGCGTGTTAATGAAGTTAACGGCAGAGATTATTTTTTCGTGAGCAAAGAAGAATTTGAAAAAATGCTCATGGAAGATCGTTTCGTCGAACACACTATTTATAACGAAAACCTTTATGGTTCCACTAAAGATCAAATCGCTAAAAATAAATGTGTGGTTATCGATCCTGCGGGCTTAAGAGCCTATATCAATCTTAACGATCCAAGTATCGTCACCTTCTTTTTAGAAAGTGAAGAAGAAACCAGATATCAAAGAATGCTTTTTAGAGGCGATAAAAAAGAAGACGCTCAAAGAAGAATAGAACATGACCGTCTAGCCTTTAAAAAAGAAAATGTTGCTAACGTCGACTTCCATATCGATTCAGAAACTAAAACCATCGAAGAAGTCGCTGATGATATTTATAATAAATATATAGAAACATTAAAAAAGAGAACTTAGTTCTCTTATTTTTTTATTCTTCCTCTTCAGGAGTGGTATCTATAACAAGTAATTTTTCCACTGTATATTGGCTAGCTTCTAACACTCTAAAATGATAATGAGACCAATCAAATTCATCATCTTCTTTAGCGAATCTATCTAGGATATCCTGACAGAAACCACCAACAGTTGTGTAATCAGTTTCGATTTCTTCTGGATCGAATTGAATAAGTTCAAAGAAATCATCGATATTCATCGCTCCATTAACAACAATAGAACCATCTTTATTGATGACATAATCAATTTCCACATCATCAGTTTCATCATAAATTTCACCAACAATCTGTTCTAAGATGTCTTCCATAGTGATAATACCTTCGGTACCACCATATTCATCAATGACAATGGCGATATGGACTTTTGACTCTTTAAATTCTTGTAATAAATCTAAGATTTGATGGTTACGAGGGATGATTAATGGCTTATACATTAATTGTTTTAGATCAATCTTTTGATGCTTAAATAAGGCCCTAGCAATCGCTTTTATTGGAACAATGCCAATGATGTTATCAATCGTATCTTCGTAAACTGGAATACGAGAATGCTTAAAAATCTCGCCTTCTTTAATTACTTCATCGATATCTTCTTCAATATCTAAAGCAAAGACTTCCACTCTAGGAGTCATGATTTCATAAGCTTGAATATCATTTAAATCGATCGCGTTTCTAACGATGTCAGCGTTATCTTCTTCAATTTCACCAGATTCTTCAATCTCATCCACCATTTCATTTAAGACATCTTCGTCAATCTTATCCTCTTCTTTGCTTCTCTTTTTAAATAGTTTTCCAAATAGTTCAAAAATCTTAGAAATAGGCCACACAAAGATAAAGAATAAAAATTCACAAGCCCTCACAATAGGAGCGAAATTTAAGGCGAATATATAATTAAATCTTTTTGCGAATGCTTTTGGCAAAAATTCGCAGAAGATAATAATGACAATAGTCATAATTATTGTCGATATCGTGGTTGCATAATTCGTGCCGTTTTTATTATCGATATAAACCGCGATAGCCGCGACTAAAGATGAGGCTAAAACATTCACGACATTATTCGCAAATAAGATTGTGGAAATGGAGAATTCGTATTTCTCCGCTAAATATAAAGCAAGCTTAGCTTTCTTATTACCTTTTTGGATATCTCTTTTTAATTTATCTTGATCGACAATCGAATAAACTAAATCACTTGCTGAAAAGAAAGCGCTAGCGATACCACATATCACAATAATGACCCAATACCATGGATAATACATTATGCTTTCCTCGCTTTCATAGAGTTAGGTTCGCTAATATCTTCCACTAATTCTTCTAAAACGTCTTCCATTGTGACCATACCAATCACTTTGTTTTCTTTATCTTTAACAATGGCTAAATGAGAGTGATTTCTTTTAAAACCGTTAAACAAATCATCAATCATGATTTTAGAAGAAACAAAATATGGCTTTTGAAGCATTCTTCTAATTGGGGTTTTTGGATTATCAATATATTGTTGTAAATACGTTTTTATATGCAAAACACCGATAAAATTATCAAATTCTCTTTCATATATAGGGATTCTTGAATAAGAAGTTTTCATCCAAATCTCTTGTAATTTTTCATGAGTTAATCCTTTAATATCTAAAGCAAACATCTTTTCTTTAGGTGTTAAAACTTCTTTCACGTTAGTATCTTCAAATTCTAAAGCGGATTGAATGATATCACCTTGTTCTTCTTCTAAAACACCTTCATCAGTGGTTTTATTAACCACATTTTCAAAATCTTCTTCCGTGAATTCTTCTTCTTGGCTTGTTTTAAAGGCTTTATCAATCCCTTTAGCGAATAATTCGAATAATAAAGAAATAGGCGTTAGAATCATTAAAATGATAAATAAAGGCCACGCAAATATCGTCGATATCGTATCAGGAATCTTTCTAGCGATCGTTTTTGGTAAAATGTCACCTAAAATATAAACGATAAAAGTCACAACCACAGAAGAAATAATCGGTATGTAAGGGTCGATACCTTTAATACCAGCGAGCATTTGATAAAAAAATATCGTCGCAATGGTCGATAAAACAATGGAAGCAATATTATGGGTGATTAAAACAGTACTTATAGTACGGTCATATAAATCAGCAGTTTTTAATACAATTTTAGCGGTTTTACTTCCGTCATCCGCTTTAACTTGGAATTTAAAGCAATTGACTAAACCGATGGCGGTCTCACATGTTGATGAAAAGAAAGCAACAATAATGCAAAGTCCAATTATCAGCCACGATATAGGATCATCCATCAGTTAACCACTTCCCTTCTTTTAAACTAAATTAATATATCAAATTATATTTAATATATCAACATAACCTAACCCACTTAATAGAAGAGAAAAAGAAAAAGATATGCAAGCATATCTCTTCCTTTTATTTAAGGCTAAATATTAGTCTTCTTTTTCCGCTTTTTTGGCTTCTTTTAAGCTCGCGGCGATTTCCTTAACCCAGTTGACTTTACCAATTTCACCTTGGTCAAGATTATCTTTAGCCATCACATCAGCGATTAATTGTTTGCATCTCTTCATAGATAAAGGAGATTTCACTTTAAACACTAATGGGATTTCAGTATAGATATTCTTTTCAGAGGCATCTTGCACTGGAATTGTGGAATCTTTATAATCGGCTGGATCAAGAGCGAAATATAATTTTAAGCTCTTACCGGCAACGGTTAATTTCACATATGTTTTACGATGTAATCTGAATGTATCACCAGAATTGCTGACTCTTGATTTAACACCATAACTTAAGATTTCATTCTTAATTTCGTTATAGTTAGCTTTCATATCTTTATCCGCAGTAGTAATTCTTTCTTCGAAAGGAATACGGATAATTGGTTTCTTTTCTTCAGGAACTGGTTCTGGAACTGGAACTGGAGCAGGAGCTGGTTCAACCACGACTGGGGCTGGAGCTGGCTCTGGGGCTGGAGCAGGTTCTGGTTCTTTAACTGGTTCTGGCTCTTTTATTGGTTCGACCTTTTTTGGTTCTTCCACTTTGACAGGTTCGACAACGTCGACTACTGGTTTATCATATGGTTCAGGTCTCACCACTTCTTCATAAACTGGAGCAGGTTCAGGTTGTTTAACTTCTTCTTTCTTTTCTTCAACTGGAGCTGGAGCAGGAGCTGGTGCTGGTGCTGGAGCAGGAGCTGGAGAAGGAGAAACAGGATTTGTTCCATTGAAATATTGAACGATTAATGGAGCGTTGAAGTTCGCACCTGTTGCGGTTTGAGTATTGCTAACAGGTTGATTTTGTGAACCTGGAACTGGTTCTTGTTTTTCTTCTTCTTTAGGCATAGAGTTAGCGATTTCTTCTTTAATCATCGCTCTAATCTTGTCTAATAATTCTTGTTGTGGATCAACATGTGGTAATTCTTCTTCAGGAACTGGTTCTTCGACATAAGAAGCAGGAACTTCTTCTGGTTGAACATCACTTTCTTCTGGCATATCGTTTTCCACGACTTTCGCTTTATTGGTCTTTGGATATTTGCAAGAATCTGCTAAAGCAAAGATATAAGCTAAAACTGATAAGACAGCAGCTAATAAAGCGCAAACGGCTAAGGAGATAGCAATAATCTTAGTGGATAAATTGCCTAAAGAAATAAATCCCCAATAACCACAGACATTTTCAGTATAATTCGCGGAATAAACTGTAAAGTTAGAAACGAGTTCAACAACAGCCGCCGCTGATAAAAGTGTCATAATCATTGGTAAGGTAGCAAGGCCACGACGTTTCACCGCAGAAATAATGATGCCGACGATGAGTAAGATAACAGCTACACCGGCCACAGATAATGAACTAATCACTAATGGTAAATAGGTCTTGTTGAATTTGAAAACTTCAAATACTTGAGTTAAGTGGACCATGAAGAAATTGAAGTCTTTAACACCTAAACCAACAATGACAAATAATGTTGCCCATGCAGCTAAGGAAACTAAAGCAAAAATCAACAAAGCCACAACTGTTTTTACTAATGCTTTGGATCTTTTCATAGAAAATCCTCCTAAATAACTATAAATATTTTAGCGCCCACGCACGAAAAGACAATAATTTTTGAAAAAAAACATAGCAAAAGTGCCATATTTTCTCATTTTTGTGGGATTTTCATTATTCTAAATAAAGTTTTTGGAAAGCTTTTATATCAACATTTAAAACGTTTTCTAAATAACTAATGACGCCACCATATTTATTGTTAATTAGATCTATCGCTTCATATAGATATTCTTTTTTTGCCGAGAAAACATCTAATAAAGATTGATGATACATCGGATTATAAAATGGCTTGTCTTTCACCATCTCCACAAGAGCGTCTAATCTTTTTTCCATAGCGATGTTGCTCAAAAGATAATCTTGTTCGATATCGATATTAGAAACTCCTAATGCACTTTCGATTAAATAAGCCGCTATACCAGCGCGATCTTTTCCTTGGGAACAATGGAAATAAAATACTTTATCTTCTTGCATCAATAATTTAAAGAAGCCACGATAAGCATTCTGTCCTTCTTTTGTATCGATAAGATCAGCGTATGTTCTTTTTAAATGATTATATCCATCGTTACCTTCATCGATAAACCAGAGAAGATTGCCGTCTTCCATACGGTCCGTTTCACTTTTCTTCTTCTCTTTAAATGTCGGTAAATTATGATATGTCACATTCTCTAATTGTATTTCTGGATGATTTAGGAATTCTTCTTTGCTACGAAAATCGATGATGTCAGTGATATGTAACGATTTTAAAATAATTTCATCATCTTCATTCATCTTATAAATCGCCCCACCTCGAAATAAACGGCCATATTTAATAGTTTTACCATCTTGACCGATTAGTCCTCCAAGGTCTCTGATATTTTTTTGTTTAGATAATTCGTAACATCTCATATTAATAATCTAATAATCGCCCATAATCATTCCATTCGCCATACATTTTTCCTTTTTTAGTTTCTTCGACAAAATGTTTTAAGGATTTTTCATAATAATCTTTATCGAGCTCTTTATAGAAACTTAAATTATAGGCTCTAATTCTTTGATATAGAGGAGGAAAGGATTTAAATTTAGTGAAAATACGATATTCCTTTAATAAGAGAATAAATTCATCATCTAACTTATATGTTAGCTTCTTAGGAAAAGCTTTCTTTCCTAACGGAGTCATGAGTTTTAATTTTATTAATCTTTTCGCTCTTTCGATATTAAGCATCGTCCAAGGGCTATTTTTCTTCCTTGGTGAGAAACGTTGATAGTTCTTTCCATTAACTTCTTTAAAAACACTATCGATCCAACCAAAACAAATCGCTTCTTCAACAGCATCTAAATAATATAAATGGTTGTCTTCTTTTGGCTTTTTTCTAATAACTTCGACCCATAGTTCTTTTTCTTTTTTGGCGTTAGTTAAATACCAGTTTCTTAATTCATGACGGTTTTTAATCGGCAAAACGTTTTCCATATCATTATTATCTAATAGATAGATATTTTTCTCAAACCTTTACTCCGATATAATATTCAATATGTCTAATGGTGTTAGTGAAATAAGAATTGAAAATAGATGGAGTGCTTATCTAGTAAGATTATGGATTACTGTTGTACCTGTTATTTCCGCGACACTTTTATATCCATTATGTTTATGGTATAAAAATGTCTATTTCACTAGTCGCACATATATCGATGGTCATAAATTAAAATTTAACGGTCATATCTTTATTATGTATGTCATCTATTTTATCGGTTTAGTGGTTGCTGGATTTATGGTGACATTATTAAACCTTATTATCGCTAATATAAATTTCGAATTATTAAATAATATCTATGTGAAAATATCTCATTTTATCCCACCATTTTTGGTCTCTTTCTTCGTTGTGGCTCAAGAAAGAAAATATGTCCAAATGCAGACACATTTTGAACATATTAAAAACGGCAAATCTGGTTTTAAATTCCGTTTCTTCTTATTAATTCTTAAAACGGTTCTATGTAAAGGATTAACTCTCATCAGTGCGGGTTTATTATTCCCTATCACTTCAAGATTAGAATGTTTATACGATTATAAACGTGGTTATATCGATGGTAAGGAATTTAATTACCATTTTTCTTTTAGAAAAATGATTCGTTGGTTATTCGATATTTTATTAATAACTATCACTCTCGGTTTCTATTTCCCATTTGCGATTAATCGGATCGAAAAAAATAACCAAACATTTGTTCATCTGAAATAATTAAAAATCTACTTTTTCTAATCTTTTTGCAGAAATGATATATACCAAATAATGTAAACCGATAGATATTAATATCGCTCCACCTAAAAGAGCGAATTGAATACCAATGGCACTATTAGTGAAGAAATTATTATAGCCTTTAAAAGCTAATGGTAAACCAATAGTAAATACACCTAAATAAACGACAAAACCTAAGATGGTAAATAATGTCGACATGACGATGGATTTACCGTGTTTATAATAAATTGGGAAAAAGATTAAATCCGCGACCGCAAAGCCAATAATAGCAAAGGCTAATAAGGAAACAAATCCGTTTAAACCAATACCAGCGTGACCGACAGCTTTTGATCCACTGGCCACCAAGCTTTTTTCGATATACATCGCTAATGGTAATAAGGCGGCCATTAATAACATATAAGCCACTTGCATGATAATAACAGTAAAGATACGAGCTTTAACAATGTCTTTTTTCCTTATAGGAAGTAATGTGGAATAAAGTAAATCGTTACTTTGTTGACCTTTATTCGCACCTAAGAAAAGAATTGGATAACAACTCAAAATATAGATAAAACCAATTCCTAATGGATAAGAAGGAATTAACATCATAAAAGGAAACAAAGCGATAAAGACATAACAAATTGGATGCATCGCTAATTTAAATTCTTTATAAAGCAAAGCTTTCATGATTCTTGCTCCTTTCTAAATAGACCATAATCTGTTCTAAATCAGGTTCTTTAATTTCCACTTTTTTATCTAAAAAGAAATCTTTTTTATCACTAGTAATTAAACCTTCAATATGATCATCAAGTTCTTTATAGGCCACATATTCTTTTTCTAATTCATGGTTTTTATTTTTATCTATGATAAATAAATAAGAATTAATAAAATCTTTCTTTTCGCCAGTATAGATAATTTCTCCATCATGGATATAAGTAATATTAGAAGCGCATTTATCTAAATCACTAGTGATATGAGTGGAGAACAATATCGCTCTTTCCCCGCTTCTAACAATCTCTCTAAAGATATCTAATATTTCATCTCTAGAAACTGGATCTAGTCCTGAAGTTGGCTCATCTAATATCAGTAACTCCGCTTTATGGGATAAGGCAATCGCCACTGAATATTTCACTTTCATACCACTTGATAATTCTTCAAGTTTTTTATCTTGATTTAAATTAAATAATTTACAAACTTCTTCAAATTTCTTTTCATCGAAGTTTTTATAAAATCTTTTAGTGACATTTTTTAACTGACGAATCGTTTTATTAGGATAATAATTTAATTCGCTTAATGCGAAACCAATTCTTTGTTTATTCTCTAATTCGTTTTGGCTCATATCTAAATCAAAGGCGGATATATGACCACTTTCATAATGAATCAAATTCATAATGGCTTTTAAGGTTGTGGTTTTACCAGCCCCATTTCTTCCAATAAAACCCATAATTTGTCCAGGCTTAACGTTAAAGGAAACGTTCTTTAATGAAAAGGCTGGATAATTCTTATTTAAATTTTCCACTTTTAAAATATTTTCCATTATTTACCTTCCTCCATCAAATTATAAAAGACATCCGCTTTTACAATCGCTAAACCACGGTTTTTATCACCTAATATCATTAATGTTTCTCCTTCTTTTATATCAAACATCTGACGAGCTTTTGAAGGAATAGTAATCTGACCTTTAGGACCGACTTTCACAGAAACGATAAATCTATCTTCTGAACTCTTTTCCATATTCTTACCTTTCTTACATTTCTTACCTATATTATAATCCTTATTATTAAATAAAAAAGCCCTTCTTTATAGAAAGGCTAAAGATATTAGAATACGAAGCTAGTTTTCTCAACTTTTTCTCCATAGATAGTTTTGAAATTATCTTTCATGGAGATGACATTATAATTAGCTTTTGTCCATTTGGTATTTAAATCGTTGATACGCGCGGTGAACTCTTCATCATTTTCTAAACGTTTTTCTTCACCTTGACCCACATTTTTTCTAGCGTGATCTCTTACATCATCATCTGCAACGAGCATGAAGGCCGCAGTTTTATATTGAGTGTTACCTAAACAATAATTATGCATCGCCGCGTCGCCACCACTATTACCGAAGGACAAGACTGGGACTTTACCAATCTCTTGGGTAATTTGTTTCACTTTATTAGTTTTTAGATTTTTGATTAATAATTTGTCAGTTCTAATTAATGATTCGGTTGGAAGCATCGTATAGTTCACACCATATTGATCGTTTTGTTCACTGGCTTTTAATTCTACATCCATTCCGATAACTCTATTTGAAGGAATCTTTAATGAATCCACTAAAGCGCGGCAGATAAATCGATCAGAACCAGAAACTACATAATATGTAAAATCATTAGCTTCTAAATAATCAAAGACTTCAAGCATTGGTTTATAGAAAGAATTTTCAAATGTTAAATTCTTAAAACCATTCGCGTTATTTTTCGCATATTTTTTCACATATTCATCAAACTGTTTTATCGACATACCACTATAGGCTTTCGCGGCTGCAACAGCATGTTTGATATCAAAACCAAAATCATCATCGTATTTTGGTAATGGTTTATTTAATCTCACAAAATCTCTAATGTCTTGAGCGGTTTGTTTGACATCCTCTGGAGCGATATCTTTATAATCCGGATCTTCTAAAACACGATATTCAAGCATGTTATATTCAAAATATGTTGGATATAGTTCACCGATAAAAGTGCCATCCATATCAAATGTCACAATTCGATCTTCCACTGGAATATAGTTTTTAGATTTCTTATTAGTGACATCCTTCACATATTCTTTTAAAACTGTTAAAGAAGAACAATCATTCCAACTTTTAAAATAATTCTTTTCTTTATTACCATTACAAGAGGTCATAACGACCATAAATGGAGTTAATAATAAAATTAATTTGTTTTTCATATTAAATTTACCTCATATATAAGAATAACAAATTTCAAAAGAAATTATCCTAATTATTTTTAAAATAAAAAACGACCCTCCTATTTGGAAAGTCGTCTTCAATATTTTTTACTTATTAGTTACTAGAACTAGAAGATGAGGAATTTTGCACTTTCGCGAAAATCATTAAAACTCTTAAGATTAATTCTAAGAATTCAAGGATTAAATCATTAACATATTGGATGTTATAGAGTTTAAATAAGCTCTTCATCATTTCTCTTTCATCAGAAGTCGCTAAGCCATCTTTTTCTAAAATTTCTAAGGCTCTCTTTTGAGCTTTAACTTCAGTTTTTAAAACCATCAAAGACATGATGAATGAAGCGACATAGAATGATAAGCCTAAAACCGCAGCAATAACGGAGACGACTCCAGAGAATTGAAAGAGAATAATATCAAGAAGAACACCAATAATAATGATTGGTAAAAACATTAATGGGCCAAAATAGATAAATGGAGTAAGGATGATTCTAGTTTTCATATCCTTATCGCCTTCTTTATCTAAAATCGCTAAAGAAGATTTCTGCGCACCCATGGCCATAGAAGAAATACTATTCTTTTTAACAGTCCATCTTCTAAGTCTCACTTTCTTGAAGAAATGAGAATAACTATTACCAAACATCAAAGATCCCACGACTGAAACTTTGATATGTTCCAAACCATGTTTATCTAATATTTTTCTAGCGGTTTGTTCACCGTTAATACCAGCTTTATTCACGGTTCTATTGTAAACAACGTATTTAATCGCTAGCCAAATGCTCACCACTAAGGAAATCAAAGCTACAACAACGATTAAACTAGCCACAATAAAGATTGCCCACTGTAAGGCAGGATCGACATTTTTAAATCCTTCAATTTTATCAAATAAAGGCATATTATACCCTCCTAAATAATGCTAGTCATATTTTAATAAATAATATGATTGAAGACTATTACTTTTTTTCTTATTTCAATTAAATGTGTGATTTGTTTTCTTTTTTACAAGTAAGTTAAGATCATTAAAGATGGTATCAATCGCTAAGAAAAAGGACTGACACAATGTATCAATCCTACTTGACTAAGTTGGCAGCTTATAACAAATTTATAAAGAAAACGCCCACATATTATAGTGTGGACGTATCTATAGTTTATTCGTTATTTATTTAAGAGCGTCTTCTTTTCTGTTAAAGACTTCTTCTTTGTTTCTATAAACAAATTTACATGATAAGGCAAGATATCTTTGTTTGCCGTCTTTCTTGCCGAATGCAAATCTTAAGACCCTAACAGCTTTGTCGCCTTCTTTAATCCATTTATTTAATAAGAAGAATAAGAGTAAGAAGCATAATCCAAAGAGTAAAATAACACTACCAACAACAATAAGAGCAATTCCCCAACCTGGTAAACCGCCATTATTGGTTGGTGTAGGAGTTGGAGTTGGTGGAACAGGAGCATCAGCGATTGTCACACTTATAGATTTCACACTAGAATCGCTATGACTTTCATCGCCTAAAATCTTATATTGAACAGTGTATGTGCCTACATCAGTTGCAGTTGGAATTATGGTAGAAAATTCACCACTATCACCTAAACGATAAACAACCGTTCCTTCGTTTGAACTACCACCATTAATTAAAGCTTGAGGCTTTCCTGTATATACTAAGCCGCTAATAGGAGTTGGCTCAGTAACATATGTAGCTGGAGCTGCTGTAGCTTCAAAGTGAACAGCTTTATAAGCAACATTTGTTGCTTCAGTTCTGACTGGAATATCAAAAGTTTCTCCAGTTTTATCAACATTATTCCAACCGGTTCCCACGACTGAATTAAGTACTTTGCCTTCTTCTTCGACTCCAGAATTATCGTTATAGAGAGCAACAGCATATTTACTGCCCATTGAATCAATAACTGCATCACCGGTGACTTTTAATGTATCTTCGAAAGCGGTGCTATCAAAAGCGCAATATGAAATACCATATCCATTATCAGGATTTTTATTAATGCCTATAGCGTCAACTGTACCACCAGCAAAAACAAATTCACTTTTAATGCCTTGAAGATTTAAACCATAGGTAGAACCAGAATCAGAATTGCCTATGGCATGTATTTCTCCACCAGTCATTTCATAGTTCTGTTCACCAGCAGAACCAATAAACAAGCCAGCTGATTGTCTTGTAGCTTTTCCACCAACAGCATTAACAATACCACCATGGAAATATGAACGTTCTTCAGTGCCAGAAATTAAACCAATGCCGATGCCAGAACTATTGAGGTTAGATTCTCCACCAACAGTATTAAGGATTCCACCTTCCATGAAGAGACCATAGTTTGAATAAAGACCATAAGTACCAAAACTAGGAGAAGGAATATCACTATCAGTGTATTTTAAAGTGCCACCTTCGGCAGTAACAGTTCCGCCGGCCATTTTAATATAAGTAGAATTAGCATAAATAGCGGTTGAATATTTTCCAGCTTTACTACCAGATATATCTAATGTGCCTGTTCCATCAAATGTAACAGTGTGAGATAAAGTAGGTTCCGAAGAGTCAAAATATGCACCATGAGATGATTGACCATCTGCATATGTGCATTTAATAACATTAGTGCCCTTTAATATGATTGTAAGATCTTTGGTAACTGTATAAGTTAATGCAGAATAACCAAAATTATATGAACTGGTTGAAAAATTATAACCATTACCTTCATAAGTGAAATTAGTAAGCGTTAAAGTATTTTTGCTAGCATCATAAATAGCTGATCCGCCATCTTTTTCATAGTTAGGTTCAGCAACCATGTCATGATCGCCAACATAAAACAATTCTTTTTCAATAGCATTAGCCTTAATAGGTTCACTATTTTTAATAGCTGCCACACCAATAAGTGATACTGCTATAGCGCTAGCGCTTAAAAATATTATTTTTTTCTTCATAAATACCCTTTCTTTCTATCATATTTGTTTTTATTTTATAAAACATATTGTCACAGAAGTGTCACACTCTTTTTTATTGGTTCGTGAACTACGCAATCTTGATTGTAAGGCTTGGGCGTACACCGAAGTTGTTGGTGACTCTGTGGCTGTTTTGGGGGTTGCCTTGGGTGTTGACATACCAGGCCCAGTCGGAGTGGTCGCTGTGAGGAGAACGGGTCCAATAATCGCCGTTATATAAATAGGCCTCCTTGGTACTATAATCAGCGCCCCTTGCTCTTGCCCAGTCAGTAGTTTTACAACATATAGATTCGCCATTATAGTATTTGGAGAGATATTCTTGATGACTTAGTAAGAAGACATTGTCTTGATTGCCATCAACTGTTGTTTTTTTAATATGACTATTACCCAAAGCGAATGCTGAATTATAGAAATCATTATTTAAAAATGATCTAATTTCCGAATTTGTATAATTATTTGAATCGTCATCAAACCTATGAGCATCTAATAAAACGCTAGAGAGGATGTAGTATTCACCATTGTTTTTTGAAAGGATATTCCATGTGATAGGCTCACATTTAAACCAATTAGTGGTTTCACTTAATTTTGCATAATAGGCATTTTCATAGAAATAATAACCATTAATTCCAGGGGTTGTTAATGCATTTAATGCTGTTATTAAACTTTCGTCATTGACATTTGTTTGAGGATATAAGCCATAAGTCACTGTATCTCCTGTAACAACAGGAATAATGCCAAAGGTCCGTTGTTCACTTAAGTTAAAAACATATCTATCATCATCTCTAGATAAAGAGGCAAATGAATCATAAGTGGAAAAATCGCGTTCTTCACATTCGGCTTCTGGTCTGGTAAAGGTATGGGTAAGGCATCCATTGGCGCTACTAGCCCAGAATTCTTTGCTTCCATGAGTGGTTTCAGTTGGATCAACCGCAGCGTAATGATACCAAACCTCACCATCCGTAGCGAAAACAGATAAATTTTTTAGACCACCATTAATAGCTAAAACAGAACCAGTGATAGCAATCATTGATGTTACAGTAACAGATAATAGAACTTTCTTTTTATTCATATTTGCAAACCTTTTTTGTATTAATTAACAAAAAAAGTATAGAGAAAATATATATTTAATTCAATATTTTATATAATAAAAACTACTGAATTATTGAACTTTTGCTTGATAAATCATTTGATGTTTTCCTGCTAAAACCACATTCACTACTAAATACGGAATTTATATCAGCAAATAGAAAAAGGCCCAACTTCTACTCTCTAAAGTAAGCTGGGCTTTTCATTTGTCTTATTAAGCATGAAATGCGTAATCGTTATGTCAAGTTTGACCAATATAGCATTTCCCCTTACTATCACAATCAACAACTAAAGTATGTTTATAAATCATCCATTTCATAGTTTCGACAATATATTAAATAGATTGATATCTGGCCATATACGGATTCTTTTCATTTAATCTAAGGAAATGTTTTATTAAAAGATCTGCTTTAGGAACTCCGTAAATATTTTCTAATTTAGAATAATCTTTAAAATTCATAAGTGGTGTCCTATCGCTCAAACAGAAAATACATCTGCAATTATTAATCACTATTCTTTCTGCAATAGCTAATGCGTTCATATCTTTAAATCGCTCAATGCTAAATGTATTGGTTATTTCAATTCTCTTGTCTTCGGCTTCTTTCCTGTTTTCACTTATTATTGATTGAATATCATCGCAAACAAAAATGCGGGTTGTATCGAACATTTTAAAGTCATCAAATTTAATTCTTGATGATTCAAACCCACCAGTCCAAAGATGTCTGGCTGGAATAATCTTTGCATTCCAATGTTTTCTCATTCTGTTTTTTAAACTTGTTTCAGATTTTCCAACGTAAAATTGACTGTATTCCCCAAGAACAATTAGATAAAGACAATTTTTGTATGAAGATATATCATCAACCTCAATAAAATGATACTTAGTTACAATTCTTGTTAATTCATTATTAAAATCACTTTTATCAAGTGTTTTAAAATATTCTAAATTATCACTTACATTTTTAACATATCTATCAATGTCACGAATATACTCTTTATATTTTTGAACACTATATTTATCTTTTCTTTTCCTATGTTCTTTTTCTACTTCCTCAAGAAATCTATTCTTAAAGTCTTCAAGATTTAGTTTTGTAGACGATATATCAGATGAAACATATTCCATACCAAAAAAAGACTTATCCGAACAATAATTGGTATACATCTTTGTTAAAGCCAAATTTGGTATGACTTTATAGTAGGAGGTTTTAGTATTGCGACACAGCCATCCTGGCGTCGGCAAAATAGAACCATAATCATCAATTAAAACAGGTTCGATAACAATATAGTCTCCAAGAGTAATACCGGAATAATCTTTTTGACCGTCAGTTAGTTTACGAGAAAAAACCTCATAGCCATCCCCATTCATTACATCTTTTTTATTCAATGATTCTTTATATTTGCTAGCCATATTTTGATTATATCAATTTTATTAAATTGTTTCATTAAAAGGTAGCGAGTTTCCCTGTGCGCCTAAATTCATATGGCAACTCAAATAATTGTAGGTGGGCAAACACTTTTAGTATTGAAAACTATCGAATCCCTTATGGTTTGTCGAAATCTAAACTACAAAATAAAATAAAACTCGCTACATATGTACTTCTTACTGTTTAGCAGTAATTTGGTAGCGAGTATTAACCTGTGTGGTGACCCTAACGGGATTCGAACCCGTGAATGTTGCCTTGAGAGGGCAATGAGTTAAGCCGCTTCTCCATAGGGCCAGTGATTAGTATTATAAACTAATCTAATTTATTTAAATAGAAAGAATCTTATTAATTCTTCTATCACATTCTTCCTTGCCTAATACTTTCATGACATAGTAGAGGTTTGGAGAATTCTTCTTGGTGGTTAAAGAGATTCTTAATAATTCAGCGACATCTCCGATTGAACCTTTAAAAGCCTCTGGATTTGCTTTAAATTCTTTATTATTCGCCGCAAAACCTAGCTTAATACCGATTTCTTTCATATTAGCGAACCAAGATTGTTCATCATTATCTAAAGATAGTTCGTCTCTTAAAGCAATTAAGACTTCTTTAATAACTTCTTTTGAGAATTTTTCATTAAATGGTAATGAAGAAACATCCACTTTATCGTAATTTTCTTTATAGAAGAAACCGATTAATTCTGGTAAGTTACCAAATTTTTCATAATCTTTACGTGGATTCTCTTTTTCTCTTTCAATATTCATAATCTCCGCGAAGAAATGAGGATCTTTTTCAATCAATTCTTTTAATTCTGGATTATATTTTTTGGCGTAGTTATAAGCCATGTCGAAGATTTCTTGTTTATTCTTTTTCGCTAATATTTCTCTAGCAAAGAAATTTAATTTACCAATATCGAACAAAGCACCTTCTAAAGACATCTTAGAGAAGGAGAATTCAAATTCTTCCATATGTTCAAATTTATGAGCGAAGATCCATTCTTCGAAATTAGAATTAGCAATAGTCATTAAGTACATAATCAAAGCTTCAGCAGGATAGCCATCTTCTAAGAAATAGCTAACTGCAGCTTCACTATCTAATCTCTTAGATAATTTTCTCTTATTACCTTTTTCATCTAATTTCATGATGACTGGTAAATGAGCGTATCTAGGAGCCTTCCAACCCATCGCTTCAAATAATTCGAGGTGGATTGGTAAAGAAGAAATCCATTCTTCTCCACGGATCACAGTTGTGGTTCTCATGAAGTGATCATCAACACAGTGAGCGAAGTGATATGTTGGTAAACCATCACTTTTATAAATAACGATATCTTGATCATTTTGAGCGATTTCAAATGTGCCGTGAACTAAATCGTTAACTTTAATCTTTCTAATATGATTACCAGTGCTTTTGAATCTAATGACAAATGGTTCGCCCGTTAAGATACGGGAGGCTCTTTCATCATTAGTTAAAAAACGGCATTTAGCGAATTGTCCATAGTAACCAGGAATGAGTTTCATCTTCTCTTGTTTACTTCTAATTTCATCCAATTCACTTTGTGAACAGAAGCATGGATAAGCTCTTCCTTGCTCTAATAAATATTTAATCGCCACACGATAAATATCCGCTCTTTTGGATTGAGTATAAGGAGCGTATTCTCCTTTTTCTTCATTTCCTAAATAGCCTTCATCAGGAACGATATCAAAGACTTTTAATTGAGATAAGAGTTGTTCACCACTACCTTGGATTTCTCTTTTTGTGTCAGTGTCTTCAAGTCTGACATAGAAGACACCTCCACTTTGAGTGGCGACTTTACGGCAGATTAAAGATGTGAATAATGATCCAGTATGTAAAAATCCCGTTGGAGAAGGGGCAAACCTTGTTACTTCCGCGCCTTCTTTAAGATTTCTATTCGGATATCTTCTTTCTAAATCCTCTAAAGTTTCTTTAACATCAGGGAATATGATATTAGCTAATTCTAAGTTAGAGACCATTTTTCTTACCTCATCATCTTTCAAATGGAAATTATATTGCAACTTTATTTAATTTTGCTATAATTATCTACGCGATTTGAAAAAACCGCTTCAAATTGCAGGTGTAGTTCAGTGGTAGAACGTAACCTTGCCAAGGTTAATATGCGGGTTCGATTCCCGTCACTTGCTCCAGTTAAATAATGCATCTCAATTCGAGATGTTTTTTATTACCTTAACAGGTGCAATATATATTTTATATATAAAGGTGATAAATCTCAATATAAATAACTATTTAGATTCATCGTTATTATCTTTATTTTCTTCATTATCAGTAAGATCAGAAAAAGATTTCTCAATAGTCTTCTTTTCCTCTTCTGATAATTCGATATTTTGTTGTAATGATTGAATCATAAATTGAGTGACGTTTTTCGTCGATGTTTGAAATTCCATAAAGTAATAATCATATAAAGTTTCTTGGTTACCAAAATAGAAAGGTAAGAATAAAGTCACTCCAATAGAGGCAAATAAAATCGCAAAGGCGAACATCATAAATAAATCATGTTTAACAAAATAACCAGTTAATAAGCCAGAAACAATCCCGATAAGTAAAAGGACATATAAAGGCCAGTTCAATAAGAAATAATCTTTTCTTAACTTACCACCCACACGACGCAAGGCATCTCGATAAACGAAATTATACATACGAGAGTTAGGAACTCTTATATGCATACGGTAATAAATCATGATGGAATTTCTACTTAAAGAATAAATCACCACGATTAAAGCAATGAAATAGGATGGACATAAAACAGATAGGAAATAATTAAATAACAAATCATGATTCATAAATAAGATGTTATTAAATCCATCAATCGTGAATTCACCACTTTCAAGTAAGTCATAAAAAGCATTAATGCTTTCCGCAAAATGAGGAGTCGCACTTTCTAATATTGTGGATAAACTGAATGAAATAATTAATTCTAAAGAGAAGAAAGTGATAACTCCTTTTAGTAAAGAGAATAAAAATCCAAAAGATCCATTGAATGGATAAACAAAATATAAGGCAAATGATTTAAAAGAACTACCTGCGGTTAATTGTCCTTTAGTTTTAAAGATGATATGTTGCATAGTCGCCGAAAAAATCATCGGTAAAATTAAAAGAGGAAAGATTAATAAAGAAATAAATGGGACTAATAAATCTAAGGCTAAAAAGCCGGTAATTAATAAACCGGTAGTAAGGCCAAGTATCCAAGATGATAATGGCGCAATCTTATAGGTATTAATCGCATCCTTAATGATTTTCTTTGACATTAGCATTTCTCTTTCTACGATTTAATTTATCAATCGCTTTCACAGCGTTAGCGAGTTCTTTAGCATTTATATTACCAATTGGACGAGATTCAATCGCTTTTATTAAATATTTCATCTTATTAGATTGAATAATGTAAGAGTTTTTAGAAGAGGTAACCACTCCACTATGGCAATTATCATTAATTAAAGAAATTGATATTAATAATGATTTATCAATTCCGGTGACTATCGCAAGCTTGGTTAAGATATTACGATTATCAATTATTGGATTATCGACGTAATATTTTTTACCTACTTTATTGATTAAAATTAATGATCTATCATTCTCTTTTCCTTCGATATCACCATCGAAATAGGAATCATTAATTAAATAAATATATTTATCACCAAAAAGAATATGATCGATTCTTCCAACATGCGAATCATCAATTTTAAAGATGAAATTGTTGATTAAATAATAATCTTTATCCATCGCTAAACGATAAAGGCGTTTATAGTAAAAATATTTAAAATCTTTCTTCATCATTCGGCTTCTAAATATAAAATAAAGCGCAAAACCTAGGACAATTAAAATAACTGTCGGCACAACTATATAGAAAGCTAGTTGACCATTAGTGATAAAAATAAATGGGTTTTTAAATATCATAACTCCATTATTATAACAAAAATGCCCTTAAATATAAGGACATTTCTATTTTCTTAATCGTAGATCACTTCACCGTTTTTCGCGGCTAATATAAATCTCATTAATTCCTCGTGACTAGTCTTACGAGAAATAGGAGGCAAATTGTTAATATCGAACCAACCTACATCATCAGTTTCATATTCATGTTCGCGTAAGTTACCAACAATCCTACCTTCAAAGATGACAACATATTCTGGAATTGAGGCACTACTCTTAAATGGGGTTCTATCAGTTATACCCACTAAACGGACAATTTCAATATCAGCGCCTGCTTCTTGTGAGCATTCATTTTTTGCCACTTTAGATGGTGAATCATATAAATCAGCCCACCCTCCAGGAAGTGAATATGTTCCTAAACTAGCTTCTCTGACCATCATCACTTTAGTTTTATCTTTATTTAAGATTACTGTTCTAACAGAAATATTCGGTGTTGGATAAATGTCTTTAGTGAAATAATTAGGACGGTCTAATTTCACATTAGTAAAATCCTCTAAGAATTTCTTAGATAAATCGTTGATTTCATTATAGTTAGTGATCGCATATGGATCTTTACTATATGTTAAACCAATCTTGGCAATAGCTTGGATTTTGATGATAAAGTCGTAAATATATTTGCTATCCATAATAATAAAAAATAGTGATAAATCACTATTTATTAAGCGTTTTCGCCTTTCTCGTTCATGTAGTTTTCAAAGACTCTTAAGAAGATGCTTTGATCCACTGATTCGAGTTCTCCGTTCACTGCGAAGGAGATACGACCAGTTTCTTCACTAACGACGACTGTGACGGCATCAGATATTTCCGATATGCCAATAGCCGCTCTATGACGAGAACCATATTTACCAGCAAATGGTTTAGTGGTTGGAGTAAAGAAGACACTAGCAGCGACGATTTCATTACCATGGATCACTACTGCACCATCATGTAATCTTGTTCCTTCATAGAAGATTGTTAATAAAAGTTCTGGAGAAACAGGAGCGTGGACTGGCACACCATTACCGATAATATCTTTTAAAGATGTGTTCTTTTCAAATGTGATAATCGCTCCGGTTTTCGATTTGGATAAGGCTAAGACAGCGGTTTCAATCTTTTTATATAAAACTTCACGATTATAAATCTTTTCAACACCGAAGTTCGCAGATTTAACATTCGCTCTTTTAAAGGGGTTACCTAAGAAGGCTCTTAAGTCACCTAAATTTGCAAATAAACAAACCGCTAAAGAAGCAGCAAATATCGCGGCAACGATAATGCCAAAATATAATAAGTTAAATAAATAGGCAAATATAAAGGAAACGAAGCTAACCGCTAAAATGATAAAAGCGGATTTACGACGGCACATCTTATAAAAAGAAAAAGTTAATAAACCATATAAGACAATTATCAAAGATAAAGTGAGGGCAAAGTTACCCCAAGCAAATCCATTTGTGTTCCAAATAAAGTTCATTAATTTTTCTCCTACCAACTAATTAATTTTAAAGGCGATTAGAAATCTATTCAATAAATTTATTTATTACATCTTCAAAATCGTTTCTTTAAAGTGTCTTCTTTTTTTAATATATGGTTTTTTATGTTTCTTATGAAAATCAAAAAGAGTCATCTCACCTAAATCGGTTGTGGCATAAACTAGTTTATCTTTTTTCTTGTTATAAACTTTTTTAATATAACCATAACGATAAAGGGCTAATAGATATCTACAAACCTTTTTGCTATTAAAAGAGATTAAAGTTCCAAATGTCTGTAAATCTTTTAATTCTTCAGTTTCATCATCTAAAATTCCAGAGACAATCTTATATACACCATCGCTTAATGGATACATGTTTCTTTTATTTAATAAAGAGATGGTATCTAGAATCTTAATATGTGTAATTGTTAATTCCAGTTGTTTCATACTCATTAGTGTATACTTTTGTCATCAAAATATTAATCTTTATTGTTATAAAGAAGATAAATAGTTTAAAATATTAACGTATTTAAGGAGATATATTATGGGAACACCTCATATAAACGCTAATCCTGGTGATTTTGCGAATGTTGTTTTAATGCCTGGAGATCCTTTACGTGCGAAATGGATCGCTGATAACTTTTTAGTGGATTATACCGAAGTCACAAATGTCCGTGGTATGCTCGGTTTTACCGGATTTACAAAAAATGGTAAAAAATTATCCATTATGGCCTCTGGTATGGGTCAACCATCTATCGGAATTTATTCCTATGAATTATTTTCTCACTATGGAGTAGACCTCATCATCCGTGTTGGAACATGTGGTTCCTATAAAGAAGATATCAATTTATTTGATGTATTAATTTGTAACACCGCTTCTACAGACTCAAGCTGGGGAAGACAATATGGCGTGAATGGTACTTATTCCGCGGGTGCGGATTTAGAAGCTATTGTTGCCGCTTATGAGGAATGCAAAAAACAAGGTGTTCCATTCCATGGTGGTAACATTCTTTCCGCTGATGTCTTCTATGACACTGATAAAGATATGTGGAAGAAATGGGCTAAGCTAGGCGTTATGGGTGTAGAGATGGAAGCTTATGCTTTATATTGCAACGCTGCCTATTTAAATAAAAAAGCTCTTTGCTTATTAACAGTTACTGATCACTTCATTAAAACAGATAGAAAAGCCACTGCTGAAGAAAGACAATTAGGCCTTGGTAAAATGGTGGCTGTAGCCGTCGCAACCGCAGAAAGATTTGCTAAATAATTAAATTAAAATCAAACAAATACTCCTCGATTTGAGGAGTTTTTTGTTATAAAACGAAGCAATATACTGATATAAACATCAATACTGCACCTATTAAAACAAAGAGGTGAAATAATGAGTGGAAATATTTTATCTTCGCACCGATCGCGTATAAAACCGCGCCGACGGTATAAGTAATGCCGCCGAATAGGAGTAACAATACACCAGTCGGAGTAATGATATCCCACAAGACAAATAAAGCGGTCACCACTACCCAGCCTGAAACTAGATAGCACACCATTGATAAAATGCGATATTTATGAATATCTATAGAATTAAAGACTGCTCCAACAATACAACATATCCACACAATAGCAAACATAATATAAGCTACTGTGCCATTACCTAAATTCCAAACATTATATGGTCTTAAAGCCACTAATGTATATGGAGCGTAAGTTCCGGCAATCAAAATATAAATCACATCATGATCTAATATTCTTAAAACTTTCTTGCCTTTATTTTTTGCTAAGGCATGATATACACAAGATATAGTAAATAAAATTATTAAAGATAAACCATAAATAATAGAGGCGCTAATCTTAAATGGATCTCCTAATGGTATCACTTTAATAAGCATAAGTATTAAAGCTACTACACCAAAAATAGCCCCTAATCCGTGACTTATCGCATTTAGTAATTCCTCTGCCAAAGAGTATCTAGGAATGGCAACATCATCGATACACATGGCTATATATTAAAACGACTTATTTAAATAAAAAATCTACCCATCAATTTATTTCTCTATCTCTTTATTTTTAAAAAGTAGAGTTAAATTTTTAATGGGTAGAATTAATTTTAATATATAAATATATTATCTTTTTATTTTTCTATATAGTACGGTTAAGGAATTTAAGACCATTAAGACAGTTAAACCAGTATCCGCAAGTACAGCGATATACATTGGAATTTCTAGTCCTTTGATGAAATCTTGTAAGACCACTAATACGGCAACACCAATCTTAATGAATAAGGAGAAGATGATATTAAAGACAGCCACTCTTCTAGCAATCTTAGAAATCTTCACCGCATCATAAACTTTTAACGGATCATCGTTCATGATAACGATATCAGAATTTTCCACTGCGATATCACTCCCTATTCCACCCATAGCGATACCGATATCACTACGGATAATACTAGGCGCATCATTTATACCATCACCGATAAAAGCCACAGCACCTTTACTATTATTAATTTCTTCTTCTAAAATATTAGCTTTATCTTCTGGGAGTAGTTCACTTCTATAACGATCGATACCTAACTTCATAGCGATATCTTTCGCATTTTCTTCGTGGTCCCCTGTTAATAAAACAACATCGATATTTTCTTTATGTAACAAGCTCACCATCTCTTTAGCGCTATCTTTGAGTTTGTCAGATAAAACGACATAACCGAGATATTTGCTATCGACCGCAACGTAGATAATTGTTCCTACTTCTTTAGCTTCTTCAAACTTAATGTTGTATTTATTTAATAGCTTAGAAGAACCTGCAATGACTTGTTTATTTTGATAATAACCAGTAACACCAAACCCTGCAATTTCGTTAAAATCCTTGATTTCTGAAGCGATTTTGCTCGTTTCTATGTTATGACAGATCGCTTTTCCAATTGGGTGATTAGATAAAGATTCAATAGCGTATAAATAATTTAACAACTCATCTTCTTTCACATTGTTCGTATGAATCTTTTGAATGGAGAAAGAACCTTCCGTAATCGTTCCAGTCTTATCAGTAACAACAGTTTTTACTTCTACTAATTTGTCTAAGAAAGAAGCGCCTTTTACCACAATACCATTTTTACTAGCTAAACCAATGGCTGCAAAATAGGCTAATGGAACAGAGATAACGATCGCACATGGGCAACCAGTCACTAAGATTTCAAGTCCATAATAAACAGCGTTCATCCAATTTTGATTATTGGTAAATACTCCAACTAATCCCATCACTAAAGTGACTAATATAGCGACTACCACAACCGCTGGAGTATATACTCTACCAAATTTAGCGATAAATTCATCGGCTTTAGATTTCTTTTCTCCACCGGAAGTAATTAATTCAATAATTTTACTAACTGTGCTATCAGCGTATATCTTTTTTACTTTAACAGTAATCTGCCCTTGTTTTATTAAACAGCCAGAATAAACGTCATTTCCTTTTTCGGTTTTAACTGGAACAAATTCACCAGTTAAAGAAGAAGTATCCACTAAAGCGTCACCATCGATAACTTCTCCATCAACAGGGATTAACTCGCCAACTTTAACAATGATATTTTGATTAACTTCTAATTCTTCAGGAGAAACTACTTTAATTCCTTCTTCAGTGATTAAATTAGCGGTGTCTACTCTTAGTTCCACTGCTTTCATAACCGCGGCTTTGCTCTTATTCGTGGCCACCGATTCGATGATTCTTCCAATTTGGAAGAGGATAACCACCATTAAAGCGTCCATCGCATGATCCATCGCGATTGAATAATCATTATTAAGATAATGAATAACGTGTTCTCTATGCGCATCAAAATTAGTAAATTGAATGATGCATAAAGTAAAGGCGCCAATCGCTGCTAAAGAAATTAATAAATTATGATCAAGAGGATTACTCTTATATCTAATATGTTGAATAACTTTATAAACGATATCATATCCAGAGACTAAAAATGCCGTTAGATATAAACCAAATCTCACCCAGTTATATTGTTCTTTTCCTAAAAGGAAAATACATATCACTGTCACAATCGTCGCAAATATTACTCTAAATAAGATAAGCCACATATTTTTGGTAAATATTTTCTGTTCGTGGTGTTCCTTATTATTTAAGGCTTTTTCTTCATATATATCTAAAGGATCATCTTCTACTTCTTTAATAACATCGCTTAATTTATTAATAGAACAAGCTTCACCGACATAAGTGATATACATCTTATTTGTGGCAAAATCGATTTTCGCAGATTCAATATATTCTTGTTTATTAAGATGTCTTTCAGTTTTAGATGCGCAGTTTGCACAATCAAAACCAGAAATATGATAAGTTTTCTTAATTAATCCTTCTTCATATAAATTTAATTCATCTTCTTCGACTTCTTTAATAACCTTTTTTAATTCATCAATAGTTAAAGGTGCTTCTTTATAAGAAATAAACATCTTATTACTAGCGAAATCGATAACCGCAGATTCTATATAATCCTTATTATTTAAATGTCTTTCAGTTCTAGCCGCGCAATTACCGCAATCAAAGCCAGAGATATGATAAACCTTCTTGACCATATTATTCTTCCTCCATCGCGTGTTCTAAAGCCACACTAATAAGTTGTCTAACATGATCATCCTTTAAAGCGTAATAAATTTTCTTACCATCTCTTCTGACACTTACTAAATCAAAATCTTTTAAGGTTTTTAATTGGTGAGACACTAATGATTGACTAGCACCAGTAGATTCTACTATTTCGCTCACACACTTTTCATTTTGATTATCATCTAATAAGGTGAACATGATTTTTAATCTTGTGATATCACTCACTATTGAGAGCATATCTCTCATCTTGAATAAGATATCTTCATCAGGAAAACGATTCATAATTATTTACCTCGATAATATTATATGAACAACTATTCATATTTGCAATAAATATATGAACAAATTTTCATATGTAAATATTATTCATTTATGAATAAAAAAACTAGAGGGAACACCTCTAGTCTTAATAAATTAATAGAATAATTAGCCTTGATCGTGAACTCTGATTTGAACATCAGGGAAAGAATCTTTAGCAGTGAATTCAAAGAAAGCTTTACTTGTACCGTAATACACTTCATCTAGATCATATTCTATTTCATTGGTAGCTTGACTAGCACGATATACTAATGTGAAATCTTTCTTAACATCATCATAAACATATAACCAAATAGATGCAGCGACGTGGGCCCAAACAGTGGAACTAAATTGAACCGCAAATTGTTCAGTGGTGCCAAAGTCAAAAGCAAAAGTATATTTTTGATCTTTTACAACCGGGAATTCTGAAGTAAACCCATCGTTCATTGTAAGAATATTAGAATTTGGCAATGTGATTAAATCACAATCTGGGCAATAGCCGTGTGCTTCATTACAGTGTTCCACTATTCTTAATGAGAAAGATCCGCCTGAAACTACTTGTTTATGAGTGAGTCTAACATATAAAGCATGAACATTTTCAGGAACTTCTGTTTCTTGACCTTCGGTAAGTGATAATTCAACAGGATTATTATTTGCATCTGCATAATAGAGATTAACACAGTTAGAAGGAAGGCTTGCTAAGTTGAAATTGAATTTATGATGAGAGAATGGTTGAAGATGGTTTGGATCTTCCACTAATTTGAAATAATGGTAATGTTCATCACCTTGGAAAGAGATGCCAATTTTACTCCAGCTACCAGCAGGAATGGTTTCCCAGGTGTCACCATCGAATGTACCGTTTCTAAATTCACCATCAGCGATACATGAACCAGTTTTATCACTATAGATATGGTCTTCAACAAGATCTAAAAAGCCATCATTAACCGCTTTATGAGCTTCGATGACAAAATAAATATTTTTATCTTCTTCAAAGGAAATTGGTTCTTGGGTCATATCATCTAGAGAAGTGTTAAAACCAATTAACAATTCGTCCATATTACCATTATCAAGTCTTCTATAGGCATGAACATCGGCGCCGATTTCGGTTTCATGATCCCAATCCCAACCATCCCAGTCTTCGACGTGTAAGCCGTGCTTTTCGGTTAAACCACTCACAGAGAAGAAGCGTTTATCTCCAACGTTCATGTTTCCGATAAAGGTATTTGGGATACTAACAGTTTTTTCTTCTAAAGCATACGATTGACCTAAATATAGACCACATGTACAGAAGCCATATTCACCAGGTGTGTGTTGATGTGCTGGAGTAGATGATGAAGATTCTGATGCAGAAGATTCAGAAGATGTCGGAGCGACGGAACTTTTTCCTTTGCCCTTATTACAAGCACCTAAACCAAGAACAGTCAAAAGAGCTAAACTAAGAAAAATTTTGCTATTTTTCATAATTAAAAATCCTTTCTAATCTTTTATTTATATAAATAATTTAACCGACAAAACTTTTTAGTCGCATCAGCCAATAGTATGATATTTATCTATTTTTTAATAAAAAACCGAACATCTGCTCGGTATTTATCTATCTAATTACTTTTATCTTTAATCACAATTCCAAGACCACGTGCTTCACTCACAAGTTCAGTGCGGGTTTTAAAACCAGTCTTTTCCATCAGGTGTTGGATATGACTTTTAACAGTGGCAACAGATATAAATAATCTATCCGCAATCTCCGCGTTAGTGTCACCGGTAGTTAATTCTTTTAAGACATCTAATTCTCTTTCTGTAAAATCATGATTTGTAGCCGCTCCTATTCTAACGACAGGAGTTTCATCAGGATAGATATGTTTTCCTTCCATGGTTTTTCTCATGATATCTAATAAGCTATTTCTTTGCCCATCTTTATACCAGAAGGAATCAACACCGATTTTCTTCGCTCTTTTTAGCCAAGAATATTCAGGCATAGATGTAATGATGATGATTTTAATTTTTGGAAATTTCTTTTTAATTTCTTCTGCAGCGTCTAAACCGTTATGACCTAAATCAGTCATCACATCCATAAGGATGAGATCGATATTATTAGATTCACATATCGATAAGGCTAATGAAGCGTTAGAAATCGAAAGAGCGTATTCAAAATCCTCACTACTTTCGATATAAATCTTAAATAGTTCAGAAGGAATATTTTGATCTTCCACAATTAAAACTCTATATGCCATATATTTATTTTATCCAAAATTAGCAAAAGCTCACATCAGCCGTTTGGATTATTTTTATTAAAAAATATCAACGATAAAACGAATTGATTATCATAACTAACTTTAATAGAAGCATTATTCTTTTTAACTAATTTTTCTAAATTCGCTAATCCACCCGTAAATGAAATCGGTTTATCAGGTAATTCACCATTGTTAATAAAATTACATTCAATAGAATTTTCTTTTTTAATAAGTGAAATAATCATGCGGTCAGCATGAGCGTGTTTACTCGCATTAGCGATAGCTTCTTGTGCGGCTATATAAAAGATGTTTCTTTCTTCTTCACTTAAGATGGATAATGGTTCATCTTTCCAAATTAAATTAATCTTTAAAGCTTTCGCTAAATCTATAATCTTTCTTTCGATCACTTCTTTTTTATTTTCTTTTGCTTCCATAAATAATAAAGAAGCATTCTCTTGCCATAATGCAAATATCTTATCTAAATTAGAATTATTTTCATTTTCTAAAGCCACTGTAGAGAGCATTAAGCGATTCATCTCATCATGAATATTAATTTTCGCTTGTAAGATTTCTTGGTGTTTCACCACTTCATCGATACTCAAATTATAATTTTGAAGCTCTTGTTTTATCTTTGATAATTCAATTTTATCTTTCTCTAATTGTTGGGTTTTTAGATATTCACTAGTGACATTCATCGCGATAATTTCATGGAGATGTTCGTTAGTGATAAGAATATCACGGCTAGTAAATTTCCATCTCTCTTCACCAATAGATATAATCTTATCTTTTGTCGCCTCATAAAATTGAAGACCATTTAACAAATCTATGCCAATTAATCTATTAGATAATTGATTCATCTTCATATTAACGAATATGACTCTTCCATTATCTTTATAATAACAAACACCACAGTCGATTTTATCTAGATAAATCTTAATTGAATTAACAGTTAGATAGTTCTTCTCATAACGGATATTAAAAAATAGTAAGATAATTCCTAAAATCGTTAAAACGATAAAGATTATTAGCCAATAAATCCAGGCTAATTCCACCATAGCTTTAGAAACAATATTGATATTTCCACTACTAATAGATAAAGAATAATCAAATATCACCTGCCACAAGAAATAATTCGGTAAGAAAAGAATAATTCCCATACATCCAAAAAAATATTTCTTCTTATCAAAAGCGAGAACAGAATTCATGATATTTATGACACAAAGTAATAATGCCCATAAAGCAAAGAAGGCTCTAGTTAAAGAAGATAAATTAGCAAAGGAGATCATAATTTTTCTCCTTTCTTCATACTTAAAGTGATGTAAGTAATATCATCTTCGAAAGTGATTAAAACATTAATGCCTAAAGCCTCTAATTCTTTGATTTTTTCTTTTGATAAGGAATGGCTCATATGTTCCACGATTAATTTAATCTTTACTTCCTCTTCCACTAAAAGGTTAACAAAGACGCCTTTTAAGGAATCTAGATTATCTTCAATAATTAATTCTAAAATCTCTAATACCGCTAAAGCGGAAGATGAGCAAATTAATGATTTAGCCTCACCTACTAATTCACCAGGAACGCCATAATAATTCAAATAATGCAACAATTCCGCAATAGATATCTTTAATTCACCAACTTCAATCAAAGAGCTTTCTTCTGATAAAAGCATGAGATTTGCATATCTTTTAATATAAGCTCCTAACAAAACTATTCTTCTTCGATATTCATCTTTTAGTTTTGTATCTTTCGATAGTTTTGCTTTTTTAGCGAGTTCAGAAATGGCTTGTGATTGTCTTTTACTCTGTTCAGCAATGTTATCGTATAAAAGGGCTCTTTGTCTAATCTTCGCTTGTTGTTCTTCTAAATCATTTCTTAATTTAATTAATTCCGTTTCTTGTTTTAAATCTTCTTTAGCTTCTAATAATTTTTCATTAATAGAATCTAGTTCTTTCATGTCATCCTTCCAAAAACCATAACCACCAGGAAGTTTCATCTTATATAAAACTGTATGTTTATCAATTCGAGAACCACTTTCTAATTCAAATTGTTCTTTAGTTAATGGATTAACACTACTAGATAGATAAATAGGGTTTCCTTTTTCATCGGTAATTTCAGAAGAAATAGAAAGATTTTGGAATATCTTTTTATATTCGTTATTCGTCGGAACTAAACCGAGATCAATACAACACTCCACGACAATTGCGATAGTAAAAATATGAGCTTCTGGAAATTCAATAATTGTGGAGCCATTTATTTTAGGAGCAAAACCGGTAAGTAAAATAATATATAATACCGCCCCAATGGTTGCTGGAATTAATATGACCCAAGCATTCTTTTTTGATTCGCTCACTCGACATTTAATAATGAGTATCACTACAGCTGCAATATATAAAGAATATTGCCATACGTTAATAACGTAAAATAACCAACCATGGTCATATTTATCATTCCAATCAACAAAACCTTCTTGGAATTTAAATACTTGTTGATGTAAATCATTAGTGAGTATTAATAAGATAAAAATACCAGTCACCACGACTACCCATAACCATGATTTAGGTAAATGGTCGCCTTTCTTTCTAGACACTAATAAAGCAATAAAAAATAGGCATAGAGGCATTAATAATATTGGAACATAATAGAAATACCAAGTATGACGAGCTAAAACATCGACTTTGGAGAAAGCGCTATATTTGATGCTTCGAAATATAATAAGCAAAACCGCTAACCAAGCAATTGATTTCATCAAAAAGGGTGTTGTTCCTTTTGGAGGAAGTCGATGTGAATAATATAAAACTAAACAAAAAGATAACACTAAAAGATAAATAGAAGGTAAGTTTCTAGTGGGGAAATTATCACCGATAAAAGTTAAAGAAAAAATCGCATTTACCACCAATAGCAAATAGTAAAAGCCCATTCTTAATAATGTCTTCTTTAATTCTTTCATGCTTATATAAATATTTATCATATATAGATATAAGTGTCTATCTTAGCAAAAATAAAACCCTAACTTTAATCAGGGTATAAATATGATTTTGTCTTTTGCCTACACGACCAATACATTGATTTTGTAATTCCCTACACGACCAATGCATTTTTCGTTCTACAAGATTTTAATTTAACCTTAAAGATTTAAAATGCTCTTTTTGCGCATCGCTAAATCGCAAAGAATCACAAATCTTAGAAATCGTTTTGAGTTTAAGTTTTTGATCGCCCATTTTTTTCAATAATTCAAATACTTGTTGAGGATATTCTATCGCTATGGTAGAGAGTAGCCACGCTTCCGCCATCATCACCATATATTCATCAGATTCACTTAAATAATCAAATATTGTTAATATTCTTTTGTCTTTGTAAAACATCAAACCAAAGATATATGAGAATCTTCTGGTGTAAATGTGTTCGTTTTGATAATGCGATAAAAAGAATTCCCAAAACAAGTCGAAAGAGCATTTTTTAAGACTGTGGTTGATAGTATCTGTGACAGCCCACGATTGAGCGTATTTAATATTCTTATCAAGAAATACTAATTGTTCTTCGATTGTCTTACATCTTTTTAAACCAAGACCAAAATAGATAAAATCTATTTCTAGATATTTACTACATTCAAAATCTTCTAAGCATAAATCTGTATCGTTATAATGTTCTTTTATGATACTTCTTAATATTGGGTTTTTAACACCGATAGTTATGTAAGAACTATTGGAAAGATTACCTGAAAACTCGGCATGCTTTTGGTCTTTAATAGAAAACAAATAATTAGCTAACTCTATATATCTCACGAAAACATTATAACAAAATTTTTTATCGATTTTTCTTCATACATTTCTCATTTTTAAAAAAGTTTTTAATTTTGGGAAATATAAAACATGTTCTTTTTATAAGTAAAAAGGCAGTTTGTGTTAACTGCCATTATACTCAAATTGGAGCACGTGACGGGAATCGGACCCGCGTATTCAGCTTGGGAAGCTGACGTTCTGCCATTGAACTACACATGCATGTAAGTAATTTTAATCAAAGAAGATAATTTAGTAAATTAAAAGCCTATTTCTAGGCTAATAAACATTCTGGTGGGTACTGACGGGATCGAACCGCCGACCTCCTGTACGTCAAACAGGTGCTCTCCCAGCTGAGCTAAATACCCAATTGGTGCCGACTATCGGAATTGAACCAACAACCTACTGATTACGATTCAGTTGCTCTGCCAAATTGAGCTAAGTCGGCAACTAAACCGCTTATATATATTAGTAAAACTAAAGAAAACTTGCAAGAGATTAATGATGATATTTTGTAATCTTCAATCCTGAAGTATTAATTGCAAATGAATAATTCTCTTTTTTACAAATTCTTTGAATAGCAAATTTACCTTCCGCTAAAGCAAGAGGAAGTCCACCTGGGCACTGTAACCATTGACTGGCCATCACAAAATTCTTTAAACCTTTGACAAACCCGTTATGGGTATACATTGAGTCTTTATGAGTATATAAGAAACCCATATATGCTCCTCTAGAAGCATTGGTGTATCGATTTAATGTTTTAGGTGTAGAAACATCTAAAATGCGTAAATTACCTTTAAATTGCGGGAATTTTGCAATAATTCTAGCTTTAACAGCGTTGGCTAAATCCACTTTCTTTTGACGATATTGTTTATGATTATTTTTATATAAATCATTCCAGTAATTATATTCGTCACCATATTGATCAATTAAAACGTTATAGATAGTTTTACCGTTTTTCACAAATGTTTCTTTATCGTAGTTATAGTTTCTAATGGTTAAATGATCGATCTTAGCTCCACCGACAAATAACGGTTCACATTCAAAAGAATATGGAGCCGGAATGTCTGTATCATTTCCTTCAAAAGCTAATAAACAACATGTAGGAGCGGGGTGACGTTTATGATTAAAGAATCTCTTATCGAGTTTATTATTTTTAAATTGATTTAATAATAATTTGTTCATAGTGAAATTAGGATCTAAAGCGGAAATTACATAATCACCATAATATTTCGTGCCGTCTTTAAGGACCGCGCCAATGGCTTTATTATCACTAGTTAAAACATAGGAAACATCTTTATTAAGTTTTAAAGTTCCACCTAATGATAAGAAACGATTTTTCATTCTTTCCACCATCGGTTTAGAACCGCCTTCTGGAATTCCACCATCGCCACTAGCGACAGTGGCATAGCTAAAGAGCATACAATATAAGTTACCAGCCCCTGGTTGCGCATGAGTAATCGCCCATCTAAGCGCCGGATGTTTAAATCTCTTCGCATATTTCTCGCAACTCATCTTCATCGTCTTTAAATAACTTGGCCAAACATTTAAAACATCTAATCCAAGTTTAATGACTTTTAATGGATTCATCATTGAGACAGGCATATCTAAAGGTAAATTGATGCTCATGATATCTCTAACCATTTTAAAGAAATGTTTAATTTCTCTTTTATCAACTGGAGAAATTGTTATCCATTCTTCCTCCGCTTTTTTAAGATCGCGGTAGAAAGTCACTTTAGTGTTTTGATATTCAAAAGTTCCCCAACTATCGAGTTGTAAGATTTTAGTATCTTTATCGATAGCACCGACGTTTTTCCACATCGTGTTAACATCTTTACCATCTTTAGTACCAGTCAACCAGTGGATACAACCATCGATATATCTTCCTTCTCTATACCAGCCTGTACATAGACCTCCGACAGAAGGATTTTTTTCTAATATGACCGCGTGAAAACCGTTTTGCTCCGCATATATTCCAGCGGTCAAACCACTAATTCCGGCACCAATAATGAGAATTGTTTTTCTTTCCATGGCCATAATTGTATTAGATAAATAATAATTTAGTTCTCTACAGATACCTGTATCTACTCTACTAGATTATTTTTCTTTAGTAGAGTTAATCTTTTTCTTTAAGAAAAGAATGAGAACAATGATCTCGTGAACAAGAATTGGAGCAAAGGACAAGGCGAATACTAAACCCCATTGTAAGGCGTTTAGTGGCGCGCATTTAAAGAAACCGTTCACTCCAGGAACCATAACCACAAAGAAGTTAAGTCCGATGCCTAAAACAAAGGAAATCCATAATAAATAGTTTTTGCTATAGAAATTATGGATGAATGACTTTCTAATGGAAGTCATACCTAACATATGGAATAATTCTGAGAAACTTAAGACACAGAAAGCCATGGTTTGGCTAATCATTCTAATGTCAGTATTTTCATTTAATAACAAGGCGATATCATCTAAGGAAGATGGGTGACCCATAATAAAGACTGGTAATAAATAAGCTAATACTGTGGTAATAGTAATTAATAAACCATAACCAAAGGTGAGATAATAACCACCTCTAGAGAATAAGGATTCTTTTGGATTTCTTGGCTTATCATCCATGATACCACTCTCCTTTTCATCAGCGCCTAAAGCGACCGCTGGTAAGGAGTCAGTAATTAAATTAACCCATAAGATATGAATCGCTAATAATGGGGTTGGTAAATTGTAGTTATGGATGAATAAAGACATCACCACTACTGTAAACATCGCCAAAACTTCAGCGATATTTGTGCTTAATAAGAATAAGACCGTCTTTTTAATATTTGTGTAGATGCCTCTACCTTCTTCAACCGCTTTTTCGATAGAAGCAAAGTTATCATCGGTTAAGACCATGTCCGCGGCTCCTTTAGCGACGTCAGTACCAGTAATACCCATGGCAATACCAATATCGGCATTCTTTAATGAAGGAGCGTCATTAACACCATCACCAGTCATCGCAGCGATGTTGCCATTGGCTCTAACCGCAGTCACAATTTGAACCTTATTTTGTGGTGAAACACGAGCAAAAACATGGCAAGTCTTCACTTTTTCTTGTAATTGTTCTGGAGTTAAGGCATCGATTTCATCGCCAGAAAGGGCTTCGCCGTTTTCATCAGCAATGCCAAGTTCTTTAGCAATCGCTAAGGCGGTAGTCTTATGGTCACCAGTAATCATAATTGTGGTGATACCAGCTTTCTTAAAGATGGAAACAGCGTTCTTGGCTTCTGATCTTGGTGGGTCAATCATACCCACTAAACCGATAAAGACTAATTGTTCTTCTTTTAAGTCATTAGATTCTCTATAAGCTAAACCGAGAACACGTAAAGCAGAGACCGCCATCTTATCGCTAGACGCCATAATATTCTCTTTATCTTTAGCGGTTATTTTTCTTTCTTTACCGTTTTCTAAAATACGATCAGCGTTCTTTAAAATTGAATCGATCGCACCTTTGGTGAAGATAACTTTTTTGCCTTCATATTCGTGTTGTGTAGACATCATCTTACGAACACTATCGAAAGGTATTTCGTTAATACGAGGATATTTCTTTTCTAAATAATCTTTATGTAAATCAAGTTTATTCGCATATTCCACTAAAGCAATTTCAGTGGGATCACCATATAAACCATTATCAACGGAAGCATTGCTACAAAGTGATAAACCAGAAGCTAATAAAATACAATCTTTATTAACTAGTTCTTCACCTTCCACAAATTTACCATTTAAATAGGCCTTTACTACTGTCATCTTGTTTTGGGTTAATGTTCCAGTTTTATCACTACAAACGACAGAAACAGCACCTAATGTTTCAACAGATGGTAGTTTTCTCACAATTGTGTTAGCTCTAACCATCTTTTGAACACCTAAAGCTAAAACGATAGTCACAACCGCTGGTAAACCTTCTGGAATAGCAGCCACCGCTAATGAGATAGCAAACATAAAGTTTTCAATAATTCCATCAATCCAACCATCTGTGGTTAATGGTTTAACGGAATTAGTTTTAAATAAATCAATTAATTGAATGCCGAATAAAACAATGACAATCGCTAAAGTTAAAATACCTAAGAATTTTGATAATTTAGCTAATTGTTTTTGTAAAGGAGTGGTATCATCATCACTTTCTGATAATAATTTTGCAATTTTACCAGTTTCAGTGTTCATGCCAGTTAAAATGACAACACCTTCACCACGTCCATAAACAACAGGTGTGGACATATAAGCCATATTGACTCTATCGCCAACCCCAACTTCATCAGAAAAAACAATTTCGGAGTCTTTTTCGACTGGTAAAGATTCACCAGTTAAAGATGACTCATCAGTTTTTAAATTAATGGCTTCAATAAGTCTTAAGTCCGCTGGAACAGTTCTTCCTTCTTCTAAAATAACAATATCCCCCGGAACAAGTTCTTCGGCTTTTAGTTCAACTAAAGCCCCATCTCTTCTGACAATACAAGTTGGAGAAGACATTCTTTTTAAAGCCTCTAATGATTTTTCAGCTTTACTTTCTTGTACCGTACCAATAATAGCGTTTAAAACACAAACACCCATGATGATGATTGGATCAGCAAAATCAAAATCCGCGCCATTATGGATACTGTTATAAATACTAATCGCTACGCTTAATAAAGCAGCGGCAATTAAAATGAAGATCATCGGATCGTTAAAATTAGATAAAAACACTAATATAAGTGGTGTTTTCTTCTTTTCTGCTAATTTATTTAGGCCATATTTAGCGATTCTTTGACCTGCTTCTTCAGTAGATAAGCCTACTTTCGGATCAACACTTAGTTCTTTAAGTGTTTCCTTGGAACTTTTTGTTTCGTACATAAAAAACTCCTTTTGCAGTAATCGTCTCGCTCATAAACTATGGTCATATTCCGGATTTAATATCGTGTTGACGAATATATGACTTCGCTACTCCCGCTTACTTATGTCTTCTTTATTATAAAGAATTTAATAATAAAAACACTAATTATTTTAAATACCAAGGTAATGAGATAAGACAATCCATACCGCTAAAAGGATAAGAATACATCCTCCGATAATCCCAGATATCTCATATTTACCTTTTAATAATTTATTAATTTGATTACCTAAAAATAATCCCATTAAAGAGATACAAAAGGTTATTACTAAAACAATAGATACATGTAACCAAATGGTATAGACAGTTGATACATCAGCGTGAAAAGCCACACCCGCTGCTAAAGCATCAATTGCAGTAGCAAAACCAAAGAATATTACTTCTTTAACTGAGAATAATCTTTCTTTCTTTTCTTCACTTGGTTTACGCATTTCCATAATTGATTCAATGAGCATCTTGCCACCGATAAATATCAGTAAACCGAAAGCCACCCACACCACTACTTTAGAAGCAATATTACCTGCTTGAGCGCCAGCGAATTCTCCCGCTAATCTTTCTATTAATTCTACAAGCCAAAAGCCGATTAAAGGCATAAAGGCTTGTAAAAATCCAAAGACAAAAGAGATAAAGAAAGATTTCTTTTTATTAATATCGCTATAAGTTAATCCATCAGTGACCGCCACAGAAAATGCATCCGCACTTAAGGCAATACCGAATAAGATTACTTGTAATAAAATCTGAAAAGTCATGAGTGTATTATAGCACTTGTTTCACAAAAGATATTTTATTAAATAAAAAACCTCCATTAAATCATGACGATTTGGTCAAGTTTAAGGAGCGGTTTTATTTAAGTTGTCTTTATACTTATGATAAAAATGATTTTTAATTTTTTAAGGATGTCAGTGGAACTACATAAACTCCATCTGGACGCCTATAGGCCGCGTTAACCAAACCGCAAATAACACAAAGAGACTTAGCTGGTTTGCCACCATCTTCAATTATTTCACGATTAATTTTAACGAGATTATTAGCCGCTTCATCAATTTGATTTGCACCTAATTTTATTTCAAATCCGCACCATGAAGAATCTTCTAATTCAATAATGGCATCTATCTCGTTATTTGCATAATCCTGATAATGATAAAGCTTTGCGTTAAAAGAATCGACATAAGTAAGCAAATCTCTTTCAACCATCGATTCAAATAAAAACCCGAAATAATTTAAATCATTTAATAATTTATCTTTTGTTAAATGCAAAATGGCACACGCTAATGAAGGATCAACAAAACGTCTTTTTTCACTTTGTTTAACTCTTAAAGATGAACGGATTCTTGATGAATATGGCGGTATATTTTCAATTAAATATAAATCGCTTAATAAATTCAAATAGTCGGCGATAGTATCGACATCAATATCATCATAATCTTTGTCTTTAATGTCGTTTTTTAATGTTTTGTTGGTAACAGTAGTAGCTTCGTTTCTTGCTAGCGATTTTAATAACAATTCAACTTTATGTTTGTCCCTTTTAATATTATCAATCTTGTAAATATCTTCATTTAAAACAGATTTAATATATTCCTTCGAAATAACAAGTGACTGATTAACATTCATATTTAAAGCAGAAGGCCATCCTCCAACAAGCACACATTCAATCAATTTATCTAATGTTACAGTTTGAGTTATACAATCAATTGCTTTTCCATAACAAATGTCGCGCAAAGATACAGAGCCATCAGAAATCCCACTTTCATACAATGACATTGGTCGCATTTTCAAATGAGCAATTCTGCCAGTCCCAGAATGAATATATTTGCTTTTGTTGACAGAAGATGATCCTGTTAGAATAAATTGTCCTTTTATTGGATTAGAATCTACTCTCCCCCTAACGGCATCCCATAATGAAGGTACTTCTTGCCATTCATCAATCAATCTGGGGTTATCACCATCCAAAACTAAATCAGGATTAAGAAGTGCAATTTGTCTATTATTAAAATTATTTTTTGGATCAGCTAATAAAAACTCACTATTAGAAGCGTTTCTGCCAGTCCAAGTTTTTCCGCACCATTTTGGCCCTTCAATTAACACTGCACCAAATATTTTTAAATACTCTTTAAGTGTTTTATCTATTATTCTTTTTTTATAATCTGTATTATTCATCGTTTACCTCAACATTATTTTAAATAAAAGAAAGGTTATAGTCAACAATATTCCGTGCGTTTTATAGTTTTCATTCCGTATGATTTTTAATTTTTGACCAGTGAGTTTTAAAAAATCCCTGACAATGTATCAGAGATTGTAAACTTTTAAGATGGTGCCCAAGGTCGGAATCGAACCGACACGGTATCGCTACCGCTGGATTTTGAGTCCAGTGCGTCTACCAATTTCACCACTCGGGCAACGAGCATATTATATATAATCGTTTTTTCTTTTTAAAGAGATAAATAAAACGAACTCGAGGTTCGTATTATTAGCTTTGGAGCGCCTGGTACGAATTGAACGTACGACCTTATCCTTCGGAGGGCTATGCTCTTATCCAACTGAGCTACAGGCGCATATACCTTATTATTATAAAATATAAGGTTTTATTCTTCTTCGGGAATTTCTCCTGCTTTCTTAAGAGCAAATTTACTCACTAATGGACCAATTAATTCATACACTAATGTGGAAGTTAAGATAATGGCGATAATTAAAGCACCAACTTCTTTAGTTTCTTCATTAGCGGAGAATAATGCAGAAGCGGTTGTGGCTAAGCCAATCGCAACACCAGCTTGAGGAATAAGGGCAAAACCGAGGTATTTTTTAATTTTCTCTTCACTATGAGAAATAGAGGCTCCAGTAAAAGCGCCAAACCATTTACCGATAACTCTAAAGATCATGTAAACAATAGCGATAACTAACACTAATAAGCCATTCTTATTAAAGAAGATGGTTAAATCTAAAGATGCACCAGAAATCACAAAGAACATCAAATATATAGGAGAAGTAAATCGATCCATGACATCTAGTGTTCGGTTACTATCCTTACACATATTTGTGTATATCGCTCCAATCATCATACACATTAGTAATGATGAAAGCTCAAATCCACCTAAATATTTACTTCTAAATAAGAAATATAAACCACAGGCTAAAAAGACAGAAAATATCGCGATAATTAAACGGTTATTTCTCGATTTAAAAAATTTATTCATAAATGAGATGAGGAAACCTAAAGCCGCTCCAATAGATAGAGAAATAATGATTTCTAATAATGGCTTAACGATCATCTTAAAAGCATCAAATCCACCACTCACATTTAATGAAGTAGCAATTTGGAATAATATCGCAAAAAGAATTAAAGCAGCGGCGTCATCTAATGCCACAACTGGTAACAAAGTATCAACTAATGGTCCTCTCGCTTTATATTGCTTAATAACCATTAAAGTTGCTGCTGGAGCAGTAGCGCTAGCGATCGCCCCTAAAGTTAAGACAAGTTGCCAGCTCACTAAATTAGGCATAATAAAGTGCATCACAATTAAAGCAGCGATAACCGCAATAGAGGCAAATAAGGCTTCTAATACGGTAATAATTAATACTCTTTTACCGACGACTTTTAAGGTCGACATCTTAAAAGATGAACCGATAGAAAAAGCGATAAATCCTAAAGCGATTGTGGAAACCCATTTAATCTTATCAATGTAATTATAAATTAAACTTTCTTTTATACCTTCATAAGTAAAGTTATTAAAAAATAAACCAAAAACAAATGGGCCAACGATAATACCAGTAATGATGTAACCGGTAACATTAGGTAATTTTAAAAGTTTCATCAATCTCGTGGAGATTAATGCCGCGAACAAAAGAAGAGCGATGTATAAAAAGATATGAAAATCCATAATTAATTAAATCGAACCTTCGTAATCAGACATTGGACGTGAATACATACATCCTTTAATAGCTTTAAAGTTATCTGTGTAATTTCTAATAACTTTTTTGATAGTTTCTAATTTATCTTCATCAACGATAAAGATGACAAGAATACTTTGCATTAATTCTCTTTCTTCAATATGTCTTAAATTTAGAAAATGATGTTCTTGAGGATCATCTTCAATGACATGTCTTAAAGACTCAGTGGAAATAACTGTCCCATTAAATCCTTCTCTTTTTAATTCTTCTAAAGTATAAAAAGCCTTATCACTATTTTTTAAAACTAAACTTAGTTCTACTTTGTTCATAATGGATTACCTCCAATGTAATATGTTTTTCTAAATATTTTCGCCACCGACATCAGTTCGGTTGGGTTAGAATCATATAAATTAAATCTAATATCGCCACTATTGATCTTATTAAACATCAACCAGTAGTCATTGATGATATCACCATTAACACAATAAACATCTGTGTAGCCTTCCGGTTTTTCAAATAACCAGTTAATCGCTCCTTTACTAGGAACAAATCCTACTGATTGCCCACGTTCAGTTTCTTTGCCGCTTAAGAATCCACTTTCAGTATATAAATTGAAACATTCGGGTTCAGTTCCAGTAAATAAATAGAACTCACCAGTGTCTTCTGGGAAGCTAGTGATTTCTCTTTTATTGGATGAGAATGAAGCAGCCTTGGCTTTTAAATATCCTGACACTCTATCAAGGGTTGCTACAACTCCAAAATTAGGTTCTGCAAAGATGATTTCATCGCCTTTAGCAAAGGAATTTGCATCATCGACTTGTTCATACTTTTCAACGATATCAGAGGTCGAATTTACCACAATAACCGAGCAAATCCCGATTCTTTTGCCGATATTTGTGGTATATGTGATGTTTGCTCTACCCTGATTAACACCAGTTACAATGCCATATCTTACTGTGGCTACCGCTTCATTATCAGAGGCCCAAACACCTTCTTTTTCTTCATCGCTAACAGTGCTCGGATTAAAGTTAACAATTAAAGAGGTATATTTTTTACCCACTTGTAAAATAATCTTGCTTTTATCTAAAGAAATAGATTTGAGATTATAATCATCGTCATCATCATAATCGATATCTTTGCTTGTCTGTATAGTAGAGGTATTATCCCCACTATTACCACTAACATTTGATTTACCTTTGTTAGCGTTACAAGAACAAAGTAGCATCGATAAAGCTAATAAAAACAAAAATTTACTTTTCATAATTATTTATATTGGTGCGGCCAAGAAGATTTGAACTTCCACGAGTTTCCTCACTAGCGTCTGAAACTAGCGCGTCTACCAATTCCGCCATGGCCGCTTCGTTTATTTAATTCCCCTTCTTTCGTTTTCTTGTTGTTGCAATACTTTAAAATCGATCTTTCCTAATAAAGTCTTCGGTAAGGAATCGACAAATTCAATTTCCTTAGGAACTGCCCATCTAATTAAATATTTACGACAAGTGTCCATGATGTCATTTCTCATACCAACTTCATCGAAGAATTTCGCGACCACGAAAATTTTAATCGCATTTTGTAATCTCGGATCAGGAATTTGAATCGCGCAACACGCTTCTACTCCTGGTACACTTTCCACAAGTCTTTCGATTTCGGTTGGGAAGACACCCACGCCTGAGACTTTCACAACTCTCTTTTTTCTTTGTTTAAAGAAGATAAAGTTATCTTCATCCATATAACCAAGATCACCAGTATATAACCAGCCATCTCTTAATGCTTCTTTAGTCGCCTCTTCATCATGATAATAACCATTCATCACCGCTGGAGATTTTAAACAGATTTCTCCAATTTCTCCTCTTGGAAGTTCTTTACCATTTTCATCAACGATTTTAAATTCTGCTCCAGAAATTGGATAACCGATAGATCCTGGTTTATTATGAGCAAAAGTGTTAACAATGTTAACACAAACGCCTTCAGTTAAGCCATAGCCTTCAAACATCTGACAGGTAGAACCATTTTCTTTCATCACTTTATTAAAATCTTCTTGTAGCTTCCTTGGTAAAGAATCACCGCCACAGAAAACAACATGTAAACGTTTTAAATATTTGTTATGAATGAAATCATCGCATTTAAGTAAGTTTTCATACATAGTAGGAACACCACATATACAGCTAACTTTTGTTTTTCTCATCAATTTCGCTGTTTCTTTAGCGGAGAATTTTGGCATCAAAATGGTCGCAAATCTCGTGATTAATGGAGCATGCATGGTGATACATAAACCAAATCCATGGAATGATGGTAAAACTGATAACATTCCACCACCTCTAATATATTCAGGTGTGCAAGCTAACATCTCACAAGCGTGGCTAGCGACAAAGTTCATGTTGTTATCACATAAACAAATAGTTTTTGGTTGACCTGTAGTTGAACCACTATGTAAGAGAATAGATGTATTAGCACCATTATTCTTAACAATTTCAGGATTCTTATGAGCGGGTTTAAAATCTTTTAAATATTTAAAGCCAGGGAAGGAGCCTCTCCATTTGCCAAGTTTCTTTCTAATGGCTTTATTCATAAAGTTATGATAAATAAACTTCTTACCTAAAGGTAAAAAGTCTTCAATACGAGTGACGATCACTTTATCAGCGATTTCACGATATCTTTCTACTTCTTTGGCAACACGTTGTTCAAATAAGAAAGCATATTTTGAATTTGTTTGTTCAATAATAGAAACGATTTGGTTAAATGGAGTAAATGGATGAACAAAATTACAAACCGCTCCAATTTTATTCGCAGCGTAAAACAATATTAAAACTTCAGGAATATTAGGCTGAGCAATTAATAAAACATCACCTTTTTTAATATCTAAGCAATTCACTAAAATATCTGACATACGGTTAATTAATTTGTCAAATTTCTTATAAGAAAGTTTTTTACCTTGATAATAAACCGCTAAACCATGTGGGTAATCTTTAACAGCTTCTAATAACGTTTCGTAACAACTTAAATTTTCCATAATCTAACCTAAAAATACATTTAATAACAAAAATACCGGGAGCATCACCACTTGATGTCCTAAATAAATCCATAAGGAATGTCGACCCATAAAGCAGAACGGTCTTTCCCAATTTCCTTTATGTGGAATAATTGATTTTCTATCTTTATAAACAAAGTAGGAGAATAGTCCACCCATAAAGAAGAAGAATATGAATGGGAATAAAGGCATCCAATCAGCTTGATCTTCAGGTTCCCAAAGAGGCGGAACATAAGCGTGCCAGCCTTTATTTAAATAAAGTGTGTTTAATTCAGGAATCAAATACCAAGATAATAAGAAAGTAATTAAAACACCCACTAAGATGGTTCTCCAACTCTTTCCTTGGACAAAACAGTAGAATAACGTGGACCAAGCTAAAACACCGATAACATTAAAATCGATTCTAACCGAGCCTTGACTATCACCTAAAAAATGAGAAGCATCTAATAAATTAGATCCAACTGCAATTAGAGCAAATACTAGTAACATTTGTCCCGCTCTTACCCAGTTATTTCTAGAAAATGCCGAAGAGACACCAGAAATAAAGGTAAATCCAAATAAAGCGATGAAACGAACAATATCTCTAGCGGTACTATTCCAATAGAAAGAGAATATCTTATACATCGTTTCAAAGAAAGCACCACCCGTGGTAATCATCCAGATTCCGTTATAGTGTTGTAGACACCAGAAAAGGTGATCCATTAAAACTAAGCTAATTAAAAATCCACGTAAAAAATCAATTTCATGGATTCTTTTTTCAAAGGCACCTTTTTTTCTTTTGATTTCTACCACTTCGCTCATATTTAAGTATTATAAGTCAAACTATATTTTATTAAAATATGAAATCGCTATAATATCGATGAATAAAATAAAAATGATAATCTGAAGATTATCATCAATATTCATAATGGTCGGAAAGATGGGATTTGAACCCACGACTTCTTGGTCCCGAACCAAGCGCGCTACCAAACTGCGCTACTTCCCGATTAAAAATCAAATAACGATAACTGATCAGTTTCGTCAAGATTATCGAGCACACCCATTCTAGATAAATCTTGAACGTTTGTCGATGTTAATTTAGTTCTCCTTAAAAGCTCTTCTTTAGAGTGGAATGGTCCATCTTTACGAGCTTCTTTAACACTCATAGCGTTATTAGCACCTAAGCCATCAATAGTGATAAATGGAGGAATTAAAGCGTTATTCTCTTTATCGACCACGAAATTCACAGGATCACTTCTCTCTAAATCAATATTTTCGAATTTATAACCACGTTGCACCATTTCTAAAGCCATGGACAAAGTCTTAATTTGTTCAGTTTCTTTAGGAGACAACTTTTCAGTCTTACTTCTAGATTTTAATTTAAGTTCATCTAAACGATTTATGATGGCTTGTTCACCTTTAATCATCGCTTCAATATCGTATTGGTCACATCTCACAGAGAAAAATGTCGCATAAAATTCAAGAGGATAATAAATTTTAAAATAACCCACACGAACTGCTTGAGTAACATAAGCCACAGCGTGACCTTTCGGGAACATGTATTTAATTAAATTACAGGAATCGATATAGTATTGTGGAACTTTATTAGCCTTCATGATCTCCACATATTCTGGTTTTAAACCACGGCCTTTTCTGACATCTTCCATGATGGCAAATGAAATATGAGCAGGTAATCCTTTTTGAATTAGATAAGTCATAATATCGTCACGACATCCGATAACTTCTCTTAATGTCGCTGTACCGTTTTGAATTAATTTTTCAGCATTACCACTCCAAACATTTGTACCATGAGATAGACCAGAAATAATCACTAAATCTGAGAATTTAGTAGGCATAGTTTCTTCTAAGATACGACGGGAGTTTTCAGTACCGAATTCTGGGATACCCATAGCACCAGTTCTATTTTGTAAATAATCGTGTTTCATCTTTAAGGCTTTAGCAGAAGAGAATAAGGAAAGAACTTGTGGATCATTCATTGGAATAGTATGAATATCTACACCCGTTAAATCCGCCATCATTTTTAAAGCCATTGGGTCAACGTGACCTAAAAGGTCAAGTTTAAGTATTGTATCGTGGATAGAGTGGAAATCAAAATGAGTTGTACGCCAATCAGCTTCCGCGTTATCAGCAGGGTACTGAACTGGGGTAAAATCATAGACTTCATAATTACTAGGAACAACAACAATACCACCTGGGTGTTGTCCTGTAGTTCTTTTAACACCAACACAACCAGAAGCTAAATAAGCAATCTTAGCACGTGGGTATTCATCTGGATTTAAACCAAGTCTTTCAATATAACCACGAGCAAAACCAAAGGCGGTCTTTTCTTCAACACCGGATATAGTTCCTGCTCTAAAAACGTTATCAGGACCTAATAAGACTTTTGTATATGCATGAGCTTGAGCTTGATAATCTGGTGGGAAGTTTAAATCGATATCAGGAACCTTTTCAGCGTTAAATCCTAAGAATGTCTGGAAAGGAATATTTTGACCATCATGAATCATCTCTTCACCACATATTGGACATTTCTTATCAGGTAGATCACTACCACTTCTCACATCAGGGTCAGTTTCATTAACCCACTCTAAATGATGGCAGTGTTTGCATAAATAATGTGGAGGTAATGGATTAACTTCCGTGATATTTGCCATTGTAGCCACAAAGGATGAGCCAACAGATCCACGTGATCCAACAATATAACCATCATCATTGGCCTTTTTAATAATCTTATGAGCGATGTAATAAATAACTGAATATCCATTAGAAATAATACCGTTTAATTCCGTCTTAAGACGATTTTCAATATATTCTGGTAATGGATCACCATATAATTCATGGGCTTTTTTATAGACCATGTTAGTTAAGTTTTCTTCACAGTTTTCAATAAATGGGGTGTATAGTTTATCATTTGGAAGAGGCACTATAGCATTAATCTTATCAGCGATCATATTAGTGTTAGTGACCACTACTTCAAAGGCTTTTTCTTTGCCTAAGAAACTCATTGCATCAAGCATTTCATCAGTGGAACGATAATGTTGATCAGGATTTTCAAATCTTGGTAGACGATTTCTAGCATATGGATTAAGTGGGTGTAAAACGCCACCTAAACCTTTAGCGGATATATAAACATCACGATATTTCTTATCGCTTGGTTTTACATAGTGACAATCTCCCGTGGCACAGATTGGTTTATTAATCTCATCAGCGGCTTTCACTATATCTTTGATATAGGTAAGAATTTCTTCCTCTTCTAATTCGCCCATATTCTTTAGCCAAGAATAATTTTCTAAAGGCTGAATTTCAATATAATCATAGAAAGACATCACTTTCTTTAATGTTTCTTCGTTATAGTATCTAGCGGTTCTAAAAACTTCACCATTAAAACAAGCCGAGCCTAATATTAAATGACTTCTTAAGTTTTCGATTTCTTCACGAGGAATCTTTGGAACTTCCGCTAAATAATCGATATGCGATTTAGAAACTAATTTATAGAGTTGTTTTAATCCTTCTTTATCTTTTGCTAAAGCAACTACATGGACAGGTCTAAAATGTCTCATGTGTTCAGAAGTACATTCGAGTTTATCTAAATCTTCATGGGTAATTCCAGGTTTTTCTTTATTTAAAAGAACAATCATCGGTTGCCAGACTTCGTTTAAGACGCTAGCGTCATAATCAGCACGGTGAGCGCCTTCTTCATCATAGTTAACTTCAAAATTACGACATAAGTCGCCTAATCTATGCGCTCTCGCTTTCGGGAATAAATATCTTGATAAGGCTAATGTATCAATAACTGGGTTATCTAATTTAGGTAAACCACATCTCACGAGTTCTTCTTGTAAGAACGAAATATCGAAGTCGGCGTTATGTGTGACTAATATTGCGTCTTTGCAAAATTCTAAAATCCTTGGGAAAGCTTCCTTAATGGTTGGTTGATTTTTAACCATCTCATTAGTGATTTTGGTAATTTGACTAATCTTATGAGGAATTGGACATTCTGGATTAATTAAAATATCTAATCTACCAGTTTCAATACCATTTTCGACACGTACCGCGCCAAATTCAATCGTGCGATTATAACGGCAGCTTAAACCAGTTGTTTCTAAGTCTAAAACCACGTATTTTGCTTTATTTAAAGGGGTTTTACATGGATTTTTGATAGGATTAAGCTTTCCTTCAACCATATAAAATTCACAACCATAAAGCATTTTTAAACCAGTGTCTTTAGCCGCTTTTTGAGCATCAGGATAGCCTTGAACAACAGCGTGATCAGTAATAGCTATAGCCTTATGACCTAAAGCTTTAGCGTATTCACAATAATCAATCATGGTGCCAACACCATCCATCGCTGACATTGTGGAGTGAAGATGAAGTTCAACACGATGTTGTTCCGATTTTTCTGGTTCTACTTCATCAGGTGGAAGGATATCAACATAATGGCCTTTTATCTGTAATGATTTATTAAAGTCGTCTAAATAAGCGACGCCTCTAATTCTGACATTGGCATTTCTAACAATATGTTTAATGACGTCATCATTTACTTGGCTATTTTCATACATGTTGACGTAGATGGCTCCACCATTAGGATCACCAACACCAATATTAAGTCTCTTTTTGCCACCAAATTCTTTAATTTCAATGGAAAACACTTTTCCGTTAAAGTCGACACTTCCAGAATTTTGATTTATAGAATCGATATTATCTATCGGTTGATAATTACCTCTTTTATTTAATCTTGCTCTTTTTCTTTCTTCGATCATGGCTTCCATATTTCTTCTAGCCATCTCTAAGAAAACTTCTCCAGCGTTTTTAGATAATTCTTCTCTATCTCTTTCAATTAATTCTTCGGCAACACTTGCGTCATTAGCTTCGATGCCATCATCAGATTCAATTGATTCGTTAGCTTCAATTGTCGCTTCTTTGACGAGTTTTTTCATTTTCCTTTCGGAAATTACTTCACCTTCTTCTTCATCTTGTTTAACTGTTTCTTTAATTACAAATTCATAAGAGATGAAATCTAAGAAGGAACGGAAGTCTTCAATAATTAATTTATATTGTTCTTTTTCCGCTTCGTTAGCGTATTCAATAAGAATATAACCATCTTCATCTCCATAAACATTTAAGTTATGAGGGAGACGATATAAAGTTTGATACCATTCTTCAAATAAAGTGATGACATCATTTAAATTCGGTCTCACTCTATAAGAGAAACGAAGTAAATATTGATAATTAATATTATTAAGCCCATCTTGGAACTCTCTTAATAAAGAATATTGCCAAGGTGTGTCTTTAACAATCACCATATCTAAACGATTTTTGACAAATCTGTTATATCCGACCATTTCAAAATCAAGATCAAAATCATCAATATTATTGATGCCGATACTTGTTAGAAAACGTTTCATTTTGTCATTCATAATTAAAATACGTAAGTGAATAGGTCCTTAAATAATATAACAGCCATAAAGGCAAAGAGTAATACCAAACCAACAATTGAAACAATTGTTTTGACCTTTTCAGGAATCTTTTTACGTGTGGTTCCTTCGACGATTAACACTAAAAGTTGCCAACCATCTAAACCAGGGAATGGGAATAAATTAACAATCGCTAAGTTAACTGAAATAGCACCCCATAGATAAATGAATTTACCCCAACCAAGATTTTGTAAAACGCTTGTCGATTCAAAGCCAATAGCCACAATACCACCCATGGAATTCCATGTTTCTTTCGTAAACATTGTTCCAAATGTTCTCACTATTAAAGTTGCGGATTGTCCAAAATCCACAAATGATTGGCCAATAGCTTTAAAGAATGGTTTTGGTTTAATAGTTTCTAAATAGAAAGAATATCCGAAATCTTCTAATCCTCCATTAGAATCTTTTCCAATAGTTAATTGGTGATCTTCAAATTTAATTCCTTTAGTTCTTTTCTCATTAAATTCAATAACAGTTTTAATGTTTATCGAGACTGATTTAAAGTTAGTGTCCACTGGAATTTGTTTAGAGAAATCAACATGAAGCTCTTCTTCTCCACCATCTTTAGAGGCATACATCACAATATATTTATTTAAATAAATATCTTTATAGTTCTTTAAGTTCTTAACATCGATATAAGCATGAACTTCTTGAGTTTTATCATCACTATAAGTAACAACCGCTTTCGGATCGATTAAATGCATAGATGATGTATCAGTAGGTTTCCATGTTTTACTATTCTCTTCCACTTCTTCATCAATCGCTAAAACATCTAAAGTTTTTAAACCAGCTTTTTCGGCAATACTATCTGGAGCGATAGTCATATTTCTTAAATAAAGTTGATGATCAGTAAAAGCAATATTAGTGATAAAGAACATCGTTAAGGCTAGTAAAGCGTTCATCGTCACACCAGCCGCTAAAATGATTCCTCTTTTCCATCTCTTGATGCCGTCTAAAGAACGAGACTTATCAACAACCACACCATCTTCAAGTTCCGTTCCTTCTCCATACATCGAAACATATCCACCAAAAGGAATGATTCTAAGCGAGAAATAAGTTTCGCCATTTTTTCTCTTTTTATGAATTAAAGCAGGACCGAAACCAATCGAATATTCTTGAACATAAACTTTAAAGATTTTAGCTGCTCCAAAATGACCTAACTCATGAATCATAATGAGGAGGGAAAGCATAACAATAAATAGCAAAATATAGAGGATAGTCATCAATATTCTAGGCATGTGATTTCCTCCAATTTTCTATATATTTAGTGGAGAATTGACGAGTTTTTGCGTCAATTTCAGCAATTTTTTCATAATTTGGATGCTTGATATTTTTAAAATTATCCATAGCTTTAAAAACGATTTCCTCGATCATTAAAAATGGAATTTCATGATTTAAAAAGGCGTGAACCGCAACCTCATTAGAGGCATTAAAAATAGCACCATAAACACCTTTTTCTTCAATTACTTTTTTCGCTAAAGAAACAATTGGATAACGGTTCGGATTAAATTCATGGAAATGCCATTTATCAAATTGTTCTAATGTTCTAGCGGTCTTAGTTTCAAAGTTAATATTAAATTCATATAATGCTAGTTTTATAGGATTTCTCATATCTGGTTTAGAGATATCAAGTCTTAATAAGCCATCGTTATAAATAACATAACTATGGACCATACTTTCATCATGTAAGGTAATACCGATTTTATCGTAGGGATAATTAAACAAATAATGAGCTTCTATAACTTCAAAAGCTTTATTGATCATCGTCGCACAATCGATGGTAATTTTATTTCCCATCTTCCAGGTTGGATGTTTTAGAGCATCTTCTGGGGTGACATCTTTTAATTGTTCTCTATTTAATTTTCTAAAAGCTCCGCCTGAAGCCGTGAGTACAATTTTAGAAACATTCTTATCATCGACTAATAAGCATTTTTTTATCGCGCTATGTTCACTATCAATTGGATAAAGTTTTCCTTTACCTTCTTTTAATAGTTTATTAACGAGTTCTCCACCCACTACTAAAGCTTCTTTATTTGCGAGACAAACTATTTTATTTTTTTCTAAAGCATGAAGTGTGGGTTTTAAACCAACAAAACCGACTAAGGCATTAACTACCATGTCAGCGTCTACTTCCATAATTTTTAATAAGCCTTCATCACCATAATAAAAACTAATGGATGGATAGGCTTTCTTAAAATAAGAAAGTTTTGATTTATCTTTGATACAAATGGCTTTCACATTTTTAAAGTGTTTAAGTATAGAAGATATTTTTCTAGTTTGTTTACCAACAGAAAAGGAAACAAGGTCAAAATCACTAGGATGTTTTCTCATGACATCTAGTGTTTGAGTGCCTATCGATCCTGATGCTCCTAATAAACAAATCTTTTTCATTATTTAACAAATACACTCCAATAAGAGATCATCTCTAAGAATATCGCAGAAGTAATCATCGAGAAGATGACGCTATCAGTACGATCTAAAACACCACCATGTCCAGGCATGATATTACCGAAATCTTTAATTTCAAAATGTCTTTTAGCGCTGGAGAAAACGAAATCTCCAAGAGTGGAAACAAATGGAAGAATGAATGATAAACCTAATATTAAATACCAATGTTCTAAATCAAGTATTCCAATAACTAATGGATGTTTAGTAACACACATAATCATTCCAAATCCAAATGAAAAAATGAATGAGAAGACAATACCACCGACAAATCCTTCCCAAGTTTTCTTTGGGGAAATTCTTGGATTCATCTTATGTTTTCCAAAGAAAACACCGATAAAATATGCACCGATATCAGTCATAAATGTTCCAAGTAAAATATAGATAATTAATAAAGCGGATTCTAAATTGTCGTACATATTAAAATATGGAACGTCAGGTGAAGATAAATGGTATTGATAAGAAGGTAAATACCTTACATATAAAACGGATTGGAAACCTAATGTGGTAATCATGATCATCGTGAACATGAAGCAAGCATCCCTAACTGTAAATCCTTTATCGATAATAACCATAAAGAATAAGCCAAAGGCTCCTAAAGCTAAAACGATAACGGATATATATAATCTATTAAAAGCAGCAAATAAAGACCAAGTTGTAGAAGGATCTTTAAAGAATTCTGGCCATGTTACAATGATCGGCCAATAAGTCATTAGCAAAGCTAATATAATCGCCACAATATATAAAGCAGGATTATATTTCTTTTTAGCGCAGTGAACAATTTCATAAGTCGCAATAATAACAGCGACACCCACTAAACCAAAAATAAAGAAATCGCCTAAAAATAATAATGGAACAACAATAATTGCTCCCACTATTGCGGAGATGATACGAGTTTTCATCGAAGCTTTAGTTTCTTTGCTGAGTTCGTTTGGTTGAAATTCATTATTTCTCATCTTTAATCTCTCCAAATCTTCTATTACGAGTATTAAATTCTTCTAAACATTTATGTAATTCTTCACGTGAAAAATCAGGCCATGGGGTTTTCGTGAAGATGAATTCCGCATACGCTAATTGCCATGGCAAATAATTGCTAGTTCTTTGTTCTCCACTAGTTCTAATTAATAAATCCACTGGAGGTAAATCTTTAGTGTATAAATATTGTTCAAATTCTTCTTCAGTTAAGGAATCAATATCTTTTTTCCCATCTTTAACATCTTGAGCAAATAATTTCGCGGCTCTTACTAATTCCGCTTTGCCACCATAATTAAGACAGATATTAAATGCAAAATTCTTGCCATCTTTAGTTCTTTCGATGGCGTCATTAACCACATTTTGAGTTTTTATCGGTAATTTTGATAAATCACCAGAGGCAATAATGCGGCATCCATCTTTCAGCATTCTTTTAATTTCTTTTTTAAAGAAAATTTCTAAATAAGAGAATAAATGATTAATCTCCGCTTTTGGACGATTCCAGTTTTCAGTGGAAAAAGCGTATAAAGACATCGCCTTAATTCCTAAGGCATAGCATTCTTCATATATTTCAGTTACTCTTTCGCAACCCGCTTTATGACCGAGGTGACGAGGTAAATGTCTTGCCTTTGCCCAGCGGCCGTTGCCATCCATAATGAAGGCAATATGTTGTAATTGATTTTTATTAGCCATAATAATATTTGAAGTTATTATATAATAAAATACCCCTATTAAAAATAGAATACATAAAAAAATCGTCGTTATGAGCGACGATCTTTATAAATAATCAGTAAACTATTTGCCTTTTGTGACTTTAGCATTACCGGTTTTACCTTTATTAGCGCCTTTGGAATTATGGACTAATAAGGTAGCACCTTGATTCTTGGCCATTTTTTCGCAATATTCTTCTGCTTCCGCTTTAGTGGCAAATAATTTGATTACTTTGTCACTACCGCTGATGAAGACTTGCCATTTGCCATCTTCTTTTCTTTTGCTAACGTGATAAACTTTTCCAGCCATTTTCTTTACCTCTATTTTAAATTTGCATTAATTCTTTTTCTTTATCAGCGACGATAGAATCAACTTTCTTAATCGCTTCATCTGTGACCTTTTGAATATCATCTGTCACATTCTTTTGATAATCTTCACTCATCGAATCATCTTCTTTAACTAAGTCCATATAATCACGACGAATGTTTCTAATAGCGACTTTTGCATCTTCACCATATTTTCTCGCTTGTTTGGTGATTTCCATACGTCTATCTTGTGTTAAAGCAGGAATAATAATTCTAATAACATTACCTTCATTTATTGGATTTAAGCCTAGATTTGCAGCGTTTATCGCTCCAACAATCGCTTTTGTGTCGTTTTTATCATAAGGCTTAATCAATAATTGACGTGGTTCAGGAATGCTAATTGATGAGACCTGATTAATCGGAGTCATAGAACCATAATAGTCGATTTGAACACCCGCTAGGATAGCAGGAGAAGCACGTCCAGTTCTTAATGTTGATAAATTGTTTTGTAAGGATTCGATGGATTTATTCATCTTACCTTGTGCATCTAATGCAATTTCATCCATATAACTATTCTCCTCTTTTACAAGTAGTGCCGAGTTTTTCACCTTTCGCTACTTTAATAAAGTTTTCTGGATCAGACATTGAGAAAACACGAATTTCAATATCTTTATCCTTAATTAATTCTACAGCAGAAAGATCCATAATTTGTAGTTTCTTTTCAATAATTTGATTATAAGTTATTTCTGGAATAAATTTGGCGTCTACATATTTTGTAGGATCTTTATCATAAACACCTTTAACGCCATTCTTACCCATGAAGATAACATTACATTTTGTCTCAATCGCTCTTAAGGTAGCGGCGGTATCTGTGGTGAAGAATGGTTTACCAGTTCCTCCCGCTAAGAAAACAATATTTCCATTTTCCATAGCTTTAATAGCGGCTTCAGGTGAGTAGGTTACTGTAATACCACTTATTTCAGGTAGAGCAGAGAAAACAATTGATGGGATATTAATTTCTTTTAAAGCACTAGACATACAAACAGCGTTCATCACTGTTCCCATCATGCCCATATAATCGGCTGGTGCTCTTTCAATACCGATTCCAGAAGCTAAATTACCACGCCAGATATTGCCCGCACCGATAACCACAGCCACTTGGACTCCTTCATCGTGTAAGGCTTTCATCATTAAGGCCATTTCTTTGACGCAATCGACATTTAATATCTGCATTGCGTTTTCATCTTTTAAGGCCTCGCCTGATAATTTAAGTAAGACTCTTTTATACATTTGGATCTTCCTCCTATTTTTAAAAAAAGAAACACAAAATGTGTTTCTTAATTCATTATTTATTAACTTCGTTCATGACTTCACTAGCGAAATCATCTTTACGTTTTTCAATACCTTCACCGACTTGGTAACGGACAAATTTTAAAACGTTGACGCCCTTTTCTTTTAAAACTTGAGCAACTGTTTTACTATCATCCATTAAGAAGGCTTGTGAGCCTAAGACCATTTCGGAATAGTATTTTGTAACTTTAGCATCAATAATCTTGGCTAACATTTCCGCAGGTTTACCCGCTAATTTTGGATCGTTTTTAGCAGCTTCTAATTGCACTTCTTTTTCGTGTTTAACATCTTCAGCGGCCACATCATTTAATGATAAATATTGTGGGTTATTAGCGGCGATATGCATTGCTAAACCTTTACCTAATTCAGCATCTTCTTTATCAAGAGCCACGGCCACGGCAATCTTGCCGCCCATATGGATGTAACTTGCGACATAAGTAGCATCTTTAGAATCGAAGACAACAAATCTACGTAAGTCGAATTTTTCACCCATCTTCACTGTTGCATCGGCGAATAATTCAGAAGTTAATTCTTTCGCTTGTTCAACATTAGCAGGTCTTTTTTCTAAGATGACATCAGCAACATTTTCCACTAAAGCACGGAAAGCATCACCTTTGGCCACGAAGTCTGTTTCACAGTTAACTTCTAAAACGACAACTGAGCCACATTTTTCACATTTCTTAGCAATTGCTAAACCTTCAGCAGCAATACGAGAAGCTTTTTTAGCAGCTTTCGCTAATCCCTTTTCACGGAGATAATCGCTAGCTTTATCTAAATCGCAATCATTTGCTAATAAGGCACCTTTGCAGTCCATAAGACCAGCACCGGTTCTTTCACGTAATTCTTTAATTAATTCAATTAAATTTCCTTCAGCCATTATTTGGTTTCTCCTTCAGCTGGTTTTTCTGCTTTTGGGGCTTCAGCTTTTGGTTCTGGTTTTTTACGTTGAGCTGGTTTTTTAGCAGCTGGTTTTTTCACTTCTTCGCCATTAGCAGCCGCTCTGGCAGCTTCTCTTTCGGCTTGTTCTTTTTCATAAGCTTCTTGACGAGCCGCTCTTTCAGCTCTGATTCTGGCTAATTTTTCAGCGTTTTCTTTTTCTGTTTGACGGATGACATCTTTCATTGTGACAGATTCACCTTCGTCTTTAACATAAGCAACCACTGGTAAGCCACCTTTGCTTTCAACGATAGCATCAGCGATAACCGCTAAGATTAAGCTGACAGAACGAATTGCATCGTCGTTAGCAGGAATGACATAGTCAACCACATCTGGATCACTATTTGTATCAACGATGCCGAAGACAGGAATTCTTAATCTACGAGCTTCAGCAACAGCGTTATGTTCAACGCGTGGATCAACAACGAATAAGGCGTTAGGAACTTTTCTCATTTCCTTGATACCTTCTAAGTTCTTGGATAATTTTTCTTTTTCTTTTCTTAATTTAGCCGCTTCTTGTTTTGGAAGGAGATCTAATTCGCCTTCTTCTTCGCGTCTTTCTAATTCTTTTAAGAATCTAATACGATTTTGGATGGTTTTGAAGTTTGTTAAGGTACCACCTAACCAACGGTTATTGATATAGAAGGAACCAGAACGTAATGCTTCAGCTTGAACAGCTTCTTGGCATTGTCTTTTTGTACCGACAAATAAGACTTTACCACCATTATCGACGATTTCTTTCATTGCTTTATAAGCAACACTGACTAAATCAACTGTTTGTTGTAAGTCTAAGATGTAAACACCATTACGAGCACCATAGATGTATTTTTTCATCTTTGGGTTCCATCTGCGTGTTTGATGACCGAAATGTGAACCAGCTTCTAGTAATTTTTTCATTGTAATAACTGGTGCATCAGGATCATGCATAACTGCTTCCATTTCGTTGGTAGCAGGAGCCGCTTCTTCTACAGGAGCGACAACTTTTTCTTCTTCACTCATTTTTTGAGCCTCCTTATGTTTTTCCTCCACTGTTTCTAAGAACTCAACCACCTAGCAATCTTTAGTTAGGCACAACGGGAGTTCGATCCGCAGTGTGTGTAGTCTGTGATATTCACAGCGTTTAATATATTAGCAAAACCCTTTGTCTAAGACAAGGGATTATTTTATCACTCTTTCTTTTTCGCCCTAGGAAAGGCATCAGCATATGTTTGTTTCATCGCTTCCACAGTCACATGGGTATAGACTTGCGTGGCGTTTAAAGAGGTGTGGCCTAAAAGCTCTTGAATAATACGTAAGTCTGCACCATTTTCTAATAGGTGCGTGGCGAAGCTATGACGAAGGACATGTGGATGAAGTCCCACAAAGGTTCCTGTTTTCTCTTCTATGCTATCTAAAATGTACTCAAGACCTCTAGTTGTTAGATAACCATCATTTTTATTTTTTGAGGCATTATTATTCAAAAATAATGCAGAAGTCGGCTCTTTTGACTTTAAAAGTAATTCTTTTCGAGTGGTTTCAATATATTTTTTAACTGTGTCTCGGCACTCGATAGTGAAAGGCACAATTCTCTCTTTTGAGCCTTTTCCAAAGACCACTACTTTACGATTAATTAAGTCAACATCTTGAACATTTAAAGTCACTAATTCATTAGCACGTAAGCCACAGTAATAAAGTAAGCAAAGAATCGCTTGATCTCTTAAAGCTAATGGATCAGTTCTTTTAGCGTTTTCACTTAATATTTCCTGAACTTGATCTTTATATAAAGCATGAGGATATTTTTTCTCAATTTTTGGTGCGGACATTAATAAGAATGGATTATCCTTCACATATTTATGGTCCACTAAATATGAATAAAAATGCCTTAAAGAGGATAGTCTTCTTTTGCAGCTTCTCTTACTGATGCCGTTATTCAATTCATCAGTTAAGAAGTTACGGATGACAATGACATCTACTTCATCCATTAGTGTCCCTTCTTTTAAGAGAAAATCAAAAAACTTTTCAATATCAAATTGATAACTTTGAACTGTTTTAGGAGAAAACCTTCTATCGTATGCTAAATGATCTAAAAACTCTCTGGTTTGTTTATTCATAGTCTTATTGTATATTTTCTAAAAGAAAAACGGAAATTATTTCCGTCTCTTTTTTACTATTCTTTCCATATATCCACAGGTTGGATAATTACGGCATCCAAGGAAGTAACCATACTTGCCTTTTTTCCTAATTAAATCGCCACCACATTTTGGACATGGTTTGACCGCCACTTCTTCTACTTCCTGTTTTTCTTGTTGGATATATCTACAAGTTGGGAAACCAGAACAAGCCGCGAATTTTCTACCTCTAGAGTCTTTTCTTTCCACTAGTGGTCGTCCACATTCTGGACACATTTCACCAGTATAAACAACTTCTTTAGGTTCTTTTTTAACGTATTTACAAGTTGGGAAATTGCTACAACCGATAAAGTCGCCATTGGCACCTTTTTTATAAACGAGAGGCTTGCCACATTCTGGACACATTTCACCAGTAGGAATTTCTTCATCGATATACATGATTTTAGTAGCGTGTTCTAACTCTTTAGAAAATTCTTTATAGAATTTAGAAAGTATCTTTACACGAGATTCCACGCCTTCTTGAACACTATCGAGTTTAGCTTCCATTTGAGCGGTATATTTCGCATCAATAATATCAGGGAAATACTTATCTAATACGTGTGCGGTTTTCTTGCCTTGATCAGTACTAGTTAAAATACCTTTTTCATCATCGACATATTTACGATCTTTTAAAATTTTAATTGTGGAAGCATAGGTTGATGGTCTACCGATACCCACTTCTTCCATTAATTTGACTAATTTAGCTTCAGAATATCTAGCGGGAGGTTGGGTAAACTTTTGTTCAGCGTTTTTACTAACCACTGGGAAAGTATCACCAGGATTAATATCTGGGAACTTAGTGAAATATTTTTTAGCACTATCATCATCACTTAATACAACTTCATAACCTTGGAAAACAGTTCTATTAAGCTCAAATTTATAAGTTAATCCACCACCTTGTAAGACAATAGTTAAAACTTCATCTTTCTTAGGTTTCATCAAAGATGCTAATGCACGATTATAAATTAATTTATAAAGACGATATTGATCATTAGTTAAATAAGGTCTAACACTTTCTGGCGTACGGTGATTTGAAGTTGGTCTAATTGCTTCGTGAGCATCTTGGGCTAGTTCACCTTTATGAACCTTTTTAGCACTTCCTAAATATTCTTTTCCGAATTTTTCAATAATGTAGGCACTAGCACGAGAAACATAAGTCGCTGACAAACGTGTGGAATCAGTTCTCATATATGTAATCAAACCAACGTGTTCATCGCCTAAAGAGATACCTTCATATAATTTTTGGGCTTCTCTTTGTGTTTTGGCGGTGCCAAATTTTAATCTCGCAAAAGCTTCTTGTTGCATCGTAGAAGTCGTAAATGGTTCTTTACTTTCCTTGATGCGATACTCTTTACTAATTGTTTTAACAATTAAATTATCAGGAATCTTCTTTAAAATGGCTTCTGCTTGTTCTTTAGAAGAAATATCTAAAGCTTTACCGTTTTCATCTAAAATAGTTAAAGAAATGTTTTCCCCATTAACTAAGCTTTCTAAAGAAATAGTCCAATATTCTTCAGGTTTAAAATTATCAATTTCAATATCGTGATCCGCGATTAATTTTAGTGTCGCTGATTGCACTCTTCCGGCAGAACGAGAATGAATCTTTCTCATTAATAAAGAAGAGAGTTTAAAACCGATAATACGGTCCACGATTCTTCTAGTTTCTTGAGAAGCCACTAAATTACCATCAATAGTACGAGGATGGCTCATGGCTTCTAATATGGAATCACGAGTAATTTCGTGAAATTCTAATCTTTTTGTGGTTTTTGGATCTAAATTTAAAACTTCCGCTAAATGCCAAGCGATGGCCTCTCCTTCTCTATCAGGGTCGGTTGCTAAAATAACTTCATCAGCTTGCTTAGCGGCGCTTCTTAATTTATAGACTACGCCTTCTTTTTCTTTATTAATAATATACGTGGGCGCGAAGCCATTTTCGATATCAACACCGAGTCCACCTTTACCTCTTGTAGAGAGATCTCTAACATGTCCTAAGGAGGCTTCAACACGGTATCCGTCACCGAGATATTTCTTGATTGTTAAGCATTTTGCAGGTGATTCAACAATAACTAATTTCATGGCTTTCCTTCTTTTGCTATCGTCAATTATTCTCATATTTAAATCCCTTGTCAACTAATTCAAATCGTCCTTTTCTAATTAAATAAACCATATATTTATTTAAGAAATTTTAACTTTTAAAAATGGGTCATTTGTTCTATCACATCTTCTGGCGATTCCACAAGATAGGCCCCTAATTTTATCAAAACATTGCACCCAGAATCAGCGTCAATTGGATAAGGAACACACATCACATCGGCATTTCCTTCTGCGGCTAATAAACCAGTAATCATCGAACCACTATGCTTATGGGCTTCAGTAATAATAACGGTGTGACTTAAACCGGCAATAATGCGATTTCTAATCGGAAATTTGTAAGGAGCAGGTTGGACTCCTTCTGGATATTCGCTGATCACTAAATAATTGTCACGAATTGTTTCATATAGTGACTGATTATCTAAAAGATAACAAATGTCCACTCCACATCCTAAAATCGCTACTGTTTTCATCCCGTTATTAATCGCTGCCGTATGAGCAATCGCATCGATGCCTAAAGCTAAACCAGAAATAATTACATAATCATCACTTGCTAAACCCGCTACGATCTTCTCAGTTATTTCTTTTCCATAATCGCTATATTTTCTCGAACCTACGATTGAGACATTCTTATAATAATTTTTTATTAAGGATATATCGCCATAATAAAAGAGGACAAAGGGTGGTCGATGAACTTGCTTAAGATGAAACGGATAATCATCATCAAGCATCGTTAAAGTTTTACATTTCATCGATTGTATTTTTAATTCATACTCACTTTCGATTTCTTCTCTAGTTACTAAAGCATTATAAATTTTTAACCAATCTCCCTCGTATTTAATGGCATAAGCGATTAACTTATCTCTACCAAACATAAAAAATCCCTCCTATATATTAACTAGGGAGGGAAATCTTAATATTTTCTAAAATAATGAGACTTTTTGAATTAAATATTTCTTAACGGGGGCATATGTAAATCTATGAAGGCCTTTTTTCGGCCCATATTTTTCTAATGCTTCCATATGAATCTTAGTGCCATAACCTTTATGTTTAGCAATTTGATATTCAGGATATTTCTTATCGAGTTCTAAGCAATAATGATCACGACTCACTTTAGCAATAATTGAGGCGGCAGCGACGCATAAAGATAAAGCGTCACCATGAATCAAAGGATATACTTCAAAATTTAGCCCCTTAATCTTTACCGCATCAGTAATTACCATATCAAATTTATGGTTCATATTATTAATCGCTCTTACCATCGCTTCACGTGAGGCATTTAAGATATTCATTTTATCGATTTCTTCAGCACTACATCTACCCACTCCATAAGCAATGGCGTTTTCAACAATGACTTTATAAGCTTCTTCTCTTTGTTTTTCACTTAATTGTTTCGAGTCGTTAATTAAATCGCACTGAAAATCAGAGGGCAAAATTACCGCTCCGGCAAAAACGTCACCTAATAAACAGCCACGACCAGCTTCGTCACAGCCCACTATCAGTTTTACTTTATCGTTATAAAATTGTTTTTCAAAATCTAAAGCCATTCCAAGGTTATCCTTCCAAGGAGCCCATCTTTAAATTCTTTTAATAATAATGATTCGGCTTTTTCAATATCCTTACGACCGTTATTAGTAAGTAATCCTCTTTTCTCAGAAATAATACTAGTAACCTCATCATGACTAGTGATAGTTTCGATACCAAATCGTTCTTTAAGAGCATCTGGATAATGATATTTTAAGAAGTCCAATAAGTAAGTAACTAAATCAGAATTTGGTAAAATATCCTCTCTAATTGAACCAATTAATGCTAGATTTGCGGCTTTTTCTTTATTTTCATAACTCATTGGTAAAATACCAGGAGTATCTAAAAGTAAGAAATCTTTATTCACTTTAATCCATTGTTCACCACGAGTATATCCAGGTTTATTTTGAACACCTGCAGCTTTACGTTTCGCTAATAGATTAATAAGGGATGACTTACCAACATTAGGCACACCGATGATCATTGTTCTTATCGGTTGTGGTTTCATGCCTCTTGCCATCTCTTTAGCCCATTTTGATTTCCCTAATTTAATAACAGCTTGAGAGATAAGGTTATAAGCATTTTTATCGGATAGATTGACCGCTAAAACATCACTATCTTCATTACGAAAATGTTTTTGCCATAATTTAGTTTGATTTGGGTCAGCTAAATCTGACTTAGAAAATATATAAAGTTTCTTTTTGTGCTGAGCCACTTTTTCTAAATGCTCGTTCACGCTTGATAAAGGAGCGCGAGCGTCAAAAAGCTCGATGATAACATCGATGATTTTTAATTTCTCCTCAACTTCATGAAGAGCTTTGTTCATATGTCCAGGAAACCAATGAATATCTTTAGGCATAACTGCTCCTAATAATAAGTCGGCCAGTGTCTTTTCTTTTTTGTGCACTTATAAGATATTTTTGTTCCATCATCTGTAGGATCTACTTCAGTATTAGAAATAATCTTACAAGTACCTTCAATAGATATTAAAACACCGACGATATTATCGCGATAAATTGGGTGCTTTTTATTAAAGCAATCGGATGAAGCACTATAATTATCACCCATCACCCAATATTCTTCTTCTTCTAAATGGTATTCAAAATTTTGGTAGGCCATAGTCTTATCAGGATTAATCTTTCTTTTAAATTTGAGGCTTTGACGAACAAATTCATCGTTTTCATTTGGGCCTTTAACTTCAAATTGAATCGCTTCCTTACAGTAAAATTGAGCTTCTTCGCAATATGGATTAATAAATGATTTAGCGATATTAGCTTTTTCTTCATCTACAACAAACTTAATAGTTTCGCCAGGAAAACCATAAACTCTTTTAATCTTATAGGAAGCTTCTTTTGTATCAATAACATTAACCTTGTCTCTACTATAACCACCGACATAGTCTTTAGAATCGGCGAATGGATAATAGGTGGTAAGAATTTGGAATCTTTTTAAATTTTTAATCGCATAATCGTGATCATCTATCAAACCATAGTCCACTCGATCAGCGGTATTGCCATTTAATGTTGGTTCCATCGAAGAACCGGAAACGAAAATTGAACGGTAATAAAAAGATCTAAAAACAAAGATAAAAGAAATGCAAACATTGATAATGAGCACTAAATAAATTAACGGCCAAATAATAAGTTTAAGTTTGCTTTTCATTTTGTGGACCTATTTCTAAATCTCATTATATGAGTTTTGGTCAATAGATGCAATTACATGCGTAAGAAAAAAGGGTTCTTATTTGAACCCTTCTTAACTTCATTAAAGAACTTCTTTAATACGAGCAGATTTACCTGAAAGCTTACGAATGTAAGTGATTTTGTTTCTTCTCACTCTACCACGACGGACAACTTCGATTCCGGCGATAACAGGAGAATTGATTGGGAAAGTTCTTTCCACACCGATGCCACTTGACATTTTACGAACTGTAAAGGTTTCGCTCACACCACCGCCACGGCGACAAATAACAACGCCTTGGAAATTTTGAATACGTGATTTATTTCCTTCGATAATTCTGACGGAAACTTTCACTTCATCACCAGAGGAGAAATTTGGAAGATCTCTTCTAATTTGGCTGGCGGCAACTTCATTGACTAAATTATTATTCATAATTTGTTAGCCTCCTTCATATCATTTCTCTTGGTGTTCATTCTCATTTTGACAGCGGAGCACCCGTATCATGTTCAAAAACATGCTTTAATATATTAACAACCTCAATATTCTTTTTCAATCACTTTATTTAATTTCTTCGTGCTATAATCTATCACATGATAGAAATAAAGGAAGTTAAGCTTACATCCAACAAAAATAAAAAAGAGGCTTTTTCCTATTCCTTTGATAAAGGCCAAATTAATTATCTCAATTATTGTGATAAATTCATTTTTGATCTCTTAACTTTCAAAAATCAATCGGTTGAATCCGGAACAATTCTTATTAACGAGACTGAAGTGTTTCCTAATCAAGAAGATATAAATACATTTTTTATCATTCGTATTAACTCTTTAGTCAAACTATTTTTATGCTTTGTAACCACTAAAGAAGAGAAGGATGAAAAACTTAAAAACATCCAGGAAAATCTCATCAAATTAAGAGAGCTTCCATCAGTCTCGGATTTTGAAAAAGATGCCAAAATTGCAGCGATTTTTGATGAAATTGCGACATTTTCACCATCTTATATACTCGTAGACTCTAACGAACAAGATGAACAATTTGTGCCAACTTTAGATCAACAAATTAACAAATTATTCTTTGACATTCCAGTCTTAGTTTTAAACAAAAAACCCGCGAAAACCGCTAATGGCGAAAAACAAGTTGAATACGATGAAATTATTGACTTATCTATTGGTGCTGAAACTACCAGCAAAGTAGTAAAAGTCCAAAAAGTAGATGATGAATTTATTCTCTTTGAAGATAATAACGAGAAACTATATAAAAAAGTAATTAACGTCTTTAAAGAAAACGCGATGGTCTTCTTCTCATTCTTAATTCCGTTAATGGGTGTTGTTGGTTTCTTGCTACTAACTCCACCATATTTAAAAACTGAAAATAAATTTTTAGCAATTCCATTTATAATCACCATTATTATTTGCTTTGTTTTATATATGCTCATGACATATAAGTGCACCGCCTTTATGTTAGACTTTAAGGCCAATAAACAAAAATCAGCGATATTCTTCTCTATCAATTCAATTGTGGCCTTAATAGGTGGAGGCTTAGGAATAGTTATTTACGTATTATTCAAAAACTTTGATACAAGTCTTAAAGGATTAGGAAACAATACCTTAGGTATTGTATTAGCGTTAATTGCTTTCATAATAATGTTAACCGCTAACTTATATATCAGAATTGTGGTTGATAAAATCATTTCCTTATTTAAAAAGAAAAAATAAGTGTAAAGCAAATTTGCTTGACACCTCTATATATAAATAATAATATTATTGACGGAAAAAGGAGATTCTCATTATGTCCGTTAAAATTAGATTAACAAGAATTGGACGTCATAAAGATCCATTCTTCAGAATTGTCGCGGCTGATTCACGTTTCGCTCGTGATGGTCGTTACATTGAACAAATTGGTTATTTTGATCCAGAAAAAGGTGTCGAAAACGCTGTTATCGATGAAGAATTAGCCATGAAATGGTTAAACTTAGGTGCTACACCATCCGATACAGTTAAAGCTGTTTTCAACCGCAAAGGTTTATTAGTCAAATATGCTGCTAGCAAAAAACCTGCTAAGAAAGCTGAAAAGAAAGCTGCTAAACCAGCCGCCGAGAAAAAACAAGCTGCTGAAAAGAAACCAACTGCTAAGAAAACCACTTCTAGCAAAAAATAATTAAACGATGGATTACGAAAAGATTATTCACGCTCTCATAGATCCAATTGTTGAGGAACCAAAATCCGTTTTAGTCAGAATTTTAGAAGATGAAAACGGAAAAGACGTTAATATTCTCGTCGCAGCTGAAAAAGAAGACACCGCTCGTCTTATAGGAAGACATGGCATTATTGCTAATTCCTTAAGAGAAGTATTATCTGTAGCGGGAAGAAGCGAAAATCGTCGCATTTTCTTAAAATTTGAATCATTTGAAGAAGAAAAAGAGGATTAATCCTCTTTTTTATAAATTTATGGAATATTTGAAATTAGGAACAATATTAGATAGTCATGGTTTAGATGGAACAATGAAAATTTATTCCACTACATCATTTGGAGATTTAAGATACCAAAAAGGTTCAAAAGTTTTCTTTTATAATGAAAAAACGAATGAGCGTATAGAACAAACAGTTTTATCGTATCGCCACTCTGGAGCATTTGATTTTGTGAAGTTTGAAAATATTAATGATCCAGAAACAGCGAAACAATATAAAGGCTTTGAAGTACAAGTTATCAAAGACTCTAATGACTTAAAGGTAGGTTATTACTTTTATTCCGATTTAGAGGGTTGCAAGGTCGTTGATCAAAATGAAAACGAACTCGGAACCGTCAAAAATGTTGAAGAATTCCCCGCTCAAATAACATTACGCGTTAAGAAGCTAGAGAAAGGCGAATTCTTTGTTCCTTTTATCAAACAATTTATTATTTCCGTTAATATTAAAGACAAAATTATTAAAATAAATGTAATTGAAGGCATGCTATGAAAATAACAATTCTCACTTTGTTCCCTGAAATGTTTGACGGCTTTATGACCAATTCAATCATTAAAAAGGCAATAGCTAAAAACCTTGTTTCGATCCGTATAGTTAATATTCGCGATTATACGAAAGACAAATATGGTCGAGTTGATAGCGCTCCCGTCGGCGGAGGCGCTGGTTTAATCATGAAATGCCAACCAATTATTGATTGTTTAAATGCTGTTAAAGAAAAAGATTCATATGTTGTTATGCTCTCCCCAAGAGGAAAGACTTATGATCAAAAAACCGCACATTTATACCAAAATACCCATCAAAACCTCATTCTTTTATGTGGACATTACGAAGGCATAGACGAAAGAGTTAATAAATATATCGATGAGATGATATCTGTTGGAGACTATATATTAACAGGTGGAGAAATAGGAGCAATGGCGATCTCAGATTCAATTATCAGATTAATAGATGGCGCCATAAGCGGTGAAAGTATAATCGAAGAATCATTTGAAAATAATTTATTAGAATATCCTCAATATACCGAACCATTTGATTATAACGGTGATCTTATCCCAGATATCCTCTATAGCGGTAATCATACAGCTATAAATAAGTGGAGAAAAAAACAATCTTTAAAAATTACTAAAGAAAATCGTCCAGAATTATTAAAAGATTATCGATATAGCAATGAAGAATTGAAATTATTAAATGAATTAGATAGCAATGAAACTCCTAAATGGGAAAAGGACGCTATCGAAAAAGGACATAAGTTCATTAAACAAAAATAGAGGTTAACGAGCCTCTATTTTTTATTGTGGAAATCCACCCATTCCACCAAAGCCGCCAAGACCGCCTAAGCCACCTGGAGGCATTCTGCCACTTTTACGATAACTCTCCATCTGTTTCATCATGTCTTTCATCTGATCATATTTTTTCAAGACACGATTAACATCCGCTAATGTTTTACCGCATCCATTTGCGACACGCTGTTTACGGGAGAACTTAAATACATCTGGATTGCTTCTTTCGTATGGGGTCATCGAATTAATAATAACTTCAAAGTTTCTCATTTCTTTTTCAGCTGCCGCTTGTTGTTCTGGAGATATCTTAGGCATGCCAGGAATTAATTTTAATAAGCCACCTAAAGAACCCATTTTTTGTACTTTTCTCATATTTTCAAGCATGTCATTCAAGTCGAACTTGCCTGACATCATCTTATTGGCGGTTCTTCTGGCTTCTTTCTCGTCCATTTCCTCTTGGGCTTTTTCGACTAAAGTCATCACATCGCCCATACCGAGGATTCGATCCGCCATACGGTCAGGATGGAAAATATCTAAATCAGTTAGTTTTTCACCAACACCAGAGAATTTAATTGGTACACCAGTCATATGTCTAATAGATAAGGCGGCACCACCTCTAGCGTCACCATCAAGTTTAGACATAATCGCACCAGTTAATGTGAGTTGTTGATTAAATGTATTAGCAACATTAACTGCGTCTTGACCAGCCATAGCATCAATTAAAAGTAAGATTTCATCAGGATTTACAGCATCTTTGATGTCATTTAACTCTTTCATGAGTTGCTCATCAATTTGTAAACGACCTGCTGTATCGATAATTAAAACATCGTAATGTTCATTAAAAGCTTTTTCTTTGGCCTTAACAGCAATATCAACAGGTGATACTTTAGTTCCTAAATTAACTAAATCAACGCCAACTTGCTTAGCAATTTGATCTAATTGGTCAATAGCAGCTGGTCTATAAACGTCACCTGCAGCTAACAATACTTTTTTCTTTAATTTATTCTTTAATAAATAAGCTAATTTACCTGTACTAGTGGTTTTACCAGAACCTTGTAAACCAACCATCATAATGACAGTAGGACGATTATTCTGATAATGAATTTCACTATCATCACTACCTAAAAGATCAACGAGTTCATCATGAACAATCTTTACAAGCATTTGGGAAGGGTTTAATTTTGATAAAACATCTTGTCCTAATGCTTTTTCTTTGACATTATTAGTGAATTCTTTAACAACTTTATAATTAACATCAGCTTCTAATAAGGCGACACGGATTTCTTTTAACATGTCTTCCATGTTTTTCTCGGTTAAACGAGCTTGTCCGCGCATCTTTTTAAAGATAGACGATAATTTATCAGATAATGATTCAAATGCCATGCTTTAAACTCCTTTCCACTTCATTTAAGTAAGATATAAATTCTTTGTCTTTAACTTTTGATTTAACTTCTCTAATTTTTTCAATAGTATTTAAACTACCAAGTTTAGATTCATAATCATCTAATTTCATTTTTCCCTTTTTGATTGCGTCTTCTGCTGCCGCACGAGAAATATTTCTATTTTCAGCAATTTCGGAAACGGATAAATTAGCAAGATAATAGTCTTCTAATATTTCTTTTTGAGTCTCAGAAAGAAGATTTGAATAAAGACTTAATAATTCAGAATAATGTAATACGAGATCAATTTCTTTCATTATTAGTCTTCCTCTACACATAAACCATAAAGGTATTTATCTAAGTCGAATTCCTGCAAATCCTCCATTTTTTCACCTAAACCGATGAAACGAACAGGCACTCCAAGTTCATCTCTGATTGCTAAAATAATCCCACCTTTACTGGTTCCATCCATTTTTGTGATGACAATACCGGTAAGATTTGTGACATCCGCAAATGCTTTAGCTTGGACAACACCATTTTGACCTGTTGTGGCATCAATAATTAAGAAGGTTTCTTGAGGAGCGCCTTCAATTTCTTTACCGATAACACGTTTTATCTTCGCGAGTTCCGCCATTAAATTGGCTTTAGTCTGTAACCTACCTGCTGTATCAACAATTACAAGGTCACATTTATTCTCTTTGGCTTTTTTAACACCATCATAAGCCACGGAAGCAGGATCAGCATCTTGCTTACCAGTAGCAATATCGATTCCTAGACGTTCAGCCCAAACAGTTAATTGCTCTGTGGCACCAGCTCTAAATGTATCAGCGGCCACCAACATCACTTTTTTACCTTGTTTAATATAACGATATGCTAATTTAGCGATTGTTGTGGTTTTACCAACACCATTAACACCAACTACTAATAAAACAGTGGGTGTATTTTCATAAAAGGGTAATTCGTTAACAATATCACCCTTAGAGGCATAACCAACAAACATCTTATCAACTAGGATTTCATTAATCTTTTCAGGATCTTTTATGCCTTCTTCTTTACTTTTATTCAAAACTTCTTCAATGATATTTAAAGCAAAATTGATGCCGACATCAGATTCAATAAGAATTTCTTCTAATTCGTCAAAATAATCTTGATTCACTTCTTTATAGCGAGTCGAAAGATTCTTTAATTTAGATGAAAAATTCTTACGGGATCTTTCCATTCCTTTGGAATAAGTTTCCGTAACCGCATCTTTTTTCTTAAATTTATCTTTTAAAAAAGATATTAAACCCATTAAATACTCCTCTTCTTCAAAGCATTTTTAGCAGCATTTTGTTCAGCGGCTTTTTTGCTTTTACCAGTACCACTAGCTAAAACAATATCGTTGAATAATACATTAACAACATAGGTACGATCATGAGCAGGACCTGTTTCACTAATAGTTACATAATGAACGCTTTCTCTATGCTCCGCTTGCATCTCTTCTTGTAATTTGCTCTTATAATCAGTTAAATCAATCTTACCAAAGTTAATGATGTCTTCATAAATAGAATTTTTGATAAAATCAAAAACAAAATTAATGCCTCTATCTAGATAGATAGCACCAATTAAAGCTTCAAAAGAATCTTCTAAAATTTTATCACTTTGTTGAATTTGCTTTTCACTGATGGAATGACCGCATCTAATATAATTAGCAAGTTCAATCTTGCGTGCATAATTAGATAATGAATGTGATTGTACCAAAAAGGAACGAAGTTTAGACATATTGCCTGGTTCCATATCAGGATAAGAATTAAAGATTAAATCAGCGGCCACATAATCAAGAACCGCATCACCCATATATTCAAGTCTCTCATAATCAAAATGCTTGGTGTTTGCATCAGCGTTATATGAAGGGTGTGTTAAAGCTAACTCATAAAGAGTTAAATTATCACTATTAATATTTAATTTTTCTAACAATTCTTTAATATCACGCATTTTCTAAACCTTTTTTAATTTGTTCGACAACATTCTTTTCTGTTAATACTTTAGCGACACGTAATGCCGAATAAAACGCCACTTCATCAGAACTACCGTGAGCTTTAACAACATTGCCATTAATGCCTAATAGCATCGCACCACCAGTATTCTTATAATCAAGTGTTTCAGACATTTCTTTCATGCCTTTACGAACATGTAAATAACCAATTTTAGACCATAAATTCTTTTTAAAAGCTGATTTGATCATACCGGACATAATCTTAGCCATACCTTCGGTAGCTTTTAAGAAAACATTGCCAGAAAAGCCATCTGCTACAACAACATCAGCCTCACCACTTAAAGCGTATCTAGCTTCAATATTTCCAGAAAAGCCTTCAAATCCTGATTCTTTTAATAGTTTATAAGCTTCTTTAACTTCAGGAGCACCTTTACCTTCTTCAGCCCCATTACTTAATAAATAGGTCTTCGGCTCTTTAACTCCATAAACGGATTCACTATATAATTTGCCCATTAAAGCAAACTGGGCTAATTCTTCTCCAGAATTTTCATTATTTGCACCGATATCTAAAATAACAACATTTTTGCCTTTAATCTTGGTAGGAAATGGGGCAACTAAAGCTGCTCTTTTCACGCCAGGAATTAATTTTAAATTAATTGTAGCGGCGCTTAAAAATCCACCAGTAGAACCACAAGAAACAACAGCGTCTGCTCCTATTTCTTTCATTGTTCTAATAGCGACATTCATCGAAGAATTTTTTAATCTCATAACTTCTAAAGCACCAGCTTCCATTGGAACAATATCAGGTGCATCGATAACAACGCATAATCCTTCTAACTCGCTTAATTCTTCTTTTTTACCGCAAACGGTAATTTCAACATCTTTATTATCTTTTAAGAATTGTTTAATCGCAGAAACAACGATACTAGAACCGTTATCTCCACCCATCGCATCAACTACAATTTTTACCATAAAAAATCCTCGCCAAATATTTTAGCATGTAAAGGTAATATGAAACAATTTAATTGTTTATTTACCCTTTTATTACACTATTTTTATTAGCTTCTCTTTCCGCTTTAGAAATTATATATTTAAATTCTTCTTCATTTTTGTGGCTCATGATATATTTCGCGTCATCTCTAGCCACAACAAAAATCTTATAATCGTCAATCACATTTAAGAAAGCAAATACTGGTAAACCAGATTGCTTAATACCTGATAATTCACCAGGCCCTCTTAATTTCATATCTTCTTCAGCGATAACAAAGCCATCTTCACTATTCACTAGTATTGATAATCTATTCATCGCTTCTTCATCGTTTTTATCATCTAATGTTAATAAGCAGGTGGCTTTACTACCATCACGGCCAATTCTTCCTCTTAATTGATGAAGAGAAGCTAAACCAAAATTACTAGCGTCATAAATAATCATTAAATTTGCTTTTTTAACATCGATACCAACTTCAATAACAGGAGTGGACACTAAAATAGGAGTTTTGCCACTATAAAAATCATTAAGTGCTTTATCTTTTTCTTCACTTTTCATCTTGCCGTGTAATAAACCTACTTTTTCTTTATATCTAAGCAAGTATCTAGCATATAATTTTTCTACTGAATATCTTTCATCTTCTCGATAATCGATTAATGGGGCAACTACATAAACTTGATGGCCACTATTCAATGATTCATCTACAGCTTTAAATATCTCTTCATCCTCTGATCCAACTACCCTTGTAGTAACATCTCTTTTCTTGCTTGGGAATGTCGTTAATGTGGAAATATCTAAATCACCATATAAAGATAAAGCTAAAGAACGAGGAATTGGAGTCGCTGACATCATGAGTAAATCAGCGTGTTCGCCTTTAGAAGCAAGTTGCAACCTTTGGTTGACACCAAATCTATGTTGTTCATCTATGATGGCTAGACCTAATGAAGAATAGATTGCGGATTTAGTAAATAAAGCGTGAGTGCCAATCACTATATCGATACTTCCATCCGCTAAATCTTCATATATTCTTTTCTTTTCAGATTGAGGGGTTGAACCTAATAATAAAGCAATCTTAATCTTAGTGTCTTTAAACACCTTTTTTGCGTTCTCAAAGTGTTGTCTAGCTAGGGCATCAGTCGGAGCCATTAAAGCCCCTTGATCACCACGAATATAATTCGCATATAAACAGGTAAAACAAACTAATGTTTTGCCAGTTCCAACATCACCTTGTAATAACCTATACATGAGACCGCTTTGATTCATATCTTCAATAATTTCTTCGCAAGCTTTAACTTGATCATCAGTTAAGGAATAAGGAAGTGTATCAAGGAAAGGTTTACATAAAGATAAATCAATCGGTTCTTTTTTAATTTTGGCTAAAGATTTATTCTCTTCTCTAATAATTTGATTCTTTAAAGAGAACATGAGAGCTTCTTCATATTTTAAATGGCGAAGGGATTGTCTTACTTGTTCATAGTTTTCTGGAAAATGCGCCCATTTTAAAGCGAGGCTTTTTTTCACTAAACGATATTTATTTAAAAATGTATATGGAACTAAAGAAGCAATATGACCATCAAGTTCTTCTAATGATCTTTTTACTAAATTAGAAAATAGATAATTTTGAAAATCAGTCGGTAAGGAATAGATTGGTTTAATTCTTTCATTTAAAGGAATCTCGCCTTTATACATGTTAATGAAATCTATTTCCCCTCTCTTTTTATTAAAAGAGCCCACGAGAGTGAAATTATCGCTTAAATTGATATTCTTACTTAAATATTCTCGATTATACGCTATAACGCGGAAATAAGCCTTATTAACACTGATAAAATCAAATGAGGTGATGCTGATATGACGGTTATGAATAATTTTCGGTAAAGAAATAACTCGTCCTAATAAGACTACTCTTTGCTTGTCTTTTAAGTCTTTATCAGTGGTATAGTTTAAATCTTCATATCTTCTCGGTAAGTGATTTAAAACATCATAATGGTTATAAATACCCATCTGATAAAGTAATTTATTTAAACGTGGAGACTTAGTCAGTTTATCCATACATAAATTATTTCTTTTATATAATAAAAAAGCAAATCAATTGATTTGCATTTCTATCTTTTAAGACAAATATACACTTATTAGTGTGCTTTTCTAATTCTGCCTTTAACGGAGTGAACTCTGATGCTACCTTCTTGGGATTTAGCGAGTTTCTTCGCAAAGACGATGGCTTCCGCTTGAGTGTTAAATAATTTGATGGCTTTTTGGCCATTTGCAAATTTAACTTGCCATCTCTTGTCTTCTTTTCTTTTAGAGATGTGATAAATTCTTGGACCTTTATAGCCGGTTGCTAAAGTTTGATTAACAACATCTTCATCTTCTTGTTCAACTTTAATCTCTTCTTTAGCTTCATCAGAGACACTTTCTTCCATCTCTTCGATTTCTTCTTCTTTGATTTCATCTCCGATGAAGATTAAATAACAAATTCTATTTAATAACCATAAGAGAATGGAAATAGCAAAAGCTCCGATAACAAAGCCAGGTATAATAGCGGCCGCCCAATATGAAACTTTAGAGAAATCTAAGAAGACATATGGAGCTTCGCCAAAGAAAGAATAACAAGCTTTGATGTTAGATAAAGGTAATGCATAAGCCGCATAAATAGCCAATAAAATAACACCGAGGAATGATAATTTGAAATTATATTTCTTATCTAGATCAAATCCGATAAAACCAAGGGTGAATAAGGAAGTAGCCACATAGTGATGGCATAAATTATTCCAAAATTCGATGGTATTAGGTCCCTTACCTAAATAATATTCTGTGTACTGTAAATAAGTAGCGACAGTAATTAAAGTAATCATCGCACTCACACTAGTGATTAACTTTAAGACAAAGACGAAATTTGGTAAAACAACCTCTTTATCTTTTTTCACTAATTTTTCGACTGCATATCCTATGGATATTAATGAGCAGACGATAATCATCTCATTAGTTAAAAGCGTGAAATATTTAATATAGGAGACCGCTACTAAAGAATCACGGATTAAGACAAATCCAGCGATAGAAATGATTAAGGCTAATAGATTGATGACAAGGGAGAAGATTGATCTAGTTTTCATATTATTCGACACCCACTAAGAAGGAATAGACTGGTTGTCCACCGATATGGACATCTAAATCTAAATCGCTATATGTTTCAGCAATATACTGTTTTGCTTCTTCAACTTCTTCATCTTTAACGCCTTCACCAACGATTAAGGTAATTAAAGATGAATCTTCATCAATCATATTTTTTAATAATTCTTTTAAGACATTCATCTTATCTTTATTATCAGAGATAATTTCTTTTTCCATAATGCCAATAAAGTCATCTTTTTTAACTTTGACACCATTAATTTCACTATCTCTAATAGCAAATGTCACTTCACCAGACTTGACATTGCGTAAAGCAGATTTCATCTCTTCAAAGTTTTCTTTTGGATCGGCTTCGACATTAAACATAATAGATGCACTGATACCTTGTAAGATGGTTTTACTTGGAATAACGTAAACGTTAACATCCTCTTCTTCCACCATATCAGCAGCTTGGCTAGCAGCCATTACGATATTGGAGTTATTTGGGAAGATATAAATATTTCTCGCATTAGCTTTCTTAATCGCAGCGACGAAATCTTGAGCGGATGGGTTCATGGTTTGTCCACCTTTAACGATTTCGCTGACACCGATTTCTTTAAAGAATTCATCGATACCAGGACCACTACTAACCGCGATCATCGCATATTCGCTCTTTTCTTTTTCTTCTTCCTTTTCTGGTTCAGGAATTAAATCGGTATGAGCATCTTCTGGATGTAAAGCACCAGTCGCTAATTCGTGATGTTGTTCGGTCATATTTTCAATCTTAAGTTTTAAGAATTCACCGAATTGTTGAGCATAATTTAAAACATTACCTGGAGTTAATGTATGAACGTGAACTTTCACGATATCTTCATCTCTCACCACCACTAAAGAATTACCATGGCTATTTAAGATATTAGTAAATCTTTTTTCATTAAATGGTTTTTTGACACTATCAGGTCCTAAGGACATGATAAATTCTGTACAATAACCAAATTCCTCTTCTTCCATCGCCGCACCAGCTGCAATGATTGGAGAATCTTTATCAACGGCAGTGGCTTGATTTCTTTCAATGAAGTTGCCTTCAAGAGAGGCTAACATACCTTCATAGATATAAATTAATCCAGTACCACCACTATCCACGACACCAACTTCTTTTAAAATTGGTAATAATTCAGGTGTTCTCTTAAGAGATTCTTTACCTTCTTTGATTAATAATTCCATACATTTTTCGATGGAATAAGAAGGTTTTACATTAATATGTAAATATTGGCTAGATTCTCTAACGACTGTTAAGATTGTACCTTCCACTGGTCTAATAACCGCTTTATAAGCGACTTCGACACCTTTTTGCCAAGCTTCTGCAAAATCTAAAGCGTTTAATTCGCTTTTTCCTTCTAAGGCTTGAGCAAATCCACGGAAGATTTGAGAGGTGATAACACCAGAGTTGCCTCTTGCGCCCATTAATAATCCACGGGAGAAGACTTTACCGATTTCATAACAATCGATATCACTTCTATTTTGGATTTCTTTGGCCCCACTGGTCATCGTGAGGTTCATGTTCATACCAGTATCACCATCAGGGACTGGGAAGACATTAAGTGCGTCAACTTCTGGGTAATGATTATATAAATTATTACCTCCAGAAATGAGCATTGATTTTAATACTTGACCATCAATAGTTTTCATTTTAAATTCCTAGCGGAGTTCAGTAACGTAAACGTTAACTTCGCGGCATTTCTTTGGAAATCTCTTATTTAAAGCAAAAATGATCGACTTTTGAGTTTCTCTAATTGCTTCAGTGATTTTGATTTCCGCCGCCAATACTAAGTAAATGCTTACAGCAAAGGTATCATCGGAGCGTTTGGTCACGAAAACACCTTCCTCCATTTTTCCTTTCTTGGTTAATTTGTTGATGAGATTGACCTCATCTTTATTAGCGATCGCGACCACACCATAAGACTTTCTTGCGGTGTCAGACGTAAGTTTGATAATTTCTTGAGTTTGTTTATCTAAGCGTTCGCTACTTTTCTTTGTTTTTTCCATAAAAGTTACCTTTTAAGGCAACAAGTATTCTATCTATATTAATATAAAGTGTCAAGTTTACATATAGGCGCATATGTAAGAAATGACATTTTTTTAGAAGTTAGGATCAATCTTATGAGCGACACGATAAGCGGGGATATCAAAGAATAAGGATGAGACAAAACCCACCGCTACCATGACAGGAATAGTTTTTAAACAATCTAAAGCGTATTGACCAATCGGATAAGAAGGATCGAATATCAAACGATTAATCAAATAGGAGATTGGAGAAAGAATTAAAGAATAAAGTAATGAAGAGAAAAATGTTGCTAAACAACGATATAAAATATTGTGCGTATAAGTATCATTTCTCACTCCAAATAACGCGGTAAACCATCTACCTAACCAAAGTAATGGTAGGATAAGACCAATCGCCATCGCAATTGGGAAAGATATCGCAAAATTAATAAAGAAATCTGACGCATACACCTGAAAACCACCATTGTTCATAAACTGCGCCGTAAGGGTCAGCATGACACAGACTGGAAGGTTCAATAATAGGTTATAGATGACGTTAGATTTCGAGAAGTTCATAACAGATAGATATTATACATATAAAGATGATAAGTGAATACTTATTTTTCTTTTTCTTCCTTCTTCATATTAGCTTTATATCTAGTTTCGTATAAGTTAAGTAAATTATAAAAGCCACCGACACAATCCGCATAGGTAATAATCATATGATTACCGAAATCATCTCTAAATAAAGTGATGATATTATCTTCTTCTGGTTCAATTTCAATTTGTGTACGGCAATAATTTGGTAAGGATAAATTTCTTTTTATATTTCCAGAGAAAGCCACAGAATCTTCAATCTTTAAAGAAGGGGCTAATTTTATAATAGAAACTTTACCTAAAGGCATCTCCGCTTTCACTCCAATTCCGATTCCGGATTCAAAATGTGTCGTTAAAGTGTATTTTTGAGCCATATTAAGCGGCAAAGTACAGTGAGCGAATAAAATAGTGTTATTCTTTAAATCGACGTAAGACGGATTTGTTTGAAAACTTGGTAAATCCGTTAAAGCTTTAATAAAAAACATCGTTAATAAAGAAGGCACATCTCCTTCGCATGCCGCGGTAATACCTTCTTCATTTAAAATGGAAAAAGCTAAACAAGAGGTATTTTTATAAGAAGTTAATAAATCAAAACATCTTAAAGTAAAACCTTTTAAGTTATATCTTTTGACAATTCTTTTTAACGCACTATAGAGGGTCAAAGCCCCATTTAAGACTTCTTTATTTTTAAATTTCTTTTCAAATTGTTCTTTATGAGGAATATCTTTATCGATTCCATTTTTTAATTCAATCTCAAGTTCAAGCATTGGAATATCAATTAAATTGATATTAAATTTATCTTTTACTAATTTATAATCGACTTTACTAGCGATTAGCCAATCACTAGGAGTGCCAATAACACCTAAATTCGAATTATCGATAACTTTATTCGCATTAAACGCCGAATAACTTCTTCTAATACCTAAAGCGATATTTTCCTCATCTCCGGTAAGCAAGAAGCAATCTCTACCTTTTTGTCTAATATATGTTTTAATTTCTAAAGATGCTGGTAAGGAATTATTTTTACCATTAGAAAGAAGAATAATTGGATCTTTTAATTTATCTAATAAAGGAATAAATTTCACTTCTGATCCACCTGATTCCACAAAGACGACACTCATCGGAGCGGACTCATCATTTTCTACTAATAAAAGATCATCATTCATGAGCTCGGTATTGAGTTCATCAATAAAAGCGTCATTTTCTTTTAGCATCTCTTTATTCTTTTCATGGAGATCACTTCTAATTCTAATAATATTAATATTCATAATTTATGCCTCGCTATAATTATATAAAACAATAATCAAATATTATAAATAATATTATAAATATTTAAGATTTATAGGGTTTTTAATAAAAATCAGGATAATAAAAAAAGCCCGGCGGCTCGCTATTTTGTCCTTGCGGATATCTTCGCCACTACGGTGCTTAACTTCTGTGTTCGGGATGGGAACAGGTGTGTCCACCGCGCCATCACCACCAGACTTTTTTTAGAGAAAATTGTTCTCTCAAAACTAGATATTATCACATGTGTTCTTTCTTGTTAATCAAAACTTAAATTTTATTTATTTATTTTTAGCTAGTAAAAATCTTACGAAATTAAGTCCTCGTTCTATTAGTATCAGTCAGCTGAATGCCTCACAGCACTTACACTTCTGACCTATCAACCTCCTAACTTTGGAGGGAACTTACTTCTTTCGAATGAGAAGTCTCATCTTTAGGTTGGCTTCACGCTTAGATGCTTTCAGCGTTTATCCATTCCGTAGGTAGCTACCCGGCCATGCCACTGGCGTGACAACCGATATACCATTGCTACGTCCATCCCGGTCCTCTCGTACTAAGGACAGATCCTATCAAACTTCTTGCGCCCACGACAGATAGGGACCAAACTGTCTCACGACGTTTTGAACCCAGCTCGCGTACCACTTTAATTGGCGAACAGCCAAACCCTT
>JBGUIX010000003.1:0-74886 GCA_045113315.1 Bacilli bacterium
AGATGAGGAAATGCCAATTGTTAACGCTAAATCATTCAAGAAAACAGTTCGCAAAAAAGATATTAATGAGTCGCTGAGATTAGAACATCGAAAGAAGAAAAAGGTTTCTTAACAGTTTATCTGTTACATTTACAAAGCAAATTAAAAGGGGCTAAGTCACCTCATAGGTTTCTTAACAGCCCCCTTTCGTATATTTGCTATTGTTTTTTCTTTCTTTTAAATAGAAGGTAACCACCCACTAATGTAATGGAAGCAATTGATAAGACAATTAATGCAGTTAATAATCCTTTATCTTGAGGTAATACATTTATTGTTCTTGAACCATTAACAACATATTTCCCATCAGTGTATGTTAGCTCTTTACCTAAATAATCCGCCCAAGCCATTATTCTTTCTTTCGCTTTATTAGTTTTATATGTACTAGCTGCCCAGAAGGAATCTTTATCCGCTTTAGACATAGTATTTAACTTATTAACAGCTTCGCTAAATTTGCTCGTGCATTGTCCATTAGTATCTTGATACATAATGTAGTTAACAACATTATCAAGAGTGTCAGCGTTTTTATATTTCAAAGTAATCTTTGTAAAGTTGGAATATGATGAACTAGTTGTTTCATATGCGACTTTAAAATAGAAATAGTTTGTTGTGTCGAAATTAGCATTAGCTTTTAATATCCAATCCGAACCATTCGTGGACACATATAATTTACCATCAGTTCTAGCTCCACTTTTTAAGTTTATTTCAAAATAAGTCAATGGGCCAGGTAACGCTACCTTATTATGCGTTTCACCTGTGCTCGTGCCAAAAGAAATATTATTTGTTTGATATATATAAATGTTAGTCGCGTCGCAAGTAACTCCATTAACATTTAAATTTGTATAATCCTTTGCCCCAGATGCACTGGTTCCATTTACACCAGCTGTTTTAAAATTAGCGGCTGTTAATTCTTTTGTTGTTATAGAAGGTGTGACATAGCTTTCACGATTAACTTTAACAGTGAAATTATAAGTTTCATTATTGAAGGTAATATTAAATTGTTTATTGCCTTGTGTTCCACCACTAGGAGCATCTTGATACGTAAATAAATATCCATCATTACCAAAGGTAAAATCAGTTGTAGTCGTTTGATTGCCACTTTGATAAGTTATGGTAACTGTTATATCACTTTTAACAATAGAGTCACCTGGGTGATATAGTTTACTATCACTTGCCACTACACTTGTAATAGTGTCTTCTTTAACTGTCACATTAAATGTTGTGGTCATAGGCGAAGAAGAAGTATTTAATTCACCAGTATATGTCACTGTAACTTCTTTTGTTCCAGGAGCCACACTACTAAAACCAGATAATGAGAAATCACTACTTGGTAAAGCTTCAGAACTATATTTGAATGGTTTAGTAAATGTCGCTGTTACTGAAACATCATCTTTACTTAAACTACCACCTTGATAAATATCTCGACCTGTATAGGTTGCAGATAAACTGCTAATAATCTTGTCAGATGTATCTTCAACCTCATAAGTAAACGCTATTGTATAGATTCTTAATTGAGTGTTTGATGTGTTTCCATTTTGTATTTTTAAAGACGAACTTGCTCTAATATCGTCCACAACATAATGATAATTACTAGAAACACCTGATGCTGTTGAAGTAGTGCTTGATCCTCCATCAACAAAGTATTTAACTGACGGATTGGTTTCTGATTTAATATCAAATCCGGTTATTGTTACTTTCTCTGCAGGAGTAATTGTTACACTTCCACCATTTCCGCTAGAAGCATAATAAAGTCTTAATTGACTAGAACTAACTGCAGGGGCGTTTTGAGCACTATTTTGTTGTGATGAAAAACTCAAAATATTAGTAACTGAGCCGGAAGTTGCAGTGAAATTGCTATAAGTTCCCTCTGTTCCAGTGGCAGTTCCCCATCCAATTGTGTAGTTATATATGACCGGTTCATCACTAGTGACGGTGACTTCACATTCATCTTCAAAATCACCATCTTCGGTTAATATTCTGATTGTTGTTGTTCCTTTACCAACTGCGGTAATTAAACCATTTTCATCAACAGTAGCGATGTCTTCGTTATCACTAATGAAAACAACGTTTTGATTACTAGCGTTACTAGGTGAAATTTCCCACACTAATTGGTGAGTGGAATCTTTTTCAATAGAAACACTACTTTCAGTGATATTAACACCAGTTACAGGAACTGGTTCTTTAACAGTGACTGTGCAAGAAGAAATGAAACCGCCATCAATTGAAGTTGCAGTTATTGTAGCGCTACCAGCAGATATACCTTTCACATTTCCATAGCAATCTACTGTGGCAACACTAGTTTTATTGCTTGACCAATAACATGTTTGTCTTGTGGTATTACTTGGTGTAAAGGTTGGATTGATTTGAGAAGTATTTCCTTTAACCACTTCCAAAGAAGCTGGTAAAGTCATATTTGTCGCGTCCACCCATGTTTCCGCTGGTCCATTATCTAAGAAATTAGTAACATTAATTCTTCCAGAACCACTGCCTTGATAACTTAAAGGATCGCAAGTAGCTTTTAATCTAGCTTCTATTTCATCAGGAGTAGCGCTTGGATATTTACTTTTATATAAAGCGATAGCCCCAGTCACTAAAGGTGCAGAAAAACTAGTTCCCCACCATAATTGATAACTTGAATCTGAAGAAATGGAAGGTACGACGACATATCCAGGTGCGCATACATCAACATAACTACCATAATTAGATAATCCAGCTTTTTTATCTGGATCAGTTAAACTAGTAGCACCAACTCCGATGACGTAGTCATTAGCGGCTGGATATTCAGTTCCAGTAATATTGTAATTACCTGCTGCACCCACGATTGTGATACCGGCGTTATGTGCTTCAGTAATTAGAGTTTGTAAGCTACTATAAGTCATCGAACTTGTTGTTTTGCCAGAATAAACATTTCCGTCATAGTCTTCAACATAAGAATAGCTATAAGCGTCATCATAACCTTGTATGGACATATTGATAATATCAACATGATCATCGATTGCTCTTCTTAAAGCTTTTCTAATAGTCTCTGGTGGGAACCCGTTTTGAGCGTTAACTGAGCGATAAATGTATAGTTCAACATTTGGTGATAAACCAACACCACCGACACCATTAATCGCCGCAGCAATAACAGCGGCACTATCTGTGCCATGTCCTGCTCCAGTTACACCAGTCGCGTCAGTAATTGTCGATGTATTGTTATAACAATCATATGAATGCGATGATATATTCGTTCCATTAAAGTCTTGATGAGTGGTTTTTAAACCAGTGTCAATAACTCCCACTTTGACTTTACTTCCACGATAATTATCCCAAGTTGTACCAACATTAATTGAATCATATGTGGTGCCTTTTTGAGTAAATGTACCTTTAGAGGTAGTAATTCCAGTTATATAATGCGGTTCGCTATAAGGTGATACCGCGGCGGGAAAAGCCATCTCTAAATATTTCTCTTCTTTTTCATTAGTAAAAGCATTTACCCCATTAAAGGATAAAATCCCGCTGATAAATAGAAGAAACGATAATTTAATCATATCTATTGTAAAAGGGGCATATAGCCCCTATTTGAGTGGTTTATTAAGCCGCGTAGCTATTAACCATACTTCTCCAGTTGGTGAATCTAGTCTGATCCTCCGCATAACAATCCGACTTACCGGCATAACTATGAGTGTTGAAGAAAACACAAATACCACAGCAATTGCCAGCTTCATCTCCGATTACATTGGAGATAACTAATTTATCAATTGCATCTTTCACTGCTTTTAATTTAGTAGATGAAAGGGTCTTGAGAGACGAAACTGTGGTCAAGAAATCATAAGCATCAAAACTACCAAAATAGTCGGAACCGAATGATGTATATTCTCCAGTACTTTCGTCATATTCTATACCATAGTTTTCGTAATAATTATAAGCATTTGGATTAGTTGAAACGCCTTCATAATCTGCTAAATCTTCGGCATTATCATAGATACTTGTACCAAATTCCTTAATATTGTGTTTGGCGTATAATTGGAATTTTGTCTTGCCAGAACTTCCATTATAGGAATTAATAGCATTTCCAACATCCGCGGCGATATTTTCAATCGCAGTCTTATAATCACTCATCTTTGTTAAGTCTAACGCGGATAATGTTTGGTCATTGTCATAAGTTTTACCATATGTTTGTTCATAGGATTCCACAAACGATCTTGTAATTTCTTTTAAAATTGTCTCGGTATCATCGCCATTATATAAATTATCAACCCAATCAGTATATGCCCAGCCTTCCCCAGCTTCGCTTTCTTGAGCGGCAACCATATAGTTGAAATAATCACTATTGGTTTCAGCAATGTCTTGAACTTGCATTAAGCAAGCATCATAACCAACAAATTCTAATTTCTTAGAACCAATTTGGTTAGCAAACGCGGATCTGACTTCATTATTAAGTAAGACCTTATCATCACCACTGGATTTAGAATCAGAACAAACACCTTGCATACCACCGCCATGGTTCCAAAAGATAACACCAGTCTTTTTAGCAGGATAACTATCTAATCCCCACTTTAAGAATGATTCAAAGGTGCCTTGATTGCCCATTGCGGAATATGTGAGAGAAGCATCTCTGACAATGCTAGTGCCATTTTGTACATGGTATCTTTCTAATTTAGTACTAGAAATATTATATTTTTTCCAAGAAGTGCTTCCGCCGGTCTCAAAGATGATGTTTACATCTTCGTTATAGTCAGCCTTACCTTGATTAACTGTATCAAGGATCTCAGTTATGTCACTAGTGGCAAAACCATTTCTGCTTTCTAAGTCTGAACCACACATATAAATCATGATGGTCCATTCATCAATGTGAACAGCGGTAACAGTAACAGTAAATGTCGCTGTTAAATTGTTAACTGTCTTTGCGGTAATAGTGGCGCTACCTTCACCAACACCTGTTACAACACCACTTGAATTAACTGTAGCAACACTTGTTTTATTACTAGTCCAAGTAATAGACTTGTCTGTAACATTTTCTGGTTTGAGATTTGCTTGTAAAGAAACTGTTTCTCCCACCGCAATTGAACCAGATGTTTTATTTAATGTAATACTTGTAGGCACAATTGTGCTACCAGACATCACAGTAATCTTACATGTTGCGGTCTTGCTACCATCAACAGTAGTAACTGTAATTGTCGTGGTTGATCCGCTTGCCGCTGTACTACTTGCGGTCACTAAACCTTCAGCATTAACTGTGGCAACACTTTCATTACTACTTGCCCATGTGACATTTTTATTTAATGCACCAGCAGGTGAAACTGTCGCAGTTAATTGATAGGTGTTTCCATTATTTAAACCAATATCAGAAGCATTTAAGCTAACACCAGTAACTTTACCGGACAATTTATAAAATTGAACTTCAGACATATTGGTACTACTTGTATAGAGTCTAAACCTTGGAGAGCTATTGTTATATCTCATTGGATTAGTTCCGCCAGACATAGTCAATGTGCCGGACGAAATACTAACACTAAAGTCAGACTTGCTCTGTGTTAAGTTTTGGCTTGAATAGCCTAAATAATATTCATCTAAAGCAATAGCTTTGAAATTATAATTGGATCCACTAATTTCTACTTCAAAAACTTCCATTTCGTCGGTTAATGTAACTTTATCATTAGTAATTGTGGCATCTACGCTTTGTAAGTAAGTCTTATAAAAGGCACCCGCCACGGCTTGTTTTGCATAACAGCCAAGAATGACATAATCTCCACTATTTAGATCAGAAGTTTCAGAAACCAATTCAAATTCACTACCTATTACTGGTGTTGATGATTCACTAACTGTGACTATACATGTAGCGGATTGATCACCACAAGTGGCGGTAATAGTCGCACTTTCTTCACTTGCGGTAGCGCCAGTAACGGTAATTGTTTTACCAGTTGTACTACTTAAAGTAACAATATTTTTATCGACACTCCAAGTGACAGTTTGACTATCAGCGTTATCAGGAGTGATTGTCGCGGTTAATTCACTAGATTGAGTAACTTTTAAATCTAATAATTCTTTATCTAAAGTAACTGAAGATACTGGAATTGGATTAACAGTGACATTACATGTCGCTGTCTTATTACCATCTTGAGTGGTAACGGTAATTTCAGCATTACCTACCGCATTAGCGGTAATAACACCAGTAAAGCTAACAGAAGCCACTGTTTCATTATTACTTGACCATGTCACTGCTTTATTAGAAGCATTTTCTGGTAAAACAGTCGCGGTTAATGTTTCAGTATGTGTTCTAGTTAAAGTTGTACTAGATTTATTTAATGTCACACCGGTAACTTTAACTGATGCTTTAACGGTAACTAGACATGTAGCGGTCTTACTACCATCTTCGGTTGTAACTGTGATTGTGGTTGTACCTGCACTTAATGCAGAAACTTTTCCAGAACTATCGACCGTGGCAACACTTTCATTACTACTTTCCCATGTAACATTTTTATTTGTGGCGTTAGATGGTGAAACTGTCGCCACCAAAGTTTGAGAAGATGTTTCATATAATTCTAAAGAATTGTTGTTAAGTGAAACACCAGTTACTGCGACTGGGCCCACTTCGATTTCACAATAAATCGTTATCGAATAAAATACGACATAGCCATTAGAAGCATTAATTTCCCAATCGGATGAATTGATATTGAAATCATAAGTATTTCCTTTACCGGTTTTGCTTGAGGAAGTTCCTGTCACAGTATTTCCTCCTGCAGTAACAGTCACATAAGTTAATGGACTGTTGCTGTAGAAATCTATAAACATAGATTTAACAACAACGTTACAATTTGACTTAAGATATGAATCTTTATTCATACGGAATTCAGTGTATTGTGTGAGATTATAAGCTCCTGCTCCCCAAGTTGCAGAAATTGTGGTTTTTTCATCACTCAAAATCCATGATTGTGCAACTGTTGATGTACTAGCAGTAGTTGGCAAACCAGTATTAGACATAGTAATTGTCGCTTCGTAGGTTTCTGTGGTTGGGGTTGGGGTTGGATCATCTCCTCCGCCTCCACTTCCACCTAATTTATATAAAGCGATAGGTTTTTGATTTGCGTAAGATGTAGATTGAAAATAACGGAATCTTGCTTGGTCAGAATTTGGATTAAATCTTAAATGTGTATTGTAACAAACGATATCGGCTTCACCACCACTAACAGAAATATCGTTTGTGTAAACATCACTTGTTGATGTCTTAATTTGGTTTTTATCACTTGTGTTGCCAATATAGTAACCTGAAGCAGATTGAATTGAAGTTCCACTTATAGTGAATTCAGCTGCCGCGGTTGTCGCAGTTTTTTCAATTTTATTGTTACTGATTGAAACAGAAATATTGTTATTAGTGGCGTCTAATGTGTCTAATCCACCATTGAAAGCTTTGCTTCCTGCTTCATAAACGATTAAATATTGGCCATTTTCTACTGTTCCAGAAGTTACTTTTTCATAGTATCTAGCTAATGGAGTACAGGAATATTTAACTGTGATCTGTTCAATAATAGCGGAATCACTACCACTATTTAAAAGTTTGAAGTGGGTGTCTCCACCTTCATATGTATATTCTTGATTGTTATTTATAGATTCGCCTGTTTCAGGGAATGAAGTTGAATCTGATACGTAAAGGGAAAGGGAACCACTAAATTTAACTGTGATTGATTTAATACCGGTAATATCTGTGGTGTTATAAACATAACCAGCACCACCAGAAGTACCTTGTAAATCGATATAATTATTGTTTGATTTTTTACCGTTTTTATAATCCACCGCTAATGTATAGCCGGATGTTGTTTTCGCGGAATTATTGATTTGATCGCTATTAACATAGCTTGAGCTAAATGAAGAACCGCCGTTAGCGTTATTAAAGACAACTGTATATTCATTAGCCTCTAATCTCGATAATGGATTACCATTCTTTGATAATAAGACTGCTGCGGTTGTGGAAGCAATCATACCAAAAGCAATAATCGTGCTGGCGATAAAGATTTTCTTTTTACGTATCATGTGTATACCCCTTTACATGCGTGTATCGCAAGAGAACATTATACACGCGCAAAGAGTGTTTTTCTATTTATATTTTTATAGATAAAAAGGAACCGAAGTTCCTTATTAATTTATTAATAATTAAGATTTTTTAAATGTGATTGTGGCTTCACCATTAGAGATGTCATTAACGGTAAATGTCCAACCTAATGTTGTTCCGTTATTGAGTTTAAAATCATTAACGAATTGACGGTGATATCTTGAGATATTAAATGAATCACCTTTATAGAAGAGATCGATTTCATTTAAGCTAGCGGTGTCTTCATAATCGGATAAAACACTATTTCTAATTAATTGTAAGATGTTATAGTCCGCATATTTCTTACCTAATGGAGAAATATAATCCTTACTATCTGGATTACTAGCGTCATAGTAAGTATTAGAGCATAAATGTCTGTACCATTTATCACTTTCAATGATGTTAGATATTCTTTGTGAGGAATAAGTTTCATCACCATTTCTTAAATATAATAATCTCGCGTCGATATGCCATAACCTAATACCGGTATATCTTGGACCTTGAGGATAGCTATTACCATAAGAATGTTCACTATCAAATTGGTTCAGTCCAGTTGGAGAATATAATTCTAATAATAGATATTCATCAAAGACTGAATTAACAAAGTTATTACTAAGTAATACAATTTCTCTACTAGATTGGAATTCTTTAATTTTAATTGTGCAATTTTCAGTTGGTACATATGGTTTTGCCCAACCATAAGCCATCACGGAATATGGATCATGACCTCCAACGTTAAAATCTTGCATAGAGAATCCACCGGCAGGATTAAATTGATCACTATAATCGTAATAATCTTCTAAACCGAAACAGTGACCCATTTCATGGATAAATGTATGAGTATCTATGCTTGCGTAGGTAGTGTTACCGGAATGATATTCACCTGGACCACCACTACCGTACATGAAATCATAACTGGCCCAGAAGAATTGGTTCGGGTTAGGGTTATTAACGTTTCGATTATTTTGTTGTAACCAATAACAATAAGCCCACATATTGCTACGATTTTTATTATTCATCGCTCGATAATCAGGTGAACCATAGATGAGCATGACACCATCTAAATAACCATTATGATCACTATCAAATGATTTCAAATCATCACTAGTTAACGTTTTATACCAATTAACTACTTTAGTTACTAAAGCAGCAGTTTTTTCAATATCAGTGTAGTAATAAGAGGAAGGATGGGTATCAGTGTACCAATTAGTAACTACACCACTTAAAGTTAATAGATTACTACTTTCTTCTTCATAGAAAGTCTTAACACTTCTCCAGCCTGTTTCTTCATTAGTGCCAAAATAAGCTTTTTCAATATCTTGTTTGACTTTTACTTTTTCTACTTCATTTAAATAAAGTGAAGAATCCGTAAACCAAATAGGCACCACTAAAAGTTTCGGATTCCCAGTTGTAGGTGTGGCATCTAAATCATAGATGTTATGATCAAAATACTCACGATATGTATAGTTAATATCTTGTTTATCTAATGTCGTTATCTCGTATTGTACGTTACGTTTACAACTTGTTAATAACAAAGATGTGACCATTAATCCTAAAAATAATAATTTGTTCTTTTTCATAGTATATATATTGTATCTATTTATTTTTCTTTGTAAAGAAAAGGGCTTATCATTAAGCCCAATTCTCTTCATTAAATCTAGATAAATTATTCGCTGACCTTTTCTTCACCGTTATTATTTTTTAAAGAGATAAATAACATGTAGGTATATACCGCATATATCGCCACACGAATAATATCGATATTACCAAGAACAATCGGATTACCGAGTTGATCGAAGACGATATCCACTAATAAGACTAAAGTAAATACCGCAGCAAATAAATAGGAGAATCTAGTTAATAATTTATTATTTACTAGTTTAGAAACTAAATAGATACAACCTAAAGAAATAGATACCACCATACTTAATATAGCAATCACCCAGCCCGTTGGGCCCATCGCTTTCGCATTAGCAATCACCATAATAAGGAAGAATGTAAACATGAAGATAGGGAAAGAAACGATACTAGCGATATCAAAACTCTTTCTTAATTTATTAGGCATCTTTTCACCTAATAAAACTCCTAAGATACCAACGGTTAGATAATAAACCGCTAATACGGTAGCGATAATACCGATCGCTAACGCTCCTTCTTTTAAAGAAAGCCAGTTCAAGAAATAAAGAAATAATAAGGCCCCTAAAATAATAGAAACAAAGGGCTTAATAAATTCTGCAAATCTTTTCATAAAAACACCTCTTTTTTATATAACAACCTTTAAGGTTATTAATCGAAATAAGTTAATGTAATAACGGCCTTTTCAGGAGTTACTTCGTCAAAACGTAATCCATAATTTAATGATGTTCCATCAGTAAATGTATTTCCGTTAAAGAAATTAGGACCGTAATTAGTGTAGCCAGTATGATCGCCAATAGAGAAAGTATCACCGCTTCTCCATAAATCATCTTCATTCCAACAATGATAGATATCTTCAGCTTCAGGATCGGAGAATGTATTCACATTTCCTTTTTGTAATAGATGTAAGAAATGAGTGTTTTGATATTTTTCAACCATCGAATTAATGTTAGTGAAATAGCTACTTTGATTATCTTTATACCATTTCAAATAGTAGTTATGCCTATCACTATCAACATAAGCGTTATCTGTGGCTTCAAATATAACATCATCATCCCCTAAAGAAGAAAAATCATCCACCTCATATAATTTGTATTTATTAAAGAAAGTTTCATCCAGCTTATAAGATAAAATACTCGAATTAACGTGATAAATCTTTGCCCCATAGCCACAGTCTTGAATACCTTGATAAGTGCTATAGTGATAATCGTAATTATTATTACCAAGTTCGGGATTAATTAATTCAATCATTAAATATTCATCAAATGGTGTGCCGTTCCAATTACCGGTCGGAATAATTAAACAATCACCCGAGGTTGTGGATGGTCTTAATGTAATTGTTTCTTCTTTCTTTTTAACTAATTTATCTTCATTTACATAGTAAGGTTTATTCCAACCCACTAAAAATTTCGAAACAGAATTCCAGTCAAAAGCGTTATAAGATTGCATATCGAAGGAACCAGTATAATCGACACCATTACCTTCATAAGAAGTATCGTAATAATCTGGTAAACCTAACATGTGACCATGTTCATGGATAATGATTCTCGTGTTAGATCCATCACTTGGAACTCCACCATAATCACCAGTATTTTGTAAAAATTGAATCGAAAACCATGAGAAAGCAGAAATCTTATAGTTAGTGAAATGTTCACCACCAAAATAAGACCATCTATAACCCCATAAATTAGTGTTATATTCAAAATCAGAAGCATAGATTAAATAATAACTATCAATAATTCCATCGCTATTGGTGTCATATTCACTTAAATCCACTTCTGGATAATTAGCGATAAACCATTCAAATGATGAATAAACTAGTGATTGAGTGACATTAGAATTGTCTTTAGCTTCTTGTTTAGTAAATGGAGCGGCATACCATGAATCAGCCACTACCCCACTATAGTGGAGCTGATTAAAACTCGCTTCTTCATAATAACCTTTAAAACTTCTCCAACCACATTCTTCATTTGTGCCAAAAAATGATTTTTCAATAAATAAACGGTTCTCTTCCGTTGCTTTAGCGGTGTCATCGCTAAAATACAAAGGAATAACTAAAACTTTTTGTTCGCCTTTGTTATTAACATTACTCGTCGAATTTATAGAATAATAATTAACATCTGTATCACTAACTTCTAATACTGATCCTTTGATTTCATTACTGACTTTTACCTCACAACTCGCTTTAATATCAGTGTCTTTTAAACTAACTGTCACGACTGTTTGACCAGGACCAATACCAGTCACTTCACCACTAGAATTAATCGAGGCAATTTTATTATCATTACTTACCCAGCTTAAAGGAGGAAGATTCTTCTTTTCACTTTTAACTTGGGCCACTAAGGTTATTGTTTCATTAATATCTAAACTAATTGATGATTCATTTAACGATATTTCAGCGGCGATATTTTCACTAGTGGGAAAATCACTTGTATTAATCTTTACCGTACAAGCGCTTAAAGCAAATATCGAGATGAATAGAGGAAAAAATAATTTAGTTTTCATGGAAGTATTATGTATCAAATCTTTATTTAAATAAATAAGAATTGACAAGTTCGTATGCGAACTATATCATTATTGGGCAATGATTAATAAAGTAAGAAAAGATGACTATATATATTTAGTAAAACATTTATCGAAATTAATCGATCAAGATTTTGATAGACGTTTATCGGAATATGGACTCACTTGTCAACAAGGAAGAATTTTATTCTTCGTTAATCGAAAAAGCGTTATTGAAAATCAAGAAGTTCATCAAAACGATATCGAACAAGAATTTCACCTTTCTAAATCCACGGTCAGTGGTTTAGTAAAAAGGATGGAGAAAAAAGAAATTATTATCGTTAAAAAAGTTCCACCTTATGCGATATTAGAACCGTCGCAAAAAGGAAAAGATATTATTATCCATCTAAAAAAGAATAAAGAAGATGCGATAGAGATGATACTTCATAACATCAAAAAAGAAGATCGGATAAAATTACAAAACATGTTATTAACGATGATTGATAATCTAGGAAAGGGGGAGAAATTATGATTAATAAAATTAAATTAATTCTTAAATCATTACGTCAGTATAAAAAAGACGCGATTATAACGCCTATCTTTATGATTATCGAATCCGCGTTAGAGTGTGCCCTACCTTTTGTGATGTCAATCTTTGTAGATACGATTGAGAAAGTGACTTCTTTGGAAGATTTCACTACTTATTACCTATATGAAAATCCGAACTTTGGGGCTAATTTCCACGTCTCTTTATTAAATCTTATTTTGATACTAATATCGATGGCCATTGTCTCATTAGTCTGTGGTATTTTAGGTGGGGTATTTGCTTCCCGCGCATCCGTCGGTTTAGCCTCGAATTTAAGAAGCGATTTATATAAGAAGTTAGAATCCTTCTCCTTTGCTAACATCGATAAATTCTCTGGTTCTAGTTTAGTGACGAGAATGACCACTGATATTCAAAATGTGCAAATGGCTTTCCAGATGATAATTAGAGCGGTTGTTAGAGCTCCTTTAATGATGATCTTCTCCGCGGTAATGGCTTTTATCGCCGGTGGAGATATGGCTTGGATCTTTGTGATATTAATTCCAGTGATCGGTTTCTTCTTATTCTTAATCATTAGATTTGCGATGAAAGTCTTTAGAAAAGTCTTTAAGAAATACGATAAATTAAACGAATCTGTCCAAGAAAACGTCTCCGCGATGCGCGTGGTTAAAGCTTATGTTCGTGAAGATTATGAAAAGAATAAATTTAACACGGCGAGTGACGGCATGACTGGAGAATTTATACATGGTGAAAAGATCGTTGCTTTAAATAACCCAGTGATGAATACATCAATTCACTTATCTAATATCTTAATTATCGGTATCGGTTCATCGATTATCGCCAAAAGTGCTTCTTATGATGCGGTGAAAGATGAAATTAATTGGGGTGGGAAATTAACCATCGGCCAAATGTCATCATTATTAACATATGGTATTCAAATCTTGATGTCACTGATGTTCATCTCCATGATTATGGTCATGTTAGTTTTATCATTAGAAGCGATTAGAAGAATCGGTGAAGTTTTAGAAGAAGAACCCACAATTAAAAATATTGATCATCCAATATATGAATTAGAGGATGGAAGTATTATCTTTAAAAAAGTTAATTTTAAATATAAAGAAACCGCGGAAAAGAATACTTTAGAAAACATCAATATCAATATTAAATCAGGTGAGTTTATCGGTATTTTAGGTTCCACAGGAAGTGGTAAAACTTCTTTAGTCAACTTAATATCTCGTTTATATGATGTTAGTGAAGGTGAAGTTATCGTATCAGGTCATAATGTCAAAGAATATGATTTAGAAACATTAAGAGATAATGTCGCGGTGGTTTTACAAAAGAACTTCTTATTCTCCGGAACGATTGAAGAGAATTTAAGATGGGGCGATATTAACGCTAGTGAAGAGGAAATCCATAAAGCATGTCAAATCGCTCAAGCGGAAGAATTTATATTAGCCTTACCTAATAAATATCAAACTCGTATCGAACAAGGCGGCTCTAACGTTTCGGGTGGACAAAAACAAAGATTATGTATCGCTAGAGCGTTATTAAAGAAACCAAAGATTTTAATCTTAGATGACTCCACTTCTGCGGTTGATACCAAAACTGATCGTTTGATTAGAAAAGGTTTAAAAGAAGATTTAAAAGAGACCACAAAGATTGTGATCGCCCAAAGAATATCCTCTATTGAAAGTGCGGATCAAATTATCATCATGGAAGATGGTCATATTAATGCTATCGGCACACATGATGAATTATTAAAGAATAACCATATTTATCAAGAAATCTATTACACACAAAATAGAACAGGAGGTGATAAATAATGCCTCCAGTGAGAATTAAAGAAAGAGCGAGAGCGAAAAAAGGCACGCTCAAAAGATTATTTAAAGAATTATTTAAAAGATTCAAAGTTCAACTGATTGTATCAGCGATTTGCATTGTTTTTAACATTTTTGCCAACCTTTGTTCATCTTTATTTATGAACTTTATCACCACGATTTTAACTAAAGCCATTATTACCGGTGGTAATCCAATGGATATCACCGCGAGATATGAAGCGAAAGCGATGGGCTTTGTGATTCATAGTAATGTTACATTATTATTAATCATGCTTGGAGTTATCTATTTTATCGGTGTCTTTGCTTCATGGTTCTGGAACCGCAGCATGGCTATCGTCACTCAAAAATTCATGAACGAATTTAGAAAAGCGATGTTTAACCATATGCAAGATTTACCGATCAAATATTTCGACACTCATGCGCATGGTAGCATCATGTCTATCTACACAAATGATATCGATACGATTAGACAATTTATCTCTCAAGCCTTACCTACCACATTAAGTGCGGGCTTGGCGATTGTCTTCTCCTTCATCGTTATGATGATGAACTCTATCTGGATGACATTAGTGGTTATCTTCTGCGCTGTCTTAATGCTATTAAACACCATGTTTGTGGGTGGAACCGCGAGCAAATATTTCATCAAACAACAAAAACAAGTCGCTGTTGTGGAAGGAGATATCGAAGAAACCATCCAAGGTTTAAAAGTTATCAAAGTCTTCTCTCATGAAGATAAGTCCTTAGAAGAATTCGATAAGAAGAATGAATTACTGAGAAAACATTCTACAACCGCCAATATCGCTGGTAATACGATGATGCCAATAAACGGTAATATCGGTAACTTCATGTATGTTTTAACCGCGATTATGGGTGTAATGATATTAGTTATTCCAGACTTTAAGAATTTAACAATATTTGAATACGCAAATGTGGAAAAAGAAACATTCTACGGTATTATTGTGAGCTTTCTAATGTTATCAAGAATGTTCTCTAATAATATTAATAACTTCTCACAACAAGTCACCTTTATCGTCATGGGTATGGCGGGTGCTTCTCGTTGTTTCGATTTGCTTGATGAGCAAAAAGAAAAAGATGAAGGATATGTCACATTAGTGAATATGGAAAAGAATATTAACGGTGAATTAATAGAAACTAACCATAAAACTCCATATTATGCTTGGAAACATCCTCATAGTGCGGATGGCTCAATCACCTATACTGAACTAAAAGGTGACATCTTATTAACGGAAGTTGATTTTGGCTATACTAAAAATAAAACAGTCTTACACAATATCTCTATTTACGCCCATCCAGGACAAAAGATTGCTTTCGTGGGTGCTACAGGTGCGGGTAAAACCACGATCACTAATCTATTAAATAGATTTTATGACATCGCAGACGGCAAAATCAGATACGATGGCATAAATATTAATAAGATTAAAAAAGATGACTTACGTCGTTCATTAGGAATTGTTTTACAAGAAACTAATCTATTTACCGGAACGGTGATGGAAAATATTAGATATGGTCGACTTGACGCGACTGATGAAGAAGTCTATGAAGCCGCGAAGATCGCTAATGCATATGACTTTATCACTCGTTTACCAGAAGGATTTAATACGATGCTAAAAGGTGATGGATCTAATTTAAGTCAAGGCCAAAGACAATTATTATCTATCGCTCGTGCCGCAGTGGCTAACGCTCCTGTTATGATCTTAGATGAAGCTACTTCTTCTATCGATACTAGAACAGAAAAACTAGTCCAAGATGGTATGTATAAATTAATGGAAGGTAGAACCGTATTCTTGATCGCTCATCGATTATCCACAATTCAAAACTGTGATGTCATTATGGTCTTAGACCACGGAAACATCATCGAAAGAGGTAATCATGAAGAATTAATCAAAAAGAAAGGTGTTTATTATCAGTTATATACTGGGGCCTTCGAATTAGAGTAAAGAAAACGGAGAACGTTAAGTTAAGTTCTCCTTTTTCATACCCTTATTGGCCAGTTCATATTTTTTAAATCGGCCAATTTGTCCTATTTTTATTTACATGACTGGCCAATTAGTCTATTATAGATTTAGAGGAAAGTATGACTTTAAGGGACTTAAGAAAGGAAAATAACCTAACGCAATTAGAAATGGCCCATCTTATCGGCATACCCGAAAGAACATATCGCCGATATGAAAATGACGAGAGCTATGGCGATAATCTAAAACGCCTCACTTTTTTTAATATTGTAAAAGAGAAATGCACCATTGATGAGACCAAAGGATTATTAACAATTGAACAAATAAAAACTAAAGTTAAGGATGTCTTTGATGCCGATTACCCTGGACAGATTGATTTTTGTTATTTATTTGGCAGTTATGCGGAAGGTTTAGCCAAAGAAACTAGTGATGTTGATTTATATGTTTCTTCTTCTTTAACTGGTCTACGTTTTGTCGGTCTTATCGAAAAGCTAAGACAGGCTCTCCATAAAAAAGTAGATTTAATAAGAAGTAGCGAACTAAATAATAACATCGATCTAGTAAATGAAATCATGAGGAAAGGCATTAAGATTTATGACAATCAAAAACGATAGTCATTACATGGAAAAAGCCTTACAAGAAATCGCTATTATCATTAAATACACTGCGGGTATGTCCTATGAAGAATTCATGTCTGATATGAGAAATATTGACACCACAATATTTAGGCTTGAACAGTTAATTGAACAGATTAAACATTTATCAGAAGAATTCAAAACTAGTCATAAGGAAATACCTTGGGGTGACATAATAGGCTTCAGAAACGGTCTAGTACATGAATATGGCTCCACTGATTATTCAACAGTTTATGAAGTAGTTCATAAAGATATCTATGAGTTAAAAGAACTGTTTGAACAAAACGTTTAATTAATTATAAAAACAAGGAATGCATTCAACACATTTCCTTGTTTTTGTTTTAGTCTTCGTCGTCTTCTTCGCTCTTAAGAACGTATTTATCAATCACTCCCCCGATGATGTAATAAGCGGGGATAGTTAAGAATAAGAACCAATATACTTCCCAACCTTTAAATCCATAGTGTTGGCCTAATATACCTAAGCTACAATAAACCATCACTATTAAGATTGGATAAGCAAAATGAGTAATCTTTCTTTTAATAACCATCGAACAAGCTGAACCAACGACTGGTCCTAATAAGAATAAGACCCAACCAACTTTCCAACCGATATTATTATCTTTCCATAATAATCCCATGAGGATATAACCAATTAGCGCTAAACCAAAGATGGTTGTGCTAACAATCCATGATACCTTTTCACTCTTTGATAAGGTCTTATTAATAGTGTGGCCTTTTTCATCTTTAAGATGGATATGTCCATCACTAGCAATATGAACTTCATTGCCTTCATCATCTTTTAGATGGATACCTTCTTCTTTATTATTATCCTTATTATTAATATTTATATTATTAGATTCTTCTTCTCTACCTAATAAGACATCCACGGATGTATCTAATATATCCGCAAGAAAAGATAAGACTAATATATCAGGAGAAGATAAATCATTTTCCCATTTCGATACCGCTTGTGGGGAGATGATAATACGAGAAGCGATATCTTCTTGTGTATAACCTTTTTCTTTTCTTAATCTAGCAAGTCTTTGACCGAATGTTTCTTTCATATTTTTGACCGTCCTTTTTCTTTACGGATTTAGTTTATTATTTATTATTAGTAGAGTTTATAACTAGTTTGTTGATTCACTCAACCATCAGTAGAGTTTAAAAAAATAAAGGATAAATCCTTTAAATTTTTATATTTATTTTATTATAAATAAGTAATTGTTAATGAATTAAGAGCTACTCTACCAGAATTACCTTCATTATTATAATTAGTCATCGTAATTGAAGTTATTGGAGTTTCAAAACTAAATTCTTCTTCAATAGAAGGAACAAAGCTTGGATCAGTAAGTGTTAAATTGATTGAATTATCACCGACATTAAATTTAGCGATTTTATCGATATTCATTTCACTAGTTGTTTCATTATATTTCATGAAGTTTCTAACATTAACTTTAATCGAGGTGACTTGTTTAGCAAAATTAAAGGTCATAGAACCAGTGTGCTTTGCACTACCAAATGTTAAAGATGTATCACTAGTGTCTCCAACTGGTTGGAAGAATATTGTTTCCGCGGTATAAGAAGATATAAAGCCATCAAGCATGTTAGTTAAAGCAATATCACCTTTTTTAGATGAATCACTTCCTTCAATCGCTGAAGCTGGTGTAAAACCTTCTCTAGTATTAGAACCTAAGAATGTAAATGTTTTTGTGTTACCACTAGATTGACTAGTGGATGTTTCTTCTTGATTAGAATCAGTATTATTAGATTCTTTATTCTTTTTAGGTGTACAACCTATTAATAGAATTAATAAAGGTAAACTATATAATAATTTCTTATTCATATAATTTATTTAGCTTTCTTTTTCTTTCTAATAACGATGATAACCACAACTGTTACAATAATCGCTACTGCTAAAACAGAACCACCGATAATTAATCCTAAACCCCATGGGGTAAGAACATATTCATATTCTTTTTCTCCACTATTACCACCTGGTTGACTGGTAGAAGTAGAAGAATCTCCTCCAGGAGTTGGAGCAGGTTTATCACCGTATTGGGTATATCCTTCTACATCTCCCCATAATTTATCAGCGTAATTAGGATGATCGATAAATGGGTTTCTATTACCTTGGATATTAGCGAGTTTATTATTAACACTAGCTTCCCATTCATCCACTGGATCTAAAGAAGACCAAGCGGAGAATAATTTAATCGCATATTCGGTTAAGCCAAAGTGTTTAGAAGCACTACCACTAAAAGTGGAACTACCACCTGATGTCCAAGAATAAGAATTAGCGTATTTAGCAATCGCGTAGAAATGGATTCTTGCAAAATCACCTTTTACAGAATCGTTTGGTTCAAAGACTGTACCAGAAAAACCATATGTAGAAGCACTAGAACCGAGTTTAGAGAAACCACCATTAGAGGTATATGTTGCACTAGCAACAACACCCATAGGATAATTGCCTCTTTTGTTATTCACATAGCCATCGGTAGGAACAACGATAAATGGATCAGCACCTTGAGTTCCGGTGCCCGTGCCTCCACCCCACCAAGATTGGGGAATAGAGTGCTCTCTATTATAACAACTGCCTTCACCAGAATAGGATCCACACTGATTTCCTCCTGGAGAAAAACTAGAGGAACTGGAATAATAATCAAATATCTTACCGTTTTTCACATAAGCGGTTTTATAGGTGTTCCATAATTGGTTATAAGAACCAGCCTGTCCAGGTGAAGTAATCGTTCTTAATTCATTTAATAAATCTTGAGCGGTTTTATTATTAAATGCTTCTTCACATTTGGAATAATCATTAATGTTAATCGCTGCGTTAGCTTTATTAACGTTATTATTTCTTAATGAAGAAACTAAACATAAAGAAAGAGAGATACCCATTAAAGAAATAATTGGTAGCGATTTAAAAAATCTTTTATTAATAGCCATAATAATAAAATGTCCTTACTAATATATTATATATTATTTATTATCTTTTTTCTCTCTTTAGCATAAAGAAATAAAAGATCACTAAATATAATGCAGCGGAAGCGGCGATTATCGAGACAGTTATAAAATATTTCGTGGGTATATCACTTAAGGAAACCTTAAATAACATTTTATTAGATATTGAATAAATTAAATTAAAGGTAATAGGTACGAAGATATTATTTGTGTATTCATATAAGAAGCCTAATATAATACCCACTCCAAAGAATAAAGCGACTTCAATTAATTCAATTGGAGCGATAACGCCTCTACCATCATATAGCATAGTGAAGAAATGACATCCGGCGAATATGGCCGCAGTAGTTAAGATACGGAATATCTTATGTCCAATAGTGAGATTTCTTTGAATAATATATCTAAATAATATTTCTTCTTCTAATACTGTAACGATAATAGTTAAAAATCTTAATATTTCTAAGGTATTATTACCATCATTGTTAAAGATAGTGTCAAATGGATTAGTAAATGAAGAATTTGATACCACACCTAAATAAAATAGATTAGTAAAGGCTACGAAAAATAATGGTAATAATAAGAATAGATTAGAGAATCTAGTTTTACCTGTATAGCTTTTAGCAATCTTAGTAAATATAGAAAATAAAATGACAAACACCAAGAAAGCACTTCTTATACCGAGCTCCACTCCTTGAATCACATATAAGTCATTAGTGAACACATATGTTGGGAAAGAGATGATTATAAGATATATAAGCATCGTAATTGATATATAAAGAATATTTTTATTTTTCATAGTCTGTTTTAATACTAAAACACTTTTATTAATTTATTACAAGTATTTATTATTTAAATCTTTTCTTTCTTTTTTCATTAGAAAGATGAATTGATGAGATTAGATCACTATTAGTTAAATGGGATAAAGCTAATGTATCTTTTGGTAAACATTTACCAGAATAACCAGTTGATGGTTTATTATAATAATCTCCAATTCTTGGATCTAAAGACACACCATTAATCACATTATTTGTATTTATATCATTATCATTAGCGAAGCTATCTAATTCATTGAAATAAGCCACTCTCATGGCTAAATAAGCATTAGAAAATAGTTTTACTGCTTCCGCTTCTTTACTACTCATTATTAAACTATGAGGATGATTATAAACTGATGATAATAATAAATTATTTAGTTTCTTAATCTTATTATTTTTAATATTGTCACAGCCAATAATAATACGAGATGGTCTTCTCATATCAATAATCGCAGTTTTCTCTCTTAAAAACTCTGGACAATAAATAATATTGTTATCATTTAATGATGATGTAAATCCGATGTTACAAGTGGATTTAATAACTATCGTTACTTTTTTGTTAATACATCTAATATTATTAATAACTTCTTTAACAATAGATGTATCTAATAATCCACTTTTATCATCATAATTTGTGGGTACACATATAAATATGAAATCTATATCTTTATCTAGATAAATATCATTGTTAGGTAATATAGCTTTTATATTAGATTCTTTATTTAATTTATTAACTCTATCAACATTAGAATCCACCAAGATAACGTCATTATTATCTTTTAAAACAGTCGCTAAAGAATAGCCAACATATCCCGCACCAACGATAATGATTTTATATCTATCTTTGATAATTTTATTAGATTCATACTGATTTAATCTATTAACACAATCTAAATATTTACCACTATTAAGATATTTATTATCATTTTCTAATCTTTTATATGTTCTTATAGATACACCACATACATTAGATGCTTCTATCTGGTTTAATTTCTTAGATATTCTTATTTCTTTTAAATTCATATTTTCATTATAAAAGAAAAGTGCCAATTTGGCACTATAGAATTATTATTCTTTAATATTGTCAAATTGTTTTTAACGTACTGTAATAATCCCAATTAGAGGTGTGCAAAACCTATATACTATATTATTTATAATATAGTGTGCTAATTCCACGATACACTGATAGTAGTATGGAAATGTGCTGTCCACATTAAAATAGACCCAACTGAACCAATCCAAGTCACTAATTTTTACCTATATTTGAACGTATTCGCTCGTAAGGTTATTAGCCGACTATAAAAATCACACCACTGAATGGCGAGATCAACAAATAATCATTAAATCACGAACAAAAGTTTGCAAAACACAAAATGTCCGTGATTGATTTATTTTTTAGCTTCTTTAATTATAGTTTCACAGATAGATTTGTCATTTATTCTCATTATAGAGTCATTATATGTAATTGTTTTAAAGGGATTAATACCTCCATACCACAATATTTTTTGATCTATTATAACCGCATTTATTTCAAGATTTGTCTTTAACAAGTCAGAGATATTTTTATGCTCAATTGTTTTATTGCTATGAGTAAATATCTTTACATTGCCACATGTGTTCAACAAATCAATTACCACTTCATCGTGATAATCGTTAATGATAAAAACAACTTCTTTTTTTGAATCTATTAAGTCCTCAAATAATTTTGCTTTATAGTCATAAGTTGAATATATTTTTCTTTCAAAAATAACTTCATCGCCGCTTATAACGTAGCCTAGTTTTTTATATGCTCTTAATCGATCATGATACATACTTTCGAACATCTTGACATTGATATCAACATAATCATGTACTTCTACATCGTTTTTATCTTCATTTTCACGGTGCAAACGTCCTACATATTGTTCTAATGTCCCATTCCATCTAAATGGTGAAACAATAAATAGTGTATCTAATTTCTTTTCATCAAAACCTTCACCAATATATTTTCCAGTAGAAATAATAACAAACCCCTTTTTAGCTTTTTTAATATTCTCAAAAAACGTTTTCTTTTCACTGTTCGATAATTGCCCATTAATTACAAAAACATCATTAATGTTGTTAAGTTTATTTTTTAATATGCTTATGTGCTCAATCCTATCTGTTAGAACAATAATATTTCTTTTTGCTTTGTATGCATTTTTTATGTCATTAACAATTCTTTCGTTTCTTTCTTCATCAGATAGCAAACATGAAAGCATATTAGAATATGACGTTGTTTTTTCCAAGGATGTATATGTAAAAGATGTAAATTCCGGTTTTAGAATTTTATCAAAATTGCTATCTTCGTCTTTATATTGATATCTGATATCGCCAATTGTTTTATAAATAATCTTTTCGTTTTTATCGCTTCTTTTTGGAGTTGCAGTAAAACCATATAAATATTTGCTGTAACACTTCCTGACAACCTGTTCATACGTCGAAGCAGCAATATGATGAACTTCATCAAAAATAATGACACCATATTGTTTTAATATTTCTCCGCTTTCTTCACTTAACAGCGAGTCAATACAAGCGATATCAATCATATTTGTTAATTTCTTTTTATTACCACTATATTGACCGAATTTTTCTTTTTTAAATTCGTATCCAACATCTAAAAAAGTATTTAGTCTATCTTGCCATTGTTTCAATAATGTTAAATTCGGAACAATAATAAGCGTGTTTAACTTTAATTCAGCTATAAGCGCAATAGCGGTAACTGTTTTACCATATGATGGTCGAGCAACAAATAAACCATTATCAAATTTTAATAGCTTATCAAGACCGTCTTTTTGATAATCCTTCAGTTTGCCATTAAAGGAAACCATTATCATATCTCCCGAAGTTTGCTTATCTTTAATAACTATCTCAACGCTAAAAAAGTTAAGCACCTTAACCAAGTCTTCAAAACACCCTCTTGGAAGATAAATGAAAGATTCATCTTCGTGATAAAGTTTTTGAATTCTTGGAATTGTATAGACTGATATGCGATTCTTTTGTGCCTCATAATATTTAGGGTTAGGTAAACTCGCTAACCTATAAATAAATTTAACACTTCTATCATTTAATGCTGCTTTAGGAACAAGTATTTCGTTTTGTTTTACTAATATGATTTGTTTAGAAAAATCATCTCTATTGAGTTTAATATTTTTAAGAACGTTTTTGTTTAGCAAAGGGAAAAAGTCAGCTTCTTTATATTCACTCAACAAAGCATCTACTTCTTCCTCAAAAATCTTCTTTGTGCAGGCTAAAACGTTAATTTGATTTTTCATGTCATACGGTATAAAGTTTTCATCGACAAAAACTGTCTTTCCCTCGATTGCTTTTCTCCCTTGAAGCGGTAAAACAATTAGGTTGCCATATCCTCTTATAGGCACGTAATCTTGTGACGGAAACATTCTATCAAGAGAAGAAAAATTAATTCCTTTTGATGAATCCATAGCTTCGTAAATAAGATAAGTTCCTAATCTTCTAACTTTAGAAGCTTTTATTGGCTTATCAAAAAATAACCAAACATGAGCGCCGCATCCTGATGAAGATATTTCTATTAGATTGTCTAAATGATGGTTATTGCAAACATTAGAAAATGCTTTGGCACTTTCTTTATAATCTTCATCATCAAAATCTACCGCTAGTAGTTGACAGTAGTCTCCTTTTAACAGTGGATATATTCCGAATGTATCATTACCAATTAAATGACGTTTTATTTCCTTTTCTGTTATACCGATATATTGTTTGTTAACGCATTCACTACATGTATTCGGACAATAACCTGTTAAATTGTTTCTACCCAGACAAGCTGGAGAAAAACCTCTTTTACCTTCTTTTGAATAATATTCATACGCAAAAATATCGTCTCTACCAGCAAAATAAGATATGTACGTTTTTATTTTTTCATTGTCTGAAAAGCCGAATTGTTTTATTTCCTTTGGTTTTTCAAATGAAATATTGTGCATTCGCAAAAGACTTTTAAGATATTCATTCTCTTCTTTGAGCTTTGCAATTAATTTATCTTTGTCATTCATTTTTTAAATGCACCAAAGTTTGCACCAAAATGCACCAACTATTTTAGATGGTATTTTTTGTTAATTTCAATAACTTGATTATCAATAATAAGCTTTGTTAATTGATGTGATACAGAATTAACCACTCTTGCATAGCCCAAATAGCGGAATAATTCAGTTTTTGTTTTCACCAAAATTTGCACCAAAATGCATCAAGCATTCGAAATGGTTATTTTTGCCACTGCTTTTTTATCATAAGCGCCTGTTAAGGACACTATTTTTATATTTTTTTCAATTTTGGTGTTGTTAACCGCCATTTATCTCTTTTTTTGAATATTGTGTTTCGAGCCTTTGACCAATATTATTTTTAATTCCAAGAATATTTATTGTTTCACAGAATCTCGCTATAACTTTCATTCCATATTCAACAAGGAGAAAGTTTGCTTTAGTTTTGCGAAACTAGAATTTCTAAAATACTAGGTTACTTTTTAAATATTCAGACAAATACTCATCTAAACCAATCGATAATAACTTTCTTAGAATTATATCATCAATGTATTTTTCTTTTCCGTCGATTTCTATATAAGGGGATTCATTGATATATAAATATACTTCTCCACTATTAGATTCTTTTTCTTTAAAAAATCTTATATTTAAATTAGGAAATGGTTTGTTTAAGTATTTTCCAATAGCGATGCTTAAATTTGTTACATATAGTTTATTTTGTAATAGACTAAATGTAATTGGAACGAAATCACTTTTCTTTTTATAAAAAACTAAATCCGTATTTAAAGCATTAGATAATGCAATCATGTTTTTTGACGAAATATTAAAAATGTAATTGTTGTTGCTTTCCAAATATTTTAATGTCGATTCCGATATTGAAGTAAGCAAAGAAAGCTGCCTAATTGACATTTTCTTTTGGTTTCTAAAATACTTCAAAATTGAATTGATCTGATATTCTGTTTTTATATAATCTTTGCACAATTCAATCTCATTCATTTCGTGATAAACATCATATTTTTTAACCATTTCACTTAATGGAAGAGTTAACAATATTTGTCTTAATGGAATTCGATAATTTAAAAATATATTTATATATTGAATACCCGACCAATATAGTTTCCCTATATCATTGTTTGATTCGTTTTCTACTTCTTTTGCATTTGGAAACAAAATCATTAAGATTTCATAATTTGTCATAGCTATAAATTCATCTAGTTTATTATCTTCGAGCATATCTAAAAAAGAAGAAGAAACTAATACATCAGAAATATTTTCTAAGCTGATATGAACTGAGTGGTACAAATAACTTAAAAGAAATCCAAACTTAGTTTTTAAATCACCAACATTTACATAACTAATTTCCATTATTTTTTCTCCTCATAATGTCTCTCAAGAAGGTGTTATAAATATCATCACTTTTTTTCATTTTAAAATATTGACTTTTTGTTTTAGCCCTAAATTCTTGATATTCACCACTATGAATGACTCTTTCACTTTTTACATATTTAATACATTCAAAAGACTTTTTACTAATTAAAACAAACTGCGTACCAAGATTACCTTGTCTCATCGCGTCCTTTAAAATCTCTAATGACAGCTCGTTTCTAACAAAATCTCTAGAATAATCAAAATAACTATCGTCTGCACGGTAACCGACAATCACATCATAATCGCCTATATCAAATGGATAATTGTCTTCTAGCCATTTAATATTTTCAATATTTGTTTCCCTTTCCTCTTTAGAAAAGCGATGAGAAATTAGTATTGATAGCCATGTCAAAACATCTTCATTTTCAATGGTTGCTAAATGAAGAATCTTAAGATTAGAGACATCGACTTCATATTCAATTAAATAGCCGCCATTAGGGTTTTTGGAAGCCCACAATCTTGCCAGCTCCTTATTCTTTGTTAAATAAAAACCAAGCCCATAATCATTGGAAGGATTTCCTTTGTTATATTCAGGCTTAATTACCAAGTGATCTGCACCGTAATAAAATCTCATATTTTCTACCTGAATCAATTATATAAAAAAGTATAATACATTGCACTATTTTTGTAAGATTTTATATTTTTTCATTATTTTTAGCACAATACGTTATACTTTTTGTCTTTAACGTACTGTAATAATCCCTAATTTTTATTTGGAACAAATTATTCCGACTGTAGTAATCCCAACCTTAAAATTTCCCTTTTGTGACGGTTTTGTTCACGATCTTAATATTTATTCTGTTGAATCCGACACAATAACCATTTTTGATTGCATAGCATTCTATGTAGTGGTCGCCTGAAAAATCAGAATGTTCTTCTATTGATAAACCTCTATTGGAAACAATTTGACCTCTAATTTTATCAGGACTTCTTGCGTTTTCTCCCCTATTTCTTACTTTCCATAAAAGTTTGTCATAATCAAATGATGGGGATGCGGTTACATAGATGTACGGCCCTATAGGGATTCCTTTATATCGAGCTCTGACAACCTGAATTGGAAGCTTCCTATTATTATTTTTAAAGCCAATTTTACATTCTAATTTTATTTTTTTGAGATTTGGGTTAATGGTATATAAATCTTCTATAAATGTTTCATAATCATTTCTATCTAAAACGGAGACCTGGTTCTTTTTGTTTGGTCCATATGGTTCTTCAATGACAATATTCCAATATTCACAATCAAAAATAGTGTTCCAAGTATCGGCTGATTCAGCAAACCCTCCACCACTATTGTATAAATTATCTAGTTTTTCAATGGCACTTTTTAATGAACTTTTATAATTTTTCAATTGCTGACGGTGTTCGTCTGTTTGAATTAGTGAAGTGTTCAATGAAGTTGGATTAAAAACATCCTCAATTACATTCAATCGTTCCGCTATATATTTGATAGTGTAATAAAAAGACAAATCAAGTCGTTCATCAGGACAAAAACATTCCGCACAAAGAATGGTTTGAATTAAACCGCCGGTCATTTCCTTATAACCAGAAGCCCTACTAAGCGCTTTTGACATTCTTATAATATCTCTTAATTTATCACCTTTATCTGTTATTTGTTTTTCGAACCAGTTTAAAATCGCGTTTGGATTTCTTTTATTCCAAGACACACTACCAGCGTGTTCATAATCGCAATAACATCGATAATCGTCAGAGAATCTATAGACTGCATAATCAAGGTGGTATCCCTCTTGATACGATATTCTTACACAATTCTTTTTAACTTCTGGATCAGATGAAAACTGTTCTGGCCATTTATTTAAAAAACACTCACAGACAATATTCTTAATTTCGCGGTGTCCCAAATCTTTAACTGTTCGATAATCAAAAACTACACCAACATCAATATCGAAATCATTTTCATCATCTTGAATGGCTGTATCCATTGCCATGCTTCCTTGGATAACGAAATTAGTTATTGAGTAATTAGTATTGTGCGCAAGGTTATATTCAGCAAGACCTTCTTTGAGTCTGTCAATATTTAAATCTTTTTTATTAGCCAATGAAATCTTGTCTTCATCAGGCAATTTCAAATAATTTTCACAAAAGTCAGCAAGATATCTTGAAAAGTCAAAAATCATCTATAAACTTTGCCTTTCTTCAAATCTAAAGACCAGGTATATTTTGTTCCATCAAATTCATAAACAATGATTCTTGGATGTCTTGACTGAATTGCTGTCCCTAGTACAAAAGAAACAATTTGTCTGCTTGCAGCAAAAAGATGTATTTCTTTTACCCCTGCTTCAGAGGCGGAATCCAAAAAATCGATCATTTTAAAATATAAAGAATTAAGATAGTTGCTGGTTATTCTATCATCAATTAAATCTATACCTAGACTATAGACTGGAAATGTGTTCGGAATCAAATCGTTATGAATCTTACATGAACTTTCAACAAGAAGATTTACAGCGTTGTCTTTATTAATAAAGAATTTTTCTTTACTAGTTCTTTTGCGAGAAACAATAACTGAATAGACCTTTTCTTTATCTTTTCTGCTATCGCACAAATTTACATGATGCTTGTCGGTTATTCTATATCCATCATAAATAGCAAGAGGAGTGCTAGCAAAACCGTAATAATATAAATTAGGTTGCTTTTTTAAATTCTTAATAATTATTTTTAGATTAATTTTCATTAAGAAAAGATGTAATTTTGGGTGAGGGTGAGACAAACCATCAGAATATATATGAACAATTTTGTGATGTGCAATTTTGAAACCATTAATTAAGTCGCTTTCATCAGAAAGCTTTTTATTGTCATTAATGTAAACAATTTCATGGTTCTTCCAGCAAATCCTTTTAAAAAGATAAGTTAAGATGGACCAAACAACTGATAAAACTAGTTTCAACCATTCCATATCATAATTTTAGTGGATTGATGTAATCAAAACAACTTGAATTTATCCCTCTTTTGATGGATTTATAGACACATAAGGAACAGGCACCACTATGCACAATAAAGACAAGGTTATCTTTAATAAGAAACTCCCATATGAATATAACATTTGCCTTTATGTCTTAGAAGAATTATGTGATAAGGGAATTATCGATGTTTTTGAAATGACTGAAGCCATAATTCTTTTAAGAAGAAAATACAAAATGCCTGTTATAGATATCTATGGTAAAAAAGACAATAATTCCAGCGACTAAGAAGTTATGAAAAGAATTAATAAAGCTATCGGCGAGTGTTTGCAAAACAAAAAGCAAACAACACACCAATCATTTGAAACACGAGCCACCCATCATCTAAAAAAGAGAGACACTAATCTCTCTTAAATAAATCTCTTGTGTATACCTTATCATTATAAGGAATGAGTGATTCATCCATACGATTAGTGAGTATTAGATCCACACTACTAGCAAAGCTATCTATAGATTGTTTATCTTTATTATAATAAATAGTCTTATATCCCTTATTCTCTAATCCAGTGATAACATCACTAATAGAGGCATTACATTTATTATCACTGCCTTGTTAAGAGGCAAGTGAATAAACACCTATCTTAGAGCCGGCAGACACTAATTGTTTTAAATATATATTCACTATATCATTTCTTTAATTTGCTATTATTTTTTCAATTAATTGGCCATTTTTTACTAAAATATTAAGTATTTTCTTGATTTTTAATAATATTTTCTAAATAGGTGAAGAGAATAGAGATGTTCGATTCTTTAATGTCCAAACTCTTAAAGATATCGATTATTTCATTATATTTTGTTGTTAATAATTTGAAGTACTGCGCAGGCTTATGATTTCGTGTGTCAATTTTTATTCCATGGTTATTCAACACAGCATCCATATTTGGGTTGAAATATATTGGTTCTATCAATTTTTCTTTTCCCCACCAATAATCCTTAAAAAGTGTTTTATCTAGATAAGACTCGAACAAGTCATCATCCGCATCATCTTTATCCATAATTGTGAATATTCTATGATTTAATATTCGCTTGCTTTCTTTTTCAATGAACAACAAATCTCTATTTTTTCGGATGTAATCCTTTTTGTCTGGATAAAGCTTGTGTAAAAAATAATTTATGGTGTTGATTAATATTGAATTTCTCCCATTATCTTTAGCCAATGGGTTGAGATTTCTTCTGCTTTTGGCTTGAATCTGTTGAACCAAGATTAATTCACATTCACCATGACAAACTATAGAGCAAGGCAGGTATTTAATGTTCTTGCTCATTATTACCCAAAACCTCAGAAATGTATTTCATTGAAAACGCACCACTTTGTGGGACGCCGCCATAAAGGCCTTTTAAATATTGGCCAATAATGTCTGTGCCTGGTTGAATTTTTCTTCCAAATTCATCAAGTGAGTAAGATACAATATTATCATTTTCATCTCTATCAAATAGATAAATATATTTTTTAATATGGTGTTCTAAAAGCAAAGTATTGTGTGTCGTTACTATCAACTGCCCGTTAATTGAATCGCACATAGAATCAAACACGGTTTTGAGAAGAATATCATTTATCCCGTTATCTATTTCATCAATCACAATTGTTTTCTTGTTTTTAACTAATTCGTAAAAACTGGTAAATAGAGCAGCCATTTTCTTGGTACCCGTTGACTCTAATTCATATGGAATAGAGATAATGCGGCCATTTTTCTTTTCGACAAAATATAGATGATATGTCCGCTTACCAGAATCATTGGAAACTATTCGATATTCAACAGATTGAATGTTTGAATAAAGGGAAGAAAAAAACATGCTTAAAGCCATTTTGGTTTTTTCAAGTCTAATCATATCTTTTTCTTTGAGCGTTCCGCTTGAAATTGGAGATAGGAAACTTGATGAATAGTTAGGTATAGCATTTTGGCCAATTAGCATATCATCTTCTTTCATCACAACAATTAGTGATTCTAAATAATCCAGAAATGCAATTAGGTGTTTAGAAAGGCTCTTCTTAAAAAATGGAGAACTAACATCTCTTCTAATAAAATTCAAACATGATAAGAAGGTGTGTTTTTCGCCAAAATACATCTGTAGATAGCTATTACATTTTTCTTTAATCTCAGGATTTGAAAAAACATCATCTGGCAAATCCATCTTACTTTTTGAACAAATAAATAAATTTTTACCATTGAACGATAGCTTTTCTTGAACTATGGATTTTTTATCAAAAACCATTGAATAGATATATTTCTTCTGATTAAGAATTAACTCATATGTGAGTCGCATATCATCAGGAGAATCTAAGAGATGATATTTTTTTAAATATCCGGAAATGCGATATTCATCATATGCATTACCAATCATTTTTGCTAATGATTCCTCAAATGTTTCTTTGCCAGATTTAAGAGATCCCAAGAATTTGCTTAAGCCTTCAGTGGCCACGAGCGAATCATATGAACGTTTTAAAAATTCAAAACACTTAATTAAGCATGTTTTACCAATGCCATTTTCACCATAAATGATTGCCATCTTTTTAGCTTTTCTATCAGTCTTATTTTCTATTAAGTCCAACTCAAAATGAGTGAAAGTAGTAAAGTTGTCCACAGTAATTTTGCTAAACATATATTTAAACCTCGCTAATAATTTAAGTTCTTATGATGCTATTTGCAAGTAATTTTTGTTATTTTGCCATTATTTTGCTATATTTTTTAGTTTTATCTTGAATATATTTGCATTTGATGTATTATGGGAAGTGATTAAAAATAAAAGTTCCGCTCGGCGTGAACCAAGGGAAACTGTTGCTTAGTTATCTTATCACGTATTTAATCCTGTTGCAATCTGGAGCGGTCAAGAAAGGAGCTTGACAATGCAATATTCAGTTGTTATGGCGAAAAATCGTCCGTCTCCATCAAATGAAGATGAATATGTTGCCGCATATAAAGTACTTGTGCCTCAAGCAACGAGATCAGATTTATATGATATCGCTTGCGTCACCACGTATTCTGGCATCAATGGTCACGCAATGATGTATTACAGTGACAATAGAAGTCACGATAATTCTTATCACAGGTGCATCAACTTTGTATCCGATGATGAGTTAAGACGTCATATGTAAGGCAATTAAGCAGGCAAATTGAAAAGCCTGCTTTTTTGTGGAATATTTTCATTAATGTTACAGGCATATTTTCTCTTGAACAAAAATTCTCGTACGAATATAACATCTGTCTTTATATCTTAGAAGAATTATGCAATAAGGAAATCATTAATGTTTTTAAGCATCTCGGCGAGTGTTTACATAAACAAAAAGCTCATATCTCAGCATAATTGAAACACGAGCCATATATCATTTATTTCTGGTTTTAGCCAATTGGGCATTTCTGCCTTCTCTACCACTCATAATCGAATCAATTGTGTCGTTTTGTTGTTTGTTACCCATGGCGCACGGCCAACAAGGTGGCAAAATCTCTCCAGTCAGAATATTAGTAAATGAATTCTTGTTTAATTCAATTTCATTTTTTCCATCTAAAACAAGTTTTGTTAAATCAACAGCCAATGGATAATAATCAGAATCTGAAACAATAAAAGCAAGTGGATGGAAATAAAGACACGAAACCATGTGCATTTTGTTCCTTGTTTGAGGAAAAATTGATGTTGTTCTTGGAAAAAACTGCATTGGAACCACATCTCTAATTATGAACACATCATGGTATGGATAATAAAGAAGATAAAGATGGGTTTCAGTTGGAAAGATTCCTTTATTAATATAGTTACGCATTTCTTTATCTGGCGCGACATTAGAAAATGAATCGGTGGCTAGTATATGCCCAAAAAGACATTTGATAATCTTTTCAATTGAGCCGGTCCATTTAATGTTTGTGTCATTAGAATGAAGTACTGTTTCATAGAGACTTTTTAGTTCTGTGTCGGTTTGAATGCCTAGTAAACCATTATTGCATTCTGCACAGATGAATGAGAAAGTGAGTCCGCCTTGTGATATTTCACTTCTTGCATATCCGGTTTCAATTGGAAAAACATATGTTCTAACAACATCATCTTTATTATTGCAAGATTTTGGTGGAACGTGATCTCTTGTTGGGAACTTATATTCTTCACAAATAGGACATTTGACTCTCTTTTTGTTACTCATACATTAATAATAATCCAAACGGTTCGAATGGTTTGTCTTTAACGTACTGTAATAATCCCTAATTTTTCAAAATTATTCCGACTGTAACAATCCCAACTTTCAGCCTATTTCAAATGGATTCGATTTGATGCCGTGCATACCACGGCCTCAAAGGCCTAACTTCCAATGAAACGGCAGGTTATTTCTTAGAATCGACCAAAAGTTTCTTTAACGCTTCTAGTTTTCTATATAAGTGTTCGGCATCTTCGTCATTGCCAATTATGTTAAAAATGTGTTCGTGGTGATACCAAACAATTTTGATTATGTCACCACAAAATCCTTCGATAATATCATCATACTTTGGTTCAATTAAACGCCTTGGATTAAAAATGGCTTCTCCGAGTTCATTTAAAAGGATGTCTAACGTTTCCAAATCTTTGTCATTTAAATAGCGATACGGATCATCGTATTTTTTTAAAAACTGTTCAATTTTATTTGTAATATTTCTATCAACAGGATAATAAGTATTGGCATCAATCACTTTATACAGTCTTTCATCCAATTGCCTAAGAGCAGGTGATAAATCCAAACTACTAAGGTAATTATTTGCATTTACTGCAAAAGAATCATCATATTCTTTTTGCCCAGACAAATAATCAATATTATCTTTTGCAAACTCTCTTGCTTTTTCTGATGCCTTTTTACTAATGGCGTTAATTAGAACTATCCTATATTTTTTACAGTAAACTATATTTTTCAAATCTCGAAGCTTATAACCATCAGTTTGGGCATCCAAAAAATCTCTAATTTGACAATAAAATTTATAATCAATATCTATCATACGTTGTCACTTCCTTTTTATTCCGTAGATTTTCATACAATTAGCATCGACAAAAACAAGTCTGGAATAAATGTGCTGATTCAGCTTTTTTTCAAGCTCAGATATCTCATATTGAATCATGGCATCAAAATTGTTTATATCTGCTTCCTCGTTCAATTCAATAATTAAACAATCTTCATTGTTTGTGACTATTGGCATAGGCAAAAAAATGTACGAATACAAATAAAGTAATGCATCTAATTTAATATATGTTTTTTCAAATTTATTCTTTGTTAAATAATAGGCTAACGAAATAGACAAAAGTGTTATCAGTATTGCCGATAGAATCATGTTGTTTCTAAAATTGGTTAATTCATTATATAAGTCAACAAAAGAAAACACCTCAATCCCAATACCCACCAGCAAAGATGCAACACATTTGATTACACTGCCGGAATCATTAATCCTTGATAGTAGTCTTTTGTATTCAAGAACCAAATTGGTTTTATATGAAAAGTCATTTAATGCCTTACTTATCATTGCAAAATAATCAAAACCAAACGGAAACTCGCGATTATTATTTATAGAAATATGACAATCAGCAAAAAGGTTTGTTAAATCCTTTTTAGCGACATAAAAATCACACTTTTCTTCTTTACCAGAAGTCATGACAACTTCATTTAAAATACAGCGCTGTGTCCACGGTTTATTAAAAAAGATTATTTCAAAAAGATTTGCAAAGCCAAACAAAAAAGCAGACAAAATGGAGAATTGCAATGCCATGTATTTCCAATATCCGGGTTCTTTTGGCAAAAAACCGGGGCCTATGTTAACAACCGTACCAAATAATGACAAAATTAAAGACATAACAATTACAAATAACGCACTGCGGACAACCATCCACGTTTTTAATGTTTTATATCTGCTGGTTTCAAGCAAAGAAATATAATCAATCGAATCCTCTAGCTTGCATTTTTTTCCATTATTAATCACTGTAAAATCTTTGCTGTATAAAGGGGATATAAAACAGATATCAGGATTATCTGAAATCAAATTTGTTCCTATCACTTCTTCTGGTTTAATTTGTCCAAGCATCATAAAGATATTTTAGTAAAAAATATAAAAGATTAAAACACTCTATCAAACATGATATTAAAACACTTGCGCTTCTCTCTGTTTTTGATGGATTTATAGACATATAAGGAACAGGCATCATCATGCACGTTAAAGATATTATTATCTTTGACAAGTAATTTCCAAACAATAATGGTACCGCAATCAGTTTGCATATTACTGTTTTCAGTCTGCATATTATTTGGTCATTTATATGCAAACCGTTTACACACACTAAACACTTTTGCGATATTTAATAAAACTGTTTAGTAGAAAAGTGTCGTTAAATCTAAGTTATGGCGTAAACTTTTGCATTTTTTTCAAATTATTACGCCTTAACACCCATTTTTCGCGATTGGTATGAACAATCTAAAAAACATAACAAAACTGAAAATTATGCATTTTTGTAACCCCTACACCTTCAAAATTGGTAACTCCTACAATTAAAAAACTACTTGAATAACTTTTTATCTTGATGGATTTATAGACACATAAGAAACAGGCTTACTATGCATAATAAAAACAAGGTTATCTTTGATAAGAAGCTCCCGTACGAATATAACATCTGCCTTTATATCTTAGAAGAATTATGCGATAAGGGAGTTGTCGATGCTCAAAGCGGTTACTAGGGAAAGGATTTCCGGGGTAACGCGTTTATTGTTTCGTCAGCCAAAATACATCACACGCCACCAAACAATAAATGTTTGATAAAATAATTATAATCTACCAGAAAGGAGAAACGACATGAGCACATCAGATATCATTAATTTAATTTTAGCAATTGCAACTATTTTACTTTCTATAACTTCCATCGTAATAGTAATAATCAGTTTGAATCAAAATAGCAAGATGCTTGAATCTACGACTAGACCATATATAAATATTTACGGTACAAGCACATTTTATTCAAAAGAAAAAGATTACTATTTTGTAATAAAAAACTTTGGTAATAGCAGCGGTAAAATTACATCAATTATTTCAAATGAGGATTTATCAAAACTAGCGATTAAAGGATTTGCTTCACCATTCTCGTTTATAGATGGATTAGTCTTATCTCCAAAACAAAGTTACCAAATTCTCGTCGATCATGACGCTCTAAGAGAAATAAATAAAGATTGTATCTCTATCACAATAACTTATAAAGGACTAGGAAAAACATATACAGAATCAACCGCTATTAATATCGAATATTTATTAAAGAATATTAATGTGAGAACGGAAAATGATCCAATTGCCACCATTTCAGGTGTTATTCAAGATATTTCAAATAGAAATCTATAATCAGAGAGCTCACAGGTAATAATTATCACATTAAGCTATAAACTTTATTCTCTACTCATTGTTCAAATCATTAATTAACTCTTTAATATTTATCATCGTTCTTGGTGAACTATATAATGAATGAATAGTAGATATTTTCGATATGGCTGAAGCTCTTATTAAATTAAGAAAGTCATACAGTCTCCTATATACAAATATTTCGGCGAGTGTTTGTCTACGCCAACTGATAACTATAAACAGCCTCTATAACAAACGCGAGCCATGTATCTTTTCTGCAAACGAAATATATGAATTGTCATTGTAAGTAATAATCAATTATTTTATGATTGATTTATGGCGGATAAATTATTCTTAACAATTGATGAACAATTGAACCATTTATCTTTAGATAAAAAGATTTCTTGTGGCGAAGCACATAAAGAATCATTACTAAGGATTGGTTATTTTAATTTAGTTAACGGTTATAAAACACCATTTACATCCAGCAAAGATGCTCAGGGTAATCATATATACGCTAAAGAAACAACATTAGATGAGTTGATTAATCTTAAAAACTTTGATGATGAGCTAAGATATATTTTAATCAAAACATTAACTAAATGTGAAGAAGAGATAAAAACAATTGCAAGTTATCTATTAGAAAAAAATAAGCCCACCAACATAACTTGGAGAAGCACTAATGCATATAATAAAGCACTAGATAAATCTAATATTGATAGAATAAATAAGCTTATAAGCAGAATGCAAAAGCAATTAGATGAAAGAGAAGATTTGGAGTATGTAAAGTTTTATAAATCGTCTCATAAAGAAAAAATCCCTATGTGGGTAATTACAAAAGCAATATATTTTGGAACATTCATTGATTTAATAGAATTATCTAAACCAATAGTCGCAGAATCGCTTTGTGAATTATATGGTATTAAAGACATGAACGATAATAACGATATTAAATTATTAATTGGTTCACTACACTGGATAAGAATTTTTAGAAATGCCTGTGCGCATAATGAAAGAATATATTGCTTAAAAGGTGCTGGTAGAATTTTTGATATAGAAATAAGAAAATTTGGAAATAGATATATGAGAATCAAAGAAAGAAAACTATTTGATCTTCTTGTCTATCTCCGCTATTACATGCAGAAGAAAGAATACCAGCAATTAATTAAAAACATCAAAGATAAATTAATAAAACTCCAATCATCTATATCGGTGTACGCTTTTGATAACATAAGAGGTGGGATGGGCATTAAAAAATTAGAAGATTTAGATATATTATCTAATGATGGATTTGATAACAATTACATGAAATTGTATTAATTATACGATTGTTGTTGACAATAGGTGTCAAATATTGATAACTTATTAGTACAAGAGATATCCTTTATAGGATGAAAAGGTGCCGAGTAATCGACGCCTTTTTAATTATATTATTGCATTTAGTTTTTCTGTAAAAATTATTTGAGATATAATGACCATTGCAAAAATTTAAAAACATTGCATATGTCTTTTTATAAAACTCATTTGCACAATGTTAACAACAAACAAAAAACACGTCGAAACGTGTCAGTTGTCTATCCCAGATAGCAAGACATAGTTAATGCTAATAACCATGTTGACGTGTTGATGGCAGTACCACCAGCACAAATATATTACTACAATATTAAGATAATTCAAATATTTTTATTAACTTTTCAATTAACTTTAGAGGCAGTCTTAAATGGATTGTATTTACTAATGTCTTCAAACAACCTTTTATATTTTGTTTTTTCTTCATTATTAATTTTTCCGTATAAATCTAAAAAAGATTCAATCGCTTGGTAATCACTTAATGAGGCGACAAAAAAGCAAACTTCTCTATAAAATATATTATTTAATATGCCGCAAAACTCATCACTCATACCATCAACGGAAATTGCCTTTAAAAAACACTCTGAAGCAGGTAAATCCTTTTTCATGTAATCGCCAAAAGTCTTTTTTGCCAAAGAATATGAAATATCATAGTTGCGATACTCAGAATATATTTTTAAAAATGTATCAAATAAATTATTCGTCAGTTCTTTTCCATAATACATTTCTTTAAAGATATTATATTTTTCATATGATTCAATGAATAACGCTCTGTGAGAAGAATAAATATCAATCAAAAATTCTATACATTCAGATCCTATTTTATTGCCAAATTTTACGGCGCTTGTATCGTGAACTAACTCATAAATTGATTTTTTTATAACCTTAACTGATTCTGAAATATTCTTATCGAACCAAACCAACGGAACGCATTTTTTGTCTTTGTCATATGCGACGATGATGTCATCGTTGATAAATACCAAATCAGACTTCCTTCTTGCAACTAAACTATTTATCAAAAAACCTCTAAGTTCATTTTGACATTCAGTAATATCTTCTGGGTCATTTCCATTAATCAGACTTTGCAAATAATTGTTTATCAACTTGCAAAACAAAAAAACCATTTGATCATTAAATGTAGCTTTCAATTTATCTAGCTCTTGCAAGATCTTTTTATATACATATGATTTATCGAGACTTTTATCATGTTTGTTAAAAAATAGGTATTTAAAATAATCAAATAGATCACTTAAATAAGACGCGATTTCATCTGCAATCATTACAATCGTTCCTTCAAAAGATAAAGGATATTCGTAAGTTAAATAAGAAGATATTGTTAAGTCCTTTTTCTTGGAATTATCAATTTCGTTTATCATTCCAACAACCAAACCTTTTTGCTTACAAAATCCCGTATTAGAATAGCTATTATTGAATGAATTCTTTTTACAATTTGGGCATTTTTTATTGCAAATATATCCGTTCTTTTCCAAATAGTGTGAAATTGATGAAAATAAATAATCCAATCCAAATTGATTGTTATTCTCTTTGGCATATAGGGGAAATGCTTCCCTCCTAAAAATGTAATTCATTTTGATGAGATTGGTTTCTTTCGCAACATAATAAACATAGTTTGAGTCAAAAATCTTTGAGTGTTTAAGAACACCATCAATAAGAACCCAAGAAGGATCGGAAATGTGATGTAGTATTATGGATGCAGAAAAAATATTATGTTTAAAATATCCAGGGTAATCCTCTCTAAAAAAATCATTGCTAAATCTAATTCTATCTCGAATAGTTTGTTCTCCGATGTGTCCAAAAGGAGTGTGCCCGATATCATGTAACTCCGCAATACTTGCTAAAATGTCATAATTTATTGTGTTTATATAGTCACACTTCTTCATAAGCGCACTAGCGATTTCTAAAGAAATATTTACAACTTCTATTGTGTGACTTTTTCTATTATGCACGGAACCGTGTCTACCAACATTAGAAAACGCCAAAGGAATCATCATGGTTTTATGTTTTAAAACGTCATAATATAGTTTCTTAATTCTATCAATCGCCTTTTTGTCGATTGGATAACTCATTTTGGAAGCATTAGAATTGCGTATACACATATAGTTATTATATACAAAGAACGTTAGATGGCACGATAAATAAATAGAAATAATAAAACGGATATATTAATTTATCGCAATCTCTTATTAAATTAAATGGGGATGTGTTGCCCAAGTTTGATATTTATCGGACAGTATCTCGAAAATAAAAAGAAAAACTCACACGCGATGGAGAAGAAATTCATATGCCATTTTATCTTTTTAAAGGAAGGCAGTATTTTTCTGCTATGATTTTTGAATCTCTATCGTAATTATGAACATCAAACGATTCAATGATTTTGGATAAAGAAGTCTTATCACAGAAAATTGCAAGTTCTTTCTTGGTTCTGGTAATCGCTGTATAAAAAATGTTGTGAGATATTTGTTCCTCAACTTCCTTAGTAAACACCACTTTTACAGATTCGTATTCCAATCCCTGAGATTTGTGAATTGAAATAGCATAGCCAAGCTGAAAGGGGACAACAATGACTTTTTTATTATTTTCATCTTCATCGTCATCATCATCCTTGTCAATAATAATAGAATAATAATCCCTATTGTTGTCAGTTTTTATCCACTGTACATTTCGCTTGAAACTTCTATTATTTGTGTCCTCCTGTTCGACAGAAATCTCAAATTTAATAAATGAACCACCATCTTGTATGTTTTCAATAATACCTTTTTGGTTATTATAAAAATAATCACGAAAATAGTAACTTTCATTAAATAAAATTTTATCTCCTTTTTTAAAAGTCCAAACTTTCCAAGAAATTGATTTGTTTGGGTTAATCTCTTGAAGATATCTATTTAGATTATTTATTCCATAAAGACCATCGTAATTGAGAGATAAAATAACTTCGTCTTCGCTTTTTGATTTAAACAATTCGTTATTTAATTCACGATGATACCCACTATTGATAAAACGTTCACACAAGCCTTCTTTGTTCGTTAACAATCTTACCTGATCCCAAAGCAAACAAAGATTGTGTTCACTAGTTCTGTGATTAATCGATAATTCATAGGAAGACGATAAAAAATGATTAGCAACACCAAACCAGTTGCCGAACCTAATGGATTCTATTTGCCTTTCATCTCCCACGAGAATTAATTTATCAAAATCATGATTTGTTAAAATATCATCAAAAACTTCATTTTCAGCCATGGATGATTCATCAACCACAAGAATTCTATAGGAAGAAAAATCTCTAATCTTTGATGTTTGGCGGAATTTCTCTAGCGTATAGAAGTCTTTTTTGCTTCTACCGCTTACTTTGCCAACTTTTATGTGAAGATTTTGAACAGAAGAATTTGTGCAAGATAAAAACAAAATTTTGGTATCTTTGAACAAATTAGAAAAATGTTTAATTAGTGTTGTTTTGCCTGTACCAGCAGACCCATTAATCAACACAACACTGCTATTGTTAAAAGCACTTTTTAAAATACGTTTTTTGTCGTCATCTATTTCGTCTTCAGAAATAGTGCCAAGATATTCTGTAGCCCTAGCAGAATACAATGGATCTCCACAAACATCCTTGCCAATTAAAATTCTTATGATCGATGCTGTGTGTTCCTCATATGAGGAAATATAAGCATAGTTTTTATAAAACTGGATAGAAGAAGATTTGGCCTTTTCAAATAGTTTTTTATTAAAAATCGCAGATTGTTCTTTTGTTAAAAAATACTTATCCAATTCCGAAACAGGACTATAAAGCATTTTTTTATCTTCTGTATTTACGACTAGGGCTCTTTTTAAAAGTTCATCTTCAGTGCAGTATTCAGCAAGGCATTCCAAAAGGTCTTCCAGTCTAGGATTATGACCAACTAATGAAAAAGCAAATGGGTAATTATCAAATGGGAAACAACCTGTTTTTAAATTTGTGTTGCCAAGTTTATTATCATCAAGCGCTGCTGTTTGAAGTTTAATAATGCTGTGACGGCAAGTGTAGAGCAAATATCTAATTGTTTTATGCCCTGTTTCGCATTTAAAAACCCAATAACGCAGTTTATCAAGTAAAAGTTTGATCTTGTTATTTAATTTGAAATTAAATTCTTTCATCCACAAATCAAAATTATTTGAAATAACAAAATCAAACAGCCCAATGTTCAATTCAGTCAATTTAGACATCAAAGCATTATATCCATCTGTCGCTCTTTTGATGCCTTCTTCAGATTTAACAATATAAGCGAGCTTATTTAATTCACACGGCCTAATAGAATATATCCATGTAGAAATGCAAACAACGTTGATCGGTATGCCTTTATAGGTCATATTATACTTTGATAGAGTGCATTTTATTGCATTATTTGACTTAATATCTTCAAATGAAAAAACTGTTATTCTATCGAATTTAGTGGTTTTGTCATTGGCCGGAGACAAAACATATTCAAACAAACCGTATAATCTTCTCAACTTTTTTTCGATATAATACGTATTATCACTTAAATCAAGGATGCTTTTTGCGTTTTTTAAAGTATCCATTATTTCCAAATAATATTCTTTATTCGATAGCGTAAAAGGAAAATCATCGATGTTAGCCAGTATATCAATACCGAATTCCTGTTTGGCAATTGCTTTTATTCCATGAAGCAAATCAGCATATCTCAAAAGAAGAGATTCGGAGTCAAAAAGGTTTTGTGTATAATGAGACGCAATTATTTCTAGCCTACCATACAATTTGTTAAATGGCTCGTAGACCTCTCCGAGACTTTTTAAATGTTTTCTTGCCTTACCAATCAAATCTTTTCCTGAGTCGGGCAATAGCGTTCCACAATCAATTTTATATTTCAATAAAGCGAAGCCATCTAAGAGGTTTCTTGTCTGACTTAAAATATTTTGAGCGCAAAGGCCAATATGATTGGGACACAAAACTCGAATGTTTTCTTCAATATTATCGTTTGCATTTTTAATTAATGTTCTTTCGTTCAACAATAAAGTCGCCATGACAAAAGTTTATTGCAAATAAGCGAAGAATACAACGTCGGGAAAATAGAACTATTTGGTGATAATTCCTTCTTTTATATGATATTTAATGCTTTTCTGTTTGCAAAAAGATGTAACTAGTTTTTCACATTCATTAAAGAAAGCTTTGCAATTCTTATAACTAGAAATGAACTTGTTATAATTCCACCTGCCAAAAACGATATAATCAACAAATAATATCTTCTCTAGTAATTTACCAATGTCTTTAGCGTACTGAATAAATACAAAGATTTTCCCTAAACAAAAAATTTCCGACTGTATTAATACAAAGAAATCAATCAATTTTAATCATATTAATTTTGCCGGCTTGCGTAAGCTCACTATATAAATCCAACCCGATAAGTTTAGCAAGTTTTAATTTATATGAATTGGTTTCTTTATAACAATAAATGTCATATTCTTTATAACGATTTTCAAAAAGAGGCTTTAAAAGAGAGATATCTGACATATCCAAAGAGTGTCCGTAAATCGCTACGACTGAATCTTCAGACATTTTGCACAAAACATTTTCGTTATATTTATAGTTACATTCTTTGTATATTCGTCTAAATCTTTTAAAAAACTTGATGAAGTCCGAATCCTCTTTGAATGACTGACCATAAATCATTGATGGTTCTACGCCTATAACGATATTGGATGATATTGAACCATGTACATATGCAATATCAGAGTCACTTATTTTATAAATTGTTTGAGCTGTTTTGCTGTAATTAAAAGAAACAATCGTTTTGACTTGATCATCACGCAAGGCAGCAGGACCAATTGAATGTCCTTTAGTGGCGAGTTCGATATACTGCTTTAGTTCTTTTTCCATGTTGAGCAATCGTTGATCAAGCTCATCAAGTAATTTTGCTAAAACATATTCTTTTGTTGCATTAACAGGAGCTGCGTTAATAAATACTTTAAAAAATACTTCTTTTATATCTCCGTAAGAGTCCAAGCCAGCAAACGACATTTTAAAATCTTTCTCTGATGAAATAACAATTTTTCTATCAAGAGGGTTCGCTAAACAGAGAATTAAAAAGATGTTGTTTGGAAGAGCGGAAACGTCACAAATCTTCCATTCAAACCATCTATGAAATGGATTTCCATAAATATCATATTCCGTTTCAGAAAAACTCGAATCGATATTACTTTTATTATTGAAACAATAATCTAAAAATTGTAGGTATTGACATAGTATTTTTTCAAATCCATTCCATTCTTTGTTCACAATAAAACCTTTGTAAGAAGCTGATAAAAAGAATGAAATTAGAGGGTTTTGGATGCCTTTGTTTCCTTCGTATTCTAAAAAATCATCAAAGGATGTTTTATAATCACACCCTAAATCAAATCCGTTTCCAACAACTAATAAATCGTATTTTTTCATATTTCAAAATCTTTCAGTTAATATTTTATCACTGACATGTATTTAGATATAACTAAATATCAAAACAACTTGCGCTTCTCTCTTTTTTGATGGATTTATATCGAATAAGAATCAGGCACTACCATGCATAATAAAGACAAGATTATCTTTGATAAGAAACTTCCATACGAATATAACATCTATCTTTATATCTTAGATGAATTATGCGATAAGGATATTATCACCAGCGAGTGTTTGGTAGCCACAAAGCAAATGCAAACCAGTGAAACCTTTGTGAATATGTTTATTTGCTTAGATTTTGTTTCGATTCAAATTCTAACTTTTTAAAAGATATTGAACTCTTACACAAGGAACAATTCTAGAAGTACATTAGATATCAATTGATCATCTATTCCCCATCTCTTCAAATACATAGCATAGGTTGCACATGTTAAATAAGCGAAACATGATGCAATAAATGAATTGGTTTCTGCTCTTTTATCGCCGTGATCTGTCCAATTTCTAATTTGCGCACACGTACTAGCAATTTCGGATATTTCCTTTTTTTCTAACCCGAATTCCTTTTTAACGATTGACAAATATTCGTCATATTCTTTCAGTGCTTTTTTAATCTTTGTCTCTAACGATACGTGATTCAATTGATTAATTAAATAATCCACAGTATCTCGCGTTTTTTTATTCTCACGCTCCTTTAAAGGAAGGAGTGTTTCAGTTATCAAATCAATGGTTTTTTGAGTAGATGTCCTATGATTTATCTTTTCTCCATAAATAAGGCGATAAGTTGATTCGAAAAATGATGATATGGTAGCTATTTTTTTAAAATCAATCCATTTTCGTGATTCAGACGAGTTTTCCAAATGTTTTGTGGTTACGTTTCCATCAACAAAATCATCAACAATCTTTTGAAAGCATTTATTAATTATGTTCCATCTAATAAAACCGTATTTTCTAATAGAATTCACATCTTCTTTTTCTTCCACATAATCAATTGATTTATGATAGTAAATATCATATTGCAAATTATTCGAATAATAACGAATATAATCTGGAACAATGTTGTTTCTTAAAAATAAAAGTGAAATAATCTTATAAAAAATTTCAATCAAAGAGAACATTTCATCTTCAGTTAGGTTTTCATCGCATTCTATATGAATTTCAGGGATAAAATCAAAATTAATCCCTTGAGTTCTAATATTTGGACAAGGGAAAGCCGTGAATTTTTTTCCTTTATATATAAATTCGGCTTTGTCCGATAAAACTCTTGATTCATATACAACATCGGCGATTTTATCCTCTTGTTTAAAGGTTAAGTTATATTGTGGAAATAGATATAAAAATTTATGAAACTGTTTTGAACCAAGCACAAGAATATTCCTATTGCAAGTTTCCCTTTTAATAACTACGTGTTTCAAAACGTTAATTTTAAGAATTATTTTTTCAGTATCGAAACTGCCGTGGTAACCATATCCTATGGAATCAATATAAAAAACAACATCTCTATTTAAATCAAACGAATGTCCTTCAAGTCTATTTGTTGGTATTTCTTTTTTTGTCAAACTGTATGTACCGTTAGACAATTTATCCCATAAGAGAATTTTAGCTTCTCCATTGACGCAATAAAGTTCCATTGTTTGGCCATCGAAAGAAAAATAGCATTCCGAGTTTAGAAAGAAGACACTTCCATTCATTTAATTAATAATCTCCATTATTCTTTATAGTGCCCTGTTTCGTCGGTTTTGTTTTTAATGTTTTTAACCAACATTAAAATAATGTCTCTTAAAAAACCTGATGCTTCTTTTAATACTCCTTGAACAATTTTATCCTCCAATTTATCTATTGTTTCAAGACCTTTTACAATGTTGTTTATTAACTCTAAAAACGATGAAATGTTTTTTATGGGATTATATCGGTACTTGGTTTCATCTTCTATGGTTTCTAGCATTTGGCTAACGCTGATAGATTGCTCTATGGTTGCCTTTTGTTCAACATTTAAAACAAGAGTTCCTATATTAGCAAAAGAATTATCGTTAAATCTTTGAGCAATGTTCGCATTTTGATTAATTGAATTTCTAACGGGATTGTTTGGAATATATGGCTCGTATTCGCAAATAGTCGTAACTACGTTTTCAGAAAACAATTTATTCTGGCTAAATATCGATGTTTTAATTTGATAAAGATTTAATAATTTATCCACCAGAATCGTACCAATTTCAATTACTTTTTTTGATGCGAAATAGATTTTTCTTTCATCGGCTTCAATGTGACCAGAAACATATAAATCCGGTTTTGTTCCGTTGCAAATTCTAAAATCCGTGATGATTATTCCGTTTGACTCAAGATTTTTAATATTTTTGCGTTCTTGAAAAGAATCAATAACATTATCTTTGATGCCACCGATTGTTTTAATTAATCCTGCCATAACAATTATTCCTTCTTTTTTATTTTGCTCCTATATCATACTTTGTTGATTCGTTTGTGTCTATTTAGTGAAATTGTTTGAGTTTTGTTTTCTTAAAGAATTAATTGCCACAGAAAACAGATGCTGTCATGTATAGTAATCATAAATTTATATTGCTTAGAAATCTTCCTTAAAAATATCTTTATATCTTGGGAAAATATACAATAGATTTAACTGCAAAATTAACTATCTTGAACAAACATTTCACTATGATCCAAATTCATATATTGCTGAATAGTTCTTTTAGACTTAGCGACATAAACACGTCCTGATGAATCTTCAATAAAAACCTTTAGTTTTCGCGAAGTTCTTTTAATGTTTTGGGCTTCACTTTTGATAGTTTTCACAAATTCAGAAATTTGTAAATCATATTTAGTGGAACCCTCAACTTCAAGTACTTGTTGGCTGGATTTTGCTAAATTGCACGCAATAATTTTATAAGTTTTACTAAAATATAAGCCATACGATTGTAATACAATTTTCCTATTCCCGATATTTACGACAGTAATTGATAAGAACTTAGGATATAATATTTGTCCTGCCTTCCCGATAACATGATATGGATATATGATTGTTTCTGCTGTTTTTATTTTTACCTTCTTTTTGTTGCTGTACTTAGTCTGCCAAAGCGCAACAACAACTGCAGAAAATGTTGCTATTGCAGAAACTGCCGCAATTATAATTTTAATTATTTCAAATTGATCGTTGTTCATATTGTAGTTACCTTACATTCTTATATTTCTTTTTGCCGTAAAATGCCCATCTAATTACATAGAACCAGCTCTTAAACCAGTTAATACCTTGGGTTTTGTGATAAACCTTATGCATATAGCCAATTAATTTAAGCTTATTAGAAGATTTACTTCCATCCATTATGTTGTATGTAGCCAAAACAGTTGGATTGCCATGAGCAATAATTCCTTTTCTTAAAATATTAAGCCAAAAGACATAATCTTCTGGTCTATCGATGTCTTCAGGAAAGAAAACTTCTCCAATAACACTTCTATCGTACATAGTGGTTAAGCAAGAAAGAGGATTTCCTTTTAATGCTTTTTTATAATCAACTTCATCGGGCACAAAGAAGTCCGTACACGTATGTTTAGCTTTTCTCCTATATCCAGCAGATATAAGCGGTCCATGTTCTTTTATAAACTCTAATTGACACTCTAAATAATTAGGGTCGAGAAGATCATCAGAATCTAAAAATGTAATATATCTACCACTAGCGTGTTTTAATCCGATATTTCTAGCAACAGCGGTGCCGCCATTTTTTGGTGTTTGCAAAACCGTTACTCTTGAATCACCTTTGGTTAGCTCTTTAATATATTGAAACGAATCATCCGGAGAGCAATCATCCACTACTATCCATTCCCAATCAGAAAAAGACTGAGCAAGAACACTCTTATATGTTTCTTCAATAGTGTTTCTACATTTATATGCAGGAGTAATAATGTTGACCAATGCCATAGATATTGTCACTATTCTTTTTTAAATATAATACTTGATAGGTATCTTAAAGTCTATTTAAAATAGACACGTTTTTATTGCATAAATTTTAAATCGTCATCATGAAGTCCGAGGCAGACACCAAAAAAGAAAAATTTAGATAACTAATAAATCATTTCCCATCATTAATGAATCTCAATATTTGGATTTGTCTCTATAAAACGCAACGCAGAATAACGAAATACATCTTTGTTTTATTCTAAAAGATTTATTTAACCATAAAAAATATCATTTATCTTTTGTAAACTTACGTAAGAAACGCCTATCTCAAGAAGATAGTTTACTATTTTTTCCCTTAATGTCTCACCATTGAATCTATTGAGATAATTGGTGAACGAAATTTTAATACTATTTATGGTTCTATCCGCATTGATAAGACCAAAATTTGAAAATAAATAGTCTTTATATATAATCTCATCTTCACATCCTAAAATGCCCAGCAAAAGAAAAGAGACTAGCCCAGTTCTATCAGTGCCTATGGAACAGTGAATTATCATGGGGTAACTTTCTTTGCATGATAATGTGTTTTCAAAAATGTCTTTAATTATTTTTTCGTTATTGTTGATTTCGGGGAGATTTAAACCAGAATCCATCAAATAAGGACAATAAGAAGCGTTAGGAATAACGGATTCGGTGTACTTGCCTCTTTCGCCTTGATTTAATCTTAAGTCAACTTCTGTTTTAATTCCAAAACCATCACCGAGTGAAAAAAGTCCTCTTTCATCCACAAGGAGTTCGACTTGACTTGTATAACTTTTGTTTAATGCAGCTGTTCTGAAAAGTAGATTTTGAGCAATCACAGCCCCATTAATATTTCTTTTGCCGCCAATATCTCTACAATTTGTCACTCCGCCTATGTCCAAATTCCTGCAAATATCTGAAACAACTTCAACTTTTAACACACATGACAACAGACCATCGACAATGCTAAAAATAATATATTGTCTTTGTATTTCTAAATTAAAAAGTTTCGCAATATCAAGATTATAATTAAACTCATATTCAAAATAATGAAAATTCAATTCAAACAAAGAAATCTTAGAGTTCTCTTTTATATCAGCTGAAAAAGATAAAATATAAGGCACTGGTTTCGAGAGTTCTGTGTCACCCTTACAATAATTTTCAATATCAAGACGATCAGATTTAAGGAAGTTTGATTGCAGTTCCGTATGGAAATCATATTCATTATTGCCACTTAGTTCTATTTTATCTTCAACAATATTTAAAAACATGTTTTCAATTTTGCCACAATAATAAAATGAAATGTTGTACTCTCCAATTACGGAAAAGTTAATATTTTCAATATTAGTTATACAATAATGAGGTAGAATAAAACGCTCAACAACAATTCCGCTACAACAAATGGAAATAACAATATTGGGAATTGAATTTATATATTCTTGTTTAGAGATAGAATCAAATTCAAATTTAATAGAATCAAAAACGGCGCGAGTTGGTTTGTTTCGCTTAATTGAACCATCAGACATTACAAAAGCATCAATCAAATCGCCATTAATTGACTCAACGAAATATTTGATGCTTTTCATGGGTTCGCAAGTAGTTGTGTAAGCTAAAAAACTAGTTTTGTTTTGACCGATCATCCAGTATCCTTCGGAATCTAATGCGGGTAATCCGGAAGCAACAGTGAATTGCGTAACCACATCATTAATCACCCAAAAGCCATCGCTATTAATATAAGGGGTAGTTTCAAAAATTGGTTTCTCGTCATCCCCTGGATTGTCATCTTCTGGTGTTACTTGATTATCATCCGATTGAACAAAATGATCACTTAAATCATTATCAGGCAACGAAAAACCATACAAGGATGTATCACAAGCAGACAAAAGAAACAAAAATATGCCACAAAAAATAGAAATTGCCTTTATTTTTTTCACAATGTAATTATATTACTTTTACAATATGTATTAAAGATAATGAGAGAATCAGCACTCTTCACTCCAATATATATTATTTTTAATCAATTTTGCAGGATTGCCTCCATAAACACAACCACTTTCTTCAAATTTCCTAGTCACAATCGAACCGTACGCAATAACGCAATTATCAGGAATAACAGATCCTTTCAATATAGAAACCTTTTGGCATAACCAAACATTATCACCAATAGTCACATCTTTAGCACAATTAAGGCGTTTGTGTTCTAAATTGTATATTGAGTGAGAGTCAGACGTTCTTATGCAAACATTAGAAGAAGATAGAAGGTTGTTTCCTATGGTTAAACTTGTACCTTCTAGACAGCATATTTCTGTTTTGCCACAGAAACTTGCATTCTCGCCAATTGTAATGATATTGTTATCGCCCTCAATACAAAAAACAACATTTTTGAATTTTGAATTTTTGCTTATTCTTATAACATTATTTGAACCAGAGAATAAGAAGGTGCATTTATAAAATAAAGAATCTTCAGCAATTATTTGATTAAAACGACCTTTGTATCTAAATTTACACATCCAAAAGCCTGAGTTTTTGTAGGAAATAATATTATGCTTGCCACGATGTTTTAATACGCGGAGAAATACCTTTGAGAGCCTTTTTAATTTCGCATTCATAATTGATAATCCAATTATATATTAATTTCATATAAATGTTCTTCATAATTGTGAACCTCTTCTTTTTTGGGTTTAAAAATCAAACCAATCACAATTGAAGCAACGAGAATTAAAAGACCGACAATTAAAGTTATTAATTGGGTTTCTAACGTCCAAATGCAAGAAATAATATTATTTTTAAATAAAACAAATCCCAACAGCCAATATAATATTAAAGAAATCAAAATAGTAGCGGGTAAATCTTTAATTGCATTTAAGAAATTATTTTTCTTTTTTACAAATAAAACAACATTTAACAACAATGAAGCTACAACGGAAAGAAGAACAAATAGAATGCTTGTACTTGATAAAGTGTATCCACCATTTTCAACTAAGAATGAGTATTTGCTTTGTAGACGAGACTCAATATTTTCGTATTTTGTTGGCAAGTCTTTTGCGTCATCGACAAATGTTGAAAGATAAGCATTTTTTTTATCTAAAAACTTATTCATGAAGAAAATTTTTGTGGTATAGAACAAATCTTGAAAGTAATCATCGCCTATTACGCAAGCATATGTAGATTGTCCTGTGTATGTTTCCATATCCCATGCATTTTTTGATGGAACAACTATAAAATCTGTCAACGATAAAGAAGAAAATATGATATCAGAACTAGGGTGAACTATTCCATCAAACGCAATCTCAGTAGTTTTGCTGTCAAAAACTTTAATTGCTGATTCCTTCGATTTTATTTTGCTATATAAAGATTCAGAAATATAAAAGCCTTCCTTACCATTGAAGGATATACTTTTTCCATCAAATGAGGTGTAGGTCAAGCCAAATGCTTTTATCGCACTAGGTGTTGGCGTGGCGAGAACACCACATTGAATGTAATTGCTTTCCCTGTCCCTGATTGCAGTTTGACCATTCGAATCAGGATTAAATATGAAACCAAAATTATAGTTGTTTGTTTCAAAAACGGACCAAGCGGAAGTCATAGAATATAGCCAAGGTTTAATATCTCCCCCAAGCCAATTTTTTCTGCTCTCAATCGGTCTCACAGTCCAAAAAGACTTATGTGAAATATTAGTTTTGTTATTTTCTTTGATGTCAGCAATCAAACAATCGTAATCATTGTTTGATGACAGTGAAGCACAAGCCGAAGTGGAAACAACAACAGAAAAAGAAAAAGAAAGCGTCGATAAAAACAATGCCATTCTAATCAATAATTGTTTAAAGGCGAACGTCTTCTCTCTCATTAAAATACTCCATAAGGCAAAAGTTTAAGGTAATTAACCCTTAGAACTGTGAAATAAAAATACAATATGCCAAATATGCAAATAATAAAAATAGTTAATAGATGTTGTTTTCCTTTAGAATATCCATCTAGAATTGTTGGTACAAGCAAACAAAAGCCCAAACAGCCATACAAACCTGCTCTTGATAGTAAGAAAATAATCTGATCATAAGTAAAAAGTGAGAATTGAAAGAAAGCCATAGCAAAAGCCAATCTTTTAGCTTTGTCGTCAATTTCAACATTCATAACGGAAAAACGATTAGGCTTTTTTTTATTAATGGTTTTTAAAAATGAGAGTGACATTATTTTTGAGAGGTCAAAATGGTAAATATTGAGAATAATATATAAACCAAGAACAATAAGAAGCAAAACAGATGTTCCACTAATACCTGATAATTGCAATGCTGGTGGATAAAAAGAATATGCGCTAGTTGGGCTCGAGATCGAAAGAAAAACATATGAGCCGACCGGAGCAAAGAAACAAAAAGATACTACATATGCAAGAAATAGAATAAAAAAACCTTTGATTGTTTTTACTTTAATAAAATAAAACAAATATACAAATACAAATAGAACGACAGAGCTATGAAAGAAATAGCCAGCAAAAACAATCAACACAGAAATAAATTTCAAATATTTATTTTTTATAAGAGCAAAAGAAATCAGAGATAATAAGCAAAAGGAAAATGCTAATGTTTGCCTAATAGTCGATAAATTTAAAGTGAAAAAACCAAAACAAATATATAGTGCCAAGGTAAGGGATGGCATTTTTGAATATAATTGGCAAACAATTAATAAAACGGTAAAAAAATAGAAGTAAATCAAAAAAGAGAAAACGTAATATGGAATATGTGCAACAGCGAATAAATACACCAAGATAACGAAGCCTCTTTCGAAAGTGAAATTCATTGTCTTAATTTGTTCAAAAGTATACTGGTTAGCCGTTAAATAAAAATCATAATAAGCTTTTGTGTCAGCTCCAACTGAAATCGATCTAAAGCCACATATAGAAGCGAGCATAAAAATAGCAATCAAAGAAAAAACAAATCTGGATAGAAAAGTTCTGTTATGAAATCTTGTCGCAAAAAATAAAACGAGCTTGTTGTTCGTTTTAGGAACATATTGATTTCTAAATAGTTTTAAATTGTTAAATGCATAAACAACGCCAATATCAATAGCGATTATTACGATAGGAATCAAACAATAAAACAGAGTAGATAAAAACATTATTTTTATTTTAAGCAATAATGTAAAAATAAAAAAGTGGTTTATAAAATAACAGCAATTGTCTTATTTGGTTTTACAGAGCGAAGCATACTCATCAGCGCATCTTTTGAAAGATAATTCACTAGCAATTTGTTTTCTCTCTTTAATAGAAATATTGACAAACTCATCATGGATATTTTGTAAGGAAAGCGTTAATTCTTTTGAATTAATAGCATCACAAATGTGAAAATATGGTTTTTTTAGAAATACACTAGCACAACCGGATGTGGATTGAGTAATAATGTTGCATCCATTAACAATTGCTTCTGTAAAGACAATGCCAAAGGGCTCAAGAGAATTTAATGATATAAAGAACTTGCTTTTTGACAAAAGATTTTTAACGCCGGCACTATCAAGCCTACCTAAAAAACAAATTGATTCACCATAGTATTTTCCACCTGGAAGGAATAAAGATTCCTCTTCCCCATACCCAGCAACTGCAAAACTAAAATCTGGTCTGATTCTTTTTAGTTTAGTAAAAGCCTCGCAAATTAGATTTATTCCTTTGTCTTTAAATAACCTTCCAATATAAACAAAATCATATTCTTTTTTGTCATCTTGAGTATGTGGTTCAATATCCACTCCGTTAATTATGATTTTATCAGAATTGATTAAGTTTATTTTTTTGTTGATAGCGTTTGTTAATTGCGATACTGAGACAACATGATCAAACTTTTTGTGGACACGTCTCAAAGAAGAATTTATTAACCACGCCTTCAGTTTTCCATTAACAGGGCATGAAAATCCATGAAGAACTTGAACATACGTCGCAGAATTCCATTTTCGCTTATACGCTCCAATGCCCAATGAATATTTAAGAGAACAAATTACTAAATCAGGTTTTTCCAATCTTATAATTTTTGCTATTTTTGAAAAAGAAAAAGAGACAACTATATTGTTTATTCTTTTTGATTTATCATCTGAAATTATCTTTGCATCGTCGCCCCTTTTTAGAAAACCATCATACAATCCCTCGTCAAAAACAGCAACTCCACCAGATTTCTCGTTATTAATAACAGGACCTAAAATTAATACTTTCATAATTTATTTTCCACTTCTTTAATTTTTGCTATTAGTCGCTTAACTAGATTATCAGGTTTTCTTTCGTTTAAAAACCTCATAATTAAGTCTTCGTTAATTTTAGGACAATTAACTGCATTTCTGATTGCAGAAACAAAATCTTCCAAATTAGTAGTTTTCGGATAAATCAAAATGTCATCCAACTCTTTTGGATAGCAATCCAATTTGAAGGTGACAATCGGCTTTTTGCTACTCAAATAATCAAATAATTTAGAAGGAAAAGAAAAAGCAGTATACTCATCGCTTGAATATCGCGGTGACAACAATACATCAGCTTCCTCTAAAATTAATGGGATTTGAGATGGGGAAACATATCCGTGAACCAAAATATTTTTTGAAAACACAAAGCCATTCGGAAGACCGTCTGATGCCGGTAAGCCATACACTTCAAAAATATATTCCGGAAGTAAGTCTGCAGCTTTTGATATAAGTTCTATTCCGTTTCTTTTGTCTAGCTTTCCAATGTAAATAATTCTTTTTCTTTGATTAGTTGAAGCTATATTAGAATGTTTACAATCTGGAGTCAAACCCTCATTAACGATCGTTTCTTTGTTTTTGAAATCATCCATTTTTTTCATTTCTTTAGAGAATAGAACATCAAGATCGACATATTTTTTATGGTTTTTGAAAATAACCTTGGTGTTTATTCTTTTTAACGCTTTATAGATAATGCTTGAAGACCTGTTGTTAAATTTTGGCAAGTCTGGCACAAAGAGAATTGAAGACACATTCTTGTATTTTTTCTTTAAGAATTTAATCGTGTTCAAATAGGGAAGATGCATTTCACATCCAATTACACGAATTCGATAAGTGTTATCAATTTTATGGTCATTAAAATACTTCACAATAGCTTTTTTAAACCCGCGAACCTTCGAAAAAGAAGAAAATAGGTAAGATGCATTGTATGTTATAGGAAAATATTGTTCAGTTTGTGTAAACCCTTTGACTTTAAGTTTTTTGCAATTTTTTGGAAACCAACCAACTGAAGGGGCGCTAAAAAAAACTGTATTCTTTCCGCACACTTGTTTAAAGCCTTCAAACAATCTTCTTTCAAAAACAGTGTTAGATACAGAAGTATTATTCTTTATGTAGCTTTTTATATATTGTTCATCACAATCTAAAAACATGCATCCAAGAATTATATTAATGGTTTTTTCAACTTCACTCATAAGTCTTATTTAAATATATCTCTAGATATTTAGAAGCGCAAATCTTTGCATCGAACGTCTTTGCTTTCTCAACGCAGTTTTTTGATGCGTATTTTTTGAAATCAAAAGAAGTTATTGCGTTATAAAGATTGCAAAAATCATTCGAAGAAGTTACTACACCACAACTTTCATCAATTATTTCAGAACAACCCCCGGTGTCAAACGTCACAACCGGTAACCCGTATGATAAAGATTCAAGCAGCACGGTTGGAAAATTGTCTTTCAAAGTTGGATTAACAAAAATATCAGATGACAGATATTGTTCTTTTAATAATTCTTTATTTAAAACGCCAACAAGTTTTATTCCCTTATTAAATAATCTACAAGTTTTTTTATCACTTCCAACAACTGTTATTTTGTATTTTGAGGGCAACTTCTCATATAATTCATTTATGAACATTGAGCCTTTATCGATAGACCACGGATTAGCTACACATAACAATTTAATTGTGTCATTCGCACCTTTTTCAGTAAGTATGGTTTGTTCGTTTTTTATACCATTGTTTATAACAACTTTTTGAGCATTAGGAAAACGTGATTCAAATAGTTTAAAAAGCCATTTAGATGGAAAAACAAAAACAGGGTTTTTCAATCTTTTGATAAATTCATTTTTAGATTTTTGAAGTCTTTTAGATTTATCTATTAAAACATGAGGATATTTGTTTTTAAATTTACAAGAATGGCAACCATTCTTCCATTTATCACACTCAATTAACGCACATCTTCCACTAAGAAAAAATTCATCATGCATAGTAAAAATGATTTTTCCTTCAAAAGATTGCAAAAAATTTCCAAACATTTTGAAATTCAGATAATTCCCGTGAATATTGTGAATATGAATGATGTCTGGTTTAAATGATTTCAGTTCTTTAATTAGTTTCTTAGTAGAGCTTTTGTGAAAAGAACCCACCATCCCCGAAATATATGTTAAAAAATTAGATAAATATTGCAAAATGATATTTTCACCTATAAATGTCCAATCTTTTTTTAAAGCATTAAAAGAGCGTCCATAGTATTTTTTTACCTGGAAATTATCTGATGGTAAATAATTAGCAATACTATTTATCAAACCGCCAGTAGAACCACTACAATATGTATTAATGAAGGCTATTTTTTTCATAATTCGATTCGAGAGACATAATGATGAGGTACTTTTTTTATATCATCAATATCTTTTTCATAATCTCCATAGGCGTCTTTTAAATAATCATGAAGGCGAACCGGCAATTCGATCTCAACGCCAGAAAAGGATCCAAGAATGGTTGATTCGAAATATTTATATGGGAAGATTTCAATCCTGCAAAAGCACCTTTCTGTATTACCAAAAGGTATTTTTGAAAGCAGCTTCTCGTTTTTAATACAATAATAATTATTGGTTTTTCTCATGAAAAAGAATATGAAGTTCAAGACTAAATTTTTGAAAGATTTCTTTTTGCACTGAAGCAAAGAACTTGATATTTTTGCTTGACGTAATTTATAGATAAATTTATCAGAAGTTTTTCCTTTAATGTAGCCATCAATAGGGAAGATGTCAATGAATACACCATTTACAATATTTAGTTTTGAAGTATTCATTTCTTCAAATATAGTATCTATTTTTCTAACCTTAGAAACGCCAAAGCAATAGTTCGGATCAGAATATACTGATTGCACAAAAAAGCCGGAGGGAAAAAATTGTTGAGCATTTTTTATAAATTTCTCATAATCCTCACGTGGCATTGCAATATCAATATCATCATCCCATGGAATAAAGCCTTTATACTTTTTGGCGCCAAGAGCTGTTCCACCAATTGCCATGTACCTAAGGCCCATTTTTTTAATTACACCGATAGTGGTTTTGAGTATACCTAATTCAATTGATTGTAGTTTGCTTAATTGCTCGTGTGTCAATGTTATTGGTTTAATATTGTTTTTCATCTTTTAAATAATCTGAACATTAAGTCCCTAATTCCAATTCTACTCAGTCTATTAGATATTTTAAAAACTTTTCTTAGTTTCCTTAATACTACTCCTACAAATTTGTAACAATCAAAATAGGGCTTCGATGGACTCAATAATTTAATTTCTTGGTTATCAAGAGCATCTACACTTTTAAAAAGTTCATACCAATCATCATATACAACACTCGGCTTATATTTTTCTAAATATGTTGTATCAAAATCCAAAACGACTTTGTTTTGTAAAACACTAACTATTTTATTGACCATTGAGGTACTATTTTTTATTAATATACCAGTGTGCTTATGAGAAACGGTTTCAATTAATCCTGTTGTTCTTTTTGCAATTACAGGTACCCCATTTTGAACAAAATCTATAGCGGCGAGACAAAAAGTTTCTCTTTTACTAGGAATAACCCCAACCTTACAAATAGAAAGAACATCTTTTTTTTCAACACCCATGAGACCTAGAAATTTGACATTGTTCTCAATGTGCTTTTTTCTGAGAATATTTAATAACATTGTTTCGTATTCTAAACTGGCTATATTATTTGGGCCCATCTTGACATTTCTATTATTAGAAGCTGCATTCCCAATTACAAGTAATTGTGCTTCCGGAACCTTTTTAACCACTTTACCCCAAATCCGTAATAGAATATGAAATCCTTTCCACGCTCCAATATTTCCTACGAAAGCGGCGTTTTTGTTTCTATTCATATAACTGATTTCATTTTTTGAATATAAAGGGATGGCATTATAGATAACAATCCCTTTTTTGCAAATATCATGTTCCAAATAAAAATCATACATTTGTTTAGAGACAAAAACACAACGAGCTACTTTTTGATTCGAACTTAATTTGTTTGCTGAATCATAATTTATAAAATTATGGAGCCAATAAATAACTTTGGTGTTTTTTAGTATATCTAAATCATTAATGCCGTCTGTGGCTCTTAAAAGAATGATATCAATTCCAAGATCATTACACTTTTTAAACGCATCTTTAATATCATCGACCAATATTTCATTTATTTCAAAAGTCGCATTTTGGTGTTTGTTACAAAAAACAACTAAATCGATATCTTGATATTTAACATTATTCGTCATTTGTTGGATCAAATATAAAAATTCATATCTTGTTCCACCAATACCACAATTTCCTTTTGTAGGATCAGAAATCATTACTTCAGATATTCCTTTATTTTCCAAATATAGTCCAACTTTAATTTTATTCATAATTCTTAAACCAATCATTTTCAATTATCGGTGAAAGAGACAAAGGTCCTTCTTCAAATGCTTTCATTTCACCCTTGCATAAAGAAAGAATCAAATCGCTTAATCTATTGCCTGCGATAGAAGGATTCCATTTATTTAAAATAGTTTTATAACCATTTTGAGCCATCATTATTGATGTTTCTTTATTTTCAATAGCTTTAAATACGCAAGAACAAAAAGAATTAATATCGTCATGTTTGAAAATCAAACCATTAATGTGATTTTCAACAATAAATGGAACACAACCCATGGCGTCGGAAGCGATTACTAGACATTCGTGGTTCATTGCCTCTGTGACACCAGCTCCCCACCCTTCGCTAAAATCTGAGGTGAAAACGCCAATATCACATATGTCATATATTTCTCTTACTTTTTCCGATTTTATATTTCCATATAGAATTACGCAATTATCTGAATCATCAAAAATCTGTTTTAATTCACCATCGCCAATAACATGAATCTTAAAATTGACACCCTTATCGTGTAGGAAAGAAGCAAGCGCTTTAATATACTCAGGATGTTTCCAGCTAATAAGCCTAGAACACCAACATATATTCACAATATTATTTAAGAAATATTGTTTTTTGCGATAAGGTAAATCTAGTTTAGGAAAGTAGCCCCATTTTAAAGCTCGATCTCTGAATGCGTTGAATTTTAAATAGTCGGCATATGCAAAAGCACTTGCGCAAAGCAGGTAAGAATTTGTATGTCGTGAGATATGACCAATTCTAGAAAAAGAAAGCCTTAATTTTATCTTGCCCAGAATCGATATCTTTGCATAATTTGGCTTAAATATACGTTCGCTGTATCTTAGTAGTATAGTTTTTTTTGAAATGTATTTTTTTATATTTTTATAACTCACCGAGCCCCAAATAACGACATCAGCTTCTTTTAGGCGCCTTTTAGCATCTATAGAGATTCTGTTGTTGGAATAATAATTTATACAATATTTTCTATTAAATCCCTCCATGTGCAAAGCTACACGACGCTCTATAGGCGCTCTCATCTGAATGAAAGAAAAGCCGTCACCAAATCTTTCGAATAATATATCAGAAACATAAACTTGATGGTGACACAATACATTAGTAATAAAAACAACTTTTACACTCATAATAGTAACCTATTCTTTTGCTTACTTTGCAATTTACGTTTTATCCGTATTACGAGACTATCTTTGTGTTTATATTTTAAGTTGCTCTTTCTTTTAGTTTCATCAAATTTACATTCCAACCACTTTAAAAGTTTATCAATTTCAGGGCCCTCCAATGGATAAGAAACGTTATCTTCAAATGGATGGTGCTTATTATTGTATTCCGTAACAACATAAAAGAAAGGGAAAAAGCTTTCAACTGGGTTATTAAAAATAAATGCAAAATCAACTTTATATTTAGAACAAAAAGACAAAATGGCATCTATAGATTCGATTATCTTATCCTGTTCCTTTTTATCTCTACAGTAATAAATCAGCAAGGCATCACTTTTGAGACAGCTATAAAAATTGTCGATTGTTTTATCAATACGTTTCTTTACACCTTTTTGTTGTCTTTCAAAAGGTTCTTTTGGATTAAAAATGTGAGTGTAAGTGAAGTTGTATTTTGTGTTAGTGATTAGTTGTGGCTGCTCCTTGTAGTTTTGAACAAGAAAATCTTTATTAAAACAATCGAGAAAACTATTGTTTACCAACTCAATGTTCCCAAAAAAGTTTGAAGTTATCCAATCAAAAAAGGAAGATTTGGATCTAAAACCATTATCTCTTAGTAAAAGAGAAATGGAGCACATAGAACCAAACGGAAGTATGAAATCGTATTTATTCTTATAAAGTATTTTATTCATCTGTTATCCTTTCTATCTTTATTATTTCATTAGCAAAGCAAAAATTTACATTGTTTTTCTTTAGATATTGCAAATATAGAGAGAGACGTTTCACCGCACTCTTGTTAATCATACCTTCATTATTAACAATCTGCCATTCATGAAAAAAGGTCGGAAGTCCAACATTATCTAGAGTAAATGGTTCACCATTAAAAACGGAATCTAATCTCGAACAACATTTAATAAAAACCATCTGGTCTTGGTAATGATAGAATTTAGTGTTTAGGTTGGAAAGTGATGATTCATCTAAATAATAAGAAAGCCTATTAGTGCTATCTGCTGTAAGATATGCAATTGGTCCGTATTTGTTCTTTGTCATCTCTTCTAAAGCAGTTTTGGAGCCAGAAAAACAATGTAATCTAACGAATCTATCAATTGACTCTGCCTTTCCAAACAGTCTAATAATTTGTTTTGTAAAATTTTCATAATCTTGTTTTGCTAAAGGAGAGTCGATAAATGTATATACATCATCAGTTCCCGAATGAAAACCAAATCTAAGCCAATCAACGCTTTTAAATTCTTCAGTCCAACTTTTCCTAATGCGATTTAATTTGTTTGTATTTTGTATATATAGAGTAAACTTAACCCCATATATAGTGTGGAGTTCTTTAAGGACTGATAAAAATGGTTCATTAAATAGTGAATCGTATTTTTTACCATACTTTCTTAAGTTGTTGAAAACATATTCACAATCATCAATTCCAATAACAAAGCAATTTTGCGTTATTTTAACAACAACTCCAGTTTTTTTATTTTCTTTTTGTTCTGGTGTATTTCTAACTTGTTTTTTGATAAAAATTGCTTTTAGGTAATCAGTGGTATGTTTGAAATGTAAAGCACAAAGCACTAATACAAATGTAAAAGCAAAACAAACTCCAATAATTATGGTTTGTACCCAAATATTCAGAGAGCTTAAATCTAAGATGTGATTAAACAAAAGGAACGAAATAAAATAACCTAAGATTCCAGGGATTAAATTGTACAGTAGCTTTAGATAGAAACTACCAATAGGTAATTTAACGACTCGTTTATTGTAAATTGATAAAATTAGTGTTGGAAACAGCAAAGATGCAATACCGGTACATACAATACACCCAGCAATTTGAAATATAGGAAATGTTTCGGAAGAGAAATCATAAAAGAAACGAGAGACTGCTAAAAATATGATGGTTAAAACGATGTTTGTTATCGCTGAAGCCAGCAAAACAAAAGCACGATATTTATGTAAATTCATAGCCCTCTGTATTTCTGAGGCTAGATTCATTGTATAGGGAATCAAATTAATTAAAGAAAGCGCAACAGTTATATAATAAACATATTTATATAATGGATTTTCTGTCCCTAACCATGCACGGATAAATGTTGGCCCACAAGAAATAAAACCACAAGCCACAAAAATATACAGAATTTGCATTTTTGAAGAAACACTCAAAAACGTATTATTTAAATGTACGTCATCTGAATCCGCAACTTGTTTATTTACTATTGGGATATAAAGCGAACATACCGTTGTTGATGCTACGCCAACATAGTTAACTAAGGAGAAACCAAGCTGATAAATTGCAACTGTTTCAGCATTAGCAAAAAAACCTAGCAAAACTTTGTCAGCTTGAGCATCAATTTGGGTAACAATAGATACAACAAATATATAAATCGAAAAATATAAAATTCGTTTGAAAATTTTAATATCATTTCTAGAAACCTTTTTTTCAAATCTAAAATGTAATACTTTAAAACAAAAAAGTGCATTGATAAAAAAGACAACAACATTAACACTAATGTTAACCACAGCATATACAACAATACTCTTAAAAGAAATCAAAAACGGAATGCTAATTAATGGAATCGCAATTGATGATAAAAGTGTCACTAATCTCGCCCAAATATAGCGCATATTTAGATTAATGTTTAGAGAAAAAACATATGATATAAAAGTAACGAGAATATTAATCAAGGATAAAGAGAAGATAATAAAGATAATGGATCTTTCAGAAGAAGAATAAGACGTAAGGGGTATGACGCCAGTAAACATTAAAATAGCGATCACGCATCCAACCAATAACGCAAGGAAACTAGAAAGCAAAAAGAATAAAAAGAATATACTGTTTATCTTTTTTAGGCCCAGTTCACCAGCTTCTTTTTTGGCAATCGTAGCAAATCTAGCATATGCACTAGTCATGCCAAAAGAAAGAATTGTCAGCATAGATGTAAGCGATGTTGCAAAAGAATATAATCCATACTGTGAATCACCAACATTTTTCAATAAAAATGGTATGAAAAAAATATTAACAGTTATGGAAACTCCAATGTTTAAATATGCTAAAATAGCACCTATTTTGATGTTAAGACCTGTATGTTTCATTTTTTCTTAAAAATCTTTTTGAAACCATGAGTAATATAATATTTGATTTTCAAAAGTGATCTCTTTGATTTGTATTTAACTTTATCTCTGCGATTTAAAATTTGATTCCTTTCAACTAATTTATGTGATAAAAACTCACTCATCTCATCCGAGTACCAATTTTTATTAAAGGTGGTTTCGCGGTTTCTCATTTCAGCATAATTCGGTGTTTTCATTGACGGAACAAGGCCTAATGACAAAAATGCATGACCGTTATGACAATATGGAGCCTTACATTTAGCGACTGGAGTAAATGGGATTGGCTTTTTAATGTCTTTGAAAATATCGCCAAAATCAAAACGTTGATAATAACAAGGCCTCATAATTCCAGTTTCTAAATCTAATAGGCCTGACCACAATCCAGCATAACAATAGTCTTGTATTTTTTTATAAAATAATTCTTTTTTAAAATCTAGCATAGGGGACTCAAAAACGGACCAAATCTTATACCAATCACAAAAATTGTGTTTAGACAACAATAAAGATGTGCCGTTTATCTCATCTCTAGGAATGGTGAGGTGACAATTTGCTCCGCAATAATGATTAACTTCTTCTATTACGTCATCAATTAAAGGTTCGAGTTCATCCGAAGGAGTCAATTCGATGGTAAAAGATATTCCAGCATCCCAAACCATACGAACGTTACTGAAAAACACTTCGGTAAGATGCAATCTATGTTGTTCCAAATAATGATAAGAAAATTTGAAGCCTAAATGTTTCCTTAAATTTTCTGGAAATGCACAAAATTGTTCGAATCTTTTTGTCAATGTACCATTAGTGACAATAATCACGTAATGGCCTTCCTCCAAAAGGCCTCTAACTATACTTATTATTTCGTCAGGAATCAATGTTTCGCCCATTCCGCAAAGATTGAAATGGCAAATCCCATCAAGTCTTTCCCTACTTAAACCTTTCACAATAGTTTCTGGAGGGTATTTAAATCTTATTGGTTTGCTGTCCCTTTCTTTAATTTGGGAAACATAACAATAATGGCATTTTAAATTGCAATTCGTAACAGGTATATTAACGTCAATAAATCTTTTAATTGAATCTTTCATTAATAAGTTTCCTCATTTCTTGTTCCATATTATCAAAGGCATTCTTAAGCCTTTCATTATTCTCTTGAGTTGATGGCCTACTTAAAAAAGTTCTCATTTCTTCAGAAGAAGGACATTTGTTACCCACAAAAACGATATTTTTGGAATCCTTAATCCATTCGAATGCCCCTTCAATTTTTTTATCAAAATTCGAAAAAACAATACATTTTTTGTTTAGTAAATAGGAGAATATCATGCCGTGTAATCTATCTGTCATAACAAACGAAGCAGAATCAAAAATATTAAGCATTTTTTTGAATTCGGTTTGAGAATTATTTGTGCTAATCAAATATCCACACGAGGTGTCGTCGCTATTAAAAAAAGGCACGCAATTTAACAAATTATCATAAATAATTTTTTTATCAGAAAAACTCATTTTTGATTCCAAATCATCGCGAAGGCATAATAATGGATAAAGATTTGCGTTTTCGTTTAAATTGCCTTTTTTCATATTTGAAAGATAAAAAACAATATCTGGATATTCCAAAACTCGACATTTGAATTTTTTTTTCGCAAATTCAAAAGAGAATCTATCTCTAGTAAAAAGTGTTAAATTTTCGGAAGAATCATATATTTTTTTGCTTTTTTTAAACTCTACGTTGCCTTTTTTATCAGATGAAAAATTTATGCTTGATGGCATGACAAATATATTGTGGCTGCTGCACATCTTCAATATTTTTCTTCTCATTGATTCTTGGGGATATATAGAACCTATGTTACCACCACCTTGAATAACAACAACATCAAGAGGATGTAAAGATTTTATAATTTCATTAAGATGCGAAGCAACTTCGCTTTCCGTATACGATAAAAAATCATAGTCTGGAAAGTGTTCTTGAAAAAAGGCTTTAGAAGCAATAAATATAGCGTGATCGCCTATATTGTCATATTCAGGTGAACCTAAATAAATAATGGCTTTATTTTTTAAACGTATCTTCTTTGAAAGACTAACATGGGGTTGTCTAAAGAAGATTCTAGAAATTAATTCTTTATTAAATTTTTTGTTAATAATTATTAGAGAGAGCCATGAAATAATTGGCATGCACAATATTTTAGAAACTCTGTTGCTTTTTTTACTGAAAATGGTTTTCTTTAAATAAACATAAATGTGCCTTAATTCACGTTTTATAATAATTGGGCTTTTTTTCCTAATTTCAGATAAAACACCAGTAGCGGTTTTAAACAACAAAGAAACATTATTTGGCCTTTTTGCAAGATAAAAAGAAGCTTTTTCAATAAACCCTTGACCGAAATCAATTAGTTTTTTGTCAGACATATTGTGACTTATAGATTGCCCATTATAGCGATAAACATATTTTGGATCATCAATAAAAACGCCGCGATTCGCTCGATTAAAGATTTGTATCATTATGAATTGATCTTCAAAATAACGGCCAAGAGGAAATCTGATATCTCTGAAAAGATGAGTCTTAAACAACTTGCCCCAAGCATAGTTTTGGATTTTTTCGCACTTTGCTAATTCATCCATCAAACCATCACGATTATAGATCTCAACTTTATCAGATTTGAAAAGAATTGGTCTTATAAGCTTATCATCTTTTAGAAGGTAATTTGATACAATAGCAATATCGCTATCCGTGCTTGTGATAAATTTTTCAAGGCAAAAAATAGCATCGCCAAAAAGCAAATCATCAGAATCAACAAAACAAATAAATTCACCTGTAGCTATATCAATCCCAGCGTTACGAGCGCCAGAAAGACCTTTGTTTTCTTGAGAGAGCAAAATAATTCTTTTGTCTTTTTCTGCGAATGTTTTAGCAATAGATAACGAATCGTCAGTAGAACCATCATTAATTAAGATAATTTCTAGGTTTTTATATGTTTGGTTGCAAATTGAATCTAAACAATCAAAAAGATAGTCTTGTACATTATAAATGGGGACAATAACACTGATTTTGGGCCCATTATGCATACTAATCATATGTATCTACAACCTCCGATAGAGTAGCGGTTTTAATGCTGCTTGTAGAAACGTATTCACATATGTTTTCGAAATCAAATAAAGAATACTCCCATTCATTATTTGCTTTTTTAACTATTGAATGGAACATGAAAACAACAATACAATCTTTGTCTTTAAATTTTTGTAAAAACTTCTCAACGTTCTTGGGTCTCGTATCTTTTTTGATAACTATTGAATAAAAAATAGGAGAACTGCCAGTTGGTTCTTGATTAATGTTATGCTTATTAAACGCATTAAATAGAAACTGAGCTTTAATAAACCGATATAGACAATACCTAACTTTATTTATAAAGGTATAGCAACGGTTGTTTCTACCAACTCTAACATATTTCAAAATGCTTTTGTTATCATCGCAAAAAGATGTAAGTTCTTTGTGAGATATTTTAGAATTAGGAACAGAAAAGCCAATGCTGTTTTCACACAACCCCCATCTTTGTATTTTATGAAACGATTCTTCAAAGTCGTTTTTTCTTGTAATGTGCTTATCTCCGTGGGACGCAACTTCATGACCTTTTAGTGTCATCATTTCAAGGTTCTTAATTGTTAATGGCTCTCTATCATTTCCAAAAGCTTCTGTTTGAAATGTTCCGTCAATAAAACCTGTTGTAACAAAAAAAGTGCCCCTAATATTTTTGTTCGACAATATGTTAGCAGCGTCATAAGAATCGTTTCGCCCATCATCAAAAGTAAAAACCACAATCATCTTCCTTGAACCGCCCCAAATAGTTTCAAAATGGTGTAAATAAAAATCATGATGTCAAACCAAAAAGACATCCTTAGCGCATATTTATGATCCCACTCAGCCTTAAATTCCGGGTTGTGTTCTCTTTTCATTTTTATTTGAGCATAACCGCTAATGCCTGGCTTAACATCGTAAGCATTTGGAGTATATTTTTCTCTACACTCCCTAAGATATTCTTCATTATGTGCGCTTCCTGGTCTTGGCCCAATGAATGCCATTTGACCAATAAATATATTTAACAATTGTGGAGTTTCATCAAAAGAAGATTTTCTTAAGAATCTACCAAAACCAGTATCCATTGATTTTTGAGTTGCCTCATCCATATCTGAAGGGGCGAGGTTAGGATTGGCGCTCATTTTCATTGATCTAAACTTAATCATCTTGAAAACTTTTTTATGTTTCCCGTATCTCTCTTGCACAAAAAATGGGTGTCCTTTTGTGACGATTGCATTAACAGGAATAATCCACCACCACAAGAATATGGTGCAAAAAACAATTCCAATGATGGAACCTAATAAGCCAATTAGTCTTTTAAAAGGCAAATATATCTTTTGACTTGTTTTCAAATTTGACATAATACTTTACTAAAAGTATTGAAACTATACACTATCAAAAAGATTATTGCAAATAAAAACACGTATGCGCTATACATTATGTATATATACATACGTGTATTAAACATTCTTCAATATTGTTAAATGACAATGTCGATGCAATTTGAACAGTATCGTCCTTATCGCTTAACAAATATTGTTCAATATGTCTTTTACACATCTACTTATTTGTGCCACTACTAATTGATAATTGCCTGTATACCATGGATCTTCTATTTCACTAATGGATGGTGTCCATTTATATATTGGTAATATCTTATTTGAATGAGGAAACATCTTGCTTAGATAATAATAATTCTCATCATCCATATAGAAGATATAATCTGCTTGAAGATAATCATCATAATTAATCTGTTTCGCGTAGTGTCTATCAAAAGGAATATTATTTCTTGCTAATTCTTTCTTCATCGGAGGATAGATATCATTACCAATCTCTTCTAATGATGTTGCTCTTGAAGAAATAATAAAATTATTAGTTAATGATTTCATAATATATTCCGCGGCTACTGAGCGGCATATATTACCATGACAAACAAATATTATTTTCTTCATATCCTAATCTTATAAAATTACTTGAAACATATTAACAATTATTATTAAATAATATCACTGCACCTATGGCGGAACTGGCAGACGCGCTAGACTTAGGATCTAGTGGGGCAACCCGTACAAGTTCGATTCTTGCTAGGTGCACCAATTTATAAATAAACACCCCATAGGGGTGTTTTTATCATCTGGTGCCGTCTATCGGAATCGAACCAACAACCTATCGATTACAAATCGATTGCTCTGCCAATTGAGCTAAGACGGCGTTTCCTGGTGGACACTACAGGGATCGAACCTGTGACCTCTTCCGTGTGAAGGAAGCGTTCTCCCGCTGAACTAAGTGTCCAGTTAGGACGCTTAAAAATAATAGCAAAGTAAAGTTTCTATTTCAATACTTATCTATATAGATGTATTATTCATCATTTCTTATTAATAATATTTATTTTAAAAGGTTTATAGATATAGCCATAAAAAATTTATTTTTTATTTTGGTTTTATTTGTTCTATGGTATATATATGGTTGAAAGGGACAATAAATATGAAAAAAGCGTTTCCAATGATATTATTAACCACTTTAATGGTGGCTTCTTGTTCTAAAGCTCATCAAAAATATGGCTTTTATTCTTTAAAGGACGGAGTGGATACATCTACCTTACACGGCACTCCATGGCTTAATACCTCTATTATCGGTATGGCTAATAAAGTTTATAAACCATCTCCTAAAGATGATTTCTTCACTTCCGCTAATTATGATGTCTTAGTCAATAACGTTATTCCAGAAGGTTCTCCTAAAGGAGGAGGTTTATTATATAGCACTAATCAGTTAGTGAAAGATAGACTTAACGATATTATGTCCACTAATACCACTTTCTTAAGCTTAAAAGAAAGAATGAAAAATGGTGATATAAATAAGATTAAAGAAGAGATGGATAACATCATTAATATGACAAATGCTCAATTTGAGAATTATATGTCGAGTGTGGAATTTATCCGTGGTTCTTCTGCTCTTATCTCCATGACAAATGATAAAGGAGTACCTGCACTTGGTTATGCAGTTAATGCTAGAAATCAAAATATTCTCACCCTTATGGTGTCATTATTAATCTATCAACAATTAGATGTATTAACCGCCGCTTTAGAAGAGATGGGAATAATGGTTGGCTATGAAAAAGAAGAAATATCTCATATCATCCAAGATGGTTCGGAAACTTTATTAAAATTTGCGGCGATTGTTATTCAAGCTAAATCTAATAAGGTTACCACTACAAAAGTTAAATCCATAAATGAAGTATTCCCAAGTGTTATAAATGCGAAAAAGATCTTTAATGATTTAGGTTTAGATGATGAAGAAGATGTCGGATATAGTGAATTAGCTTATAGCTTAGCTAATTATTTAAAAGAAACATATAGTGATACTACAAACTTTAAAGCTTTAAAAGAGATGTTTGCGGTTATTAAATTATTTGAAAATAGATTCTTCTTTGGGGCACAAAATTATAAGAGTTTATGTCTTAATGCATTCGCTAATAGTTTAATGGCGGATCCTAATATCAAAGCGGATACATCTATTGATGAAGTTTCTAATTATTTAGCAAACACTATCTTCCCAGAAGTAGTAGAAAGAGATTACTCAAATAAATACATTACCGCTAAAGCGAGAAATAAAACCAAAGAATTAATTAATGATGTTGTTAATGGCTTTACTTCAGTATTAGAGAATAGTGATTGGTTAACTAATGAAACTAAACAAAAAGCTTTAGAGAAGATGGCTGCGATGAGATTTGAAGCCTTCTATAGCGATCAATATGAATCCTATAAGCCATTTACTTATACTCCTAGTGATTTAATCTCTAATTATGATGATTATTCTAATTACTATATAGAAGGATTATTTGCTAAAGCCTTTAGTTCCGATATCCTTCATATGGGTATGCCAGTAAGCACAGTTAACGCCGCTTATTCTCCACAAACAAATTCCTTTAGAATATTCCATGGTATCGTTTCTAGTTTCATCGATGATGAATTAAGTAAAGAAGAATTATATGGAAGAATCGGTACAGTCATCGGCCATGAAATTACACACGGCTTTGATTCCACTGGTGCTCTTTATGATAAAGATGGAGAAGTTAATAACTGGTGGACAGAAGAAGACCAAAAGAAATTCCAAGATAAGATTGATAAAATCGTCGATTATTATGAAAACAAAATCACCGTCTTAAATGACGGCACGAAAATATCTGGCGCTCCTTTAACCGGAGAAATCATCGCTGATATGGGTGGTATGAAAACGATGATTGAACTCGGAAAAAAGATTAAGGGATTTAAATGGGATGTATTCTTTAAGAATTTCGCGATGTTTTATAACTTTGACTACACTGTCGATTCTATAAAAGATTCTATTAAAAACGATCCTCACCCGATTGGTTATTTAAGAGTTAATGTTACCGCTGCTCAATTTGATAAATTCCAAGAAACATATAAAGTTAAAGAAAAGAACGGCATGTATATAGCTCCAGAAGATAGAATCGCTATTTGGTAATTAACATCTAGTATAACAAACGAAAAAAGCTAAGGGTTTTTGTGAGGCCCTTAGCCTTTTTAATATCTTCATAACAAAGTTATGAGTTCAATTAGATAATCACTTCGTAAAGTTGGATAGCTACTTGTTTTGAATAAGTAGTAGATTTGAAATATCTAAATCTGGTTTGATCAGAAGCTTTGTTAAATCTTAAATGTGCTCCACCAGCACCAACAATATCAACATTACCGTCAGTATCGAAGCTAATATCGTTATATACGGCTTCTGATTTTATATCAAGGCCGTTAGAATCGCCAGCTCTACCAATATATTTATTATCTCCGCCTTGAATGGTCCAACCATCAGAGGATTCGATGAAGGTAAAAGCTTCAGCGGCTAATTCTTCGCTATAAGCAATTGTGCCTTCATTAATTTCGACATCAATCTTATTGCTAACTGCATCTTCAGGTGTTGCGCCTTTCATGACAGCACCTTGGTCTTCACAAACGATTAAATATGCTCCATCCGTTAATTCATCAGCGGTAGTAATCTTTGTGAAATCAAGTTTTGCTTTAATAGTAACAACGCATTCAGCGTGATATGATCCTGCAGTAGCAGTAATTGTAACTGTGCTATCGATAGGAGCATCGTTAGCGACTCTAATTTTACCAGATGTAGAATCAACTTCAGCAACACTTGGATTGCTTGATGAGAATTCTACATCATCCGCAATCATAGATTTGGTAGCTGTTAAGAAATAGGTCATACCTGGTTTTAATGTTAATTCTGTTTTGCTAAGAGTTAAGCTCGGTTCATGGACTTCTCCACTACCGGCTTCGATATAACAAACAAATACTCCGTTATTTGAATAGAAAGTAACTTTCACTTTACCATTTGGATCTTCAGCAACATATCCTAATTTTTCATATTGTGAGTAATCAACATACCATGGAATGCTTTCAAAGACTTCTAAATATGTATCTTCCATAGCGTCTTTGCCTGGCTCACCTTTATCAATTGCGGAAATGGTTAAATAATCACCACTATCGTCTTCAGTGACATAATATTTGAAATCTTCAGTAGAAGTTTTTGTGGCAGCAGGAATACCTGGCATATCTTCGCCTAATCCAGAAACAAAGTCATTAATAGCTTGGCTTGGCCAAGTAGAAGAGAATTCACTTGTTGGAGTTGTTGCACCAACTGAAATACCAAAACCGTAAACTGAATATTCTTCATCCATCTGTTCTATAAATTGGACAAAGAAGGTTTCGGTCCAATCATAAGCACCATATGGATAGTAAGAACCAAACATTGCGTAATATGGATCTGGCATAATAAGTAAGCCAATCGCTTCGCAACTATCGGCGTAGTCATTAATTGTATCATCATCACCATCACCTTCAATGACTAATTGTCCTGAAAATACATAACATGTATATTTTTCAGATTGGAAAGATGGAATGACGAATTTATCTTGTCCAGAATATTGAGCCACTAATTGAGCTGGCCATGTATCAACAATAGTCTTACTAACTTCTAAGAATGAAAGAATGACATTACCATATATTGGTTCCCAATAACCACCGACATATAATGTATTGCCATCGTCAGTGTTTTTGCTAAGAAAACCAGCATAATCTCCAGAAGTAACTAAAGTGAAGCCTTGTCCTTGTAACAAGGTGTAATAATCTTCTGTCAAATCTTGATAATAATAATCAGACATTTGAGCTTCCATTGTGCCGCCACCATATTGCCATGCATAATCTTCACCGAATGCCATAAATGGTAATACAACACTTAATTCAGATTCCATATAACCCAAATCATCTTCACTCCATGAAGTATCTGTAGTTTTAGTTGTTGACATGGTTTCACCAAAAACAACAATCATATTGCCATAGGTTTCGTCGAAATAATATTGGACAACGGAATATTCGATGTCATCTTCTGTTTTATAGTTTTGATAATAATAACTATCGGATTGAGTATCATATAAATCATGTCCGCCCTCTTCATTGAGGCTAGATTCCCAATCTGCATCTTCTAAATCCGCCCAATAATCTTCAATAGCAAATGCTGATGCTTCATCATAGATGTAAAGACCTTCGTCGTCTTCTTCAAATTTGTAGTTACCAATACCATCAGCATATGGTAAGACTTCACCACACCATTTTTCCATCAAGGTTTGTAATGCACTGGACCAAGTAACTTCAGCTGGTTCAGAAGATGAAGATGGAGTGGATGAATCCGCACTACTTTTGTTCTTTTTAGGTGTACAACCCACGGCAAGTGTGGCTAATAAACCTAAAGATAAAATACTAAGTAATTTTTTCTTCATTTAATTTCTCCTTTCGTATTTTTTCATAAACATTTTATATAAATAACGTGCGTGCCCGCAAGAAAATATATTTTTAATTATAAGGAAATTATCGTATAAATATTCTTCTGCAATACTGGAACCTAAATCTGATAAATATACTCAATAAGATCTTTTACAATCTTTTTATAATCTAGTTTGAGCCAAGATCCGCCTGAGTTAACATATCCGTCAATAAAGAATTGGTTTTCTAAAGTTTCAACCGCTCTATCAATAACATCTTCTATGTCTTTGATTTCACTAATAGGATTTAAAGTTAATAATTCTAAACATTTTCTAACAGTTTTAATGCTGATAGATTTGTTTTTAATAAGATAGTACATATCGTCAACATCTTTAAATCTCACACTCGTTGCTCCTATTTTTGCTAGAGAAAATAGTTTTTCAGCAAACATTTGTTCAGGGGGATTTACTAACAAAGTTAGTTCTTTTCCTTGTCCAAAAGAAAAACACATTCTACTTTGATTTATAGCTAAAAGAGTGTGCACTCCAATATCTAATTTAAAGCTAATTGATTCAGTTTCATCTTTAATCAACAACTTTACTCTTTTACCGTGGTAGTCTTGCTGATGCAATTCCTCAATCTTACCGTTGATAATAACTTCGTATTGTGGATATTTTTTATTTAATACATCAACAAATAGTTTGATATCACTATCTTTTGAAATACTGTAACGAACAAAATCAAAATCTAAATCAGTTGTAGTCCTTCTTCGTTCATGAGTCATGTTGTACATAACAACACCACCTTTTAATAACACCGAATCCACAAATTTAGATTTTTCAATTTTTGAAAGAATAATCATTTGTGCAGTCAGATTCCTTGCTTGGGCAAGGGTAAAACCTTTAGCAATATAACGTTCAATAAATTCTTTTATACTTTGACTCATATCATTTCCTGTATTTCTTTCAATAGTTTTTGGCCTTTAGACATTCTCTTACAATAATCAGCAATTTTTCTCATAGAGATGCCATCCATCGATTTCAAAATTCTATAAGAAGAAACAACTTCTAAAAAATATTCTTTGGGAAATTTGGTTTTTAAACGAAATAACTCTATAAGCATTCTTTCTTTATTAAATATATAGATGTATCCGTAATTTGTATCTATTTTTTCGCGGCCTATTTCCATCATTTCTTCATCCATATAGGATTGAGAAACTTTTTCATTTTTTATCGTATGCGAATTATAGGGAGTTACGACGTAATATTTATCCGGAATAAAATCAGATAATTCATAATAATCAAAAGCGCTTTGAAGAGTTAAGGTAGCACGCGGATATCTAGCGAATAGTTGCTCCAATTCGCTGATAAGTTCGCCATCATCAACATATACTCCGTGAGAAACTTTTTTGTATTTTCTTTTTTCTACACTTTTGTAAGCTTTATTGATACCGCCTTCAATTTGTACAATTTCTTCCCATGTATAAACCATGTCTATATTGTATTATTTCAGAAGGAACTTTTCAAATATTTTCCTTCCGAACTTTTTACAATCAACTATATATAACATGCTTTTAAAAATAGTACCAACGCATAAAATACGTTGTACTGACTAGACCCTATAAGGGCTATTACTCCACAGACCCTCAAGGGTCATATGTGGA
>JBGUIX010000004.1:0-10017 GCA_045113315.1 Bacilli bacterium
CCTCTTCCTTCTTATTTAACTGGTAGGAAGAAAACAAACCCAACTGTTTTGTGGTAAAATAAGGCATACAATACCTCCATAGAACAGCTGTATTGTAACAAAAATAGGTGATTTCTTGCGATTTCACCTATTTTTCATAAATTAAAAGGGGCTAAGTCACCTCATAGGTTTCTTAACAGCCCCTATTTATTTGCCTCGATCAACGAAGAGATATAATCCGCTAAAGGTTTCACACCTTCATCTTTAATTGCGGAAGTAATAAATATCTTCGCTTTTGGATTTCTTCTTTTGATGTATTCTTGACATTTTTCTTCGTTGAAATCGAAGACCTTTTTCGTATCAGTTTTGGTGATAACGGCGATATCACTTACTTCAAACATTAGTGGATATTTAAGTGGTTTATCTTCTCCTTCTGGAACCGATAATAACATCATATTTATGTTACTTCCGGTATCAAATTCCGCCGGACAAACTAGATTACCAACATTTTCTAAAAATAATAAGTCGATATCTTTAATATCAAAGGCGTTAATCGCATCATGTGTCATCTGAGCGGTGAGATGACAAGCTCCAGAAGTATGAACTTGAATAGTTCTTACTCCTGTTAATTCATGGATTCTTTTGGCATCGACATCTCCGTCGATATCTGCTTCCATAACTCCGATATTATATTTTTCTTTCAGTTTATTAATTAAACCAGTTAAGAGTGTAGTTTTTCCGCTTCCTGGAGAAGCCATGACATTTATAAAATAAATACCTTTGTTTTTTAAATATTTCCTGAGCTCATCTGCTCTTTTATTATTTTCTTGTAAAACATCTTCTTTAACTTTAATAACTTGAAAATCCATAATCTTTCACCAACGTTATGAATTTTAACATAAAAAAAGAGTGTGAAAAAGTAGTATTCTACTTTATAATATTTGGGATGGAAAAAGTTCGCACCATATTATTACACCGTTCCGCTTATGCTGATAACGACTTAGAAGCCGATGCTTTAAGAAGTTATTTAAAGGAAAAAGGTGTTTTTGTTGTTAACTTAATGTCTTCCCCTGGTGCTGGTAAAACAACCACACTAACCGCTCTTATCAATTTAATTAAAGATAAGGTGAGAGTAGGGGTCATGGAAGCTGATATTGATAGTGATGTTGACGCCGTTAATATCGCTAAAAAAACAGGTGTTAAATCCATTCAATTACATACAGGTGGTATGTGTCATTTAGATGCTGGTATGACGAAAGCGGGATTAGATGGTATCGATACGAAAGATTTAGATATCGTTTTCTTAGAGAATGTCGGTAACTTAGTCTGTCCAGCAGAATTTGATACTGGGGCCAACATGGATATGATGATTCTTTCCATCCCAGAAGGCGATGATAAGCCTTTAAAATATCCTTTAGTATTTGAGAAAAGTGATTTAGTTTTAATCAATAAAATCGACGCTAAAGAATATTTCGACTTCGATATGGATAAATGTATCGAATATATAAAGATGAGAAATAAAGACGCTACTATTATTCCCGTCAGTGCTAAAACTGGTGAAAACATGAATTTAGTCGCGGATTATTTTATAAATAAAATTAAGTGTTTTAAGGAGTAAGAATATGGGAGAACAAAACACAAAATTAATTTCTAAGTACCAAGGCGAACAAGGCTTTGAGTACGAAAAAGAATACCGCAAGCTTGCCAGAAAGATTACTGACGTAGTTGTTCATAAGCTCGGTGGTGTGAAAACAACTGATCCTGAATATTGGGGATTAAGAGAAGTTTTATCTATTGAAATGGTGAGAATCGCTAACAAGATGAAACTTCGTAAATTCTATTCATTTGAAGAATTAATGAAGATGAATCCAGAATATGAGCCAGCTGAACTTCAAAAGATTATCGATCAGATGGCGGTTATCGGCATCATGGAATATGACTATGGTGATAACTATGCCTGGGATCATCCTTTAGAAGATAAACCAAAAACTAAACGTTATAGAATCTGCTTCTTCGTTCCTGGTTCCGCGGAATTAATGAATTCCACTGTGGATCGTATTGCGAAGAATCCAGCTGTTGCTTCTTTCTTTGAAAGAATGACATTTATTCCATTAGCTGGTGTCACCGAAATGATTCGTGAAGGTGGTAACGGTATTGGTATGCACGTTATTCCTGTTGAAAAGGCGATTGCTAGTGAAGAAAAAGCCATGGATGTGGAAAAGATCAGCCACTGGTTAAATAAATACGAAGGACATATTTCCGCTGGTATATGTTCATGTCGTGCTTCCCGTGCAATGCTCGGTGATGGCTGTATCGATGATGTCGATGATTGGTGTATCCAATTAGGTGATATGGCCGATTATACTGTAGAAACAGGTCGTGCTCATTACATAACCAAAGAAAGAGCTTTAGAAATTTTAGAATTATCCGAAAAGAACGGTTTCGTTCACCAGATTACAAATATTGATGGTGATGACCATATCTTTGATATTTGTAACTGTGACGTGAAGATTTGTAACGCATTAAGAACAGCGATGTTATTTAACACTCCAAACCTCTCCCGTAGTGCTTATACCGCTAATGTTAATAAAACAAACTGTGTCGCTTGTGGTCAATGTGTTGAAAACTGTCCAAGTGGTGCCGTTAAATTAGGTCAAAAATTATGTAATTCTAGTGGTAAAGAAGTGAAATATCCACAACAACCTTTACCAGATAAGATTAGATGGGGCAAATATGCTTGGGATGAAAATTATCGTGACACGATGAGAAGAAGTGATACCTATGAAAGTGGTACCGCTCCATGTAAAGTCGCCTGTCCTGCTCACGTCCCTGTGCAAGGTTATTTAAAGAAAGCGCATGAAGGAAAATACCAAGAAGCTTTAGCTTTAATTAAAACTCAAAACCCATTCCCAGCTGTCTGTGGTCGTGTCTGTAATAAGAGATGTGAAGATGAATGTACTAGAGGCGATGTCGATAGAGCCGTGAGCATTGATGCGGTTAAGAAATTCGTCGCTGACTTCGACTTAAAGTCCGAAACTAGATATGTTCCAGAAAAGATTATTCCTAACACACATGGTGAATTCGATGAAAAGATCGCCATTATCGGTGCTGGCCCAGCTGGTTTATCCGCTGCTTACTATTTAGCAGTGGCTGGTTTTAGACCAACCGTCTTTGAAAAGAATAAAAAAGCTGGTGGTATGTTAATGTATGGCATCCCACAATATAAATTAGAAAAAGATGTTATCGAAGCAGAAATCGATGTCATCAAGAAATTAGGTGTTGAGATTAAATGTGGTGTCGAAGTCGGTAAAGATGTCACCATCGAAGAACTCAAAAAACAAGGCTATAAAGCCTTCTATATCGCGATTGGTTGCCAAGGTGGTCGTAGACCAGGCGTCTTGAACGATACTGCTAAAGGCACTGAAATCGCTGTTGATTATTTAAGAAAGGCTCAAGAAGATAAGACTCCATTTAAAGGCGAAGTTGTCGTCGTTGGTGGTGGTAATGTCGCTGTTGACTGTGCTAGAACCGCTCATAGATTAGGTGCTAAATCTGTTTCTATGTTCTGTCTAGAAGATAGAGAAAGTATGCCAGCCAGCAAAGAAGAAGTGAGAGAAACATTAGAAGAAAATATTTCTATTAACAATTCTTGGGGTCCAAAAGAAATCGAAGTTAACTCTAAAGGTGAAGTTACTTCTATTACATTCAAGAAGTGCGTGAGAACTATCGATCCAGAAACTGGTAAATTCTCACCATTATATAATGACGAAGTCACTATGACTGTCAAAGCTGATAAGATTGTCTTTGCGATTGGTCAAGCCATTGAATGGGGCAAATTATTAGAAGGTAGTAAAGTAACATTCTGGCATGGTAATTATCCATTAGCGGATAAATTAACATATCAAACCGCAGATGAAGATATCTTCGTCGGTGGCGATGTCTTCACCGGTCCAAAATTCGTTATCGATGCCATCGCTGCTGGTCATGCTGTCGCTGATGCTTTAGCTAGACACGTGAGGCCATTAGCCCACCCAACCATCGCTTATAACCATCGTGGTTTTACTCCATTAAATAAAAAGGATATTACCGTTCCTGGCTATGATGAAGCGGGTAGACAAGAAGAAGGTATGGATGAATCCATCGATTATAAGAATTCCTTCAAGGATGCTCATAAGACCTTAACAGAAGAACAAGTGAGAATTGAAACCGGTAGATGTTTATCTTGTGGTGCTGCCGTTGTTGATCCTCATAAATGTATCGGTTGTGGTATTTGTACCACAAAATGTAAATTCGACGCTATTCACTTAGTGAGAGACCACCCACATGCTTCCGATATGAGAGTGGCGGAAAAGAAAGTGACAGGCTTATTAGGCTATCAATTAAAACGTATGGTGAAGATCGCCTTACATTCTGGTAGCAAAGAAGCTCGTATGATGGCGAAGAAACGTCGTGCTTGGAAGAAAGAAAACAAGCAATTCATAAAAGAAAATCCAAATACAGGTAATTCCATCAATGCATGAATTAGGAATTGTAGTTCACGTCATTAAACAGGTGGAAGAATTAGCCAAAGAAAATAAAGTAAAAGAAGTCGTTGAACTCACCCTTGAAGTGGGTGAGGTCAGCGGCGTGGTTAAACAATATTTCGTCGATGCCTTTGAGTGGGCAAAAAAGAGAACGGAATATATGAAGAATTGCCACTTAAACTTTATCATCATCCAAGGTAAAAGCTATTGTAAGGACTGTAAGCAAACTTTTGAAACAGTGAAATATGGCAAAACCTGTCCTCATTGCGGTAGCGGTAATACTTATTTAGTAACCGGACGCGATGTGACGATGAGAGATATTAAAGTAGTTTAATAGAAACCAGGTGATTTTATGCCTTATTGTCGTAATTGTGGGGCTAGAATAACAAAATTTGAAAAGGATATGTGTCCGATTTGTGGTGCGAAAAATCCTCTTGAAGGAGCAAGTAGCGACACGATTGAAGTTACTAGTGAACTCGATATTAACGAGAAGACTAATCGGAAGATCTATAAAGCACATTTCCGTTTCGATGCTTTCATGTGGTTTTCCTTTTTAGGATTTACCGGCGCGGGATTCTTCTATTTAAATTTCAAAAAAGTCGGCTATATTTGGCTAGCCGCTAATCTAGCTTTTATCGGTGGATTAATCGCTTTATTTGTCACTTTATTATCTCCAAAGAGTTGGATTAGTTATGTCGCTCCTATCGCCTTAACATATGTTATTAATATGGCTATTGGAGTTTATTATCTAGTCAAAAAAGACGTGAAAGATGGAAATGGAGAATTCATCCATTAATGCAAAGATATTTTGCTAGCAAAATAAATGATCAAGTAGTATTAGGTGATGACGATGTTCATCATCTTTTACATGTGATGCGCATAAAAAAGGGAGAAGAGATCGAAGTTGTTATTAATAACACTCTTTATAATGCGCTTATAAAAGAAACTAACCCCTTAGAAATTAAAATTAATTATCAAATACCAAGCGATAGTGAAATTAAAGAAGAAGTCACTTTATTTTTTGCTTTAGCTAAAGGAGATAAAATCGATTTTGTCGTCCAAAAAGCGACAGAATTAGGGGTTAGTAGAATTATCTTATTTAAATCATCACGTTGTGTTGTCAAATACGACGATAAAGATTTAGAAAAGAAATTAACTAGATTTAAAAAGATCACCAAAGAAGCGAGTGAACAGTGTCACCGCTTAAAGATTCCAGAAATTATTGGAGTGGTGGACATTAATAAAATTGATCCAAGTTTACTTAGCGATATTAATTTAGTGGCTTATGAAAAATTAGCAGGAAGCACAAATAGCTTCATTAGTAGTGTAAAACAAGGTAAGTCAATTTCTATGATGATTGGCCCAGAAGGTGGGTTTAGCGAAGAAGAGATTATGTCTTTAGTGGCTCATAATTTCTCTTGTGTTTCTTTAGGTAAAAGAATTTTAAGAACAGAAACCGCTGCCGTATACTCCTTAAGTGTGATAGCATCAATATTAGAGAACTAATATGGGAATTTATACAACATTAGAAAATAAACAAAAATATCGTCGCTCTTTCTCTAATAGCGATGATTTTAAATATTTCATTCAAAATCGAGAAAAGATTGGTAAATTCAAAAGATATGCGAATCTATACGATAGTGAAGAAAATGAATTTAACATCATGAGAGCTAATATTCTTTTAAGAGGTTTAGAAAATAAGAGATTATTTGAAAGCGAAATTGAAAATATTAAAAATCATGGTGATATTGAACACACTAAGTTTGTCACCGCTTTAAAAGAGAGAACGATTGATCAACCATATTATGAAATTAATGGAGTAAAGATCTTTATTCCTTTCTTCTCCAGCGCTTTAAATCAAATCTATGTTAATGAACCTGAGAAGATGCTTTCTTTACCATATAGCGAACTAAAAACTGATTTTGAAGAAGCATGTATCGATCCTTTCGATACTTATGGTTATGAATTATTTAATTCATATTTTACTTCATTAGTGAAGATATCTGAAACTAAAGGAGTGGCCGCTTTCTTCCATTATGATACTAATACAATATATTTTATAAACGACCAAGGAAGATTAGATGCTAAGGTAGTTTTATTTGATAAATACATGAAAAAAATATCCTTTACTCATATGATGGAAAGAATATCTCCAGTCGTGGAAGCTTATTTTAATAATAATAAAGTAGAGATGATCGATGCTTTATTTAATAACAATCTCATCTCTGAAAATATGTATCACTTATTAAAAGATGAATAGGACTTTTCGTACTTTTTCTTTAGGCTGCAAAGTTAATTCTTATGAATGCTCTGCGCTTTCATCTACCCTTTTATCTAGAGGATATAAGGAAGATAAAGAAAATCCTGATGTTATTATCATTAACACTTGTTCGGTAACTTCAACTGCTGATCAAAAATCACGTCAGCATATTAGAAGTATTATGAAAGATTATCCAAATGCTGTATGTGTAGTGATGGGGTGTTATGCGCAAGGCAATCATGAATTTATTTCTAATGAAATAAAACCACACATTTTAGTGGGTACATCTAACCGTCACCTAATCCCAGATTTAATCGATGAGTATTACCAAAACGGAAATAATATTGTGAAGGTAGATACTAATCCTCGTTTATATAAATACGAGGAGTTAGGAGTGACCTCTTTTAGTGAAAATATCCGTAGTTATTTAAAGATTCAAGACGGCTGTGATAATTTCTGTTCATATTGTTTAATTCCTTATCGTCGTGGTAAGGCGAGAAGTAGAAATAAAGAAAATGTCATTGAAGAAGCCAAATATTTAATTTCTAAAGGCTATAAAGAAATTGTTTTAACTGGTATTCATGTCGGAGGATATGGAAAGGATTTATCCGACTGTTCTTTTTCCGACTTAGTGGAGTCTTTATCTAAATTAGATAATTTATATAGATTAAGAATATCTTCTATAGAAGAAAGCGAAATAGATGATAAATTAATCGATTTAGTTATCAATAATCAAGTTTTAGCTAAACACCTACACATCCCTTTACAAAGTGGTTCGGAAACCGTTTTAAAGAGAATGAACCGTAAATATAGCGTTAATGACTTCTATCAAAAGATTCATCATATTCATGAATTAAATCCTAATCTTGCCTTAACTAGCGATGTTATCGTCGGCTTTCCAGGAGAAAGCGAAGAAGAATTTCAAGAAACTATCGATTTTATTAAAAAATGTGGTTTCAACATGTTACATGTCTTCCCATTTTCCGCAAGAGAAGGGACATTAGCTTATAAGATGAAAGATCAAATTGATCCACGTATCAAAAAAGAAAGAGCCAGAACCTTAATTGAATTATCAAAAAAACTTTGGGAAGAATACACTGATCGATTTATTGGTAAAGAAGTCGATGTCTTATTAGAAAATTATGAACCAAATGAAAATATGGGAACTGGTCATACTTCAAATTATATTCATGTCTTAATCAAGGGTTGCGTAGCAAAACCTGGTGACATTATTAGAGTTAAATTAGAAAAAAGTATGATACTATCAGAATAAAATAAGAAAGTTTAGAACTTGTCTAAAAATAGTTGACTTTAAAGGCTTATTATTAATATAATTAACGACGATAAAAACGGAGGAAAACCAATATGGCAGTCCCACAAAGAAGAATTAGCAAAACTCGTAAAAGACTTAGAAGAACACACTTCAAATTAAATGCTGTCGGTCTAGTGACATGCCCACAATGTGGTGCGATGATTAAATCTCATCACGTCTGTCCAAAATGTGGCTATTATGATGGCAAGACCGTTGTTAATAATGGTAAAGTCGTAAAAGCGGAAGTTAAAAAAGCTCCAGCTAGCAAAAAGCCAGCTACGAAAAAAGCTCCAGCTAAGAAGAGTGAAAAATAAAGATTAGGTCGATAGACCTTTTCTTTTTTGTTATAATGAAAAAAGGAGATAAAAATATGTCATACAACAAATTAATTGATCACACTTTATTAAAGCAAGATGCTTCTCCAGAACAAATTGTTAAATTATGTGAAGAAGCCAAACAATTTGATTTCATGAGTGTTTGTGTTAATCCTGCTTATGTCCCATTAGCCGCGGAATGCTTAAAAGGTAGCGATGTTAAAGTTTGTACAGTTATCGGATTCCCATTAGGTATGAATTTAACTAAAACTAAAGTAGAAGAAGCGGAGTTATGCATTAAACAAGGTGCTGATGAAATCGATATGGTTATCAATGTCGGTATGTTAAAAGCCGGACATGATGATTACGTCAAAGAAGAAATCCGTTTATTAAAAGAAGTGGCGGGATCTAAAGTCCTTAAGGTCATTATCGAAACCTGCTTATTGACCGATGAAGAAAAAGTGAGAGCTTGTAAATTATCTAAAGAAGCGGGTGCAGACTTTGTGAAAACATCCACAGGATTTTCCACTGGTGGTGCGACTGTTCACGATGTCAAATTAATGAGAGAAACAGTTGGTCCAAATATGGGTGTTAAAGCGAGTGGTGGAGTGAGAACCCACGAAGATTTACTCGCCATGGTGGAAGCTGGTGCATCACGTATCGGAACATCTAACGGCACAAAGATTCTCTAATAGAGAAAATCTATCAATTTATCGATATATTTATTGCTAGCTATTTATAGTTGCAATTTAATTTGTATTAGTAATATAATATAGCAAGTGCGAAGCACGAATGGAGGTGAAACTATGCCAAAAACAGTTGTTCGTGAAAACGAAACACTTGATGATGCATTACGCAGATTCAAAAGACAAGTTAATAAGGCTGGTACCATTCAGGAGTGCCGCCGCAGAGAATCTTTCTTAAAGAAAGGTCTTAAAAGAAAACTAAAAAGCGAAAACGCTCGTCGTAAAAATCGCAAATAGTTTATAGGGGTCCTGAATTGGACCCTTTAACATCGCGGGATAGAGCAGTCTGGTAGCTCGTCGGGCCCATAACCCGGAGGTCGTTGGTTCAAATCCTTCTCCCGCAACCAAATGACCACAATAGGATTGATACAAAAGTGTCAGTCCTTTTATTTTTACAAAAAGCACGATAACATCAACGTTTTTTAACTTAAAATCGTAAAAGTGGTGGCAATCCTCGCCTTTTATATGCGTGAAAAATAAAGAAAATAAGAGAAGTTCAAAACAACTAGAACACGATTTGCTTAACTAGAAAACTATTAGCGTTTAACTAGAATACTATTTGGATTAAATAGTTTTCGAGTTGTTTGTTGTGATAAGATATTAACGAGTTAATAAGGAAACAACTATGCATCCTGGTCTAATAGTGGCAATAATAGCTTTCTTCATTATTTGTTTTGTTATTGTCGTTGTTTCGATTTCAAAATCAGGCTCTAAAACATCTGGTTCTGTAAGAACCACCAAAGAACATAAAGAACCAAGACAACTGTCTTATAAACAACAAATGTACTTAAATTCACTCAGAGGTGATGAAACAAGTCCATACTCTGGTGCCGCCTATAATATAAGCCAAAGTGCCTATGATGCTTTTTCTGACTTTATCCAA
>JBGUIX010000005.1:0-121748 GCA_045113315.1 Bacilli bacterium
GTCCACATATGACCCTTGAGGGTCTGTGGAGTAATAGCCCTTATAGGGTCTAGTCAGTACAACGTATTTTATGCGTTGGTACTATTCGACAACTGGATTTAATTGTCTCATGGATAACCACATTGTTCTTAAGCCCATGAGAGCGATATATCCGATTCCAGCAGCAGCTGGCCAGATAAAGCCGAGGACCATACCGAGGATTCCAGGAGCGGTATCAATCCACCAGGAGATCTTGATGGTGACCCAAATGTTAAGACCTCTATTTGGATTACGTTTACCACGTGTTAATAACCACATCATGAAGCCCATGAAGATACCTAAGCCAACACAGATACCCCAGTACATTCCAGAGGTTGTCCAGAAGTTAGATAGTTTTTGATCTAAATATGATCTATTAAAGACATTCTTCCAGTTTTCAAATGAAGCATTAACATAGTTAATATCTTTAAGATTTTCTTGCACATTAGTGGTGGTGGTATATGTTAATAATTCATTAAATTGAGCATGACTCCAATTTAAACCAGTATATGTTGCACTAGCGGCGGCCTTAGTTCTAAATTTGAAGATTTTGGAATACATACCAGTCTTATAAAGAATTAAATAAGAAGGAATGTAATAACCAGAATGAAGTTCAGCGTTATATTTATCAGTGGAATCAAGGCCTAAATAATTTAAATCCAAGGCTTTGATCATATCGGTAATACCGTTTTTGGCTTTGCTGGTATATGGTCTATCAGAATAATAAACATTTAATACACGGTGGGTAACACCATTAACAGTAGCGTCATATGAATAGATAGGAGTTAAATCTTTATCGTCAAACCAAGTGTTTTCTAAAGTGACTCCATCGACTTTTCCGATAAGATTTTTTTCTTCCACTTTAAATTCATATTTTTGTGCTTTTAAAGCAACACCACATGAGACTAATGCTTGGTCATAGTCATATTTATAACCACTGACAAAGGATGCACCATAAGTTTTACTTTGAGTGGTCATAATCGGGATAATTGGTAGGAATGTTCCTACGATAAATAAGATGACTGCGATCCACCAAGGGGAATTTTTCGCGCCATCGATTGCGGCTTCATTAGAGATTAAGCTAGCAAATAGATTTCTGATATTTCTTTTATTTTCTGGTTTCATATTTTTCTTCCGTTCGCTTGTTAATTGTATTGTAATAAAGACTATTTTTCAAATAGTTTAGCAATAAATAGTTTTTATAATACGTGAAAAGTGCTATATTTATCTCGCAACTTTTTGCTAACACATGGGGTCGTATTGGATTCGACAGAGATGTGCTAGGCTCTAACTGCAGTCGAGTGATGACGTTATCATCAAAACAATAATAACTGACAACAGTTATATGAGAGCTCCTAGAGCTCAATCTCTCTGCTTAGCATAATTGCTCCCGACATAGGGTTCCGGTTTCTTTAAATCGGGCAGAGCATCCCCCAAGGTTTTAGCCTTTCACGCTTGGTAGGGGTGTCATACCAAAAGGATAGGTTATAGGAGTGGGCTTGTTACTTATAACTGAAATATAGTAAGCCTCGCGTATCCTAGTGAGTCGATATACGAATATACGTTAAATTACAATATCGTCTAAACTGTAGATGTTATTGAAGAGCCATCCCTGGACAGGGTTTCGACACCCTCGACTCCACCAAAACGAATATTATGCCACTTATTATAAGTGGTATTTTATTTATATTTTCTATAAAATGATAATTAGTTTATGAAAGATGCGATTATATTAATCCCTAGTTATGAACCAGATGAACTACTTATAAAAGTAGTGGATGAATTAATTAACGATGATTTTAACATCTTAGTGGTTAATGACGGTTCCGGAAAAGAATTTGAACCAATTTTTGATCAAATTAAAGATAAGGTTAAATACCTTTCCTTTGAAAAAAATAAGGGTAAAGGTGCGGCGATGAAATATGGATATAAAGAATTATTAAATTTTTATCCTGAAGCGAAATATGTCATCACCGTTGATGGGGATGGACAACATTCTTTAAAAGATATTAATCGTATTTATGATAAATTAGTGGAAACTGACCAATTAGTGTTTGGGGTGAGAAGCTTTGGAAAAGATGTTCCTTTTAGAAGTAAATTTGGGAATTATTTTTCCAAAACCACAAGGTCTTTACTAACTAAACAATATATTCAAGATGATCAATGCGGATTAAGAGGATTCCCGATTAGATATTTACCAGATTTAATAAAAATTAAAGGTAATAGATATGAATATGAGATGAATCAAGTAGTGAGAATTCAACTCATGCAGGCTTCTTTATATACCATTCCTATTGAAACCATCTATTTAGATGGTAATTCCAGAAGTCATTTCTCACCTTTTAAAGATACATTTAGAATTCAAACGATCATCTTTTTACACGCAATACCCGCGTTATTATGTAACGCCTTATTAATGTTCATGATGATTACGTTAATGAAATATAGTTCCTTTTCTATTATAGAAACTACCTATTTCTCTTATACCGTTTGTTTATTTATATATTTCCTATTAATAAATATTATTTATCCAAGCCAATCTTTCTTTAGAAGACTTTGGAAAGAACTATTATTTACGGCGATTAGAATGGGAACCTGTCATGGTCTATTAGAATTATTTATAACAATTTTACACTGTAACTATAACGTCACCATTCCATTAGTGGTCATTTTCTGTGCTTCATTTAACGTATTATTTGCTTGGCTATTTAGAAAAATGTTTCCTTCCTTCTAACAAAAAGGAACATTTGTTCATATATTGACACTATTTACTTTATTAACTTTATACTTTTAGTATAATTATACATGTGAAAAAGAAGAACCCGTATCAAGCTCATTTTATAAACTTCAAATATTTTTTATTCGATCTCTTCAGATTTTTTGGTATTCCATTTTTATTATGGTTTAGAGTCAAAAAGATATACGAAAATGAACTTGCAAAAAAGAAACAAAAAGGTGGCTGTCTAATTATTAGTAACCACATTTTATATTCTGACGTTATGGTCCTTCACTGCGCATTCGCATATCGAAGATTGTTCTTCGTAGTCATGAAGGAATTATTTGAAAAGCCATTCTCCAGATGGTTTTATAGAAATTCTGGTTGCATTCCAGTAGATAGAGAAAAACCAAGCTTATCCACTTTTAAGGAAATAGTATTGAGATTACAAGGTGGAAATATGATTGTTATCTTCCCAGAAGGTCATGTTTCATTCTCAAATGATAAACCGATGTCACCATTTAAAAGTGGGGCAATCATGATGGCTTATCAAGCTAATGTTCCAATCGTTCCGACATATCGCGAGATTAGAAAAAATATTTTTCAAAGACAAAGAATTGTCATTGGTGAACCGATAAATATAAAAGAGAAATTTGGTGAAAATCTTGGAATGAATCAAATCGAAGAAGTCACCAAATATCTATTTGATAAAGAACAAGAGTTAAAAGAGTTATATAAAAGAGGTAATAAATAATGTTAGTAAATGAAAATCATTTTGTGAGTTATACAGTTAAAGAAGAATTTGAAAGAATTAAATGTTTTGATTCTTTAAGCGAGTTATGGGAAAACTCCGTTAAAGAGTTTAATAGTGATGTCGCATTAAGCGATATTTCTCGTTCATGGAGTTATGAACAATTAGATTTAGAAGTTGCTCATTTTAGAGCGATTTTAAAAGAAAAAGGCATAAATAAAGGGGATTTTGTGGGGGTTTTTGCTCCTAATAGCTTGGAATGGGTCAAGGCCTATTTAGCGATTGAAACATTAGGTGGAGTTGCTGTTTTACTTCCTCCCCATTTGCCCACTGAAGCTTTATTTGGCTGCTCCTTGAAATTCAAAATGAAGGCTTTAGTATATCACCCCTCATTAAAAGAAAAAGTAGATGGGTTAGTTAACTTTCCACATAAAATGACATTAATTGATGCCACTAGCACAAGCGAAAAAGTGGAGCCTAGTGTTAGTGCTAGTCCTAAAGATCCTGCTGCCATTATCTTTACAGGTGGCACCACAGGAAAAAGTAAAGGTGCTTTGCTAAATAATAAAGCTTTATGTCGTGGCGCCTCTAATGGCTGCTTTGGTATTAAGCATGTTTTTAAACAAAAATATTTATTAGTTTTGCCGTTAACTCATGTCTTTGGATTAGTGAGAAATTTATTAACTTCATTACAAACAGGTAGTGCTTTATTTATCACTCAAAATAATAAAGATATGTTTAGAGATATCGCGGTTTTTAGACCGACCGTTATGGTCATGGTTCCTGCTTTAGCAGAAATGTGTTTAAATTTATCCAAACAATTTAATAAAAATATGTTAGGTGATTCCTTATCTTATATCATCGCGGGGGCTTCTACTGTTCCTCCATTTCTTGTTAAAGAATATAAGAAATATAACATTACCCTTTTACCAGGTTATGGTTTAACAGAATCTGCAAATCTAGTTTCTGGTAATCCACGTAGTGAATATAAACCCGCTTCTGTTGGATTCCCTTATCCACATCAAGAATTAAAAGTCGTGGATGGAGAACTTTGGATTAAAGGCGATAATGTCATGGATTGTTATTATGGAGAGGAAGAAGAAAATAAAAATGCTTTCTCAGAAGATGGCTTCTTTAAAACTGGCGATCTAGTGAGATTTGATGAAGAAGGATTTTTATATATTGTCGGTAGAATTAAAGAAATTATCGTTCTTCCTACCGGAGAAAAGATTTCGCCATTTGATTTAGAAAATAAATTTGATGAATTAGATATCATTCAAGACTCAATGGTGTATTTAGAGGAAAACACTAACAGATTAGTTTTATCAGTTTATCCAAGAATGGGTGAAATGATGAAATTAGATGTTAACGATAAGGAAGAATATTTAAAAGAACAAATTAAGAAAATAAATAATTTGTTACCTTCTTTCTCACGTATAAGTAAAATAGTTATCAGAAAAGAAGATTTTAAAAGAACTCCAGCGATGAAGATTATTAGGGGAAAGGTGAACATCGATGACTAGATTAGAAATATTTAACAAGTTAAAAGAGCTCATCAAACTCGCTAATTCATCAAATGGAAGTTTGTTAGAAGATGTTAGTGAAGAAAGCGATTTAAGAAGCGACTTAGGTTTAACTTCAATTGGTGTTCTTTATTTAGCAATCTCTATTGAACAAACTTTTAATATTGAGTTTCAAGACTCCTCTTTTGATGATTTTACTAAAGTAAAAGATGTAATTGATTACATTGAAAGGAATTTAAAGTAAATGGAAAAGTATGTCATTTTAACAGATTCTTGCATGGACTTAAGCAAGGAACAAAGAAAAGAATACGGAATTGAAAATCCAGTTCCAGGAACCGTCTTATATCCTGATGGTAGCGATCATGATGCGGATTACGATTGGGAGACGATTTCCTTTGAAGAGTTCTATAAAAGATTAGATAAAAAAGAGAACTTCAAATCTGGTTTACCAAATCAATTTAGAATCTCCCAAAGAGTAGAAGAATATTTCAAAAATGGACAAGATGTTTTGGCGGTCACATTATCAAGTGGTATGTCTGGAACATATAACGCATTTATCCAAGCCAAAAATGAACTTGAAAAACAATATCCAAATAGACATTTATATGTCGTTGACTCTAAAAGATATAGCGCGGGTATATCTATCCTCGCAGTCTTAGCTTCCGAAAATAGAGCTAAAGGCATGAGTATAGAAGATAACTTCAATTTCTTAGAAGAAAGAAAATTATGCTTACATCAAGTTGGTGTCTTAGATAATTTATTCTTCCTTCAAAGAAGTGGACGTATCTCTAAAGCCAAAGCCTTCTTTGGAACGATGGCTGGTGTTAAACCAATGGCGGATTTCTCTAATGAAACCGGTATGCCATGCGTTTTAGGTAACGCTAGAGGATATAAAGCTTCCTATAAAGTAGCGGAAGAATTCCTAAAAGAATATTTAACAAAAGATGAAAAAACCACAATTATCTGTGCTCATTCTATTAGAGAAGAACAATGTGATGAATTTGTGAAGATTGCTCATAAAGTAGCTCCAAAGGCTACCGTCTTAAAATGTCGTTTAGGTCAATCTAACGGCGTGAATGTCGGACCAGGTTTAGCAGTCTTATTCTTCCTAGCGGATAAACCAGTCAGCAGAGACTGTGAAGAAGAAAGAAAATTCTTAACCAGTGTTTTAGCAAAAAAATAAACAAAAATTAGGGTTTTGCGATGTTTTTGCCATTAATTTTAGTTAATTTAACATGGTATCACTGGGTTATTATCGGTGTTTCCATTTTCCTATTATCATCTCTTTTATTTTCTATTTGGCTCGTCTTTGCCATTGCTAGAAGAGTATATTTACACACCCTTAGCAATAAGATGGGTGAAGGTTGGGGAAGAGTGTGCTCTGCTCCTAACAATCCAGAACAGGTGAAAATGTGGGATGAGGGTATTGAATTTATGTCTCAATACTCCAAATATAAAAAAGAAGTTTCTATTACTAATGATGGCCTCAAATTAATGGGTGAACTTTATGATTTCGGTCATAAGAAAACTGCGACATTTTTATGTGGTAGATGTGAGTGTTTGATCTATGCCTATTATTACGCAAAGCCGTATCTAGAATCTGGATATAATTTGTTATTTGTTGATCCAAGAGGCCATGGCTTTAGCGAAGGCCATTATTCCACAGTTGGTATTAAAGAAGGCGAAGATATCGTTGCTTGGATGAATTATATTCATGATAATTTTAAACAAGAAAAATTTGTTTTACACTGCGTCTGCGTCGGTGGAAGCGCTGGTACCATTGCATATAATTTTAAAAATGGAAAACAGCTTATTGAAAAAATCGTCTTCGATGGCGTCTTTATTAACTTCTTAGAATCTTATAAAAGACATTATGTTGATTTAGGACATAAGAAGTTTCCAGTTTTCTATTTAATATGGTTCTGGTTTAAGATTTACACCGGTCAATCGGTTAAGAAAGCATCACCGCTTAATAATATTAAAACGATTGATATTCCAGTTTTATTTATCCATACAAAAAATGATAAATATTCGCTTCCTGAGAATGCTGTAAAAGTATTTGATGCTTGCCCGAGCAAAAATAAAAAGCTTGTTTGGTTTACTGAAGGAAGCCATTCTCACATTAGAAATAATGCCTTAGAAAAATACGATAAGACTATTAAGGACTTTTTGACAGTCAATTAATTGACTATAATATTTATTTAGGAGGTCAACGAAATGAAAATAGCCATTTCCACTGAATCGACCCTTGATTTACCAAAAGAATTACAAAAAGAATATGACATCAGTGTTATTCCATTCACTGTCATTTTAGGTGATAAAAGTGGATTAGATGGAGATGTCACTCCCACTGAGATTTTTGAATATGTTGATAAGACAGGAATCTTACCAAAGACTGCTGCAGTCAACGAATTCCAATTTGATAAACACTTTACAAAATTACTAAGAAATCATGACGCAGTTATTCATATTTCGTTAAGTAGTGGTATTTCTTCCGCTTGCCAAAATGCGATGGCGGCTGCTTCTATTATGAAAAATGTTTATGTTATCGATTCTGAATCATTATCAACAGGTATTGCTTTATTAGCAATCTATGCGCGTAAATTAGCTAATGAAGGATTAAAACCAGAAGAGATTGTTGAAAAAGTTAAAGCTCGTATTCCTTATGTGCAGGCTAGTTTTGTTATTAATTCCTTAAATTATTTATATAAAGGTGGAAGATGCTCTGGCTTAGCGAGATTATCAGCAGCCTTATTTAGAATCAAACCACAAATTATTGTGGCTAATGGAAAGATGTCGCCACAAAAGAAATATAGTGGTAAAAATGAAAAGTGTGTCGATAATTATTGCCGTGACACATTAGAGGAATTTAATAATCCTGATTTATCAATCGCCTTCGTGACTCATTCTCACGCCACGCCAGAAATGGTAAAGATCGCTAAAGAACATTTAAAGAAACGTGGCTTCAAAACAATTTATGAAACAGTGGCGCAAGCGACAATCACTTCCCACTGTGGTCCTAAGACACTTGGTATTCTATATATTAACGACGGGTTAAAATAAAAATCGGTTTGATGACCGATTTTATTTTTTATGAGAATTTCTTTTTAAGAAATACCATAACACCGCTAAACCTTGAAGTGGAATACCTAAAAGGTATAACAGCCAAAGCATCGGCATCGTGGTAGTTAATAACAAAGTTAAGAATAAAGATGTAATACTCAACCAAATAATCCCAGAGGTGGCGATAAGTTGTAATAATTTATTATGGAAAACACCAGACCAAACAACCGCGAGAATTGATGATGCGGCAGTCGCGTAAATAAATATTAACCACCAAGGAAAAACATCTTTAATTGGCGAAATAGCAAACAAAACAAAGGCGACAGCGAACACTAACCAGAGTAATAATTCACTTAAACCGACGATGAAGTAGTGTTTGCTCTTTTTTGTCAAAGGAGTTTTCTTCTTTTCTTCATTAAAAAAGTCATCGACTTGGATGCCGTAGAAATCCGCTAAAGATTTCAGCACTAAAACATCTGGTAAACCTTCCGCTCTTTCCCATTTAGAGATTGATTTATCGGAATAGTTAAATTTATCAGCGATTTCAAGCTGTGTTAAACCAGCCGCTTTACGATAATAAGCGAGATTATCAGCGATAATTTGTTCTTTACTCTTCATTTCGTCCATAGATTAATAATACCTTAATAAAGAAATATATCAACAAATTTTTAAACCCCTTTATTTTATAAAGAAGATAGTTTCAGTAAAAATTTCTTTCTACTAAAAATATACTGAATTTATACACTGTCTAAATTTTTTTAAAAATATCTTTAAAGGAATAATTACTTAGTGATATAGTTAGGGACAAGAAGAATAAAGTTATCAAAAGTATAATGGTAAAGGAGAGTCATTATGGACAATTATTTTGGACCAAGAGATCGTAACGAATTAACAGAAAACGAAGAGCTTGAAATTCTTGAAGCTTATCAATCCGCTGATGAATATCTCAATATGGAATATACTTCTGATGACTTCTACTTTGAACCAGAAGAATAATTCAAAAAATGCGGGTCACCGCTTTTTTTGTGCTTAAAATTTCTTTATATGTAATATAATTAGGTTATGTCTGAAGAAACGGCAAATAAAAAAGTTAGATTTGATTTTTCAAATTATGGAATAGTCGTTGGCTTTTTATGTTTAGAAGTGTTAGCCTTCGTCTCTTTTTATTTAGGCCATTCCTTCTTACTTTATGGAATTTTATCCTTAGTTTTAATGTTACTTTTACTATTAGTAACTTTTAGACAAATTAAAGTTGATCAAATATCTTCATTTGCCTTCTTTATATTTCCAATATTTGTTTTTGGCTTATTAACCGCTTTAAGTAGATTTAACTATAACTCAGTTGGTGCGATTGGAGTGGCGGAATCAATATTTGTTCCAATATGCTTAACATGCATTGGATTATCTGGATTCTTATCTACTTATATTTCTAAATTTAAAATAAGAACCTCTTTGCTTGTTATTTATTCCGCGTTAGGAATATTCGTTTTAATTAACTTAATCGCGACGATGGTCTATTACGTACCATTTTATACCTTAATATATAAGAATTCTTATGTTGTATATGATGGCAAAGCCTCATTAGTGCCCATTGGTTCGATGGCTTATATGCTTTATGGCTTCCAGATTAGTGAAGTTTCAATTGGCTATTGGTCATTATTCCCCTCCTTATTGTTAACCGCTGTTATTCCTTTATTCTTTATTAAATATAAAGAAAATAGAAATGTTTTCCTTATCTATTTAGGATTATCTATATTAGCTTTTATATCCTTATTATTTACTATTTCTAAATTAACTTTATTAAGCGATTTAGTTTTAATTGTTGGAATTGCGATTATTATCTTAGCGGGTAAATTAAAACAATATCGTGGTGTCTTTAACTGGATGATGATCGCTATTGGAGCGATTGTTGTTATCGCCATTATCATTTTGTTTTTAAATGCCCAAAAGAATTGGGGATTTACAACTGGCTTAAGAAATGCGATTAGTAAGAACGCTTTAATGGATCGATTATTTAATTCCAACCGTTTCGCTATTAGTATCAACGCTATTCTTCAAGATTTATTCTCTAAAGAGAAAATATTTGGTATTCCAGTCGGATTATATGCTTATCAATATGAAAATGGCGTGAAACAAGTTTTATCTGGTTTCTGGATTTTTGATAACTTACAAAGTAGTGGACTATTTGGTGCGTTATTCTTCCTAGGTGGAATTATTATCGCTATTAAGAAATTATTTAATTATATAGATCACGGGGAAGATGAAGAAGCGGATAGATATCAAATTGCGGGATACGTATTAGGATTCTTATTCGTGTCCTTAATTCTTTTTGATAATTACCCACTTATCAACGCTATTAATTTATCTCCATTCTTTACTAGTTCACCTTTAATTATTGTTTTGTTCTTATTAGGAAATGCATTTAACAAAGTTAAGCCAGTGATTAAAGAAGAAAAACCACAAGAAAAAAAGGAGGAAGAAGACGATGAAATTATCAATATTTAAATTATTATTTATTGCTCCATCGATTCTTATTACCGCTTGTGGATATGGATTAAAAGAAACTTATAATGGTATTCCTTATAATTCCACGAATTTTTTAGAGAATTATTATAATGTTTGGAATGATGGGATTAATCCAAATTTAGAAAAGAATAAGATCACTGCAAAAAAAGACGAAGTCGCTTTAGATGAAGAAGCCAATAACGTTTTCTTATCATTAAATGATAATAACTTCCATAAGGTCGAACCTTTGTGGGCTAGTTATGCTTATACCTATGATAAAGATAGTGTTCCTGAGAATAAGGATTTAAAAGCCTATGGTCCGGATGTGAAATTATCCAAATATAGTGACTCATTTAAATATGGTGTGACTTCTAAACTATTTGATGGACAAATGTTCTGTAATGGCGATTTCCAACAAGCTAGAACTCAACTCGAACCAACTAACAAAGATCAGAAAAAAGGTATGGGTGTTTTGCTTCCGAAAGAAAGTAATGATGCCTCTTACTTCATGACTAATTTTAAAGGATCGGTAGTTAAAAAAGACGATCAAAATTTACCAACTTGCTATTCTGATATTTCTCTTCATATCGGTTTATATTTAAAAAATGATACTGGGTATACATTTCAACCAATTACTTACAAAGTAAGTAATGTTCCCACAAACTCTGGTGATGATCACTTCTTAGAGCCTTACGAAGGAAGATGGGAAATGTATGTTTGTTTTGGCTTCTCATTAGAGAAATTTGACACGAATAGATTATGCGGCTTCTCGATGCAATATAGCGTAGATAATATTTATAACGGCAAATATACACAAGAAGAAAAAGATGACCCTGAAAATACCAAGGCCAAACCTATATATGTTGATGAAGAAGTTTATCATGCCTTAATGGTATATGAAGTAAGCTTCCCACACACTACTTGGCATTAATATATTTATTAATATCTAACCACTCACCCATTTCAAAATCACATTTATCATCATCTAAGATAAGTGTTCCTTTGGCGGGGGTAAAAGTCATCTCTGAAAAATAAATTTTTCCGTTGATGTTATATAAATCGACTCGGACAAATGGGAATGGCTCCGCTAAGATTTCAGACATCTCTACCATATCATTCCAGTGATCGGGTTTATTTAAAGGATAATCAGTCTTTTTCCAACCATTAAATTGGGAACCATCAAATGGTGTCCAATCGATGTAATAGTTGTTATATCTAATATCCACTCCACGAGAAGTAACTACATACATACTTCTAGCTTTGCCGTTAAAGACGTGGATCTTATATTCGGTTGGTAACTTTCCATCTTCGAGCATTAATTTTTCGATTATTATTTGTGGTTTAATAGGAGCGTAATGCATCTCCACGGTCTTTTTACCGTAGTTAGTTTTTAGCCATTTATTAAATTTTTTTCTAAGAGTTTTTTTATCAATTTTAGATTTGTCATAGCAGATGTAATTAAAGGCACAAGCATGGGTACACTTCATCACAAATTGATCTGGTAATTTATCAAAATCAATATCGCTAAATTTATCAAAAACTCCGTAAATCGGGATTAATTTATCAGTAAATCCGCGTTTTTTGAGATATTCTCTTACTCCCGCGCGACCTGCACATTGAATGACTAAAGGATCTTTTGGATAGACAAATAATCTTAAATATTGGAGCTTTTCTGTATATCTAGTTGGATTAGTTAAATTACACTTATGATGAGCAATATATTTGTATTGATATTTGACATAAGCGGTCTTTGAAATAGCTTTAACAATATTTCTAAAAGGAGAGACTAACGCTCTTTTGAATTTGTTTTCTTTTAAATTAGGATTAGACATTAGTTATCTCCTTTTTATCTTTTCTTATAAATGAATATACCAAATCCTCTTTAACAATTCCTAAGAAGAGGAGATATATAATCGCGTCGAGTAAAATAATGATGACAATTTGAAGCATGGCGATAGTGGATTCCGCTAAATTGAATTTTGCAAAAATGGTATTGGATAAGAAATATAATCCAATTGTTACTCCAAGTATTATTAGGTTAGCGATTAATAGTTTAAATGTGTTGCTATTAAAGATAGCTTCTTTGACCCATTTCCAAGTAATGGAAACTAGGAAAATGATAATCAATAAATCTGTAATCGTGGTTCCAATAGCGACACCAACTGAAGGGCTTAACCAAGAAACATATTTAGGAAGCAAACCACCTAACACTAAAGACAAAGAAATGTTTAATAAAGTTCCTATTCCAATTGCCATTAAATAGTATTTTTCCTTTTTTATTGGTAGTAGGATTTGGCCATATATAATATCGCCTAAAGAATAGGTGAGCATCATAGATGCTAAGATAATTAATATCGTTGGCGCGGATTGATAACTGCCCGATGAAGTTTGATAATCAAAATTACCAGATATTAAGGAACAAATTGGTTTAGATAAAACCGCCATAGTGACAATAGCAGGTAATACAATAAAGAAACAAATATTCATAGAATATTTAGTTAGTCTTTTAAAATATTTCTTATCTTCTTGTTGATAATAATAGGCACTTCTTGGAATAAAGACGGTTGATAGACCAGCTATAATTCCAATGATGATATCTATGCCTTTAATACCTACAGAATAAGAAGCGACTTCGCTTTTGTCTTCATTGATGAATCCTAAGATGAAAGTATCAGTTTGGTTATATAAAGAAATGATTAAAGATAATGAGCATAGTATAAATAGTGGTTTAGCAAATTGCTTGAAGTCATAGGGCATCGTCTTTTTAAACGAGACAAATTTTCTTATATAGAATAAGTTCGATATCGTCGTTATTAAAGTAACACTTACGGCGATCAATGCGTAGATATATAAGTCACTTGGATTGGTCACAAAAACGATAACTAAAATCGCACTTAATGTTAAAGATACGATAGAGCGGACTGACATATAAAATTGCTTTTCTAAAGCAATGAACACCCATTCAAAGGAGAAAGCGCCCGCTAAGAAGTTGATTGATAATATAAAAATTAATGAACTTGAATTCCTTAAAGCAGGAACGGAAAAAATTACAGCGGTCATTAAACCGAAAGACAACATTGTCGCAATCAGTTGTAAGATGAAGAAGGCTTGGACTTTATTAGATAGTTTTTCTTTATCATCCCTAACCTTAACACATTCTCTAACCGCTAAATTTGGAATACCTATTTTTGCTAAAATCAAAAAATAAGCCACAAATGTATTGGCCCATGTATATGCGCCAACTGCGGAATCACCTAAATAACGGCAAACCCACGGAAAAGTGATGAAAGATAATAAGGTCAATACTAATGTCCTTATTATGTTAACGATAACATTTATTCTCGTGTCGTTTTTCATTACTTATAATCATACATATTTTTTATCACTGATAAAAACACTATTTATTTTGATATAGCATTTTAAATCACGCCTCTATAAAATAGAGAGCATGAAGATACTTGTTGTTTGCCAATATTACTTTCCAGAGAATAATGTTCTAACTAATATTTGTGAAGAGTTAGTGAAACTAGGTAACGATGTTACTGTTTTAACTGGTAAACCAAATTATGGATATGGTGAAATTATTCCTGAATATAAAAAGATTAAATATCAAGAAATTCATGGTGTTAAAGTTCATCGTGTTAACTTATATCCAAGAAAAAAATCTCGTTTATCTATTATTCGAAATTACCTATCTTTTTGGGCAAATTCTAAGAAATGGGTCAAGAATTGCAAGGAAAAATACGATATTGTCTATTCTATGTCGATGTCTCCAGTGACTATTCTATCCGCTGGAAATATATATAAAAAGAAGCATCACGTGAAGCATGTTGTTCACTGTGTTGATTTGTGGCCGGAAAGCGTCATTGCTACTCATGCAGTTAGGAAGAATAGTTTAACTTATAAGATTTTATATAAATGGTCTAGAAAGCTTTATTCTCAAGTTGATCATGTGATAATTGGTTCGCCTTCTTATAAAGAGTATTTCAAAGGTGTTTTAAAACTTGATGTTGATACTTCGTTTGTGGTTTTGCCTTCTTTAGTGGAAGTAAATAACGCTGAACCTCATAAGTACAATAAACCATTTAATATTCTTTATTGTGGTAACTTAGGATTAATTCAATTAATTGATCTTATTCCTGAAACCATGAAAGAAATAAATAATAGCAATATTCAATTTCATGTTATAGGTATGGGTCCTAAATCAAATGAATTATTAGATTTAATTAATAAATACAATTTAGAAGATAAAGTTATATACCATGGTCCAATCGTCGCTAGTAAAGCAGCCTCGTATTTTGCCTCCGCTGATGTTTTATATGTTTCCTTAGATGGATCTGGATATGTTGGTAAAACAATTCCTAATAAATTAATGATGTCTTTAGCCTTTGGTAAACCCATTATTGGTGTATTAGATGGCGATGGCAAAGATATATTAATTAACGCGGGTGGAAATATAATTGCTAAACCAAATCCAGAATCAGTAGCTAAAGCCATAAATAAAATGTATTCATTATCTACTATAGAAAGAAAAGAAATGGGTATAAAAAATAGAGAGTATTATTTTAGCAATCTCTCTATTGATAAATGCGGATTAAAAGTTAACAAAATTTTATCTGACGAATTGCTTCAAAAATGAAGTGATGCTACCACCAATATTTTCCAATGAATAGAGCTTTAATGCTCTATTTTTTGCTTCTTCACCTAGCTTTTGTCTTTGAACTTCAGTCATAGATAAGACTTTGTTTATACCTTTTTTAATGTCATCTTTATCTGATGACTTTATCCAAATAATATCTTTTGGAAATTTCTCCATTAATTTGCTGTTTTTAACAGATATAACTGGTCTACCACTTACTAAATATTCAAGCGTCTTGCTTGGTATAGAGAACCTATCTAAATCTTCAGAATATGGACGAGGATTGATACATGCTAAAGCATTATGTTCATATTCCATTACTTTATTAACTGGTAATAATCCCAAAAATTTTATATTTGGGTTTTTATCAAATGCTTCTTTTAGTTTTTGTTTATCTCCATGATGGCCGCATATATATAGATCGATATCCGAATTATTTAGTTCATTAAATGCGGAGATTAAATTATAGACACCATATCTTTCCATTAAAGCGCCACCAAAGAAGAGATAAGGCTTTTTATCTTCTTCATGTTTTGGAAATTTTCTCTCTTCCACTAAGCCTTCAAAAATATAGGATGGTTTATTGTTAGGATTAAATAAATCTTTAAGCCCATCAGTCAAAGCGATATAACCATCAAAATCTTTGGTTTTATCAAGTATATACATAGTATATGATCTGCTAGTTTTAGAAATATTGCTCGGTGAATCTGTACATATTCCTATTATTGGTAGATGATACTTTTTATTAATTTTTAAAACTTCTCTTAATAAAGCAGGATTAATGGTGTCAACAAGGATAATAGCCTCTTTCGCATCAATTGAGGAGAAGGCTTTATTCATTTCACCGGCTAGATTAATATTTCTTATTATTCTATTTCCAGATCTCTTTAGATAATGCCAAGTAATGTTTTCTCCTTTCTTTGTTTCAGAAACAAGTTTTTTAATCTTTAAATTATGCCTTGAAAAAGGCCTTATTGATATGACATCGACATGGTTATCTAAAGATAAAGCTCTAATAAGTTTGTTATGGAAATTCTGGTTAGAAGCATTTAAAGAGATCTTCCATAATTTCATGAAAGAGCGATAATCTTTTTCTTCTTGAGCGGTAGTAACGTAAATAATTTTCATTATCTTTTCATTATTAATTCTTTTAAAGCTTTAGCAGTATTTTCAATTGTATTTCTATGAGCAACTTCAAGAGCGTATTTTGGTGATAATTTATCGACATTATTGATCGCTCTATTAATTAATTCCTTACTTCTGTTATCGACTATATAACCATTTTTGCCATCTTCGATTAAATCTAACGAAGACACCACTTTGTTAGATGAGATAACTGGTAAGCCATTAGCCATTGCTTCTAATGTTGTATGTCCAAATATATCTTCATGAGAAAGAGTGATAAAAGCATCTGCGCATGAAAGTATTTCAAATAATTCGTCTCTCTTTTTGAAATCCATAATGATGATATTGGTTAGCTTATTATCTTTTATATATTGTTCATATTTTTCTTTTTCTTTACCGGAACCAATTAATAAAAGACTTTCTTCTCTACCTTTAAATATGGATATGAGTTGCATATTATTTTTTCTTTCAATAAACTGAGAAGCGTTAACAAATAGTTTATTGGTGGGGAGTCCCCATTTATGGCGTATTTTTAGTTTTTGAGCAGGTTTTAATGGAGTTTTTAATATTTCTTTCTCAAAAAAGTTACCATATGGATAATGGAAAATTCTTTTAGGAAGTGCACCGTAATGGATGAGATAATTATCCGCTTCTTGGCAAGGAGAATAGTATCGATAAGCATGTGAAATAAAATATGTTTTTAATCTCTTTTTAAGCGGGAAGTCTTTCTTTATAATTCCACCATTAATTTGAAGAACATATGGAATGTTATGTTTAATCATATAACGTATAGCGCGCATCTCAGCGATCGTGCTATAGCCATTCATCACAATTGTGTCATAGTTTTCATAATGCTTTTTGATGAATTTCTTTAATTCCCCAGAAAATGTGTTTTCGCGAGAAAAATATCCTTTTCTAAAGAAGACGCATTCGAAGTTATATTCGTTGTTCTCATAAAAAGAAGCTGGTCTATCTTTAGCAAATGATCTTTCGAAGACAACATCGATATTTGCTATCTTATCTAGTTCATTAAAAACATTAACTTTATATGGCGCTGGATGATTGAAGACAAATAGTGTTTTCATGTTTTTTATTATAAACCTTTTTATATAAATTATAAAAATGATATCATTTTGCTATGGATAAAATTGTAAAGACTTGGGGAGAATTCTTTAAAAGTATTCAAAATAAAGAATACTCTATTAATTTGCATAAATTTTTAGATAAAGAATACGAAAGAACAGTTTGTTATCCACCTCGTCAGTTATTATTTAACGCTTTTAAATTAACTCCTCTTAACAAAGTTAAGATAGTGATTATTGGCCAAGATCCTTATCATGAACCAGGACAAGCAATGGGCCTATCCTTTTCAGTTCCTGAATCTGTTAAGGTTCCTCCATCTTTAGTGAATATATATAAAGAAATAATGAATGAATATGATACAAGCTTCCCCACTAATAATGGAGATCTAACATATCTAGCCAAACAAGGTGTTTTATTACTTAACTCCATATTAAGTGTTAGGGCTCATGAACCGATGAGTCATAACATAAAAGAGTATGAGTTATTTTTCCAAGATGTTATGGAAGTTTTAGACAAACAAAGTCATCCAATTGTTTTTATGCTTTGGGGTAATAGTGCGAGAAAGTTTAAAAAACTCCTCCACAATCCTACCCACTTAATTTTAGAGTCGGCTCACCCGTCTCCTTTAGCGGCGAATCATGGAGGATGGTTTAATAATAATCATTTCCGTCAGGCTAATGATTTCTTAAAAAAGAATAACATTAAGCCTGTTGATTGGATTCGTTAATTTCTTTCTTTTTGTTAACAGCAAAATAGATCACAATTCTTGCAAATATTAATGATGTCAATATAGCAATAGCGAACCAAATCCAATATATTTTTGGATCTTTTCCTTTAACATACATTCTAATTAATCTACTGATATCATAAATTAATGACATTAATATTATCGATAAAGCCACAGAAGAGCCAAATAACTCGGAATATTTGCCTTTTTTGATCTTAATAAATGATAAAACTGCTAAAACAATTAAGAATAATGCTAGGATAAAAATTAACATACTATCTGGATTAAAACTGTAATCGATTGTTCTGTTTTCCTTATAGATAGCAAAGCTTTTTATATAATCGATTAAATACCAGATGAAGCAGAATAATCCTCCTACTAAAAGAGTGGAGTTAAAAGCATAATCATATATTTTTAAATTATCTCTTTGTGGTTCTTCAGTCTTAATCGAATTGACATTAAATATTGAAGGTACTCTTAAATACATAAGGATTAATAGGGCGCCTGAAATAATAATCGATGGACCGATAAAAGCAATGTTATAAATAAAGCAATATAGATAGACATTTATATTGGTTAGATTCCAAGCAAATCCAGATGGATCTGACCAGAAAATAACCCCTGCTAAATAGTGAGAAAAGAATTTAGCAATTCCGCCTACTAATGTAGCAATTGATAGCCACATTATCTTCTTCTTTTTATCATCAGTTTTATCAAATGGTATTTTAAATAAGCAACCTAAGCCCACTAAAGCATATGGTAAGATATAGTCTAAGATTAGCTGTGCTGGGTGGATGATATAAGCGCTAGTGGCGATATCGAATAATCCCATAATGAGACCTGTTAAGATAGCGGGCAACCACCCTCTTCTAAATCCAATAATGATAACGGCAATCATGGCAAAGCCAATTGAACCACCATTAATAAATAGGCCTTTAGATAAAATGCCTTGTAATTCATCAAGAACAAATCCGATCGCAGCAAACATGCCGATTTCACAAATTGTTCTGATGTAATTTGATGTCTTATTCATAAGAACCTCCTTTTTAAAATAAAAACCCTCGTGATAATGAGGGAAGGAATATCAAATAAAAAATTCCCTCCGCTAGAATTACCTAGATCAGGTACGGTCGGTTCCAAGAAGAACCCTCTCAGCCGAATTTAGTTCAGCTCCCGGAATTTATGATAAGCCGATTATAATCTTTTTGCAATTAAACGAAATTGATAAACAAATAATATCTTCCGTATTAATTAATAATTAATTGTGATATATTTATTAGAAGTGAGGCTTAATTATGTTAGAAGAAAAGAAAGAAGCTATTAGTGAAGAAACAGAAAATCAGAAAGTTGAAGAAGTTTCTAAAGAAACAGAATCTCTTCCTGAGCAAGATATAAATGAATTATTACCAAGTGGTGTCGCTATTGAAAAACCAGTACCTGGTGAAAAGACTTATGACCAAGTCATCGAAGATGCTAGAATCGATTTCTTAATAAAATATAAAAATAGTAGAAGAAATAGTTACATCGCGATGGGTGTTGTTTTAGCTTTAGCGGTGGCATCAGTTATATTTATTGGCTTAAAACCTTCTGGATTTAAAATTGCTGGTTGGGTTTTAATTGGTGTTGCATTAGTGGGAATGATTACTTATTACATCGTTACTCATAACACCATGCCTAACGCTACTCGCGCTTATATTAAAGTAGTTAACGATCAGATGAATGTTCGTAATTTTTCTGATAATAAATATCAAAATGTTACTGTTGATAAGGACGAGAAATTAGAATTATCTGATCCTGTCAGTGATGCAATATTTAAGAACTTAACTAATATTGCTTCTCGTAATGTTATTAATGGTAAATTTAACGATAGAACCTTTAAAGTTGGTGATTTAGGTTTATATAGTGGAACCGGTAAACAAAGAGTTTCCGCGTTCGTGGGTAAATATTTATCATTCACTAACGATTTACATTTTGAAGGCCGCTATATCTTAAGTGCTTTTAACGATAAGCCAGTTGATTTGCCAACTGATATCGATGACCTAAAAGTATTAGTAGAAGAACCTAATTTCCGTTTATATGGAAAAGAAGGCAATAAACCCGCTTCTGATTTAGGTAAAGATTTCTTAAAAGAAATCAGAAAAGTCGCTGTTGAAAAGCATTTATTAGGTTATTCGGTTGTTATTTGGAGTGGTCATTCTGCGATGTATTTGTCTTATGATGACGCTATTATGGCTTTACCTTTTGAAAAGAGATTCCAAAAGGAACCAAATGAACAATTTGCTAATGATTTATTACAAGCCTTTAACGCTCTTGATTTATTAAATAATAAGAAGGAAAAATAATGTCCATCGTCGGTCGTTGGTTCGGTATTAAATGCTTTAAGCATAATGGTAGTCTCCATCGTTATTGGGACCGCGCTTTAGTGTTAGAAAATAACGCTGATTTTATTGTGACCGCGACTAAAAGAGCGAAGGTTATTGAAAGCAATGGACGTCGTTGGTTTACAAAAGAACCAGCCGTTACTATCTTTTCTAAAAAGGAGTGGTGGAACGCTATCTGTATGATCAAACAAGATGGCATTTGTTATTATTGCAATATTGCTTCTCCTTCCATTATTTCTAAAGATACGATTTTATATATCGATTATGATTTAGACACTAAGTTATTCACTAATAACGAAATTAAAGTATTAGATGAAAAAGAATATGCTCATCACCGTGCTACATATAAATATGGCGATGATTTAGATACGGTTTTGAAATATACCACTTCTTTGATTATTGAGAAGATGAAAAAGAAAGAGTTTCCTTTCGATGATCAAAAAATACTTAAGTATTACCAAGAGTATCTTGAAATGACGAAAAAGAAAGAAGAAAAAGCCTTATAAAGGCTTTAAATTTTGCCCATGTTAGAAAAAGTTATCATCAGTAACAGTAAAGAAGAAACCATGAACCTCGCTAAAAAATTAGCAGACAAATTTCCTAATGGAACAGTTTTCTGCTTAACTGGTGATTTAGGGGCTGGTAAAACAACTTTTGTTCGTGGCTTAGCGGAAGGATTAAATATTAAAGAAATTGTTCAATCTCCCACATTTAACATCATGAAGATTTATTTAAAAGGAGATCGACCATTAATCCATATTGATGCTTATCGTTTAGCGGATATTAATACTGACATTGGTTTAGATGAATATATTGGCTATGAAACCGGAATTACTGTTATCGAATGGCCGATGTTTATAGAAAATTTAATTCCTAATAATTCATTAAATGTCGAAATTACTAATCTAGGTGATGATAGACGTCAAATTAAATTTACAAGTAAAGAAGATTCTCTTTTGGAGATTATTAAATAATGATCACCATTTTATTAGATTCATCAAACACTTCTTTAACAGTCGGTCTAGCTAAAGACGATATTCTTTTAGAAAGCATTTCTTATGAGGCTTGGCAAGAACAGTCTGAGCACATGATTCCAGAATTAGATAAATTATTAAATAAATATCAAGTTTCTAGAAAAGATATTAAAGAGGTTGTGGTTGCGGTAGGCCCTGGTTCATATACAGGTGTTAGAATTGCAATTACAATTGCGAAAACAATCGCGACTGTTTTAGATGCTAAATTATATGAAATAAGCTCATTAAGATGTCAAAAAGACCGCAAAAACCCCTCAATTTGTGTCATTAATGCGAGAAGTGGCAGATCATATTTTGGTGTATATGAAGATAATAAAGTCATCGTTAGTGATTGCATTTTGACTAATGATAAAGTGCTTGAATTTATCAAAGAGCACCCCGATTTTGTTGTATGTGGAAATACGTCTTATTTAGGTATAGAAGGTAAAAAACCTGATATCGCTAGAGAATTATTAGAACTTAAAAAGATTAAAGAGCCTTCTATTAATCCTTTAGCGGTCAAACCTATTTATATGAAGGATTAGTTATGGATTATTTATACGTCACAGTAAGAGAAGCGACCGATAATGATATCCCCGCCATCATGGAAATTGAAGGCTTATGTTTTTCTAATCCTTTTCCGGAGAGTCATATTAAATACGAGATGCATGAAAACCCAGTTAGTAACTTCTGGGTTATTGAATTAGAAGAGAAAACCCAAAATCTTAAATCTGTTGTGGGATTTTGTGATTATTGGCATACATTTGATTCGGCGACAATTGTCCAAATTGCGGTTCACCCTGAACTACAAAGAAAACAACTCGGTAGTGCGATGATGGATGAAATCATAAATGATTGTTATGCTAAAAAAGTTCAAACTCTGACTTTAGAAGTAAGAAAAGGAAATACTAAAGCTATAAATTTTTATTTAAAACACGGCTTCAAAGAAGAACTTGTGAAACCACATTATTACGATAATGGTGAAGATGCTTTATATATGATTAGAAAGGTGGAGGATTAAGATGGCTTTAATCTTAGCGATTGAATCTAGTTGTGATGAAACTTCTGTTGCTATCACTAAAGATGGCAAACTTCTTTCTAATGTTGTGAGCACTCAAATCGAAGTCCATCGTCGTTATGGTGGAGTTATGCCTGAGATCGCTTCTCGTTTACATGCTGAGAATATCGGCGTGGTTTTAAAAGAGGCTATCGAACAAGCAAATATTAAATTAGAAGATGTTGATGCTTTCGCAGTAACTAGAGGACCTGGTTTAATAGGTGCGCTTCATGTGGGATTACAATGCGCGAAAACCTTAGCTATGCTATATAAGAAACCACTTATTCCTGTTCATCATTTAACAGGGCATATATATGCTAACGAATACGTTGAACCATTAGAATTTCCTCTTTTAGCGGTCGTTGTTTCTGGTGGCAATTCGGAATTAGTAATTATGAATGGGCCAATGGAATTTAAAGTCATTGGTGAAACTAGAGATGATGCGATTGGTGAATGTTATGATAAAGTAGCGCGCGTATTAGGATTACCTTATCCAGGTGGTTTGCCAATTGATCAACTTTCAAAAGAAGGTGAACACACCTATGATTTACCTATCCCACTAAAAGGTGAACACACCTATGATTTATCTTATTCTGGTCTTAAGACCAGCATCATTAATTTAGTCCATAATTTAGAACAAAAAGGTGAAAAAGTGAATGTCGCTAATATGTGTAAATCATTCCAAGATGTAGCGGTTGGCTTAGTGATTGATCGAGCTAAAAGAGCGGTGGAAGAATTTAAAGTTAAACAAGTTATTTTAGCGGGTGGTGTAAGTGCGAATTCTTACTTAAGAAGTGAGATGAAAAAAGAGATGGAGAAAAGAAATATAAAAATTATTATCCCTCCGATGTGGTGTTGCACTGACCAAGCGGCGATGATCGCTAAAGTAGCGGAACACCTTTATGAGATGAAAGTATTCGCTCCTTTAACTATTGGAGTGGATCCAAACTGGTTTATTGAAGACTATAAAAAATTTTAGAATTAAATGCATTTATTATATAAATTGATATAATTGATACGAGGATTTAACTATGGAACCTATGAAAACAACTAATTTCGAATTATTCGATATCCTTCTAAACGGAAGTAAGGAAGAAAAAGAACAAGTCAAAGTCGTGGAACTAGAAGGTTGGGTCAAAACTAACCGTGATAATGGTTCAATTGGCTTTGTGGAATTTAACGATGGAACATGCTTTAAGAATGTTCAACTTGTTTATAACAAAGAATCAAAAGGTTATGAAACATTAACCGCTTTAAGAACAGGCGCTGCTATAAGAGTGGTTGGAGAAGTTGTTTTAACTCCTAACAATAAACAACCATTTGAAATTCATGTTAATGAATGTGAACTTGAAGGTGATGTGGATGATGATTATCCTCTCCAAAAGAAGAGACACTCCTTTGAATTCCTAAGAGAAATCGCTCATATTAGACCACGCGCTAATACATTCCAAGCTGTTTATAGAGTTCGTAGCGTTCTTTCTATGGCTATTCATGAATTCTTCCAAGAAAGAGGATTCATCTATGTTCATACTCCGTTAATTACCACTAACGATGGTGAAGGTGCGGGTAACGTTTTTGATGTGACCACACACGATACTAAAGATCCAAATTATTTCTATGGTCGTAAAGTTAATTTAACTGTTACTGGTCAATTACATGTTGAGCCATTTGCTTTAGCCTTTAGAGATGTTTATACATTTGGTCCTGCCTTTAGAGCGGAGCATAGTAACACTGTCAGACACGCCTCAGAATTCTGGATGGTAGAACCTGAAATTGCTTTCGCAGATTTATCCGATAATATGGATTTAATCGAGGATTGCATTAAATATTGTATTAATTACGTTATGAAATCATGTCCAGATGAAATGAATTTCTTCAATACCATGATCGATAAAACTTTATTAGAAAGACTTAACCATGTTGTTAATTCTGAATTTAAAAGAATGCCATACACTGAAGGTATTAAATTATTAAAAGAAGCTGTGAAGAATGGTCATAAATTTGATAATTCTAATATTGAATGGGGTATGGATTTACAATCTGAACACGAAAGATATTTGACTGAAGAAGTAGTGAAAGGACCATTATTCTTAACTGATTATCCAAAAGAAATTAAAGCTTTCTATATGCGTTTAAATGATGATGGTAAAACAGTTGCCGCATGTGACTTATTAGTTCCTATGGTTGGTGAACTTGTCGGTGGTTCTCAAAGAGAAGAAAGATATGATCTTTTAAAGAAGAAGATGGAAGAACTCGGCAACGATAAAGATCTAGAATGGTATTTAGACACTCGTCGTTATGGTGGCTGCCGCCACTCTGGTTTCGGTATCGGTTTCGATAGATTATTAATGTATGTGACTGGTATGCAAAACATTCGTGATGTTCAACCCTATCCACGTACATCTGGTTCAATTAAATATTAATTATGGAAAAGAACGCAGTCAGCAAGGAAGAATTAGAACTTCGTAAAAAAAGAGTAAGATTTCGTTTGTTCGTCTTACTCATTGTGGCAGATATTGCTCTAGTGGCCTATCTCGTTTACGAAATGATTCGGATATTCACAAAACAATAGCCATTAGGGCTATTTTTTATTGCTGATTCTCGTTATTAGTATTTATATTATTTGGATTATAAGCAACATTTTGGTTAAAACCATTTAAGGTCTTTTCAAACGCTGTATTGGATAAAGAATACATTCTAAAAGTTCTAGCGATTAATGCTTGAAGGGCCACTAAATACCAAGCTCCACCCACAAATAGAGAGATAGCAAATAAATAGCCACCCCAGGCTTTAATTTCAAAGTGAGGTGTATTAATAAGTTTTGGCCATTGAACGATTAAAGAAGCGCCCTCTCTTTTAAAGCACACGGAATAATCCCATACAAAGATTAATGAACCAAATCCGTCTTTTGTGTTAAATGGGTTATAAGAAAAGTCTCTATAAACGCCATCTCTAATGAGAAGCATGATGACACCGAAAAGAAGAATCAAAATTCCAATATAAGATTGCTTAAAGAATAATCTCCAATTTTTCTTTCTGGCGTAAGAAATAAAATGATGTTTATCAGTAATGACACGGGTGATGACAGGATCAGCGACTAAAGTGTCCATCTTTTTACCTTGCCATTTCATAATTCTAGTTACAAGGTAGCCGATATATCCAATGAGCACTAAAACAATGATGAAAACTAAAAGGATGGCAAAAAGGAATCTTTTGTCATTTTCAGATAATGAAATAAAGGTCATCATTCCTATTTGCCTCCTTAATCAAAATTAATGTTAACACCAGAATCAGAGTCATCATCTTCATCTAAATCTTCGTAAAGATCGCGTTTTTGCGTGCTTTTTTGAGGAATTTCCTCTTTTATTTCCTCTTTACGATTGATATTAATGGACACTTCTGGTTGATATTCTGGTTCAGGTTCAATCATGTTTTCTTCTATTTTTTCTTCAACCTTTTCATCGTTAGGTTTTAGATATTCAGGTACATAAAATGGATCCGTAGATGTGGCGGTGTCATTAGAGGGATAGCCTAATGGATCTGCCGCTAACGACATTGGTTGAGCACTTGGTTTTCCGCCAAGTCTTTTTTTAGCTTCGATATCTTCTGGCAAATCTTCATATAAACTTCTACCGGAAAAGAATAAAACCAAACCTTTTATCGCTAAATAAATGAATATGAAAATGGCCACAACAGCATAAATGGCCAAAGCGACCAAAAGAAGTGGTAATACAAAGATGTATAAAATGCCTCTTCCAATGTTTTTAAATAGCGTAATCATAAGTCTATTTTATTGTAGCTATATTCTTTTGTTTAAACAAATAATTATTGATAAAAACAATAATTGAGACGATAAAGAAATAAATATTTATAAATACTAAACCTAGAGGTTCTTTGACTAATGGATAACAAATTGCAAACAGGAATAAAGCTAAGATAAAACCTCCCACTAAGCTTGCATAAATCCATGGTTTATTAGCTTTAATTAGATAGATTAAAGAATAAATTGCTAATAGCAATGCGAATAGCATAAATAGATATGAAAGTGGTCCATAGATAAAGATGAATATAATCGATAAAACGATAGTGCTGTTCAAACAGATAAATAATGACAATGGTAAGTTCTTTGGTTCGTTGAGTTCATAACCAAATTTTGGTAATTCATCAGCAATTATAAAATAGGCAATGATTTCTTGTCCCAATGCGATAAAGAATATAAAGCATGGAACCACATAACTTAAGTATTTGAAATCTAGTATTCCAAACGCGGAGGCAAAAACTTCGACAATATCTCTTCCGGTCATGAATTTTATTAATGGCATACTGGCATATGTAAAACCGATTTGAATAATAGTGGTACTTATTATGATCCAAAAAGATGGAACTTTATATTGAACTAGTAGGCCAAAAACAAATCCAGTAATTATTGATGGAATAACGTAAAAGATAGTGTCATCTATTTTCCAAATAGTGCATATCAAACATAACCCTATTGTGGCCACTGCATAGATTGGAAAATAAATCTTTTTGCAGTGTAAAGTAACAAGCACTGATGTTAGAGGCAAAATAAAAACTATTAGAAATACTAAAACAGGAACTAAGGTTGTAAGAACCACAAAGACAACATTTATCGCTGCCATCATCGCCATAAAAGTGATGTTTTGAACTAGTGATTCTCTCGGTTTTTTAAATTCCATATAAAAAAGTTTAACATTTTCTCATTATTTTAGGAAAAATTTTAACAAATGAGGGTAGTTAATATATAGAGGAGGAATTATGAGATTTATTGCATCTATTCTTATCACTTTATTCTTAACCGCATGCAATCCAAGCGCGACTTCTTTTAATTCCTCCTCTACCTCAAGTTATGATTATGCTCAAATGAATCATATTGAATGGGTTGATTTATTTCATCAACAAGAGTGTGATTACTTTACATATATCTATTCAGAAACATGTGGTTATTGTCATGAGATAAAAAATGAAATTTTATATTTTGCTAGTAATTATCAAAATCCGACTTATTTTGTAATTTACGATAAAGAAATACCTCTTATTGATGATAAAGAACAAGTTATTGATAAAGATAAAATTGAAGATATAGGTATACTTGGAACACCGACTTTATTTCATGTTGTTAATCATAAAATTAATGAAAATATAGTAGGATCAAAAGATATAAAGAATTACATTACCAAACTTCTGAAATAATAAATTGAGAGGCTTCAAATATTATGTTATTATATTGCTAAGCAATATATGAATTACGAAAAAGATTTAAACGAAAAACAATATGAAGCCGTCACAACTTCCTTTCCAAACGTCAGAATTATTGCTGGGGCTGGAAGTGGAAAGACTCGTGTTTTAACTTATCGTATCGCTTATCTAATTTCAGAATTACATGTTTTACCATGGAAAATATTAGCGATTACTTTCACTAATAAAGTCGCTAACGAAATGAAAAACAGAGTTATTAAAATGATTCCGGAATGTGAAAAAGATTTAACCATCAAAACCTTTCATTCATTTGCGGCTTTATTTTTAAGAAAAGAAATATATCAAATTGGTTTTCCAACAAGTTTCACCATTTTAGATGAAGAAGATCAAACTAAACTAGTGAAAGATATTGTTGCGGCGATGGGTTTTAAACGTGGCGACAAAATAGTGGGGAAAGCATTAAATTATATCGGCAATCAAAAACTTCATGAACGTTACCCTGAAGATATCAATATCATCAAGGAATTATTTGAAGATGAAAAGTTGTGCTTAGAGATATATACCCGTTACGAAGAAGAAAAAACCAAGCAAATGTCGCTTGATTTTGATGATTTATTATTAAAAACAATCTATATTTTAGAAAATTATCCAACCACAAGAATAAAGTGGCAAGAAAGAATTGACCATATCTTAATTGATGAATTTCAGGACACAAACGATGTGGAATATAAGCTTGTTAAATTATTATCTAAACCATCTACTTGTCATTATGTAGTGGGAGATCCAGATCAAACCATTTATACCTGGAGAGGGGCTAATCAAGATATTATCCTTAATTTAAATAAAGATTATTTGGATATGGAAACAATTATCCTCAATCGCAACTACCGTAGTACAGAAAAAATACTTGATAGTGCGAATAAACTAATTGCTTATAACAAACTGAGAGTTAAAAAAGATTTATATACGGAAAACGAAGAAGGTAAGCCAATTATAGTTCATCACGCTCCAAGTTCTAGAAGTGAAGCTGAATATGTCACTAGAGAAATAAATCGTTTAGTGCAAGTGGAAGGATATTCTTATAAAGATATCGCTATCTTATATCGTTCTAACTATATCACTATGGATTTTGAAACCGCTTTAACTAAATCAAGGATTCCTTATAAGATTTTTGGTGGTACTAAATTCTATCAAAGAAGAGAAATTAAAGATGTTTTAGCGTATTTCCATTTAATTACAAATACGAAAGACGATATTTCTTTTGAAAGAATTATTAATGTACCGAGAAGAGGCATCGGTGATACCACAATTAATATCATTAAAGAAGAAGCTAAGGCTAATAATATGAGCATGTATGATTATATCGCTACTTTAGATAATGAAACGACTCATTCTGATATACCAAGAAAAGCGCTTAATTCTTTAAAAATGATGATTACCGTTATTGAAAAAACTAGAGAAGAAATCAATAAGAATGAAGAAGTGTTTTCTAAATTATTAGAAGATATGATTTGGTCATTTGGATATAACGAATATCTTCTTAAAGAAGATGATGGCGATGAAAGAGTGGAAAACGTCAAAGCCTTATTCCAGGATATTAGACATTATTTACAAGCTAATCCAGAATCAACATTTGATGAATATTTACAAAACATCGCTTTATTATCAGCTCAAGATGAGTTGCTTGATGGCGAATATGTGACTTTAATGACTGTTCATACCGCTAAAGGACTTGAATACCCTGTCGTTTTTGTGGTCAGAATGAACGCTGGAGTTTTTCCACATGTTAGATCATTCGCGGAGAATGGTTTTAAAGGTTTAGAAGAAGAAAGAAGACTAGCTTATGTCGCGATGACTAGAGCTAAGTCGTTACTTTACTTAACATATGCTAGTGACTATTCATATGTATTAGGTGGTAATTTATTACCATCACAGTTCCTTAAGGAAAGTGGAAACGAAGTAGTGAAGAAAGAAGAATATAATCCATTTCGTTCAAATAAAAGACAAACATCTTTCCATTTCGATGATGGACCTAACTTAAGTTTTGATTTAGACGCTCCTATTAAACAAGATTTTTCAACACCTACAAATGATGTTGATGAATGGAAAGTTGGAGATATTTGTATACATAAGACCTTTGGAGAAGGAACGGTTATTTCTTTAGAAGGCGACGATATTATTAAAGTAAATTTTAAAGATCATGGTGTTAAAACCATTATGGGTAATCACCCATCTGTGAGCAAAGGAGGACATAAAGCATGAGTCCAAAAGAAAGAGTAGAAGAAATCACTAAATTATTAGAGAAATATAACTACGAATATTATGTTTTAGATAATCCTTCTGTAAGCGATGCGGAATATGATCGTTTGATGCAAGAATTAATCTCTTTAGAAAAAGAGCATCCTGAACTTCTTTCCCCTTTATCTCCATCACAAAGAGTGGGTGGACAAGTTCAAGATGAGTTTAAAAAAGTCACCCACCAAAGAATGATGCTATCTTTAGCGAATGCTTTTAACGAAGACGATTTATATGATTTTGATCGTAAAGTTAGAGAAGTTATAGGTGGGGATAAAGTGACCTATATGGCCGAGATGAAAATCGATGGCTTAGGAATGTCTCTTGTTTATAACAAGAAATTATTATATGCGGCGACTAGAGGTGATGGAACAGTCGGTGAAGATGTGACATCTAATGTCATCACTATTAAATCCATCCCTTCTCATATTAATTTAGAGGGAGATTTTGAAATTCGTGGTGAAGTATTTATGCCCAAAAAATCTCTTCTTAAATTAAATAAGGAAAGAGAAGAAAATGGTGAACCATTATTCGCTAATGCCAGAAATGCGGCTGCTGGTAGCGTGAGACAACTTGATAGTGCGATAGCGGCTAGTCGTGGACTTGATGCCTTCTGGTATTATTTTGTTAATGCCAAAGATTTTGGTATTAGATATCATAGCCAAGCTCTTAAAATGGCGGATGATTTAGGATTTAAAACTAATCCTGAAAGAAGACTTTGTAACGGCATTGATGAAGTCATTGATTACATCAAAGAATACACCATTAAAAGACCAGATTTACCATATGACATTGATGGTATTGTCATTAAAGTGGATGATATGTCTTTATATGATAAATTAGGCTATACCGCGAAAACACCAAGATGGGCGATTGCTTATAAATTCCCACCTGAAGAAGTGATTACTAAATTAACGGACATTATCTTTACGGTTGGAAGAACTGGCAAGATTACTCCTAATGCAGTTTTAGAACCGGTTAGAGTGGCTGGTTCTACTGTTCAAAGAGCAACTTTACATAATGAAGATTTCATTAATGAAAAAGGATTAATGATTGGTGATTATGTGGTCTTAAGAAAAGCGGGAGATGTTATTCCAGAAGTTGTTAGACCAGTCATTGAAAGAAGAGATGGAACACAAATTCCATTTCAAATGATCACTAATTGTCCAGAATGTGGATTCCCATTAATTAGAAAAGATGCGATGCATTTCTGTGTTAATCCATCTTGCCCTGCTAAACAAATTGAAAGCATTATTCATTATGCTAGTAAAGATGCTATGGATATCGAAGGGATGGGCGAAAAAGTTGTCGAACAATTCTTTAACCAAGGTTTCTTTAGCAATATCGCTGAGATTTATAATCTCATGAATCATAGAGAAGAAATTATTTCTCTTGATGGATGGCAATCTAAATCAATTGACAATTTAATTGAAGCTATCGATAAGAGTAAAAATAATTCTGTCGAAAGATTATTATTTGGTTTAGGCATCAAAGAAGTAGGTGCGAAGATGGCCAAAACCTTATCACGCATTTATCAAAATTTAGATAATTTGATGCAGGCTAGTGAAGAAGAATTATTAACAATTCCTGATGTCGGTCCTGTCGTAGCCAGAAGTATTACCAATTGGTTTAAAGATCCAAAAAATCTTGAACTCATTGAAAAATTAAGAAACTTAAATGTTAATTTTAATTTCCTTGGTTCAACTTCTAAAGCTGCTAATTCATATTTCTCAGGTAAAACAGTTGTGTTAACTGGAACACTTGATTCTATGGGTAGAAAAGAAGCTACGGAAATATTAGAAAACTTAGGAGCAAAGGTCACGGGCTCAGTGAGCAAAGCCACTGATGCAGTTGTGGCTGGCCATGACGCAGGTAGCAAATTAGATAAAGCCCAAGCGTTAGGCATATCCGTATTAAGCGAAAGCGAATTCTTGGAATTAATAAAATAAAAAGGGCTTAGCCCTTTTCTTTTACCATTTCATCAAGTTCTTACCGATGATAGTTTTATTATTTATATCTGCCTCATAACAATGATAGATATCGATAACTGATTTGATTTCAGTTTCGCTGATAACCATTGGTTTTAATTTGTTTTGAACTTCTTTATCTTCTAATAATTTAGCGACAGTTTCAAAATCTCTTCTATCACTTCTAGTAACACCTTTTAAAGATAGTCCTTTTTCTAAAACTAATCTGGTGTTAAGAGGCACTTTTTCTTCACTGACACCCATGAGGATTAAATCCGCACCGACAGTGGCCCAGTCAATCATCTTATTAATAGCGTCAGCGGAATATTTGCCGCCGACAATTTCAATCATCGTATCGTACTTGTCGTTTTTATACTCATCATATGTACGTGCTTCAACACCTTTAAACATTGCTAATTTATTTTTATCGACACCATAGATAGTTAATTTAGTTTCAGGATGTAAAGCGGTAAAAGCGATATAGGTGATATAAGCTAAAATGCCATCTCCAAAGATCGCGACATGATTAGTTTCTTTAAAATTAATTCTTCTTAAAGCCGCGACTGAAACTGATAATAATTCGCTAAAAACAGCAAGATTTGCAGGGATTTTGCTATCATATTTCACTAAAAGGTCAGGTTCAGCGGAATAGAATTGTTTTAAGAAACCATCGGTCGTGGAACTTCTAAAAGTGGAATGAATGGCATAGTTATTTCCTAGATCTTCTCTAGCGCATCTTCTATTTTCAAAATCCTTTAAATATTTTTCTTCCACGGAATTTGGAATAAGAATCACTTTATCTCCAGGTTGATATTTTCCGGTTGGATCTTTAACGACATGGCCAACCGCTTCATGGATTGGGGCTAAAGGATATTTATGATTTAAAACATTTTGATCACGGTTACCTAAAAAATAACGGATGTCCGCTTTACAGATAGCCATATAATCAACCTTAACTAAAGTATGATTAGAATCTATCTCAACATTAGAAATAAATTCTTCTAAGACTCCAGGAGATGTAACTTTATAAATTGTTTGAAACATTATAGAACCTCAGATTTACCAATCTTTAATAAAGCTTTAAGCATCATCAAATCATCAAAAGTGGTGATTTTGAAATTAAGTTTATCGCCTTCCACTAAATGGACATCTTGACCGAGCATCAAAACTAATTTTGTATCATCAGTGACGTTAGGAATATTCTTATTTAAAACTGCTTCATGAGCTTTTCTAATAATTCCTAATTTAAATGTCTGTGGGGTTTGGCCTTGATATAATTCACTTCTATTTGGAATATCGGTGATCTTTTCACCCTTTTCACTATGAACAATTGTATCAGAAGCTTTGATAACGGTATCAACCGCACCGAATTCCTTACAGGCTTTAATATTTTCAGAAATAATCTTTTGGCTAATTAATGGTCTAGCGGAATCATGAATCACAACAATATCATCATCTTTAGCACCCGCTTCTATGACACCTTTAAGTCCGTTATAAACAGAGATTTGTCTAGTAGCTCCACCAGCTACAACTGCTTTAACTTTGCCAAGGTCATATTGTTTACACATGACTTTTACGTCATCAATATATTCTTCATTTGTGGAAATGATAATCGCATCAACTTCATCATTAATTTCAAAAGCTTCAATAGTGTGCACCATTAAAGGTTTGCCATAAATCGGTAAGAATTGTTTTGGTTTATCGGTATTGCCCATTCTTGAGCCAGTACCTGCGGCTAATATAAGTGCAAAGTTCATATCTATTTCCTCTTAAATTTTATGTTCCTTCATGTAAGATTTATAATCTTGTGTTAATGATAGACCTTTATCGTAATGATGTCCAATTTGTTCTTCTTTAGGTGGAAGCTTTCTCCAATCACGATATAGGTAAGTTAGATAAGCATCATAATCTTTTGGAACACTAGCTTCGATATCTTCAAATTTGATTTTAGTAAATTCATTAAATAATGATTTTGGCATTGCTTCTTTCTTAGCATTTGTGCCACATAAATTAGCCACTAAAACAGCTTTATCATATGGAACTTTTCTCATATATTTTTCACATCTTTTCCTACGATAATGAGCGATGTCAAATGGATAGAAAAGAATAGCTCCTATATTTATTAATAAATCTAGGAAGAATGTTCCTTTGTGGAATTTTCTAATTAGTTGTGGAACATAGCTTAAATAAACTTGTCTCCAAATAAATTTCACACGTTTTGCATATTTATCTCTTGGCTTATCATCTGTTAGTGACATGCCATCGATTGGAAAGATATCGATCCAAACACCATGATTAATACGATGTTTCCAGAAATAGGATTCGATAAATGTGGTGGACGAATCTCTTAATTTAGCAAAGTTATAGCAATAACGTGGATCAGTTTTCCAAGTTTGAATGAAATAAGGGGTGCCGTTATATTCATTTTGAAGTTCAAGATATTTATCGTAATCTTCTCTAGGCATACCAACATCAATGTCATCATCCCAAGGGATAAAACCTCCATGTCTAGCAGCGCCTAAACATGTTCCACCAACAAGAAAATATCTTAAGTGGTGTTTATCACAAACTCTAATAAAGGCTTTTAAGACTTCTAATTGCTTTTTTTGTAAGTCATTCATACCTTAATATGTTAACAAAATTAATAATATTTTGTTGTAAAAAATTATTTACTTCATGTTTTTATATATAAAAAAATTCTATCGTGTTAAAATACTTATCGGTCAAAAGGTCAAGAAGATATGAAACCTGTTAACAAAAGCGTGCTGAAAGAAGCCGCACAAAAATTAATGTTTGAAATGGATGAAAAGCAATATGACACTCTACTTGAAGAGTTTCATACTATTTTGAGTCAATTAGAATTAATCGGAGAAATTCCGGGTGTTGATGATGTCGAACCGATGACATTTCCTTTCGATGTCACCAATTCTTTTTTAAGAGAAGATATTGTTGAAAAACCATTAGATAGAGATGTGGCATTAAAGAATGCTAGTGATGTTGTCGATGGTCAAATTCGTTTACCAAAGGTGGTGGGATAATGTCATATTTAGATTTAAATATTTATGAAATCCATCAAGCCTTATTGGATGGTAAAGTTACACCTTTAGAACTTGCTAAAGAAGCCTTATCTAGAGCGAAAGCGGATACTAATAATTCTTTTGAATATATTTCGGAAAAAGAAGCTTTAGAAGCTGTCGAAGCTTTAAAGAATAAAGATAAGAATAATTTAATGTGGGGAATTCCTTTTGTTATCAAAGATAATTACTCCACAAAAGATATTCCCACAACTGCATCAAGCAATATTTTAAATGGCTACACTCCAGTATTTTCTAGTGAAGTTTATATCCGTTTAATTAACGCTGGTGGAATACCAATTGGTAAAACCACTTTAGATGAATTAGCAATGGGCGGTTCAGGTATGACTGGACATAAAGGATTTACCTATAACCCATATGACCCATCCCATAAACATATGGTTGGTGGTTCTTCTTGTGGTAGCGCTGCTGCCACATGTAGCAATATCGCTCCATTAGGTATTGGTAGTGATACCGGTGATAGTGTCAGAAAACCAGCTAGCCATGCTGGATTAGTTGGCTTTAAACCAACCTGGGGAAGAATTTCTCGATTCGGTTTATTTCCATTTGCCACCTCATTAGACCATGTGGCTTATTTCACAAGAAGCGTGGAAGATAGCGCAATTACTTTAGGTCTTTTAGCGGGTAGAGATGATAAGGATATGACTAGTTCATTTAAACCTGTTGAAAACTATTTTAAGAACCTAAAACCCTGCATTTCAGGAGTAAAAGTCGCAATTATTAAAGAAATTTTAGATTCAATTTCTGATCAATATATTAAAGAAACTTATTTAAAAACTGTTGATGAACTTAAAGCTAAAGGGGCGATCATTAACTATGTCTCTATGGATATTAGATTATGTAAAGCGATCTTCCCAACTTATTTCATCATCTCTTGCGCGGAAGCCACAAGCAACAACGCTAATTTAGATGGCATTAAATTTGGTCCTCGCTATGAAGGCAGTGACTATCAAGAAGTAATGACTAAAGCTAGAACTAATGGTTTCTCGGAATTAATTAGAAGAAGATTTATTCTTGGTTCCTATTCATTATTAAGCGAAAACCAAAAAGATGTATTTTTAAGAGCTCAAAAATGTCGTCGACTGATCGTTAATAGAGTTAATGAAATCTTAAAAGATAATGATGTTATCTATTTACCTGCCGCGCCAACAACTGCGCCATTATTTAATGCTTCAGCAGATAAATTATCTGATGAATATTTAATTGCGGATAACTATTTAGCGATTGGTAACTTTGCGGGCTTACCTTCATTAACATTACCTTTAGGTAAAAAAGAAGGTTTACCATTTGGTGGTAATGTTACCGGTCGTGCTTTTGATGAACAAATGGTTCTGAATTTTTCTTTAGGTTTACAAGAGATTACAGGACTAAAAAATCTATCAAGTAAGGAGGGCAAATAATATGAATTTTGAAGCTGTTATTGGTTTAGAAATCCATGTTGAGATGAAAACAAAAAGCAAAATGTTTTCTACCTCTCCTGTAACTTTTGGTGATGAACCAAATACAAATATTGCTCCTTTAGATATGGCTTTTCCTGGCACGATGCCTGTGGTCAATAAACAAGCTGTTATTAATGCGATTAGAGTGTGTCATGCTTTGCATATGAGCATTGATGATGAACTTTGGTTTGATCGTAAGAATTATTTCTATAGTGATTTACCAAAAGGATATCAAATTACTCAGCAAAGAAGACCAATCGGTAAAGAAGGATATTTAGAAATTGAAACCTCTTCCGGAAAGAAAAGAATCAATATTGAAAGACTTCATATGGAAGAAGATACATGTAAACAACTTCACTCCTGGGATTGTACTTTATTAGACTATAACCGTGCTGGTATTCCACTGGTGGAAATTGTTTCTAAACCAGAGATGAAAACTGGTGAAGAAGCCATGAAATATGTCGAAAAGATTCGTTCTATTGTTTCTTTCTTAGAAGTCAGTGATGGAAAGATGGAAGAAGGTTCACTTAGATGTGACGTCAATATTTCTATTATGCCAGTAGGTAGCAAAGTTTTTGGTACAAAAGTGGAAATTAAAAACTTAAACACTTTAGTGAATATTCAAAAAGCGATTGATTTCGAAATCAAACGTCAAGAAGCTGTCTTACTTTCTGGTGGAGTGGTGCAACAGGAAACTAGAAGATTTGATGAAGCAAAAAAAGAAACTGTTTTGATGCGTGTTAAAACCGACGCAGTTGATTATAAATATTTCACTGAACCAAATATCGCTCCAATTAAACTTTCTAAAGAATTTATTGAAGATGCAATTTCTTCTTCTCCAGAATTAGCGGAAGCGAAACTAGAAAGATATAAATCATTATCATTAAATGATTATGATTCAAATCTATTGATATCTAATAAAGATAACTGTGAATATTTCGATGCAGTAATTGCTAATGGTGCAAATGCGAAATTAGCTGCTAACTGGGTCTTAGTAGATATTCAAGCTATATTGAATAAAGAAGATATATCGATTAAACAGTTTAAAGTTAGTCCAAAACATTTAGCGGACTTAATTAAATTAATCGAAAAAGGAACTGTTAGTAATAAACAAGCTCGTGAGATTTTTGCAAAGATGCAAGAAAATGACGCTGATCCTAATGAACTAGTAAAAGCGATGGGTACCACACTTATTAGCGATGAAAGTGAAATCTTAGTGATTGTCAAACAAGTTTTGGATAACAATCCTCAATCTATTATCGATTACAAAAACGGTAAAGATAGAGCGGTTGGCTTCTTAGTGGGTCAAGTGATGAAACTAACCCAAGGAAAAGCCAATCCTGCTTTAACAAATAAATTAATTGTCCAAGAGCTTAAGGAGAGATAAAATGGCGATTTTAGTGACAGGCGGAACCGGCTACATTGGTTCACACACTGTGGTCAATTTATTAGACCGTGGCTATGACGTAGTAATCGTTGATAATTACTGCAACAGCAAACCTGAAGTTTTAGAAAGGATTTATAAAATTACTGGTAAAAGGCCAAGATTTTACGAACTTTCCGTGCAAGATGAACCAAAATTAAGGGAAGTCTTTGAAAAGGAAAAGATTACTGATGTTATTCATTTTGCGGGCTTAAAAAGTGTTGCGGAAAGTGTCCAAAAACCAGAACTATATGTTTCTAATAATGTTGGAAGTTCCAAAGTCTTATTAAAGCTCATGAAGGAATATAAAGTTCATAACATTGTCTTCTCTTCATCTGCTACTGTATACGGTGTTCCAGACCACGTTCCACTTAAAGAAGATGATAAAGTGGGTGGATGCACAAACCCATATGGACAAACGAAATTAGATATCGAATATATCTTAAAGGATTATGCGAAAGAAAATCCTGATGCGAATATCGCCATCTTAAGATATTTCAATCCTATTGGCGCTCACCCAAGCGGATTTATCGGTGAAGATCCTAATGGTATCCCAAATAACTTAATGCCATATATCACTCAAGTTGCTGTTGGTAAAAGAGATCACTTAAATGTATATGGTAATGACTATAAAACCATTGATGGCACAGGTGTTAGAGACTATATCCATGTTGTGGATTTAGCTTATGGTCACTTATGCGCTTTAAGAAAGCTAGAAGAAAAACCAGGATTAGTTATCTATAATTTAGGTACTGGTAGAGGCACAAGCGTATTAGAACTCGTTCACGCTTTTGAAAAAGTTAATAATATTAAAATTCCTTATGTCATCTGTCCAAGAAGACCTGGCGATGTTGATGAAAACTACGCTAATGCTGAAAAAGCTTATCGAGAAATGAAATTTAAAACATCGTTAACAATTGAAGATGCATGCCGCGATTCATGGAATTGGCAAAAGAATAATCCAAATGGATACGATAAATAATAGGAGAAAAGATTATGAGTGAAGCAAAAAAACTTAAAGTCATTTCTAGAAATGGCGATGAATTATTTGGTCTCTGCTGGTTAGAGAAAACATTTGAGGCTAATGTCGTTATTATGGAAGGTATGGAAGAGCATACTTCCCGTTATGATGCCTTCGCTAAATATTTAAATAAAGAAGGATTTAATGTTTATGCGATTGATGCTTTTGGACAAGGCGAAAATGTTAAACCAGATATGAGCAATGTTGGTATTTGGCCAACAAATGGTTTCGCTAGACAAGTTAAAGCGGTTGATACCTTAGTTACTGAATTACAAAAGAGCACGAAAAAACCTGTCTTTATCTTCTCCCATTCTATGGGTTCATTCATGTGCCAAGACTACATTGAAAGATATGCTGATCACTGCGATAGAGTTGTCTTATGTGGTAGTGGTGCGAAAAACCCTGCTGTCCCCGCCGGTTATTTATTAGCTAAGATGATTGTTAATAAGAAAAATAGAGATGAAAAAGCAGGCTTATTAAACAAACTAATGTTTGGCAATTTCAATAAGAAAATTGTTAATCCAAGAACAGCATTTGATTGGCTATCTGTTAATAAAGAAAATGTCGATAAATATATTGCGGATCCACTATGTGGATTTGGTCCAAGAAATGGTTTCTGTTTAGAATTTGTAAAAGGCATGAATCAGATTCATAAAGCTAAGAACTTGGAGAAATTAAATCCTAACACCAATATCTTTATTATCTCTGGTAGTGATGACCCAGTTACCGGTTATGGTACTTCCGTTAAGAAATTAACTGAGATGTATCATAAATATGGTTTAAACAATGTTCAAAGCAAAATTTATCAAGGCCTAAGACACGAAATCTTAAACGAAGATCGTAAAGAAGAAGTATATAAAGATATCGTTTTATTCTTTAAACAAGGACTAACAAAATAGTTAGTTAAACGCGCCCGTAACTCAGCTGGATAGAGTACCTTCCTCCTAAGAAGGGAGTCGGACGTTCGAATCGCCTCGGGCGCGCCAGTCTTTGATTATTCAGGGCCGAGTTCGGTCCTATTTAAAAATCTAAAAATACAGCAAAATTAGTAAAAATAGAGGACTTTTGCATGGAAAATCTCAAATTTTATGGTCATGATGTCAAAAATATTAAGCCAATTAATGACGCTTATTCTTTTGTTATTAGTCCTCAACATTTATATGAATTAATGACTGAAGTTTGGGATAGATTTAGCTGCGCTCCTAGATACAGAAATGAGTGGAGTAAAGAGAACATGACATTAGGCCAATGTTCTATTACTGCATTTTTAGTACAAGATATTTTCGGTGGAGAAGTTAGAGGTGTTAAACTTCCTGACGGTGGCTATCATTGTTTTAATGTTGTTGATGGGCAGAAGTTTGATCTAACAAGTGAACAATTTGGTGATGCTGAATTAGATTATGAAAATTGTCCAGAACAAAAACGCGTTGAACATTTTGCTAGCCAAGAAAAATTTGAAAGATATCTCTATATTCGTAATCGTTTGTTCAAATTAAATAAATAGTTGAAATATAATCCATATTTCTTTTATAATCATTAGCGTTATGGGTCTGTAGCTCACCTGGGAGAGCGCCTCCATGGCATGGAGGAGGTAGAGGGTTCGATCCCCTTCAGATCCACCAACTAGAAAAAAATGTTGTAATTATCTAAATCTAATTATTCAAACTTATACAACTAAGCTTATTCAATAATTAACACAGATACTTACACACAAAATAAAATAGATCTAACTAACCCTTAGATCTTTTTTATTACCCACTTACTACTCCCCACACTATATATAAACAAACTAACTAATACTCACTCACTTTTTATATAGACTTACTTACTAACTTACCCCGACCGCTTTTAAACATACTCACTCACCTTATATTTATATAAAGCCCCGCCCGCCAAGTAAGCCAGAACTCATTTTAAGCATCCAAACAAGCCCACCAGCAAGCCTAATATATACAAGCTAGCAAATCATAACTTACTCATATTCCGCGCCACAAAACCCGCTTTGTCCGTAAGCCTCAAAAAAGCTTAAAATAGCCCGCTCGCAAGTGCTTAGTTGTACGGCATAATTGTGAATGGAGATTTTTAGACAAAACAGGATAACTGACTTTGGCCTAAGACACATACCCAACTTCGGTTGGGTTTTTATTTGCCTCCTTATCAAATAATTTTGTGAACCTAAAATCAACAAAATCATATATTGTAGTATATTAAATTGACAAAAAAACCTACACAAAATATACTATGCATATGGAAAGAATTATTTATCACGGCAGCGAAATTATAATTAAAGAGCCAGAATATTTAAAAGGTAATATTCATAATGATTATGGATTAGGTTTTTATTGTTATTCAAACAAGGAACTTGCTAAGGAATGGGCGGCAAAAAGAACAGGTAGAGGCTACATAAATAGATATCAAATTAGAGATGATAGATTAAAGATATTAGATTTAACTAAAGAGCCATATAACAATGTTTTATATTGGGTTGCTCTTTTAATGCATAATCGTGAACTATCGAGTGATATTAGAGACAATTTTCCAAGGGAACTCAAATATCTTGAAGAAAAATATCTACTTAATATTTTGGATTACGACATTGTTATCGGTTATCGCGCTGATGATAGTTATTTCCGTTTCCCGGAAGCATTTGTTAGAAGTGAAATTACTCTTGAATCATTAGAGAAGATATTTCATGCCGGCGATTTAGGAAAACAATATGTTTTGATATCTGAACGTGCCTTTAAATTAGCTCATTTTTTGGACTATGAAGAAGCTTTTGAAGAGAATCGAGTTGATTATTATTCTAGAAAAAGCGGTGCAGATAAAATGTTTACTGATTTATTGAATTCTGATCGTTACTCAAAAGGGACTAGATTAAGAGATTTGGTTATCGATTATGAATGATATTAGATTCTTAAAAGAGATGTTTGCAAGATTGTTTGTAATTGCTATTCAAAACAAGATGAATTTGTTTTCTTTCACTAATAATTTGGAAAGAAGTGAATTTATAAATAAGATTGAAAACGGGAAATATGATGATTATTTTAACAAACCATTAGCCTCGATTTTTTATGACATCACAGGAATTAATATTAAAGAAGATAATAGTTATGGCGTATATAACGATTCTTATTGGTGCGGCTATTCTTATTTTGAACTTTATTTAAAAACTAAAAAGCCTTTTTCATACATTTTTTTAAAACTACCATTAGCTAAATTGATTGATGTATATCCGATTTTTCATGAAATGGATATTTCCTCTTTGCTCGATTATTTTAACAAACAAGAGAAAGAAAAAACGATTTTGCGCATATTGTGTGAAAGAAATAAAACAACCTTACCAAAGCTTAGTTTGGAAACAAATATACCCTTAGCAACTTTATCCAAATATAATGCGGACGACTCTAACTTATACAAAGCTTCATTTCAAAACATTATTCGTATCGCGAGATACTTTGATTCGCCAATTAATCTTTTCGCATCTTTAATTTAATTTATTTATAAATATCAAATTAGCGAATATATTCTTATATAATCGTTAAATAATAGGAAAAAGTAAGCGCTTAATTTTCTTGCTTTACATTAACGATAATGTACTCTAATATTCAATTATAGAACTATTTTTAATCAGTTAAAAAGAGGTGGTTGAAGATATGAAAATTAGAAATACATTATTCTTATTAGCTGCGACATCTTTTGTTACGGCTGGAGTTATCGGTATTATTCAAAATAATTCGAAAACACAAGAAGTTTTTGCTGCAGAACCTGATGTTAGTATTTCAAATGATCAAGAATTTGAAGAATTTATATCAAATGTATCAAATGGCAATACTTACGAAAATCAAACAGTTAGTTTAGATGCAGATGTGAGTATAATTTTGGAAAGCAAACCGAAAAATGGCTTTTCTGGCACATTTGAAGGAAATAACCACACAATTACTATAACTATTAATACAACGCAAACCGCTGCTTCTCTTTTTAGAAGTATCGATGGCACAGTAAGAAATTTCAATATTGCTGGAACAATTGAAAACAGCGGTATATATGCTTCACCGCTGGCTGTTTATAATAAAGGGACAATTAGAAATGTGGCATCGTCTATCAATGCAAATCTTCCAAATGTAGATTATGTTTCAGGCATTTTATTTAAAAATGATTCAACCGGTAAAATGTATAACTGTTCTTTTAATGGCGAAATAACCGGGAAAAATTATGTAGGCGGTATTGTTTCAGACAATATGCGTTATATGACAGGTTGTGTTAATTTAGGCAAAGTTTCAGGAACGAATTATGTTGGCGGAATTGCCGCTACAACAGACAAGGAAGCCAAGTTGTCAAATACAACTAATCTGCGAGTCATTAATTGTTCGAATGACGGTAACGTTATTGGACAGACGGGTGGGGGCATTATTGGAACCACTTCTCGAGGACTTATCAACAAATGCGTGAACAATAATTCTGTTAGTGGTAACGGATATATTGGCGGAATTTCTGGAACCTATCTAGGTGGAACAATCTCGGAATGTGTTAATCGTGGCTCAGTAACTTCTACCGCAAAATATGTGGGTGGTATCACAAGCGTAATTGGTAGTAGTGCTTTTGATAAAGTTATTTTAACATTATGTGAAAACGAAGGCTCCATCAATGGAACGACCGATGTTGGTGGAATCGCTGGTTTCTTATATCCTAACTCCGAAATAACATATTGTTCTAACTATGGAGATGTTAGCTCAGAAGATACTAGTTTTACTAAAGATGTAGGTATAGGAGGAATAGTGGGCCGAATCAATGATGAATGTACAATTGAAGGTTCTTCAACTAAGATTGATTATTGCTATAATGGTGGAACTATTCAAGCTAATAGATTAGTCGGTGGAATAATTGGCTTAATTGCATCGAAAACTAAGCCTTCTGTCCAGATTAATGGTTGCTTTGTTACCGGATTAGTAAAAGCTATCGCTTCAAGTGGCAACGCAAACTGTGGAACACTTGTAGGCTGGGCTAAAAGTGACTGTGTCAGTGTTGATAGTGGAACTAAATCTGCTGCTGCATACCAAGTTAATCCCGGCGTAAATGCTAATACATATGGCTATGGTATTGGTGCTGGATCAGCAAGATCTGAAGCATCAAAAATAGCTGAAACCTCATCTGAATCATTAAGAAGTGTTGTTAAATTTATTCGTAAATACACTTGTTCTGAAGATACATCAACTTTCAAGACAACTTATGATGGTTTAGATAGTTCAGAAACAACTGTTCTTAATTCAGTTTACTATTTTGATGAACATACCGAATTCGTTCAAAGAACATATAAAGGTGCAGCCGAATATATTATCGGTTATAACACCAACGCGTTGTCGTCTTTCTATCATGTTTTAGGTGAAAATAGCAACGACATTATTGTTGTAATTGTTGTATCGCTATTATTCACTTCGACTTTATTTACTTTATTTATCTTCTTTAAATATAAAAAAAGAAAGTTAACTAAATAAAATGTTTAAGAATGGCAAATTTAATTATATTGTTTTTGGACTACTAACTTTTGTTTGCTGTTCTTGCTCTAATACACCACTAGAATCATCATTATCATTTGGACAAGACGAGCTTAATATGCTTGTTGGCCAAGAATTAGATGTTTCTGATTTACTTGATTATTCCAACATCTTGGGTGAAATAACATATTCTCTTAACGTTAATAATTCCGTCGTTAATCTCAATGGGAGTGTTATTTATGCTATAGATGTTGGTTTTTGTTATGTGAGCGCTTCATACGGCGATTTAACAGACTCACTAAAAATAATAGTAAAAGAAGAAGTAGAAGCTAGTGGAACACCAGATAATCCATATTTAATAAGCACTGTAGAAGATTTAAAAACACTTAGCGATTGGGTTTTAGATTATAAAGATCTAAGTGGAGTTTATTTCTTACAAACAAATGATATTGATATTAGTTTTTATGATAATTGGACACCAATAGGAACTTTTGGAATTCCTTTTGAAGGTGTTTATGATGGAAACAATAAAGAAGTAAATGGTTTAAAAATTGATACCACAGATTCCTGGCAAGGATTGTTTGGTTTTTCTAGTGGAGTAATAAAAAATCTTACGGTTAGAGGTGATGTTAAAGTTCATTGCCATCCTGATTATGTTTATTCGCATTCTTTCTGTGCTGGAATATGCGGTGGTTTATATAATGCTGCCATTGTTGAAAACTGCAAGAATTATGCCAATGTTCACGGCGATGCATATGTTGGTGGTATTGTTGGTGGAATAGCTCGTAGTGATGAAATGATTGTTGGACGTAATCAAAGTCAAATCATCAACTGTGAAAACTATGGTCTAATAACTGGCGATGACACATATACTTATAACGAACAAGCTATGTATTTCGGTGGTATTTGCGGAGAGTCATTAGGTATTTTAACCGGCAACACAAATTACGGAGAAGTGAAAGTAGAAGGAATTAAGACTAGGTATGTTGGTGGTATTTGTGGTTTAGGATACACCATATATAAATATGGAATGTATTTTGATGAAGACTTAGAAAAATACTCCAATAATGACAATATCAATTATGGTAAAGTCAGCGGATATCATTCTGTAGGTGGTGTATTTGGTGGTAATGTCTTGCCAAGTCATAATTGCGAAAATTATGGCGAAATTAGTGGATCGATTTGTGTCGGTGGCGTTTCTGGGTTGAACGGAACATCATCTATTTTAACAAATAATTATTCAGTTTCATTGTTAGAGAATTGTAAAAACTACGGAACTGTCAATGCTAAAATTAGATATGCTGGTGGTATTGCTTCATATAGCTATTTCGATGTTGTTAATTGCCTTAATGATGGACATGTATTTGGTGGCGAATCTTCATATGGAATAGGTGGAATTGTTGGCTATCAAGATTATGGAACAATCAGTGATTGCGTTAACGAAGAACATTCCTTGATTGAGGGCTATCATACATTAGGAGGCATTGTTGGTCATAGTAACACCAATTCGCTTTATATCACTGGATGTGTGAATAAAGGATCTGTTAACACTTTTTCGAACAGTGATGATGAAGCCGTTCATATTGGAGGAATTACTGGTATATTAGGAACCAACAACACATTAGAAAATTGCTCAAATTATGGTGAAGTAAAGGGGAAAGGAACACGTAATTCTCCATCAAGATGGGGTGGCATCGGAGGAATTGCGGGTTCTATTTATAGCAGTAGTAAAATCTTTTATTCAATCAATTATGGTCATGTTGAAGGGCAACAACAAGTTGGTGGTATTTTTGGTTATTCAAGCGGCAACTCTTTAACAAGCGTTCAATTCTGTTTAAACTACGGAAAAATTTCTTCAAGCAATGCCGATCCTTTCCTAGGTGGTATTGCTGGGAGAATTAACGGAACATCGCTATTTTCGAATATTAATGAAGGTGTTATTGATGTTGTTAGTGGCGCAACTCATTATGGTGAAATATATGGAAGCGCTGCTTCATCTAGTGTCGATATGAACAAAGTAAGTGGTGATGACTATTGTCCATATTTCTATTTATTTAGTGGTGGAGTCGGTACAAAAGACGATCCATTTTTAATTGCTAATAGAACCGATTTTGAATATTTACGTGAAAGAGTTTCCGGCGATGATTCTAACTCGTCTCAAGAAGGCTTATATTTCAAATTAACAAATGATATTACTATTACAGGCGGTTTGCCATTTAATAAGGAATTTGCCGGTGATTTTGATGGCAATAATCATTGTTTAACGATTAATCTAGAACTTACAAAAGACAATTTATCAGTCTTTGGAATTAATAAAGGCACCATTTCTAATTTAATAGTTAAAGGTTCGCTTTCTGGTGGCAATTATCTTTCTGGAATAGCAATCAATAATCAAGGTTTAATTGAAAACTGCATCAATGAGACAAACATCACTGGTAGCGGTTCTAGAATTGGCGGTATCGCCTCTATTAATAAAGGCATTATTTCAAATTCAATTAATAAAGGTGTAATTACTTCTAACAAGCAATATGTTGGTGGCATTTGTGGTGTTAATGGTGACACATCAGCTAAAGGAATTATTGTAAACTGCCACAATAATAATGATGTTTCATCCACATCACTAACTTCTTTATATGCTACTAATGGAAACTGTGTTGGAGGAATTGCTGGATTTTCTTATTGCTATGAGGGCACAAATATTTCTAATTGCTATAATTATGGAAAAATATCTGGAATAAGTGCTCTTGGCGGAATAATTGGATTTACTAAGACCGGATCAACTCTTACTTTTGAAAATCTATTCAATTTTGGTGACGTCAAAGGTGGGGTTGGAGTCGATGAAGATAAACAATATTCTGGCCACATCGGTGGTATTGTTGGAATGCTTGGTTCCAACCTCAGTTTAAAATATGTTTTCAATGGTGGAAACGTTAATGGAAATGGTGGACAAGTTAGTGGCAATTGGCGTGGTGTAGGTGGTATTGCTGGTAGTTTTTATGCTGGTAACATTGAGTATGCATATAATTTCGGAAATGTTGATGCGAATATGCACGCCGGCGGAATTGTTGGCTATTCTCAAGGAACCGCTTCAAAGCTTATTAGTCACTGCCTTTCTGGCGGAACAATTACTGATTCAGGAGAAAATTCCGGTGGCATTTTAGGTCGTGGTAACTATACATCAATTTCAAATTGTGTTTCCTTTGGTCAAGTTTCATCAGGCAGTTCTCATCTAATTTATGGAAAAGGGACCAACGTTACATCTACTGATAACAATACTTTTGAAGGAAGTAGTTCTTCAAATGGATTAATCAAAGATATTTATTATTCAAAAGATGTTAAAGATAGCAAAACCGCTCAAATTATACTCGATGATATAAACCAACTATTGCTTCAAAAAAATGAGATTGATGATCAAATCCTTGCTTTAGAGTCATTTGAAAATAAAACTTTCATGACTTTAATTGAAGAAACTAGAGTATATCTAGAAAGCATCATAGGAGGAGAAAACTCATGAAAAAAGCTTTATTAATAGTTACTGTTTCTTTGCTCCTTACTAGTTGTAATGATGGTTTCTTTATTACTAATAAACGTTATAAATTAGGTGATTCGGTAACATTGAGTGAGTTAATAAAATCTCAACCTGGTGATATTAATGGTTATTTATACGATTCGCATTTAAGCATTCACTTCAATGAAGCTGATATTCCTTATTTTAATATTTCTGATAGTTCCACCGGATCAATAACCTATGGTTATGGCTTTGATGAAGAAGGAATTGGGTCAACATTTTATTTAGAAACACCTGGCGGTGGATTTAATACCTTAATGAAAGCGAAGACTTGTGACAGTGGTTCTACAAGTAATGTTGATATTTCAAGCACCGATGGCGTACTCTTTTATGTTGATTTGAAAGGAATTCAAGCTGAAGTTGGCCATTATCTTGGAGTTGGCTTAGGCTTAATTTTAATGGATTCTAGCAAAGAACCACCTAGTAGTGAATACCTTTGGGAAGCATCTAAATATGGTGGCCATTTCAATTATTATTATCCTTTAGAAGGAAGAAGCGCTTATTACTATGATCTTTACGAAGGAAAGTTTTTGCCAACAACTATAATTGAAAAAAATGTTGTAATTAAAGAAGGCTATTCTGGATGGATTTATATTCCGTATTCTTCATATTCATGGAATGCATCAACAGAAAACAAATATTTAATGTTGAACGATGCTTTTGTAAATGGCTATAAGTGGCTTAATTATTCGCATTTTTTAACCAAAAACATCAAAGCAGACGAAACCCAAGCAAAAGTCCATTTCGACGAATTCAATTTTGTTAAATTATCAACTCCAAACAATGCAAATTTTGTTTATCAAAAAGATCTAAGCCCAACGTGTTTTGATGTTGGCGGAAAAATATATAAAGACGAAATATCTTCTAATTATAAATTAGAAAATGTTCAAGATTTCGAAGTTCATCATTATGAATATTTAAAATATAAAGAGGGTGCAATTGGCATTTGCTCCAAATGTGGCGACTTAATTTATATAGACGATACGACTGGAGCAGCAACTGGTGATGTCTCAAATTACATTGATCTCCATTTTCATTATGGAATCAATAACAGCGAAGAAGAAATTGTTATTGTTAGAAAGGGCGATGTTTTATCCAAAAACAAAGAGCCTAAAATTAATAGAATAAAAAATATCGATGGTTGGGAATATGATTTTTCGACGTGGTCAGCAAGCAAAGATTCTTATTCTCCAATCGATCCTAAAAAGACACATCATAATTTTACAAAAGATTACTACGCTAAATATTTGATATCTTCGTATGACAACACCAAGTATTCGCATGTTCCAAATCTACTAGCAATGCATGGTGGAAGATACGGTTCTACAAAGGGTAAGATTGTTATGAACGGCAATTCTAATTTTGCCCTTGCCTATCAAACAACCAACGACTTTGCTCAAAGAGGTTTGCCAACAATCAATAATGCTGTCGCTGGTGGTTCAACATATGATTATTATTGGTATACAGACCAATTAGTTATGGGCTTTGCACCTAAGATTCTCGTCTTTAATTTAACAACCAACGACCAAGCTTATTGGAGCATGTCAGAAAAAGACATAATAACAACAACTAAAAAGTATATTGATAAAGTCCACAAAGCTTTGCCAGATTGCCAAATAGCAATTGTAAGTGCCTCTCCTTTACCTGGTAGAAGCGAAATGTTTGCTACAGTTGAAAGAATAAATGCTCAAGGAAATAAATTGGCAAGCGAATTAGATTATGCCTATTTTATAGACACATATGATTTTGTATACGAAAGAATGAAAGAATATCCTGAGGGTTGGGAATTCTGGACTCATATGGAAACTGAAACATTATCGACATGGATGAATCTTATTGCAGATGGCATTCAAAAGATTATTGATGAGAAAGGAATTATATTTTAATGAATAAAAAGATTCTCCCTTTGTTTTTAATCCTTTCTTGCTTATCGCTTGGCGGATGTTCTAATGTTCCTCAAAATAGCGTTCATAAAGGCGTTAACAAATACCTTGTTACTTTCGATAGTCGTGGTGGAAGCAAAATAGATCCTTTGCTTACTAACCGCATTGAAGAAATGCCTGTTCCTAATAAGAACAATCATTCTTTCAATGGTTGGTATTTAGAGGACACAAATAATTTAATCTCATTTCCATACGATGTAACAAAAGATCAAACATTATTTGCGTCTTGGAAATTTGAAAAATACAATGTCAAATTCGAAACAAATGGTGGCAGTGAAGTTGCTGATTTAGAGCATGTGGACATTATTAACGAATGCCCAGTCAGCGTTAAAGAAGGATATGATTTATTAGGTTGGACTCTTGAAAACAACTCAAGTGTCATAACCTATCCTTACCATATTTATCGTGACTTAACCCTTTATGCATCATGGAAAAGAAAAGAAGTGACTCCAAAAGGTAAATTGCTTTCAATTGCAAAAATTAACGCAATGGAAGCAAGATCATATTGGTCGTTTGAATACTTGGATAATTCAATAAAAATTCACGCCGAAGTCATAGATGAAATTCTATATGGGTATGAAAATAATCCAGGATTTAACGATAATATTGAGGTAGTTTTAACTCCAGAGAGTCGTTCATTACCTTCTGGATTGAATATTGGAAATGCCCATCATTTCATCATCGATATTAATGGAAACGGATACTATAATTATGCGAATAGTTTATCGGGCTGGAGCGAAGCAACCAATTACCCAGAAGGTTCAAGCGCCACAGTTAGTATAAATAACCCAGATATTGATGGCTTTAGTGGTTATAAAGTTGATTTCTTTGTTCCGTATTCACTTTTTGGCTTAACAAAAACCGAAGCTTTAAATAAATTAACAATGACAGTTGGAATGAGAAATACTAATGCTCATACGGCTTCAAGTTGGAATGATGCTTTAGATAATGACTATATGTCTTCTTGGACTTATTTTACCTTGGAGGAAAATGGCGAATTTAAAGATACAAGTGTTTCGCCAAAAACATTATTGATTGGTGATTCAAACTACTCTTGTCTTAATTGGTCAAACATTAATTCTAATCTAACAAGTTATGATGCTTTTGCATATAGCAAGGATTTTGAAATTGATGAATGGAACGAAAGGATTGATAATGTTCTATCAATTGATGCGAAAAAAGTAATATTAAATTTTGGTAGAGCTGATTTTAACCATGGAGAACTTAATAATGCTGAAATAGTTGATGGAATCGTGTCTCTACTAGATAAGTGTGCTCAAAAATATGATCCTAACAATATTCTTCTAACATCTCTTGAGCCATTTAAAAATTATTCTTCACGTTTAAAAGATTTGTCATCATTAAACAAGTCCTTAGAAGAAATATGCATAGAGAAAAATATCAATTATATTGATACATTCAATATCTTTTTGAAAGAAGATAAAACATTGGATGATACTTTATTTAAAAACAATTTCAACTTTTCTAGCAGCGGATTTACAAAATATTTTGAGACTATTAAGTCATATTTATAATTAAACGCTTCAAAGCTTTAGGCGTTGTTTACATTTTTATAAACCATTATTTCACCAGCTAGATCATAACCGATTATATAACCGTACATCTCTATTGATACATCGTTTTCTATGATGTAGTAACCATTATTTATACAATCGATAACGGTTGCTTGATTATAACCAACAATCCCACCGAGAGAGACTGTACCATATTTTGCTATTGACTGAAAATTACCATTGTTAATGCATTTTAAAACATAGCCTGTCGTTGTTTGTGAATAGCCTATAATTATTTAAATGATAAGTTTTTTTAATTCACTATTTTAAATTCATCATTTTTTGAAATGATAATGATGAGAGTGGTTCCCATAATAACAAACGACATAAACCACGCACTTCCTGTTGCAAACGAGATGCCAATATAACTTGGATCGCTTAAGGTGTTTCGATAATTATTATCAATCAAGAAAGGTATTAAAAGTGAAACACCTATTCGAACAATCAACTCACCAATCCCGCTTATGAATGGGAAAAGAGGTTTTTTCATTCCTTGCAAAGCACCTCTAGAAATATTTATTAGCCCCTGGAATATTGCCATAGAAATAGTTATGTATAAGTAAGTCGAACTATAAAACATAACTCTTTCGTTCACCTCATTGCCTGGCAAATAAATGTAAGGAACGTATCTAACCGTAGGAAGTAACACTGCTAATTGAATCGAGTAAATAATTAAAACAATAAGATAACCATCAAGTATTCCTCTTTTTATTCGACCATATTGCTTCTTTCCATAATTTTGGCCAACGTAATTCGACATCATCAGGCCTGTTGTGCTCATGGTGGTGTTGATTGCAAAGCTCTCCCACGAAGAATAAACCGCCATTCCTTTTGCTGCATAAACACCAAAAAGATTGACTTGACTGGCAAGGACAAAAGTACCGATATATAACACTGACCACTGGAAGCCAAGTGGCAACCCCATTTTTGCCATGTCTTTTAAAATTTCACTGTCAAATCTCAAATCTTTTTTGCAAATCCTATATTTTTTAAAGATGCAATAATAACAGATTCCTCCGTTTACTAGTGATGCACACGCCATTGCTATGGCGGCTCCCACTATATCTAAATTTGCAATTAATTTTGATGTAAGAAGAAAGCAAATTCCGATTTGAAACGCCATTGAAATAAGCGAAGAAACAAGAACTACAAACGAATTGCCTAGCGCCCTTAAAATGTGTGTGGACAGATTACTTAGCAAATTGAAAATATAAAATGCTAGCATCAGTGCGAAATAGATATAGGCTTTTTCATAATAAAGTTCATTGACATTTAATAGATTTAGTAATGGTCGTAAAGTCAATATTCCAATTCCACCTAAAACAAGCCAGATGGCAAAGCATGAAACTATTGATAAGAAAATAGCTTTTTTAACTTTCTCCTCATTCTTTGCTCCATACAAATTCGCAATTACAACTCCAAATCCGGCTGTGCATCCAAACCCAAATTGAAGTATTAAAGCCGATAATGGGGCTGTTTGATTAATCGCGGTAACGCTATCTCCTCCAACAGTTGTTCTTAAAACAACCGAATTAATTAACGACATTCCACTATTCACAAAAGCCGAAATAAATAGAGGAATCGCAAAAATTAGCATAGTGATAATCGACCTGGTGTTTCTAGTTAAGTCTTGGTAAGAGAAGAAACTTTTTATTTTGCTAATTTTTGAAGCCATAATCTGAAACTTATTATAGTTGCAAACTACACAATTTTGCTAAACATTAACGTTAATGTTTTTGGTTTTAATGATAAAATTGTGCAAAAATCATAATGAGGTATGTTGGTTATGAAAAAAGCAATTGATCTATCCTATCCACGCCCACTATGTAGGCGCGACTCCTTTATAAATTTAAATGGAGAATGGGATTTTGTTTTCGAAGAAGGTGGAGCCGGTGAACGCGAGCCTTTCCAAAAAGTCTTCCCTAAGGACTGTTTGAAAATTAATGTTCCGTATTGCTATCAATCTAAATTGAGTGGAATTAACGATCAAAGAAGATGTGATACGATTTGGTATCATAGAGATGTACGTTTTGAAAGAAAAGAAACTCAACGTGTAATTCTTCACTTTGATGCTTCGGATTATTTAACTCGTGTTTATGTTAATTCTAAACTAGTTGGAGAGCATAAGGGTGGATACACATCTTTTGAATTTGATATCACAAATTATTTAGTTGATAATTTTGCTTCAATTGTTGTTCGTTGTGATGATACCTATAACATTCGTCAACCACGTGGCAAACAAAAATGGAAAGATAAAAATTTTGGCTGCTGGTATCAAGAAGTAAATGGCATCTGGAAAAATGTTTGGGCAGAAATCGTTGAAGATATTTATATAAAAAATGTTAGATTTACACCTAAAAAAGGCGGGGTGGCACAATTAGAACTCACTTTAAATAAATATGTCAAAAATTTATCAGCAAATATCGAGTTTTATTTAGGCGACGAACTTGCTGGTAAAAAAATCACAAATATCGGGCAAAAAACTGAAAATATCGACGTTTTGCTGGATAAAATCGAATTTTGGAATTTGAAAAAACCAACTTTATATGATGTCAAAATAAGACTTTCCAGTGGTGACCAAATAAGCTCTATTTTTGGTTATCGTTTTATATTGACTGATCGCGGAAAAATATACTTAAATGACAAAGAGCTATTTATGAGATTAACTCTAGAACAAGGTTATTATCCTGATGGTATTTATACTTTCAAAGATGAAAAAGAAATCATTGATGAAATTAAATTAATCAAAGATGCTGGTTTTAACGGCCTTAGAATGCATCAAAAAGTTGAAGATGATCGTTTTTATTATTTATGTGATTTAGAAGGGCTTATTGTTTGGTCAGAGATGCCAAGCTGTTATGAATTCGATGATGAAACAGTCGAAAACGTTACTCGGGAATGGCGAGAAGTTATTGCTCAGCATTATAACCACCCATCCATTTTGGTGTGGACTCCATGCAACGAATCTTGGGGTGTTCCAGGAATCGTTCATAATAAAGAACAACATGAATTTTTAGATCATCTATATGATTTAACAAAGAAATATGATTCAACTAGACTCGTTGTTTCTAATGATGGTTGGGAACATTGCAAAACCGATTTAATTACTCTTCATAATTACATTCAAGAACCGGATAGATATAAAAGAGAATTCATCGATATTTTAGAAGAAATTGTTATATACAATAAACCATTATATAACGATCAGTCTTATATTCCTTTTGCTGATGGATATTCTTATCAAGGTCAACCAATCTTAATTGATGAATTTTGTGGCATTGGGTTTAACGTTGATAAAGTTGATGATGGTTGGGGTTATGGTAACCAAGTTAAATCTAAAGAAGAATTCTATGAACGTTATGGTGAACTTATTAGACTTACTTCCAAATGTAGTTTAGTTGCTGGGTGGTGTATGACTCAAATAAGTGATGTATATCAAGAAGTTAATGGCTTAGTAACCCTCGATCGAAGACAAAAATTTGATCTTAAAATAATTAGTAAATTAAATAATCAATAAAAGCGCTTTACATTATCGATAATGTTAGTTAATATTAGGCTATGAAATCTAATGTCGTATGTCAAAAAGACATAGCAGAAGAACTTGGCATTTCGGTCAATACTGTTTCGCATGCATTGCGTGGTTTAAGTGATATCTCGGAGGAAACTATTCAAAAAGTTCGAGATAAAGCTGTTGAACTTGGTTATGTTCCTAACTCAATGGCCATTAAACTTAAATCTGGAAGCAGTAAGACCATCGCTTTAATTTATGATAATTTAACAAACCCATATTTCACGATTATGGCATCTAAACTTTCAAGTTTAATCAAGAAAAATGGTTATGACACAATCATTTATCAATGCCAAAGTAATTATGAAGTTGATGCCAAATTATTAAATGATTTAATCGCCTCTCAAGTTGATGGTGTTTTATCTTTCCTTGATTTTGATGAAAAAATAGTCGATACAAAAGCATTCAAAAGCATTCCAATTGTTTTAGTAGGTCGATTATCAAAATATAACATTACATCCGTATACTCCGATGATTTTAACGGCGGAGTGTTGATCGGAAATTATCTTAAAAAAAGTGGCTGCAAAAATGTTTTATTTATCGCGCCAGCTCATATCGAAGCCTCATCTCGTAGATATAAAGGATTATGTTCAATTTATCCTAATTCAAAATCTTTATATTTTACCGAAGGTGAAGATGAAGGTCGCGTCATTGATGAGATAAAAAAGAGCAATATCGATGCTGTCTTTGCCTTCAATGATTCAATTGCTTGTATGATTAACCGCGAAATTAAAAGACAACAACTAAATATTAAAATCGTTGGTTTTGATAGCATTTATTGCGAACTTCCATTCTTTTATGAACTTACATCAGTTAAACATGATTTTGACAAATTAGCCGATGTCTCTGTAAATGAATTATTTAATCAAATAAGATTAAATAAGGAGAGTTTTAATTACGAAACAAAAAGAATAATGATTCCTGTTGCTTTACATATAAAAGAGGAGAATGATTTATGAAGGTAAAAAAATTTTTATTAGTTGCTCCGTTTGCTATTGGAGTGTTAGCAGGCTGTTCAGGTAATGATCCCGCGGCTGGAAAACAAAAGATCCAGTTCTGGGGTTGGGGTGATGAAACCGAAATCGAAGTATTTAAAAATCTCGTCAATAAATACAACCAAACCAACCAAGATAATATTTATGTCGAATATACCGTTAAGCCATCCGATTCGTATGTATCAACAATGGATAAAGTTCTTGGACAAGATAGAACTCCAGACATCTTCTATGTTGGTGACGGTGACATCAAACGTTGGGTCACCTACGACTATTTAGAAGATATCACTCCTTATGTTCAAAAAAGTTCAATTATCAATTTAGATGATATTTGGAAAGAAGGCGTTAATCGTTATCGTTATAACGCAACCAATAAAACAAGCACTGAAACCGATCCACTTTATTGTCTTCCAAAAGATATCGGTCCAACAGTTATTTATTATAATGAGACCGCATTTAAGAAAGTGGGTGTCAATGTAATCTCAAAACCAGCTTCAGAATGCACCGATGCTGAAAAACATGGTTTTAATAAAGAAACAATGACTTTCAACAATCGTATTTCTATGACTGTTGAAGAAGAAGTTGAATTAGCTAAATTATTAACTAAGAAACATAATCCAGAATCACCAACAACTTATGGATTTTACACTGAATGGTGGTTCAATTACGTTTGGTCAGTTGGCGGCGATTGTTTAGGCAAAAACGCTGCTGGTGATTACGTTTGGACACTTGGAGATACAGCTGCTCATGGAGATCTTCCAAGCAATCGTGATATGTTCAAACACTTTATCGATTTAGCTGTTGATGAAAACCTTGAAGTCATGCCAAAACCATCAACAGTTTCTGCTGCTAAAAAGGTTACAGACTTTACTAAAGGTACAATGGCTATGCTCGTTGGTTTAAGAGCTCATGTCCCAACCTTTAGAAAGAGAATTAAAAACTTTGAGTGGAATGTTGCACCTCTTAGTCATATTGAAGGCGGCTCTTTAGCTGGTCATAGCGGTTCAATGGGCTTTGGTATTTCAAAGAAAGCTTCCCAAGAAAGAAAAGATGCTGCTTTTAAATTCATGGAATACGTCGCTGGTCCAGAAGGTCAAACCGTCACTGCTGAAAGTGGTTTTAACCTTCCAAACCAAATCAGTATTTCTAAAACAGAAACCTTCCTTCAAACCAATCAATCTCCTAAAAATTCAATCGTCTTCGTTGAAGCTGCTGAATATCAACATGAAGGTGACTGGGCTTATTTAGTCGATAATAAATGGATCGACATTTGGTCTGGTACATTAAATGGTGATGTTCTTGATAAGAAAATGACCATCGATGAATTCTTTGCTAAATTCCAAGAAACAACCGACGCATATTTGAAAGCTAACTATTAATGAGACTTGAACTTAGTAAAACCAACGTTGATTCTAGCGTAAATAGGAATTCCCGTAAGTTTGAGAATATCTATGGTATTTTAACTGCGGTCATTCCTTTAGTTGGTTTTATTATATTCTCAGTTTTACCAATCATTATTTCATCAATTAACTCTTTTAGAGAATATGGTGGAATTGGCTCTCCATATGAACTTGCTAACACCGTTTTCGTCGGTTTTAAAAAATTCGGCGAAGTATTACAAGATCCAATTTTCTGGCATGCGGTTGGTAATACATTCCTTAACTGTTTATTAACTCCTGCATGCATCACTGTTGGTTTAATCATTGCTTTACTTGTTTCTAATTCCAAATTATTCGGTAGAAACTTCTTTAAAGCTTTATTCTTTATCCCATATGTTTGCTCAATTGTTGCAAGCTGCTTAATTTGGGTTTGTATTTTAGAAGATGGCGGACCACTTAATGTCATCTTCAAAAATCTTGGCTGGACTTGGTTTGATTTAAATAATCCAACCTTTGTTATGCCATTTATGATTTTCTTAGGTGTTTGGAGTGGTGTTGGTTTCTCAGTCATTATGTATTGCGCTGCTTTAACTAATACCGATAGCGGAATATTAGAAGCCGCCGAAATCGATGGAGCGAATAAATGGCATCGTTTCTGGCACATCACCTTCCCATCGATCATGCCTGTAACATTCTTCTTATTAATTACTGGTATCATCGGCAATTTACAAGACTTTACTCGTTTCTCCCTCGTTGGTGATTTCTATAAAGCCAACAATGGTTATGTAACGATTGCATATTATTTATATCACTACATGGATAGCGATACTTTAGACCTTGGTCTAGCTTGTGCTGCTAGCTGGATCTTAACAATAATTGTTTTAGTGGTTACTATCACTCAATTTGTTGTCAATAGAAAACAAGGAGACACAACAAAATGAGAGTTGAATACGTTAAAAGACAAGCTCCTAACCACAAAAACACAAATAAGAGAGATTTGTTATTTTCGCGTATCATCTCTTACGCTGTGCTTATCTTTTTAAGCTTTGTTGTCGTTTATCCATTTGCCATCATGATTATTTCTTCATTCACCGATGGCGGTTCATATTCATTAGGTTATGAAGGAATGTCGTTTCAAGGCTATGTCAAAATATTTACTTCAGTTGTCGCAGTTGATCCAAATACTGAAGTACCATATTTAGTTACTGGCTTAATTAATACTTTATTAATTACAATACCATCAACTTTAATTGGTTTATTTGTATCTGCTTTCTCAGCTTATGCATTTGCCAAGATTAAATTTAGAGGTCGCAATGTGTTGTTCTTTATCTTATTGACCACGATGATGGTTCCTGGAGCTTTATTATTTGTTCCAAGTTTTATCATTTATAACCGTTTGAATTTAATCAATACATTCTTCCCACTTATCGTTCCTGGTTGTTTTGGTACCGCAATGTGTGTCTTCTTCTTAAGACAAGCCTTTATGGCAATACCAGACGATTATATCGAAGCCGCCAAACTTGATGGTATCGGTCATTTTAGAATCTTCTGGAAAATCGTTGTGCCATTAAGCGCTCCGGCGTTAATCTCCCAAGGATTACTTGGCTTTGTTGCCGGCTATAACGATTACCTTGGACCATTACTTTATTTGCAAGATTCAAAACTATATACCCTCCAAACTGCTTTGCATTTGATTTATTCCCAGACCGAATATAGTGGTGATAACCAAATGTTTTTAGCAGCGACAGTCGTTTCCTTATTACCAACAATTTTAATCTTCCTCTTTGCTCAAAAATATTTTGTCAAAGGTATCACGAACACAGGACTTAAATAAAACAGGAGTCAAATTTATGAAAAAGAAATGTTTACTTCCGATGATTGTGGCCTTATTTGCTACATCTTGTGGTTGTGCTGGTGGTTCAACAACCATCAATTCTCCTTTTGGTCACGAAATGGATTTTTCTCAAGGCTATAACAAAAATATTTGGTATAAAAACGACCTGGATCTACGTTGTGCTGACCCAAGCATCATTTATTGTGAAGAAGATGGTTATTATTACATGTATATGACAACCGACGCTTTAGGGTGCTCTGGTTTTAATGTTTATAGATCTAAACAACTCAATTACTGGGAAGAACTAAATCCATGCTTCCTTCCAGATCCATATTCTTGGGGTACAACTTCATTATGGGCTCCAAATGGAATTAAGATTGGCTCTAAATATTATCTATATTATTCTGCAAGAAATAATACGACTGGTGCAAAAGGTATCTCCGTTGCAGTAGCTGATCATCCTGCTGGCCCATTCCACGAATATGAAGGTGAAGATTATTATGGCAATATCATCACTAGAAATGACCAAGTCTTTAAATTAGGTTATCCAGTTATCGATGCTGCTCCATTTTTAGATGACGATGGTCAATTATATTTATATTTTGCTAAAGACCAAGTTAATTCTGAATCAAATTGTATGGGCGTTAAATTACTTGACCCAGTCACTCCTGATTTATCAACTTTAAAAACCCTTACAATTCCTGGAAAAGTCCAGCCAGATGCTGTTGAAATAAATATCAACTGGGAAAGACAAAGTGGTGGTGGAAAATGGAACGAAGCTCCATTTATGCTCCGTGTTGGTAATAAATATTATCTCACTTATAGTGCAAACTATTTTAGTCATGTCGCTTATGCGGTTGGTTATGCTGTAAGTGATTCACCGCTTGGAACATTTGTTAAACCAAATTCATATGAAAATGAAAACTTATTACTTGGTGTTGAGCCAGATGAACAAAGAACCCCTTGGGATTTCATGTCCGGTAGTGGACATCATTGCTTCTTCTATGCTGGCGATGAACTCATGATTGGCTATCACGCTCATACGGATAGAGTTTATGGTTCATCAATTCGAGCCTTTGCTTTGGATAAAGTTATCGTTGAAAATGGTAAGATGTTTGCAAATGGCCCAACTTATTCGCTCCAACCACTTCCGGCATCAGTAAGCGGATTTAAAAATGTTGCTAAAGAAGCATCGATTACAACCGATTCTACTAATGATAAAAAATTATTAGTCGATGATAAGATTCCAATGCACATCTTTAGACAAGAACATATTGATTTACAAGCTAAATATACTAAAGGTCATCATAACATCGTTGTTGAATTCAATAATCCAGTAAAAGCTACTGCAATCGCTTTATATAATTCTATTAATTACGAAACTAGATTAGCGAAAATCGATCGTATTACAATTGAAGATTTTGCTTCAGATGTCGATATCAAAATGAATCCAGAATATATGGACAATTATTTTGAAGAATATTCAACTGAATATCTTAGACCTGGTTGCCCATTCATCTGTGAATTCAATGAAAGAGAAGTTAAGAAAATTACAATCGAAATGAATTCTGATATTGATTTCGCTTTAAGCGAACTTGTGGTTCTTGGGAGGTAAATAAAATGAAAAAAAATTTATTTATTATTCCAATGATTCTCTTCTTAGTAGGATGCGCTAACGGAGGGGGAAATATCGATAATTACACATACACTAATCCAGATGAAACTCAACACGACTTCGGTCCTGAAATCGAAGATGGTGTCACTATGGATGGAAAAGGTGAAGAATCATTTTATGATAATGAACATATTTACCGCATCGATGCTGATGGCGAATTTGAAGAAGCTTATGCTGAAGTTAAATTCGGTTTTGGTGCAAAAGGCTTTTTAGCCCATGCTTTCGTTCATGAAAGTGAAATATATGAAAATGTCAATTTACCAATTCATCAACAAGATAGTTTTGAACTTTATATCAATCCTGGATTATATCGTGATCAATTAAGAAGTAATTGCTTACAATTTAGAACTTCTCCAACTGGTAGACAAGAAGTTTGGATTGGTATGCATTCTCCAGTCACTGATTATCCATGGACAAGAAGCTACGCTCCATTTAGAAGCGCTTCATTTATTGATGGAAAATTAATAACTCAAGAAAGCCAAATGGACGATGACGATTATTTAAATTCCAACGGAGTTGGTTATGAATTTTATATTCCTTATACAACTCTTGGACTAGACTATAATCCAGAAGGTTTAGATATTCTTCCAGCAATGGTCACTACCCACTCTTTAGAAGAAGATGACCGTGTTTGGAGTCCATATAACGGCATTCAAATTGGTGATATTGCCGAATATTTAACAATTGGAAATCGTAAGCTAAAAGATCAAGGAAATAACATTTTTGATACAGACCGCAGTTCAAGCGGATTTATCCTTGATCATCAATTAGATGAAACAAAACCTTATGTTTCTAATTTTGGTTATGGCGATCAATATGGCTATTTTAATACATTTGGAACCAGCTATTATGCGAAAGCTAGAATCACTTTGTATCACGAACTTGAAAGAGATCCTACCCCAAAAGTCGGAATGGGTTCAATTAATTCAGCTGGCACTTCCTTATTACTTTTAGATCCAAGACCTGCTAAAGATAATTATCAAGCTATTTTAGTTAACCGCGTTGGTCAAGGAGAATGGGGATGGCCAGGAGAAATATCTTGGGCTGGTCCAAAAAATAATTACAACACCCCAATTACTTTTGAAGTTGTACGGTCTAATAATGATATTCATTATTTTATGAATGGCGTCAAAATATTTGCTAGCGATGCTTCAACACTAAATAACGAAGCGTCTTATCCAACTTTAATGACGATGAATTATTCAGCTAAATTTGATGAATGTGTCGTATCGACCGACGAATCTTTAATTGCTGAAAAGATGGCTATTCCAATTCGTACAGAATACCTTAATTATAATTTATCAACTAGCGGCTACACTAATGAGGGCGATTATTATTCTCAAAGTGGTGGAGATGACCAATTTGGTGTCTTTAGTCACTTATCGACCAATTATACGATGAGCGTCGATATTCAAATCGGTGATAGATTAAATGGAGATAATTTACCAAAAATTGGTATCGGTGAATATTCTGAATCAAAGATAAGGGGTTATTTAATGGATCCTCGTCCAGCTAAAGATACATATATTACTGAAATTATCATTGGTAATAACGTTCCTGGTGATAAAGGATGGAACTGGGGTACAAATACCGTTTGGGAAGGCGAACAAAATTATAATCGTAAAATCAATTTAAAAGTCGTTCGTGATGGAGCAACTTCAAGTTTTTATATGGATAATATTTTGGCGTGGAGTGGCGATAACGGCTTAGGTAATGAAGCCTCTCATCCTTGTTTCTTTACAATGAATCATTCAGGCACATTCTCAAATATTTCTTTGAGTGTGGGATAGGAGAATATATGGAAATAGAGAAAGAACAATTAGAAATTGTCGATGAATCAAGCATCAAAAAGGTTATACCTACTAATGATGAAGATTTAATCGAAAATTACATTGCATTAATTAATATCAATAAGATTTATGATGGCGGAGTTCACGCGGTCTATGATTTTAATCTTGAAATCAAAGAAGGTGAATTTGTCGTCTTCGTTGGTCCTTCTGGGTGTGGCAAATCCACAACATTAAGAATGATTGCTGGTATTGAAGATATCTCTAGTGGTGAACTTTATATTAAAGGTTATTATTCTAACGATGTTACCGCGAAAGACCGCAATATCGCGATGGTTTTCCAAAATTATTCCCTTTATCCAAATATGACCGTTTACGATAATATGGCTTTCTCATTAAAGATGAAAAAAGTCAATAAAGAAGAAATCGATAAACGGGTTAGAAATGCCGCTAAAATATTAGGAATTGAAGAGCTTTTAGGACGTAAACCAAGAGCTCTTTCCGGTGGTCAAAGACAACGTGTCGCTTTAGGTAGAGCTATCGTTAGAGAAGCTGATGTTTTCTTAATGGATGAACCATTATCTAACTTAGACGCTAAACTTAGAGTTCAAATGCGTAGTGAAATCATCAAACTTCACAATCAATTTAAGACCACAACAATCTATGTTACTCATGACCAAACCGAAGCTATGACAATGGCGGACCGTATCGTCGTCATGAAAGATGGATATATACAACAAATTGGTACTCCAATCGAAATATATCGCTATCCAGTTAATAAATTTGTTGCTTCATTTATTGGTTCACCAGCCATGAATTTCGTGAATGCAAAATATAAAGATGGCAAATTATCATTTAAAGATGGTCGAGAAATTATTTTAAATAAGGATTTAAATAAAAAATATTTGGATTATTACGGTAATTTAGATGAAAGAATTAAATCTTTTGAAGAAAAATATAATGTTTTGAAAGCTGAACTTGAAGCTCAAAATGCTGAAAAGAGCATGAAACGACATTTATTCAAGAAAGTTAAATTAATCGATATTGAAAATGATGATCAATTAAATAAATATAAAGCCGAAGTCGTACTCCTTAAGAAATTTAAAGAAAGCGGTGAAGCTGATGTCATCTTCGGTATCCGTCCAGAAGATATTAAATTATCATCTGAAAAAGGAGCATTCATTCCTCAAATTAAAATTTCGGAATTATTAGGCGATTCATATTTCATCCATTTTGATTACGGAAATGAAGATGTCATCGCTAAAATCATGTCCGATGAATTAATCGATACTACAAGCAAAATTAAAGTTGCTATCGATGAAAAGAAAATCCATTTATTCGATCCCTGTCTTGAAGAGGCTATCATTTAATGAAATTAAATATTGATCAATCACGTTCACAAGCTGATCCATATGTAATATCTCATAACAATGAATATTTTATGTATGTGACCGGAACTGATGGTGTTGATCTTTATTTTTCCAAAGATTCTTTAAATTGGGATAGAATTGGAATTTGCTATAAAAAAGAAAATGAAAAACAATATTGGGCGCCATGCGTTATTGAACTTGATGGCGTCTTTTATATGTATGTTTCTTCAATGCCAATTAATAAAGAAGATACACATGAACAAAGAATTCAAGTTGCTAAATCCAATTCACCATATGGACCATTTGAATTTATTGATTTTTTAATCAAACCATTTTCAATTGATCCGCATGTTGTTGTTAGTGGTAACAACTTATTTATGTTTTATTCGACAAATAATTACGATAAAGGTCGTGTTGGTACTTATGTCGTTGTTGATAAAATGCTTTCTCCAACAAAGATGAATAACAAACCTCAAGGCGTTGTCGTACCGACACTAGATGAAGAAATATTTATGAAAGATCGTTTTAAAAAGGGTCAACATTGGCATACTTTAGAAGGAGCGTTTTATTTTAAAGAAGGCGATTATCACTACCTCATGTATAGTGGCAATTGTTATCAAAATGAACATTATTATATCGGCTATGCTTATTCAAAAGATAAAGGTGATGATTTAACTAAAATCAAATTTCAAAAATACCCAGCTGATAATATTTATTCCCCACTAATTTGTAAAAATGATAAAGAAGAAGGTACTGGCCATAATTCCTTATTAAAAATAAATGGCCAATACGTTGTCTTTTATCATGGTAGAGACCTTAATGATAATAGAGATAAAGAAGATAAAAGAACCGCGCGAATGTGTATAATCGCACCGGACAAAGAAAACATAAAAGTTCTTAAAAGATAGACAATAAGGAGAGTTTTATGAAAAAGATATCAATAACATTAAGTCTCGTCAATTAGGAACAATGAGTGATGAATCGATTACTTTCTCAGCTTTAAGAGACCAAGTGACTGGATTATTATCGAGCAAAGAATTCTTCGCTAAGTCAGAAGATATACTTTCTAAAAATAGATCTGAACAGTGGTGTTTAGTCGCTATTGACGTCGAGCATTTCCGTTTATTTGATGAATGGTTCGGAAGAGAAAAAGGAAACCTGTTATTAGCCAAAATCGGCGCAAAACTCAATGATTATATGGAAAAAGTGGGTGGAAGTGCTGGATATTTTGGCCAGGACGATTTCTTAATTTTCTGCCGTTATGACATGGATTTCTTAAACGAATTATTTAATAGCCTTCACGAAACAATTTCTTCCTTTGGCTTAACCGCTGGATTCTTACCAGCTATGGGTGTCGCTTTAATCGAAGAAAATACCATGGTTATTGACGCTTTTGATCGAGCCACAATCGCTATTACAAGAGCGAAAAAAGATATGAAGAATCGTATCGCTGTTTTCGATCCTCAAATGCAATCATTAGTCATTCAAGAATATAAGATTTTAACTGACTTCATGTCCGCTTTAAAAAATGAAACTATTACTTTCCACTTGCAACCACAATGCGTTATTTCTTCTGGTCAATTAGTGGGTGCGGAAGCTTTAGCGAGATGGCCAAAAGGAGATGGAACTTATGTTTCTCCTGGAACATTTATTCCGGTTCTAGAAAAATATGGATTCGTGACCGATTTAGATAAATACATTTGGGAAAAAGTGTGTCAATGGATTAGAAAGAGATTAGATGAAAATAAACGAGAAAAACTCGTTCCAATTTCTTTAAATGTTTCTCAAATTGATATCTTGCATATTGATGTCGCCAAACATTTCGCTGAACTTTGTGATAAGTACAATATTCCTCGTAAATATATAAAGGTAGAAATCACTGAATCAGCTTATGCTGAATTAAGCACAATGGTCGATGAACTCGTCCATAAATTAAGAGCGAGTGGATTCGTCGTTTTAATGGATGATTTTGGTAGTGGTTATTCATCCTTAAATATGCTTTCTTCCTTAAAGATTGATGCGATTAAATTAGACGCTAAATTCTTACAAATTGGTGGTAGTGAATATCAAAAAGGTATTCATATTATTGAATCTGTTATTAATATGGCTAAAACTATGGCGCTACCAATCATAGTTGAAGGTGCAGAAACTAAAGAACAAATCGATTTCCTAAAACAACTAGGTGTTGTTTATATCCAAGGTTATTACTTTTATAAGCCAATGCCAGTGGAAGAATTTGAAAAGCTTATTTCTGATCCTAAAATTATCGATAAAGGCGGCATTGTCTCTAATAGAAACGAACAATTTAGAATTAGGGAATTCCTCGATGCTAACATCTATTCTGATTCAATGCTAAATAACATTATTGGTGCGGTGGCTATTTACTCAGTAAATAAAGGACATATTGATATCGTTAGATTTAATCAAATTTTCCGTGATTCTGTAGACGTACCAGAATTCGCTGATCGTTTAAATAATATTGAACAATTCCTTCCTCAAAAGGAAGTCGATAGTTTCTTCAAGGCATTCAAAGAAGCCAAAGAAAACCGTCTTAACGGAGCCACTGGTGTTTTTAAATTCTTAAGAACAGATGGCTTATATTCTTCTTTCAGTATGCATTTCTATTGCATTGGTAAAAAAGAAGGAACCGACCGTTTCTATGGTTCTGCGACTAACGTGTCTGAACTTAATGATTTAAATGAGAATAAAGAACTTATTACAAAGTACTCCACAGATAACATGATCTTTGTTTCTAGAGTTAATGATTCATGGAAATATACTGTTATTTCTCACTCTTTAAGCGATATTATCGGTTTAACTCCTTCTGAACTTGAAGCTGAACTGAATAATGGTATGTTTGCGAAACGTGTCGTTAACGCGAAAGATTTAAAGAAACTGATGGATGAAGGTTTAAAAGCTCATCTCAATCATCAAAAATCAGATTTTACAACCGTATTAACTGTGAACACTAATAAGAAGACAAAAGCGAAACTAGAATTATCGATTCGTTATGTCGCTGATGAATCCACAAATGTTGTCTATTTAGTGAGAACGAAGTTACTAGAACAAGAATAAGATAAATTGACTGGTCTCCAGTCTTTTTATTTATCTCTTTTAAAATGAACAAAAAATATTTATGATACTTTACGATGAAAATATCTGATGAATTAAAAGCAAAATTAGAAGAGATATATCAAACCTTTTTACACGATGAAAAGATTTTAAGAATGAAAAAAATTCCGATGCATCGTGGATCGAATTGTTATATTCATTCTTTTAAAGTCACAAAACTAGCGATTAAAAGAGCGATAAGACACAAAAAAGGAAATCTAGAAGTAATACTTCTCGGGGCGATTTTACATGACTATTATCTATACGATTGGCGAGTCGAAAAAGAGAAGAGAAATGAACACATCTATAAGCACCCTTATATCGCTATTGAAAACGCAATTAGAGATTTTGGAATTCATGAACCAGTTAGAAAGGTTATTGAAACCCATATGTGGCCCTTTAATTTCACTCATTTTCCAGCGAGCAAAGAAGCCAGAATTATCACTTTAGCGGATAAAACTATCTATATTAAAGAAATTGTCTGTTCTTCTAGATATAAGAAAAAAAGAGAGCAAAAATATTTAAAACAAATTGAAAAACTATTTGATAAATAAAGATTGGTAAACATTATTAGAAAAATGCCAATCTTTTTTCTTAACTATTTATAGATAAGAAACGTATTTTGTGGTATGCTCTATTTGGTATAAAAGATGATTGCGAAGACAAAAGGCATTAAAGACACAAAGAATTTAACTAGTAGATTACCCGCTATTAGATTTACCAAACCAGAATATTTATTTATCGCGACTAATAACGCTAGATGTGCTAGTGCGGATTTATATATTAAAGAAGGCGATCATGTCGATTCTTGCCAAGTCATTGGCATGCGCCATGGTCCATTTTTTGAACAACCAATCCATGCGACTTGTTCTGGCACCTTTGTGGGTTTAGAAAAACATTATCATAGAAATGGTAAATTAACTGATTTTATTAAAATCAAAAACGATTTCAAAGATACATTAGATAAATCTTGTTTTATTAGAACGCCAGAGGAAATCGCCGCTTTAACTAAAGAAGATATGACTCAAATCTTAAAAGATTGCGCTCTTGTGGGTTTAGGTGGTTCTTCTTTCCCAACATATGTTAAATTCCAAACCGATAAACCAATTAATATGATTCTTATTAATGGTATTGAATGCGAACCATATATTACTGCGGACCATCGTTTGATGCTTGAATTCCCATATCGTATTATGGAAGGCATTAAATATGTGATGCAGGCTTTTAAATGCCCGCATGCGAAGATTTGTATCAAATCTAAATATAAAGATATTAAAGAAGTTTATACCCAAGTCATTAAAGAATATGAAGGTAGTGGTATCGAACTTTGTTGTGTTGGAAATTATTATCCACAAGGTTGGGAAGTAGAGATGATTAAATCTGCGACCGGCATACAGTTAAAACCAGGCGAACTTCCATCTAATCGCGGCATTATTAACTTCAATGTTTCCACAATCGTGGGTCTATATAAGGCTATTAAATATAATATGCCTGTTATTAAAAGAGATATTACCGTCACTGGTGATGGTATTATGTTTCCAAAGAACTTTAGAGTTCGTGTTGGAACTTCAATTAGAGATTTAATTCCACTTTGTGGAGGATATAAAAATCCTGATAAAGAAAAGGTCTTTATCTTAGGTGGCCCAATGATGGGTATGGCTGTTCCAAGTGACGATTGTATTATTACTAAAACCGTGACTTCAATTATCGTTTTGGATAAAACTAATTATCAAGAAGAACCTTGTGTGAGATGTGGCAGCTGTGTTTTATCTTGTCCTGTACATTTAGAACCAGTGCAAATTATGAATGCCGTTAAAACATTAGATAAAGAAAGAATTAAAAAACTTAATCCATTAAGATGTATTGAATGTGGTTTATGTACCTATTCATGTACTTCCAAAATTAATGTGACTGATTATGTTAGAAGGGCGAAGCTTTTTGCAAAATTATGACAATAACTAAAGAAAATTCACCTCATATTAGAAGAAAAGCGACCGTCACTAGGATGATGCTCGATGTTTTAATTGCGTTAGCGCCAACGCTTATCTTTTCCTTTGTTGTCTATCCAATTAAGACATTAATTTTCTACGTCTTATCCGTCTTTATTATGGTGGCATCAGAATTTGTTTATGTTGGATTAAAAAATATGATGCCTAAAGATGGACAAAAACATTCATTTAAAGAAAGATTCATCTATTCGTATAAAGGCAAATTTAATCAAAACAATGTTTTGTCCGCTTGCGTATCAGCCGTTATCTTTACTTTAGTAATGCCCGCTGGTGCCCCAATATACGCTGTGATAGTAGGGGCTTTAGTTGGCATCGTTTTTGGTAAATTAGTCTTCGGTGGATTAGGCAGCAATATCTTTAACCCAGCGGTTGTTGGCATGCTATTTGCGAAAGTCTGCTTTGGTTCACAATATGTGAGTAATGTTTCCACTTGGTATTACACCATTCCTGATGCTGCGGCTGGAGCGACTCCATTAGGTTTGTTAAACGACGGATATCTCGCTAATATCCATCAATATTCATTATTAAATCTATTTTTAGGTAAAGTTCCAGGCACTCTTGGTGAAGTTTACACCATTACCATTTTAGTCGGTCTAGTTTATCTATTAATTAGAAGAAGTATCGATTATCGAATTGTTGTTTCCTATTTAGGAACTTTCTTAGCTTTAATCTTAACTGCTGGATTATCATTATTAGCTTTAAAAGTTGATATCAATGTTTTTGAATTTAGTGCTTATCATCTTTTGAGTGGTGGCGTTTTATTCGGTGCCGTATTTATGTTAACTGATCCAGTTACTAGCCCAATTAATTCCCCATCAAGAATTATGTATGGCATGATTGCAGCGGTTGTTACCGTCTTTATTCGTTTATTTGCCGCCTTACCAGAAGGTGTCGGTTTCTCTATTTTAATCGCCAATATGCTCGCGGTTGTTTTGGACCATTACGAATGGAGTTCCCCTCGTTATACAAGAAAGAAGATTATCGGTATGGCCTTATTAGTGGTTATTCCGGCCTTAATTACTTTCATCGTTATTCGTTTCGGAGGTGTCTATCATGGCTAGTAAGAAAAAATACATTGTTGCCTCCGTGACATTAGGTGTGATTGCGATGGCCTCTGGTTTATTAATCGGTGGCGCTAACATCATTACCAAAGACAGTATTAAGAAAAACCAAGAGAAGAAAATCGCTAGTGGAATTACTGAAATTTACGGCAAAAACGCCCTAATTTCTAAAAAAATCGATGTTAAAGCGGACACTTTTGCTAATGTTTATAAGACTGTCGAACAATATTATGAAGTAAGCGATAAAGATAACAATAAACAAGGTTATGCTTTTAGAACTAATGGTTCAAATGCTTATGGGAAAATTACATTAATTGTTGGTTTTGATGAAAGTACACACGCTTTTAAAGGTATTAGTATTGTCGTTGATGAACAAACTTATAACACAACTTTAGAAGAAAATTACATCTCTCTTGTTAACAAAGGCGAAAGAGATGTTGATGATGTGAAATGCGGTGCGACATTTGGAGCAAAGTTAGTAAGAGAAATGATTAATGAAGCGACTAGCGCCGCGGAAGAATTATGGAAGGAATAAAGATGGCTAAAGGAAAGACAAAACAGAATTTTCTAAAAGGCATTGTCATTGAGAATCCTTTGTTTGTTTCGATTCTCGGTACATGTCCCGCTTTAGCGACCACCAAAACGCTAGAGGCGGCTATAGGTATGGGCATTTTATTTACCATTGTTTTAGTCTGTTCTAATATGCTTGTTTCTTTATTAAGAAAATTAATTCCTGAAGAAATTAGAACCCCGGCTTATATTGTTATAATCGCGACATTCGTTACTATTGCTAAGATGCTCACAAATGCATTCTTACCAGAACTATATTCATCATTAGGTGTCTTTATCTCCTTAATCGTTGTTAACTGTATCGTTTTAGGTAGAGCGGAGGCCTACGCTAGCAAAAATAAAGTCTTTGATTCCTTAATCGATGCTTTAGGTATGGGTGTTGGTTATACGCTAGCTTTATTATCGATGGCCTTCTTTAGAGAACTATTAGGTACAGGTGGCTTTACTATTGGTCAAATCTTTACCTTTATTCCAAAAGCAAAATTAACGATTATTCCTGCTCCATACACAATCAGTTTATTCTCTAATCCTGTGGGTGCTTTTATCGTCTTTGGTTTGATCCTCGCGGTATTAGCCTTTATTAAGAATAGGAAAGATGAATATAAAGCTTATCTTGTTAGACAAGAAAAGATTAAAAAACAACAGGAAGCTTTAGCCGCCCAACAAGCTAACACTGATGGAGGTAATAAATAATGAGTATTTTTGTTTCATTTATCTTAGCGATTATCTCTAGCATGTTAATCGATAATGTTGTTTTATCTAGATTCTATGGTATCTGTCCATTCCTAGGTGTTTCTAAAAAAGTGAAATCTTCTTTAGGCATGGGTATTGCCGTTGTCTTTGTCATCATCTTAGCGACTTTAATTTGTTGGCCTTTATATCACTTTATTTTAGTGCCCGCTGGTATCGCATTTATGGATACGGTGGCTTATATCTTAGTTATTGCTTCATTAGTTCAATTAGTGGGATTATTCATTAAGAAATTCTCACCAACTTTATATAAGAACTTAGGTATTTATCTACCATTAATTACCACAAACTGTGCGGTTTTAGGTGTTGCTCAAGGTAATACCGATCAAGGTTTTACTTTCCTTCAATCTTTAGCTAATGGTATCGGTACTTCAGTTGGTTTCTTAGCCATCATCGTGGTCTTCTCTTGTATAAGAGTGAGACTTGAAAGCGCTAATACGCCAAAAGCTTTTAAAGGCTTACCAATCGCTCTTATTACCGCTGCCATTATGGCGTTAGCCTTTATTGGTTTACAAGGTTTATTCTCAGGTATTCAATTATGAGTAAAGAACTGTATTTAGTGATTGGAATATCTGTTTTAGTTTTCTTACTAATAACTTTTATCGTTTCTTTCGTTTTATATGTGAAAACACCCGCTCCTAAAGGATGCGAAGATATGAAGATTAGCGAAGAGAAATGCGCTGGTTGTTCACATAGTGAATGTTCCTTTTATAAGAAAGAAGGTCAAGAATAATTATGGAAATATTATGGGCTGCTCTTATTTTATTAGGAATTGGACTTATCTTAGGTCTTGGCTTAGCGATAGCGGCGAAGGTTTTACATGTTAAAGAAGATGAAAGAATTGAAGAAGTGGCGAAGAAACTTCCGAATTATAACTGTGGTAGTTGCGGCTATGCGGGTTGTAAATCTTTAGCGGAAGCAATTGTTACTGGTAAAGAAGAAAACTTAAGAAAATGTAAGCCTGGAAAAGAAGATGCTAACTTTAAACCGATTATCGAATATTTAGATAAACACCCCAATAAGGACGGTAGTAAAGTTAAAGTTCATTTATAACATGAAGAAAAAAATCTTATCTTTATTTGTTATATCTTTAGTATCTTGTTCCCAAACGCCAAAAGTTATTGAGAGCAAGGTTTTTTGTTTTGATACCTATATTTCTACTTCCTTATATGAAGGTAATAAAAATAATGTTGAAGAACTAGAAAAATCTTTTACTTATTATTCCAAGATTAGCGATAACTACAATGATAACGATTTAGTGAATGTTTATAAGATTAATAAGAGCCATGAAGAGATCACTGTATCTAGTGAATTATACGATTTATTAAAGACTTCTTTTGACGTTAAAAACCATGGAGCAAAATACTTTAATCCTTTATGTGGTTCATTAGCGAATAAATGGAAAGAAAGCTTAAAAAACAAGCAAATCCTTGATGAAAACATCAAAAATGAAGAGATTTTAAAGATAAATTCATCTTCTTTAGACTTTAAAGAAAATACTATTATTCAAAGAAATGGAGATGCTGAAATTGATTTAGGTGGTATCGCTAAAGGATATGCTTTGGATAAGGCTAAAGATTATTTAGAAAAACAAAATATTAAAAGCTATCTCGTTAATGGTGGTTCCTCTTCCTTATTATTAGGAGAGAAGAAAAATAAAGACGGTTTATTCTCTATTGGTATTTCTGATTTGGATAATAAATATATCAAAGCGAAGAATTGTTTTGTATCTACATCTGCGACTTCTGTACAAGGTGTGAAGATTAGCGATATTACTTATTCTCATATCATTAATCCATTTGATGGATCAGCGATCAATTTATATGATGCTGTTATTGTAATTTCTAATAATGGGGCTTTAGGAGATGCTTTATCAACATCGATGATGTTTTCTTCTATTGATGAGATCAAACAGATTGAAAAAGATGAAGATGTGAAAGTATTAGTTATTAAAGATAATGAAATTAAATACAAAAATGAAAGTATTGAGGTTTTTAGCCGCTGATGAATAAGAAAACTTTTAGAAATGATTTAATACTCATCCTTTCTTTAATTACCGTAGTAGCGGTTTCTTTAGCGCTAGTTTTGGCGTTAAGAAAAACAACTAATCTCATTGCGAAGATATCAGTACAAAATAATGTTATTGAAACAATCGATTTATCTAAAAAGGAAGAACATGATTATTTTATTAAAGGTTTAAAAGGTGAATTACATGTCCACACGAAAGATGGAGCGATAGCAGTAGTTGAATCTAATTGCCCTCATCAAGATTGTGTGAAGATGGGATATGTTCATGAAACTAACAAACCGATAATTTGTGCTTATAACGCTGTTTATATCGCCATCGAAGGCGTTAGTGACGTTGATGTGGAGATATAAGATGAATACTTATAAGATTGCATTAACAGGTGTATTAACAGCTGGAGCCATAGTCATTGCGATTATTGAATCCTTTATTCCAAGTATCGGTATACCAGGAATTAAATTAGGTTTAGCCAATATTGTTATCATCTTAACTCTTTATGAGTTAGGTATTGTGGAAGCTATTATTGTTGATTTTTTAAGAGTCTTTTTAGTGGGCTTATTAAGAGGATCTTTATTTACTATGGGATTTTTAATGTCTTTAACTGGTGCGATATTCTCTTTAGGCATTATGATTCTTTTCTATTTATTAATTAAAAAATTCTCCATTATTGGAGTAAGTGTTATTGGATCTTTATTACATGTCATTGGTCAAATATTAATTGCGATGATATTTTTAGAGACTGGATATGTCATTTATTATTTACCTGTAATTGCTTTATCAGCGATTATTGCTGGTGTATTTGTCGGAATAGTGGCCTCATTAATAATTAAGACTGGGGCAATTAGAAAAATTAGAGAAAAGCATAACTTTTAATATATTAAGGGTCATATAATAAAAGTATGAATATTACCCAATATGTGAAAAGTTTTGGCAACAAACAGTTTAAAGAGCTACCTTTTAATGAGATAGATTCTTTAATATTTTCTGAACTTTCATATATTAATTTTGATTTAGAAATCGAATCCACTGATTTTATTAAAATCAAAGATTTGCAAATTAAAGATTCCAAAGCTTTTTATTATGGCAGTGTTGACGCGAAAAATAATAAGAAATTATTAGAAGCGATGATGAAATCTAAACGCTACCAAAATGTAAAAATTGGATATTGTAAATTATTAAATAATCATGAAAGTAGAAAGCAATTCTTTGCGATGACTTTACTTCTTCCTAATCATGTTGCTTATATTGCTTATCGTGGCACGGATACTTCTTTATTAGGGTGGAAAGAATCATTATCTTTGGTTTATGAAGAAGCAATGCCAAGTAAAGACTTAGCAGTGGAATATATACGAACAGCGACTACTTTATTTAAAGGTAAATTTTATGTTGGAGGTCACTCTAAAGGTGGCTATCTAGCCATGTGCGCCGTCTTATTTATGGGAGAAGAATTAGAAGAAAGATTAATTAAAGCTTATACATTTGATGGTCCGGGTTTAAAAGAAGATGTTGAAAAATTAGATTCGTTTAATCGTATTAAAGATAAATTAGAAAAGTATTTAACCACCCATGATGTTATCGGTGTGGTTTATAATCACGCTTCTAATGCGAAAATTGTATATTCCACAGGTGTTCTATTAGGTGGGCATGATCCATTTAAATGGATGGTTAATTATCGTAATATGACCTTCTCCTATACTAGAGCTAGATCATATTCTTCTAGAAGAAGTGAAGAAGCGATGATGAACTGGCTCACTAATGAAAGCGATGAAGATAAACGTTTAGCGATCGAAGTGTTGTTCGATGTTTTAGGTGATTCAAAAACAATTTATGATTTATTACTTAATGCTTCTCGTATTATTAGTAACGGCAAGAAAAAATTTAAATCTTATACAGTAAAAAGAAGAGAAAAGGCCAAAGAAATTTTTAAATCGTTAGGGAGATATTATCTCAATGCTTATTCACCAAAAAGATTCTTGATGAAGAATAAAAATGATGTGAAGCAAATTGAAAAAAAGACAGAAAACCAATCCTAAACTTACAAAAAAGGTCAAAAAATGAGATAATATATACATGAAGGATTATAAAAAGGGTGAACAAGTTGTCCATTGTCGTGATGGCTTAGCCGTCATCATTGATAGAATTTTTATGGGGGATAAAGAATATTACCTCGCCAAAACAATTCGCGGTGAAGGTGAAAATGTTTATGTTCCTGTGGAAAAAGCGGAAGTTATCATTAGACCTCTATTAACGATTAATGAAGCGGATGCTTTATTAGAAAAAGCCAAATCCTTTGGTATTGAGTTTAATTCCAACACTAAACAGAGAAGAGACGCTTTAAAAAGAAGATTATCTTCCGGAAATGTTGAAGACATCATGTTTTTATATAAACAATTAGATTTTTATAAGAATCATAATGATGGTTCCATTAAATATGGACCGGTTGATCTTGATATGTTAAATTTTGCAGCGAAAAATCTTCTCGATGAATTATCAATCGTTTATAAAATTGATAGAGATAAAATTGACGAATTCGTCGCTAAAAAAGTTTTCTAATTTTATCGAATATTTCTTCTGGTGAATATATAAGGTTCGTGCATTGGCACGTTCTTTTTATTTCTTCAATTGTTCTATAACCATATGTGACAAGCATATAATCGACATTTGCGTTAAGGGCCGTTTCTTCATCGACATTAGTGTCGCCAATATATAAAACTTCTTCTTTTGATACTTTGTAATGATTCATAATATTTTCAATCATATTCGCATCTGGTTTCTTTTTGACACCTTCAGCATCGCCTTGAATAAAGTCGAAAATATGGGGATAGTGGTGGTCTAATAATATTTTTGCAACATCGATTATCTTATTTGTAGCGACCGTAACAATATAACCTTCTTTTTGTAGTTTTAATAATTGTTCATACATACCCTCATATGGTTTAGTAAAAACATCATATTTTTCACGATATTCATTTTTAAAGATTTCTAAGCATTTTGGGTAATTTTTATTGCAAATACCATTAGGAATGGACCTTTCGACTAGTTTTGCGACACCGTTACCAATGTCTTTTCTGACCTGTTCCAAAGACCTTTCTGGGTAGTTAAAATAGCGCATAGAAAAATTAACCGCATTTCTTAAATCAATAAGAGTGTCGATTAATGTTCCATCTAAATCAAAAACAATGACTTTTTTCATTTTAAATTTTCTATTACTTTGATGACATCTTCATTGAAAACTAAGTCGCACATGTTGTCATAACTTGTAGCATCTTTATTGATAACAACTAGATTTGATCCACGGAAATAGCGGATAAAGCCGGCAGCAGGATAGACTGTTAAAGATGTACCTACAATAATTAAGGTGTCACAAGTCATAATTGCGGATATAGCAAGATTGATAGTTTGTTCATCTAAAGGTTCTTCATATAAAACGACATCTGGTTTAATAATGCCACCACATTTATCACAAAGTGGCACTCCTTTATGAGATAACACATATTTAAGACCAAATAATCTTCCACATTTTTCGCAATAATTTCTATAAACTGAGCCATGTAACTCATAAACTCTATTAGATCCAGCTTCTTGGTGTAGATTATCGATGTTTTGGGTAACTATCGTAACGTTTTTACCTTTCTTTTCTAAATCCGCGAAATATTTATGTGCGGCATTCGGCTTAGCATTTGGGTAACACATTTTCTCTTTATAAAATTCATAAAATAACTCGGGATTATTCGTGAAAAAAGTGTGAGAAATTATTTCTTCAGGTGTGTATTTATCTTTTCTTTTTTGACTATAAATACCATCTGCACTACGGAAGTCTGGTATGCCTGATGGAGTGGATATTCCTGCTCCAGTAAAAACTACTATTGAGGAAGAATGATCAATTATTCTTTTTAATTCATCGTATTTATTCATGGCATTATTATATAATTTTTTGATATTTAAAGATATATATCTTTCCTTTAAATGGCAATTTCTTTAATAAAATATAAGAACAAAGTTCTTTCTTGTTATTAGTTTTAACACTAATTATAATGTATAAGAATTATGGGAAAACTAAAGTTTACACTTGTTAATATTTGGTTTTGGGTAGCGATGATTTTAGTTTGTTTTTTAACTGAAAACCTTGCTCATCTAACACCTAATCCTAAAGCCGGTTTTGATTACCCAACTTTATTTTTATTAACATTTTCTTGTTTAGTATCTCTTTTCATGTTCTATTTCATCAATCATAGGAACAATAAGATGAAGATAGATTGGGTTTTACTTCCCGCTGTTATTATTGTCGGTGGTGTATTTACATTATCGATTTGGCTAAATAAGGGTGCTGAATATCCATTTGCTGATGGTAGTGGTTCTTTTGAAGTGATCATCTCTAACCACGATAAGATTAAAGCCACAATTACTTTATGGGTATTTTTAATATTTTCTTATGCAATGTTTTTCTCATTACATATCAATTCCCCATTTTCTAGGAAAATTAGATTTTTGGCTTTAGTGGGAGTGGGTGCCGCTTTAATTTCATTAATTTATTCTTTAATTACCGAAAAAGATGTTTATATCTCCATTTTTAAAGGAAAGGTTGATCCAGGTGCATCGATTGATTCTTTCTACGGCAATAAAAATTATTATGGCGGTGTTTTATTTATTGGATTCTTATCTTGTATTATCGCAAATTACTATAAACCAAGATTTTATACTTTCTTATTAGCGGTCATTTTCCCATTAGGAATTTTAGCATCTGCTTCTATGCTTCCAGCCATCATTTCTATTGTGGCAATGCTCATCTATTTATTTGAAGAAATCATTCGCTATTCCATTAAAAAGAAGTGGTTATATTCCTTTTTTGCAACGTTTTCGATAATTTGTGTATTAGCTTTAGTCATTCTTTTCTTCTATGGTGTGACCCATATGTGGGACGGCTTTATTGGTTTAGATGCTTATTTAACAGAGATGTTTCAAAAGAAGAATTTTGCGACTTACAGTGGTCGTATTGATATTTGGAAAAGTGTCTTTCCATATTGTTTTGATAACTTTACTCATTTATTCCTCGGTCATGGTTTTATGATTTCTGAAAAAACCATCTTAGGAATTACTGGAGCGATGCATAATAGCAATCTTCCTGGTGTAAGAACCGCTCATAACGGATATCTACAAATATTATTTGAATATGGTTTATTTGGGGTTCTTATTCATCTTATCTTAGTGAGTTATTTCATTTATTGTTGTATTCGTTTACTTCTTGAGAAGAGATTCCATTTTGTTTTCATCTATTTATTCGTCGGTCTTTGTTGTGCAGCATATAACTTTTGTGAATCCAGTTCATATTTTGATGCTGGTGTTAAAGAAATCTTTATGACTTGTTTATTTGTTATGCCAGTCATTAGAGATGCCAAATTCATTAACCACTATAAGAAAGTGGAAGAAATCAAAAATAGTGAAGTAACTGGTAAAGAGCTCGATCACATTTCATTAGGCAAAGTTTTATCTGTTGTCATAATGTCAGTCATAATCATAACTGGAACTATGTTTATGTCTCCGATTTCTTATAATTCTAATTGGTTAAGATATTTATTATTAAATATCATTATCGGTTCGAGTATCGCTTTAGTATTCATCCCATATCTCATTGCTTTATATTATAAAAACAGTGATAAATTATTCTTTATTTTAAGATTCGCATTTAACATTATATTAATGGGATTAGCGGTTAGTTTCTGCTTCATCTTCTTTAATAGAGATCCTAAACTAAAGAGCTTAATTCCATATTTAATTCCAAGTATTATAACCGGTATGCTTCTATTAGAAGTTTTCTTCTATTCATTAATTAAAAGGGGAAGCATTAAACAATGGGCGAATATCACCTTTGTCGGCGGTTTCTATATTAATAAAATTGCAATATTAGGTGGCTTACTCTTTGGAGCCATTCCATATCTAGTGATGGAAAATCTTGGTTATATGAACATGTTTATTTATGTTCTTGTACCATTTATTTCCTTTATTGGTTATTACGCTTTGTTATATTTCTTCCCATCGAAACAAGGGAAAGAAATATTTAATAATTTAAATAACACGATGATTAATTATCAGAAAGAATTAGTCATAAAAGGAGAAAAATATTATGGCTAAAGAAGTAACTGGAATTAAAATCATCGCTACAAATAAGAAAGCTTCATTTAATTATTTTTTAAGTGACTTTATGGAATGCGGAATCGTCTTAAAAGGAACAGAGATTAAATCTTTACGTGTTCATTCTTGTTCTATTGGCGATGCTTATATCATTATCCGTAATCAAGAAGCGGAAATTATTAATATGCATATTAATCCATATGAACAAGGTAATATCTTTAATCAAGATCCGTTAAGAACTAGAAAACTTTTATTACATAAAAAGCATATCAGATGGTTTGAAGAACAAGTCAAAAAAGGTGGTTTCACTATAGTGCCCACGAAGATTTATTTTAAAAAAGGCAAATGCAAAGTGGAGATTGCTTTAGGAAAAGGTAAGAAGAATTACGATAAACGTGAAACAATTAAAAAACGCGATGTCGAAAGAAATCTTAGAAAGGGGAATGATTATTAATGGAAAAAACATTTTTTGATCAGTTTAGAACTGGTGATTATCAAAGAAGTAACTTCGAAGATTTTTTAAGCGCGGTTAATTTCCATTATGAAGTTCCTTCTATCCATATTACAGGCACTAATGGTAAAGGCAGTACTGCTTGTTATATCGCAAGTGCCTATACCGCTAATGGATATAAAGTCGGCTTATTTAAATCTCCATTTTTACATGAATTTAACGAGATGATTTCCATTAATGGAAATAATATCAAAGATGAAGAATTCTTAGAGATATTTAATCAATACAAAAAACAAATCGATAAATACAATTTATCCGCGTTTGAGGTTCAAACCTTTATTGCTTTTATTTATTTTAAAAATAATAACTGCGATATCAGCGTTATTGAATGTGGTATGGGAGGAGAAGTAGACGCTACTAACATCTTTACCCCCGTGCTATCAATTATTACTACAATCTCTTTAGAGCACACGGAATATCTCGGCTATTCAATTACAGAAATCGCCACTCAAAAAGCCGGCATTATTAAAGATGAAGTTCCGGTTTTGATCGGTGACTTATCAGAAGACGCTCTTACAGTTATCGTTAAAAAGAGTAAAGAAACAAATTCGAAGGTTTGTTATATGGGCCATTATGTTAATGTGGCTTATTCTGATAGTGGATATAGTTTTGATTATGCTGAATTTAACGATGTGAAATTAACTTCAGTGGCTGATTATAGTGTGACTGATGCTTCTATGGCTTTAGAAGCCATTAAAGTCTTAAAAGATAGATTTAATTATGACGTTAACAAAGTTAAAGAGGGCTTGGCAAAAGTAGTGATGGATTGCCGCATGAATGTAGTTAGCAAAAAACCATTAGTCATTATTGATGGTGCGCATAATCCAGAAGCTATGAAGAAGCTCTGCTCAAATCAACTCTTTTTAGTTACTAAAGATAAACCAATACATGTTATATTTGCTTGTTTTAGAGATAAGAATTTAGGCAACATGTTTTCTTCTTTAGGGGCGGTTAGTAATGATATATCATTAACTACATTTGATCATCCTAGAGCTAGAACTGAAGAAGAATATTTCTTATTCATGGGTGATTATCCTTTCTTTAGCGACGCCAAAGAACTTTTGAAGGCGAAAATGAATAAATTTCCAGATGATGCGATTTTAATTACTGGTTCATTAGCTTTTGCTGCTTATATGAAAGATTTATTTGATAAAGGAACTTTTTAATGTTTAAACCGCTTTTAAATGTCAAAATATCTCCCATACAAAAGATCACTTTTTCCGGTTTATTGATAGCGGTTGTTATCATATTGCAAAAGATATTAGCAATAAACTACATTCCGATTGTTCCATTTTTAAGGATTTCATTGGGTGGCCCGGCATTAATTATTTTCTCATCTTTATTTTTAGGACCGATTTATGGCCTATTTATTGGAGCAGCCTCTGATATTCTCGGTTATTTTATATTTGACCCAAAAGCAAATGCATTTTTCCCTCAAATTACCGCTATTTATGCAGTTTTAGGGCTAGTTTCGTATTTTGTATTTTTGTTATTTAAGCTCATTAAAAACAAGACTCTGATGCTTATTATTGAAGGCGCAACCTTTATTGGATTGTTGGTGTTTATCACTTTATATTTATGTTTAAATACTAACCTTCAATTATATACTTCTACTTATGAAGTTCAGTTGTGGCAAAAGATTGTTATTCCTATCGTTTTGTTTGTCTTATTATCTTTGCTATTTGTTTCTTCAATTATTTTTGATAAAAAAAGTGAAAAATGGAATTTGGTTATAAGTCCAATTAACATTTCCTTTTCTTGTTTTGTTATCGAAGTAACAGTTATGGTGTTATTCGGAACACTAATGAAAGGTTTTGCTTTTGGCTTTGCCACTTATCCAATGATTTTATTAACGCAGATTATCGTTTTATTTATAAATGTTCCACTAAACACTTGGCTATTAATTCTTTTACTTAGAGTTACTAATCGTTTTTACAATAAGCCAGAAACTTTTTATAATTAGGTCACTATATGGAAGAAAAAGAAAAAATTGAAAGAGAACAAATTGATGATGGCACCATCCCCGCTAAAGAAGGGGAGCCAATGACTGATCATTATTCATTCCCGTTTAAAGGATTTCTAATCTTAACAGGAATAGTGGTTACTTTGATGATTGTCTGTGTCATTGTCATTTTATGTAATGGAGGATTTTATCAATGGTAAAATCTTTCTTTCCTATTTTATTTGCCTCTTTATTTTCTTTAGGCCCTAAAAATGCTGGCCCATCTTTTGATTATAAAGAACATTTACACGTTACTTTAAATGAAAGAAATAATTACACGTTGGAATCTATCGACGATATTGATTACGATAATGAATTTCGCCTATATCGATATAATGATCTATTAATAGATGAAATCTCTGATAACGTCTTTGATGGGATTGATGTTAATAATCTCGTTTTAACTAATTCTATCACACATATTTCAAGTGATACTTTTAATAATTCTAATATTAAAAATATTAGATTTACAGGTTCTAAAGAAGAATTTGATTCTTTAAATCTTGATCTAAACAATATTAATGTTTCCTATTACGCAGTTGATGAAGGCTTTATCAATTATTGGAATAAAAATATTAGACCAATAGAAAAAGCTAATATTTGCGATATTAGTGAAAAGACCTTTAACGAAGTATATTCCTTATATTCTTCTCTTTCTAAAGAAGATTTAGCGGTAGTGAATGAATATGAAGATTCTGCGAAAGCAAAAATTGCTGACTCGATGAAAGAGTTAGTGAGAGTCTTCGTGGACCCAGAACCCGCTAAAAAGAACAATGATTGGAATCAAACGGGTGCTATTATATTAATTATTTTTATCGCAGTCTTAGGAATGACTTCGATTACTATTTTCTATCTATTAAAAACCAAGAATCTTATCGGTTAACCCCAAATCATATCGGCATATTTTGGATGGTCGATAAATGGGTTTCTATTTCCTTGCACAGAATAAACATAATTATTTCTTGATATTTCAGCAGAACTTACTGGATCTTCAGCGTTCCATTTTCTTAATAAATTAATAGCTTCTGCTTTTGTTCTTGGTGACATAATGTTTTCAAATTTTAAAGCGGTTTCCGAATAATAGCTTTGGGTGTCTCCGCTTCTTTTTGTGTAATGAAGATAAACATACATGATGATTCTTGCGATATCACCTTTAATAGAATTATCAGGTTCAAATACCCCTCTTGTGTAATAAACTTTATCTCCACCTTCATAGGCAAAAGAATTCATTCCTGATTTAGGGCCATAAACAATTCCGAATAGAGCGTTACTTCGTTCACTATTAATATCTTTATTACAAGGTCTTATGTGGTGTAAATCACTTCCGGCATATTCTTTACCGAATAATCCGCCGCTTAAGTTTTGTGCCCAAACGTGTTCTCTTGATAATTGAGTGCATCTAGTTCCAGAATAGAAACAACGGTAATAAGAACCGTTATAATTATCAGAATATCTAAAATGACTGCTCAAACCATAATAATCCAAGAAATTTTGATGGGTATTTGTCATTAAATTATGGAGTTCACCAAGTAAGGAATCTCCTTTCAAAGATGAACTAATGGATGAATAATAACCACCTGATTGATCGGTTGGTTCAGCCTGAGTATATGATACCGGTTCAATTGAAGGAATATTTTTCTTCAAATGTTTAGTAGGATAACCTTGGAATTCTGGAATTCCTCCTCCACCTGAATATGAATAGTATTTGAAAATACCTTCGATTTCAATGACATCTCCCGCTTTAATATTTAGCGAACCAAATGTGGCGTTATTGTGAAATGAATATTCCCCTCCACTATAAGTTATTGAAGTAGACGATTTTGATAAGCCATAGACATTGATATTTCCGGTTTTATCAACAAGGTCAAAATTACCATATGAATAATCAGTGGGGTACTCTACTGTTCCTGCTATACGATAAAGGACTGTTTTATTATCAGTTGTTCCGTTATGTTCGATGACTTGTTTAATTGATGATTCGACGGCACTTGGATTTTGTTCGTTAATAAGTAACGCACCTGCCCAATCGATATCACCTTCATCTTCTTCAGAAGTGGAAGTTGAAGATGTTGGTTTAATTGAAGTTGTGCTTCTTTCATCTGGACCTAATGTACATCCAGATACACCTAAAGATAAAGCACCCACAAATAGAAATAATAGTTTCTTTTTCATGCTTTAATCATAACCGAAATATAACGTATGAGCACTAATATTTTGCGTGCACTCTTTACAAGCGCGAAATGTTGTGATAAATTCATTAAGCAAACTTAAGATACGGGGAGGGGCAAATAGATGAGAGAAAAAGTTCTTTTAATTTGCCAAGAGTGTCTATCTCGTAATTATCAAACAACAATTACCAAAGATCGCACAAAAACTCTCGAAATCAAAAAGTATTGTCCTAAATGTGGTAAGCATACGCTCCACAAAATTAGTAAATAAGGAGGAGACATTATGGGTTTAAAAAGTTATGCCAAAGGTGTCGTTAAAGAAGGCAAACGTGTTCGTTGGCCGAAGAGGGATGCTCTTATCCCATCCATTATCGTTGTCATTGTTATCGCAGTGGTAGCGGGTTTATTGCTATTCGCAGAAGATGCTGCGGGTGCGAGATTAATCTCACTCCTTAAAGATGCGTTTAAGAATATCGGAGGTAATTAATGATGATTGATGAAAATCGTTTTACAGATACCACGACAGACTTCTCTGAAGAATCTGATAGTGGAAAAGGCGATAAATTAGGCGAAAAAGCTTGGTATGTCGTTAACACTTATTCAACACACGAAAGAAAAGTTGCGGATAACTTAAAAAGACGTGTTGAATCCATGGGATTAGAAGAATTAATCTTTAGAATTGTTGTCGCTGAACAAGAAGTTCCAGTGATGGATAGAGAAACTGGTTTACCAAGTGGCAAAACCAGAATGAAAAACTTATATCCAGGTTATGTCTTCGTCGAAATGATTATGACTGACTATGCTTGGTATGTTGTCCGTAATACTCCAGGTGTTACCGGTTTCGTCGGATCTTCTGGTAAAGGTACAAAACCATTCCCTGTTCCAAGAGAACAAGTCGAACCAGTTCTTAAGAGAATGGGTATGGTCGATGAAAGCATGTACGACCGTTATAAAGAAGGCGATCTTATCAAAGTTATTCATGGTCCTCTTGAAGGCACTGAAGGTCACATCCTTAGTATCAACCGTGAAAATGGTGTGGTTGAAGTTGAAACTATCTTCTTTGGTAGAAGTACGAAAGTTGAAGTTGACTTCTCAGAAATTGAAAAAATCTAACGGAAATGAAAAAGACTGGCGATTGCCAGTCTTTTACTTTGTAAAAATTTATTTCTTAATCTTTTTCTTGCCGTTAAGTTCTTCACGGAAGCTTTTGATTTCTTTGGTGGTACCAACCACGTAAATTGTGTCATCAGGAAGTAATGAGTCATTACCACCAGGAACGAAGGAACGATTGTTTCTAATAATTAAGACGATAGAGACACCATACACTTCTTTGGAATTAAGTTCTCTTAAGGTCACTGGAATAAAGCCAGGATTGATGATAATTGAGATAATAGAGTATTTACTATCTAAACGATAGAAATCTTTATAGTCGGAGTTACCTAATCTATTCGCTAAAGCGGCACCAGCGGCTTTTTGAGGAGTGATAACATCGGTAGCACCGAGTTTTTTCATAATTGGCACATAATAGTCATCATCGACACGAACAATAATTTGTTCAATGCCAAATTCTCTTAAAATAACAGTAGTTAAAATTGAAGCTTCTTTGTTATCACCGAAAGCGACGATAACCGCGTCAACATCACGAATACCGAGTTCTGTTAAAGCTTGTTCGTTGGTGCTATCAGCGACGAAAGAAGTTGGTAAATATTTCGCTACTTTTTCAATAGCTTCACGATTGTTATCGATAGCGATAACGTCCATACCATTGTCTAAAAGTTCGTCCACGACAGCGCGTCCGAATTGACCTAGTCCAATAACCGCAAATGATTTTTTCGCCATAATTTTTTCTCCTTTATATATTAACCGATAAGGAAGTCTTCTTCCACATAGTCATAATGAATATTTTGTTCTTTATCTAAGTTCGCTTGGAAGATTTGTAAGAAAGTCATAGGACCTAATCTACCAAAGAACATTAAAATGCATAAGGTAATTTTACTACCGACAGTGATATATGGAGTGATACCTGTTGAAACACCGACGGTTCCAAAAGCAGAGAATACTTCGTATAAGATCGCAGTCGTCTTTTCACTAACGATAATATCTCCTCTTAAATTGTTCGCTTCAAATGTGGCCATCACCAAGAATCCTAATAAGACTAATAAAATTCCTAAAAAGACTAATGACATCGCTTTCACAATCATATTTGTGGAATAACGACGTTTGAAAGCAGCGACTTGACTTCCTCTAAAATAGGAAAACATCGCTAAGAAAATCATAAATAGTGTAGTGGTTTTAATACCACCTGCCGTGGATAAAGGTGAACCACCAACAAACATTAGGAAGCAACCAAAGGCTTTACCGGTCATCGATAAATTATCTTGATCATAATTAGCGAATCCCGCTGTTCTTAAAGTGACACTTTGGAATAATGCTTCAAAGGCGTTCATCGGGTCAGCTTTGAAACATTCAGTTAAGGTAAATATACCCCAACCTAATAACAATAAGACCCCTGTGGTCACTAAAACAATTTTGGTAAAAGCTCTCCATTGTTTATGTCTTTTAAAGGAAAATACATCGATAATAACAAGGAAGGAAATACCACCTGTTACGATTAATATCATGATATAAGTACATAGATAATAATAAGCCCATGTAGGTAAAGAATCGATGAGTTCGTTTCCGACACCTCTAATTAAAGAAGTACCACCGAATAAATCAAATCCCGCATTATTAAATGCACTGACGGATGTAAATAAGGAATTCCACATTGCAGCACTAGGATTTTTTGGGAACATTTCAAAGAAAACTGGTAAACCAATTAAAAATCCAATAGTCTCAACAGTAAAGGAAATTAAGATCAAACGACGGACAAATTTCACAACATCAGCGAAAGAAGTGGAACCGACCATTTGGGAAATTAAGTAACGATCTCTAAACTGTAATTTGCTTCTAAATAATGTGATAAAGAAGGTTAAGACTGTAATAAATCCTAAACCACCGATTTGAATCATGATTAGAATCACTATTTGACCAAAGAATGTTAATTGATTTCCTATACCGTTTGCATATGTACAAAGACCAGTCACACAAGTGGCTGAAACAGCAGAGAATAAGGAATCCATATAATTTCCCCATTTGCCATTAGCTTGTGAAAACGGAAAGGTTAAAAGTACCGATCCGATAAAAATCACAATCGCAAAGGAAAGAATGACAAGAACATAAGGGTTCATCTGCCAGATCTTTTTCTTGGGTTTTAGGTCTAGTAATTTGGCCATATTCGCCTTATTATACAACTTTTCTGATATAAAAGTCTATTTTTACCAAATTATTTATAATTTGAAAGGTAATTTTGTTCATATACGAGAATAACCTTAAGTAAAAATTTAAAATTTTGCTTGCGCTCACTCATACACATTTGATAAATTATTTAAGCATGTTGCCTTCACACACGAGAGGTGTGATACGCGTGTAAGTAGTATCGTGGAAGGGTGGCGATTCACTCATTAACCACGGCACGGACAAATCTAAAATAGGAGGAATAGTCACGTGAGTAAAAAAATCGCAAAAGTCGTGAAGATGGAACTTCCTGGTGGCGAAGCTAAACCAGGTCCAAAACTCGCTTCTGCCGGTGTCAATATGGCGAAATTCTGTACAGACTTTAACGCCAAGACCGCCGATAGACGTGGAGAAGTCGTTCCAGTTCTTATCACAGCTTATGAAGACAAATCATATGATTTCGTCATCAAGACCTCACCAGCTGCAGGTCTCATCTTAAAAGCCGCTGGATTACAAAAAGGTAACGCTTTAGGTAGAAAAACAGTTATCGGAAGCATTACCCGTGAACAACTTCGCCAAATCGCGGAGTACAAATTACCTGACTTAAACAGCAATGATGTTGAGGCTGCTATGAAAGTCATCGAAGGCACTGCCAACAATATGGGCATTGTCGTCAAGGACTAAGGAGTAACTTATGAAATACGGAAAGAAATATCGCGCTGCTTTAGAAAAAGTTGATGCTGAAAAACTTTACACTATTGAAGAAGCTAGCAAATTAGTCAAAGAAACATCCACTGTGAAATTTGACGCCACAGTCGATGTCTCATTCAAACTCAACATCGATCCAAAACAAGCTGATCAACAAGTTAGAGGAACTCTCGTCCTACCTAACGGCAATGGTAAAACCAAAAAGGTCTTAGCTATTACTGATAAAGTTGAAGAAGCAAAAGCTGCTGGTGCTGATTTCTACGGTGGCCAAGAGATGATTGAAAAGATTCAACGTGAAAACTGGTTTGAATATGATGTCATCGTCGCAACCCCAAACATGATGGGCTTAATCGGTAGAATTGCTAGAATATTGGGTCCTAAAGGTTTAATGCCTAACCCAAAAACTGGCACTGTTACTACAGATTTAAGCAAAGCAATTGCGGAAATCAAAGCTGGTAAAGTCGAATATAGAACAGATAAAGAAGCTAATATGCACGTCTCTATCGGTAGAGTTTCATTCGACGAAAAGAAAATTGCTGAAAATTTACATGCTTTAGTCGATGCCATCTTAAAGGCTCGTCCAGCTGCAATCAAAGGCAATTACATTAAGACCGCTGTCGTCCATACGACCATGGGTCCAGCGATCAACTTCACATTTAATGGTCGTTAATTAAAAAAGATTTCAATATACCGAAGACAGTAACGGACGTCGTGAGTCTTAATAATGTTACCGAGGCATAGAAACATATTTCTAATAACTCAAGTATATTGGAGCCTCAAAAACAAATTAGAAAAAGGAGGTCAAGAATAATGAATAAAGAAGTCTTAGCAGCAAAACAAAGTGTCGTTAAGGAAATCGTTGATAAAGCGAAAAATTCTTCAACCATTATCGTTGCGGAATACCGTGGCTTAACAGTCGCTCAACTTCAAGAACTTCGTCGTGCTTTACGTAAAGAAGAATCTGAATTATGCGTCTATAAGAATTCATTAGTGGAAAGAGCTAGTGAAGAACTCGGCTACGAACTTAAAGATGTTTTGAGCGGACCTAACGCCATCATCTTCTCAAAAGAAGTGAGTGGTGGTGCGAAAGTGACCGCTAAATATGCCAAGAGATTTGGTGACACTCTTAAAATCAAGGGTGGTGTCGTCGAAGGAAGATTCGCCGATGCCGACAAGATGAAAGAAGTCGCAAAAATGCCTGGCAGAGAAGGACTACTTTCAATGTTCTTATCGTGCTTACAAGCACCAATCCGTCAATTTGCTTGCACAGTTAAAGCTGTGGCGGATGCAAAATAACGCCAATTAGGAGGAAAAGAAAATGGCAAAGTTAACAAAAGAAGAAATCGTTGCAGCATTAAAAGAAATGTCTGTAATGGAATTAAATGATTTAGTCAAAGCGGTCGAAGAAGAATTCGGTGTTACCGCCGCCGCTCCTGTTGCAGCTGCTGCTGCTCCAGCCGAAGAAGAAGGACCAGCCGCTGGCCCAAGTGAAGTCTCTTTATTTATCAAGAGCGCTGGCATGAGCAAAGTCCAAGTCATCAAAGCTGTTCAAGCGATCACTGGCTTAGGCTTAATGGATGCTAAAAAATTAGTCGATGGTGCTCCATGCGCTGTCAAAGAACACATCTCCCCAGTTGAAGCTGAAGAACACAAGAAAGCTTTAGAAGCTGCTGGTGCAGAAGTCGAAGTTAAATAATTAACTTTAGTTAAATCCGTTATCTATGGCCCATTATTACGATTTAAATCCCTCAAGTGCGTCAAATGAGAGAGAAATAAGTTACTTTATTGATGGAAGAACCATAACTTTATTAACTGATAACGGTGTATTCTCGAAGAGTCAAATTGATGAGGGGACTTATGCCTTTTTAAAGGTTATCGTCCCCCTTCGACTCGCGGGTAATATTTTAGATTTAGGATGCGGTTATGGCCCACTTGGCTTAACGATTGCCTTAACTAGTCCAGAAGCGAGAGTCGATCTCGCTGATATTAATTCGCGCGCACTTAATTTATGCAAGAAAAACGCTGAATCATTAGGTTTAAGCCATAGAGTCACTATCCTTCAAAGTGATGTCTATAAAAATTTAGAAGGAAAACAATATGATTCAATAGTGGTTAATCCCCCGATTCGCGCTGGTAAAATCGTTACTTACGCAATGTATGAAGGGGCATTATCACACTTAATTGATGGCGGTCATCTCTACCTCGTCATACGTAAAAACCAAGGTGGTCCAAGTGCTTCTAGATATATCGAAAGTCTATTTGGAAATATCACTCTTTTAAAAAGAGATAAAGGTTATTACATCTATGTCGCGGAGAAAATGACAAGTAAATAATTGATTTAAGGAGCCATTTCAATGATAAGAAATATTAAAGATTTGAAACAACTCAATAATGGACGTTATGATTACTCCCATCTTTCCGGAGATTTACCACTCCCAAACTTGGTGGAAATTCAAACAAAGTCCTATGAGGAATTTAAGGAAAAAGGCTTAGACGAAGTTTTTAAAGAAGCGTTCCCAATTGTTAACTATACTGGAACCCTCTCTATCGACTATGTCTCCGTCAGATTTGGTGAACCAAAGCACACATTATTAGAATGTAAAGCTCAAGATTTCACCTATAGTGTCCCAATCCATGTCAATTTACGTTTAACACATAAAGAAACTGGTGAGATCAATGAATCTGAAGTCTATATGGGTGAATTCCCACTTATGACTAGCAGTGGAACATTTATCGTCAATGGTGCGGAAAGAGTTATCGTTTCTCAATTAGTCCGTTCCCCTGGCGCCTATCTCTCTAAAGAGATGAAAGCTGGAAAATATTTATATGAATGTGACCTTATTCCTGGAAGAGGTACATGGTTACAATTTGAAAGTGATAATAAAGACATCTTAAGTGTCCGTATCGATCGTCAAAGAAAGATGCACGCGACCACTTTAATTCGTGCCTTAGGTATCGAAAGTGATGAAGATATTATCAGCTTATTTGGTAAAAACGAAGCGTTAGAAATAACCTTAGCGAAAGATAACGACGCCAAAACAAAAACCGTCAAAGGGGCATTAATCGATATCTTTAAGAAGATGAAACCTGGTGAACCAGTCACTGAAGAAGGTACAAATAACTTCTTAGTGCAAAAATTCTTTGATGATAAACGTAATGACTTAGGACGTGCTGGGCGTTATAAATACATTAAGAAATTATCTGTCTATAACCGTTTAGCGGGTAGAACATTAGCGGAAAATTTAGTCTCTGCGGATGGCGAGATTAGATTCAAACGCGGTTATACCTTAACAGCGGCGGATGTCGACGCTTTAAGAGATGAAGATTTCTTTGAAAAAGGCGCGCATCTACATAAGCTCAATATCAATGAGCGTTTAGATAATCACAACTTAGTTAACATTGTGAAAGTCTATAACAACGACAAAGATAAGAAAATCTGTAAGATTGTCGGTACTGATTTAAATAGCACCGCACAAACTGTCACTATTAGTGACATCTTAGCGGGATTCTCCTATTTCTTAAATTTAATCGATGGATTCGGTTCCACTGATGATATCGACCATTTAGGTAATAGACGTATCCGTTGTGTCGGTGAATTAATTCAAAATCAATTCCGTATTGGACTTGCCAAAATGGTAAAGACAGTCCAACAAAAGATGTCCATTTCTGATTTAGGCAATGTGAAGCCAAAATCACTCATCAATACTCGTCCATTAACAGCGAGTATCCGTGAATTCTTTGCTTCCTCGCAATTATCTCAGTTCATGGATCAAACTAACCCTCTCGCGGAATTAACTAATAAAAGAAGATTATCCGCGTTAGGCCCGGGCGGTTTAACACGTGATAGAGCCTCTACTGAAGTTCGTGACGTTCACGTTTCTCACTATGGTAGAATCTGTCCTATTGAAACCCCTGAAGGTCAAAACATCGGTTTAATTAATAACCTCGCCTCATACGCGAAAATTAATAAATATGGATTTATTGAAACTCCATATCGTAAAGTTGACAAGAAAACTTGCCGTGTTTTAAACGATGCGAAAGATTCTGTTTACTTATCCGCGGATGAAGAATGGGATAAATGTATTGCTGAAGCGAACATCAATTTAGGTCCTAACGGTGAAATTTTAGACGACCAAGTTATCGCTAGATATAAAGGCGAAAACATCATGGCTCCTAAAGAAGAGGTCGACTATGTTGACGTTAGCCCAAAACAAATTGTCTCAATCGCTGCCGGTAGCATTCCATTCTTAGAAAACGATGACACCATGCGTGCCCTTATGGGTAGTAACATGCAACGTCAAGCCTTACCTTTATTACAACCACACGCTCCTTTAGTGGGTACTGGTTTAGAGCATCAAATCGCTCGTGATAGTGGTTTAGCGGTCGTCGCTGTCGAAGATGGTGTGGTCACTTATAGTGATTCAAGAACTATTAAAGTGTTAGAAAAAGGTCAAAAAGAGCCAAGAGTCTATCACTTACAAAAATTTGAACGTAGCAACCAAGGTACATGTATCAACCAAGTTAGTATCGTTAAAGTCGGCGATAAGATTAAACGTGGTGATATCATCGCTGATGGTCCAGCTATGCAAAATGGCGATTTAGCTTTAGGACAAAACGTCACTATCGCCTTCATGACCTGGAATGGTTATAACTATGAAGACGCGGTCATCATGTCCGAAAGACTTGTTAAAGATGATGTCTATACATCAATCCATATTGAAAAATACGATTTAGAATGTCGTTCCATTCCTAAATTAGGTGATGAAGAGATTACAAGAGATATTCCTAACGTTTCAGAAAGTGCGAAAGCTTTCTTAGACGAAAGAGGTATCATCATCCCTGGTAGTGAAGTGAAAGAAGGCGACATCTTAGTCGGTAAAATTACTCCTCGCGGTCAAACCGAACCAACCCCAGAAGAAAAATTATTAATGGCGATCTTTGGTGAAAAGACTGTGGAAGGAAAAGATGCTTCCTTAAGAGTGCCTCACGGTGGTGCAGGTATCGTCTTAGATGTCAAAATCTTCAAGAATGAAGGTAAAGGCAGAAGCAGCGAATTCCCTCCAGGAGTTAATGAAATCGTCAGAGTCTATATCGTCCAAAAGAGAAAGATCTCCGAAGGTGATAAGATGTCTGGTCGTCACGGTAATAAGGGTGTTATTTCCCGTATCTTACCAGAAGCCGATATGCCATTCTTACCAGATGGTACCCCAGTGGATATTATGCTTAACCCATTAGGTGTTCCTTCCCGTATGAACATCGGCCAGATCTTAGAAGTCCATTTAGGTATGGCTTTAAAGAAACTCGGCTACAAGATTGCCACTCCCGTTTTTGATGGTATCTCTAATGAAGAAATCTTCGACATGATGGAAAAAGCCAAGATGGCTAAAGATGGCAAAACCATCTTATACGATGGAACCACCGGTGAAAGATTCGATGAAAGAATCACTGTTGGTGTCATGTATATGATTAAACTTGTCCACATGGTCGATGATAAATTACACGCACGTGCTACTGGTCCATATTCCTTAGTCACACAACAACCTTTAGGTGGTAAAGCCCAAAATGGTGGTCAGAGATTTGGTGAAATGGAAGTCTGGGCTCTTGAAGCCTATGGTGCAGCGCACGTCTTACAAGAAATTATTACCGTTAAATCCGATGATAGAGTCGGTCGTAGAAAAACTTACGAAGCCATCATCAAAGGCCAAGAATTACCAAAACCAGGTATGCCAGAAGCCTTCAGAGTCTTGGTTAAAGAATTACAAGCTCTATCCATGGATGTCACATTACTCGATGGTGAAGGTAATTCCATCGATATGGACGCTTTAGCTAAAGAAGCTCAAAAAGAAGAAAGAAAGATTAATTCTTCAATTCGTAACTTAACTGGTGAAAGTGGTCCAGAAAGCACAGTTGATGCCGAAGCTCTCGGCATGAATGTTCGCGATTATAGCGAAGAAGAATAAGGAGGAAAAATACGATGTTTGATGTTAAAAGATTAACCGCAATTCAAGTCGGACTTGCTTCTCCTGAAAAGATTCGTAGCTGGTCGCATGGTGAAGTTTTAAAACCAGAAACAATTAATTACCGCTCTCAAAAACCAGAACCAGATGGCTTATATTGCCAAAAAATATTCGGTCCTAGTAAGGATTATGAATGTTATTGTGGTAAATATAAAAAGATTAGATTTGCTGGCGTGGTTTGTGAAAACTGTGGTGTCGAAATTACCACCAAAGATGTCAGACGTGAGAGAATGGGTCATATCGAACTCGCTTCTCCATGTACCCATATTTGGTATTTAAAAGGTATTCCAAGCCGTATTGGCTTAGTCTTAGATATTTCTCCTAAACACTTAGAAGAAGTAGTCTATTACGCCGCTCACATCTGTTTAAATCCAGGTAAGAGTGAAGTTTTATATTACCGTGAATTCATCAATGAAAGAAACGGTAGAGAAATCTTTATTCCTGCTATTAAAGAACTTCAAAGACATGGTGAGGAGTGGGGTTTAATCGAAGGTAGTGAAGATTGGAATAGAAGTGCTCAGTTATTAGAAAACTTAGAATCTCCTGTTCAAGTCTTTGACTTCCAAAGCATCGCTAATTTCTTAAAGAAATATGTCGGATGTGAATTCTCCGAAGGTGCGGCAGCGATTAAACGTTTATTACAAGAAGTCGATCTAGATAAAGAAGCGGAAGAAATCTCTTCTAAAATGAAAGATACTTCCCCATTATCTAGACAAAAATTAACAAAGAGACTTGAAGTTATTGAAGCTTTTAGAAATCCAAAGAATAAACCAGAATGGATGGTTCTTGATGTCATCCCTGTTATTCCACCAGATTTAAGACCAATGCTTCAATTAGATGGTGGTAGATTTGCTACCTCCGACTTAAACGATTTATATAGAAGAGTTATTTCTAGAAATAATCGTTTAAAGAAATTAATCGATATGAATTCACCAGAAGTTATTTTGATGAATGAAAAACGTATGCTTCAAGAAGCCGTTGACGCTTTAATCGATAACGGCAGAAGAAATAAACCAGTCCAAGGTCCTGGTGGCAGAGCTCTTAAGAGCTTAAGTAGCGCTCTTAAAGGTAAACAAGGTCGTTTCAGACAAAACTTACTCGGTAAACGTGTCGACTATTCTGGTCGTTCCGTTATCGCTGTTGGTCCATTCTTAAAGATGTATCAATGTGGCTTACCAAGAGAAATGGCTATCCAATTATTAAGACCATTCATCGCTTGTGAATTATTAAAAAGAGGATTAGCTAACGCGCATAGACAAGCTGATAAGATTATCGATAGATATGAAGATGTTGTCTTTGATATCGTCGAAGAAATTATCTCTAAACACCCAGTTTTACTGAACCGTGCTCCAACGTTACATAGACTTGGTATTCAAGCTTTCCAACCAATCTTAGTCGATGGTCGTGCTATCCGTTTACACCCATTAGTGTGTACCGGATTTAACGCTGACTTCGATGGTGACCAAATGGCGGTTCACGTCCCATTAAGTAAAGCTGCTCAAGAAGAAGCTTTAGATTTAATGCTGGCTAGCAATAACATCTTAGGTCCTAAAGACGGTAAACCAATCGTTACACCTTCTCAAGACATGGTTATTGGTAACTATTATTTAACTAGTGAAAAGACCAAAGATGAATTCTTAGCTAAGGCCAAAGAATTAAGAGAAATGGGCGATATTGAAGAAGCGGAAAAATATGAATTATTCGCGATGAGTGAAGGTAAAGTGTTTAAAAATGTTGATGATGTCATCTTGGCTTATCAAACTAAACAAATTCATTTACACAATAGAATTGCGATTTTAGGTAGCGCTTTACTTAAATCTAATTTCACTGAAGAAGAAAAAAATAGTTACATCATCACTTCTGTTGGTAAAGTGATCTTCAACCTCATTTTCCCTGCAGATTTCCCATATTTAAATGAAATTAGCTCTAATTCCTTAACCGGAAATAAAGAAACATTCGCTAAATATGTGGTGAAAAAAGGTACAGACATTCGTGAGGAAATCGCCAAACGTCCAGTCTTAAAACCATTCGGTAAGAAAGACTTAGGTAAGATTATCGATGCGGTCTTCCAAAGATATGACCGTCAAGGTAATCCAAAGACCTCCGCAGTCTTAGATAAGATTAAAGACCAAGGCTTCCATTATTCTACAGTCGCCGGATTATCCATTGCCTTAAGCGATATCCATATGGTTCAAGGTAAAGAAGAAATCTTAAAAGAAGGCGATAATAAAGTTCATGAATTAACAGAAATGTATCAAATGGGCTTATTAACCAATGATGAAAGACATAAACAAGTCGTTTCCGTTTGGGAAAATGTGAAGAACGAAGTTCAAGCGAAATTAACTGAACAATTTAATAAAGATAAGAATAACGCTATCTTCATGATGAGCGATTCTGGCGCTCGTGGTAATATCTCTAACATCTTACAGTTAGCAGGTATGAGAGGCTTGATGGGTTCTACATCAGGTGGCGCCATCGAATTACCAGTTAAACGTTGCTTCCGTGAAGGTATGTCCGTTTCCGAATTCTTTATTGCCACCCACGGTGCTCGTAAGGGTGGTGCGGATACAGCCTTAAAGACCGCTGACTCTGGTTATTTAACAAGAAGATTAGTCGACGTCTCTCAAGATGTTATCGTTAGAGAAGAAGACTGCGGCACTGATCGTGGCTTCAAAGTTAGAGAAATTAGAGATTCGGCTAGAAATACCGTTATCGTGAAATTAGAAGACCGTTTAGTCGGTAGATTCGCTCTTAACGATATCGTTAATCCAGAAACCGGCGAAGTCATCGTTAAAGGAAATACCTTAATTGATGAAGACCAAGCCAAGGCTGTCGTTAACGCTGGTATTAAAGAAGTGGAAATTAGAAGCTTATTTGGTTGTGAAACTAAAGATGGTGTCTGTGTCCACTGCTATGGTAGAAACTTAGCCACTGGTCGAAAAGTTGAAATTGGTGAAGCTGTCGGTATTATGGCGGCTCAATCCATTGGTGAACCTGGTACTCAGTTAACAATGAGAACCTTCCACACCGGTGGTGTTGCGGGTAGCGATATTACTCAAGGTTTGCCTCGTGTTCAAGAATTATTTGAAGCTCGTACACCTAAAGGTGAAGCTTTAATTAGTGAAATTACTGGTACAGTAACCGATATTAAAGAAGAAGGTGGCTGCTATCTAGTAACTGTCAGAAACGATTTAGAAGAAAAACAATATAAGACCAATTTCGGTGCGAGATTAAGAGTCAAGAAAGGTGATAAAGTCATTAACGGTGGTAAGATTACCGAAGGTGCTATCTCACCAAAACAATTATTAGAAAACGCTGATGTGACAGCGGTGGAAAACTATATCTTAAAAGAAGTTCAAAAAGTTTATAGTGAACAATCCATCGGTATTAGCGATAAACATATCGAAGTTATCGTTAGACAAATGTTAAGAAAAGTCTTCGTTGTCGACGCTGGTGACACCGATATGCTCTCTGGTACTAGAGTCAGCTTAACAACCTTTACCGCGAAGAACGCTAAAGTTTTAGCCGAAGGTAAACGTCCAGCTGTCTTCTCACCTCTTATCTTAGGTATCACGAAAGCGGCCTTAGAAACCGATTCCTTCTTATCCGCTGCTTCCTTCCAAGAAACAACACGTGTTCTTACCGATGCCGCGATTAAGTGCAAACGCGATAATTTACATGGTTTAAAAGAAAATGTTATTACCGGTCACTTAATTCCTGCGGGTCGTGGATTATTATCCGCGAAGGATGAAGATGCTTTAGTGGAAAACTTCTCCGTTGAAGGAAAGATGAAAGAAGTTAGTGATCGATATGTTGAAGAACATGATCGTGTCATTAACGAAATTCATGAAAAAATCCGTAAAGCCACAGAAGAGAAGAAATAACTTCTAAAATATCAAAATAGGACTCACAATTTGTGGGTCCTTTAATTTGTAATGAAATCGATATATGACTTTAAAGCTTTTATATCCACTAAGTGGTTATAGATATTTCGATCGATTTGGCTCTCTAAATAAGCTTTTTTATCTTCGTTAGATCTTTCCGTGCGTTTACAATAAACGTGGAAATTTCGGCCTATTTTATCGTAATAATGCTTACCTTGTAAGGTGTAATAGACTGTGCCATGTCCATGAGTTAATAATTTGACAAATTTAAAGCGCTTATTATTTTTAAACTCTTTATAGTAAATATCATATCCAGCGCTTATGGGGATGATGTTATCATCTTCTGAATGAACAATAACCACTTTAGCCTTACTTTCTTTTAAAGAAGTTAAGGAATCTCTTTTACATATATCTCCAAAGATTAGATGTTCTAAAGTATCGACATATTGTAAAAATTCTTGGCTTTTATCTCCCGCGTATAATTCCCCATTATATTTAAAAGGAGAAGTAGAAGTATTAAAACCAGAAAACGCGATCGCTCCTTTAATTGAAGGGTGCCATCCTAGATTAGCGGTGACACTATATGCACCTAAAGAATGACCACATAAATATAAAGGCATTTTTTGATATTCCGGTAAGGATTCCACATATTTAATCGCCGAATTTAAATCTAACATGCCTTGGGTAAAGCCTTTCATGTTATGACCTTCACTTTCGTCATTAGCGGTCATATCATAAGCGAAAACTAAATAGCCAAGTTCACAAATCGCACTTATTAAATCTAAATAGCAGTGGTGGCCACCTCCCCCATAACCATGGGAGAAGATAAATAGTCCCTTTATATCCTTATTATTAATACTTTTATATATATAACCAACGAGTAAATTTTTATTTTCACTTCTAAATTCATGTCTATGAGACACTAGATTTGGAAAATCTTCATTAGAAAAATATAGAGGAGAAAAAGTATAGATATGATGATTAAACATCTTTTCATATATCTTCTCAGCGATAATTGCTGGGGCTAAGACTTTCGAAGTACTAATAATATTTTCGATTAATTTCTTTTTATCCATATATTAACTATAACCCTATTCTTTACAAAAATAAGGATAAATATCAAAATAATAGATATGAAAAAGAAAATATTTTCTTTATCCTTATTATCTTTATTAATAAGTGGTTGCCAAGGAGCGATTAATTTAAGATTTGTTCCGATTGATAAATATGTTCAAGAACATAACTATGTTATTGATTATGAAGATGAACATTTTATTAGATATAGCAAAAGTAATAGTGTCGTCACTGATATTGCGGAAATAAATAATATTTCTAATTTATTAGAAAATAATAAAACTGGTCGTAAAAGAGAGACGCTATTATCTAAAGGCGATATCAACTTATTAGTGGTTCCAGTTTATTTCACTGATAGTGATACTTCCTTATTAGAAAAGAAAACGATATTTATAGAAAATGCTTTCTTTGGTGATCATAAGATGACTAATTATGATTCAGTCGCTGGTTATTATAATAAATCTAGCTATGGCACTTTAAGAATTAAAGGTGAAGTCGCCCCTTGGTATAACATCGGAGTGGACTCTTCTAACTGGAAATCGATATCTTCAAGTTATATGAATGCTTCTAGTATTATCGCCGAGAAAGCGATTGATAAGATTAAAGAAGACAAATCTATTGATTTAAGTAAATATGATTTAGATAACGATGACAATATCGATGGTGTTTATCTAATTTATGATCATCCCTATGTTTCCTCAAATAATAAGAGCAATGAAGATAATTTATTCTGGGCTTATACCTATTACACTTATCAAGGAGAAAATGGCTATAACAATATAGCTCCTTATTTAAATAACTATTCTTGGACAAGTGTAGACACAATTATTCAAAAAGATAATCGTTCTTATACGAATTATTTAATCCATGAAACAGGTCATTTGTTGGGATTAAGCGACTATTATAATACCCATTATATCTATGATGATTATGGGGGAAGAGATTATCATTATCAGCCTTTAGGATTATTCGATATGATGGATTATAATATCGGTGATCATAGCGCATTTAGTAAATATTTACTAAATTGGTCCTCCCCTTTAGTGGTTAAAGAAGGTGTTAATTTTAAATATAAATTAAAACCATTTATCACTTCTGGTGATTACTTATTAATACCAAGTCAGAAATATAACAATTCTCCATTTAGCGAATATTTATTAGTGGAATATTTTATTCCTGAAGGATTAAATAGATTTTCTGGTCAATTCTCCTATATGGATAAAAATGGAAATAAAGGTATTTATACTTATCCTGAATATCACGGCTTAAAGATTTATCATGTTAACGCGACACTTGGATATTACACTTTAGGTAGTATTAATTCCTCTTTATTAGCGACAGTGGATGATCCAAATTATAAGGAAAAGATCGCCGGTAAAAGTGTGGCTTTAGATTACGCCTATAATAATTCCATAAATGATGAACAAGCTAATAAAGATTATCCAGTTTTATATCATCTATTAGAAAGTAGTGGTTCTAATACTTTTAAAGATAGTATCCCAGCGAATAATAACACTCTATTTAGATTAGGTGACGACTTCGGTATCACCACATTTAAAGACTTTACATTTAATGATGGTAGTAAAACTACATTCACCTTAAAAGTGGAAGCGATTTCCACTAAAGAGATAACTATTTCAATAATGAGATAAAATATTGACTAATTCTCATAAAATTACCTTATAATAAAGATAAGGTTTTTTTGGAGGATACTTATAATGAGAATTACCTTAAAGAAGTGTTTGATCACTGGTATCGCACTTTTATGTTTGCTATTTTTCTTCTTAGCATTCGTCACCACAATTACTGTGAATTATGGTCCAGCACTCGGTTTAACCGTGAAAAGTTCCATCTTAGGTTTACAATCTGGTAAACCATTTAATCCAGTATATGTCTATTCTATCCCTGCTATCGCTAAAGACGCGGATGCCAAATCTATCCAAACTGTTCTTGATATCACTAACAATACAGTCGGCGCGATGGGTACAATGATGATGGTTATCTTAATCCTTGATGCTTTAGCTATTGTTGGTTCATTCTTTATGCCAACACCTAAAGGTGCAAGAGGACTTACCATTCCTTTCTTAGCTATTACTATTATCCCAGCTTTTGTAGCATTAGCAGTTGTGACTGCTTTAACAAATCTAAAATTAGACAATTTCGAATTTGCTAAATCAAATCCTAGTTTACAAATCATTTTCCTTGTCATCGCTTTAGTGATGTTCTTAGCGCTTTGTATCGTTCCAGGTGTTGTCAAAGAAAAAGTCTTTGTCGGCAAAAAAGAAGCAAAATAATTTAAATTAGATAAATAAAGGATCTGGGGTCAATTGATTCCAGATTTTTTATATGGATATTTGATACGCCAGGATATGTTGAACATAAAAGTAAAGAAAAATATAAATTTTTGCTTGCGTCAAAATACCTATTTATTTAATATATATGAGCGTGTGAACTCTAACTACGCTGACCGAGTGGGTCCATTTTTTAAAGAAAATGGTCGATACACCTGGTGGCGTGGATAAAGATTTACCAAATTAAAATAGTTATCGAAAGGAGCAATTATATGCCAACCATTAACCAATTAGTTCGTGAAGGCCGTCATAATAAGACCTGGAAGACCAAAGCTCCAGCCTTAGGTACTAGATGGAACTCTTTAAAGAAAAAGAACATCGACCAAGCCTCATCACAAAAACGTGGTGTCTGCACCCGTGTCGGTACAATGACTCCGAAAAAACCTAACTCTGCGTTAAGAAAATACGCCCGTGTTAGATTATCAAACGGATACGAAGTCACAGCCTATATCGGTGGTGAAGGTCACAACTTACAAGAACACTCCACAGTTATGATTAGAGGTGGACGTGTGAAGGATTTACCAGGTGTTAGATATCACATCGTTCGTGGTACCTTAGACTGCGCTGGTATCGAAGCTCGCCGTCAAGGCAGAAGCTTATATGGCACTAAAAAGCCAAAGAAAGCTGAATAGTTAGGAGGAGGAAAACATTATGCGTAAAGGAAATGCAACAAAACGTGACGTCTTACCAGATCCAATATATAACAATAAGTTAGTCACTCGTTTAATTAACAAAATTATGCTTGATGGTAAAAAGGGAACCGCTCAAAACATTCTCTATTCCGCCTTCAAGAAAATCGAAGACAAAACTGGAAAACCAGCCATGGACGTCTTCGCCACAGCTTTAAACAACATCATGCCAACTGTCGAATTAAAAATGAGACGTGTTGGTGGTTCTAACTTCCAAGTTCCTACCGAAGTTACTCCAGATAGAAAAGTAACCTTAGGATTAAGATGGTTAGTTAACTACTCACGTTTAAGAAACGAAAAGAGCATGGAAGAACGTTTAGCTAACGAAATCATCGATGCCGCTAACGGCACTGGTGCTTCCGTGAAAAAGAGAGAAGATACACACAAGATGGCCGAAGCCAACAAAGCTTACGCCCATTATCGTTGGTAGTAGGGGAGGCAAAAACATATGGCAAATCGCGAATTTGACTTAGCCCATACCCGTAATATCGGAATTATGGCCCATATCGATGCCGGTAAAACTACAACCACAGAACGTATTCTTTATTTCACTGGTAAAATCCATAAGATCGGTGAAACCCACGAAGGTGCGGCCACGATGGACTGGATGGCCCAAGAACAGGAAAGAGGTATCACCATTACCTCCGCGGCGACAACCGCTCACTGGAAGGGCAATAGAATTAACATTATCGACACTCCTGGGCACGTCGACTTCACCGTTGAAGTTGAACGTTCACTTCGTGTCTTAGATGGTGCGATCACTGTTTTAGATGGTAAAAACGGTGTTGAACCACAAACAGAAACCGTTTGGAGACAAGGTAGCAAATACGGTGTTCCTAGAATCGTCTTCGTCAATAAACTTGACGCGATCGGTGCGGACTTCGAAATGAGCGTCCGTTCATTATATGACAGATTAGGTGCTAACGCTGCTGCTGTCCAATACCCAATCGGTATCGAATCTACTCTTAGGGGATGTATCGATATTATCGAACAAAAAGCATGGGTTTATTCCTCTGATATTCATGAAGAACCACATGAAGAGCCAATCCCTGAAGAATATAAGGATAAAGTCGCTGAATTAAGAGCGAAATTATTCGAAGCCTTATCAAATTTCGATGAAGAAATCTTGATGCTCGTCTTAGAAGGAAAAGAACCATCCGTTGAAAAGACAAAAGAAGTTATTCGTAAAGCCGTTTTAACTGGTGAATTCCATCCTGTCTTCTGCGGTAGCGCTTATAAGAATAAGAACATTCAATTATTATTAGACGGCGTTATCGACTATCTACCAAGTCCTCTTGATATCCCACCTGCTAAAGGTACAGATGAAAGAGGTAATGAGGTCATATGTAAACCAACAGACGATGCTCCATTAGCAGCATTAGCTTTCAAGATTGCGACTGACCCATTCATCGGTAGATTAGCTTATGTTCGTGTCTATAGCGGTGTCTTAAAAGCCGGAAGCTATGTCATGAACAGCACCAAAGGTGTCAAAGAAAGAATCGCCCGTGTCGTTCTCATGCACTCCAATCACAGACAAGAAGTGGAAGAATTACACGCTGGTGATATCGGTGCGGTTGTTGGTTTAAAATCCACAATTACTGGCGATACATTATGTGATGAAAAGAATGAAGTCATCTTAGAGAAGATGGAATTCCCAGATCCAGTTATCGAAGAAGCGGTGGAACCAAAAACCAAAGCCGACCAAGAAAAGATGTCTATTGCCTTACAAAAACTCGCGGAAGAAGATCCAACCTTCAGAGTCCGTACTAATGCGGAAACTGGTCAAACCATCATCGCTGGTGTCGGTGAATTACACTTAGACATTATCGTTGATCGTATGAGAAGAGAATTTAACGTTCAAGTGAACGTCGGCGCTCCTCAAGTTGAATATAAAGAAACCATCAAAGGAACCGCGGATTGCGAAGGTAAATACATCAAACAATCTGGTGGTCGTGGTCAATACGGTCACGTCTGGATCAAATTTGAACCAAACCCAGGCAAAGGATTTGAATTCGTCGATGCGATTGTCGGTGGTTCTGTCCCAAGAGAATATATTAAACCAACTCAAGATGGTTTAGTGGATGCCTTGAAAAGAGGTATGGTTGCCGGATTCGAAGTCATGGATATTAAAGCCACATTATTCGATGGTTCTTACCATGATGTCGACTCATCCGAAGCCGCCTATAAGATCGCTGCCTCTTTAGCGCTTAAAGAAGCGGCTAAAAAATGTAACCCAGTCATCTTAGAACCAATCATGAAGATTGAAGTTACAGTTCCTGAACAATATTATGGTGATGTCATCGGTGATATCTCTCGTAGAAGAGGTAACATTACCGGTGAAAGCCAAAGAGCGAATGCGAAAACTATTGAAGCCGAAGTACCACTTTCCGAAATGTTCGGTTACGTCACAGACTTACGTTCTATGACACAAGGTCGTGGTAACTACGTCATGCAATTCGATCGCTATGGCGAATGTCCAAAATACATTCAAGAAGAAATTATCAAAAAGAGTGGGATGTCCGCTCGCTAAAATATTACTTAATACCTAATAAATTGGTATTGATAATAAAAAACAATTGCTATATTATGATTTCGTTGCAAAGTTGCATATACGAAAGAGAAGGGAGATTTCAATTTTATGGCAAAACAACATTTTGACAGAACCAAAGAACACGTTAATATCGGTACAATTGGTCACGTTGACCACGGTAAAACCACATTAACCGCTGCTATCACTTCTGTCTTAGCTAAAAAGGGCGGTGCTGTCAAAACCGATTATGCACAAATCGACTCCGCTCCAGAAGAAAAGGCTCGTGGTATTACAATTAACACAGCCCACATCGAATATCAAACAGACAAGAGACACTATGCTCACGTCGACTGCCCAGGGCACGCTGACTATGTCAAGAACATGATCACCGGTGCTGCTCAAATGGATGGTGCAATCCTTGTTGTCGCAGGTACTGATGGCGTTATGCCACAAACACGTGAACACATCTTACTTGCTCGTCAAGTCGGTGTTCCATACATCGTTGTCTTCATCAACAAGACTGACTTAGTCGATGATCCAGAATTATTAGACTTAGTCGAAATGGATGTCCGTGAATTATTAAATAGCTACGGCTTCCCAGGCGATGAAGTCCCAGTCATCCGTGGCTCTGCTAGAAAAGCCTTAGATGGCGATCCAGAAGCTGAAAAAGCTATTCTCGAATTAATGGATGCTTGTGATAAATATATCCCAGCTCCAGCTCGTGAAACCGACAAACCATTCTTATTAGCTATCGAAGACGTCATGACCATCTCTGGTCGTGGTACCGTCGTCACCGGCCGTGTCGAACGTGGTACAGCTAAATTAGGTGATGAAGTCGAAATCGTTGGTATCAAACCAACCCAAAAATCCGTTATTACCGGTCTAGAATCCTTCCGTAAGATCTTAGATTACGCTGAAGCTGGTGACAACGTTGGTGTCTTATTAAGAGGTATCAACCGTGACCAAGTCCAACGTGGTCAAGTCTTAGCGAAACCAGGTTCCGTTACACCACACAGCAAATTCACTGGTCAAGTTTACGTCTTAACCAAAGAAGAAGGTGGCCGTCATACAGCGTTCTTAACAAACTATCGTCCACAATTCTACTTCCGTACCACAGACGTTACCGGTGTCATTACCTTACCTGCTGGTGTTGACATGGTTATGCCTGGCGATAACGTGGAATTAACCGTTGAATTAATTCACCCAATCGCTATGGAAAAAGGTACCAAATTCTCCATCCGTGAAGGTGGCAGAACCGTTGGTGCTGGTACAGTTAGCGAAATTATTAAATAATTTATTTAATATCACTAATAACAATTACCCATCGTTTGATGGGTTTTTGTTTTGTCCAATATAAAAAAAGAATGGACAACCATTCTAGTTTTAAATACAAAATTTTCTACCATTTAAGTTCATCAGCATTTTTTGCTTCTTGATAAGGTGTCTGACTTTCTTTAATAATTGATTTTTCAAATTTATTTGTTGTTTTAAAATGGTGTTTTGCTTTTATGGATTTTCTTTGTTTTCTTTTATTTGCATTCATAAATAAATCATAAACTAAATAGAAAAGTTTTTAATATAGGAAAATTATAAAATTACCTTATTTGTATTAAATATGTTATAGTTTACTATATGGAAGAAAATGTTTATCAAAATTCGAGCAATGTAGCCCGTACTAGTAGCGACGGTTTAAGTAATATTACTCACGCTGGATTATTTGCTAGATTTGTCGCTGTGATCGTCGATTTAGCGATTATGTCATTCGTCTTTTTTGGCTTATTGATATTTGTCCAAAGAGTGATTGTTCCTGCGGCACCATACGCAAAAAGATATGAAGAACAATATTATCAATATAATGTCGAAAGTGGGTTATTCGATTACGATCAAGAAAAAGGTGGAGTAAAACAAAAAACCTTTGAAAATTATAAAGGTTATGAAGATATGTTTTATTCCTATTACACAGATTATTTAGTAAACAAAGCACCAGAAGAATCTCGTGCTAATTATAACGGTAAAGAAAATTATTGGTTTAACGTCCATATCTTAGGACAACCTGATGATTTAAATCTATATGAAAATGATGTCAAAAAATTAAACGATTTAATTAAGACCGTCGGTTTAGAATTATATACTTATAAATTAGACGCTGATAATAAGCCCATCTATGATGAAGTGGCTATCCCTAGATGTTTAAATAATGAAACTACCGGTGTTATAAGTAATGAAAATCAACAGAAATTAACAAGCTATTTCTATATCCCAGATGCGGATAACAAAGAGAATAAAGAAACGATTTATCATATCGCTACGATTAGTGTTGGCAATTTGAAACATGTTTCTAGAGCTTATGATAATTGGTGGAACCATTATTATAATTTACCGATTATATTTTGTTTTTCTTTCTCCATGTTAGTGTTCTTCTTTGTTATTCCAATGATCTTTAAAAATGGTGAAACATTAGGAAAATTAATTTTCCATCTATGTTTAGTGAATAAACTTGGCTATCGATATAATCGATTACAACTTATTCCTCGTTTCTTATTCATGATGGTCATTATTATTGCTTTATATTTATTCTTAGGCGCGAATATTTGGTTCTTAGGTATTGTGACCTTCCTAGCGTTAGTGAGCTATGGCCTTGCGATATTTACAAAAGATCATAAAGCTATCCATGATTACATCGCTGGAACCATAGTGGTGGATAAAGTTCATTCTGAGATATTTGAAAACGCCACTCAAGAAGATAGAATCAAAAAAGAAATTAATTCCGTACAATCTGTCATTCATGATGTAGAAATGCCAAAGGATGATTCAGTTTTATACGTCAACGAAAACTTCAACAAAAAGAAAGATGATAAAGAAGGTTAATCAGTTAATTCTGGTTAATCTTTTTTTATCTAGTGAGCACACCTATAGCGCACGATTTTATTTTTAAAATAAGGCGACTTGTGGTAATATCAAATTGTACAAATTTTCCATACTATAAACGAAAGGAGTTATCTCTATGGAAGTAAGAATTGAACATCTTACCAAAACTTTCGTTGGTAAGAAAGGTTCCAAGACTACCGCCGTTAACGACATGTCTTTTGTTGTGCCTGATGGCAAACTCGTCGGTTTACTTGGTCCTTCCGGTTGTGGTAAATCAACAACCCTTTATATGATTGCGGGTTTACACAAACCAACTGACGGACACATTTGGTTCGGTGATGAAGATGTTACTAACGTTCCACCAGAGAATAGGGGTATTGGTCTAGTTTTCCAAAACTATGCTTTATATCCTCATTTTTCTGTGAAACAGAATATCACCTTCCCACTCGACAACGTTCGTTTCCCACATCCTCTTGATGGATATAAGACAAGAGTTAAAGAAGCGAACTCATCATTAAAGAAGGCTCATAAGGCCTTAGAAGCCGCTGCGAAAAACGGCGGAGATGTTGGCGAAGCACAAAAGGTAGTGGAAGAGGCTCAAAAAGAAGTCGAAGCCGCTAACGAAGCCTTACAAAAGGCGACCGCTGAACTCGAACAAATTAAAGCGGATGACCCAGAACGCTACGCCAAATTAACAAAGAAGAAATTAACTAAGGAAGAGAAAGATGAAATCGCTCACAAGATGGCGAGACTTGTCGATATCGAACCTTATTTAGAGAGAAAACCAAAAGAGCTCTCTGGTGGTCAACAACAACGTGTGGCTATCGCTCGTGCTCTTGCTAAATCTCCACGTGTCTTATTACTTGACGAACCATTATCTAACTTAGATGCTCGTTTAAGACTTCAAACTCGTGAAGAAATTAGACGTATTCAAAAGGAAACTGGTATTACCACAATCTTCGTCACCCATGACCAAGAAGAAGCTATGTCCATTTCCGATGTTATCGTTGTCATGAACTTTGGTGTCATCCAACAAATCGATGAACCACAAACAGTTTATGATGAACCAATTAACTTATTCGTCGCTAAATTCTTAGGTTCTCCTGCTATCAACATCTTTGATGGTGAAATTAAAGATGGCAAATTATATGTCGCTGGAGAAGTCTTTGATACCGATCCTAAATACAAAGAGGAATATCGTGGCGTAATTCATCACGAATACACCTTCGTTAAAGGTACAAGAAAAACCTTAGAACAATACCAAGCCGATTTAGCGGAACATCCAGAAAGACTTGAAGGTTTAGATAAGAGCCAAATCAAAGCTTTAGAAAATCCTGAACTAGAAATCGTCAGAGAAGATGAAGAAGTGGTCAATAAAGACCGCACCGTGAAAATTGGTGTTAGACCAGAAGCCTTTACCTACGATAAGAAAGGTAAATTACCAATCGACGTTCAATTCGTCCAACATGTTGGTCGTGACGTCTCCGTTATCGGTCGTGTAAAAGGCCAAGAATCAGGTATGAAAATCATCATTCCAAGTGAATCTTGGGCTGATGTTGTTGGCAAAGAAGAACTCAGATTCGCTCCAAAACGCTTCTACGTGTTTGAAGAATCTGGAGAAAGGATTAAATAACTTTTAAGTTATTTGGTTAATTAATTATGGCAAATAATGTAGAAAGGAATGAAACTATCGTCGTCAATGCCAGCGGCAGTGCGGTTTTAAACACCCCTTATATTGATGCAGTAACTAATAAAGGTTACTTAGATGTCAAAAAACATAAGTGGATTTTGCCGGAGTGGGCTAAGGGTTGGATTGCATTAATCCCAGCACTTATCTTCTTGATCGTCTTCATGATTTATCCGATCATCAACTCCTTCATGATTTCCTTCATCAATAACTTCTATTGGGTTGGTGGTAGTAACTCCTCATTAGCGATCGTGAACTTTATTGCTTCTCAGCAGAATACAAGAAGTAGTGTTGTCCAATCATTTGGTATCGATAACTATGTTAAGGTCTTCTCAGATCCATTATTCTGGCAAGCTATGGGCAATACCGGTTTAATCGTTATTATCGAAGTTCCGTTAACCATCTTAGTGGGTTTAGTTCTCGCCGTCTGTTTGCATTCGATTAAGCCTTTACAAGGTTTCTATCAGACAGTGTTCTTCCTCCCTTATGTCACTAACGCAATTGCGTTAGGTATGGTCTTTAACGTCATGTTCTCCTCTGGTCCTGGCGGATTATTTAACACCTTCTTACATGTCTTTGGCATTAACCCAGTTAACTGGTTAGGTGTTTCCGCGAGCAAATGGAGCATGTTCTTCGTTATCGTCATCTACTCAATTTGGAATGGTATCGCTTTTAAGATCTTAGTCTTTATGAGTGGCTTATCCACAATTGATAAACAATATTATGATGCGGCTAGAATCGATGGCGCTTCTAAATTCACAATCTTCTCCCGTATTACGGTTCCATTATTATCACCACAGATTTTATATATCACTGTTACATCCTTCATCGGAGCAGCGAAATCATATTCACAAATTATTTCCTTGTTCGGTGCTGGTCCAGTTAACTTTGGTGGTACTGATGGTACAAAATGGATTACCATCGTTGGTTTCATTTATAAGTATATGCAAGATAACTCTGCATCCGCGCTCGGTAGAGCGGCTGCTGGTTCCGTTATCTTATTAATCGTCATCTTATTACTTACTCTCATCCAATTTGGTGTCAGTAAGAATAGGGTCCATTACTAGAAAGGAGAAAATAATATGGCTGAACATGTTATGTATTTCGCTAGTGAAGCTCAGATGAGACGATATAAAGCACAAAAAATCATCACCCAAGTGCTCTTATATGGTTTCTTAACTCTCATGGGCTTATTCATCATAATTCCTTTCTATTACATGATTATCACATCATTTAAATCTACCGATGCTTACAATCTTGAAGTTACCAATGGACAATTAAATCTATTGTTAACTAATAAAAACTTCTCCTTTGAACAATATGGCAAAGTCATGGGTAAATCTGGTGACTTCGGCTTATTCTACGGAAACACTGTTTATACTGCGGTTATTTCTACTGCCTTTACAGTAGTGACATCTGTTTTAGCAGCTTTCGCTTTCGCTAGAGTTAACTTCAAAGGTAAAGACTTAATCTTCACCATCTTATTAGGAACGATGATGATTCCTGGTGAAATGATGATGATTACAAACTTCCAAACCACCATGTCCTTAGGTTGGAAAGATACATTCGCAGCCCTAATCTTTGTTCACGGTGTTAGTGTCTTCTATATTTTCTATTTAAGACAAACATTCCAACAAATCCCGAATGAATTATTCCTCGCCGCGAAGGTCGATGGTTATGGTCATTTCCAATATTTATGGAAATGTATGATCCCAATTGCCATGCCAACAATCGTGACAATTATGATCTTATCCTTAATGGGTGCGTGGAACGCTTACATTTGGCCACAATTAGTGGCGTCAGGCACTCACCCGTGGTTGAACTTTGGTACTGTCAAAAACCATGATATGCACTTAGTCAGTAATGGTTTGATGAGCAAATTCCAATCTTCTGAATTCGTTAGTGATGATCCTGCAAAAGTGACAGGTTCGTTATTCGCGACCATCCCATTATTTATCTTCTTCTTAATTTTTAGAAAATATATTATGCGTGGTGTGTCACGTTCTGGCATTAAAGGCTAGAGAAAGGAAAAAATGATGAAAAAAACATTATTAACAATTATGCCTACAGCCTTATTAGCTTTAACAAGCATGACCGGCTGTAGCAAAGGTTTAGGTTCCGCTGATACCGATAACTTAAATGTCAATATCGACACTCATGGTGTTGAACTTGATATTTGGACTGGTTTCGGTGAAGGTGGTGCTAACCCAAAACAAAAACTAGAAGATATTCTAGAAACATTTACCCAAAAAACTGGTATTAAAGTTACTCATACATCTAAAGGTGGTTATGATAACTTACAACAAGCTATCGATCTATCCGTTACCACAAAAGATTATCCAAACGTCGCTTTAGGTTATCCAGATCACTTTGCGGGTTACATTAACAGTAACATCCAATTACGTTTAGATGGTTTATTAAAGAACGATTCCAAACGTGAAATGGTGAAAAAGGATGAAGAAGGCTTCGATGTCGACGCAGATGGCATTAGAAGAATGGATTATAAAGACTTCTATACCGATTTTGTCGAAGAAAATGAAACTCTTGAACATAAGAGTAATGGTGAAGGCTATGTCTTAGGCTTACCATTTAATAAATCTTCTGAAGTCATGGTTTATAACGCTCAATTCTTTGATTGGGTGAAAACTCGTAGCGAATTAAAAGATAAAATCTTTGTTCCTTCTACTTGGGAAGAAGTTAGCTCCGTTAATACTGAAGTTAGAAAATTCTTCCAAGAAAAAGGTGTTATGGGTAAATTATTACTCTCTGATGGTAACGTCTATGACGCGATGCCAGAAGGTACCACCCTTTCATTAGTCTTTGATGGTATTAAAGCTAACGCTAATAATGAAAAAGGCGAATTCCGCTTATTATCTTATGACTCAACTTCAAATGTCATGACCACATTCTTAAGACAATTCGATTCTAGATTAACAGAAATCGATCAAAAAGTTTCTTTAAAAGGTTATGCCGCATTTAACGATGATAAATATAGAGAAAATACTTTAAAAGCTACCGCGACAATTAGAAAACTTGGCGAAGAAAAAGCATTTGGTATTCCTGCTTCATTTGGCGAATCATTATATTGCTCGACGCCATTCAAGAACTATAAATCATTATTAAATATTGGTTCTACCGGTGGTGTTAGCAACTGTATTGGCTCCTTTGCGGTCAAAGCTCATGCTATTCCACAAAACGGTGCTAATGAAAAGAAATTCGTTATTTCTCAAGGTACAAACCTTGCCTTATTTAATAAGGGCACAGAAGCTCAAAAAGTTGCTGCTTGGAAATTAATGATTTATTTATCACAACAAGCCAATGGTACATTTGCTTCTCAAACAGGTTACTTCCCAACTTGTAAAGCCGCTTATAATTCCACTGATTATCAAGACTATTTGAATAACTCTTATGGTGCTGGTGAAAAATTACAACAAGACGCTGCTATTATTAACTCTATCGAATATACACGTTCTGGTTGGACAAGATTCACCGATCCTGGTTTCCAAGGAAGTTCTAAAGTTAGAACTGAATGTGGTTATATTCCAGGCAAAATTTTAGCTAACGAAGGTACAGATCAAGCTATCTTAGATGCTACTTATGTCGTCTTACAAGACTATGTTAGAAAATAATTAATTAGGAGATCTAATTATGAAGAAAATTTTTACATCCGTATTAAGCACGGCGATGCTCGCTGGTATCGCAGCTAGTACTACCGCTTGTAAAGGTTGGAGAAATAATTTTGCTTATGACATCGACTTTACCGCTGATGTTAATGGCACAGAAATTGAATTCTGGACCGGTTTTGGTACAGATATTAATGATGTCATGGCTGATATTCTTGAAACCTTTACAAAATTAACTGGTGTCAAAGTTAAATATGAAACAAAAAGTAGTTATGATAACGTTTTAAACGCTGTTCAATTATCAGCGACTACTGGTAAATTCCCAAATGTTACCATCGGTTATCCTGACCACTTTGCGACATATGTTAATCAAGACATTATCGTTAGATTAGATTATTATTTTGAACACGATGTTCACTCATCCTTTGAACCTGAAGGTGAAAAATTTGAGATCAAAGATTTCTATGAAGACTACATGAGAGAAAATCAATCCATCGAATTTGACGCTGAAGGTAAAGGCTATACATTAGGTGTTCCATTTAATAAATCTACTGAAACATTAATTTATAACTCCACATTCTTTGATTGGTGCGCAACCGATACAAGTGGTTATAAAGATACAATTTATGTTCCTGAAACATGGAATGAAGTTGATGAAGTCGGAAAAGCTATCTTAGATATGCTTGATGAAAAAGATGCTTATGGTAAATATTTATTAAAGGACGGCACAGTTGTTAGTGAAGCTCCAGCCGATTCAAAGGATATCGTTTTGAATTTACACGGCATTAGTAAATGGAATGATTCTGATACTGAACATAAAACTAGCTTCAAGCCATTCTCTTATGACTCACAAGCTAACTTATTCATTACCGCTTTAAGACAAAACGAAGCAACTTATACCTATTATGATAAGGAAGCAAAACACGGTTATGTTGGCTTCACTAGTGAAGATGAAAAGATGACCGCCGCGATGAATAAGATTAAAACCTTATATGATAATCATACATTCGGCATTCCTGCTGACTGGGATGAAGCTAAATATGGTTCTAATCCATTCAAAGCCCAAAAGACTGTCATGACACTCGGTAGTAGTGCTGGTGTTAAAAATGACGCTCCTACTGGTAACGCCTTCCAAATTAAAGCCGCTCCTGTTCCATATTTCTCTAAGGAACATAAAGCTGTTATTTCTCAAGGTGCGAACTTAGCTTTATTAGATAAAGGTAGCCGTAAACAAAGATTAGCTTCTTGGTTATTAGTGAAATTCTTATCTAAATACGCTAACGGCACAATCTGTGCTCAAACCGGTTATTATCCAGCTTCTGAATATGCTGAAAAAGGTGGAGCATGGGTCGGCGCGGATGTCGATGAATATGTCGACTATGATACATGGAGAAAATCTATTACTCCATTATCATCTACAACCGAAAAGATTAAAGCCCAAGTTGCTGATGTCAATATCGATACTTATGTTAATAAAGAATTAGAACATAAATGGTTAAAATTCGTTGATCAACCATTCCCAGGTTCTGCTTCTATCCGTACCGAAATTGCTAACGCCACTAAATATATGCTTATCGATAAAATGAGCATCAAGGCGGCGATTGAAAAAGTCTTTGAGAAGATTCCAGATTATATTAAGAAATAAGAGGATTAATATATGAAATCTAAACTATTAATCTTATTAGCCTCTGCAGCCATGATTTTAACTGGCTGTGGTGGCACAAAATGTAATAAGAATTTAGGTGATGATTTATTACCTACTCCAATTACAGATTCTTTAAAATTTGCGCAAGCGGATAGCTTAGAAGGCAAAAAATTCGCCTCTACAAGTGAAGATGTCAATTCATATGACCATTATGGTTATGTGACATTAAGAAGCTGCACCGATGGTGATACCGTTAACTTTGTTCAAAGTGGCTATGTTGATGAATCAAATAAACCAATTACCATCAAGACAAGATTTTTAGGTGTTAATACTCCTGAATCAACCGCTAAAGTTGAACCTTGGGGTAAAAAAGCTTCCTTATTCACCAAGCACATTTTAGAAGAAGCACAAGCGAAAGCTGATGAAGAAAGCAAACAACAGAATAAAACAGTCTATAATATCGCTTTAATCAGCGATCCTGCTGTGACTGGTGTGAAAGATTCTTCTGGTAACCGTTGGTTAGCCTTTGTTTGGTATCGTAAGAGTTCCGCTGATAAATGGAGATTATTAAATCTTGAATTAGTGGAACAAGCCTATTCTAAAAACCAATATTTCTTAGATTCTAGTGTGTGCGATTATCGCAAAGCTTTCCAAAAAGCTCACGATTTAGGTGAAAAATGTGGATATAGAGTCTTTGGTCAAGAAGACCCAGGCTTCGACTATACCACACAAACATATGAATATTCCTTATGGGGTATTAAAGAACATTATGATGATATCGGCATTTCTGAATCCGGTGGTTCTGGTGTTCAATTAATCGTTACCGCTTTAGTTGTCGGTTTACAAGGTGATAACCTCTATTTAAGAGATTTATTCATCGATAATGAACAATATGAAAAAGAAGGCGATAACGCTATGTTAGCGGGATGTTATGGTTATGCTGGATTTGGTAGTGCTTTAGCGTCAACCTTACAAAATGCTTCTACCGCTTATGGTATGGATGGTACAGGTGTCGGCTTAATCTTAAGATTCTATTCCCGTGCTACTATTTATTCCGGCAATGTCCAATTATCAGATATTCAAGCCGGTACAACTGGTAAAAAAGGTATGAAGATCTTAACTGCCGATAACTTCGCAAGTTATGCTTCCTCATTTACCTGGGCGAAAAAATACCATGATAATGGTACAGTGACATATGAAGATGTCGCTAAGAGCATTAATCCAGTCGCATTACCAACTAATCAAATCAGCACAAAGAATGGTACTACAGACTGCAAATACCCAGATTTATTACCATATGCTGGTCAATGGGCAACCGTTGATTTAACAATTAGATCCGTCACATCTCAAGATGATGATGATAAAGATGATAAGAGTAGTGTGATGAAATTACCGACAAGAGATAGCAATAAGTATTGGCGTAATGACACAGCTGGTTCTGAATCCTATACCGTTTATGCTAAATTCCAAGGTAAAGACGGTACAGTCTTCTGTAACATCAGAGTGGATACATCATTAAGCCCAACTTATACCAAAGGAAGTTGGGGTACGTCTGATAGATTTGATGTTGATTCTCCAGCTTCACCAGTTGGTACAACCTGGAGAGTAACTGGTTATTTAGTGAGATATTTCGAAGGTTTCCAAATGCAACTTGGAAATAACTACTCACAATATAATTACGTTCAAAAAATCACAAACGCTTAATATTAGCGATAATAGGGGCACTTCTTAGTGCTCCTTTTATTATGGTTTTTTCTTGATAAATTAAATTCTTTATATATAAGATATAAAAAAATATTTAAAGTTAATAAATGAGTGTTATAATTAAATTGCTAAAAAAGCAAAAGGAGATAATCATGAATAAGAAAATTTTACTCTTATTACCTGCTTTAACCTTGGTCCTTGCTGGTTGTAATAACCAAAACAAGGGTAAATCAACTCCTGACAGCGGTAGCGAAGAAGTCGTTGGTGTAGAAAGTGTTACTGTTACACCTGCTACTTTAACTCTTGAAGCGGAACAATCCGCGATTCTAGCTGCTACTGTTAAACCTATTGCAGTCTTAAATAAAGACGTGGTTTGGAGCACAAATAATCCAGCCGTTGCAACTGTTGACGCTAGTGGTAAGGTCACAGCTGTTGGCGAAGGTACAGCAGTCATCACCGCAACGTCCGATGCGGACGCATCCAAAAAAGGTACTTGTACAGTTACTGTTACAGAACCATTATTCAAACCTATTAAAAGCCCAGTTCTTGAAAAGACCTTCAAATTTGGTACTTATCAAGCAAGTTTAGCAAAACGCATTTTCTTCAATGGCGAAGAAGAAACTTACCCACGTTTACATACAACCGATGTATACGATCAAGCAGTTGATGTTTACTTTGAAGCTGTTGAAGGCAAAGAAGGCAAATATTATGTTGCGTTCGGTGAAGGCACAGGTAAAAAATATATTGGCCTAAGTCAAAACCAAGGAACTGATGCTAAACCAAGTTATAGAATTGGTACTGTCGGTCCTCACTCCCATAGTGGTACGGATTTTGAAATCACCATGGCTGATGCCGAATGGGATTGGGATGCTACTAATTACACAATTAAACAAAAACGTGGTGACGAAAGCTATTTCCCAGGCACATATAGTGATTATGGTACTATTTCAGGATGTGCTTATGCAAAACTTGCTGATGACTTTGTTTTCCAATTCTTAACTGTTTCCAAACCAACAATCTTAGGTAACGATTATGTTATTCCTGGTACAGCTACACAATTATCAGTTGCCTTACCTGCTGATGTTACTGACACACCAGAATGGTCCATTGTTGAACAAGAAACATTAGGAGATGTCATTACAATTAACTCAAGTGGTACTGTTACTGCTCTAGCGAGCGCAGTTGATGGCACTGAATTTACAGTCAAAGTAGTCGTTGGCGAGTATACAATTACTTATGCAATGAAAGTTACTGCTTTAGACTTTGGTACTTTAGATAATCCAATTACTACTGAAGTGGCGAAATATAACATTGATGTTCTAGCCACAACAGGCGAAATGTTTGTAAAAGGTATCGTCAAGAAAAATACAAACTTTGATAAAGGCTACGGAACATGGCAACAAGTTTGGTTAGATGGCGACACTAGCGAAACTGGTTTTGAAGGTTACAAAGTTAATGTTTCTGATGATAATCAAGAATGGAAATATGTCTTCAAAAACGAATCATCCATGCTTGAAATGGAAGTTGTCATTAAAGGTTCTGGCAAACTATACAAAGGAACTTATGAAATTGAAAACGCTGAATTAGTTAAAGTTTCACCATATGAACATTCTTCAACAATCGCTATTGATCCAGCCGAAGATTTCAATATGGCTCAAGGTGGTTCTAAAGAATTAAAGGCTGTTTATGAAGATGGCAAGAAAGATGGTGCTACATGGTCTATCGCTCCTGTTGGTTCCGCAACAGCTGATAAAGTGACGATTGATCCATTCACTGGCGTTGTCACTGTTGCAGCCGATGCCACTGTTAATCATCAATATACAGTTACAGCTAAGTTATATAGCGACACATCTGTTGAAGCCTCAGTCACAATTACTGTTGTTGCTCCAGAACCATTAGACAATCCTATTACGTTCAGCTTTGCTGACAGAACAGAAAAAGGAACCTACTTGGACAGTTTACCAAATGGAGAAACTACTACAGACTTTATGGTTAAAGCTAGTGGTAATTCCAGCCATGTTATGAGTGCAACTGCTGCGACAGTCACCTCTGGTAATGGTACTGGTGGTGCTTATGAAAATACTGCTGGATTAATTAAATTTGGTACAGGTTCCAAAATCGGTGTTTTAACAATTGTTCTTGATGCTACAGTTAATAAAGTCGTTCTTAACGCTCAAGCTTGGAACGCTACTGAAGGCAATAAATTAATTGTTAATAATGGTACAGGTCAATCTCCAAAAGTTGGCATTAAAGACGATTTAACATTTAATTTAGCAACCGCTAGTAACGTAATTGAGATTAAGACTAGCGCAAAACGTGCATTCGTATTCTCAATTGCAGTTTCTTACGTTGATTAATTTAAATTAATCTGATGATTAGGGCGGCTTCAAGCCGCTCTTTTCATATGGATGACTATTGCTAAAGTATGCAATATATTTTATTATTAAATAGGTCGGAGTGGCGACCTAATATTATGCTTAAGATTTTGTTGAAAAAAAAGAATATGTCGATTTATCAGCTTGAGAGATCAAGTTCCATTTCTCATGCTACTTTACTTGATATATGTAATGAAAAAACTAATGTTGAAAAATGTTCGTGTTTATTATTGAGTAATCTCTCAAATGCACTAAATATTCCTATGAATAAATTATATGACTACTTATCATATAAAGATTTATCTTTGTTTGCTTATAATGATGAATTTGATTTATTTAAAAGCAATATTTGTCATGAACTAAAAGAAGAAAAATACATATATTTCTTAAAAAAATATTTAAATAATAATTTGGTTAAAGAACTTTATGATAAAAAGAAGACGCTCGAAGCTATTTATTTAGTGGCTATGATCGATTTTCTTTGTAAATCTCATAATCTTCCAGTTCCTAAAGAATATGAAAGCATTAGAAAATTAAAATCACAGAAAGTGATTGTTCCTAAAAGTATTTTCTTATTATTAGTAAATAAAAAAATTAGAATTAACGATATTTTAAAAGAATGCAATCCCGTTTTTTATAAACATAATTTAATTGAATCGGAGATATATAATGTCATCTAATCATCTTGTTATAATTCAAAAGAACGAGCTGGAGTTATATTTTAAAGAATTAGCCAAAATAATTAGAAAGAAGCTTGGGAACAAACACGGTTATTGTGAAATCATAGTTGTTGGTGGAGCTTCCATTCTTTTAAATTACAATTTCAGAGAATCCACAGCAGACGTTGATTGCTTAGATGAGCAAGGTATTACAATGAATGATTTGATATCACAAGTCGCTGAAAAATATGACTTACCAAATAATTGGATCAATACCGATTTTAAAAATACTAAATCATATAGTTCTAAGATATCTGAGTTTTCATCATATTATCGTTCATACGCCAATGACACCTTAATAGTGAGGACAATTAAGGATGAATATCTTGTGGCGATGAAAATTGTTTCCGGAAGAAAATACAAAAACGATTTCTCTGATATCTATGGGATTATTAACGAATGTAGAGATAAACGCAGTATTACTATTGATATGATTAATAATGCTCTTGTTGATTTATATGGCACAACTGATATCGTAGATAAAGAAGCTTATGAATTTGCAAAAGATGTTATTTTAAATCCCGAGAAATATTCTTATGAATATATTCGAAAGATGGAATTGGACAACAATACTTTACTAGTTGAAAAAATTGAAGATATTAACGAAAATGAAAGTGATATTGAATACATTTTAAGTAAGTTGGAAATTAAATGATTATGAGAAAGAATGTTTTGTTTTTAGGTGTTTTACCTATCATTGCTTTACTAAGTGGTTGTGGATCTAAATCTTATAAACCAGGAGATGAATTAACTGTTACATCTATTGAGATGAAAGATGAATATGGTGATTCCACATTAATTCAATATAACGGTTTTGATATTTTAGTGGATTCTGGTAATAAAGATGACGCAAGTCATGTTAATGAAATATTAAATAGCAAAGTAGCTGATAAAGAAATTGATTTATTAGTGGTGACACATCCTCATGGTGATCATATTGGCGGTTTGATCAACAATTCATTATATGGATTTAATGTCAAACATATCGTGGATTATGGTTATAACTATGTCACTAACGGTGATGACAAAATTGATAATAAAGAATATGTCAGTCAATATGTTACTTTTAGAGATTATTTAATATCTAAAGGCAGTACATATCATGGTATTAAAGAGCAGATAAAAGAATCAGAGATCTATAAAATAGATAAGAAAAACAATATTCAAATTAGATGGTTAAAAAATGATTATTATTTTGGTAAAGACGAAACCTTCCCAAATGATAGTGTAAAATCCACAAATCCGAACATCACTTCTGTATCTTTTGTTCTTGAATATAAATATTGGAATGTATTGATGTGTGGGGATGCAGATGGAACTTATCTAGAGCCATCTTTATTAAAAAACCACGCTAAGTTATTTAAAGACAAAAATAAGAAAGTGTTATTAAAATCTACACATCATTCTAGTTCCTCGTCTATGGGCGGTAACTTCATTGAATGGGCAAGACCTAATATTATATTTACTTCTAGCGCGATGATTGATGCAGTTTGCGCACCTAATCAAGTTGTTCTTGGCAGTGGTGAAGGTCAATTAAATCACCCAAACAGGTCCACGGTGAGACGAATTAAACAAAATGGATGTGATTTCTATTGGAACGCGATTAACGGTGATATCACCTTTAAATGTGATGGTGTTAATGATATGTCGATGTCTGGAGCGGGTAGACATAAAGACTATTTAAAGAAAGATAGTGAAGAAATCGCTGATAAAGAAAAAGAGAAGAATGTAAAGTTCTTTGATAGTGAATTTGCTAAATATTTTTAAAAGGATTGAATTATTTAATTCATTAAGATAATATTATTTAGCGAAAAAATGGTCCCTTAGCTCAGCTGGTAGAGCAACTGACTCTTAATCAGTGGGTCAAAGGTTCGAATCCCTTAGGGATCACCAGATCGCAAAAATTCCCTGTTTCAATTAATGAAATAGGGATTTTTATTATCGAAACGTAGTGAAGATAAAAACCGGGTGCTATGCACGTGAGAATCGAAATAGCTTCCTGCGATGTGAAAAAAACC
>JBGUIX010000006.1:0-332294 GCA_045113315.1 Bacilli bacterium
CTCTCCTACTCCGCCATTAAAAAATAACGAGATAATCCGAAAATTATCTCGTTTTTATTATATTGTTGATAAAAATAAGTCTATGCATAATAGAAATTTTACTTTTTTGATTATTTCTTGATTTTTTCGTGTTTATTTCCTAAATAAATGAAATAATTTATGCATGAAAACAAAAGATGCTTAAAGAAAAGTATTGTATGAAATCTAGATAAGATGATTGATTTTAAAAAGAAAGATAAAAAATATTTAATCTTAACAATAATTGTTACCGCTTTAGCGATAGCTTTTAATATTTTTATTGTTGTTCAAGCCTCTTTAAACGGAAGTATGTCTACAAGTTCTTCTGGTATTGCGGTGAATTTCTTTAAGAGTATCATCAACGCCTTTCATAAAGATGCGATTAACGAATCAAATATTGATACATTTAGACATGTGATAAGAAAACTTATCGGCCATTTTTCTTTCTTTATGATTAGTGGTTTGTTATCTTCTTTAGCCATTCATCTTTCGTCAGCTTATTTAAATAAATATAAATATTGGTACGGAGTTATTTTCTCATTATGCTTTGGTCTATTTTTAGCGGGATTAACGGAATTAATACAAAGCTTTATCCCATCTAGAAGTGGACAAATAACTGACGTTTTAATTGATTTTTCCGGTTATATATTAGGAACTGGAATCATCGTTCTGATCGTTTTCTTAGTCATTAGACAGCATAAGAAGAAAGTGCAATAATTGCGTTTTTTCTTTTATATTATCCTTAATTATATATAATATATGCGAGAGGTGCTTTTTATGACACTTAAAGAAATACGCAAAAACTGCAAATTAACTCAACTCGGTGCGAGTGATGTTGTTGGGATGCCTTTAAGAACTTATGTGATGTATGAAAATGAGGAAGATAAGGTTGACCAAATTAAATTAGAAGGTATTAAAGATCGTTTATTAGAATACGCTAGTAAAGATACGACTATCCTTAAAGATAAGGTCTTATTAATTACCGGTGGTACTGGTAGTTTTGGACACGCTGTTGTTGATAGATTTTTAAATACCGATATTAAAGAAATAAGAATTCTTTCTCGTGATGAAAAGAAACAAGATGATATGAGAAAGGATTATAACAACTCAAAACTCAAATTCTATATTGGTGATGTGAGAAATCTCGATTCTATTATTGATGCTTTTAAAGGTGTCGATTACGTCTTCTCTGCCGCCGCACTTAAACAAGTTCCATCATGTGAATTCTATCCGATGGAAGCGGTGCGTACCAATGTAATTGGTAGTGATAATGTGATTACTGCTTGTGTGAGAAATCATGTTAAAAAAGCTATCTTCTTATCAACAGACAAAGCGGCTTATCCAATTAACGCGATGGGTATTTCCAAAGCCTTAATGGAAAAGAATGTCATTGCTAGAAGTCGACAACTTTTACCTGGAGATACGATTTTATGTTTAACTCGTTATGGTAATGTTATGGCCTCTAGAGGTAGTGTTATTCCTTTATTCTTAAATCAAATTCACGAAGGAAAACCAATTACTATCACAAATCCTGATATGACTAGATTTATGATGACTTTAGATGATGCGGTTGATCTAGTTTTATATGCCTTTGAACATGGTGAACAAGGTGACTTATTTGTGCAAAAAGCTCCAGCGGCCACAATCGGTACTTTAGCTCAAGCTATTATCGAATTAACTAATAGCAAAACTGGTGTGAATTATATCGGCACTAGACATGGTGAAAAATTATATGAAACTTTAATTACACAAGAAGAGATGATTAAAGCTATTGATTTAGGCAATTTCTTCTGTGTTAAAGCGGACAATCGTGACTTAAATTATGATAAATATTTCTCTAAAGGAAATAAGAAATTAAACTTAGGTGAAAGTTATACATCTCATAATACCGGTCGATTAAATGTTGAAGAGATGAAAGCTTTATTAAAGAAGCTTGAATTATTTGGTGGAGAGGTCAGACAACATGAATAAAAAGAAAATTAAAGTTGCAACTATTATTGGAACTCGTCCAGAAATTATTAGATTATCAGAAGTCATCAAAGCTTTAGATAAAGATGAAGAAATAGAACATATTTTAATCCACACCGGACAAAATTATGATTATGAATTAAATCAGGTCTTCTTTGAAGAATTAGAATTAAGAGCCCCTGATTATTATTTAAACTGCGCGGGAAAACACTTAGGAGAAACAATTGGTAACGCGATTAGTAAATCATATGAGTTATTAAAAGAATTAAATCCGGATTGTGTCCTTATTTTAGGTGATACAAATTCGGCGTTATGTGCGATCAGTGCGAAAAGACTTAAACTTCCTATTTTCCATATGGAAGCCGGAAATAGATGTGGTGACTGGAACGTTCCAGAAACTATCAATCGTAAAATTGTTGATCACATTAGCGATATTAATCTTCCTTATACCGAGCATGCATATGCGAACTTAATGAAAGAAGGAATTGAAAAAGAGTTCACTTTCATTACTGGTTCACCAATGCTTGAAGTATTAAACGCGAATAATGAGAAGATTGAAAATAGTGATGTTTTAAATCAACTCGGCTTAGAAAAAGGTAAATATATTGTTGTCTCTTCTCATAGAGAAGAAAACATTGATATCAAAAAGAATTTTGATCAATTATTACCTTCTATAAATGAGATTGCGGAAAAATATCAAATGCCCGTTATCTTCTCCACTCATCCTAGAACTAGAAAAAGACTAGAAGCTAATAATTTTAAAATGCATCCATTAGTGAGAAACTTAAAACCTTTAGGTTTCTTAGAATATGTGAAATTACAAGAAAACGCTTTTATCGTTTTAAGTGATTCCGGAACTTTAACTGAAGAAAGTGCGATGAGACATTTCCCAGCGGTATTAATTAGAACATCCACTGAAAGACCAGAAGGTGTGGAAGCAGGATCAATTATTGTTTCTGGAATTGATAAAAAAGGCATTATGCTTGCCATTGAAACAGAACTAATGAGATATAAATTTGCAAAAACTCCAGAGAATTATGATGTCACTGACGTTTCTTCTAGAGTAGTAAATCATATCAAGAGCAAAATCGACTTAGTAAATAGAGAAATTTGGAAGAAATAATATGAATATATTAGTGACTGGCGCTAATGGCTTTATTGGTAAACATGTTTGTTTGAAATTAGAGAGAAATGATTTCAATGTTTTTAAATATGATGTCGATAATAGCACTAATGAATTAAAGTCCTTCATTAAAGAAGCTGATTTCGTCATTCATTTAGCCGGGATTAATCGTCCTTTAAAAGTCGAAGAATTCTATGATGGAAACACTAATTTCACTAAATTATTAGTGGATTTAATAAAAGAATCAGGTAGAAATATACCGCTTATCATGTCTTCTTCTATACAAGCGGAACTTGATAACGATTATGGCAAAAGCAAAAAAATGGGAGAAGATTATTTGTTATCTTCAAACTTACCAGTTTACATCTATCGCTTAAATAACGTTTTCGGAAAGTGGTGTAGGCCAAATTATAATTCCGCTTGCGCGACTTTCTGTTATAACATCGCTCATAATGAAGAAATTTATATTAGAGACAGGGAATATGTCGTGAAATTCAACTATGTTGAAGACATTGTTGATGAATTCATAAGTGTTATAAATAGTAAAAAACATAAAGGATCTAAAGACATCTTGTATGTTAAACCTATCTATGAATGTTCTTTAGGCAAACTTGCGGATTTGCTTTATTATTTCAAAGGTGAAATAGAATCGATTAGACATCTACCAATCCTTCATAATGAATTTGAATTTAAGTTATTTAAAACTTTCTGCGATTATTTATCAGAACAAGAATATGGATTTAATTTCGCTAGTGACAATCGTGGCAGCTTTGAAGAATTATATAAGTCAAAGAAGTGGGGCCAGATAAGTGATAATGTCGCTTATCCAGGAATCACTAAAGGCGGTCATTATCATACTTATAAAAAAGAAATCTTTTATACCGTTATTGGGAGATCAGAAATTATTCAAAGAAATATAAAAGATAATGATGTCATCAAAGATGTCGTGGACGGAAATGATCCTAAATTAGTAAATATCATCCCTTATTACACACATCAAATTACTAATATTGGAGATATAAATACACACACAATTATGTGGATTAGTGAAATATATAATCCAGCGACACATGATACATACCGTGAAGAAGTGGTGAAATAACCACTTTTTCTCTTTTTAAAAAGAGGTTTTTCCCATATCATATTTGTTGAGGAGTTTAATTATCATGAAACAATTAATCGTTTATTTCTCTCGTGTTGGAGAAAATTCTGTCAACGGACAAATCGAAGTTATTGAAAAAGGCTACACTGAAATTCTCGCTGAAAAGATTCAAAAAATAACCGGCGCTGAAATGTGGAAATTAGAGCCTGAAGAACCTTATCCATTTAATTATCAAGAATGCGTTAAAAGAGCGAATTCCGAAGGATGGGTCAAATATTTTAATAAAATTGAATCTTTAGATGAATATGATGTTATCTTTTTAGGATTCCCAAACTGGTATAGAAGTTATCCAAGAATTGTTGCTACCTTTATTAAAGACCATAACTTCTTTGGTAAGGTGATCGTTCCATTCTGTACGAATGAAGAAGGAGCGATGGGTTTTGCAGAAAGCGAACTTAAATCATCTGCGAAAGGCGCGATTGTTAAAACTGGTTTTGCTTGCCGTGGATATGATGCTGAAAAGAGCGATGAAGCTTTAAAAGCTTGGTTAGGCAAGGTTTTATAATATGAAGAAACTTACAAACGAATTATATTATGTCGGCGTGAATGACCATCAAGTCGACTTATTTGAAGGTCAATATGTCGTTCCTAATGGAATGGCTTATAATTCCTATGTCATCAAAGATGAATTAATCGTTGTTATGGATACAGTGGACGTTCATTTCTTCGATGAATGGATGAAAAATATTAAAGAAGTATTAGGCAATCAAAAACCACATTACTTAGTGGTTCAACATATGGAACCTGATCACTCCGCGAATATTATGAGATTCTTAAGCGTTTATCCAGACACATTTGTGATTGGAAATGCGAAGACATTTAAGATGATGGAGCAATTCTTCCACGAAGAAGTGAAACACAAATTAGTGGTTAATGATATGGATACATTAAATTTAGGTAAACATACATTAACATTTATCTTTGCACCTATGGTGCACTGGCCAGAAGTTATGGTCACTTATGATAGCCATGATAAGACTTTATTCTCCGCGGATGGATTTGGTAAATTTGGAGCTTTGGATGTTGAAGAAGATTGGGCTTGTGAAGCGAGAAGATATTATATCGGTATCGTTGGTAAATATGGTATGCAAGTTCAAGCCTTACTAAAGAAAGCGGCAACATTAGATATTCAAAGAATATGTCCATTACATGGTCCTATCCTAGATAAAGATTTAGGATATTATTTAAATCTCTATGATATTTGGTCTTCTTATAGAAGCGAAACTGATGGTGTCGCTATTTTCTATACTTCAGTTTATGGTCACACTAAAGAAGCAGCGGAACTTTTGGCCAAGAAAATAGAAGAAAAAGGCTGCCCAAAGATTGCGTTAAATGATTTAGCAAGAAGTGATTTAGCGGAATGTGTTGAAGACGCATTTAGATATTCTAAAATCGTTTTAGCGACAACCACTTATAATGCCTCTATCTTTCCGTTTATGAATAATTTCATTGAACATTTAGTGGAAAGAAATTTCCAAAACAAAGTCATTGGCATTATTGAAAATGGCACTTGGTTCCCACAAGCGGCAAAAGTGATGAAAGAAAAATTATCAGGATGTAAGAATTTAAATATTCTTTCTCCAGTAGTTACTATTAATTCTTCTTTAGAAGAAAAATCTTTAGAACAACTTGAAAAACTCGCCAATTTATTAACGGAAGAATATCAAGCTAGAAAAGAAATTGAAGAAGAAAAAGAAGTATCATTTGATAAGACGGCTTTATTTAAAATTGAATATGGCCTATATGTTGTCACTTCTAATGATGGCAAAAAAGATAACGGTTTGGTAGTTAACACAGTTACACAGTTAACCGACACACCATTTAGAGTGGCAGTCAATGTTAACAAGGCCAACTATTCTCATGATGTTATTAAGAAAACTAAAAAACTTAATGTTAATATCTTAAGCCAAGACACAACCTTTGATGTTATTAAGAAATATGGTTTTGTTTCTGGTAGAGATGTTAATAAATTTGAAGGCGAAGAAGTTACTAGAAGTAATAACGGCTTAGTAATTTTACCAGATCATGTTAATGCTTTCTTATCTTTAGAAGTCGAAGAATATGTCGATTTAGGAACGCACGGCATGTTTATCTGTTTAGTGAAAGAAGCTAAGAAACTAAATAACAATCCAACACTGACCTATAATTACTATCAAAGTAATGTCAAACCAAAACCAGAAGAGAAGAAAAAAGGTTATGTTTGTAAAGTTTGTGGTTATGTCTATGAAGGCGATGAGCTTCCAGAAGATTTTATCTGCCCACTTTGTAAACATGGCGCTTCCGATTTTGAAAAAATCGAATAACCATGCAAATCCCATCTAAAATTGGTCAATTTAAAAGACACATATCTTCTCCTAGTAGCATGAAATATGGCTATTATTATGAGAGTGTTTTCACTTTACCTTTCTCTAAAGAGAATAAAAGACATGTTAGAGTGTGGCTACCTGAAGATTATGAATTTAATAACCCCGATAAAAGATATCCAGTCATCTATATGAGTGATGGACAAAATCTAGTTGATAGATATTTATCTGCTTATGGTGAATGGGAACTCGATAAAACCGTTCATAAATTAATGAAAGAAGGTTTATCAGGCGTTATTGCAGTGGGTATAGATTGTCCAAAGACTCCTTTAGAAAGAACAAAAGAATTATGTCCACCTTATCAACCAAGAAATATGGTTTTTAAAAGAGAAGGTGGTAAGTTTGTTTCTTATGCAGATAAATATGTGGACTTTATCGCTAACGAACTAAAACCAATTATTGATGATTCATTCTTTACAATTTGCGACAAAGAACACACCGCTGTTGGTGGATCATCGATGGGTGGAATTATGGCTTTTTATGCTTATATTTATCGTCCAGACTTTTTCGGATTTTCCCTATCTTTCTCCCCAGCTTTCTTCTTTTATAGCAAGAATCGTTGGAAGGAAATAATGGACGAATACGATATAAATGTCGATAAAAACGGAAAATTATTCCTATATGTTGGTGGAAAAGAATTCGAAAAGATCTTCTTAGCGCCTACTTATAATACCTATACATATCTACTAAAAAGAGGTTTTGCTAACGAGCAATTATCTATGATAATTGACACAAATGAGATTCATCATGAAGCAGCCTGGGCTAAATACCTTAATGATGGACTAAGATTTTGGCTAAAAAAATTATAAAAAAGTTTTAATTAATAAAGGGATATGCGAAGCATATCTTTTTTTATCATTCCTCTTGACAATATTTTAAAAATGTCTAATATAAAGGTATCAAATATAAGTGCCCCGTCCTTGGCAAGACGTTAAAAGGCTATTAGGAGGTACTTATATATGAAATACTATACATTAGAAACAATTAATAACGGCCACGCCGCTACAATATCAAAACAATTCCATACCAGAAATGAAGCGATTAACTATGCGTTCGCTTACTTTGAACATAAATATTTAAATGAAAATATCGCTTTAACTGATGAATTTGAAATTGGTGATAACAAACATAACATTGAATATGTTTTAGACTATAAGAATAGATTTAGAATTAATCGTGTTCAATTAGCTTAACATTTCCTTGAAATGATAATATAAATTTTATTATTCTATTAATGTTATGTATCAGAAGAAATATTATATTGGTAGCAATGAGGTAGATCAGTTTTTAGATTTAAAATTACCTGTCTTTTTCCGTATGATGCAAGATGTTGCTACGGAACATGCCGAAGTTTTAAATATTGGAAAAAGTGAAACTATCGATAAAGGTTTATATTGGGTTATTACTCGTATTGAACTTGAAATATTAAAGATGCCAAAATATCTTTCCACAGTCCTCTTAAAGACTTACCCTGGTGAAGATAAAAAATTTATCTTTCCAAGATATTTTCAAATGGAAGATGAAAAAGGCAATGTTTTAATTAAAGCTAGCTCCACATGGATGGTCATTAATAGAGAAAAACATACTGTATGTTTAAAACCATTTGAAGGTAAAACCTTACCAGAAGAACATATAGACGGTGAACTTGAATTACCACATAAAGTAGTAAGTGATGAAGTCACTTTAGTGGAAAAAAGAAAAGTGAGATATGGCGATATCGATCTAAACGGCCATCTAAATAACACTAAATATATCGATTATATTGTTGACACTCACGATAGTGATTTTTATAAAACTCATCAGATCTCCCATTTTTTGATCAATTATGAAAAAGAATTAAAAGATAATAATGTTTTATCGATTTATTCTAATCATAAAAATCCTGAATATATAAAAGGAGAAGTGGAAGGGACTTCTTTTGAAGCTAATATCACTTATAAATCTAGATAATGAAAAGAATAGCAATCGTTGGTGGTGGTATTTCTGGTTGCTTCGCCGCAATTAGGATTAAAGAAAAACATAATGACTATATAGTCGATATCTTTGAGCATAACGATAAACTCTTAAAAAAGATTTATGCTACTGGAAATGGGAAATGTAATTTCGCTAATTCAGAAGCTATTAATAACCAATATAACGACAAATTCGCTAACGAGATTGTTTCTTCATTTAATTATGAAGAGATTATTAAATACTTTAAATCCATTGGCGTGGAATCAAAAAACATCAATAATTTAATTTATCCATATAGCGAGTCCGCGGAAACTGTTGCTTATTTTTTAAATAAGAGAATTAAAGAATTAAACATCAACGTTCACCTATCGACCGAAGTAAAAGATTATCAAAACGACCAATTATTGACCGATAGAGGAACTTTTAAATACGATTCATTAATTATTTCAGTCGGTGGAAAATCTTCTCCTAAACTCGGTAGTACTGGTGTTTTCTGGGATGTTTTATTAAAACATGGCTATGAAATTAAAAAAGAATCACCATCTTTATGTCCAATTAAAACAAAAGAAAACACCCATCTTGTGGATGGCTTAAGACATAAAGTGGATGTTCGTTTATATCAAGGCAAAAAGCTAATACATGAAGAGTCTGGAGAATTATTATTTAAAAAAGATGGTTTAAGTGGCATGGTCATATTTGATATGAGTCATTACATAAACTGTTTAGATAACAAAAAAGACGTCACTTTACATATTGATTTTGCTAAAGATAAGGATGGAAATTATCAATCTTTAGTAAATCCAAAATTAGCCAAATATCTTTTAGATAATAAATTAGATATCCATAACACCATTTTTACTTTTAAAGATTTCTATGGTTTTGATAATAGTCAAGTAACTAGTGGTGGAGTTACTTTATCTAACTTAAATAAAAATCTTTCCAGCAAGAAAGAAAATAATATTTATTTTATTGGTGAAGTTATTAATATCGACGCGATTTGCGGTGGTTATAACATCATGTGGGCTTTTTCTAGCGCGGAAAAAGTCGCAAAAAGCATTTAAAAAGCACCGAAGTGCTTTTCTATTTTAAGATAATTTTGTGGAAGATTTTCTTCCCTTTTTTAATTTTAACGCCTTCTTTTAGGCTTTCTTTAGTTAAAACTAAATAGACATCATTTACCTTCTCGTTATTAACGGAGACGCCACCTTGTTCGATGAGCCTTCTACCTTCACCTTTACTAGTAATTAATTTAGCGATAACCATCGCATCTAATAAAGCGATACCTTCACTAGAAACATTTTCTAATTCAGTTGTTGGCATATTAGAATCATCGCCTTCTCCAGAGAATAAGGCTTTAGCGGCCGCTTCCGCTTTATCGGCTTCTTCTTTACCGTGGACTAATTCCGTTAATTCGTGAGCAAGAATCATCTTTTTTTCATTGATACGTTCGTTTGGCCAAGATTCCATTTCTTTTAATGTTTCTAATGGAATAAAGGTGAGCATCTTTAAACACTTCATGACATCAGCATCTTCGATATTTCTCCAATATTGATAGAAATCAAATGGAGATGTTTTATTTGGATCTAACCAAACCGCTCCAGAAGCGGTCTTACCCATTTTCTTACCTTCACTATTTAATAATAGTGTGATGGTCATTGCGTATGCATCTTTACCAGTTTTCTTTCTAATTAATTCTGTACCGGCAAGCATATTTGACCATTGGTCATCTCCACCGAATTGCATATTGCAGTGATAGTGTTCATGTAAATAATAGAAGTCATAAGCTTGCATAATCATGTAGTTAAATTCTAAGAAAGATAAACCTCTTTCCATTCTTTGCTTATAACATTCCGCTGCTAACATATGATTAACAGAGAAACATGCTCCGACATCTCTTAATAATTCAATATAATTGAGTCCTCTCAGCCAATCAGCGTTATTGATTAACATTGCTTTTCCATTAGAGAAATCGATAAATCTCGACATTTGTTTTTTAAAGCATTCAATATTGTGATCGATATCGTGAACAGTTAAAACTTTTCTTAAATCACTTCTTCCAGAAGGATCACCAATCATGCCAGTTCCTCCGCCTAAAAGGGCGATAGGTTTATTACCGGCTTGTTGTAATCTTTTCATAAGAACGAGGGTCATAAAATGACCGACATGCAATGAGTCTGCAGTAGGATCAAAACCAATATAAAATGTTGCCTTACCATTATTGATAAGGTCTCTTATTTCATTTTCATCAGTAACTTGAGCGAGCAAGCCTCTCTCTTTTAATTCTTCATATATACCCATAAAGAAACTCCTTTAGTGTAATGGTTGTAATAATTTGATTTTGACTAATCCGTCAGAGGAACGATCTTCTCCAAAGATAGTATAGTCTAGATTGTTGGCAGCAAAAGCGGCATCAACATCAGCGTTTTGACCAGCATTTTGTAGTTCAGTTTTAACTTGCGCTTTTGAATATTCAATAATTTGATTGAAATCCAAAGTGATAGTGTAGTCATCTTTATTAGCTTTTAAGGATGGATCACTACCCGCTCCGTTTAAAGCATCATCGATGATAGCGAAGAAATCATCTTTTAAGTTTTCAGCGCCGATACTACCAAATTTAATTTGATCAACATTAAACACCATGCAATTTGCCTCTTCATTTTCTTCATCTAATGTTGTGTCAAATGTTAAGGATGTATGGAAACCATTAACGTTAATTTTACATACCATTTCCGCAATCATCTCTCCAGTTCTAGGTCCAGAAATAGGGGTGTAGAGATTGATATAGAAATTATCGATAGTTATAAAATTAATTTTATATTTGCCATCTTCACCTAATCTATGTAATAAAGTGGTGTGACCAACGATATTTCTACCAGCGGCGTAATAATTGACATCTTCTTCACTTAAATAGCAAACATCTAAAGCATGATCATGAACTAAAGCATGAGTGTCGACAGTTGTTTTCATTTTCTCCACTAATTGAGTAGCGGTTTCAGTTAAGTTAAAGCCTTTATATTCGCTGTTTTCATCGATGTCCACTATAGTGAAATCTAAATCATTAATATATTCTTTTTGCTCATCATCTAAGGTTTGGTAACCGTTAAATAAAAATTTAAAAGTGGTTTTTAGATTATGGTCGTTAGGCTCTAATTCTCCTTCATTGACCATAGTGGTTAATTTATCTTTGACTTCACTAACGACTTCAGATGGTTGAATTTTAAGGTGTGCTTCATCATCAGTAACTAAATCATTAGTTTCTAGTAAAGACAAATCAACATCGCCTTCAATAAATGTCGGTTTATTAATATCAAATTTAATCATTTCTTGAGTTAACATCGTGTCCATGATGTTGAAATATAAATTATCCGCGCTATTACCTGTTAAGGAAGTAAGATCTTTCATGATGTCGGATTTATCATAGATAAGAAGCATTTTTTCACTGTCAAATCTTAAAGATAATCCAGCGGATTTAATAAAGGATGTCACCATTTCTCCATTTACAATTCTTTTTAATAATCCAGACATTGGGCCATTTAGGCCACTGACTTGACCTAAAGTGATATCGTTAATCTTAAAATTGAAAGAAGATTTATCTTCACTTTCTTCCATTACGGTAAATACTTTCACCCTAGTCTTTAAAACAGTTAAGTCTAAATCGACATAGAAGTTATATCTATTTTCGTTTACATATAAGTAGGCTTTTTTAATAACTGGATTTTTACCAGCTTTTTCCATACCAAAATGTAAAACGTTATCCATATCTTGTTCGGTGGCTTCGATATGGATTTTATTATCTTTTTCAGCTTTATCTAAAGAATCCACCATAATACGATTACCGATATTTTGTAAGGTAACGTTTGGTTTCAAATCAATGTTTTTGGTATTTGGATCGTAGATAAAAATATAGATGAGGGCAATTGGCAAAATAATAACAAGCAAAAGAGAAATGATAAGAACGATTGGCCATTTCTTCATTTTTTTCTTCGGTTTTTTAAGAACTGCGACTTCCATATAATTTCTAAAAATTATTGTATCACTTAAATAGTTCTTTTTGTCCTAAATTTATTAGAACAAAGATCTTTTTAAATAATGAGTTTAAGATTTTTCTAGAATTAATTATAATAATTAAAGTATGAGAACATTATTAAAAAACGCCCGATTATTAAAAATGGTGGATGATAATATTATCTTCACCAACATAGTTATTGAAGATGATCGTATCAAATATATTGGTGACGATTATCTTAAATATGGACCTTTTGATATTACCCATAACTGCAAAGGTAATGTCATAATGCCTGGATTCAAAAACGCTCACACTCATAGTGCGATGTCTTTTTTAAGAAGCAAAGCGGATGACTTACCATTACATGAATGGCTTTTTGATGTTGTTTTTCCTCGCGAAGCAAAATTTCAAAAAGATGATGTTTATTGGATGGATAAGATTTCCTTTTTAGAATATCTGACCTCTGGTATCACCGCTTGTTTTGACCAATATTATTCACCGGTCGAATCCGCTCGAGCTGCGGAAGAAATGGGCATGAGAATTGTATTATTAGGAACATATAATACTCAATTTAATTCTGTTCAGAAATTAGTTGATTTTTATCATTTATTAAATGATAAAGATTCATTAGTTAGTTATTGTTTAGGCATTCACTCTGAATACACATTAGCCGATGGCGAATTAGAAAAAGTAGTGGAAGCTTGTCACATTTTAAAAGCTCCATTTTATACACACATTGCTGAGACTGAAAAAGAAGTTGAAGAATGCTATGAAAATAGAGGTATGTCACCAGTTGCTTATCTAGATAAGATGGGTGCGTTCGACTATGGTGGTGGCGGATATCATTGCTGTCACTTTAGCGATGAAGATATTGAAATATTTAAAAAACACAATTGCTTTATTGTGACTTGCCCAGGTAGCAATTCTAAATTAGCCAGTGGTATTGCTCCGATTAGAAAATATTTTGATAAAGGATTAAATATTGCTATCGGCACTGATGGACCTGCTAGTAACAACTGCTTAGATATGTTTAAAGAGATGACTTTATTGTTCTCTTTACAAAATCTCACATTAAAGAATTCTGCTTCATTTACCGCATTTGATATTTTAAAAATGGCAACAGTGAACGGCGCTAAAGCGATGGGATTAAAGGATTCAGATGTTTTAGAAGTCAACAAAAAAGCTGACTTAATTGAAATTGATTTATCTAGACCAAATATGCAACCTATTAATAACATTATTAATAATATTGTTTATAGCGGTTCAAAAGAGAATATTAGAATGACAATGATTAACGGTAAGATTTTATATATGAATGGCAAATTCTACACAAAAGAAAAACCAAATAAAATTTATCGTAAAGTTTCTCAAATCAGTAAACGTATAGAAAAGGAACTATAATAATAGCGTTATGGCGATATTAAAAGGTTACTGCACAAATTGTAATAAAAACGATGAAGTTCGTCGTATTTTTGACGTTAATCCTGATGTTAGATTTTGTTATTGCCCACACTGTGGTAAAAAATATCGTCCTAAATTTGCTATTGCTAATTATCAAAAAGTCATCACCAAATACGTTCGTAAAGCTACTTTTTACTTAAAGAATGCTGGTGAACCTCAATTAGCATACGCATTATACGCTTATGTTTTGGAATTAGAACCTACCAATTTAGATGCAAAAATTGGTCGTCTATTATCCCTTGCTTATCTATCCACTGTTAGAAGAGAAAGATTTACTGAAGTTTTAGAGTTATTAGAATTAACTCCTGAATTATTTAGAGTTCATGCTTTTAAAGATCGTTATTTAGTTTTCTTATTAGCGTTAGAAAGATGTACGGTTAATTATCTAATTCATCTTAAAAAAGCTTTAACTTTAAAGAATTGTTTCTTTGATACTGAATGTATAAAGCTCTATTACAACCATATTAAAGCGATGATTTCTCTTAAAAGATTTATTGCTTCTGAATTCTCGTTATTAGAGGCCGAAGATCATGCAAAAGAGGTTAATGAATCAATTAAAGAATTTGAAAAGGAATATAAAGTCACAACCTTTACTTGTGATGGTCAAGAACATTATTTTGCTAACTTTGGAAGAAGTGGTGATCCTTTAATTACTAATGGTCGCTTCAACAGTGCTTATAAATTAGACAAATATCGTTTATCTACCTTAGATGCGAAAAATAAAAAACTAAGATTAATTAAAGAGAATATCTTTACCTTAAGATATCACCATATGTTTAGAGTGTTTTCCGCATCCTTTATTTATATGACTCTATTTGGTATCGTCGCTATTGCTTCCTTTATTACTTATTTCTCTGTGAGACAATATCAAAATAGTATCGTCTTCTTAATACTTGGAATATTAGCTGGTGCTGGTATTTTGACCTTCTTATCCTTACGTTTAATTTTTGGTCAAATGTTAAAAAAACCGCGCATTTAGGCGGCTTTTCCATTGATTTTCAAATAAGTTAATAATTTTTTAAGAGCTTTTCCACGGTGAGAAGCTTTATTTTTTTCTTCTTCACTGGCTTCTGCAAATGTTTTACCTAGTTCATCAGAGATAAAGATTGGATCATAACCGAAACCGCCTTCACCATATTTTTCTAAAGCAATAACTCCAGGAGCAATGCCTTCGAATAATAATGGCTTCTCTTCAACGTTTAATAAGACGATGTTGCAAACAAATCTCGCTTTACGATTTTCCTTATCTTTTAATAGATGAAGAATGTATTTAATGGCGGAATCATGACCCCCACATTCTTTAGCAAATCTCGCACTATGAAGGCCTGGTTTATTATCCATGGCTTCAATTTCTAATCCTGAATCATCAGCGATGATAGGTAGGGTAGTTAATTTCTGAACCGCTCTCGCTTTAATTAAAGCGTTACCGCAATATGTATCTGCGTTTTCCTCTACCTCTTCTGGTTTTAAACCTAAATCAGATAGTCCATAGACAACAATCTTATGTGGAGATAATATTTCTCTTACTTCTTTTAACTTATGAGCGTTATTAGTCGCTAAAACAATTTCGTAATTCATATTAACAAATATATTTTATATTTCGATTTTCTTAAAGAAAAAAAGTTAAAATTGAAAGATTTTATTAAATAATACATTGATGTATTAAAATAATTTAGAAAGACTATATGGATTGAGAGCTAAATAGAAAAAGCAATTTGCGGAAAGCGCAATTTACTGGCTTTGATAAGCCAATTGGTTTATATAGTTTGGATGAAAACACTTCTGTCGAAAAATTCGACGGAAGGGTTAATTAACGACTTCCTAAGTTCTAACTTGGACTTCACATCGCAAACATATTTGCAGAAGGAGAACTCGATAACTCAACAACCGAGTAATCCTCGGCAGTTCAAAGCACATGTGCGGAAAGCGCACATATGGGTTCGTTGGGTGTTCAACGTTATACGACTAAGTTATATAACTTGGATATGATTATTTCTGTTGGTTATTGTGTTAAATCCAAATGAAATAGAAATAATAGTGTAGTTAATAACATTTTTAGAGAAGGCGAGTTAGAAAAAAATACTTCTATGCAAAAAATGCTTAAAAGTCAAAATGAAGGCAATCCAAATTATAGGCCACCTGTCTATTGCAACTTGGATATAATAATTTCTGTTGGCTATCATGTTAAATCCAAATGAAATAGAAATAATAGTGAATTTAATAACATTTATCGAGAAAAGGAATTAGATGAAAAACAAACTGTTGCAAAAAATGCAACTGTTCAAATTGAGGGAAATAAGAAAGTAAAAAGAACAACAGTTTATTACAATTTAGACGTTATTATTTCTGTTGGATATCGTGTTAAATCCAAACGTGGTATATCCTTTAGAAGATGGGCCAACAAAGTATTAAAAGATTACTTAATCCAAGGCTATGCAGTTAATCAAAAAAAGAAACAGACCGAATCGGTCTGTTTTTTAGTCATCTGGAGCAGGTGACGGGAATCGAACCCGCATAACTAGCTTGGAAGGCTAGTGTTCTACCACTGAACTACACCTGCAGTTAGCGCTACATATTATATAATAGCGGTAACTAATAATTCAAATTATTATTTCAAGAAATTTAATAATTGTGGTTTAGGCATATAACCTAAAGCACTTTTAACCGCCTTACCATTTTCAAATAAGATTAAGGTTGGGATAGATTGAACATTGAATCTAGCGGCGATCTCACCTGCTTCATCAACATCCACTTTAACGATTAATAAATCTCCCGCTTCTTGTTTTTTATCAATATCTTCGATAACTGGTGAGAGCATTTTGCATGGTCCGCACCAAGTAGCAAAGAAGTCTACCAAGACTCTACCAGAAGCAATCTTTTCGTTAAAATCATTTAAATTATCAACATGTACAATCATAATTTTTCTCCTTATATTAAGAATCCGATTCCATATATCACTATTAAGTGAAGGGGGTAATATAGATAGCTACCATATTGGAACCATTTAGCATTATAACCGCGCTGGCCATTATATAGCAAAACAAATGCTCCAGCTAATATTGCGAAGTTTTGATAATCGGTATGCCAATAAACATATTGGGTTGGTAGAAGTGTCGCAATGATAAAGTAAATGCCAGTCCAAATAAATACCACACCTAAGTTAATAATATTCAAAGAATATCTTTCAACAATTGAACCTTTTAAAGTTTCAAATGGAATACCGGATTTATTGCTATGTGATTTTAAGAATAAATCGGATAATAGACTACCCACATAAAATAAGATAATCATACCCACTGAATAAAAGTGATATTGCATTCTTAAAAAGAACGGGAACCAATGAATAATCATGGTAGAGGCGTATTCTGTAGAAGTGACAATAAAAGAAGCGATTGAGATTCCAAAGGGAAGTAGGGCTAATGATTTAAAATACCATTCTTTTCTTCTTAATAAATAAACCGCTAAAGCACCTAATAATAAATCAATAAAAATATTGCCCTGGTCTCTCAAAGAGAAACCGTTAAAAATAGGTAAATATTCAATTAATATCATAGCCACAGATATAACAGTGCCCATGATTCCTAATCTTAAGAAATATTTGCCAGGATTTTTAGTATGGATAATTCCTTCATAAATCATGAAGCAAAATAAAGGTAAAGCTATTCTTCCTATTAGCCTAAAAACTATCGCGAGAGTATAATTACCTCCCACATTTAGCATTAGCATTGCGCCGACATGATCAAAAGTCATGGTAACAAGAGCAATTGCCTTGATCCAAAAAGATGATAATAACGCTATTCCTTTTTTCTCTTTCATAATTATTTAATAAGATTAGATATTACAGTCATTAGTATAGAAAATAGGTTATTAAATTGGTGGGCAACAATTGAAGATGCTAGACCAAATTTCTCATACCATAAGCAAAATAAGAACCCGACTACAATATAGGTTGGTAAATTGACTAATTCGATGATGTAACCAGTTGCGGTCCCAGCGAAGAAATCAAAATGAATTAAGCCGAAAATTAAAGAGGTTATTATATAAGCAACAGGTTTATTAATCCTTCTTAAAAATGTATATAATCCTAACCTATATGTTAATTCTTCAACTGCTGGTCCAATTAAACCAATGACGAATATCGAAATAACCGGGAAAGCGGTGATAACACTATTAACTGTCTGTTGGTTTGTATTCTCAGGTGTAGGATATATCGCTTGTGTGATTAGATTAAGTACGATATTAGCCGCTAAGATAGCCGCACCTCCAGCTAAACCGAGAAGATAGGGTTTTGCTCTATTAAAGAATCTTCTAAATTTTGGGAAGTCTTTCCAAATAAGAGCAAGCATGCCGATAAATGTAACCACATATCTTACTGTATTTACAAAAGTGGTGTATCCAGCTTCAGAAAAAGTGCCTTTTGGCATGAGGATAGCAAAAATCTCGACGATAAAACCAACGACGTTAAGGCCCACTAATCCAATAACAAATAACAAAATTTGTTTATAGATCGGAAGCCACAATAAATTAGATGGAATCTTGTATTGTTCAAAATTCTCATCTCTTTTACCGCATGTGGGACAAGTAGGCTCAACTACGTCATATCTACTTCCGCATTCTGGACAATTTTTCTTTTCGAATAACATTTTTGTTTCTTTCTTATAGAAAAGACTATACACTAATTAAGGAACATTTTGTAGTAATAACTATTGTTATTCTTCATATTTTTATGGAAATTAGTCAAAGATATCAATGTTTAACGGAAGTCATGAAATCGAAATTTATTGCGATTTTATTTCCGATTGATGATCCTGAAAATTTCAAAAAAGAATTGAACAAGATAAGCAAAGAACATTCCAAAGCTCGTCATATCGTTTATGCTTATCGCATTGATAACAAAACCAAATCATGCGATGATCGTGAACCAAAAGGAACGGCAGGAAGACCTCTTTTAGAGTTATTGCTAAAAAAAGATTTAAATAAAGTTGCTTTGGTGGTCGTTAGATATTTCGGTGGAACTTTATTAGGCGCGGGTAGATTATTACGTACCTATGTACAATCCGGAGTTAACGTCTTAAAAGTAGCAGGTATTGAATAAGGAGAAATATATGGCAGATTGTAATCATGATTGTAGTTCTTGTGGCGAACAAAATTGTTCGAGCAGAATTGAAAAAGCAAAATTAAATGATAGAAGCAAAATCAAAAAGATTATTGGCGTTTTATCAGGCAAAGGTGGCGTTGGTAAATCTTATATCACCTCTCTTTTAGCGGTCTATTTAAATAGACAAGGCTATAAAGTTGGTATTTTAGACGCTGACATTACTGGACCTTCTATTCCTAAAGCTTTTGGTATTAAAGAAAAAGCTTATGGTGAAGATGGATTAATCTATCCACTTGTTTCTAATGGTGGAATTAAAATAATGTCTGCAAATCTTCTTTTAGAAGATGAATCCGATCCAATCGTTTGGAGGGGACCATTATTAGGTGGATTAATTAAACAGTTCTATGAAGAAGTTTTGTGGGAAGAATTAGATTATTTATTAATCGATATGCCTCCAGGAACTGGAGATGTGGCCTTAACCGTTTTCCAACAATTACCTGTTGATGATTTAATTATTGTTACTTCACCTCAAGATTTAGTTTCTTTAATTGTTACTAAAGCAATCAAGATGGCTAATATGATGAACATTAAAGTCTTAGGTGTTATTGAAAATATGTCATATCTAGTATGCCCTGATTGTGGTAAACATATTTCCTTATTTGGTGAATCTCATTTAGAGAAATTCTCCAAAGAGATGAAATTTGATATTTTAGCGAAATTACCATTGGTAAGTTTAAATACTTCTTTAGTCGATAAAGGTTTAGTGGAACAAATCACATTAGATGAAATTAAACCCGCGATTGAAGCAATTATAAAGGAGAATTAAGATGACTGAACTTGATAGAAGAAGAGAAAATTTATTTTCCTTAATGGCCGATAATAGTGTGGCTGTTATCTTTTCTGGTGTTAGCAAAATTGCTACTGAAGATGAATTATATCCATTTGTGGTTAATAATTCGTTTTATTATTTAACAAATATTAGTCAAGAACATAGTGCTTTAATCATGGTTAAAGCTTTAGGTGTGAGAAAATGTTATTTATTCGTCGATGAATATAACGAACTTAAAGAAAAATGGACTGGTAGAAGATTAACATTTGAAGAAGCTGAACAATTAAGCGGCTTACAAAATGTTTATAGCAGTGATAATTTCGATAACATGCTTAACCTTTCTTTAACAAGAGAAAATAACCAATATGGTTATATTGAAACTTTATATTTAGATTTGACCCCTGAACACAAAATTGGTGATAGCCAATCTACGATTAACTTTATGGAAGAGATGGAATCTAAATATGAAGGACTACATGTTTTAGACGTCAAACCTTTAATCACTTCTTTAAGAATGGTGAAAAGCCAATATGAAATCGAACAACTTAAAGATGCGATTGCCGCCACTAATTTAGGTATCAATAAATTAATCCTTTCCTTAAAACCAGGAATTATGGAATATGAATTAGCGGATATCTTCGAATTCTTTGGAAGAAGCCATAATCGTTCATCTTTAGCTTTCTCTACCATTGTAGCGGCAGGAAAAAACGGAACTTGCTTACATTATCCAACCCAAACATCTGCTGTGAAGGCTGGGGACTTAGTCTTATTCGATCTTGGTTATAAGAGCAATGGTTATTGTGCTGATATTTCTAGAACCTTCCCAGTTGATGGTGTATTTACTGGTAAAGCAAAACTTATTTACGAAGCTGTTTTAAATTGTAATAAAGCAGTTATTGAATATGCCCATGCTGGACTAACCATCGCTGATTTGCAGGCTTTTGCTAAAGAATTTTTGAAAAATGAATGCGTCAGACTTTCCTTATTAAAGAAGGAAGATGATATTCAAAAAGTTTATTATCATAATGTCAGTCACCATTTAGGTTTAGATACACATGACGCTTCTAATAGAGAGAAGCCTCTTGAAGATGGCAATGTCATCACTGTTGAACCAGGTTTATATTTTGCGGATTTAGGCATCGGTGTTCGTATTGAAGATGACATTTTGATTCACGAAAAAACATGTGAAGTATTATCTATTGGTATACCAAAAGAAATCGCGGATATTGAAAAATTATTCCGCACTAAGGGGAACTAAAGAATGAAAAAATATATTCTTTCTGTTGATCAAGGCACAACATCTACAAGAGCCATTCTTTTTGACCATGAAGGCCATATTTGTTCTATGGCCCAAAGAGAAGTGGAGTGTTTATTTCCAAAACCAGGATGGGTGGAAGCCAATGCTTTAGCCATCTGGGTTAGTGTTATCGATGTCGTAAACGAAGTTTTGGTTCAAGAAAACGTCACTATGAATAGTGTGGATTCTATCGGCATCACTAACCAAAGAGAAACAACGATTATTTGGGATAAGAATACTGGTTTGCCAGTATATAACGCGATTGTTTGGCAATCTAGACAATCTGCTGATATATGCGATAAATACGAAAAAGATAAAGAATTTATCCATGAAAAAACAGGACTATTGATTAATCCTTATTTCTCCGCCAGTAAGATTCGTTTTATTTTAGACCATATTCCAAATGGCCAAGAAAGAGCGGAAAAAGGAGAACTATTATTCGGCACAGTTGACTGTTGGATTATTTATAAGATGACTAATGGCTTAGTGCATGCCACAGATGTCTCTAATGCTTCAAGAACAATGTTATATAACATTAACACTAATGAATGGGATGATGAATTATTAAAATTATTCAACGTTCCAAGATGTATGCTACCTGAAGTTTTACCATCTTCATATTGTTATGGGGCCGCTTCTTTCTTCTCAAGTAAAGTCAATATATGTGGTGTGGCTGGTGACCAACAAGCCGCTTTATTCGGTCAAACGTGTTTTGAAGTTGGTGAAAGCAAGAATACTTATGGCACAGGTTGCTTCATGTTATTAAATACAGGAGATAAACCTGTCCTTTCTAAGAAAGGCTTATTAACCACTGTTGCTTGGAAGATTGGCGATAAAGTCACTTATGCTTTAGAAGGTTCGGTCTTCGTTGGTGGTGCGGTTGTCCAGTGGTTAAGAGATCAAATGCGCATGCTTCATGAAGCAAGTGAAAGTGAAAGAATGGCTTTAGAAGTTAAAGACACTAATGGCATGTATTTTGTCCCCGCATTCGTCGGTTTAGGTACTCCTTATTGGGATGATGACGCTAGAGGTTCAGCCTTCGGTATGACTAGAGGTACAACTAGAAACCATTTCGTAAGAGCATGTTTAGAAGCTATTGCTTATCAATGCAAAGATGTCTTTGAAGTGATGAAAGATGAAACTAAAGTTGTTTTGAAAAATCTAAAAGTCGATGGTGGTGCCACACATAATAAATTCTTAATGCAATTCCAAAGCGATATCTTGCATACCGAAATCAAATTACCACAGTGTTTAGAAACTACCGCTTTAGGCGTGGCTTATCTTGCGGGTCTTGCCAGTGGTTATTATAAAGATTTGGAAGAAATTAAATCTATTCACTGTTACCAAGCTATCTATAAACCAGAAATGAACGAAAAAGAAGTCGAAGAAAAATATTCTGGTTGGAAGAAAGCTATCGAAGCCACGAGACAGTTCTAAGACATATAAAATTATTAAATAAAACAAATAGGTACAATGTACCTATTTGATTTTTTATACTCCTCAATACTATAATATTACTATATGAAATTATTGATAATTGCACCATTTGCTATGCATAAAAATCTTCTTTCATTTTATCGAAAAGAAGACCCTTTTAATGATATCAAAATAGTTTCTAAAGAATCGTTAATTGGAGATTATTTAGGCAAATGTAAAGAGGGTGTCATCAACCATTTGATGAATAAATTTGATTATTCCTACGATAATGCGAAAAGAATCATTCCTTTTATTCCTTATATAAACGAGACCATTAATGATTTATATAAAATAAAATTAGATTTAATTAACAATAATTTAATTACTAAAAATGATTATTTAAAGCAGTTCTTTTTAGATAAAAAGATCATTATTTATGGTTATTCTAAAAAAGACCAAGAACTGAGTAATTTAATAAAAGCTTTCTCTTTAGAAGTGGAATATAGATTTAATGAAGTCCATAAATTAGCGCTCCCCTTAATTAATTATGAAACTTCTATTGATGAAATCTTTTATACATTAAATAAGATTGCTTCTTTAATTGATGAAGGCGTTTCCATAAATGATATTTATATATATTGTCCAAATAAAGATTATGAATTTTATTTTGAAAAATTCTCTGATGATTTTGGCTTTAAAGTGGAATTTGATGACTCCTATCCATTATTTAATTCTTCCTTAGGAACCGCATTTCTTTCTTTATATAAAGAAAATAAGGATATTATTTTATCTTTAGAGACGGTTAAAAATGATTGCAAAGATGAAGAATTATATAAACAATTTGAAGAAATAATTAATCAATATAGCGATTCTAATTTAGATTTTGAAAAACAATTAGATTTATTTAAAGGTGTTTTAAAAGATCATCGATTTAAAAATCAAAAATACAAAAACGCGATTTCTTTAATTACTAAACCAATATTTATTAAAAACGCTCATATTTTTGTGATGTGTTTTGCTCAAGGTTATTTCCCAAATACGATTAAAGATAATACTCTTTTAAATGACGAGATTAAAAAGAATATTGGAAAGAATACATCTTTAGAAGAATCAGAGATTATAAATGATCAACTAGTAGATTTTCTTTGTAGCGATAATTATTTCTATTTTTCATATGCGAATCGAAATATGAAAGAAAGATTTTACGTCTCTTCTTATGAAGCAGATTTAGGTTTAAATAAAGTCAACCCGACCTTCCCTAACATAATCTACTCCAAAGACATGAGAGATTTATATTATCTAAGAGCGCTTGATTTAAAGAAATATTTTTTAGAAACAACCTCTTATTATTATGGTCTAAGTAAAATAGCGGATATTGAATATGATAATTACGATAATTCCTTTAGCGGTGTATCAGCATTTGATGACCATCAATATCTAAAATATTCTTATTCTCAAATTAGTACTTTTTATCAATGCCCATTTAAATATTACTTAAGTAAAGTTCTTAATATTGATGAATTTACAGAAACATTCCACACTAAGTTTGGTAATGTTGTGCACAAAGTATTTGAATTAATACATGATGATAATTTTGATTTTGATGATGTTTATGATAAAGCGGTTATTGAAAATAACTTTAAAGATGAAGATTTGTTACTAGTTAATAGCGCTAAAGAGAAAATCCATGAAGCAGTGGAAGCCGCAAAAGTTCATGAGCAATATATGAAAAATCCTCGTTTCTTTTTAGAAGAAGAGGTAAATGTGCCATTAACAAAATATTCTTCCTTAGTTGGTAAAATTGATAAGACTATTCTTTTAGATAATAAATATTTAGCTATTGTCGATTATAAGACTGGCTCTGATTCCTTCAATTCTAAATACATTGAATACGGAGATTGTTTACAGCTTCCAACTTATTGTTATTTGGTTTCTACTTATGAGAAGTTTAAAGATTATGAATTATTAGGAATATTTATTAATAATGTTTTTGATAAATCACTCACTTATCAAATTAAAGAAAACGATTTATTTAATCCTTATTATAAATTAAAAGGAAAAATCATCCCTGATATTAGTGTTATTCAATATTTAGATGACTCATTCTTTGATAGTGGAAAGCCATCAACCTTTATTAATAGTATTTATATTAAAAAGGATGGTTCTTTATCCACTCATTCAACAGGTGTTTTTGCGAGTAAAGAAGAATTTAAATACTATATTGAGATAGCTAGAAAACTATATTTAGAAGCCGATCAAAGAATTAGAAATAATGATTTTAGTATTAACCCACTATATATCGACGATAATAAGAATGGATGTAAGTATTGTAATTACAAAGATATCTGCTTTTTAAAAGAATACCAAAGAAGATATCCTGGTAACTTAAATGAAGAAAATGAGGAGGATGATAGCGATGAGTAATTTCACTTGGTCTGATGAACAGAAATTAGCTATTGAATATGCTTCCTCAAATGTCTTAATTTCAGCTGGTGCGGGTTCTGGTAAGACCGCGGTTTTAACTGAAAGGGTCTATCATTTAATTAAAAATGGGGCTGATATTACAAGATTTTTGATATTAACTTTCTCAAAAGAAGCTAGTGCGGAAATGAAAAGGAGAGTGAGAAAAAGATTATTAGAAGATCCTGAAACAAGATATCTTGCTCCTTTAGCGGAAGCGGCTCATATTGAGACTTTCGATGCTTTTGCTTTGTTCCTTGTTAAGAAATATTCTCATAAGATTGGTGTTTCCCCAAATATCAAGATTATCGATAACAATATATTAAAGATTACGAAGAGCAAATTTAGAGATGAAGTATTAACCCACTATATCAAAGAAAAGAATGAGACATTAATCGGTTTAATTAAGAATTATTGCTTCTCTGATTATAAGATTCTTAATGATTTTATAGATGAACTAATTAATAAGGCAGAACTATCAGAAGACAAATATCATTATTTAGATAATTTAGTGGACAAATATTTTAATGAAAAAGTCGTTAATTTATTTATTGATGCAAAACTAAGTATTATGCAGGAAGCGATTAATTACTGTATTCGATTATCTAGTGAAATTGGCGATGTTAAAGATTATGAAAATATTTCTAATTATCTTGATGAACTAAGAAAAAATATGAATGATTTCGATCAATTAACATACACTTATGAAAATTTGAAATTCCCCATCAAACCAAAGAGTGCAACGGATACTTATGTTAGAGACACAATTAAATCTGAAATAGAGAGAAATCTCATAAAACATGAAGAATATGGTTCAAGAGATGAAATCGTTTCCAGTTATTTGAAACATAAAGATGAGGTAGCTTTATTTGCTAAGATTGCTAGAGAAGTAATTGAAAAAGTTGATGAATTTCAAAAAGATAAAGCGGCTTATTCTTTCAGCGACGTCGCTAATATGGCATTACGTGTTTTAGATATTAGTGAAGTATCTAAAGAGATGAGAGATTATTTCCAATATATCTTAGTAGATGAATATCAAGATACTTCTATGCTTCAAGAAAAAGTTATACAAAAACTATCCAAAAACAATGTTTGTATGGTGGGAGATGTGAAACAATCCATCTATGGCTTTAGAAATGCAGATTGCACAATTTTCCAACAAAAATATGATGCATATAAGAATAATGATGGTGGTTATTTGATTAATTTAAATAAGAGTTATCGTAGCAGAAAAGAAGTTGTTGATTTAGTTAATGAAATGTTTTCTGATCTCATGATTAAGGCCACTAACCCAATTGATTATAAAGATGGACATGTTTTTGAATATGGATTTAAAGAATACGATACTTTAGTTAACAAAAATCAGAACTACTGTCTTGATATCTATGATTATGACATTGCTAAAGGCCAAAAAAATGGTGATATTGAATCAGAGATAATGGCTAACGACATAATTAATAAAATTAATAATAAATTCCAGGTTTATGATAAAGATACCCACAAATTAAGAGATGCTTCCTTTAAAGATTTTGCAGTTATTATGGCTAAAGGCAAACGCTTTAAAGATATTAAAAAAGCTTTCGCTAAATATGGTATTCCAACAAGGGTGACCTATGATGAACCGGTTAAAGAATCACCAATTGCTTATGTCATTAAAAACCTCCTCATTATATATAGGGGTTTGTTAAAGGATGAGATTGATGATTCATTTATTCATGCATATACATCTATATCGCGTAGTTTCTTATATAGATATAAAGATGAAGATATTTATAAAACCATTAAAAATAATTCCTTCAAGAATAGTGAGATTTGTGAAACTATTTATCGCTTCTTAGACGAAGTAAGATATTCGCCATTATCAACCATCTTAAAAAGAATAGTGGAAGAATTTGATATATATCGAAAAGTAGGAAGAATTACCCAGTTTTCCTCTAACACAAATAAGGTTGAATTATTTATTAGTTTAACCGAATCTATGGATGAACTCGGTTATGATATCGATGATTTGGTCCAATATTTTGAAGATATAGATGAGTTAGATCTAGAAATACCATATGTGGATAGCGATGTCAGCGAAGATTCTGTGACATTAATTACTATGCATAGATCAAAAGGTTTAGAATATCCCATCATCTATTTGCCTCAGTTAGATGGTAAGAGTCAAAGCGAATCATCTTCGGCATTCATTGTTGATGACACATTTGGCCCAATTATTCCAAATTCAGGAATGAATCAAAAGTCTTCCTTACTTTTACATATGCACAAAACTCAAGAATTAAAAAAGAGATATGAAGAAAGACTTCGTTTATTCTATGTTGCGGTGACTAGAGCGAGAGAAAAAGTCATCATGCTTTATGGAGTTAATAATAAAAAAGAGAGCTTATTATTCCCTTTACCGAATTATACTTATGCAAGGCTAATTAATATCATTGGATTAAATAATAAATATGGTCATTATTTTGATTTTTCTCCAACTCTTTTAAATACGAAAGAAGAGGATATAACTAGAACTGATATCAAAATGAAAACAGTTCATGTTGAGCCAGTGCTAATTGAAAAGAAAAGAGCAAGTAAAGAAAGGGATGATAATATCAGTGATGACTTATTAGAGTTTGGTAATGAAATCCATTATCTACTTGAAATAGCTAACTATGAAACTAAAGATTTATCCTTTATTTCTAATCCAAGAATCAAGCGATATATAAATAACGTTTTATCATCAAAACTATTCGAAAATGTGAAAAATAGTGAGGTTTTGCACGAATTTTCCTTCTTTGATGAGAAGAATAATACCAACGGCATTATCGACTGTTTAGTGAAAAAAGATGATGAAATAGATATCATCGATTTCAAACTTAAAAATATTGACGATGATAAATATATCTTGCAGTTACATACCTATAAAGATTATATTAGTCAAATCACAAATCTTAACATTAAGATGTATTTGATCAGTGCGATTACAGGGGAGGTAAAAGAAGTTGTCTAATATTTCAAAATTAAATCGTGAACAATTTGATAATGTTGTCGATTTATTAAATGTAAATTTTCCAATCAATAAAGATGTCGTTTACCAAATCTATGTTATGACCACGGATGGGATACAAGATTTAGTGGACAACAATGTTTTAACTTCGCTTAAAAGCGTTAGCCCTTTAGAAATTATTTATTATTCCATAGGTGAATATGTTTATACATTACAAACGGTGCCGGTGGATAAAAGAAGTGCGACGGAAAATGACGAAAGATATATTCATTCCATTGCTTCAGTGGTGAGCGATAAATATTTAAGCTTATCAATGTTTAATCATGTTGAAAGAAAATTAGCGAATAAATTTATTCCTCCTATATCTTCTTTAAATTTGTATCTAAATTTCATGCTGAACATCTTACAGTCATATAAAAAGAACGATCCTAAGACCACTTTAATTACTGACTTATTAATGAAATCAGTTTCGATTTCTAGATGTATATTATCTTTATTAATTGATGGCTATGAAACTGAAGCTTATTCATCTTGGAGAACTTTGCATGAATGTGAATGCACCTTATTAGTGCTTGAAAAATATGGCGATCCACTTATCAATCGATATTTAATCCATATGCAATATGGAATCGTCTTTAAAAATGAAGATTTAAACGATGAACACGGTAACAAAATATTTTCTGATATGAAAGAAGAAATGAGATTATTAAATCTTAAAAGTAAAGATATTAAAAAATATATCGAATATGGGTGGTTATATGAAATACCAGGAGTTAGTGAAGATCCAGAATTTAAACTCAATTTCCGTGATGGTTTACAAAGAATTGCTGGATTAGCGGCTTATTCATCTAGATATGAGATGTCTAGTGAAATCATTCATAGCACACCGATGCTTATTTATAGTAATAAAGAATACTTCTATTTCGTCACTTTATTATCCTTATATGAATCATTCTTTAGATTAGAAAAAGTATTTCTCTCCTTATTTGCTAAACAGGTGAGTGAAGAAGTGATGGAAAGATATCGCCAAATGAGAAATGTTTATTATTCTCAATTAGTGAATATTCATAAAAGAGAACTAAACAATTTCAAGAATTGGCAAAATTCAAAAACTAAGAAAAAAGAGGATTTGTAAAAAATCCTCTTATTTTTTGTTTTTAACGATTAGTCTTCGTAACAGCTGCCGCCGATGAATTCACGGATAATGGAGTTACATGGGACCCATTCATCTGGTAAATCATCGAAGAATTTAAGCATTCTGATTAATCTTTCAGCAACTGGGAAATATTGATTTTCAGTATCGATATTTTCTAATAAAGGCATCGCATATTTTTTCATCGCGGATAATTCAAATGATGAGAATGAATTATAGACATAGTTCGCGCCTTCTTGAGTGTTATAGATGGATTTGAATTCACCTCTTCTAACACTAGCCCACATGCTCATGGTATCTTCTGCAGAAGCATTACGTGTACGGTAGTCACGAATAATTCTTCTTAATAGACGTAAGTCTGTTAATGATAATGGATTGTGGTTATCGATATTAACTTGTGCTTGTGGAGCGATAAAGATTTTGAATTTTTGATGGCTTGGAATAGATTCGGTCATCTTTTCATTTAAAGCATGAATACCTTCGATAATAATTGGTTGATCACTTGGAATAGTTAAAGTTCTACCTTTGACACGACGTCCAAGTTTGAAATCAAATTTTGGAAGTTCAACTGTTTCGCCCGCAATTAAATCCGCCATATTTTCATTGAATAATTTGATATCCAAAGCATTGACATCTTCTAAATCTGGATTTCCATCTTCATCAAGTGGTGCCATATGTCTTGGCAAATAATAATCATCCATAGAAATACGAATTGGATTTAATCCACGAGATAATAATTCAATTCTTAATCTATTAGCGAATGTAGTTTTACCAGAACTAGATGGTCCAGCAATACAAATTAGTCTGATGTTTTCTTTATCGGATTCAATCATTTGACCTAATTCGCATAATTGACGGTTGTGTTTTTGTTCGCATAAAGTAATGAAATCAATAGGTCCATCGCTTTCAATACGTTTGTTGATACCAAATATGGTATCGCATCCTGTAGATTTCGCCCATTGGTGAGCAGTTTTAAGTGTTTTGCCAAATGTTGGTGCATCTTCAAATGGTGGGATTTCGCCACCGACTTCTGGACGTGGATATTGAATGATGATTCCAGGGTGATAGAATCTCACTTTCCATTTTTTGATGTAACCCGTGGATGGAACCATACGATTATACATATAGTTTTTATAACCATCGCAGGTATAGATATGCGCGGTTTTTTCTGGACGGTATTTTAGAATTTCTACTTTATCTAAGAAACCTTCTTTTTCAAATATTTTCGCTGCTTCTTCTTTGCTAACAATACTCCTGATAAGTGGTAAATCAGCTTTCACTAATCTTTCCATTTCAGCGATTAAATCTTTAACCATCTGTGAGTTAGAACTGGTATTTGGGGTTAAGATTTGCATGAAGATGGAACGAGAAACGTTATAAGAGAAACGAATTTCGATCTCTGGTCTGATATTATGCATCGCCATCGCTACTAAGAAACGTAAAGAGGCTTCATAAGATGGTTTCGCATCACGATCTTTGACTGTTAATGGAATAACTTCTGAATCCTTATCTAAAACATAGGTAAGTTCACGGACGCGTCTATTAACGTAAGCGCAGACATAATCTTTACTTTTACCGATAATATCTAATACGGTAATTGGCTTTTCATAACTTTTTGTTTCATTATTAAAAGTAACATTGAAAGACATATATAATCTCCTTTTCGACATATAGATTTTACTTTACCTTTGATTTTATATCAAACAAAAATGATGACTTGTTTAAAAATGGTGGAAATTAAAGACGCATAAAAAATCTAAATATAGGTTAAAAAATGTTTTGAGGCAAAGTCAGTATTTTTGCTTCATATTTCGTTTATAACGAACTATTGCCTTCGATTTCTATTGAATATTCTTTTGAATATTGAGATAATGAATTCGGTTTTTAAGGAGATATTTATAATGAAAAACATGGTTTACATTCAATCAGGAGGACCAACTTCTGTTATTAACACTTCGTTTTATGGAGCGGTTAGAGAAGCTCAAAGACATCCTGATCAAATCGATCACATTTATGGTTCCCAAAATGGTATCGAAGGTCTTATTGATGATTATTTAATCGATATCGGTCAAGAAGATGATGAGCAAATTGAATTATTGCTCCAAACTCCAGGAAGTATTTTAGGCACAACAAGAAGAAAACTTCCTAAGGATATTAACGACCCAATCTATGGAAAGATTATTGAAAATATAAAGAAACACGAAATTAAATACGTGTTCGTGAATGGTGGTAACGATTCCATGGATACTTGCTACAAATTATCATTTTTAGTGAAACAACTAGGTTTAGATATCGTGGTTATTGGTGTTCCAAAAACCATCGATAACGATTTAGCTGCGACGGATCACTCATTAGGTTTCCCAAGCTGTGCGAAATTCGTGATCAACACAGTTAATGAATTAATTAAAGATGCTTGCTGCTTTAAAGTGGGCAAAGTCCACATCGTGGAAATTATGGGTAGAGATGCTGGTTGGCTAACCGCTTCTCCAGATGTTTTACCAGAAGAAAATAGACCTCACTTATTCTATTTACCAGAGAACAAATTTGATCTTGATCAATTCCTAAAAGATGTCAAAGAAGTCTACGCTAGAGAAGGATATGCGATGATCTGTATCAGCGAAGGTATTCAATTCCCAAGAGATATGTCCAATGTGAGAGTTGATGGTTTCGGTCACGCTCAATTAGGTGGTGCGGCTAGTGATTTATGTCGTATTGTCGAAGACAAACTTAATCTTCCGACTAGAGCAGTTGAATTATCATTAACACAACGTGCCTGTCCTGCTTTCATCTCTTTAGTGGATAGAGAAGAAGCGATTAAAACTGGTGAAATCGCTGTTAAGAGTGCTTTAGAAGGTGTCACCGGAAAGATGATTGTCTTTAAAAGAGTCAGTCAAAATCCATACAAGATTGAATACGAATTAGCGGATTTATCAAAAGTTGCTAACGCTGTTAGCTTAATTCCTCAATCCATGATGAAAGATGCGACCAGAATGGATGAATCTTATCGTCAATACCTCCGTCCATTAATCAATGGTGAAGTCACACTTAAGTGTAAAGATGGTATTGCTCTTGTCAGCAATTTCAAAAGAGTCAGAGTGTAATAGATGAAAGATTGGTACCTTAAATTAAAGTTCGAATATCAAGTGAGTTTTTGGTCACTAATCATTTTATCTGTACTTACAATTTGTTTAGTTCCTTGCTATTTCTTTAAACTAATGGAAATACCTAATGGTATTCTCTTAGGAGGATTAGTGGGAATATTCACTTATCTACTCTTAGGATTATTTTCTAAGAAGGATGAGGAGCATAAAACTATTGTCATAACAGTCATATTAATGATTGTTAGATTCCTTTTAATCGCTGGAACGTTATTTCTAGTCGGTTATCTATATTATTCAAAGAATATGAAAGCATTTAACATATTCGCAGTGGCTGGTGGCTATTTATTAACCATCATCATTCACATTATCGTTTACGGAAAGGAGAAGGTTGATGGACATAATTGCTAATCTAAAGAGCACTGAACTGGCCGGTGGAGTAGTTTCCTCTTGCATCGTTGTTTTGCTGATGGTTATTCTATCAATCTATATTGGAATTAGAGCTCATTTCCAAGATCCTTTAAAACGTCCTAAAGGTTTACTTTTAGTAGCAGAAGTTGGTGTAAACTTCTTTGAAAATATGGCGGAAGGTTTACTAGGTAAAAACTATCGTAAATTCGGAGCCTATTTAATGGCGGTAGGTGTTTATATGTTTATCGCTTTTATCTTTGGATTAACTGGTCTACCTTCTCCAATAACCTATATGGCGATTCCTTTATCATTAGGTTTATCAACCTTTATTTTGATTCATGGTACAGCGATTAAATATAACAAGTTCCGTTATTTCAAAAGATACATAGAACCTGTTCCAGTATTTTTACCAGTCAATTTAATTTCGATGTGGGCACCTTTATTATCGTTAACACTTCGTATTTTTGGTAATGCTTTATCAGGTTTTGTCATCATGTCGATATTATATAGCGCGCTTGAAGGGTTGTCCGCGAGCGTGTTTGCAGCGTTAGAACCGATGATTGGTTCATGGAACCAAGTCTTTTTAGCGCCGCTAGTGACTTGGATACTCCATTTATATTTTGATTTGTGGAGTGGTTTTATTCAGACGACAGTTTTCCTATCATTAACAACCATATATGTAGGTCAAGAAATACCCGAGGATTTACTCGGTTAAGAAAATAGAAGAGAAAGGAGGAAGAAAATATGACAGATGCTGGAATGAAATTTCTCGCTATTGCGATTACCATGTTAGCCGTTATGCCTAGTGCTATTGGTGAAGGTTGGGTTGTCTCCCATTCAGTCGATGGTATTGCTCGTAATCCAGAAAATTACAGTAAATTACGTACCACGATGATCTTAGGCTGTTCATTAGTTGAAACAACCGCTATTTACTCACTATTAGTCGCAATCTTATTATTATTCGTCGCTAAATAAGGAGGGATTTAAATGTTTGGTCTTAAAGTTTACGATGACATCGGTCAAGTCATTCAAGATTACATCTCTAAGAGCCTAATACCTAGTTGGGTTTCTTTTGTGGTGCAACTTGCGGCTTTTATCATCATGCTTGTCGTCGTCATCTTAGTGGCATATAAGCCAGTTAAGAAAATGCTTACCAAACGAGCCGACTATGTCGAAAACAATATTCGCGAATCTGAAATTGCTAAAGCAGAAGCACTTCAAAATGCGACTTCATCGAAAGAAACTTTAATTGCTTCAAGAAAAGAAGCTGCCGAAATTGTTAACGCTGCGAAAGTAACAGCAGTTAATAACCAAAAGCAAATCTTAGAAGAAACACAATTGGAAGTTAATAAGATGAAAGCTTTAGCGGAAGAAGACATTGAAAGAAGCAAAGAAGAAGCAAAAGAGGAAATCCGTAAGGAGATGGTCTCAATTGCGTTAAGTGCTTCCGAAGAAGTCTTAAAACGAGAAGTGAATGAAAAAGACAACGCTCGTGTGGTCGCTAACTTTATTAAGGATCTAGATAATTAATTATGGAAACTGTCTCTTCACGTTACGGTTTAGCTCTTTATTCCTTGGCTTTAGAAGAAAAGAAAGTTGAAGCCTTACAAAAGGAAGTTAAAGAGATTAGGAGTATTTTTAAAGAAAATACTGATTTTATCATGATCCTTGGTAGTTCATTCTTGTCACTCAAAGAAAGACAAGAAATATTAGAAAAAACTTTAGTGAAAGTAGATGAAAGAATCATCTCTTTAATTGAAGTGGTCATGGAAAATAACCGTACTAATGTCTTGATGGATATTTTTGATAGCTTTAATAGTTATTGCAACGAATATCTTGGAGTCAGTGAAGGCAAGATTATCTCCGCCTTTAAATTAGAACAAACAGTTATTAAACAAATTGAGGAAAAAATCTCAAAGATAGAGAAGCAGAAAGTGGAACTGAAAAACGAAATTGACCCATCTTTAATCGGTGGAGTGAAAGTCGTTATTCATGATCACATTTATGATGGATCTATCAAACATCAAATCGAAACGATGAAAATCGACCTTTTGAAATAGGAGGAGCAAATATGAAAATTAACGCAAACGAAATTAGTGCTCTTATCAAAGAGCAAATTAAAAATTATCATGCGAAAATTGATTCTAACGATGTTGGAACAGTAGTCACCGTCGGTGATGGTATTGCTTTAATCTATGGTTTAGATAAAGCGATGCTTGGCGAATTACTAATTTTCCCACACGATGTTTATGGCATGGTAATGAACCTTGAGGAAGACCATGTTGGTGCAGTTCTTTTAGGCGACGATCGACTCATTAAAGAGGGTGATGTTGTTAAAAGAACAAAACAAGTTATGGAGGTTCCTGTTGGTAATAATATGCTCGGTAGAGTGGTCAATGCGTTAGGACAACCTATCGATGGTTTAGGCGAGATTAAAACTGATAAATATCGCCCTTTAGAAAGAATTGCTCCTGGTGTTATTACTAGAAAAAGTGTCGATACACCTTTAGAAACCGGTATTACCGCGATTGATGCGATGACACCAATTGGACGTGGTCAAAGAGAATTAATTATCGGCGACCGTCAAACTGGTAAAACAGCGATTGCTATCGATGCGATCATTAACCAAAAAGGTAAAGATGTAATCTGTATCTATGTAGCGATCGGACAAAAGAATTCAACAGTCGCTCAGATTGTTGATAAATTAAAAAGCTATGGAGCGATGGAATATACCATTGTTATGGCCGCGACCGCAAGTGAGCCTGCTCCTATGTTATATGTAGCCCCTTATGCAGGATGCGCTATTGCGGAAGAGATAATGAGTCAAGGCAAGGATGTTTTAATCGTCTATGACGATTTAAGTAAACATGCTGTTGCATATAGAGCTTTATCATTATTACTTAAACGTTCTCCAGGTAGAGAAGCCTATCCTGGCGATGTCTTCTATCTCCATTCCCGTCTATTAGAAAGAGCTTGTAAATTAAGCGATGAATATGGTGGTGGTTCTATTACCGCTTTACCGATTGTTGAAACTCAATCAGGTGATATTTCCGCTTATATTCCAACAAACGTTATTTCTATTACCGATGGGCAAATCTTCTTAACAACCGATTTATTTAATGCTGGTCAAAGACCCGCTATTGATAGTGGTTTATCCGTTTCCCGTGTTGGTGGAGCGGCGCAGTTTAAAGCTACTAAACAAGTTGCCAGAAGTTTAAAGATCGATTTAGCCTCTTTTTTAGAGATGAAATCATTCTCCCAATTTGGAAGTGATTTAGATAAATCAACTTTAGCAATTTTAAAACATGGTGAAGTTTTATTAAGAGTTCTTAGACAAGAACAATACAAAGTTCGTTCCTTATCTAAACAAGTGTTTGAATTATTTGTTGCTAAAAATAAATTCTTAGATGACCTTCCAATTGAAGAAGTAAGACCATCATTAGATGAAGCTTTTGAATATGTAAATAATAATCACAAAGACATTTTTAAGAGCATCGATGAGAAGAAAGAAATAAGCGAAGAAGTCGAAGCGAAATTAATGAAAGTGGTGAAAGAATTCTTCGAAATGAAAAATTCCAAATAATTTATGTCTCAAGAAGTTATCAAAATCAAAAAGAGAATATCTTCTGTTAGTGGCGCTTTAAAAGTTACCAGTGCGATGAAGCTTGTTTCCACAGTTAAATTAAAGAAGTGGAAAAATAAGATGCTTAATAATCGTGACTACGCTGATGAACTGAAAGCGACTACAGATGTTGTTTTATCTTTCGCTAATAAAGTAGAAAGTCCTTTTTCTAAGACTAATGAGAACACCGATAAAAACCTATATGTGATTGTTAGTTCAACATTAGGTTTATGTGGTTCTTATAACAACAATATTTTCAAATTAGCGGATGCGACTTTAAAGGAAAAAGATGATGCGATAATTTTAGGCAATAAAGGCCTAATTCATTACGAAAATGGCACTTTTACAAAGATTTTGGGCTTTGAAACATATAATTCTATTGAAAATACTTCCTTAATTAATACGCTTATAAATCTATTAATCAGTGAATATCTCAAAGGTAAATATCACGAGATACATTTGATATATTCTGAATACAAAAATTCTCTAGTTTTCGTTCCTAGAGATTTGATTATTCTACCACTAAATAAAGTGGATACTGATAACGATGGATTCGGCCCAATTTTAGAACCTGATCCAAAATCCTTAGTGGAAACATTAATGCCTATTTATTTAAAAACTATTGTTTATAGCAAATTATTAGAAAGCGAAGTTTGTGAACAAGCCGCTAGATGTAATGCTATGGATAATGCCACAAACAATGCGAACGAATTATTAGATAATTTAAAGATTGAATTCAATAAAGCTAGACAAGGAGCTATTACTCAAGAAATCACTGAGATTGTCTCTGCTGCCAATGCTTTATAAGGAGGAAAGAATATGAAAGATAAAAAAGTCATGGGTAAAATCATCCAAGTAGTGGGTCCAATTGTTGACGTTTCTTTTAAAGACCAACATTTACCAGAACTATTAACTGCTTTAGAAATTGATTTACCAGATAATAAGAAATTAACTGTAGAAGTTGCTCAACACATCGGCGATGATGCGGTGAGATGTGTTTCTATGGGTCCAACCGAAGGTCTCGTGCGTGGAATGGACGTTATTTCTTTAGAACATCCGATTTCTGTTCCTGTAGGAAGAGAAACATTAGGCCGTATGTTTAATGTTCTCGGTGAACCAATTGATGGTAAAGAAGAACTTAAAGATGCGAAAAGATTATCGATTCATCGTAATCCTCCAAAATTTAAAGACCAATCAGTGAAAACCGAAATCTTTGAAACTGGTATTAAAGTTATCGACTTATTATGTCCATATGTCAGAGGTGGTAAGATCGGTTTATTCGGCGGCGCTGGTGTTGGTAAAACAGTTTTAATTCAAGAATTAATGAACAATATCGCTAACGAAAAAGGTGGTATTTCTGTCTTTGCTGGTGTCGGTGAAAGAAGCCGTGAAGGTAATGACTTATATCATGAAATGAAACAATCTGGCGTTATTGAAAAGACCGCCCTTGTGTTCGGTCAAATGAATGAGCCACCAGGAGCACGTATGAGAGTTGCCCTTTCTGGCTTAACTATGGCGGAATATTTCCGTGACCAAGAACATACTGATGTTTTATTATTTATTGATAATATCTTCCGTTTTACCCAAGCCGGTAGCGAAGTTTCTGCCTTATTAGGCAGAATGCCTAGCGCAGTTGGCTATCAACCAACCTTAGCCACTGAAATGGGCCAATTACAAGAAAGAATTACTTCTACAAAAGATGGTTCTATTACATCTGTTCAAGCCATTTATGTTCCTGCTGATGACTTAACTGACCCTGCTCCAGCAACTGCTTTCTCTCACTTAGATGCAAAAACAGTTTTGGATCGTGGAACAGCCGCTTTAGGCATTTATCCAGCTGTTGATCCTCTTAATAGTTCATCTACCGCCCTAGAACCTGCTATTGTTGGTGAAGAACACTATAGTGTGGCTAGAAGAGTTATTGAAATTCTTGAAAGATATAAAGAACTATCTGATATCATTGCCATTTTAGGTATGGATGAATTATCAGAAGAAGATAAAAAGGTGGTTGAAAGAGCGAGAAAGATTAGAAACTTCTTATCTCAACCTTTCCATGTTGCTTCCCAGTTTAATGGCATTCCCGGTATCTATGTCAAAGTTGAAGATACAGTGAGAAGCTTTAAAGCCATATTAGATGGTGAAGCTGATGATTTACCAGAAGTTGCCTTCTTATATGTTGGCACAATTGAAGAAGCCAGAAAGAAAGCTGAATCACTTAAATAGTTATGGCGGAAAAATTTAAATTAGTCATCTTAACACCATATGGACGTTACTTTGAAGGTGATGTTGATTTCATTTCGGTTAACTCTGAGAAATATTCTTTAGGTATTTTACCTCATCACTCACCTTTAATTTCCACGCTTTCAGTTTGTAAACTTACGATCAGGATTAATGATAAGGATAATTATTACGCAATTGGTGGTGGAGTTATCAATGTCGAAAAAGAAAAAACCACCCTTATTCTTAATTCTATTGAGAAGGATTCCGAAATCGATTTAAACCGCGCTCAAGAAAGTAAAAAACGTGCTGAAGAAAGGTTAAAAAATCAAAAGAATGGTGAAGAGATTGATATCGCCAGAGCAAAATTATCATTATTAAGAGCGATCAATAGAATCAATATTGGTTCTAAAGATTAGATAACATTTCGTTAATTAAATTACCATCGGTTAGATAATCGATGGTTTTTGTTACTTCTTTTGATTTAACAAGTGCGCAAAAAGTTGTATTAGAAACATTTAAAGAAGTTTGAATTTTATCAAAATCTGATGCAAAACCTGCTTTATTTAGCAAAATTACGTCTTTATTTAAATATTTTGATTGTTTATTTATGATGTTTTGATAAGCAATTTCTAAAGATTTTTGATTATCTAAATCATAGCTATATATTAAGTAGTCTTTCTTACTACTGGTATATGAAACATAGTCGTTATAATTATTAACCATATTAATCTTACTAGAGATAAGATGCTTATCGATTGACCTTTTAAGTTGACTATAGTTTTCTAGTGGTTCATCTGGTACATCATAGGTTAATGCCTTATCTTTCACAAATGAGACATGAGGAACATAATTATCTACGAATACACCAGTATATTTTTTGGTTAAATCTTCTAATTCATCATTACCTAATACTTTTGTCGCTTCTATACGGTAAATGATATTGCCTGTTGAGGAAGAATATTTTTCTAATAGAGGTTCTAAATCTTCACAATGTCCACACGTTGAACTATAAAACTCAAATAAAAATTCTTGTCCAGATTCCACTAGATTGACAAATTGTTCTCTTTTTAATTCAATGAACTGAAAACTTTTATTAAAAGATTTGATCGCTACTATTCCATGAGCTTCATCTTTACAAGCGGATAAGGATGGAAGTAGGGCTGCTATTAATAATGGTAGAAATATTTTTTTCATGGTTTGAGTATATCATAATTTCGTAATGAAATACGAAACTCTTTTGTGATAAAGTATATATGATTAGGAGGCAAATGTATGCATTGCTGGCATGATGTTAAACCCACTAGAATTACCCCTGAAGAATTTTTATCATTAATTGAAATCTCTAAAGGTAGCAAAAATAAATATGAATTAGATAAGGAAACTGGTCATTTAATTCTCGATCGTGTTTTATTTACTTCTACCATATATCCACAAAACTATGGATTTATTCCAAGAACTTTTGCTCGTGACTATGACCCGTTAGATGTTTTAGTTTTATGTAGCGAATCAATCTTACCAATGTCTTTTGTTAGATGTTCTCCAATCGGTGTTCTCATTATGACTGATAACGGCTTACCAGATGAAAAAATTATCGCTGTTTGTAATGACGATCCTTTCTATAAAGATTTCAAAGATATCCACGATATCCCTGAACACGTCATGGCGGAAATTAAACATTTCTTTACTGTTTATAAATCTCTTGAAGGAAAATCAACCGCGGTTGATCAAGTTTACGGTAGAGAAGAAGCAATTAAAGTTATTAAAGAATGCTTAGCCTCTTATAAGAGAAACATTCAACCAAAGGTTGTCGCGGAAAGAAAAGCGCGCGGTTATTAATGATTAATATCGTTTTATATAGACCGGAAAAACCCCAGAATACGGGAAATATTATGAGAACCTGCGTGGCTATCCACGCGGTTTTACATATTATTGGACCTTTAACATTTTCCATAGATTCTAAAGATCTTAAACGTGTTGGTATGGATTATATTGATGATTTAAAGATGTTTTATTATGAAGATTACGAGGCTTTTTATAAAAAACATAAAAATGAAAATATTTATTACGTTACCCGTTATTCCGATAAAGTTTATTCAGAATTTGATTTATCTGATCAAATAAAAGATATCTATGTGATGTTTGGAAGAGAATCTACTGGTATTCCTCATGATATCTTAAGAGAACATCAAGATAGAACTATGAGACTTCCGATGGTTCCGGAAGCAAGAAGCCTTAATCTCTCTAACTGTGTAGCGATCATATCTTATGAAATATTAAGACAACAAAAATTCCCAGGTTTATCAACTTCTGAGGCGATTAAAGGAGAAGATTTTCTTATTAAAGAAACTTTAAAGTAATTTTCTAGTTTCGGGTCTAATTTTATTTATATTATAAGTGTTATAGGAAGTTAAGATGGCTTGGCCAAGAAAACTTCCTTTTTTTACATTTTTAATCTGAGTATATTGGACCTCACCACAATCTAAGTCACTTAATATAAGTGCAATCTCTGAAGCCACTAATTGGGTTTCATTATCTGGGATAGGGTGGTGGATAATCACATGACTCCCATGTTTATCTTTAACATGAAAAAACCAATCAGTTTTATTAGCTTTTTTGAAAGTTAAATAATCATTTTGTTTAGCGTTTTTTCCATAGGAAATCTTGATATTATTCACTGTGATTTCACCAGGTTTTGCTTCGATTTTCTTTTTATTATTTAATTTAAATTTATGCGGGAATAATAGATTCGCTAATTCCTCAATATCTTCTTCAGACATAAATTTAGTTTGGGATAAAGATAATTTGAGGTTATCTATTGTATCAAGCGTTTTATCTATTTCAATTTGACCCATTTCTATGGTTCGTTTCGCTTTTTTATATTTAGTGAAGCACTTTTCGGCATTTTTACTGATACTTAAATTAGGATCATAACAATCAATTTCGTTTTCTTTTAAATAATTATTTAATTCTTCTTCGTCGTTTAAAAATGTGAGAAGCATGGTTCCATGATCTTTGTAATTTAAATATTTATGAGCGGTTTCAATATCTTTATTTAAGATATCGATTTTGTGACTAAGGTTTTTAATACGTGATTTGATATGGTTATAGACTGGTTTATATCTTTCTTCTAATCTTTTATTAACCGCTACAGAATAATATTCTTCCGCCTCTTTAACAAAAGAGTCATAGTTAAAATCAGATTCAATAATTGTATTTTTATTTTCTAATGGCTCATATTTAAAACCTTTAATGATTTTATGAGGTGATGATAAATCAGTGTAATGAGTAGCGGCAATTACAATATCATCTTCTCCTAAAAGGATAAGATTTGGACGATGTGGAATTAATTCAAAAATTAGTTTTCTAATTTCTTTATCATAATGTTCATTCGTGTGCTTATAAGTTAAACAAACCACTCGATCATCTTTGATAGTTTCTAAAGCAATAACTAAACCATCTTTTACTTCTTTTCTTAAGATATCTGAAAGAGCGCCAACCTTAGTTCCACATGGGTTATTAATTGGTATCAAACAGATAAATGGATGACTTGGATTTAATGAAATTAGTAACTTTTCTTTGCGATAAGAAGAGAAAGAAATGAATAAATCTTGCGAATTAATTAGGGTGATATTCGCAATGTGACTATACATGATTTTTTCCGATATAATCGAAACTATCTTCTTTAAATCTTCACTTGAAAATTTGAGGCTATTCATGGTCCTATTTTAACATAAATGCTTGACCTATATATAAATATTTATTTATAATTCTACCAAATGAAAAAAGGATTACTCATTATTTTAAGTGGACCATCAGGCGTAGGTAAAAACTGTGTCAGACAAGAAATCATGAAAGACAACAAGCTTAACCTCGTTTATTCTATCTCTATGACAACACGTGAAAAGCGTGATCGTGAAGTTGATGGAAAAGATTATTATTTCGTTAGCGATGAAGAATTTGAAAAGAATATCAAAGCCGGTAATTTCTTAGAATGGGCAAACTTTGTAGGCCATAAATACGGCACTCCAAAAGATCGAGTGGAAGAATTAAGAAACCAAGGTAAAAACGTTTTCTTAGAAATCGAAATCAATGGTGCTAGACAAGTTATGGAAAGCGTCAAAGATGATCGAGTAATATCCATCTTCTTAATGCCGCCTTCTTTTAAGGCCTTAGAAAATAGGATTAGAAAAAGACAAACTGAATCAGAAGAAGTGATTCAAGAAAGACTTCAAAAAGGTCTTAAAGAGATGACGATGACTGATAATTACGATTACATTGTTATCAATGATAAAATCACTAAAGCCGCTCAAGAGATTGTCGATCTCATCAAAGCGAAACTAAAGAAAAGATAGACGGTAGTTGAATAATGAAAATTGTGGAAGTATTAATCGAATACGCTAATTATTCACTGGACCGTCCTTTTTCTTATTTTTATAAAGGAAAAAAGAAACTCGATGTTGGTTTTCGTGTTCTTTTAAATTTCAATAATCGTGAACTAGTAGGCTATGTTACTAAATGTTATGAAACCGATAAAGATATCAAAGATATCCAGGAAGAGATGGGTTTTAATATTGAAGAGATTATCGATGTGATTGATGACTCTCCTTTATTAAGTGAAGACCTTTTAGAACTAGCAAATAAGGTTTCGGAATATTATGTCGCTCCTAAAATTATTGTTTTGCAGTCGATGCTTCCACCTTCTTTATCTCCAAGAAGATCGTCCTTAAAAGCGCCAAAGATTGCTTATGATCAATATGTGAGAATAGTTAATGATAATGAAGACGGTTTAACCGATAAACAAATTGAATTATTAAGATTAATATCTTCAGTTGATAAAGTTCTGAAAAAAGAAATTAAATCAAAATCTATCTTAGATAAATTAATTGAATATAAACGTGTTGAAATAATTAAAGAAGAAAAACGTCGTTTAAAAGTTCCTGATTATGAATATAAAACTCCACCTGAATTAACTTATGAACAAAAAAGCGTGGTGGAAGAATTTAATGAATCCAAAGATGAAGTCTATTTATTAGAAGGTGTTACCGGTAGTGGTAAAACTGAAGTTTATCTAACTCTATCTGAACAAGTTTTAAAACAAGGCAAAACCGTTTTGATGTTGGTTCCAGAAATTGCCTTAACTCCAATGATGATGGAATATTATCTAAGAAGATTTAAAGGTGATGTCGCCATCCTTCATAGTGAACTAACACCAGCGGAGAAATACGATGAATATCGTAAGATAGCAAAAGGTGATTGTCATATTGTCGTCGGTGCTAGAAGTGCTATCTTCGCTCCATTAAAGAATATTGGTCTAATTATATTAGATGAAGAACATGTCGAATCTTATAAACAAGATGTTGTTCCTTTCTATCACGCTCGTGAAGTGGCGATAATGCGTGGAAAAATGCATAAAGCAAAAGTTATTTTAGGCAGTGCCACTCCATCTTTAGAATCTAGAGCTAGAGCCCAAAAGGGTGTTTACCATCTCTTACTTTTAACAAATCGCGTTAATAATAAAGAACTTCCAAAAACCACAATTGTTAATCTAGCGGATTATCACAATATCGATAGAGAATCATATATCTTCTCAATTAGATTAAGAGAAGCAATTAAAAATGTTCTTAATAGACATGAACAAGCTATTTTATTAATTAATAGAAGAGGCTTTTCTACAAGTGTTTCCTGTCGTAAATGTGGGCATATTTTTAAGTGCCCAACATGCGATATCGCTTTAACCTATCATAAGAGTGATAATATGCTTAAATGCCATCACTGTGATTATGTTTGTAAGATGCCTGAAACTTGTCCTGAATGTGGAAGTAATTTCATTATGAAGACTGGATTTGGCACAGAAAGAATCGAAGAAGAAGTGAATAGACTATTTCCTAATGCAAGAACCCTTCGTCTAGATAGTGATTCCGCAAAGATTAGAGCTAAAATCCCTTCAATTATCGAGGATTTTCGTCAAAAGAAGGCTGATATTCTTATTGGAACACAGATGATTGCAAAGGGTCATGACTTTCCAGATGTTACTTTAGTGGGTATTGTTTTAGCTGATATTGGATTATCGATGCCATCTTATAGATCTAACGAAAGAGCCTTCCAACTGATTACTCAAGCTGTCGGTAGAAGCGGTAGAAAAGATAAAAGTGGAATCGCTATAATTCAAACCTACATGCCGAATAACTACGCTATCACAATGGCGGCCCGTCAAAACTATGAACTATTCTATCGTAAAGAGATGGAATATAGACGTATTCAAAACTACCCACCTTATTCCTTTTTAGCGAGCATTACTCTTGCGGGAAAAGTTGAAGATAACGTGGTAAAGAATATGGTTTATTTAATCGATATGTTGAATCAAGAATTTAGTGACAAAGCATTAGTGCTTGGGCCAACTATTCCTTATGTTCCATATGAAGGAAATAATTATCTAAGAACTGCATTAGTGAAATTTAAAGATTACAAATTAGCTAAAGAGATATTTAAAAAAGTTGTCTCTATCTATGCGAATAAGAGCCAAGTTCATTTAACTATAAATATAGATCCATACAATTTTTAATATTAAAAATGTATAGTCTTGTATTATAATATCACTCGAGGACTATGCAATGATTACTATTACAATTTACGGTTTAGACCAATTCGTCGTTGGTAATTTATCAAGAGAATTAACCCCATTAGTGGCCAAATTATATGAAGTCAGTGAAGATGACGTCATCTTTTTAGCACCACAAACAATGGTTTTTCATAAAGGCACAGAACAAACTTCTTGGAATATTTTGATTCACGTTAATGCTCCAAAGAAAGTTTCTGTTTTGCAAGATCAGATGGCAGAACTAATGTTACACGGCATCGGTGATGTGGCGATTAATGTGGCTGTGGAATTTTATTATTATTCCCAAGATGATAGATACGAAAAGATTAATGAAAGTTATCCACGCTGGTTAAGCGATGAGAATTTAGTTTCTGTCGATGATGAATATCCTGAAGACCTCGAAGAGGGCGAAGAAGAAGATCAAATCTACACAGGTGATATCTTTGCAGGTATCAAATAAATATGAGAAATTTTGAAGTTGCTTTTGAAACATTAAATAAGATTTTTGATAATAAAATTCGTTTTAATTTAGCAGTTAAATCTTCTTTGAAGAAAGCTAATAAAATGGGGGATTCGGCTTTTATTAATGAATTAACATCCACTTGTGGATGTGTTTTAAGACATTATTACGTTTTTGAAGAAATAATTAAAAGAAAATATCCTGACGCTAATCAAAAACAAATCCTTTTAATTTCTTTAGCATTAGCTAATCGTTTGTTTTCAAAAAGATATGATGTTAAAAAACTTAACGAATATGTTTCTAAAGAAAGTGAATTAGATGATGTAATTTCATTCATTGAAGGGCTTAATGATCCAAAGAAATTAATCCCTGAAGATATTAAAGAAGATACTCCTAATTATTATCACCTCCGCTATAACTTACCACTTTGGTTAGTGGAAATGTGGTCGAAGAACTTTGATTCTTTTATTGCTAAGAAATTATTTAGAAGTGTTTACCATAAAGATAAACAAGTGCTAAGAATTAATAACAACAATATTGACGGTGAAGAATTCTTTAAAAAATATAATAATCTTCAACCATTTGGTGATTCATTAGCCATTTATGATGGAAAAGAAAATATCAAAAAGTTATTAGCGGTTAAAAACGGTGACGCTTTTGATATTGATGCTGGTTATAAACTGATGGTCAATAGTATCGAAATTGATCCGATTAGAGGTATAGCGGCATATGCTGGATCAAGCAATAAATTATTGACTGAATTATATTGCGTATTAGGTAATTCTTTTAAGATGGATTATTTATGTGGTAATCAAAAGAACTTCTTTGAAGTCAAAAAAGAAATTCAAGAATTAGGCATGTTAAATATTTCCACCTATGAAGTTAGTTATACAGGTATCGTGACTTGTATTTCTAAACCTGTTCATTATTTCTTCTTATGTCCAAGAAATACATATTTCAGAGGATTAAGTGAAACTCCTGATTATTTTCTAAATATTAATAGTGAAGACTTAGATGAAATCATCAAAGAAGAAAAAGAAGCGATTAACGAAGCTAAAGATCAAATCGAAGATGGTGGTTATTTAATCTATTATCTACCGACGGTTAGCAAGAATGAAACACGTGGTGTCATTCATGCTTTCCTTAAGGAAAATCCAAACTTTACTATAGTAAGAGAAAAACAAATGTTACCATTTGATAAATATAAAAATATGTTCTATTTCGCCATTTTGAAAAAGGGAGAAAGTAATGATTAATCTCTACGGAATGGAATTAGAAAAGTTAAAACAATTAATGGTTAGTGAAGGTCAAAAAACCTATAGAGCTATCCAACTTTATACATGGCTTTATGAAAAGAATGCGAGAAGTTTTGATGAAATGACAGACATCTCCATTAAATTTAGAGAAGTTCTTAAAGAAAAATATTGTTTAGATCTTCCAAAAATATTCACTAAACAAGTGAGTAAAGATGGGACTATCAAATTATTATTAGAACTTATAGATCACATGAAAGTGGAATGCGTCCTTATGCGTTATGACTATGGGTGTGCGGTATGCGTATCCTCACAAGTTGGATGTAATATGGCGTGTTCTTTCTGTTCCTCTGGCATATTAGGTAAGCAAAGAAATCTAAAACCAGAAGAAATGGTGGGACAAGTCATGGTCATAAATGACCTCTTACGCGAAGAGGGCAAAGGCATGCATGTCACACACGTCGTGGTCATGGGTACAGGAGAACCGTTTGATAATTATGATAACGTCATGGATTTTATCCGTATCATTAACGCTCAAAAAGGTTTAGCGATTGGAGCAAGACATATCACCGTATCCACTTGTGGATTAATTGAAGGAGTTAAAAAATATGCTAGAGAAGGATTACAAACTAATTTAGCAATATCCTTGCACGCTCCAAATAATGAACTTAGAAATAAATTAATGAAAATCAATAAAGCTTATCCATTAGAAGTTCTTATGCCAGCGGTTAAAGAATATGAAGAAATTGCGGGTAGAAGAGTAACTTATGAATATCTTCTTTTAGAAGGAGTTAATGATAATAAGGAAGATGCCGCTGAATTAATTAATTTAATTAAAGGCACTAAAGGATATGTAAATCTCATTCCTTATAACGAAACTAATAAAAACAATTACAAAAGAAGTAGTAATAACCGTGTTCACGCCTTTTTGGATTATCTCACCAAAGGTGGAGTGACTGCGACAATTAGAAAAGAATTCGGCAGCGACATCGACGCTGCTTGCGGACAATTAAAAGCGAAAAGTGAGGGTCAATAAATATGGCGAATAAGAAATATTTATACGGCCGTTACGTCGCAAAAACTGACACTGGAAAAATTAGAGTTAATAACGAAGATCGCGTAACTGCTTTAACTAACACAAGAGGCAATATTCTCTTAGTGGTATGCGATGGTATGGGTGGCGCTAATAAAGGTGATTTAGCTTCGACTTTAGCTATCGATATTTTAGCTAGTGCCTTTAACGAAAAAGATCGTTTCCAAACTAAATTCATCGCTAAACGTTGGATGGCTAGTACCATTAGAAAAGCTAATTCTTCAATTTTTAAACAAGCTTTTAATAATCCAAATTATAACGGCATGGGTACGACTTTAACGGCTGTTTTAATCGTTAACGATTATATGGTAGTGGCCCAAGTCGGTGATTCTAGAGCCTATTCATTTAGAGCCAGATCTTTAAATCAAATCACTGAAGATCAAACTTATGTTCAATATTTATATAGAATTGGTGAAATTAAAAAAGAAGAAATTGCCACTCACCCCAAAAGACACGTATTGATGAATGCTTTAGGCATTTATCCAAGCTTAGATTTAGATATCAAAGTTCACCCATACTTGGGTGATACCATCTTAGTGTGTAGCGATGGTTTATATAATAACGTCCCTGATAAAGATTTATTATCTATTCTTAAGGGTAGTGATTCATTAGACCAAAAAGTTAATGAATTAATTTCATTAGCGAACGCAAATGGTGGTTCAGATAACATTGCAGTTGCGATGTGGGAGGCGAATGAATAATGCCTTTAAAAATTGGTTCTTTAATTGATTCTAGATATCGTATCACTGCGCGTATTGGTCACGGTGGTATGGCTGAAGTTTATGAAGCTAACGATATGATAAATCGCCGCACTGTAGCGATTAAATTAATTCGTGAAGATGTCATGAATAACCCTGTAAATCTAGTACGTTTTAAAAATGAAGCCACAATTGCGGCCTCTTTAAATCATCCAAATATTGTGAAAGTCTTTAACCACGGAACAGTGGATGGAGTTCCTTATATCGCTAACGAATATATCAAAGGCCAAAACTTAAAAGAAGTTTTAGATTTTAGATCATCGCTTCCTATCGAAGAAGCAATGGATTACATGATTCAATTAGCGTCCGCGTTATCATACGCTCATAAGCACGGGATCGTCCATCGTGACGTGAAACCAGATAACTTATATGTGATGGGTGATGGCACTATTAAACTTGGTGATTTTGGTATTGCTCAATCCGAACAAAAAAATGAAAACCATGATGCTGAATCAGAAATTGTTGGTTCTGTCCATTATATGGCTCCAGAAATTACTGCTGGAAAAAGCGCAACCGCTCAATCTGATATCTATTCTGCAGGTGTCACATTCTATGAATTAATTACTGGACATGTTCCGTTTAATAAAGAGAAAGCAGTTGATATTGCTGTCGCCCATATTAAAGAAAGATTTCCAAGTCCTAAGATATATTTACCGAATTGTCCAAAAGAAGTGGAACACATCATCTTTAAATGTGTGAAGAAAAATTTAAAAGAAAGATATCAAAATGCTGATGAATTATATAACGATTTAATCGATTTAAAAAATAATCCAAACGCCTTTAAAGAAAAGAAAGGAATATTCTCTAGAATATTTGGATTTAAATAATGCGTGGAAGAATAGTATCTTTGAGTTGTGGTATCTATTCCATTAATGTCGATGGAGTAATTTATAACGCACCCGCAAGAGGACTATTTAGAAATAGAGGTATCAAACCATTAGTGGGAGATGAAGTAGAAATAGATAGTAACAATTTGATTATTAATACGGTTTATAATCGTGTTTCGGAACTAAAAAGACCACCGATTGCTAATATTGATCAAATGTTAATTATTGAATCACTTAAAGAACCAGAATTCTCCTACTTATTAGCCTTTAAATATTTAACCTATGCAAACATGAATAATATCAAAGCGAAGATTATTCTTACTAAGGTTGATAAACAAGACGATTTAAAAATAGTTAGTGAGATAAAAGAAACCTTTAAAGCTATTGATATTGAAGTTTATGTTGTTTCTAATAAAACTAAAGAAGGCTTAAAAGAAGTTAGAGAATTATTCGCTAACCACATTAGTTGTTTAATTGGTCAAAGTGGTGTGGGTAAATCCTCCCTTATTAATGCGATTGATAAGGACTTTGAAAGAAAGGTTGGAGAGTATTCAAAAGCTTTAGGAAGAGGTAAGCACCAAACTAAGGAAGTAATATTGCTTCCATATGAAGGTGGCTATATCGCCGATACTCCCGGATTCTCATCATTAGAATTAAACCTCTATAAAGAAGAATTAGCGGAGTTTTACCCAGGTTTTAGCGAATTTTTCACCAAATGTTACTATTCTAACTGTTTGCATATTACCGAGAATAAATGTGCTGTAAAAGAAAGAATTGAACAAGGTTTATATCCAAAAATTGCTTATGATTGTTATTTAAAATTATCTGAAGAAAGTATCTATAAATTAAGGAGATTTGAAAGATGAAAAAAGTAATTGTTGCCCCCTCAATATTGAGCGCAGATTTTAATTATTTAAAGCGTGATATTACTGCAGTTGAAAAAGCTGGAGCGGAATATTTACATTTCGATGTGATGGATGGACATTTTGTTCCTAATATCTCCTTTGGTATTCCAGTTTTAAAATGTATTAGCAAATCTCATAAGATGGTTAATGATGTTCATATCATGATTTCCGATCCACTTAAATATGCGGCAGATTTCATGAAAGCGGGCGCTGATATATTAACCTTCCATTACGAAGCTTGTAAGAGTGAAAAAGAAATATTAGATGTGATTAGAATCATCCATTCTTTTAATGGCAAAGCTGGTATTTCTATTAAACCTAATACCGATGTGAAGGTATTGGATAGTTTATTAAAAGAATTAGATTTAGTTTTAGTGATGTCTGTTGAACCTGGTTTTGGTGGACAATCATTTATTAGTGATGCCTTAGATAAAATCACTTATTTAAGAACTGTCATTGATCAAAATAACTATAATTGCTTAGTGGAAGTTGATGGTGGAATTAATTATGAAACCGCGAAACTTTGTAAAAGAGCAGGCGTTGATATCTTAGTCGCGGGTAGTTATCTATTTGGCCACGAAGATTTAGAAGAAAGAATTAAAGGACTTAAAGAATAATGTTTGGTTGGTTTCTTGCTTTAGGTACTACATCTTTAGTTTTCTTTTTAGCCTATATCGTTTTTTCAATGCGTAATTATAAATATAGATTTAAAGAAAATTATGACATTAGAAATCATTTTCCTTACGAATTTAATTATGAAAGCAAATTTACCGATAATATCTTAGGCAATATTTGTTTAACATTATCTTTATTATTTTCATTAGCTTTATATGCAATGGTCCCTACTTATAAAAATAATAATGGGATGTTATTTGTGGTATTAATAACCGGTATTATCTTAACTATCAGTGTCTGTTTAATTAATTTTGTACCTTTAAAATTATTAAAATCTCATTTAGTGTGTTCTGTTATTTTATTTGTATCCGCTTTTATGACACCAGCCTCAATTGGCTTAACAGCTTTGAAAGAGTATCAAGAATTTAAAGAAGTTACTTCTTTGGTGATGATGATCGTCGCATTAACTTTTGCCTTATTCTGTTTTGTTTTAGTGATGAATCCACGTTTATCTTTAAAGATAAAAATGATTACCGCTACTAATGAAAAAGGTGAAGAAATATATGTTAGACCAAAATATATTGTTTATGCTTTCTCAGAATGGATGATGACATTCATCCTCATGATATCTAATATCTTATTAATATTCCTACTGATGGTGTTATAAACAAAAATAAAAAGCGAACTTAATCGCTTTTTTATTTTCAGGAAATATGTTCCTATCTCTCTTTATATTGTTTATTGAGACTGCGATAGGCACGGGTGGACATGCGAACGCGAACTTCTTTACCATCAACAATCAATGTTCTGGTTTGGAGATTTGTGTTCCATCTACGGCGTGTCGCTCTTAATGAGTGAGAACGATTATTACCGCTGACTGGTCCTTTTCCTGTTAATGGACATACTCTTGACATATCGTAGCCCTCCTAAATCACTTTTGAAATCTTACCACAAGGCGAGAGGTGTTGCAATAATTATTAAGAAAAATAATTTTTAAAAGAAAAGTTATCTTTTCTAATCGATAACTTCAACTTCATTTAATAATTTTAGAATTTAACCTTCGGATATCTTCTTTCAAATTCTTCTTTTGTAAGTCTTTCCTTACAGTTTTGAATCATAGTTTTATATAAAATACCCTTAGAATCAAACATCAAATAACGGACATGACCTTGTCTTGTATAGAAAGTCACAGTCTTTTTCTTTTCGGATAAAGCCTCATTAATATAAACTACATCACTATAGTAATAGATCAATTTTTTATTACCTCTATGGACGACAACATATTTCTTAAAGACTTCGTAATATGAGAATAAAAAAGTCACTAAAAATAGACCAACGGTACTTAAAACCCATATACCAATAATGAGATATTGTCTCCAATCATATGGGAAGGTGAACAAGAATAAATTGAAAGAAATGGAAAATAAAAGTGCCGCGGCAATTAAAGAAACGACAATTAATGCCCACAAAGTACGGAAAATAGAAACCCTAACTTTCATACAAATAATATGATATGTCTTAATAATTCTTAAAAAAAGTTTTTTCTAATTAATTTATGTGCGTGTGCGTGCTATAATTGACGAGCGTAAGGAGAAAAAACTATGTCAAATAAAGTAGTAGCGATGATCTTAGCTGGTGGCAAAGGCACTCGTTTAGAAGCTTTAACTAAAAAGACTGCTAAACCCGCTGTTTCTTTCGCGGCTAAATATCGTATCATTGATTTCCCTCTTAGCAACTGCGCTAATAGTGGAATTAACACAATCGGTGTCTTAACTCAGTATGAATCTACTGATCTAGACGCTTATGTGGGCAACGGTGAGAAATGGGGTCTTAACGGTGTTCACTCATTACTAACATCTTTAGCCCCAAGACAAACTGAGGAAGGTGCGAACTGGTATAAAGGTACCGCTGATGCTATTACTCAAAACTTAGATTTCTTAGATGAAAATGAGCCAGATTACGTCTTAATTCTTTCTGGCGACCACATCTATAAAACCTTATATAACGATATGATTGATTTACACATCGACACCAACGCTGATGCGACCATTTCTGTTATTGAAGTCGATCCAAAAGAAGCTTCTCGTTTCGGTATTATGGCGGTGGATAAGGATGACCGTATCGTCGAATTCCAAGAAAAACCCAAGCAACCAAAGAGCAATCTAGCTTCTATGGGTGTTTATGTTTTCTCCTGGAAAATATTAAGAAAATATTTAGTGGAAGATGCTAAAGATCCAAAATCAGAACACGACTTTGGTAACAATATCATTCCAAAGATGCTTAATGATGGTTTGAAACTACAAGCTTATCGTTTCAAAGGATATTGGAGAGATGTTGGAACATTAGCCTCTTTACACCAAGCCAATATGGATATCGCTTCTAACGATGAGATGCTCAATTTATACGAATCTGATCGTGAAACAAGAATTTATACTGAAGACACTTATAGTGTCCCTCAATATATTGGCCCCTCTGGTTCAGTTGTTAAATCCGTAGCTAATCAAGGTTCGGTTATTTTAGGTCATGTGGAATCATGCGTTATTTCCTCTGATGCGATTATTGAAGAAGATGCGGTTTGCACACGCTGCGTAATTATGAAAGGCGCTCGCGTCTGCCAAGGCGCAAAAGTAAATAATGCGATTATCGGTCCTTATTCAATTATCAAACCAAAAGAAGAAATTAATCTTAATAGCGACAAGGTTGTCCTTATCGCTAGAGGAGGAAAATAATTATGGCGAAGATTTTAGGTATTTGTAATTTACATGACACTCCTAGCTTAGGACAATTAACCAAAACTCGTCCTTTAGGTGCTTTATCATTTTTATCTAGATATGGACTAATGGACTTTACTTTAAGTAATTTCTCTAACTCCGGAATAGATAGAATTGTCATTTTAACTGAATCCAATACCTCTGCGGTTTTAAACCATACTCAACAAGGTAATGTTTGGATTAATAACACGAGAACTGGATTCTTAAGAATCTGTGTGAATGAGAAATATATCGATACCCCAAAATTTAATACCGATATTGCGAATATTGAATCACACTATTCAATTATCGAAGATACTAATCCAGATTATATTATCATCGCTCCTAGTTTCTTCTTAATGTCATTTGACTTTAGAAAAATGATTGAATTCCATGAAGAAAATGGTGCGGAAATTACCTGCTTATATACCAAGATTAAGCATGGCAAAAAAGAATATTTAAACTGCGATAGTTTAGAAATCGCGAAAAACCATGTTATCACCCATAGCAAAGCTAATGTTGGAGAAGAAGATAAACAAAATATTTCTTTAGAAACATTTATCTTCTCTAGAAGTGCTTTCGATAAGATTATCACTTTAAGCCACAAAGTTTCTTCTTTATATGGATTTAGAAGAATGGTTTCTTATGCGATTAATCATCATCGTATTGCGGTTCACGCGTTTGAATATGATGGATATGTTGTTCCAATCTTATCCAGCATGGATTATGTTAATAAATCATTTGAATTATTATCTTATGAAAATAGACAAAAATTATTCTTAGAAGATTGGCCAATTTATACAACCACTCATAACACTCCACCAGCATTATATGGTGAACATGCGAAAGTGAAAAATTCCTTTGTCGCTAATGGGGCAATTATCAAAGGACAAGTGGAAAATTCCATCATCTCCCGTGATGTTGTCATCGAAGAAGGAGCGGTTATTAAAAACTGTTTATTATTCACTCAAACATATGTTGGTAAAGATGCTCATCTTGAATATGTATTAACTGATAAAAATGTCAAAGTGAAAGAAGTGAAAGAACTTTCTGGAACTAAAGATAAAATTCTTGTCATTAAACAAGGAGATATTATCTAATGAAAATCGCCATGATTGCTAGCGAAGCTAGACCATTTTGTAAAACTGGTGGTTTAGCCGATGTCGTTTATTCTTTATCAAAAGAGTTAACAGTGATGGGCGAGGAAGTGATGGTCATCCTTCCTTTCTATCAAACTGTTAAAGACACGATTAAAAGCCCGGTTAAACTTTACGATTCATTCTCCATCCATATGTCATGGAGATATCAAGAAGTAAAAGTTTATTTAACATATGCAGATGGCATTACCTATTACTTCATCGAACATTGGTATTTTGATCGTTCCCGTATATACGGGGATGGTGATGATGGAGAAAGATTTGCCTTCTTCTCTTTAGCGGCTACTGAGTTCTTATTTAGAATGAAAAAAGCCCCAGATATCATCCATGTCCATGACTGGCAACCTGGTATGGTTCCTTGTCTTATTCGTGAAGTTGATGGATATAAAGAAAAATTCTCTAAAACTCATACGGTGATGACCATTCATAACCCCGCTTTCCAAGGCATGCTTGATAGAGACGCTTTACCAAATTTATATAATTTAAGTGAATCATTATATGATGATGGACAAGTGAGATTAGACGATAAAGTATCTACTTTAAAAGCCGGTATTGTTTATGCAGATAAAATCACCACAGTTTCTCCAAACCATCATGAAGAATTATTAACTCCACAAGGTGGTATGCATCTAGATGGTGTCTTAAGACTTAGAGAATGGGATTTCTGTGGCATTCTTAACGGTATCGATTATTTAGAATTTAATCCGGAAAATGATCCCTATTTAGTGGAAAACTATACTTCTAAAGATTTAATCGCTAAAAAGAAGATTAATCACGATAAGCTACTAGAAGAATTGCATATTAAAGATTTTGATAGACCTTTATATTCCGTCGTTTCCAGGTTAACCTGGCAAAAAGGTTTAGACATCATGTTCCCAGCGATTGAAGAATTAGCTTTAAGAGGTTGTAATATTGTCGTCCTTGGTAGTGGAGAAAGACAATATGAGATGGAACTTGAAAGATTAAGAGCTAAATATCCTGATAATATCGCTATTTATATCGGTTATAACGATGCATTAGCCCATCGTATATATGCCGCCAGCGACTTCTTTATGATGCCTTCATTATTTGAACCATGTGGTTTAGGACAAATGATCGCTCAAAGATATGGAACGCTACCCATTGTACGAAGAACCGGTGGATTAAAAGATTCCGTTATTAACTTTGATAGTTCTAATGAAAAGACCTCTAATGGATTTGGTTTTGATAATTATCATCCTGATGATATGAAATATACTTGTGTCTATGCTTATGACACATGGTTTAATAAACCTTTAATTAAAAAATTAAAAGTTAATGCGATGAAAACCGATAATTCCTGGAGAAGAAGCGCGGAGAATTATCTCGGTGTTTATAAGGAACTTATTTCTCGTAAATAGAAAGTTTTTGAGGTGACTATATGGGTTACGATTATTCAAAAATAGAAAAGAAATGGCAAAAATATTGGCAAGATCATCAAACATTTAAAACTGATGTTTGGGATTTTTCAAAACCAAAATTTTATGCTTTAGATATGTTTCCATATCCTTCTGGAGTGGGACTTCACGCTGGTCACCCGGAAGGGTATACCGCTACTGATATCGTTTCCCGTATGAAAAGGATGCAAGGATATAATGTCCTTCACCCCATGGGATATGATTCTTTTGGTTTGCCCGCGGAACAATACGCGATTCAAACTGGTCATCATCCTGAAGGATTTACCCAAACTAACATTGAAACATTTACTCACCAATTAAAAGAACTCGGTTTTGATTATGATTGGGATAAGATGATTTCCACAAGTGACCCAAATTTCTATAAATGGACCCAATGGATTTTTAAAGGTTTGTTTATCGATGGTTATGCTAAATACATCGATATGCCCGTTAATTGGTGCGAAGAACTCGGCACTGTTTTGTCAAATGACGAAGTCATCGATGGTAAAAGTGAAAGAGGTGGCTATCCTGTTATTCGTAAGAATCTAAAACAGTGGGTCATCGACCAACCAAAATTTGCGGAAGAATTATTAGAAGGACTCGACCGTATTGATTGGCCAGAATCTACGAAAGAAATTCAAAGAAACTGGATTGGTAAATCAATCGGTGCATTAGTCGATTTTAAAGTCGATGGAAGCAATGAAAAATTTACTGTTTTTACCACAAGATGTGACACACTTTTTGGGGCGACATATTGTGTTTTAGCACCTGAACATCCATTAGTGAAAAAGATTACCACTGATGAGCAAAGAAAAGCTATTGAAGAATATGTCGAAGTTTCTTCGAGAAAGTCAGAACTTGAAAGAACTTCGTTAAGTAAAGAAAAAACTGGTGTATTTACCGGTAGTTATGCGATTAATCCAGTAAATAATAAATTAATCCCAATTTATATTTCTGATTATGTTTTATCTAGTTATGGAACTGGCGCCATTATGGCGGTTCCTGCTCACGATAGTAGAGATTATGCTTTCGCTAAGAAATTTAATTTAGAAATCATTCCCGTCTTAGAAGGTGGAGATGTTTCTAAAAGTGCTTACGAGGACGATGGCTTACATATCAACTCTGGTTTCTTAAACGGATTAAATAAGAAAGATGCGATTGATAAAATGTTATCTTTCTTAAAAGAAAAAGGAATTGGTGAACAAAAAATAAATTATAAATTTAGAGAATGGATATTCGCTAGACAAAGATATTGGGGCGAACCTGTTCCTGTTGTTCATATGGAAGATGGTTCCATTCATCCTTTATCCGATGAAGAATTACCACTTGTTTTACCTATACTAGATGACTATAAAGGTCATAATGGACAAGCTCCACTGGAAAATGCTACTAAGTGGAAAGAATATGAATTAAACGGACTAAAAGGTAAAAGAGAAACATCCACAATGCCAGGAAGCGCTGGTAGTAGCTGGTATTTCTTAAGATATGTCGATCCACACAATAATGAAACATTCTGCGATAAACGTTTAGCGGACCACTGGTTACCAGTTGATTTATATATCGGTGGACCAGAACACGCGGTGGGGCATTTAATCTATTCCCGTATCTGGACCAAATATTTATATAAAAAAGGATATATATCCTTTGATGAGCCATTTAAGAAATTAGTTCATCAAGGTATGATTTTAGGCGCGAATGGCATTAAGATGGGTAAACGTTATCCAGAATTTGTCATTAATCCGAGCGATATTGTTAGAGACTATGGTGCGGATACATTACGCTTATATGAAATGTTCATGGGACCACTTGAAGCTAGTAAGCCTTGGTCTGATCAAGGGGTTGAAGGAGCACATCGATTTTTAGAAAGAGTGTACCGTGCCATCGTGGAAAGTGATTTCATCGTCGATGAAGAAGTTCCTGAACTTGATCTCATCTATAATCAAACTGTCAAAAAAGTCAGTGAAGATTATGAAAATCTCTTCTTTAATACGGCGATTTCACAAATGATGATTTTCATAAATGAAGTCTATAAAATTGGTAAATTACCAAGAAAATATGCGGAAGGATTTGTGAAATTAATCTCCTGTATTACTCCTCATATCGGTGAGGAGATGTGGGAAAAACTTGGACATAATAACACCATTGCTTATGAAAGCTGGCCAACTTATGATCCAACTAAACTCGAATCTAATAGTGTCAAAATTGCTGTTAGCGTTAACGGCAAATTACGTGGCACTTTAGAGATAGATAAAGATAGTGATGACGAAAAGGTGAAAGCACAAGCCTTAGAACTTGAAAATGTCAAGAAGTTCATTAACGGTCTCACTATTAGAAAAATCATTGTTGTTAAAAACAAGATTGTAAATATTGTCGTCAGTTAATTAGTTTTATGCACGATACCCAATTAGGGATTGTAGCGGAGGTAAAAATGAATTTATGTATTGACGTCGGTAACACGACAGTAGGGGTAGGCTTTTTCAAAGAAAAAGAATTATTCCTAAGATTAACATTTACGGTTAATCAAAAACAAACAAAAGACGAATTTAAAAGCGTCATTAAAAGAACATTAGAAGAAAATAAAATATCTGCTAATGATGTTAGTAGAATCATCTTTTCTTCTGTCGTTCCTTCTTTAAATTCTCCTTTTATTGGAGCATTAGAAGAAGTCTTTAATATTAAACCTTTATTAATTGCTCCTGGGATTAAAACTGGATTAAGTGTTCATGTCGATAATCCTAATGAAATTGGTAATGATTTAATCGGTGTGATGGTGGGGGCTAAAGAAAAATATGGTTACCCATTATTAATCGCTGATTTAGGAACCGCTAGTAAGATTTTATTAATCGATAAAAGTGGATCATTTATTAGCTGTTTAATTATGCCTGGCTTATCTTTAAGTTTATCTTCTTTGACTAGTAGAGCGGCATTATTACCAGAAATAATGATTAAAGTTCCAGAAACTATTTTAGCGAAGAACACGATCGATGCGATTAACGCCGGTGTCATATTCGGACATGCGGATATGATTAACGGAGCGATTAACCGCTACGAAAAAGAAATTGGTTATAAATGTAAGCACATCTTATCAGGAGGAAGTGGTGCTTATCTAAAAGATATATTAAAAGAAGATTTTGAATACGATCCTGATTTATGTTTAAAAGGTTTAAATAGTATCATCTATAGAAACGAGGAAAAGTAATATGAAAAACGAAAATGTAAAATCTATTGCGCGTAACGCTCTTATTGTCGCGGTTATTGCTATTATGTCATTTGTACCATATGTAGGATACATTGGTATCCCGGCAGTTGGCATTTCTATTACCACAATTCATCTCGCGGTTTTAATATTCGCATGGATGTTTGGTTGGAAGGAAGGTTTGGTTTCAGGTTTAGCCTTTGGTATTTTCTCTTTAATTAAAGCGGCCACTATGCCAAATTCTCCAATTGATGTTTATTTTGTTAATCCTCTTATTTCTGTTTTACCTCGTGTTTTGTTCGGTTTCTTATCTGGTCTCATTTTTGATATCTTAAGAAAGATTAGAAAACCTCAAGTAAGATTAATTTCTAATATCATTGTTTGTGGAATTATGACTTTATTCCATTCTATTCTTACCTTATCCATGCTCTATGTGATGGCGGGTAATAAAGAACATTTACAAACATTTACTTATTTCTCACTTATTTTGACTTTAGTGAGTTGGAATGGCTTATTGGAATTAGCCGCCTCTATTGTAATTACTCCTTTATTAATTCTACCTTTAGATAAGGCCTTCCCTGATTATGAAGCTTTATATCATGGAACCTTAAAAGGAAGAAAAAGAGCCTCGATTTACGAGACTATTACACTAAATAGCCGTCAAGAGCTATTAGAAAACTTAGATAAATTTGTGGCTATCAATTCCGTTTTTGATGCTAACACTGTTGATAAAAATAATCCTTTTGGCAAGGGTGTTAGTAAGGCCTTAGGATTCATTGAAAAGTTAGCCAGAAACGATGGCTTCACTGTTACTAATTACGAAAATAAAGTTGTCGAAATTTTATGTGGCGAAGGCAAAAATATTACTATTTTAGCTCACGCTGACGTCGTTCCTGCTGGTACAGGTTGGAATCAAGATCCATTTAAGATGGTTGATCATGGCGATCGTTTAACTGGTCGTGGTGTGGCTGATGATAAAGGCCCATTACTTGCCGCTTATTATGCTATGAAAGCCATTAGAGATAATCATTTACAAGGTGATTATCAAATTAGATTTATTGTCGGTGGAAATGAGGAAAGTGGATCCGCTGGTGTGGAATATTATTTTAATAAATTAAAGAAGGTTCAACCTGACTTTGGATTCTCTCCAGATGCTGAATATCCTTTGATTTTTGCGGAAAAAGGAATTGTGAATTTTGAGGTTAAAAAGAAACTATCCTTAAAGCATGTATATTCCATCGATGGTGGTGAAGCTAGTAACTCCGTTATTGAGAAGTGCGTTGTCGTTTTAGATTATGACACTGACTTCATTACTTATTTAGATGATGGCCGTTATGATGTTGATTATATTAGAGATGGAGATAAATTAATCGTCACCTTTAATGGAAAAGCCGCCCATGGTTCAACTCCTGAAAATGGCTTCAACGCCGGTATGGCGGCGATTAAATGTTTAGCTAATTACTTTACTAATAAAGATTTATTACAACTTTATGCTTGCTATAGCAATTTACAAGGTTATGGTTTAGATGCCTTTGGTAATTCCGATGAGATGGGTCATAACTCATTAAATGTTGGCATTATCAAATATGACGGAAAAGAATTTGAAATGGTTGTTAATTTCCGTTATGTCGATACTTGTGATATCGAAGATATTAAAAGAAATATCAAAGAACACAGCAAACCATTTACTATTAACTTCTTAGGTGAAAGTAAATTATTACATTATCCAAAAGAATCAGTTTTAGTGCAGACTTTATTAAAAGCTTATCAAGATGAAACTGGCGATCTTAAGAGTGAACCAAAAGCTATCGGTGGTGGAACTTATGCCAAAGAAGCTAATAATATCGTGGCATTTGGTATGGAATTCCCCGGTTGGAATTCAAATATGCACTCCCCAGGTGAACAGGTGAGAAAAGCTGACTTATTCAAATCTCTTAGCATTTACGCTAAAGCGATTGTAGATTTAGGAAAGGAACTCGAAAAGCGTGAGGACTAAATATAAACCTTGGGCTGAACCTTATATTAAAGAACACACGGAAGTAATGTTTTCTTTAGAACAACTTCTATCTTTTAATAAACCTTATTATCTAGAAATCGGTTCTGGTAAAGGCCAATTTTTAGTGGATATGGCCAAAAAGTTTCCAGATAAATTTTTCGTTGGTGTTGAAAGAAATATTACCTGTTGTGGATTTACGGCGAAAAAACTCGTCGAATCAGAAATAAATAACGCGAAACTAATGTTTATTAATGCTGAGATATTAATTAAGGAAATAAAAGATAATTCTATTGAATCAATATTTTTAAATTTTTCTGACCCTTGGCCAAAGAAAAGACATCATAAAAGAAGATTAACAGCGAAATATTATTTAGAGAATTATTACCGAGTGCTTAAAAATGGTGGAAGACTAATCATTAAAACAGATAATGTTGATTTATTTAATTTCACTTTAGAAAATATTTCCGAAACAAAATTTAAATTAACTTACCAAAACGATAATTATCTTGATTTAGATGAATTTGATACGATGACGGAATATGAAAAAAGTTTCCGTGATGAAGGTATTAAAATCAACCGTTTAATATTGGAGAAATAATTATGAAAGATTACGCGATTCATTATTCATATAAAGGGATAGGAGATGTTTTAATTATCATCTTCGATAATCAAAAAGAAGTCACTAAACATATAAGAAAAGGTAGAGTGGAAGTTATTTATAATAACGAAGAAATTATCGGTTATAACATCTTTGATGTTAAAGAAATCGTTAAAATTAAAAATGAAGGCAAGATATTTCTTCCTTCTCCTATGTTAATTTCTGTAATTAATACCATCTTAAAAAATGAAGGTTTAGAAGAACTTGAAGAAATGAAACATTCCGGTTTTTATACCGCCTCTATTGTGGACGCAATACCAATAGACGAAGAAAAATGTTTCATAACTGCTTCCTTAGGTGATGAATATGTTTCAGGAATTGTTAAAGATAATAATTTAACAGTAAATGAAAAAATAGTGGTTGCAAAAGTAGGCACTAGATTATCTAATGGAGAAATAGTAAAAGAAGGCAACATGGATGGGACATTACTTAATGGACACATCTGTACTTGTGAAGAACTTAATGAACCAGGAACTGGTGTATTGAAATTAGATAAAGATATAGAAATAGGAAGAGATTTCTTCTATATGGAGGAAAAAAATAATGTTAGAGATTGAATTAAAAAATGCGGGGAAAATTTCTCGTTTAACCAATAAAACATTTCAATTTGATAAGCGCCTTGGTGAAGGTTTTTATTCTGCGAATTACTTTTTAAAAAGTAATAAGATTGTGAAAATGAATGAACCAAACCATATTGTGACCATGCAGTGGTTCCAAAGAAGAGATGATTCTAAATTATGCGGTATCGATGAAGCAATTGCTTTAATCCATACATTTGCTATTCATCCTGAAGAATTAGTTATTGAAGCTTTAAATGATGGGGATATCATCCAAGCTAATGAACCGGTTTTAAAAGTCACTGGTAAATATGAAAACTTTGGTTTTTTAGAATCTGTCATCGATGGTATATTAGCGAGAAGAACTAGTGTTTGTACCAATGTCTATAATGTGATGAAAGTAATAGGTGATGTTCCTATTTTCTCAATGGCGGATAGACAAGATGATTATCACACTCAAACGGGTGATGGCTATGCTACCTATATTGGTGGAATTAGTAAAGTTAGCACTGACGCTCAAGGAGCCTGGTATGGTGGCAAAGGTATGGGAACTATGCCTCATGCTTTAATCCAAATTTGTGGTGGAGATGTTTGTAAAGCCGCTGATATTTATTTAAAAACTTTCCCAGAAGAAAAGGTGACCGCTTTAATTGATTATCACAATAATGTGGTAAGAGATAGTTTAATTCTTGCTAAACACCTTGGCAAAAAACTTAATGGTGTGAGAGTGGATACTTCTAAAGCATTAATCGATCATTATTTTGATGATAAAGATACAAGTGACTTTGATCCTCATGGTGTTTGTAAAGAGTTAATCTTTGCGTTAAGAAAAGCTCTTGATGATAACGGTTTTGATTATGTAAAAATTACCGTAAGTTCTTCTTTCTCCGCGGAGAAGATTAAAGAATGGAATAAATTAAAAGTCCCTGTTTCTATGTATGGAGTGGGAACCTATTTTGTGAATAATATGACTTGTGGATTTACGGGAGATCTTGTGATGCTGGACGGCAAACCTGAAGCTAAAGAAGGAAGAAGTAATTATCCAAGTAATAGACTTAAAAAAGTTCCATATCCTATTTATTAATAAATAGAAAACATGAAAAAAAGCCACAATTGAATGTGGCTTTCTTTTTGTTTTTGATATCGAATATTAGAGTTTTCTGTTGTAGTATTCGACGATTTGGCTTTCGGTAATGTCGGCTGGTAATTCTTTACGTTCGACTTCACGGACGTATTTACCACTCATTTTTGTGGCATCAACTTCAACCCAAGCATATTTCGCGGCGACTGATTCTAAAGATTCTTTAATAACTTTTAAATCTTGGCTGCTTTCTTTAACGGAAATAACATCTCCGACTTGGCATAAATATGAAGCGATGTCAACTTTCTTACCGTTCACTAAGATGTGGCCGTGGTTGACTAATTGTCTCGCACCTCTACGGGTACGGGCAAAGCCCATACGGAACACTAAGTTATCAAGACGGCTTTCGAGTAATTTCATAAAGGCGACACCTGTAACTTCTTTACTGGCTAACGCAATCATGAATAATCTGCGGAATTGTCTTTCGTTGACGCCATACATTTGTCTTAATTTTTGTTTTTCGACTAATTGTTTACCGTATTCAGATAATTTCTTTTTACGGTTAGCACCGTGTTGTCCAGGTCCGTAAGGACGTTTGGATAATTCTTTACCGGTTTCTAATGTAGAAAAACCAAGACGACGGCTTCTTTTCCAATCTGATCCTGTGTATCTCATGATCTATCCTTCCTTTCTTTATTTTTTTTGCAAAATAATGAATAGGTGTGAATCCCTGACTTCGGGTGTTCTCGTTTTCGCCTTAGAGCTTAGGTTACTTAATTAACATTGAGAACGTCTGACAAGCCGTATTCACATGCTGCATTACATGCAGTAATAACTATATAGAAATTGAAAAATTCAGTCAACATTTTTTTATTTAGAAAGTTATAAAGAAGCTAGTTTTGCCATTAAATTATATTAAATTTAATATTTTTTTGATTTTTCTTTTAAATATCAAGCTATTGCCTATACAATATTACATAGTCATATGTCCAGTTACATTAATGTAGGTGGCGATATAAATAGGCAATAGGAGGAAAGAAAGATGATAAAAATATTTGCAGGTATACAAACCGTAGGAGTGGTATTTATCGTTTTAGGTATTATCGCTTTACTTTCCGTAGTCGGTATCTTACTTTATGTTTTCGTTTTCTCCCGTAACTCCTATAAAAAACAAATCCGTGAATTAGAAAGAAAATTCTCCTATTTTGACGCTTTATTGATGGGCCAAGATTCTCAATATATCCGTCATTTAGAAATCGTTTCTAGAACTAATCTTTTATATGTGGAAACATATAATACTTATAATAAAAAATTTAAAGAAGTCTATGAAAACGATGATAAGTTTGCAGAATCTATGATTAAGCAACTTAATTCCTTAGTGAAGTCTAACCAATATAAAAACATCAAATCCGTGATTAACGATGGTAAAAAAGCTATCGCGATGTTTGAAGAAGCCGTTAACACATTAGATAGTGAATTATATGAAATTGTGAAACCCGAAGAAGAAGCTAGACAAGCGATCTTAAAACTTAAAGAAAATTATAGACGTGTTAAACAAATCTTCTATTCCAATAGCAACGACTTAGAATTAGTGGGTAACTCCTTTAATAAAGTGTTTGAAAAATTAGATTCTTCTTTTGTGGAATTTGAAAACCATATCGAAAGTGCGGAATATGAAGAGGCTAATGAATTATTACCCGTTATTACTAAGGTTATCTCCGCATTAGAAGAAGCCTTATCTCATCTACCAAATCTTTGCATCATGCTTCAAACTGTTTTACCAGAGAAGATTGAACAACTTAATAGCGAATATAATAACGTGGAAAGAAAAGGCGTTCCGTTATTTAATCTTTCCTATAAACATCGTGTCGATAGCTGGTTAAGCTGTATCGAAGATCAAAAGAAGAAACTCATTAATCTTCAATACGCAGGCGTCATGGAAGAGATTAATAGAATCTCTCAAGAGATTGAAGAGACCAGAAATCAACTCAATAGTGAAGTTGATGACAAAGTCATCTTTGAAGAAGCAGCGGATAAACTTTATAAAGCCGCAATTGAACTGGAAAAAGAATTCTTAAAAGTGTGCTCTTTACTTCCAGAAGTGAAAAGAGTTTATATCATGTCCGATGAGCAATTATCTCATATTGATACTTTAAAAGATGATATGAATAAAATGGGCACAAGTAAACGTACCTTAGATAATTTCATCCATTCAGGAACTAAACAACCATACTCCATTCTTAGAAAGAAACTTGATGACCTTCAAGCGGATTATAATGTGGCTGAAAAAGGCTTAAAAGATTTTAAAACTTATATCGATTCTTTAAGAACAAGTTGTGAAGAAGCCTATGGCTTAGTCTTTGTTTATTATTATCACTGTAAACAAACTGAAGGAATTATTAGAGATATCGGCATCGAATCATTTAATGAAAAATATAAAGAACAAATCGATACCTGTTATGAATTATTAAATGAAATCGATAGCAACTTAAAAGTACAACCAATCGATGTGAGATTTGTGAATGAAAAAGTTGAACAGCTAAAGAGTGTCGCAAATACTTTATTTGACGAAGTCGATAATAAATACCGCGAACAACAATTAGCGGAATCGGCGATTGTTTACGCGAATAGAGACCGTAATCATCAAGCGGATGTACATCAACAATTAACTATGTTAGAAGATTCATTCTTTAAAGGTGAATTCTTAAAAGTTTATCATGACGCAAATGCGATTTATCGTCGCATGCACGTTGAGGAGTCTACTAGTGGGAAATAAAATCATCTATTTAGATAACGCTGCAACCACTCTAGTTAACCCCGAAGTATTAGATTCATATAACAAAACCAAAAACCAATATTTTGCTAATCCTAGTTCCATTCATATTTCTGGGCAAGAATCTTCTCGTCTTTTATCAAAAGCTAGAGAACAGATTTTATCATTGTTAAATGTTAATGATGATGAACTAATCTTTACTAGTGGAGCGACAGAAGCTAATAATCTCGCGATTAAAGGTTATGCATTAAGATATCAAAATAGAGGGAAGCATTTAATTACCACAGCTATTGAACATCCTTCTGTTTTAGAAGCTTTTAAACAATTAGAAGATAACTTTGGTTTTGAAGTTACTTATTTATCTATTAATAAAAATGGTGTTATCGATATTAATGATTTAAAAAAAGCCATTAGAAAAGACACGATCTTAGTGTCAATTATGGCCGTTAATAATGAAGTTGGTAGTATCAATAATATCAATGAAATCTCTAACCTATTAAATGATTATCCATTAATCGCTTTTCACTCAGACGTTACCCAAGGAATTGGTAAGATTAATCTTCCCTATGAAAAGATGGATATGTTCTCTTTTTCAGGACATAAAATTCATGGCTTAAATAGTAGTGGCGCTTTAATTAAAAGAAAGAAAATTGAACTTCTTCCATTACTTTCTGGAGGAGGACAAGAGAATAATTTTAGAAGTGGCACAAACGATGTTGCTTTAGCGGTTTCTTTAGCTAAAGCGATGAGATTATCTATTTCTTCTTTAGATCAAAATTTTGCTAAAATTAAGCAATTTAGTGAAGTTTTGCTATCTTATTTAAAAGAAAATCCTTCTTTATATGAGATTAATAGTTTTGATAATCCCTATATCGTTAACTTCTCAACATTAACTAAAAAAGCGAGTGTTGTTGTGGAAAGTTTATCCACTAGGGGAATAATGGTTTCCTCGGTCAGTGCTTGTCATGCTAAAAAAGAGCCAATAAGTTATGTTATTAAGGCGCTTGGTAAAAGTGATGAATTAGCTCATAACACAATAAGAGTGAGCTTTTCTAACGATAATAATATCGAAGATGTGAACGCTTTGATATTTAACCTCAAAAATATAAATAAGGAGCTCGTCTAATGATTACTTATGATCATATTATGGTCCGCTTTGGCGAACTTTCCACAAAGGGGAAAAATAAGATAGATTTTATCCGTACTTTAAATAAGAACATTATTAGAGCGTTAAAAGATTTCCCTAAACTTGATATCAATATGAGACATGATCATATCTATGTCACATTAAACGGTGAATCTTATGAACCGGTCATTGAAAGGCTTCAAGATGTCAGTGGAATCCAAGGTTTATCTTTAGTCTACAAAGCCAAAGATCGTGATATTGAAAATATTAAAAAAGTTTCTTTAGAACTTATCAAACAAGAATTAGGTAAGACTTTTAAAGTAAAAGTTAAAAGAAGTGATAAAAATTATCCATTAATTTCTGATCAAATTACTAGATTAGTAGCGGGTCATATTTTAAGAAACACAGAAGGATTAACTGTCGATGTTCATAATCCAGATATCTTGCTTTCTATAGAAATAAGAGAAGAAGCCGCTTATATATTCGCTCATACATTTAAAGGTGCGGGTGGATACCCATTAGGTGTGGGTGGTAAAGCCATGCATATGCTTTCTGGTGGTATCGATTCTCCGGTTGCGGCTTATTTATTAATGAAAAGAGGAGTGAATATCGAATGTATTCATTTTGCTTCTCCACCCTATACACAGATGGGCGTTATATATAAATTAGAAGATTTATTAAAAGTATTAAGTAAATATCAGGGCCGTATCCGTTTACATATCGTCCCATTCACTAAGATTCAAGAAGCTATCTATGATAACGTTGATGAAAGCTATTGCATCACGATGATGAGAAGAATGATGTTCCGTTTAGCGGATCGATTAGCGAAGATGAGACATTGTCCAGTCATCTCTAGTGGAGAATCGGTCGGACAAGTGGCTTCACAGACCTTACAATCGATGAATGTCATTAATCAAGTCACAAACATGCCAATTATTAGACCGTGTGCGACAATGGATAAAACCGATATCATTAATACCGCAGTAAAAATTGGAACATATGATATTTCCATTAGACCATTTATTGATTGTTGCACAATCTTTACTCCGAAGTCTCCTAAGACCGCACCTCATTTAGAAGACTGCTTAAAATACGAAGAGAAATTTGATTTTGAACCATTAATAAAAGAAGCACTTAGCAATATTGAAGTAAAATTCATCTCTAGTGAAGATGAAATAAAAGAAGATTTGTTATGAATAACAAAAACCAGGATCGCTCCTGGTTTTGCTTTATTTATTAGCAATAATTATTTCGCGCTTTTCTTCGCTAATTTCACTAAATCAGCAAAGGCTGCTGGATCATTGATCGCTAATTCTGAAAGCATCTTACGGTTGACTTGAACGTTAGCTTGTTTTAAACCGAACATGAATTTGCTATAAGAAATATCATTCATACGGCAAGCAGCGTTGATACGTCTGATCCATAATTTACGATAATCGCTTTTTACTTTACGACGATCGTTAAACGCATAGTTTAAACTATGTAACACTTGTTCTTTCGCTGTTTTGAAGAGTAAGTGTTTGCTTCCGAAGTAACCGGAAGCCATCTTTAAGATTTTCTTACGACGAGCACGTGTAACTGTGCCACCTTTAACTCTAGCCATTGACGGTTACCTCCTTACTTAATGATGAGAAACTTAATTCTTTTATAATCAGTTGGATGAACTGATGTCGCTTTCATTAAGTGTCTCTTTTGTTTTGTTGTTTTGTGTGGGGCTAAATGTGAAACATAAGCGTGGTGTCTAACAACTTTACCACTCCCTGTGACCTTAATTCTTTTCATAAGGCCTCTTTTGCTTTTCATTTTGGGCATAATGTTTTCCTCCTACTTTCTTTTTGGAGCGAGAATGGCGATCATCCAACGTCCATCCATAGATGAAGGTTTTTCGATCGTGCAATATTCGCTTAATAATGCAATGAATTTATCCATCACTTCTTGACCGACTTCAATATGAGTCATCTGTCTACCACGGAATCTAACGCCGACTTTGACTTTGTTTCCTTCTTGAAGGAACTTCATCGCTGCACGAGCTTTAGTTTCCATATCATGAGCGCCGATTTGGGGAGTTAATTGAACTTCTTTAGTCTCGACGGTATGTTGGTTTTTCTTGGCTTCCTTAGCCTTCTTTTGTTGTTCAAAACGGTATTTACCATAATTGATGATTTTGCACACAGGTGGTTGAGCGTTTGGCGCGACACATAATAAATCTAAGTCGTATTCGTTAGCTTTTCTTTGTGCATCTCTTGAGGACATTGTTCCTAATTGTTCTCCATTAGGACCAATTAATAATACGGTTGGGAAACGAATTAATTCATTTACCAAATCTTTGTTTTGATTGTTGGGCTTACGGTTATTGCCTTGAAAATTGTTTGTGATGATAAATATCAACTCCTTTTGTCAAAAAAACGGATGCAAGCCTAGTGCACCCGTAACAATCTTAACCCCTAAGATGTAGCGTTAGCCAATCAACTTTGTCGATCTGGCGAGAAGCGGGTGCCTCTGCTTTCTACCTTTTATTTGCGTGAATAATAGTATCATTATTAATGATAGCCGTCAACAAAAAATAAAAGCCCACATAGTGGGCTTAATATTATTTCATCAATTTTATTTCTTCGTTTATCAAAGCGATAAAATCGTTAACTTTAACTGTGATCTGTTCTTGCTGACCGTATTTACGATAAGTTACAGTACCATCATCTCTTTCATGATCACCGAGAACGATAGTGTATGGAATCTTTCTCATCTGCGCATTTCTCATACGATAGCCTAGTTTATCATTGCTATCATCTAGTTCCACACGTAAGTCTATTTCACGGAATTGTTCATATAATTTCTGAGCATATTCGAGGTGGAAATTATTATTAACCGGTAATAATGTGATTTGAACTGGGGCCAACCAGGTTGGGAAAGCACCTGCGTAGTTTTCAGTAATAATACCGATAAATCTTTCGATAGAACCGAAGCACGCTCTATGGAGCATGACAGGACGTTTCTTCTCGCCGTTAGAATCGATGTAATAGCAATCGAATCTTTCTGGTAAGTTCATATCTAGTTGAACGGTACCACACTGCCAGATACGTCCCATGGAATCCTTAAGTTTGAAATCGAGTTTAGGACCATAGAAAGCGCCATCACCTGGGTTGATCTTGAAATCGTGGCCGCTACTTTCGCAAACTCTTTTCAGAATTTCTTCACTCTTATTCCAGATTTCAATATCGCCGATATAGTCTTCTTCTGGTCTAGTAGATAATTCAATTTTGTAGTCTAAACCGAAGATGCTATAAATCTCTTCATATAATTTGAGAATAGAAACAATTTCTTCTTCAATTTGATCATCTCTTACAAAAGTATGAGCATCATCTTGAGTAAAGCTTCTTACACGGAATAATCCGTTAAGAGCTCCGCTAGCTTCATGTCTATGGACGTGGCCAAGTTCCGCATAACGTAATGGTAAGTCTTTATAGGAGTGAAGTGAATTCTTGTAAACAAGAATTGCACCAGGACAGTTCATCGGTTTCACCGCGAATTCTTTTTCGTCGATTTCTGTGGTGTACATATTATCTTTATAGTGTTCCCAGTGACCAGAAGTAATCCATAATTCCTTGGATAACATAATCGGGGTATCGATTAATAGATAATTGTATTTTCTATGGATTCTTTTCCACATATCTTCAATCTGGGTTCTAACGATCATTCCATTAGGTAACCAGAATGGGAATCCAGGACCATATTCACTTAACATAAATAGGTTAAGCTGTTTACCGAGTAAACGGTGATCTCTTTTCTTTCTTTCTTCGATTAAATTTAAGTAGGAATTAAGATCTTCAGCGGTGAACCAGGAAGTACCATAGATACGAACTAATTGTTTGTTCTTGCTATTACCTCTCCAATAAGCTCCCGCTAAAGATAATAATTTGAAATGTTTGATTTGACCGGTGGACATAATATGTGGTCCCCGGCATAAATCGGTAAATTCACCTTGAGTAAAAGTGGTGATATCTTCATCGATGTCTTTAATAAGTTCAATCTTATAAGGATTGTTTTTAAAAACTTCTAGAGCTTCTTTTTTGGATAAAACTTGTCTAACAATTCTTTCGTCTTTATTAGCAAGTTCATGCATTTTCTTTTCGATTTTTGCTAAATCTTCTTCGACGATTGGTTCTTTAAAATCAATGTCGTAATAGAAACCATTTTCAATCGCTGGTCCAAATCCGAATAAAGCATCAGGATATAACTGTTGGATCGCTTCAGCGAGTAAGTGAGAAGTGGAATGGTTTAACACTTCTAAAGCTTCTTGGCTACTTTTATCCATTTCGATAATAGAGCCATCATGTTGTTGTACTTTCATTTTCTTTCTTCTTTCTCCACAATACAGTAGTGGGCTTTTTTGCTATTAAATATTAATATTTAAAAATATGATTATTGTAACATATCAATCAAATCTCTTAAGCCATGTGTGTGTTCATGTTTCATCTGCACAGCTTCTTCGATTGGTAAGTCGATAATTTGATTACCTTTCATGCCGATAATACGACTATTTTTGGTGCTATCCAATATTAATTCGATGGATTTAGCACCCATTCTAGCCGCTAAAACTCTATCTTCAGCGGATGGGGAGCCACCTCTTTGTAATCTACCGAGAACTTCTGTTCTTGTATCAAAGCCAGTTTCTTCTTCAATTTTTGTCGCTAATTCTTTGATGTCGAGTAAGTTTTCAGAAACGATGATAATGGCGTGGCTCTTGTTTTGGGCTTTCATCTTTCTTAATTTACGGAATAAGACTTCTTCTTTAAGTGGGTGTTCAACACAGATGACACCTTCAGCACCTTCTGCTAAAGCAGCATACATTGCTAAGTCACCACAATGACGTCCCATAACCTCAATTAAAGAACAACGTTGATGTGAACCTGATGTGTCTTTAAGTTTATCGACACATTCACAGATAGTGTTTAAAGCGGTTGAGAAACCGATAGTTTGTTCAGTGGAGCCGACATCGTTATCAATTGTGCCAGGGATACCAACAACTTTGATACCGTATTTTGCTAAGTCGTTTAAACCTCTAAAAGTACCGTCTCCACCGATACCGACTAAAGCATCGATTTCAAAATCTTGTAAGATGTTAGCGGCTCTTTTGACCACTTTTGGATCTTTAAATTCTGGTAAACGGGCACTTCTAATAATTGTGCCGCCACGATTGATGATATCTTGGGTGAAGTCTTTGTTAACTTGTTTAATTTGTCCTTCGACTAAACCTCTTAAACCATCATAGATGACATACATGTCAATGCCACGATATAGACCAGCTCTAATGACTGCTCTAACACAAGCGTTCATACCTGGGGCATCGCCACCGCTTGTAAGTACTGCAATTTTTTTAATCATATTTTTTCCAACCTTAATATGTATTTGCTACCATTATCAAATAGCATAAATGCTAATGAGTAATGATATAGAATACTTTACAACTTTTTTCTCATAATTTTTAGTATTTTATTTTAATAAGTCATTTTATCCACAAAATGCATTGTGGAAAACTCCCTATTTTTAGGGGTTTTTCTAACCTTATTTATATTATATATAAATTCTATTTTTAGAGATGTGGATAATTTTATCCCCAATTTTTTTGATACTTTTTCATATTGAAAAGGGCAAATTAATAATGTCATAATTGTGCCACTAGTTAGGAAGAAACATGGTTATATTATCCGAAAATGATTATCTAGATGTGAAACTAAATTCTTTAATCGCTGACTACGATTATGAGACTTTGGCTAATCTTTATCAACCGATTATGGGTTACGCTGCCTTATCGGTTTATTTAACTTTAGTTAGTGAAGCCAAAAACCAAAAGATCTCTAGTTTAATATCTCATAATCAAATCCTTAATCGACTTCAGATGGCGCCAGGCGATTTTATTGCTGCTAGAAAAAAACTTGAAGGTATCGGATTATTAAAAACTGTTTTAGATAGCAAAGCTAATATCAAAGTGTATCATTATCAATTATTTGCCCCTAAAGCTCCCGCTGGATTCTTTGATGACACTCTTTTATATGGAATGTTAATTAAAACTTTAGGAGACACGGATGCCAATAGATTTAAAAACATTTATCGCTTCGTAAGTGAGGAAGGAGAAGGTAAAGATATTTCCTCCTCATTTATTGACGCTTATCAACCAGATTTTGAAGATCCTTCATTCATGAAAGCAGTTGGTAAAAATTCGGCAATTGGAAGAAGAAGTGGAAAGATTAATAGTGAATTCAATTACGATTTATTCTTTACTTCGTTAAGTGAAATTTCTCAGATTAACTCTGATGCTTTCCTTAAAAAGGAAATGAAAGAGATTGAAAGGCTTGCCACTTTAAACGGACTAAGCGAAGAAGAAGCTGCGAAAATAGTGGCTGAAAATTTCGATCCATATGCTGGTAAAGGCAAACATTTAGATTTTGAACAATTATCATATTTATTCCAAAGACAAACTAATTATTCATATATCTTAAATAAAAAGAAAACGCACTCACCAAACACTAATTCTGGAAGTAGCGCTTTAGCGGAGAAGATAAATATTATGGAAACTACTTCTCCAAAAGATTTCCTCACACTTTTACAAAACGGGACACAACCGGCGAGTAGTGATTTAAGAATTGTGAATGACTTATCAAAGAAATTTCAACTCAATAACGCTGTCATTAACGCCGTTGTTGACTTTGTATTACAAACTAATAACAACGTCTTATCAAGAGCGTTATGCGAAAAGATCGCGGGATCATTAGCAAGAGAAGGAGTTGTTACGACGATTGATGCGATGAATTATTTGAAGAAAGTATCTCATAGAGATAAAAAACAAGCTTCAAATAAAGTAACAAAAGAAGAAAAAGAGATCGATAAACCAGTTAAAAAAGAAAAGAAAGACATTAACTGGGATGAATTATTAGATGATTTAGAAATTGATGATGGAGGAAATAATAATGGAAAAGCTTAAAGTTAACATTCATGTGGACACAGACGCTTCAATTAAAGAAGAAATGAAAAGAGCCTATGAGAATTGTCCACAAGCCATTAAATATTGTAACGATTTAAAAATACCTCAAGAAAATATCGAGGAAAATATCGTTAAAATCTATGATTTTGTGAGTGATATTAATTACTGTAATAAATGTCCTGGTATTAAAAAATGTAACAAAACCAATCCTTTATTATGCACAAAAATCATCTATTCTTATGGCGAGATTGATCGTCAATTAGTTCCATGTAAAGAATTATTAAAAGATATTGCTTATAAAAGACAATTTGTCATTAGAGATTTTGATGAATCTTGGTTAGATTCTTCCTTAAGAAGTGTTGATAAGAATAAAGGCAGAGATATCGCTTTATTAAAATATCGTCAGTTCATTAAAGAAGGCGATAATCATTGGATTTATCTTAACGGCGGTAAAAACACCGGTAGAAGTTATTTAGCCGCGGCGATTACTTGTGACGCTGCTAGAAGAAATAAAGGCCCCATCGTTTTCTTAAATAGCACACTTAGATTAAGAGAACTTAATGATATGGGGTATGGCAAAAACAAAAGCGATTTTGATAAGAGATTAGAATATTATTCTAATGTTCCTATCTTAGTGTTCGATGATTTCGGCAATGAATTTAAAAACGATTTCGTCCGTGATGCGATCTTGTTCCCAATTCTCTCTACAAGAGCGAACAAAAAATTATTCACCATCTTCACTAGTGATTTTGAAATCGAAGAAATTGAAACTTTATATAGCAATACAAAAGCGGGTGCGATTAGAGCTAAACAAATCGCTCGTTTAATTAAGTCGATGGCCGAAGAAGAAATCAATCTAGGCGATCTATCAATTTATTAATAATCTTATTAGTTTTATTATTTAAGGAATTTAAGTCGGAGTCATTGTTAATAATGAAATCGGCTTTTTCTTTATTTTTCTGATATGTTGAAATGGAATTAATAATTTTTAATTCTTGAGCTTTATTTCCGTCTCTGTTTTCTAATAATTTTTCATTCTTATTAGATTCCACACCGATAAGAACATCAAACATATTTTCCATCTTGGCTTCAAATAATAGTGGAACCTCTGCCACCACGATTCCTTTAGGATGTTTTTTAATAAATATAGATATTTCTTCTTTAACTAATGGCCAAACAATCTTATCGATTTTTTTAATAAGTTTTGGATCTTTTGATAATTTATTTCTTAAGATATTTCTATCAACTATATTACCTTCTAAATCAAAAGTTTTATTGATTTTATCAATAACATCTTTTCTTTGATATAGATAATTAACTACTTCATCTGCGGATATAGTTGGAATGTTATTTTCTTTAAAACACTGTAAAACAGTTGATTTACCAGAAGATATTGGACCAAATATCGCCACTTTTAATTGCTTATTTTTTAAGATTTGGCAGTTTGGGCAGAATGTTGTTCCTCTTCCATTAACTTTAATAAAACGATAGGGGTGATGACATATTGGACAATTAGAGCCATTTTTACCATAAACTAAAAGTCTAGTTTGGAAATTGCCATCGATATCTTTTCCTGGATGATAGCTTTTAATTGTACTACCGCCTGATTCAATCGCTTCTTTTAGAATTCTAGAACTCTCTTTTAAGATAGTTTCCCATTCCTTTTTGCTAATCTTATTAGCAGGAGTTAAAGGATGAATCTTACTAGCAAATAAAGTTTCATCCACATAGATATTACCTAAGCCAGTAATTATCTCTTGAGATAAAATAGCGGTTTTAATAGGAATCGATTTGTTTTTCGCTTGTTTTATAACGGTACTAACATCAGCATCCCATGGTTCAGGGCCAATCTTTTTAATTTCTTTATCTAATTTATATTCCTTTTCACTAGATAATTTCAAATAGCCAAAACAACGAGAATCGTCATAGCATAATTTCTTATTATTATCTAAACAGATAACAACACGAGAATATTTAGTATTTGGTTCATCTTTATCTAGTTCGTAATATTTACCTTCCATTCTTAGATGAGAAACGATGACTTTATCATGACTTAAATGGAATATTAAAAACTTCCCGATACGAGACATGGATAAAAATGTTTCTCCTTTCAAGGAGTTAACAAAAATATCAGGATCGTTTTTCACATTATTTTTTCTTAACACTTTTATATCAGTAATAGTGCGATTAGTGACGATCTTTTCTAATAATCTTTTAACTGTTTCAACTTCTGGTAATTCTGGCATATATCTATTTGGCGTCGTACCAAGTTTCGCCAAATCCTCCGTCAACCTCTAATGGGACATCTAGTTTCATGGCATTTTCCATGACTGATTTTACTAACTTAAATATCTCATCTTTCTCACTTTTATAAACTTTAATTATTAGTTCATCATGAATTTGTAAAACCATCTTTGATTTATAGTTACCATCTTTAAGAGCTTTACTAACTTTAATCATCGCTAATTTAATTAAATCCGCAGCGGTGCCTTGAATAGGAGCGTTCATCGCTGCACGTTTAGCAAATTCTCTTACTTGATAATTACTATCATGAATTTCTCTTAAATATCTTCTTCTACCTAATAGTGTTGAGACATATCCGTTTTTTGTCGCATCCGCGATAATTTCCTGGAAGAAAGTGGATACTTCTGGATAGGACTGATAGAAAGAAGTGATAATCGCTTTAGCTTCTTTAGGAGTGATTTCAAGTTGTTCCGCTAAACCCCAATCGGAGATACCGTAAACAATACCAAAATTAACGGTTTTCGCTCTCCTTCTTTGAAGTGAAGTTGGCTCACCTTCTAGGTTAAATATCTTTTTCGCAGTCGCGGAGTGTATATCTTCTCCTTTAAGGAAGATTTCTTGTAAGGCTTTACATTTAGATAAAGAAGATAAAACTCTTAATTCAATCTGTGAATAATCTAAAGATAATATTTCAACATCTTGATCAGGATAATAGAAAGCTTTTCTGATTAATTTACCTTCCTCATCTCTAACCGATATATTTTGCAAATTTGGTTCGGAAGAAGATAAACGTCCAGTAGTGGTTAAGGCTTGATTGAATTTCGCATGGATTTTACCATCACTATGAATGTGATTCTTTAATCCTTCTACATAAGTGGAGACAAGTTTGAAATATTTACGATATTCTAAAATCTTATTAACGATTGGATGTTCATCCGCGATATCTTTTAAATTATCAACAGAAGTAGATTGCTTTCTATTTCCTTTTAGTCCCATTTTATTAAATAAGACATCAGCGATTTGTTTGGGGGAAGCAAGATTAAATTCTTCACCTGCCATTGCAAATATTTCTTTAGATAAAGCGATTTCTTTTTCTTTATAAACATCACCAAATTCATCAAGTTTCTTCTTATCTAATGGGAATCCTTCAATTTCCATATCCGCTAAAGTATCAATAAGAGGAACTTCTAATGTTTCATATAAACTAATAGCGTCGATTTTTTCTAGCTCAGAAAAGACCTTATCTTTTAAAATCCTAGAAAAATACGCCATTTTTGCAGTCTTTAATGGTGATTGTTGAGAAAATAATGACATTTCTTCTTCATCCATTGTTAAGTCAATTCCATAGATATTCATGACGACTTCTGGATTATTCTTTAAGGAAGAATCGACTAGATAAGAGGCAATTAATAAATCAAAATAGACACCTTCAATATCGATGTCATTTTTCTTTAAAGCCACTTTAATTGCTTTATAGTCATAACAATACTTTCTAATATTTTTATCCCTTAATATTTTTAGAGCATATTCATCTTTCTTTATATCTTCTAAGGAGATATATAAGTGCTCGTTATTAAAGGAAAAAGCCACACCATAAATTGATCCGAGGGTGTAGTTATCATTTTCATAATCAATAGCGATACCTAAATCATTTCCTACTTCATATCCTTTTAAGGAATTAACAGTTTTAACATCGATAGTGATTTCACTTAGCGATTTCTTTTTCCATTTCGGCTGAACTTTATTAATGAATTGCTTTAAACCATATTTTTGGCAGAATTCATTAATGGTTTGAAAATCATATCCTTCATAAATTAAATCTTTAATATCAAAAGGTAATTCGATATTGGTTTGAATAATAGCTAAATCACGGGAAATACGACCGATATCGCTATGCTCTTTAATCATTTCGCCGACTTTGCCTTTGATGTTATCAGCATTCGCGACAATATTATCAAAGCTACCAAATTCTTCGATTAATTTAACCGCGGTTTTTTCTCCAATTCCAGGAATACCTGGTAGGTTATCACTCGAGTCTCCTCTTAAACCTTTATAATCAATGATTTGTAGTGGCTCAAAACCATAAGTTTCTTTCACAAGTTCTGGGGTCATCACCATGACATCAGATAAACCCTTTTTGATGATATTAACACTGATGTTATCACTCACTAACTGTAAGAAATCTCTATCAGAGGTATATAGATTAACTTTATAGCCTTCTTTCTCGGCGAGTTTAGCGACTGTACCAGCGATATCATCACCTTCAAAGCCTACTTCTTCGAATTGATAAATATTAAGTGATTTTAAAAATTCTCTCACTATTGGGAATTGTTTCACTAAATCTTCAGGAGCGGGTTTACGATTCGCTTTATATGATTCTAATTGGTCGTGTCTAAAATTATGTTTTGCAGCATCAAAAGCGACGAATATAGCTTCGCCTTCTTTTAAATCTGCGATGATTTTATTAATCATATTAGAAAAAGCAAATATCGCATTGGTGGGTGTACCGTCTTGACTACGCATAATTTCTACACCTGGGTAGGCGGTTGCATAATATGCTCTAAAGAGCAGGGAATTTCCATCGATAATAATGACTCTACTCATATTTACTCATTCACCTCACTTATCTCCTCAGCGATATAGTTAACTTCTTCATTTCTACTAAATTGTCGTTTGATCTTCATAACCACAATCGCGTTTTTATTTATTAAATGTATCTTTTCTTTATATAATTCTGGGAATATTGTGACTTCTATATCACCGCTTTGATCGAATAGATGGACAAATGCCATACTTGTCCCTTTTTTCGTGGTAATCACTTTTTTAGAAGAGATAATTCCGGCGATTAAAGAAGTATCTAATTCTTTTCCTTCATTTATCGGTTTAACACCTAAATTAATTAATTTATCTTTTTGATAAGTTAATGGATTGTTCGATAACATCGCTCCAATAACTTCATATTCTTTATTGAGATTTTCGATTGGATTATCTTTTGTGTCATTCATTCTCGGAGGAGCCACAAAATCAATACCGATAGAAAGTTGTCCATCTTCTCGATAATTAAGCTCTGCATATTGCATTGCACTTCTAATCGTCATTCTCATCGATTCACGAGATGGATAAAATTCATCAAAAGCTCCGGAAGAGATAAGATTATCTATTTGTTCATCGCTAAGTTTCTTCGGGAATATTCTTAAACAGAAATCGAAGAAATTTTTAAAAGGACCATTAGCTTTTCTTTCTTCTTCAATCTTTTCATAGATGGTATATGTAATACCTTTAATTCCGGTTAATGGGAATAACAAGTAGCCATCTTTAATGACAAAATTATTCTTTGAATAATTAATATGTGGAGGGAGCATCTTTACTCCTAATGAATTCATTTCTGAAATATAAGCATTAAATTTCTCATCGCTAGAGGCAGCACTGGTACCGAAAAGTGCGGTATAAAATTCTAATGGATAGTGAACTTTTAAATACGCCATACGGCACGCGAGCATCGCATAGACCACAGAGTGAGATTTATTAAAACCATATTCAGCGAATTCTAAAATATCAGCGAAGGTTTTCTTACTATCTTTTTCGCTATAGCCATTTTTAATGCAGCCTTCGATAAATGTTTTTTCTAACGCTAAGATTTTATCTTTATCTTTTTTAGAGATCGCTCTTCTAAAATTATCAGCTTCTCCTAAAGAGAAACCCGCCATCTTTGTGGCGATACTATTGATTTGTTCTTGATAAACAATAATTCCATAAGTTGGAGCTAATATATCTTTTAAGTCGTTAGAGATAAAACTATATTTTTCCTTACCTTCTTTACGCTTAGCGTAACTTGGAATATATTTCATTGGTCCAGGACGACCTAACGCTAATAGAGCCACAATATCATCAAAATTTGATGGATGAAGCATCGATATCGATCTTCTCATGACTGGAGTATCGATTTGGAATAAGCCTAATGTTTTATTATTTCTAATCAAATCAAAAACTTCTTTTTCGTTAAATGGAATGCGATAAGGATCTAAATTAAGTCCTGGATGATTATAATTAATTAATTTAATCGCATCGTAAACGATAGTGAGGTTAGAGATGGATAATAAATCCATCTTTAATAAACCTTGTTCCTCCAAATAATCCTTTTCGTATTGGCAGATTAAATTAGAGAAAGTAGAAGTTAAAGGCACTGATTCAATAAGAGCGTTATTATCGATAACGACACCTGCAGCGTGTAAACCAGTTTGTCTTGGTAAGCCCTCTATCTTTTTAGCCAAAGAAACGATTTCTAAGAAATATTTATCATTATCAATTAATTGTCTAAAATCTGGTAAGTGACGATATGAATCTCTTAAAGATAAATCTTTTTCGATTAATTTCTTACTTAATAAATCGATATGGTGAGTTGGATAATTATAAATTCTTCCGACATCTCTTAGAGCTTGTTTAGCTCCGATAGTCTGAATAGCGACAATATTCGCGACTTTATCTTCTCCCCATCTTTCTTTCATATATTCGACCATGTCATTTCTTCTTATATCCATGAAGTCGATATCGATATCAGGCATCGATTTACGATAAGGATTTAAAAATCTTTCAAACTGTAAATCATAATCTAAAGGATCAATTTCCGTAATATTTAATAGATGAGCCACTAAGCTACCAGCGGCACTACCTCTACCTGGACCCACTAAAATATCATGTTTTTTGGCGTAGTTAACTAGATCATAAACGATGAGAAAATAATCGTTATATCCCATTTGGGATATGATAGATAACTCATGATTAAGTTTCTCAATATGTTTTTGATCATCTAGATGTAATTCTTTTAATCTATTAAAACAATAATCTCTTAAATATTGCTCAGCATTTTCTACTGGATAATGGATAATTGCTCCTCTTTTCTTATGGAAATCAAAAGTGGAACTACTCACCACTTTAACAGTGTTTTCCATTTCTTCTTTGGTGTAGATTTTCATGTAGTTTTCTACACTCATAAAATATTCTTGTCCTGATAAAGCTTTGATGTTGATCACTTCATCTTGGGCGATAGCGTTAGTCATTAAAACAGTTATCGCATCTTCTTTTTTCTCATATCTAATAAGTGGGAAAGCGATAGTGTGATAAGTAAATTCATTAGAGAATTTTCTTATTTTGTTCGCATAAGTAATTCCGGCTTTAGAAGTTACTTCGATGCCGAGATAGAAATTATCCTGATAGATTTTTGCAAATTCTAATAAATATTTTTTAAACTCAGATGTGATATTATCATCAAATTTTTCTTTAAATGTCCCTCTGACTGTTTCTAATACGGCGATTAAACCATCTTTATGTTCATTTAAGAAAGATAAAGTTAAATCCCCTAATTGGTTTTCAAGATTTATCTTGATTAAGTTTTTATATCCTTCTTCCGAGATGACAAATAAGGAGAGATGATCTCCATTAATAATTACTTCTTCGCCGATAAGATATGGTTTTTTTATGGAGTCCATTTCTTTAACAAAATGAGGGACGCCATACATCGCACCGATATCTGTGATACCCGAACCAAAATAATCATGGGATTTAATGATTCTTCCCATATCTTCCATTCTTAATCCACTTTGGAGAAAAGAATAACCAGTTACAATATGTAAAGGTGCAAATTTCATATCATAAATAGTATAAGATAAATAAAAAGAAAAATGTACCCAAATTGGATACATTTTATCGTTATTTTTACTAATTAGAACAATTCGTCTAATGCCGCGATAAATTTTGGTAATTCATCGATGGTGTCGATTTTAGCACCGCTGGCTTGAGCATGTCCGCCTCCACCAAACATCGTAGCCACACCGTTAATAGCTTTTTCTTTAGAACGGATTGATATTCTCCAACAAGGTTCTTTTGGGTTATCATCTTGAGTAATTGAACACCATGCATTAATTCCTTCGATATTAGAGAAGAGATTAACATTTTCTTTACCACGTTCTGTAGTGATATTAAGTTCTCTTTGAATATTGCTATCAAGAACATAATAAGCCACACCTTTTTCTGATACATGGAAGTGGTTTAAAATGTAAGCGGTAACTTTTAAATCATCAATCTTCTTTAAATACATGTTTTGATAGATTTTAGATAGTTCGATACCAGAATTAATTAATTCACCGGCGATAGCAAATGTATGCGCACTAGTGGAAGAATATTGGAATCTTCCTGAATCGCCTACTAACGCGATATAGAAATAGCTAGCGGCATCTTTACTTAAGACGTAGTTACCTTTCATATTTAATAAAGCGGAAACAACGATTTCACTAGCGGCTGCAGCCGCGGTGTTAACTATCGAGATATTACCCCAATGTTCCACATCTGGGTGATGGTCAATTTTAATTTTAAATTTAGCTTTTTTAAATCTTGGATCAGCAATTCTTTTTTCATTACCAACATCGACGATAATACCCAAGAATGGTTCCTTGAACCAAGATTCTGGTAATTCATCCATAACTGGGAATAGACGTGGAGTAAAGGTGACATGGTTATCACCGACGACATGAACTTCTTTATTTGGGAAATTATCTTTTATCCAAGTCGCTAAACCCATCTGTGTTCCTAAAGCATCATAGTCCGGCATAAGATGACGGAAAACGACAATACGGTCATATCTTTTAATCGCGGATAAGACACGTCCAATGTCTTTAATAAAAGGTTTAGAAAATTCTTTGATGATTGGATCAATATTTTTCATATTATTTACCTATCTTATTTAATGCACATTTCGTAAGCATCACGAGCGATCATCACTTCTTCATCAGTCGGGATAACCGCTACTTTAATCTTGCTATCTTCTGTGGAAATTAAGCATTCCTTACCATGAATTGTGTAGTTTAATTCTTTATTGAGTTTTACACCGAGAGCTTCACCGATTAATTCGCAAACTTCTTGTCTAGTTCTTGGTTCATTTTCACCGATACCTGCGGAGAAGATGATTAAATCGCATCCACCTAAACGGACATAATATTGACCGATAAAATCAGCGATTCTTCTCACGAAGATTTTGTTCGCTAAAATACATCTTGGATCACCTTTATCAACACCCGCTAAAATATCGCGAGAATCGGATGAACCACCGACACCTAAGAAACCAGATTTTTTATTAAACATCTGATAGACTTCTTCGGCGGATTTACCGGTGACTTGCACAACATAGTTAAAGACACTTGGATCCATATCACCAGTTCTAGTTCCCATCATGATGCCACCTAAAGGTGTTAAGCCCATTGATGTGGCGACACATTTGCCATCTTTAATCGCGGTGATAGAAGCACCAGAACCAATATGACAAGAAATGATTCTTGGATGTTTAATACCTTCTAAATATTTTTTAGCTTCTTGAGATAAATATTTATGACTTGTGCCGTGAGCACCGTATCTTCTAATGTCATATTTCTCAGTTAATTCATATGGAATAGCAAATGTATAATCTTCTTCTTCCATAGTTTGATGGAAAGCTGTATCAAATGTCGCGATCATTGGACAGTTTGGTAAAACTTCTTTAAACGCTTTAAAGCATGTTAAGTGAGCAGCGTTATGTAAAGGCGCTAGTGGGATTAAGGATCTAATCTTCTCTTCAGTATCTTTATCAAACATCGCTGATTTAGAGAAATATTTACCACCTTGAACAATTCTATGTCCTGCCGCTTTAATTTCATCAAATGATTTGATAATCCCTTTTTCTAAGAAAGCATTAACCACTGTTTTAGCGGCGTCTTCATGATTTCTAAAAGTGGGGAATGTTTGTTCTTTCTTACCATCATATTTAATTGTAAAAATACCATCCGCTAAACCGATTCTTTCACAGTTACCCGCGGCTAATACTTTTTCTTCTGGCATCTCATATAATTTAAATTTTAAAGAGGATGATCCAGAGTTAATTGTCATTACTTTTGCCATTATATTTACCTCGTTAATCTCTAATATTATATTTAAGTTTACAAAAAGAGACAATTTCAAGAAATTGATAAAAATCTCATAATTATCAAAAATGAGACTTTTTTCATCACTATAAATATATGTGGTGGTTAATATTTATATAAAACTATTCTCTATTTGCTATGATTTGACTATCAAAGATAAAACACTAAAATTCAAAACGGAAACCTCTCATCTATTTTATAGAAAGTAGGTACCCTGCATGGATGAAGTTAATTAAACTTCTAAATTTTCTCTTCTCTGCCTTCTTTTGCTTCTCACCTTGATTTGTCTTCTTTTGTGTCTAATAGCGATGCTTCTAAGGTAAAAAAAGAATCTCATTCAAACTTTAGTTAGAGCAGTGAGCTTGAGAGGGTTCCGTTCTTCTGGCTACATTATAGCAAACAATCAATGTGAGACAACATTTATTTTGTATGTATACGCTATACAAATGAACGTGTGTATTGCGAATAAAAATAAAAAACATCTATAATATTTTTGTTATAAAGTTTCGGAGGAAACGATTTTATGAGAATAAGAAATTCTTTTGCAATTCTTTGTTCTACCGTTTTTTGCTGCTCTTTAGTTTTAACTGGATGTAATAAATCTAGTGGAAAGAGTACAAGTGGTAGCATTCCGGAAGGATATTACGAGGTGACATTTGAAACTCGTGGTGGTACAGAAATCGCCCCACAAGTTGTCAAAAGTGGTGAAAAAGCCACTAAACCGGCGAATGATCCAACCAATGCTGGCTCCAAATTTACAGGTTGGTATAAAGATTTTGATGCAGTAACATTATTTGATTTTGAAAATCCAATTACTGCTCCGACAACCATTTATGCTGGTTGGGACTTAGATTGGAATTCATTCTATGGTGGCCAAGGCACCAGCGAAGGTGGCGGTGGAGGCGGTGGAAGTTATACTTACACCATAACTGATTTACCAAGCTGGATTAAGGACGATGGTTGTGTTTTATTTGCTTGGGCATGGGCCCCAGGTGATGGAGGTTCCTGGCATTCTACAACATATGTTGGCTCAACAGCCACATTTACCGTTGATGTAGAATTAACCGGTTTCAATTTAGCAAGATGTATTGGAACAACTGTCACACCTAACTGGGAAATTCATGATCCAGACTACACAACACCGGGTCGTGTATTCAACAAAACCAATGATTTCACCTGTTCTTCAGGAAGTTATTCTTACAGTGCTCCTGACTCAAAATGGGTTCAATACCATTAATTGGAGGAATGAAATATGAAATCTAATAAATTATTTCCAATTTTCTTATTTGTGTTATCTCCTATGGTAATTACCTCCTGCTCCAAAAAAGGAGCGTCAGGTTCTATCTCTGGAGAAGTCGTCGATGAAAATGCTGTTTACACCGCAACATTAAATCCATGTAATGGAGATGAACAATATCAAAAAAATCATATCTTAAAAGGCAAACATAATGTTTCTGCTAATTTGCCTAAACAAGGTGCAAAAGATGCTCCTTCTAGAGAAAATTACAACTTTGTTGGCTGGTCCACACAGTATGATAAAAACTCTGGTATGGGTGCTAAAGATCATAGAATTTTAGATAATATCGTTACTTTTAATAACCAAAATATTGTTTTATATGCAATTTATCAAAAGACAGGCATTGATAGTGAAACCGCACAAGCGGAATTAGCGAAATGGAAAGAGATGTCTCAACCAAACCATCTTTATTATCATTACTATCGTTTTGGCAAAACAGTCGATAGTTATGAAGACTGGGATGTTTGGGCTTGGCCATACGCTCCAAACGCTGGCGAAGGTACTAAATTTGACTGGGTTGGCAGAACTCAAAATCCAGAACATAAGGAACAAAAAGCCACAGGCGATGCAATTTTAGACCAATATGCAGGTGCTTATGTCGATATTGATTTAAAAGCTGCTTATACTGGTGGCTGGAATAATGAAGCAAAAGTCATTAAAAACATTCCTATCAACTTTAGTGATTGCACAAAAATTGGTTTACAAATAGTTCAAACATCAACTAGAACTGGGGCAGGTAAATTCTGGACCAATGATGGTAGTAACTTATATATCAATTTAGAAGATTATGCGGTCGACGTTAATGGTGGCAAAGCCTATCACATCTTCGTTGTTCAAGATAACGTTCAATCACCATCTCCTCTTCCAACTGGTGAAAAAGATCCATTTGAAGGAGATACAGGTGAAAATACCACCTACAAAAATGGTAAATATGATAATATCAACTGGTCCAAGAGAACCGATATGGTAAAAACATCTAAAGACTTTTCTGAATTAGGTGTTGGTTATCAAATCATGGTCTCATCCTTCGCTGATAGCGATGGTGATGGATTTGGTGATATCTATGGTGTTACTCAAAAATTAGATTATTTACAAAATTTAGGTGTTAAAGCCGTGTGGTTAACCCCAATTCAATTATCTGATTCTTATCATGGCTATGATATTACTGATTATGAAAAGGTCGACCCAAAATTTGGTTCCGCGACATCCCCAGCTGGACAAGCTAATGGTGGTAGTGTCGATAGTGATACCGCTTTAGCGGATTATAAAGAATTAATTGCGGAAGCTCATAAACGCGGCATGAAGATTGTTATGGACTTAGTCCTTAACCATACTTCTACCTCCAATGCTTGGTTTGTGAAATCCGCAAATTTAGACGAACACTTCCGTGGTTATTATCAATGGGGCAATCATGAAACCCAATCATCAGTTATCAATCAAAACAATAACTGGTATCCATATGGTAGCCATCCATATTCTTACTACGCTAAATTCGGTTCATCTATGCCAGAACTTAACTTCTCTTATATGATGACTAGAAAAGCAGTTGAAGAAATGTCTATTTATTGGGCTAGAGATATCGGTGTTGATGGCTTCAGATTAGATGCTATCAAACATATCTTCATGACAAACGAAGTTTCTAGTACGGATGGTGATACACTTATTTATGACAATGGTCCAACCGGAAACTATTCCAGTGACTTATCTAAAAACTTACAATTCTTTAGAGAATTAAAGACCATTGTCACAACATGCGCACATAAAGATGTCTTCTTCGTCGGTGAAAACTTCGATGGCCATGCTTATCAAGTTTCCCCATATTATGAATCATTCGATTCCTTATTTGATTTCTACGCTTATTTCAATCTTACAAGTAGCGCTGGTACAGGCATAAAAGATACCGATAATAGATTTGGAACAGCACAAGGTTTCTTAGCTAGTACTTCAGGGACATTCAATGCTAGTAGCGAAGCAAATATTAGAGATAGCGCGAATGTTTTCCAAAAAGCTAATGGATCTCACTGGAATTATCCTGAAGTCTATAATGTATACAATAAGTATCGTTCTGATGTGTCATTACCAGGCATCTTTACTTCTAACCATGATATAGCTCGTGTTATTAATCGTATTGCTGGTGATAGAGATTGGGATTCAGGCAAGCCGAACACCGGTATTGAATTCCAAGGCAACATTTCAGCTACTGATTATCAAAAATATGAAAAATCAGCAAATTGTGTAAAAATCTCTGAACTTATGCTTCCTGGATTAACTTGGATCTATTATGGTGATGAAATTGGTATGACTGGTAACTTCCCAGATGATTATGATCCATCTGATGTGGCTAACATCCCATATGCTGACTTATGGTATCGTCAACCGATGAAATGGGTCGCTAATGGTTCTAAAGGTGATGGTAGTGGTACAACTGATTATTACGTCACTGGTTCATCTATGAAAGTTGAACAAGATAAAATTAATAAGAGTAGTGCTGTTAAGCCAGCTTTAGAACAGATGAATGATGCAAATAGTGATTATTCAGTTATGAAGAGATTTGCAGAATTAAAATCTGGTAGCGACGAAGTTGGTAAAGCTTTAAGAACTGGCTCCTTGACTGCAGCAAATTTTGCAAATGGTGAATTAGCATGTAATGCGTTATGTTTCACTAGAAAATCTGGAAACACAACAGTTAAAATTGCTATAAACTTCAACTATAGTAAAACATTATCATTAAGCAATTGCGGTGGCACAGTCTTAGCATCCTATAACGGTGCTTCTGCTTCAAGCTTACCTCCACTCTCTGCTGTAGTGGTTAAGGCTTAATCATTATTATTTATAAATAATATGGATATACGCTCACATACTGTGTGGGCGTTTTATTTATAAAAAATTTTTATCTACTTTTTTAATTGTTATATATAATAGATATAAAGAATTGTTTTTATTGAAAGGACAATTAGCAATGAAAAAGAAATTATTTTTGCTTTTACCCGCTTTAGGTTTGCTTTTTGGCATGTCTGCATGTGATAACGGACCTATTGGTAAAACTAGTGGCAACACAAGTAAAACTTCTCAAACTTCTGGCTCAACTAGTAATTCATCTGGTAATACTGGTAGTAGTTCTGAAGCTGGAGGCTCAAGTTCTCAAGCAGGTGGTAGCTCTGAAGCAGGTGGCAGCTCCGAAGAAGGAGGCTCCTCTCAAGACACACCGTTAGACACACCGTTTACTGTAAGGATTGGTGAAAACCAGGAAAGAGACATCGGTGAATATAATGCCTCATATAGTGATCAACCTGGTGAAGACGATGGTTGGAAAGAACAATACACAATGACATGGAGTGTCACAGCGGGAGATGAGATATCTTTCTACTATAATGACGATCCAATTGAAGTATTCGCTGGCGACCCAGCTACAGAAGGCGGCAATAACGTCAAATATGATTTAGTTAATCACATCATGAATGTTGTTGAGACAGCATCTGATGTTAAATGCTATTTTAAGATATTTGAAGATAGTAATACACACGCTATTTCTTATGGACTTTGGCTAGACGGAAATACCAGTGGAACTGGTGGTGGTAACTATGATCCAACACCTGTCACAACTGGATTTGGTTTATCCGTTAATGGAGTGGATGTTCCTGGCACTAAAACCGAAGAACAATCTGAAGGCAGAGATCAATACCTCGTTTCTGGTTTAGTATTAAAGACCAACGATGTTGTTAAAGTTAGAAATTTAGAAAATGAAGATGCTTGGGCTCCAGAAGTGGAAGAAGCATCATTCGGTGGTGCTGTTTCATCATATTTAACAGTCACTGAAACTGAATATACAGTTAAACAAGACTGCAAAGTCGATGTTTATATCAAGATTAAAGGTAGTGCTGAAGCTAATGATGCAGTTTATTTCGGATTAGCTGAAGCGGAAAAAGAATTCTCTTACCAAATCGGTACTGGTAGTAAAGTCACCTTTGGCGAAGAAGAAAAAGATGATAATCCTCCAACCGGTTATAAAGCTCAATACACATTACCATTTGGCAATGTTAGCAAAGATACATTAATTTCCTTCTTTGATGGTGAAAACGCACTTGAAGTTCACGCTGGTTTAAATGAAGTTGATAATAACGTTTCTTATAACTTAAGCACTAAAGAATTAAAAGTGGTTATGGACGCTAATGAAGTAACTTGCTACTTCAAGATAGGTAATGATAATGGTTATTCCATTTGGCTAACCGGTAATACATCTGGTGAAGGTGGTGGAGACTTTGATCCAACACCTGTCACAACTGGATTTGGCTTATCCGTTAATGGAGTGGATGTTCCTGGCACTAAAACCGCAGAACAATCTGAAGGAAGAGACCAATACCTCATTTCTGGTTTAGAATTAAAAACTGACGATGTTGTTAAAGTTAGAAATTTAGAAAATGAAGATGCTTGGGCTCCTGCTGTTGAAGCGGCTTCATTTAATAACAACGTTGATGCTTATTTAACAATCACTGAAAGCCAATATACAGTTAAACAGGATTGTAAAGTCGATGTTTATATCAAAATTAAAGGTAGTGCTGAAGCTAACGATGCAGTTTATTTCGGTTTCCCAGTAGAACCAAAAACATATTCTTATCAAATTAATAGTGGGGATAAAACCGTTATTCCTGAAACCGCAAAGAGCGATTTAGTGAACGAAAAAGGAGAAAAATACGGTATTCAATATCAAATTGGTGATGAGGATATAGAACTTAATAAAGGCGATATCATCAAATTCTACGAAGACGAAACACAATTCTATCCACATGCTTGGGGAGAAAAAAATAACGGTGTCTATGATGAAACCACAAAGTTAATCAGTGTTCATAATGATATAGATACCGGCACCATTTATTTAAAATGGTATGACGATAACCCAGATAACCCAGATGTTTGGGTGACAGGATTTGAATCTAGTGGAGTAGCTTCAACCATTTATTTCAGACCGAATGCTGACTGGGCTTCAAGTAATGCAAAATTTGCCATTTATTATGAAGGCGGAACATGGGCTGAAGGCACATATGATGCCAAAAATGATGTTTGGACTTTTAATAATCCTGATGGCATTAACAAAATCATTTTTGTCCGTGTTGGTCCAGATACAACTATTCCATTAGACAGTACATGGACAGGAAAATGGAATCAATCACCACATGACGGGTTCCACACTATCCCAGAAGGCAAGAATTTTGCCGAAATGACAGGAAGTGACTATGGAGATTGGGATTATTATCCAATCACTTGGTCCGCTATCGATGCTGATTAATTTATTAAAATAATTAAGGAGATAATAAATTATGAAAAAACTTTTATTAACATTAGGAGCAACTGCTTTAATCTTAGGATTAGGTGCTTGTAACAATTCTAAAAAAGCCAAATCTGAAGATAAAAGTGTTCCTGAAGCAACTTCTAAAACCGCAAGCTCAGATGATGTAGTTTCTGAAGCCGGTGGCAGTGGAGGCGGTGGAGAAGAAGGTAAAATCTACTGCAAGATGGAATATGACTGGTGGACCACTGATGGAGCCGCTATCGCATTATATTGCTGGGGTTCTGGCGGAGCTAAAGTGGCTTGGCCAGGTGAAAGAATGACACCAGTTGAAGGTCAAGATCATATGTGGTCAATTGACTATGACGGCACAACCTATCCAAACTTAATCTTTGTGAGAGTGAATGGCACTGGTGATATTGCTGATTGGGGTGCTAAAACCAAAGATCTTACCGCACCTACTGACGGAAGTAATCTTTATACAATTACTAATAGTACTGCCAGTTGGGGTGACCCTGGCTGCGATGGTCAATGGTCAACATTCTAAATAATTGATTAAACTATTTAAGAGAGCTGATTTATGATATTCGGCTCTTTTATTATGGTGGCATCAGTTTTTGAATAAGCACAATAAGAGGAACAAATGTTCCTTTTTTGCCGAATTAATCATATATGTCTATATATTTGGTGTTGTTAAAATAATATATATTATCTATAATTAAAGTATATTAATAGGCGCATTCGTAACGAAGCGCTCAAAGGAGTTAGATATGAAAGCAAAACATGTTTTCTTAACTATGGGACTTTCTTTAGTTATGGGTTTAGGTGTGGCCGCTGGCATGTCCGCTAATAGAGAAGTGAAGGCTGCTAAAGCTGCTGGTACATCTCGTTTGTATTTTGATGTTTCTTCAACTACTTGGTGGAATAACGCCGGCGCATTAACTTATGCTTATTGTCATGATGGTGCCACAAGTCCATCTTGGCCTGGTGTCCCAATGACAAAAGTTGTTGGAGAGACATATAAATATTATGTTGATATCGACTCTGCATTCACTAAAGTTATCTTTTGCAGAGTGGATCCAAACGATCTTACAAATGTATGGAATAGGACATCAAAAAATGGCGGAATATCAATCAACCTTCCATCCGATTATACAATTAAAAATCAATGGAATTTAACGGCTGATGGTACCGATTATGGTGATGGTAATTATTGTGGTAACTGGTCATTATATACTCCTCCTACAACAAAAAAAGTCGCAGTTTATGTAAATGGCGACAAAAGAGGGGATGAAGATGTAGCCATTGGTGGTTTACCAGATTCACCTGAATACTATGGTGTCATCTTTGATGGTAAGTGGTACACCGATTCTGCAATGCAAAATGAATGCACAGCTGTAACAGCAAGTACAACAGAATTATATTGCGCAACTACAACAGCTACTGATGTGACATTTAGTTTAGATAAAACAAGAGCAACTGATAAGTTTGCGGACACATATTTATATACATGGTTTGACGGTCATGATCCTAAAACTGCATGGCCAGGTGATAAATTCACAACCAGCACGTTTACTGTTAAAGCAGGATCAAAAATTATTATTAATGCTGGTCAAGATAAAGAACAAACAGTTGATGTAACACCAAGCACGGTTGCTAATGATACATTAAGAATTTTAAATTCTACTGATGACAAAGGTCATTATAATGTGAAATGGGCTTCTGAAGTAGACAGCTATAAATATTCCATTAATGGTGGAACTGAAATTTCGCTAAAAGAAGAAGATGATGTACAATTTGCTTCTTTAACAACAGTAGAACTACATAAAGGTGATGTTATTACATTTACTAAAAACGGCGCTCCTTATGCAGTCACACCAAAAGATGACGATCAATTCACTAATGTTTATTTAAACGGTGATGACGAATTAGTGGCCGCTAGAGATTGCAATGAAAAATTCTATCTTAATGTTGTTACTAATAAATTGTGGAATGGTGAATTCCCAAGTGGTTTCTATCTACTTGGTGATAATAACGATTGGAACGTTAAAACTGGTCTAGCCGCTTCTAAAGAAGCAGAATCAGATACATATTACGTTGAAAATGTTGCTTTAGCAGCGGGTCAAGGCATTAAGATGACCTATGTTAATAGTGATACCAAAAATGTTACTTATTACGATGCAGATGCAAGTAAAGTTATTTCAAGTACAGGTGTTGCCTATTCAGTCGATGATACCAATCATAATTTAATCGCTACTAACGCTGGTACTTATAACATTTATTACAATACTACATCTACTTATTATTCAATTGAAGATACTGTTGCGCCTACTTACAAAGTAAGCATTAATGGTGTCGCTACAGAACTTCCAACTCACGAAGGAACAGAATATTCAACCGCGGCATTAACATTAACCGCTGGTCAAGAAATTAAAGTTTTAAGAAATGATGTAGTTGATGCTTCATTCACTTTAAAACAATCTAGAAATAATAACGTTAGATCCGATGGTACTGTCTTAGTTGATGCGACTAACGCCCATATTTATGTGGATACAAGCGCTAAAACAATCTTTGTTGAAGGTGTACCATTAGGTGGTTATCACATCATTAGAAATGACCATGAATTAATTACCATGACACATGGTTCAGAATATGAAGGATATGATCAATATTATTCTGATATGGTTAGTTTCTCAACTAACGATAAGATTAAGTTTGTTAATACAAACGATCAATATGATGAACATGAAGCAAGAATCCCTGGTTTACCAGATGAATTCTCAATTAGCACAATCAATCCTGGTGGTAATGGTCCTAAATTTGCTGTTGATGGTGAATATATAAAATGTATTACAGCCATCCAAACAAAAGTTTATTTAAAATTAAAATATCATGCTGACGAAGTTTACTTCGGAACCGTTGAACAATATATTACTGACGCAATTACCTTTGGTAAAAATTTCTGCACCGCAATTGAAGATGTTTGTGAAGACGTTGAAAGCGCTAAAACTGCTGAAGAATTAGCAGTTGCTAGACAAGATTTAGAAGATGCCTGGGAAGAACAAGTTATTGAATTTAATGATTTATCTGAAGAAGCCAGAAATTATTTAAAATCTCAAGCTGCTCATTCAGTTCATGAATTAGATGACTTCTTCGCTAAATATGATCGTGTCTATACCTATAGAGGTATTAAATTTGGTTGGACACTCGATAACTTCTTACAAACCGAATATAACAGCAATGCTTATATTAATCCAATCATGATTAATAAAGCTAATAGTGTAGTCATGGTGTCAATCATTGTTAGCATGGTGACATTATTCGCTAGCGCTGGTGTGGTCTTATTCCTCTTTAAGAAGAAAAAACATAATTAATTAAATAATCATATTGTTGATTATTAGATTAGGGTTCATATTGACGAACCCTTTTCTTTATAAACAATATTTATTAATATTAAGTTATGAAATTAATTGTTGATTATATCTCCTCTAATGAATATCCAGATAAGTTTACTATTTCTGACTTATTAAGATATAAAGATGTTGAACCAGTACCCTGGTTAATTGTTTCTGTTAACGAAACATTTTATAAAAGAGAAAGATTTGATGAAATCTATCTAAATGATGGAGATAGAGTGGATTTAATCTATGTTCGTGGTGGTGGATGATAATGGATAAATTAACTAACGAACAATTAGAAAAATATCATCGTAATATCTTATTAGATAACATCAAAGAAGAAGGACAAATTAAATTATTAAATTCTTCTATTTTAGTCGTGGGTGCGGGGGGGCTTGGATCCACAGTTTTAACATTATTAACCACAACTGGAATTGGTCGTATTGGTATTATTGATAACGATATTGTTTCTTTATCTAATTTACCAAGACAATTAATCTATGATTATAAAGATTTAAATAAGTTAAAAGTTAAGGCCATTAAAGTCAAATTAATAAAGAAAAATCCTGATGTTAAATATAAGCTTTATCCATATAGATTAAATAAAGATAACGTATCTATATTTAAAAAATATGATTTAATCATCGATTGTTCAGATAATTTTGAGACTAAATTTTTAGTCGATGAAGCATGTGCAAAATTTAAAAAACCATATGTTAGCGCAGGTGTCAGTGGCTATCAGGGACAGGTTTATACTTATATCCCTAAATTATCTAAACCATTCTCTTCTTTATTTAACGAGATACCAGAGGACACCACGAAAGAATATGTCGATAATGGTGGAGTTTTTCCTAGCGCTGTCACCTTATTAGCGTCTATAGAAGCTAGTGAGGCTATTAAATATTTATTAGGCAATGAGCCATTATCAATTAATGGACTATTTGTTATAGATTTGCTTAATTTACACTGCAAAAAGATAAAAATATAAGATTTTCTAATATATAAAATTCATTAATACATTCAAAGAATGTATGATATATATGTTGACAATAGTTTACCTTTAAGGTATTATTTTTTTATATATGAAAAGTTTGAAACTCATCTTAGGACTTGCTTTAGGCACCACTGGTTTAGGTAGTACTATTGCCTTTGGTGTGGCTAATAATGTAACCAAACAAAGCAGTGTCGCTCCTGCTGAAGCGGCCGGAAGTATTCCTTCTGGAGTTTATGTCGATATTAGTGCATGTCAATGGGCAGTATGGGGAGCAACCTTAAATAACATCAAGGCTTATTACTGGGGTGGTAGCAGTTCACCACAATGGCCAGGAACCAAAGTATCACAAATTTCTGTTAATGGTACTACATATGGCTATATTGCATTACCTAGCGATGCTAAAAATATTGCTTTTAATGCTTGGGATGGAAAAGATAGCGGATATGATGTAGATAAAAACAAAACAGTCGATCTTACAATTCCAACCGACGGTACTTGTTTGTTCAAAATCACTACTAAAAATACTAACAGTAAACAAAATGGCAGTTGGGTTAATTTAGAGCAACGCTATACTGGAACTACAACACCTTCTGCCAAAACAGGCAGATTATTCACAAACAATGATCAAGCTCATCAAGATTGGAAAAGTGCTACATTAGCTGTAAGAGCTTGGGGCGGTAGTGCTTCTAAGGCTAATAACACTATAAATAGTTTTGTTTCGGCCTCAACTTATTTAATTAATTGGTTTAACGGTGAGGGTGAAGATAATAAATGGTATGCATATGCCGATGTCCCGACAGATATTACCGGATTCCAATTCGTGAGAATGTCAGGATCAACAGCTACAGCAGATGTTTGGTCATATTCCGAAGCTTTCGAACTTTCTTCTAATTCGTTCAGCACCGTTTATTTCTTGAAAGCTACGAGTACAGATTATTGCCCTGTTGAAACAAATAAAGCTAATAGTGTAGGTCCTGGATTAGCAACAAATCTATTTGCCGCTTACGACACATGCTCCAGTAGCTCATATAATGGCTATGGTGCTTATAGCAGTTTAAACGCAAATTTCTTTGCTCAACTTACATCTTCAGCAAATTCGACTACTTGTAGATCATTAAACGGAAAGACCGACTACACTGTTGCACAACATGTAGCAGGTATGGCTCGTCGTCCAGCTAGTTTACCTGGATCAAATATTATTAACAGCATAGATAAGACCGCAAACCCAATTCTATTAACGACTGTTATTGGCGTTTCTGGCATTTCAATAATTGGTATATTCTTCTTCGTTAAGAAAAGAAAACATCAATAATAGATAAATAGAGATGATTAAGTTCATCTCTTTTTTATTAATAAAAAGATATCCGCTAGGATACCTTAATATCATATGTAGTGTTGATCTGTTTTATTTTTGATATCTTTTTAGATAAATAATTAGAAAAGGTAACATTACTATTTCCGGAGCTATGATCATAACCCGCTCCATTTTTATTACATCCATATGTGGATGAATAAGAAGTAACATAGTTATTAAATGATTCAGTGGATATAGTTTTATTATTTAATAATTGTTCTATCGTGGTTTGATATAAATTTCGATATTCTTCAATTCTTTCGATATTCTTATGTGATGTATTAGAACATATTGTTCTCCAGAAGATATTACTTTCTTGCCAATTACCACTTAATTGCATCTTTGTGCTTTCCGCGGAGAAATTAGTCATATCTTCTTGCTTACCTAATGTTCCCATACCAAAGCATCTATCAAAGTCATAAGGGATGTAATAGGCTCGATGAGAAGTAGAAGAGAAGTAAAGATAATAATTATTCATATTATTTCTAAAATCATCAGGATTACCGGCGAGATAAGCGATAGCTTCTTCTTTAACAAAGTTAGTTACATCAAAATATTGTTCTAATTTACTTTTATAAGTAGATGCAGGAGTGGAATTCTCATTAAATACTTTTATTAAATTTAATAAATCAGTATGTGTTGATTTCTTCTTATTAGTTTTTAAATCATAAGATGGATGATAATTGTTCGCGTTATTTTCAATGCCTATTTGATTACCCACTGTATAATTAGAAGAAAAGTTCGCAGGTGCGCTTGTATATGCGCATTTATATAAATCACCCGCGGTTTCTTCTTTCGGGAAATGCCTTTTGATAAATATATCATCGATACATTCTAATATTTCATATGTCGTGGAAATGCTGGATTTATCATTAATACCTAAAGAGATAATACCTAAGGTATCGTGTTGTGCTAATAGATTTTGATCTCTAAATGTTTTTAATGTATAAGCTTCTTTTAATTTACTGTCATCACCGTTTCTATTCCATTTAAGATCAATCTTTTCCATCCCGAATAGAGTGCGGTTTTTTCTTTCTTTTCTTTTAGAAGCATCATCCCAAGTCTTTTTAAATTTATTTAATGCGGGAATATTAACGTATTCAACATCATCGAATGTCTCTTTAAAAGATAATTTAAAATGAGATAAACAGTCTAATGAGAAATTATCATTATTTAAGAAATGTCCTCTAGACAAATTGCCTTTCACTCTGATACCAACTTCTTCAAATTCATAGATTCTATTGTTTAATGTTAATTTAACATTACAAGGAACATAATAATCAAAATAAGTGGAATCATTATGATTAGTTTGATAATCATTCATGAATTTTGCCGCATCTAAGGACATCTTTATTTCTAAATTAACTAAAGAGGTCGGATTAAATAATTCTAAATATTCTTCACTATCAATAATTTCTGGATCTCCTTCGATTGGATCGCTAGGAGTGATAGATGAATCTTGATTAGATTTATTATTACTAGTATCAGTTTTAACTGAACAACCAGTTAGAGCGATTAATAATAATGGAGAAAGAAATAAATATTTTTTCATACAATCATCATAATAAATTATTAATTAATATGCTAATATAATTAGGTGAAATATCAGATTATATTTGTCGATATAGATTGGACAATCTTAGATCATAACAAAGGTGATTTTGATTATGATTCAATTAATAAATTAATAGAACTTCAAAAAGAAGGCCTTTTAGTGTTTTTAAATACCGCAAGACCATATGATTCTATCTACCATACTGGTTTATTAAAACTATTTCATCCAGATGGTATTATCTCTACTAACGGTGGAGTGGGTTTTATCAAAGATAAATTATTATATGAAAATATCATTCCTGAAGATATTGTAAAATCTATTGAAAAAACGGCGAATAAACACCATTTAGTGTTGGAATTATCGAAAAATAAAGAAAGACATTTCACTAATAAAAGAAATAAGTATGTTGATAATTATTTTTCTATATTTAAAGAAGTAATTCCTTGTATTAAAAAATATGATAACAAAGGCATTAATTCGATATTATTATTTGCCCCAGCTAAATATGATGAAGTATTAAAAAAAGAACTTCCAAAAGATATCTCTTTATTAAGGTTTGATAGCCATGGTGTGGACCTTGGTTATTATAAAAATAATAAAGGATATGGTGTGGAACAAGTTTTAAATTATTATCATATCGATAAAGAAAAAGCTATCGCCGTGGGTGATTCATATGATGATATCGCGATGTTTAAAAAAGTGGGATTATCAATCTGCATGGGTAATGGGACAGATGAAGCGAAAAAAGAAGCGGATATCACCGCTCCTAACATCGGTATCAGTGGATTAAAAATTGTCTTAGAAGAGATATTTGGAAAATAAAAGCAAAGAATATATTTGTTAAATAAATATTTAAAGTGTTAGAATTTAAGAAAGAACATATTAGGAAGTCAAATTATTATGAAAGATAATGTTGGCGTTTTGCTTCCAGTTGCCTCTTTGCCTGGCAATCATGGTATCGGAGATTTTGGTCCGAGCGCTTTTCGTTTTTTACGTTTCTTAAAAAGAAGTAATTATAAATATTGGCAAGTCTTACCTCTTAATCCGGTTGGACCTGGTAATTCTCCATATATGTCGACCTGTTCAGAAGCTATTGAACCAAGATATATATGTTTAGATTTATTAGTAAAAGAAGGATTACTGAAAAGAGTTCCAAAATTTAAACCAAAAACAAACTTCATCAAATATCACGAAGTGGAATTATTTAAAGAAAAATATTTATATCAAGCTTATCGTCATTTCTTAAAAACTCCGATGAGAGGATATAAAAAATTTAAAAAGGATAATCCATGGTTAGTTCCTTTTGCGACCTTTATTACCTTTAGAAGACATCGTAATTATCAGCAGTGGAATTATTGGCCGAAAGAATTAGTCCATTATTTTGATAACCATAAAACTTATCCTAGTGAATATAAAGATGAATGTGAATTTCAAATCTTTATGCAGTTTATTGCCTATAAGCAGTGGAATAAGGTGTGGAGATATGCGAAAAAACTAGGAATTATCATCATCGCTGATTGCCCGTTCTATGTCGGTATCGATTCCACAGATTGCTGGTTAAATAAAGAACAATTCTTGATGGATGAAAATTATCACCCCACTTTAGTGAGTGGTTGTCCTCCCGATGCTTTCTCCGATGATGGTCAACTTTGGGGTACACCAATCTATGACTTTAAAAAGATGAAAGAAGATCATTATAAATTCTTAGTCCATAGAATTGGTTATCTCGCTAATACATGTGATTTATTAAGATTAGATCATTTTAGAGCCTGGGACACTTATTGTGTCATCCCTGCCGAAGACACTAACGCTAGACGTGGTGTGTGGTGGGAAGGCCCAAGATATGAATTCTTCGATGAATTATATAAACAATATCCTAATATTCATTTAATCGCTGAAGACTTAGGTGATTTATTCCAAGGTGTTCACGATTTAAGAGATCATTATCATTTACCAGGTATGTATATCGTGGAATTTACCATATTCGACTTAAAAGCGAATAGTAAACCAACCCAGATTGTTTATCCTGGCACCCATGATAACCAAACATTATATGGTTGGTATAAATCGTTAACTCCGGAAAATATTAAATTCTTAAATGAAAGATTTAATTATCCAAAAGATTTATATGAAACTATTTTCCAATATATTTGGAACTTACCTTCCTTAATGACTATTTATCAACTTCAAGATTTAATGAAACTTGATGATAGAGGTCGTATTAATTGGCCAGGTACAGTAGGGGAGCCAAACTGGTGCTTTAAGTTAAGAGATTTCTCTTTTATAAGAAAGATTAAATATCATAACAACTAGGAGGATAGAGTATGAAGAAGAAACAAATAATACTCGGTTCAGTGATGTTAGGCGCGCTTACCTTAGGCGCGATTGCTCCTAACATCTTCAAAAAAAGCCAAAAGGAGATGATTGGAGAAGATAACGCTCTTTACGGTGATCGTTTAGAAGTCGATTACAATAATCCAGATGTTGTTTTCCCAAAAGAAGCGGGTGAGGCGACGGTTAAAGCCGCAAGCGTCAGCATCCGTTATCACGACCCAGCTTACGATAGCGATCCATCTGTTTACACTGATCGTGAATTCTGGATTTGGGGCGATAGCGCTAACGGTGAGGCTCATGAAGCCAGTATTAAAACTGATTCTGATGGCTTCCACTATATTGAAACATCCTTTGATTTTACCGGTGATTATGCCACGTTTTACGGCGGCAAAAGAATCTTCTTCATTGTTAAATATAAAAAAGGTACGCCAAAAGGTGGTGGCGATGGTTGGCAAAACAAAACCTTAAATATCGAAGTTGAATATAAAGATGAATTTGTGCCTAATAAAGATGGCCATGTCGATATTTGGGGTATACCTAGTGAAGGTAGTGATGTCGAAGTTTACGGCACTAAAGAAGGCACAACCACTGATAGATTTTTAAAAGTTAGTTTTGATAAAGACTGGAAATCTATCTCTGTTAAAACTACTTCTAGTAAAGGTGTTCAATTTAAGTTATATGCTTTGACATCAAATTATATGAATAATACTCTGTCCGCAAATTTAGAGGATTATCTAATTGCTTATGGCACTGCTACAAAAGCTAATTTCAAAATCATGCTAAAGCAAATAGTGAGAGTGAATGTTCAATATTTATTAACTGGTGTCTTCCCAGATTTCCCACAATACACTAAAAAGAAATATGTGGCTGCGGATGCATTCTATGAAACACCAAGATTTAAACAATATTATGAATATACCGGCAACGATTTAGGTTGCACATATAACGATGATAAATCCACAACATTTAAAGTCTGGGCTCCGGCTTCCGCTAATGTCAGGGTCTATCTATATAACAGTGGTTCTGAATCTAAATATAAGAGATGGGATGAAACTGCGACTGATTCACCGGCCGGTGGCTATAATATGGCCTTTAGACCAGGCGGTGTTTGGGAATTAACTATTAAAAATAAAGACTTAAAAGGTATGTATTACCGTTATTACGTCGCTAACTCATTAGGACAACAAGAAACGATGGATCCATACGCCAAAGCCTGTGGTGTTAATGGTGATAGAGCCATGATCGTCGATTGGAAAGAAACTAATCCTGATGGATGGGACAGCGTCCCTGCTGTTTGGGATGGTGTGGAAGGATATGATATCAAAAATCCAAACGATTTATCGATCTATGAAACTCATATTAGAGATTTAACAATGGATTCTTCTTGGACTGGTAGTTCCATGAGAGGCACTTATAGTGCATTCGCAGAAAAAGGCACTAGATATAGCGATGGCACTACTGAAGTGACAACAGGTTATGATCACATCGAAGAATTTGGTGTGAAAGCCATTCAATTAATTCCAGTATTTGATAATGATAATTTGGAAGGTACCGGTAATATTTATGTTGATGGTGAAGATACTGGTAAACCAGAAAGAACTTATAACTGGGGTTATAATCCTCTTAACTATAACTGTGTTGATGGTTCTTACGCGACTGATCCATATAACGGTATCTCCCGTATTAAAGAATATAAATCATTAATTAAGGCATATAGTGAAAACGCTAACCATACCAGAATCATTATGGACGTTGTCTATAATCACGTTTCTAGTATCGCTCAACACTGTTTCACTAAATTAATGCCAAAATATTATTTCCGCTACAATTCCTCTGGTTCACCATACGATGGTAGTGGTTGTGGTAACGAAGTGAAATCTGAAGCTCCAATGATGAGTAAATATATCGTTGATTCATTATGTTGGTGGGCAAAAGAATATAAAGTTAAAGGTTTCCGTTTTGACCTTATGGGCTTAATCGATTGGCAAACAATCAAAAAAGCCGCTCAAGAATTATATAAGATTGATAAAGATATTTATCTTTATGGTGAAGGTTGGGCTTCATTTGGTGGCTGCCATTTAGATCCAACTTTATATCCAGATAACTGGGGTGCTGATACATGGCATGTTTATAACAAATTATATAAACAAGGCGAAATGTGCTATGTCGGTTGCTTTAATGATAAGGCCAGAAATGAAATTGCTGGTGAAACCGGCAATATCAACGATTGGGGATTTGTTTTACAAGGTGGCACTCATGCTGGCAAAAAATCAATTTCTATCGCTGATATGTTAGTGGGATATCATACAGGAAGTGAATACGAAGATGACCATAGAACGGGCGCTAACCCAAATCAGATGGTCGCGTATTCATCTTGTCATGATGATTTCTCAACTTATGATCATATTTGGTATTTATTACGCGAAGCTTTACAAGGTGATGATAGAAGACAAATGGCCGATGTCGCTGCCGCAGTTGCATCAGTCGAATCTACGATCATGATGACAAATGGTGTCGCCTTTATCCAAGGTGGGCAAGAAATCTTCTTATCTAAACAAGTAACCCAAGCAGATATTGAAGAATATGGGGACGAAGTTTTAGAACGTTGTGCGACAGTGGAAGGTGTCAAAGTCTCTTCTAACTCTTATAAGTTAAGAGATGAAACTAACTCCATTAAATGGGACCGTAAAATCGCTATTCCAGATTTGGATAACGGAACCAAAGTACCTGTTAATCAATTCTATCAAGGAATTAGAAAAGCCTGTAACGAAAGAAATAAGATGGCTAAATACGATTATGATTATTTACAAGCTCATAATCCATTTAATACGAGCGCTGATGGTTTAAAAGTTTTGATTCGTGGCGATGGTAGTAACAAAGTTCAAATCAATAATGGTAATTATACATTTATTACCGCAGGTAATACTGGTGACGGTTGTGCTGATGGCTTTGTCTCTTATCAATATGAAGCCAGCGCCACTAAAGTCTTTACTTCTAATCCAGGAACAGATGGCCAAGGCAAAGGCTATAATGTTGCCACAGGTGGTATTAATATGTGGTGGTATACCTCAGTATTATTTAAAAGATAAAGGAGAATAATTATATGAAAAAGTTATTATTAGTTTCTTTATTAGCGTTAACCGCTCCGATGATCGCGGGTTGTAGTAAAAAAGGTAATAGTGAAGAAGATGATGGTTTAATTACTGTTAATTTCTACCTCGATTATAACTGCATCACATCAGGTGAAGTTTATCACACATATAAGATTGAAAATTATTCAAAATTAACCGCACCAACCGCACCAAAAAATAGTGATTTCACAGAATTCCCAGCGGAATTTAAAGGTTGGTCAAACCGTGAACTTGTTTATAACACCGGTTATTTATGGGACTTTGACAATGACATTATGGTAGTCCCAGAAGGTTATAAAACCTTCAATATGTTTGGCATTTGGTTTGCCAAAGAATAAAAATCATAATTCTATTCAATAAAAAAATATTGATTATAGAAAAAATGATAATTAATATGATTATGTAGTAATTTTTTTAGGAGGATATTTTATGAAAAAATTATTAACTTTAGCTATGGGTGCCTTATTAGCATGCGGAATGTCAGCTTGTGGCGCCAATTACGACAAAACAGTTTTAGCTGTTAGTGGTGATGATGCTGGTAAGAGCTTCCACATTGTTGGTGGTTTCGGTGGTGCTGCTGGTGTTTGGTCTCCAAAAGAAGAATATAAGATGGCTGCCACATCAGTTGCTGAAGTCGCTAAATTAGATAAAAACTTAGCGAAAACATTAAGCAAGAAAACTGCACTTCAATATTTATATTCTGGTGAAGTTACCCTTGGTGAAGGCGAATGTGCTGATTGGACAGCAAAAGCCAAAGTCAATGGCGAAGTTAAAGAATTTGCTGCTAATTTCGCTGTTAAAGCTCTTCGTGCTAAATATGATGAAACTGACAAAACTTATGTCAATGATCAATGGATTCCAGATCCAAAGACCGCTCACGCTGAATCTTTAACTGAAAAAACCTTATTCATTAACTCTAACTGGGCCGAAACACCAGACGAAGAAGGTTTCCACTGGGATATGAACCCTGTTTGTATTAGTGGCGCTGGCAAATATGTCTTAGTCGTTGCTCAATACACAACCCCAAGCACACCAGATTCATTCGGATTTGGCTTAGGCTTAGTCAAAGCAAAATAATTAAGAGTTCATAATTCTTATAAATAGGAGGATTATTCCTCCTTTTTATTTATTTTGTGTTATATTTAATATATAAATAAGGAGATTATTATATGCATAAGCAATCCTTTTTGATTTATTGCGGTTTATCTCTTTTTGCCGCTTCTCTTCTTTCAGGTTGTTCTTCAAAGAGTTCATTTACTATAACTTGGGAGAATTATGATGGAACTGTTTTAGAAAGAGATTTAAATGTTAAAAAGGGGGTCACTCCGACATTTAATTCCAAAACTCCTTATCGATTAGAAGATAATACTAATTATTATGTTTTTTCTAGTTGGTCTCCTGAAATCGTGCCAGTTAAAAAAGACACTAAATATACTGCTCAATATGAAGTTTTTCCGATTGCTAATGTCGATGAAACTCCTGATGGATATGTCGATGTTTTACCAACCGATAGTGCGAAAAGCAATATCTTCCATGCTTTTTGCTGGAAATTTAACGATATTAAAGACCATTTAGCAGATATTAAAAATGCTGGATTTAAAAATATTCAAATATCTCCTGTTCAAGAACCTAAAGGTGGTGGCGCTGAATGGTGGGCATTTTATCAACCTTTAAGTTTTTCTATTGCCAAGCATTCTAAATTAGGTACAAAAGCTGAATTAACTGCTTTATGTAGCGAAGCGGAGTCTATGGGAATATCAATTATCGCTGATATCGTTTTTAACCATATGGCCAATATTAACGATGACGAAAAAGAAAGTGATGGTACACCAAAAGTGTTCCCTGGTGTAGAAGAATATGAACCAGAAATCTTTGGAAAACGAAATGATACGAATAATCCAACTTTCCATCATAATCCTAGTGCTAAAGGTTCTGGGGCTGATACCCAATATTACGCTCATGGTGGTTTACCAGATTTAAATACTGCGAATGAATTAGTGCAACAAAGATCTTTAGCTTTATTAAAAGAATGCATTGATGTTGGTATTGATGGATTTAGATTTGATGCTGCGAAACATATTGAAACACCAGATGATCCAGATTATCCTTCTAATTTCTGGCCAAATACTTTAGGTGTTGCTAAAGAATATTACAAAACTATAACAGGTAAAGATTTATTAGCGTATGGAGAAATATTAGGCGGTCCTATCGGTAGAGATATTTCCGTATATACCAAACTCATGAGAGTTACTGATGATTCTTACGCAAATAGTATTTCTTCCGCTTTAACCGGTGATGCTAGCAAAGCTCTTGGTGAATATACGAAAAAAACTGATGCGGATAACCTTATTACTTGGATTGAATCTCATGATACTTATACAAGTGAAAAGAGCCACTTTAATTCCGATAGAATTTTAAGAGGATACGCTGTTACAGCTTCTAGAAAGAGTTCAAGATCTTTATATTTATCTAGACCAGACGATAATCAAACCGTGGGCATCATTAGTGATTTTTCATATGAAAGCAACGTTTTAGGAGCGATTAATCGTTTCCATGACCGTTTTGTTGATGGAGAAGAATATCAAAGCGCTGTGGCGTCAACTTATGTTAATCAAAGAGTAAATGGTGATGCTAAAGGGGCAATTATTGTTGATTTTAATCCTTCAGGCAAAGCCGCTTTATCATTAGATAAATTAGGAACAGGTGTTTATTATGATCAAATTACCGGTAAATCATACACTATAAGAAATGGTCATTTGATTGTTGATTTGCCTGATAGTGGCATTATTGTTTTAACACAAAGTAAAAACGCTGCTCGACCAACTATCGAAGTAAGCTCTAGAGGTGGATTATTTGTTGGCTCAATCGATGTTAATATCAAAGTAAACGGTAGTGCTTATTACACAATTAATGGTGGTAGTCATGTTGCAATTGATAAAGAAACCAATATCACTTTAGGAGATGTTGTTGACGCTAATAATAAAGTTACTTTAGTTGTCCATACCGAAAATGGTGGTTTCTTATTAGAAAGAGTATATACATTTACCAAATTCCAATTAATTGAAGGATATTATAATGTTGTTAATATTGATCCATCCTATTTCACCTCGTATGAAATATTTATGTGGAGTTGGGGACCAAATGATAATGGACATTGGTCTAAAGATTATCAAGTGCAAGATGGTGTATTATTAATTAATGTTGATGAATATAAGGCCGCTCCCGCTAGTGAAAAAGATAAATACGGTTATAAACTAGCATGCTTTAAATTAGGCACTAAAAAGGAAGGCACGGATCGTAATACTTGGGGTGATGACTCTCTTGTTATTAAAAAGACGAGCGATTTTTCATTCAATATTTTAGCCCAAGGCTATTACGATGCTTCAGATTTCTAAAATATGAAAAACGGTATAATTAGAACTTATCCAATTAAATCATTAACGATATTTTTAAGTATCTGTTTTGTTGTTTCAGTAGGAATGATTGTTTTATTCTCTCTTCCCTTCATGGCTAAGGAGCAATGGATTATCCGTATTTTGATTTGGGTATTTTGTTCTATCTTTGCCCTTGCTTCCGGAATTGTCTTATTTAATCAATTATTCTATTACGTAGAAGTGAAAGAAGATGTCTTTATCAAACATGAATTTTTGATTAAAAAGAAAGTTAAATTCCAAAATATTCAAAGAATAAAGAACGTTGATGGATTCTATGAAATATACGTTAATAATCGTCGATTTGCCTCTTTTACAGCGAATACTTTTGAAGCCCAACAAATGATTGTTTATATGGAGAAAAACAAAGTAAAAATTGATTGGTAAAAATTGTTATACATTTTTATATAAAAAAGGGTAAAATAATTAATGTATAAACATTTACATAGCTAAAATTACATAGGAGATTTTTTATGGCTAATTTAAAATTGAGTCACATTTACAAGGTCTACGAAAATGGTCACAAAGCAGTCAATGATTTTAACATTGATATCGCCGACAAAGAATTTATCGTTTTCGTCGGTCCATCTGGCTGTGGTAAATCCACAACACTAAGAATGATCGCTGGCTTAGAGACAATTACCTCTGGTGATTTATTTATCGGAGATACTCTCGCTAACGATTTAGAACCAAAGGATAGAGATATCGCGATGGTCTTCCAAAGCTACGCCTTATATCCACACATGACTGTTTATGACAACATGGCCTTCGGTTTAAGAAATAGACATATGCCAGAAGCAGAAATTAAAAAGAAAGTTCTTGAAGCTGCTAAGATGCTTGATATTGAAATGTATCTTGATAGAAAACCAAAAGCGATGTCCGGTGGTCAAAGACAACGTGTCGCCTTAGGTAGAGCGTTAGTGAGAGATCCAAAAGTCTTCTTACTCGATGAACCATTATCTAACTTAGATGCTAAACTCCGTGCTCAAATGAGAACAGAGATTACTAAATTACATAAGAAATTAGGTACCACATTTATCTATGTTACCCATGACCAAGTCGAAGCTATGACAATGGGTACAAGAATTGTTGTTATGAAACTCGGTTATGTCCAACAAATCGATACTCCTATGAATTTATATAACAAACCATACAACAAATTCGTCGCTGGATTTATCGGTACTCCACAAATGAACTTCTTTAATGTCAAATTATTAAGAAAAGGCGCGAAAGTGGAAATCACTTATCCAGATGGTAGCAAGAGTGATATTGATTACGAAGTTGTTTCTAAGATTCATAACTCCTACTTAAATGGTGAAAAAGAAGTCATTTTAGGTATCCGTCCAGAACATATCGATATCTCTGAAAAGAAAACAAACTTAATGGCCACAGTTAACGCTGTTGAACATTTAGGTAATGAATGTATCGTTTATGGCGTTCTTGGTAAAGCTAGTGATGAATTCACCATGAAAGATGAAGGTAAAAACATCATCATCAAGACACTTGAAGGTACAAAAGTGGAAGTCGGAGATGAAATCTATCTCTCCATCCATGAAGATAAATTACATTTATTCGATAAGGAAAGTGAAATTACCTTATTGCACGCTATCCCACCATACACTTTAGTGGAAGGCGCTGTTAAAGGTGATGATTTATCCTTATTCGGTAGCAAAGTGAAATTACCAGCAGCGATGAAAGAAGCGATCGGTAGTGCTTCTAAAGTTGAATTTGAAATTCCTCCATTTGCTGTTGTTCCTGGAAAAGATTATTCCTTAAAGGTCAAAAAGGTTGAAGATGTTGATGGTCAAAAACTTGCTTATTTAGTAAACGGTGATCGTTATCTCTTCGCTTTAGTGGATAACAAAGTGAAAGAAGGAGAAACATATTCATTCTCCTTAAGAAACGACAAAGTCGTTATCTTAGTCGATGGTAAAGTCGTCTTAGAACCTATCGGTGAACAAGAATTTGTCGTTGGTAGTTTCTTAAAGAAAGATGTCGGTAGAAACAAAGTTGAATTCTACTACAATGTGGAAGGCGATCAAATTCCTGCCCCACTTGAAAATGGTTATAAGATCAACGCTGTTGAAGGCAATAACTGCTATAAGAAATCTTATCGTTATGTTTTCAATAGAAAGAGTATTACTTTAGGCGAACAAGGCTTAGCCGCTCATGTTGAAAAAGTATTAGATTATGGTAATCAAAAATACGCTTCATTAAAAATAGGCGAACAAACTCTATTAGTGGAAGTTCCAAATGACTTCGCTAAAGAGGAAGTAAAAGTTTGGCTTAACGGCGAAGCTTTCGAAGTTTGGCAACAGGAAATCGATTTCCGTATCTGCTAATTAATTAATAAATTAACCACCATTTTATGGTGGTTTTTTAGATAATAAATAGGTATTTTATGTCTTCTAAAGATGAAGTTTTAAACGAAGATAAAAATCGTGATTATCAGATGGCTCCTCTTCCTAAAGAAGAGCCAACTCAAGAAGTAGTTTATAACAAAAAAGCTTCAATCATGAATCGTATTGCGGGTGGCCTAATCGACCTCGGTTTACTTTTCATGTCGTTTTTTGGTATCTATAGCTTGATAAAAGCCACTCCAATGAGTAAACCATTGAACGATTATAGTGAAAAAATCGTGATGGTAGTCGATAAGTATCGTTTATCACCTCTAGTGGAAGGAAGCGAGGAAACCATCGCTCATAAAGTTTATGAAGGCGAGGAAGGATATACCACGAAAGGGTATATCGTTTATACTGACGAAACGACTAACGTTCATTATGTGATAATTGATAACGCTACCCATTCAGAAGAAATAGTGAAAGCTTTCAATAAATCGGTCACGAGCGATAAAGAATATAAGAACTTATCAACTGATTTTCGTTTAATTAATTATGGCTATATGATGATTGCCGGATTTATTGCAGAAAGTGTGTTCTTATTAACAATACCTTTAGTTAATAAAAGAAGAGCCACCATTGGCAAATTAGCCGCGAATACCGCTTTAGTGGATTCCAAATATTTTGTACCGGCAAAATGGTATCAAGTAGTGGGTAGATTTGCGTGGCAATTTATTATCGAAAGCGCATTAATTGCTCTATTTATGGATAATATGCTCATTTTAATGTTATTAATTGAACCGGTTGTGCTATTTTTAATCACTCTTCTTGATCGTAAAAAAGGTCGTACGTTACATGACTTTATTTCTCGTACGATGGTCATTGAATATAAGTCTATGAAATCACTAGGAGAACAATAATTTATATGAAATATAAGACTAATTGTGATTTTATATTGTTTTACAAAAGTAAAAAATCTATAATTTTATTGAACCTTCCTTATGGAAATGAGATAGGAGATAATTTATGAAGAAGAAATCTTTATTATTGACTTCGGCTGCAATGCTTTTAGCTATGGGTGCTTTAAGTGGATGTACATCTACTAAAAACTCCTTGGTTATTTGGGTCGGTTCTGAATCTGTGGCTTTTTATAGAAAAAAAGTTAACGAATTCTTAAAAGCAAATCCTGATTTCGGTATGAAATTAACAATTGTTGGTGCAGACGCTGGTGGTGCCGCTGGCCAAATGGTCAGTGATAATACCGCTTGTGGTGATATCGTCACAATTGCTAACGATAATATCGGAAAACTTTCAGAACTCAGTTATATTACTCCAATTATTGATCCTGAAACGTTGGAACAAATTAATGCTGATAATCCAGAATCATTCTTAAAAGTTATTAAAAACCATTTAGGCGATGGTATTGCTGATAAGAACGAATATACATTTGCAGTACCTTATATCTCCCAAGCCTTATTCTTATATTACGACACTCGTTATGTAAGCGATGAACAAGCTCAAACTTTTGAAGGTTTAGAAGCCGCAGCAGCTGCTTATGATGCTTCTCATGGCGTGACTGGCACTAAATCATTTGTTATTCAAGGAACTGATGGTTTTAACTATTCTTTCCCATTACTTGCTAGAAATTTACAAGTTGAGCATCCAGAATTAGGTGGTTATTCCAATACCCGTATCTACGAAGGTGGTAAACAAAAAGATTGTTATAACCAAACTAATGATGCGGTCGCTGTCGCTAGATATATGCAAAGAAACGCTAGTAGAACTAATGGTGGATTATTAGAACTCAAAGGTTCTGACTGGACTTCATATATTGAAACTCATAATGCTTTATCATTTATCGGCGGTGCCTGGCATTATAATTCCTTTAAAGATGCCGTTACCGAAAATGGTGAAACCCATATGGGTTGTATGCCAATTCCAACCTTTACCTTAACAGCGGAAGATGTGGAAGGCATCGAAGATGTTCATTATCCAGATGATGAAAGTTTACCTGAAGAATTACGCGGTAAATTAGACCCCGCTCCAAAAGCAGGCGATAAATATCGTGGTGGTAGTTTCGTCGACTGTAAGTCATTTGTTATTAACATGGCCTCTTTAAATGGCGATCCAGAAAAATATTATAAATCTTGTAAATTATTAAAATACTTCTCTTCTAAAGAAGTACAAAATGAGTCTTTCAAAGAAGCTCTTAATGTTCCAGCTTATGTTGGATCAAGCGAGTATATCGAAAGTGTTAAAGATGAAGTTGAACATTCCGCTTATTTAATGGCGAAAGCTCAAACTGGCATGAATGCCTTTGGCATTGCCCAACCATTTACAAATGGTAAATTTAATACCTATTATTATCAAAATAAAGCACCAGATGAATATGCTGATATGGTGAAAAATACCGGTAAAAAATACGGCACAATTGATGCTATTCGAGAATCTTTATTTAAAATGGAATATATTTGGAAAAATGGTAGTGCCCCAAATAAAAATAGTAAGAACTATCCAACTTCTTTCCCAGCGAATACAACTACAAAATATTAATAACTAATAGATGAATAAGAAAGGAGGAAAAATATGGCTGATACTGTAGTAGAAAAAAATTACGTAAAAGAAAATTTCTTTAAGAGATTTGGACGTGGTTTTGTGAATTTTTTCACAAAAAGCATCCCACATTTCTTTACCAAATCACTCCCTGGCTTCTTTGTTAATATCGGCAAAGGAATCGCTAACTTTTTTGTGAATTTTGGTAAGAGATTTAAAGATGGAAGCTTAGGTACAAAATTATCCCATTTCATAATGGGTAGTGGTAGCGTCTATCACGGGCAATACATCAAAGGCTTTATCTTTTTTGCGATCCAAGTGCTCTTTATTCTTTACATGGTGTTATGTCCTTCGATTACCGGTCCTAACGGAGTTCAAGTTCCTACCGGTTATAAATCGCTAATCAATTTGCAATTAGCTGGTCATGACGCTCAATTCATTCCTTCACACAGTGGTTCCGGATGGACACCAGAAGGTGAATTTATTCCTGCTGATAACTCATTTTTAATGTTGTTATTAGGCTTAGTTACAATCGCTATTATTATTCTTTTCATCATTGTTTATTTGAGCAACATCAAGAGCTCTTATGCGGCAGATACCGCGGTCAAGGAAGGTAGAAAACCTTCAACGTTTGTTGAAGACTGCAAAGCCTTACTAGATGAACGCTTCCATATTTTGATGTTAACTCCAACATGTTTGGCAGCTTTAGCTTTTACTTTACTACCAACCATCTTGATGATTTGTTTAGCTTTCACAACCTATAACAATCTTGACATGATGTCGGCTCATACCGTCTTATTCCACTGGAATGGTTTTGCGAACTTCGCTTCCATTTTCTCTTTAGGTAAGGCAACTAGTTTAGGTATTGAGATTAGCGCAAGATTTTTCCCTGTTCTTGGATGGACATTCGTCTGGGCAATCTTTGCCACATTCACCTGCTATTTTGGCGGTATCTTATTAGCCGTTTTAATTAATAAAAAAGGCCTTAAATGTAAAAAGCTCTTCCGTACAATTTTTATCTTGACCATAGCTGTTCCACAATTCATCTCTTTATTAACAATGAGAAACTTACTCGCTCCATTAGGACCAGTTAACTCCTTACTTGTTAATTTACATATTGTAAAGGAACCAATTGGTTTCTTAGGACAAAGTCCTACTGATAATCCATATTTAGCGAAAGTGATGGTTATTATCATCAATATGTGGCTTGGTATTCCATATACGATGCTGATGACTTCAGGTATCTTAATGAATATTCCTGCTGATTTATACGAAGCAGCAAGAGTGGATGGAACTTCTCGTCCAAAGATGTTCTTTAAGATCACATTACCCTATGTCATCTTTATTACCACTCCATATTTGATCTCATCATTTATCGGAAATATTAACTCATTTAACACCATCTTCTTACTGACAGGTGGTGGACCAGCAGTACCTAATGGTAACTATGTTGCTGGACAAACAGACTTATTAGTCACATGGTTATATAAATTAACCATCGATAAAGGCGATTATAATACCGGTGCGGTTATTGGTATCTTTACCTTCATCATCACCGCGACAATTACTTTAATCACCTATCGTAGAAGTAAAGCTTATAACGAGGAGGACACATTCCAATAATATGGCAAACGCAGTTGTTATGGATTCTTCTAAACAGAAGAAGTTCCGCTCCCAAAAAGGTGCGGAGAGAACCTCGTTAATTCTTACTTACGTTGTTCTAGGTATTCTCGCAGTAATTTGGATTATTCCAATTTTGTGGATTGTATTAAGTGCGTTCCGTGGCTATTCCACAGGTGGCAACGTCTCCTCCGACTACTTCCCAAAAAGCTTCGGTATCTCTAACTTTATTAATCTATTCACCGGTACATGGCTCGGTGTCGACTATTATTTCTTAAGATGGTTCTTAAACACTCTTATCGTCGCTGTCATCGATTGTATCGTCTCCACATTATTAGTCTTATCAGTTGCTTACTGTATGTCTAAATTAAGATTCAAAATGCGTAAAGCATTTATGAATATCACCATGATTCTCGGTTTATTCCCAGGATTTATGTCGATGATCGCTATTTATTTCTTATTAAAAGCTATCGGCTTATCTGGTCAAACTGATGAAAATGCATGGCTTAACCTTGTCGGTTTAGTTCTCGCTTATTCCGCTGGTGCAGGTCTAGGCTTCCAAGTCGCTAAAGGCTTCTTCGATGTTATTCCTACTTCCTTAGTGGAAAGCGCGAAACTAGATGGCTGCACTAATGTGAAGATCTTCTTAAAGATCATTCTTCCATTATCAAAACCAATTATTATCTATACCGCATTAATGTCATTTACTGGACCATGGATGGACTTCATCTTTGCGAAGGTTATTATCGGTGTTGGTAATCCACAGATGTGGACCGTCTCAGTCGGCTTATATTCCATGATGTATGGTGCACAATATGACGCTTCAATGTTTACAACATTCGCTGCTGGTTGTGTCATCGTTGCGATCCCAATTGTCGGCTTATTCATGGCCCTTCAAAAATACTATGTTGAAGGTGTTACCGCCGGTGCTGTTAAAGGTTAAAAAACAAATTCTAATATTAAGAAAGTCGCTAGAAAATCTAGTGACTTTTTATTTATCTTCATATACGCGTGTGTTAAGATTAATATAGCAATTTTGGATTTGCTTTAGGAGAACTATTTATGGCCTACGGATTAACTTATGACTTCTTGATGGGACAATGCCTTGATGCCCACAATTATTTTGGCGCACATTTTGTTAACCAAAATGGTGTGGATGGAGTTGTTTTTAGATTATATGCTCCATGTGCTAATGATGTCTCTGTCATCGGTGAATGGAATGGTTGGGATGTTACCACACATAAAATGAATAAAATTGATGATGCTGGTATTTGGGAAATATTTATTCCTGGACTTAGCAATTATCAATCATATAAATTTCACTTTCTAAACGCGAAAGGTAAATATGTTGATAAAATCGATCCATTTGCTTTCTTTAGCGAAAAAAGACCTGGAACATGTTCTAAATTATTCGATAATCGTAATTTCGCTTGGCATGATGATCCTTGGATGAAAACAAGAACGAGAAACTTTGATAAACCAATGTCTATTTACGAAATGCATTTAGGCAGTTGGTATGGTAAAGCGGAAGATGGTCATACATTATCTTATGAAGAAATCGCTGATAAATTAATTCCTTATATCGTTGGTATGGGTTATACCCATGTTGAATTTATGCCGTTAGTCCAATATCCATTTGATGGTAGCTGGGGCTATCAAGGAACAGGTTTCTTCTCTATCGATTCTAGATATGGAAATCCTTTCCAATTAATGTCATTAGTTGATAGATTACATCAAGCCGGAATTGGGGCAATTATCGATTTCGCTCCTGTTCACTTCGCTACTGATAAATGGGCTTTAGCGGAATATGATGGCACAAAGATGTTTGAATATTCCAATAGATGGAGATTATCTCCTTGGGGTTCTTTACAATTCGATTTAGGTAAAGATCCAGTGAGAAGCTTTTTGATGAGTGCGATGAATTATTTCGTCGATTATTTCCATTTCGATGGTATTAGAGTCGATGCCGTTAGTAACATCATTTACTATAATGGTGATTCCTCTATCGGATTAAACGAAGGAGCGGTGGAATTTATTAAAAGACTTAACGCTAAGATGCATATCGCTCATGATTCCGTGATGATGATCGCCGAAGATAGTACCGCTTTTGCGGGTACCACAAAGCCAACTGAACAAGGCGGTTTAGGATTTGATTATAAATGGGATTTAGGTTGGATGAACGATACCTTAAAATATTACGCCTTAGATCCAATTTATAAGAAATATGATCATCATAAATTAACATTCTCGATGGCTTATTTCTATAGCGATAATTTTATGCTTCCTCTTTCTCACGACGAAGTCGTCCATGGAAAAGGGACGATTATTAATAAGATGTGGGGCGATTACGATCAAAAATTTGCCTTATTAAGAAATTTATATACATATCAATATGGTCATCCAGGTAAAAAACTTAACTTTATGGGTAATGAACTTGGAACATTTGATGAATGGAATGAATCACGTGGTTTGCAGTGGAATTTAAAATCATTCCCAAAACACGATTCATTATCTAGAATGATGCATGATTTAAATGAAATTTATAAACATCATAAAGCCATGTATTATCAAGAACATAATCCAGAAAGATTTAGATGGTTAATGGTGGATAATAAAGATCAATCCGTCTTCGCTTTCCAAAGAAAAGTCGATGATGATGTTTTAGTCTTTGTTTATAACATGACTACGAATTATTACGATTATATTAATATCCCAGTGTTAGAAGAAGGAGAATACGAAGAAATCTTTAACACTGATAAAGATATTTATAGTGGTTGGGGTCAATATAATGGTTTACCAGTAAAAAGTGAACCAGGTTCCTTTGAAGGATTACCCGCTCATATCACGATCAAATTAGCCTGTTTAGGCGCTTGCATCTTTAAATTAAAAAAAGATGCCCCAAAAAAGAAAGTAACAACTAAAAAGAAATAGGAGTATTTATATATGTTTGAAAACAAAACTGCGTTTAAAAAAGCTTTCCAAGAACGTATGATGGAAAGATATGGTGTGTCTGTGAAGGATAGCCACGTATCTGAAAGATACGCAATATTAGGAGAAATGGTTAGAGACTACGCTAACGTGGACTGGGGTCATACTAGAAGTACTTCGATTGAGCATGACCAAAAGACCGTTATTTATTTCTCTATGGAATTCTTAATTGGCCGTTTATTAACCAATAACATGCAAAACATGGGTATTTATGAAATTGCTAAAGATGGATTAAAAGATTTAGGTATTAATATCCATGAATTAGAAGAAGAAGAATCCGATGCCGGTTTAGGTAATGGTGGTTTAGGTCGTTTAGCGGCTTGCTTCCTCGATTCTATCGCCTCATTAGGTTATTTAGGCCATGGTAACTGTATCAGATATCAATATGGTTTCTTCCGTCAAAGAATTATCGATGGAAAACAAAAAGAATTCCCAGATCAATGGTTAAGTAATGGTAACGTTTGGGAAATTAGAAGACCAAAATATGAAGTGGAAGTCAAATTCTATGGCAATCCAGAAACATATTTAAAACCAGATGGAAGTTATGCGATTAGAACCGCGAACGCATTAATCGTCCGTGCTGTTCCTTATGATGTTCCAGTCGTCGGATATAGAAATCATGTCACTAATTCATTAAGACTTTGGAATGCTGAGCCAACCGCTCACCATTTACCAAAAGATATTTCTTTCGAAGAATATTTACATACCTTAGAAGAATTATGTCATGGCTTATATCCAGATGATTCTACCGAACATGGTCGTATCTTAAGACTTAGACAACAATATTTCTTAGTCTCCTCTGGTATTCAATGTACCTTAAAGAGCTATTTTAGACATCATAATACCTTAAAAGGTATTCACGAGCATTATGTTTTCCAACTTAACGATACTCATCCAATCTTAGCCATCCCAGAAATGATGAGAGTGATGATGGATGAATATGATATGGGTTGGGATGAAGCTTGGGAAGAAGTGAGACAATGTATGGCTTACACTAACCACACCGTCATGGTGGAAGCTTTAGAAAAATGGCCAGTCAATTATGTCCAAAATTTAATTCCTCGTTGTTTCATGATCATCGAAGAAATCAATCGTCGTTTCAATATCGAGATGACAGCGAAAGGTGTTAGTGATGGTGAAAGATATGCGATGAATATTATTAAAGATGGTCAAATCCATATGACTAACTTAGCTATTTATACCGCTTTCTCCGTCAACGGCGTGGCCGCTTTACACACTGAAATCTTAAAATCGATGACCTTTAAGGAATTCTATAAATACATGCCTGAAAAATTTAATAATAAGACGAACGGTGTTACCCATCGTAGATGGTTATTAAATTCCAACCCTGAATTAGCCAAATTAATCACTTCCAAAATTGGTGATTCTTGGATTATGGATATGTCTAAGATCAAACAATTTGAAAAATTCGCTGACGATAAAGAAGTCTTAAAATCTTTAGGAAAGATTAAATTAGATAATAAGAAAGCTCTCGCTAAATACATCAAAGAGAGCCTCGATATCGATGTCGATGTGAATTCCATCTTTGATGTTCAAATTAAGCGTCTGCACGCCTATAAACGTCAATTGCTTAACATTTTCCATATTATCTATCTCTATCAGAGAATGAAAAGTGATCCAAGCTTTAGAATTTATCCACATACATATATCTTTGGTGCGAAAGCCGCTCCAAGCTATGTTTATGCCAAAAAGATTATCGAATTAATTATTGCTGTCGCTAATGTAGTTAATAACGATGACGAAATTAATAAATACTTAAAAGTCGTCTTTATTGAAAACTATGGTGTCTCTTTAGCGGAATTAATTATTCCGGCTGCCGATGTTAGTGAACAAATTTCTACCGCTGGTAAAGAAGCAAGCGGAACTTCAAATATGAAGTTAATGATGAATGGGGCCGTTACATTAGGTACGATGGATGGCGCGAATATTGAAATCGCCGAATGTGCTGGTGAAGAAAACGAAGTCATCTTCGGTTTAAGAAACGAAGAAGTCGAAGAACTTAATCGTAATGGCACTTATAATCCATGGGATATTTATAATAACGATTACCGTGTGAAAAACGTTTTAGATTCTTTATTCTCTGGTGAATGGACAAATTATAAACCAGATAGATTTAGAATGATCTTTGATGAAATTATGAATAACCGTGATACTTATTTCATCCTTAAAGATTTTGATAGCTATGTGAAAGCTCAAGAAAAAGTTAGTGAACTATATCAAAATAAATTAGGATGGCAAAGAATGTGTTTGATGAATATCGCTAATAGCGGTAAATTCACGAGCGACAGAACCATCAAAGAATACGCTACTGAAATCTGGAAATTAGAAAGCGTTAAATAATTATGGGCAAAATTATTCTTGATGAACTCTTTTTAGCGCAAAAAGAATTAGATGCGACTATTGCCAAAAATCATAACATTAGTTATGAAACAACTAGACATAGACGTATCATGGCTTGTTTAGTGGAAATTGGTGAGCTCGCTAATGCGACCAGATGTTTTAAATATTGGTCCAATAAGGGGAAAGAAAGTGATGATATCGTTTTAGATGAATACGCTGATGGTTTGCACTTCTTACTTTCTTTAGGAATCGATATTAACACAAACAAAAAATCCTATAGCATCACCAAACATCAAGATAATTTAACCGATCAATTTTTAGAAATTTATCATCGTTTAGATGAATTTAGAAAAAAACAGGATGATAAGACCTATATTAGAGCTTTTCAATCATTTTTAAATCTATTACCTTTATTAGGCTATAGATGGATAAGCTTAAGAAAAGCCTATTTTAAAAAACTAGGTGTTAATTATAGTAGACAAGAAAATAATTATTAATAATTATGAAAAAAGTTTTAGCCGCCTTACAAATGACTAATGACGCTGTTATCAATTTCTTAAAGAAATATTGGTTATGGCTTTCTTTAGTTATTGTTTTTGCTTTAGCAATAGTGGCGAGAATTCCTTTATATAGCAAAACCACTGGTGACTATAATTCTTTTTTAGCGAATTGGTATAACGATTGCTACGCAAATAGCAAAGAATTCTTGGCTAAAGGCGATGTCGATTATACACCGACATATCTATATTCTTTTGTGGTGATGACATGGTTTAAAATTAAGCCATTTACTAATTCATTCTTATATACATTAAAAACGATCAGTGTTGTATTTGATTTTGGCACAGCGTTTTTAATCTTTTATATGGTGAAATTCATCTTTAAAAAGAATGATGTTTTAACATTAATCTCGACCACATTAGCCTTATTCTTACCACAAATATTATTAAATGGAGCCTTCTGGGGACAGTGTGATTCCATTTATACATTCTTTATCGTTTTATCTTTATTCTTTATTTTTATAAAGAAAGAGATGCTTTCCGCGATAAGTTTTGGGATTAGTTTTGCTTTGAAATTACAAAGTGTCTTCTTCTTACCAGTCTTAGTTTTATTATGGCTTAATAAAAAATATAAATTCTGGTATTTATTATTAATTCCAGTGACTTACATCGTTTTAATGATTCCAGCGATGATATGTGGTAGAAGCTTTTTAAGCTGTATAACCGTCTATTTCACTCAAGCGGAAGAATATACTTATTTATCTATGGCAGCGCCAAATATCTATTCATTTATGTATAAAACATTAACCACAAATGATAGTGTCGCTAGTCATTTAGTGCCCGCTGCCACAGTCTTTGGATTAGTTTTGATATTAGTGGTTTGCGTCATTATTTTTGCCACACAAAAAGATTATTCTTTTGAAAATATTATTAAGATTAGTTTCTTTATCACATTATTCGCTCCATATGTTTTACCAAAGATGCATGATAGATATTTCTATATCGCTGAAGTTTTAGCGATTTTATATATCATTATTAATCCGAAGAAATGGTATATCTCCTTATTAGCAGTCGGAGGAACATTCCAAGGCTATAATTTATATCTTTTCAATACTTATTATTTAGGTAATAGAGACTTTAATATGATTATTGGCGCGACCCTAATTATGGCGGCATTAATCCTATTAGGTTATGACATCTTTAAAAAGAAAAACGAACCTCAATTAGAGGCTATTCAAGAGAATTAAAAAAAGATAGTGTTAACTATCTATTTTTATAACAAGGTATCTATCTCGTTTTCGGAGATCACTTTGATGCCTTTTTTTCTTAATAATTCAGCGGTCACTCCTTGACCTTTAATCAATTTCTTAGAGAAGGAACCATCATATATTTGATTTACTCCACAGGATGGTGAATTCTCTTTTAAGATGGCGACTTTAATGCCGAGATATAAACAGATATTTAAGGCGAGATCCGCACCTTTAGCGAAGCTTTTGGTAACATCTTTTCCATTATCCATTTTGACTCTATCTTTAATTCTTTCACTGGGATTTCTAGGAATACTTAAACCACCTTCAACTTCCGGGCAGAAGGGAACTAATTCATATTTCTCTAATAAAGCCTCAACCTTATCAGAAAGGTGATTTTTACCATTATAGGTGACATTATCACCGATAAGACACGCTGAGATTAAAATCTTTTCCATAAACCGTAAATATTCTATATTTCAGGCGCTAACTAATCAAGTTATAATATTCCCATGTTAAATCCAAAAGAGTTTATTTATGTACATAACGGGAAGGAATATAAAGTAATTCTTACTAGAAAAAGAATTAGAAGCATTCGTTATTACTATAAGGATGGAGAGTTTAAAGTGAGCGCTCCATTATTATTTGTCACCCAAAATCAAATTAAAGAAGGTTTAGATAGATACGCTGATAAGCTCTTAAAGGCGGATGTTAAAACATCAGCTTTTGGAAATGATTTTATCTATTTGTTAGGCATAAAAGTTAGCATCCATGATAGTGGAGAAATTAAATTTTCTAATAATGATGTTATTAAATATAAATCCCGTGAAGATTTAGAAAAGAAATTAAAGAAATGGTTTTTAGAAATTATTAAAAATCGTAATGCTTATTATGAACATATGATGGGTGTTAAGCCTCCATACAAGGTACACGTTAAAAAGATGAGCACAAGATATGGATCAAATTCTTTAAGTACACATTCCTTATCTTATTCGACGATTTTAATGCATTATACTTATGATGTAATCGATAGTGTTATCGTTCACGAACTCGCTCATCATTTTCAAAGAAACCATTCTAAAAAGTTTTATGATGTAGTTTATAAATATTGTCCGAATTATCGCATTTTACATAATCGTTTAAAAAGAGGTGAATTCCATGCTTAAAGTCATTACAAGTAAAGATAATAACAAGATCAAACATGCTTCTTCTTTAAAGGAAAGAAAATATCGTGAAGAATATCAAGAATTCCTAATTGAGGGGTATAAAATGCTTGAAATGGCTGCAAAAGCGGGCTGTATTAAAGAAATTTTCACCTTAAAAGAAATCGAAAGAATCAAACCAGAGATACCTCAATATCTAGTGGATGCCGCTTTAATTAAAAAAATTAGTAGTAGCGTCTCTCCAGAAGGAGTGGTTGCGATTTGTAATATGGTTCATCGCAAGAGCAAAAAGATGAATAAAGTAGTGTATTTAGATAAGGTTAACGATCCCGGAAATGTCGGCACGATTATGCGTACCGCTTACGCCTTTAACTATGACGCTATCATCTTCTCGAAAGGTAGTTGTGACCCATATAATGAAAAAGCGATTTCTGGTTCAAGAGGTTCTATTTTCTTCTTACCAATTCTTCATGGCGAATTAGAAGAATTTAAGGAAGATAAAGATGTTATTGTTTCCGCTTTAAATGAGAAAGCGGTTGATATTAAAGAAGTAAAATTACCAAAGTCTTTTATCTTAGTTGTGGGTAATGAAGCTAATGGCGTGAGTCAAGAGATAATGGAGCAAGCCACAATTATGACCAAGATTTCTATTGATAATATTGATTCATTAAATGTCGCAGTGGCGACAGGTATATTGATGGATCATCTCCGTTAATTTAACAATTTTTACGATAAATATTCCCGTTATAAAAGGAATATGTATTTTTCATATTTAAAAATATGCCTCGTATGATATAATCGATATACGTGTGAATTTGATATAGGAGTGTGCTTATGAAAAATGAGAAATTAAAAACCATTGTCTCAGAAGCCTTAGAAGGCATTAAAAAAGCTTTAAAACTCGAAGAGATAAATGAACTTAGAAATCGTTTTTTAGGTAAGAAAAGTGAACTTTCTTCTTTAGGTGGTTTAATTGCTACTTTACCAGCGGAAGAAAAGAAAACTTTCGGTATTGAAATGAACGAAGCTAAACAGTTAATCAGCCAAGCTTTCGAAGAAAAACTCAATGCTTTAAAACAAAAAGCTTTAGAAGAAAAATTAAAGAAAGAAACCATCGATATTTCTTTACCAAGTAGAGAAGTATCTTTAGGAGCGAGAAATCCATTTTATATCGTTCAAGATGAGATGAAAGAAATCTTTATCGGAATGGGTTTTGATGTCGCTGATGGACCAGAAATTGAAACTGATTTATATAATTTTGAATTATTAAATATTCCAAAAGATCACCCTGCTAGAGATATGCAGGATACTTTCTATATTGATGAGAACACTTTATTAAGAACACACACCTCACCTGTACAAGCGCGTACGATGGAAAAGATGAACGGTAAACCGATTAGAATTATCTGTCCTGGTAAAACTTATAGAAGAGATGATGATGATGCGACACATTCACATCAATTCGCTCAAATTGAAGGTTTGGTAATTGATAAAGATATTAATATCGGTCATTTAAAAGCCACATTAGAATTATTTGCCAAAAAGATGTTTGGCGAAAAAAGAGAAATTAGATTAAGAAGTTCTTATTTCCCATTTACTGAGCCATCTGTGGAAGTTGATATTACCTGCGCTAACTGCGGTGGCAAAGGCTGCAATATGTGTAAAGGTACAGGCTATATTGAAATCTTAGGTGGTGGTATGGTTCACCCTAACGTATTAAAAATGAACGGATATGATCCAGAAGTTTATAGTGGCTTTGCTTTCGGTATCGGTATCGAAAGAGTGGCTATCTTAAGATATGGTATCGATGATATCCGTAAATTCTATAACAACGATGTAAGATTCTTACATCAATTCAAAAAGAAAGACTAAAGGAGGCTAGAATCATGTTAGTAAGTTTAAAAAATGTTAAACAATTTGTCGATTTAACTGGCTTAAGTGCTGAACAGATCGCTAATGGATTAACTTTCGCTGGTGTGGAAGTTGAAGAAATTAAACGTTTGGCCTCTGGCACTAATTTAGTGATTGGTGAAATTAAAACTTGTGAAAAACATCCTGATAGTGATCACCTTCACATTTTAAATGTCGATTTAGGTGAAAAATATGGAGTGGAACAAATCGTCTGCGGTGCGCCTAACGCGAAAGTGGGATTAAAAGTTATCGTCGCTAGAGTAGGCGCTAAACTTCCTGGTGGAGAAATTAAAGCGGGTGTGATCCGTGGTGTTTCTTCTAATGGTATGTGTTGTTCCTTATTAGAACTTGGCGTTGAAGAAAAATATTTAACCGATTATCAAAAAGCCGGTATTGAAGAACTAGATAAAGACGCTCCTATAGGAGAAGAAGATGTTTTAGGTTATTTAGGGCTTGATGATGAAGTATTAAATTTAAAGGTTTTAGCCAATCGTCCCGACTTATTATCTTTATATAATGTCGCTAGAGAAATCGGTGCGATCTTTAATCGTAAAGTCAAAATTCCTGCTCATGAAGAAATCGTGACTTTTAACACTAAATTAAAGGTTTCTTCTCAGACTGAAAAATGCAGCCAATTCTCCGGTAAAGAAGTCAGAAACATCAAAATCAAAGAATCTCCAAAATGGATGAAAGATTATTTGATGGCGATGGGTGTGAGAAGCATCAACAATATCGTTGATATTGGTAACTATGTTATGCTCCTTACAGGTCAGCCATTACATATGTATGACGCTGATAAATTAGCCTCAGCTGAATTAGTAGCTAGAAGCGATTATGAAGGACCATTCGTGGCCTTAGATGAAAAGACTTATGAAATAAAAAAAGGCGATATTGTTATTGCTAATAAAGATAAACCGATGTGTTTAGGTGGAGTCATGGGCTCATTAGAATGCGCGGTTGATGAAAATACCAAAAATATTTATATCGAAGCGGCTTCTTTTGATGGAGCGACCATTAGAAGAACATCTTCCCGACTTGGTTTAGTAAGTGAATCCTCTTCACGTTTCGTGAAGGGCACAAATCACTTTCAAAGTGAATATGTTCTTAATTTCGCTAGCGAATTAATTAAAGATTTATGTGAAGCAAAAGAATTCTCTGATATCGTCACTTATCAAGAAGAAAAATATGAAGAAAAAGTCATAAGAACCACTTCTAAACGTATCAATGGTAGATTAGGTACTGAATTTACCAGTAATGAAATTAAAGAAGTTTTAGAAAGACTTAACTTTAAAGTGATGATGAATAAAGATGAATTTGTCATCAAAGTTCCTGATTATCGTTTAGATGTCACTTGTGATGCGGATATCAGTGAAGAAGTCATCCGTTTATTAGGTTTTGAACATGTGAAATCTGTCTTACCAAGATTAGACACTAAATTAGGGGCTTTAACTCTTGGACAAAATAGATTAAAAAATATCCGTTTCTATTTATTAGATAAAGGATTAGATGAGTGTGTTACCTATTCTTTAATCAGCAAAAAAGAAGAGAATTCATTTAATTTATTAAATGATGAAGAACATTATCGCATCTTAAATCCTTTAACTGATGAAAGAGAAGTATTTAGAACTCATATCTTACATTCCTTATTAAAAGTGGCTACTTATAATGTCGCTAGACAGAATAAGAATTTAGCCCTATTTGAAACTGGACATATGATTTCTAAAGCTAGTAATTCCACACATTTAGCTATCGTTTTAGTTGGTAAAGATTTAAGAAGAGGCAATATGGAATCTATTGACTATGATTTCTATCATATGAAAGGCTTAGTGGAAGGTATCTTTGATTGTTTAGGTATTGAAGCAACTCGCTATAGATTTGAAAGAAATACCACACATATCGATGAATTACATCCAGGTAAATCTGCGGATATCATCTTCCAAAATAAAGTCATCGGTAAATTTGGTGAATTACATCCGAACAAAATCGAAGAATTTGATCTTGGTAAATTAAGCGCTGTCGCTTTAGAAATGAATCTTGATTCATTATTAGATGCTAAAGTCAGCACCATTAAGATGAATCCAATTTCTAAATTCCCAAGCGTTACTCGTGACCTTGCCTTAGTGGTTGATAAAGAAGTGGCAGCCAAAGATTTAATTAAAGTTATTAAGGTGACTGGACGTGGTTTAGTCTCTAATGCCGAAGTCTTCGATGTTTATGAAGGTGAACATATTTTAAGTAGCAAAAAGAGCATTGCCATTAGTGTTACTTATTCTAGTGATGACCATACATTAAGTGATAAAGAAATTATCGATATGGAAAATCGCATTAAATTTGAACTCACCAAGCAATATAAAGCGGAACTCAGAGGATAATAATGAAAATTAATCGCGCTTTATTATCTTTCGGAAATAGCAAAACTTTCACCGAAAGTATCGATTTTTCATCATTAACTTTTGGTGGTTCTCATATTAGAAAAATTGAAAGTTGTGAAGCTACAGCCATCGCTACAGATTATGATGATATACTTCGTATCGAAGTGAAGATTGACGCGAAAGTCATCGGTGTTTGTGCTTATACATTAGAAGATGTAGAACTCAATATTAAAGCGGAAGATGAATTAACATTTTCGGATGATGAAAATGATGAAGATAGTTATTTTGAAAAATCAAATATCATCGATTTAGATGAATATATTCTTGGCATCTTACTCGCTAATGTACCAGTGAGAATTATTAAAAAAGGCGCAAAGCTCCCCCAAAATGGTGAAAATTTCCGAGTGATGAGTGAAGACGAATACGAAAAAGAAAAAGAGAAAAAGCACGATCCAAGATTTGATATTTTAGACACTGTCGAATTTGATAAAGATTAAATAAAATAACACTTTGTGTTAAATTAACTAATGGGACGGGAATTATACTAAACCGTCCTTTTCTTTTAATTTTCTTTTATAAAAAACACTTGCGAATACCGCGTTAAAAAACTTATAATTTTGTTACCAAGTGGAAGAAAGTGGGAGAAAGTGGAAGATATGTTTTTTGGAAGCTATGTTCATAATCTCGATGATAAAGGCCGCTTAGTCATTCCTAGCAAGATGAGAGAAGAATTAGGTTATAAAGCCTACATCTTGAAAGGTTTCGATGGCGCTGTTTCCATTTATAAAGAATCGGAATTCACTAGATTAGTTGAAGAAATTAAATCCCTTCCTTTTCATAAAAGAAATTCTCGTGCTTATTTAAGAGTTCAACTCGCTTCCGTTTGCGAACTTGATATCGATAAACAAGGTAGAGCCCTTTTACCAACATCTTTATTAGCCAAATATAAGATTGGTAAAGAAGTCATTGTGATAGGAGCTTTAGACCACATCGAAGTGTGGAATGTCAAAGATTATCAAGAATATGAATCTAACGCTGATAAATCATTCGAAGATATCGCTGAAGATTTAAATGATAAAGAAGACTAATATGGGGAAACATATTCCTGTATTGTTAAATGAAACCATCGAAGGTTTAAATATTAAACCTGATGGCATATATCTCGATCTTACTCTCGGTAGAGGTGGACATTCTGGAGAAATCTTAAAAAGATTAACGAATGGTCATCTATATGGAGTAGATCAAGACCAAGAGGCGATAAACGAAAGTGAAAAATATCTAAAAACAATCTCTAATAACTTCACTCTCGTTCATTCCAATTTCTCCTATATCGATGAGATATTAGAGAATCTAAACATCAAATACGTCGATGGTGTACTAATGGACCTCGGCGTCTCCTCTCCTCAATTCGATGAAGGATATAGAGGCTTCTCTTATAGAGAAGATGCTCCATTAGACATGCGTATGGATCAAAGAAATGATCTCACCGCATATAAAATTGTTAACACCTATACTCTTGATGAAATATTTAAAATCATTCGAGATTATGGTGAAGATAAATTCGCTTATTCGATCGCTAAAAACATCGTTAAATATCGCGAAAATAAACCAATAGAAACAACCTTCGAATTAGTGGAGATTATTAAAAGAAGTAAACCGGAAAAGGAATTACGTAAAGCCGGACATCCTGCTAAGCAGGTTTTCCAGGCATTAAGAATCGCTGTTAATGACGAACTTAACGTCTTAACTGATACATTAGGTAAAGTCTTAAAACATTTAAGACCAGGTGGTGGAAGACTAGCGGTCATCACCTTCCATTCCTTAGAAGATAGAATTACCAAAAATTGCTTCAAAGAAGCATCTATCGAAGAAGGAAACCGATATGACATCCCAATTAAAGGGGAAGAAAAAGAATATCGACTTATTAATCGTAAACCGATTACCGCTAGTGAAGATGAATTAAAGGAAAACCACCGTTCAGTGAGTGCAAAGCTCAGAATTATTGAAAGAAAATAGCGAAAGGAGGAAGCGGCATGGTCATGAAAGACAAGCTGGTCAAAACCAACCACAAAGGCATCTACTATATTTTTAAGAGAAGTTCTTTTGTTTTATTCGCTTTAGCTTCCTTAACTTTTGCAATTGCTGTTCCAACCTACATTGTTGCTAATTCAAAAGCGAAAAAGACCAATGTTTTAGCGGAAGAAAAATCTTCTGAAGTGGTGGAAAATGATTCTAGTGAGGAGGAAAACGAATATGTTAGCTACAATGGTTAAGAAATATAACGCGATCTTCTCTTTATGGCTAGTAGTGGTTATCGCAATACTTTATATCTTCGGTAGTGAATTAGAGAATAATTTACTTCTCGGAATCATCTACTCACTTATTTCCATCTTATTTATCAGTAACGTCATCGCGTTAATAAGTGGTGTAAGAGAGAAAAAGAATAAAACTATTAAAACCACACAAAGTTATCGAAATTATTAGTCGGACAAAATAGTATCAAAATAGTAGCAAATTAGTAGATAATATCGAAATTGCTACTTTTTTATTAACAATTATTGTTAATTCTTGTATCATGTTTTTAAAGTTATTAAAATAAGGTGAATTTGGTAGAAAAAATGGAAAAAACAGTCGCCGCAATTGAATTTGGTAGCAAAAAATTAAAGCTTGTTGTCGGGTATGAACTCGATGGACAAGTTTATGTTTTATATGCTTTAACTAAACCTTATGGACATATCGTTGATGCTGGAACAATTATCGATCAACAAAAATTGATCCAATCTATTAATGATGTGAAATTCTTTTCTGATCCTGCAGCGAAGCTGAAGGTTTCCATTTCTGAAGCTTTATTATCCTTACCTCCATTTGGATTAGAAGTTTTTGAAACCACACAAGTAACAACTGTTATATCTGATGAAGCTAAGATTGGTAATTTAGATATTAGAAACTTATATGCCTTAATTAAAAATGGGGCTTTACCTTTAAATAATCAACTTATCGACGTTGCTCCAGAAAGATTTATTCTTGATCAAGGTCGTTCTTTCTTAAGACCTCCTTTAGGAGAAACTTCTTCTACTTTAACCATTCAAGCGAAGATTCATACATTACCAAAACGTATCAATGGTGAATATGAAGCGGTTATGGCGGGTGCTAATTTAAGTATTAAACGTTCAGTTGTTGCTCCATTTGCGGCGGCAGAATTATTAAGTACTTATGAAGATATACCTAGTGATTATCTACTTGTAGATATCGGATCTAATATAACCACTGTATCCTTAATTGGTGATAAACAGTTATATGCTTCTAGATTCTTTGAATGGGGTGGAGATTCTATCACTGAAAGAATTATCGAAACATTTAATATCAATGAAAATGATGCTGAAAAATATAAGATCATGTACGGCATTGATAAGCGTGAAATGAATTTCAAAGCTCCTATCTGCACGACAGATGATGGCGAAGGACATGAAATTAAACACTACGCTGATGAATTAAATTCTATTATTAAAACAGAATTAGATATCTTCTTAAAACAATATAATGCTGTCTTAGAAGATTTATTAAAACCATATGATAAAACTACTAGATCATTACCGATGGTATTAATCGGTGGTGGCGGTAGACTAAACGGATTAGTGGAATATATTGAACCAAAGGTTCAAAGCGAAAAGGTTATTCCAGTGTTACCAAGAACATTAGGAGCCAGAAACCCCACATTTACCAACTGTTTAGGAATGATATTAGCGCATTATAAATATCCAAACGTCTATGATGAAACTCATCCACGTGTTGGATCGTTAACTAGAGAAGAAAATAAATAAAGGAGGTAGCGAACATGGAAAATTATGATTTAGATAATTTTGAACCCGCAGCAAAAATTGTGGTCATCGGTGTTGGTGGCGCAGGTAATAATGCGGTCAATCGTATGATTGATGAAGACATTCAAAATGTCGATTTTTATGTCGCTAATACCGACAAACAAGCCTTATCTACTAGCAAAGCTAGAAATAGAATTATTTTAGGCGAAGAGATTACCGGTGGTTTAGGTGCAGGGGGCGAGCCAGAAATTGGTGAAAAAGCCGCTGAAGCTAGTGCTGATACCATTAGAGAAATCGTGAAAGATGCTAATATGGTCTTTGTCGCTGCTGGTATGGGCGGAGGTACTGGTACAGGTGCTGCCCCAGTCATCGCCAAAATTGCTAAAGATGCTGGTGCCTTAGTTGTTGCTATCGTGACTCGTCCATTTACTTTTGAAGGTAAAAAGAGAGTAGTTAATTCCATTGACGGCTTAAATAAATTAAGAGCGAATGTCGATAGTATTATCGTAGTTAGTAACGATAAGTTACTAATGACTGCCGGTAACGCTCCTATCTCTCAAGCTTTTAATGAATCAGATAATGTTTTAGCTCAATCTGTTAAAACAGTTGTTAATCTAATCTTATTACCTGCTGTTATTAATTTAGACTTCGCTGATGTGAAAGCTACTTTAGCTAACGCTGGTGTTTCCTTGATCGGATTTGGCATGGGAAGCGGACCAAATAGAGCTAAAGATGCCGCTAACGCTGCTTTATCTTCTCCATTATTAGAAGCCTCTATTACTGGAGCTAGAAGAGCGATTGTTTCTGTCACTTGTGGTCCAAATGTGAGCTTATTTGATGCCCAGGATACTGTTAACCTTCTTATTGATGCAAGCGGTCATGATATTGATGTCAAATTCGGTGTAGCGATTAACGATCAACTTACCGATGAAATTATCGTCAGCGTTATCGCTAGCGACTTTGAAGAAGAAACTGATTTCTCTCAACCCTCAATTCTTAACGCTCCTGCTAGAGAACATGAAGAATTCTTTAAGAGCGCTCAGGTTGAAGAAAAAGCTCCTGCTAAGGAAGAAAATAAAGAAGAATCAATCTCTGATGATTCCATCTTACCAAGTTTCTTAAAAGACTAATTAATTAAAAAATAATTAGAGTGGCGTAAGTCACTCTTTTTTTATTTTCCCATTTATGCGAAAATAAATGCATATATGGGCTAATGAGCCTATTGATTATTATCAAGGGGTAACACTTCTATGGATTATAAAGATAGTTTATTGATGTTAAAGACTGACTTCGAGATGCGTGGCAACCTCGCTATCAAAGAACCAGTTTTAGTGAAAAAATGGCAAGAAGAGAATTTATACGAAGAAATGAATCTCAATCGTAAAGATGCCAAAGAATTCGTTTTACATGATGGTCCTCCATACGCTAATGGCGATATGCACTGTGGTCATATGCTAAATCGTGTCTTAAAAGATTTCGTTATTCGTTATAAAAATATGCAAGGATTTAAAACTCCATTTGTTTTTGGTTGGGATACACATGGTTTACCAATTGAAAACCAAGTGACTAAATCCGGTGTTAATCGTAAAACTACCCCGATATCAGAATTCCGTAAGAAATGTGAAGAATATGCTTATAAACAAGTCGAAAAACAAAAAGAACAGATTAGAAGACTTGGTTTAGTGGGTGATTTTGATCATCCTTATTTAACACTTCAAAAAGAGTTTGAAGCCAAACAAATCGAAGTCTTCGCTAAGATGGCTTTAAGAGGTTTAATTTATAAAGGATTAAAGCCTGTTTATTGGTCACCAAGCAGTGAGTCCGCTTTAGCGGAAGCTGAAATTGAATATAAGGATGTCACAAGTCATTCCATCTATGTCGCTTTCCCAGTTAAAGATGGAAAAGGTGTAGTTGATAACGACGCTAGTTTGATCATTTGGACCACAACTCCTTGGACATTACCTGCTAATTTAGCGATTTCCGCTCACCCAGACTTTGTCTATGGCTTATATCAAACAAGCCGTGGTAAATTTGTCTTCTTAAAAGAATTTGAAGAGAAATTAAGTAAAGAATTGTCTTTAGGTGAAGTGAAATTATTAAAGACATTTAAAGGCAGCGATTTAGAATTTGTGGTTTGTAAACATCCATTCTATGATCGTGATTCTTTAGTGATTGTGGGCACTCACGTCACAAATGATGCTGGTACTGGTTTAGTTCATACCGCTCCTGGACATGGTGTGGAAGACTATCAAGTCTGTTTAAAATATCCAGGAAGAGGACTTGAACCATATTGTCCAGTCGATGAACATGGTTATATGATGCCTGGTACTGGTGAAGGTATTGAAGGTTTATTCTATGAAAAAGCTAATGATGCTGTATTAGATATCATTACTAATAATGGAACATTATTAAAACACGAAACTTTCGTTCACTCCTATCCACATGACTGGAGAACAGGTAAACCATTAATCTTTAGAGCCACCAATCAATGGTTCTGTTCAATTGAGCCAATTAGAGAAGAAACTTTAAAGATCATTCATGACACTAAATGGTTCCCATCTTGGGGTGAAACCAGAATGGTTAATATGATTAAAGATCGCGCTGACTGGTGTATTTCTAGACAACGTGCTTGGGGTGTCCCAATTCCTATTTTCTATGCGGAAGATGGAACTCCAATTATTGAAAAAGAAGTTTTTGATCATGTTGCTAAATTATTTAGAGAACATGGTAGTAATATTTGGTATGAAAAAGAAGCTAAAGAATTACTACCAGCTGGATATAAAAATGAACATTCACCTAATGGTGAATTCACTAAAGAAAACGACATTATGGATGTCTGGTTTGATTCTGGCTCATCCTGGTCTGGTGTCTTACAAAATAGAGGCATTAAATATCCAAGCGATTTATATTTAGAAGGTAGCGACCAATATCGTGGTTGGTTTAACTCTTCCTTGTTACTTTCTGTTGCTACCGAAGGTAAAGCCCCTTATAAAGCTGTCGTGAGTCATGGTTGGGTTTTAGATGAACATGGTGAGCAGATGCATAAATCTAAAGGTAATGGTATCGATCCTACTAGCATCGCTAATGTTTATGGTGCCGATATCTTAAGACTTTGGGTGGCGAGTGTTGATTATCAACAAGATGTTCGTATTGGTAATAATTTAATTAAACAAGTCGCTGAACAATATCGTAAGATTAGAAACACTTTAAAATTCATCTCTTGGAACTTAGCGGATTTTGATATCAAAGAAAGTGCGACCAGTTTTGAAAAGATCGATTTAATCATCTTAAATAAACTAGATGAATTATCTAATAGTGTTATCGAATTCTTTGATCGATATGATTTCTCATCAGCGATTAATCAAATTATGACATTTATGTCATCTGATCTATCTAGTTTCTATTTAGATATCAATAAGGATATCTTATACTGCAATGAGAAAAATTCTATTAGAAGAAAACAAGTTCAAACCGCTTTATATAGAATCGCGGAAACATTATTAAGATTATTAAATCCAATTCTTCCATTTACCATGGATGAATTTAACAATAATTTACCTGGTAAAAGAAGTAAAAACGTTCAATTCCTAGATTATCCAAAATATAAGGATTTAGGCGATAAGGCTATTAAATTAGATGAAGAATATGAATTAATCAAAGCTCTTAGAGGAGATGTCTTAAAACGCCTCGAAGAAGCGAGAAGTCAAAAAATTATTGGCAGTGGACAAGAAGCTAAAGTCTTATTATCTATAGTCGAAGATAAAGAAAAATATAATAACTTATTTAAAGATTTATCTTTAAAACAATTAGCTAATCTCTTTGTTGTTAGTGAAGTTGTTATTAAAGATGATTTATCTAGTGAACCATTGACTGTTTCTAAAGTGGAAGTCATCCATCACGAAGGACATTTCTGTTCTAGATGTTGGAATTATGAAGATGACGCGATAAAACAAGAGGATGGTACATATTTATGTAAACGTTGTCAGGAGGTCATTGGTAAACATTATGGATCTTAAAAACATTTGGCCCAAAGTATTAAAAGGATTGAAGTGGTTCTTCTTTTCCTATATCTGGTTATTCATTCTCTTTTTAGTGGTGGATATTGTCACTAAACAAGCGGTAGTGAATTATTTTAGAACTCACGATAACCCTATTGTTTTAATTGGTAGTGCCTCAAAACCATTTTTGCAAATCTCCTATTCTATTAACACAAATGCGGCGTTTGGATTTGGTATGGAAAACCCAGTGGCAAATCGTGTTTTATACTGTGTTATCGCCTTTATCGGTTTTGGTTTAATATTAGGTTTTTATATTTGGAAAAATAAAAAGATCAATAGCTTAGTCAAAGCTTGCTTAATGCTCATGTGTGTCGGTGCGATTGGTAATTTAATCGATCGTTTGTTCTATTCCCCAGATTTCTTGCATTATCCATATAACGGTGTTGTCGACTGGATTGACTTCATCGGTATCTGGCCATTTATCTTTAATATCGCAGATAGCTGCGTGGTTATCGGTGTACTTATTTTAATCGTCTATTTAATCGTTGATGAGGTTAAAGAGATGAAGAGAAAAAGAAGCCTAGAAATTAAAGAAACTAACGGTAAAGTTCTTTCTAAAGAAGAACAATCTAGACTCGAAAAAACTGAAACAAAAGAAGCTTCAAAAGAAGAAAAAGTTAAAGAATAATGGAAAAATACATAGTATTAGATGTTTATAAAAACATGCGACTAGATAAATATTTAGTCGCTATTTTTCCATCTAAATCTCGTAATTATATTTCTAAAATTATCGAAGAAGGTCATTGCTTAGTAAATAATAATCCTGCTAAAGCTAGTTTAAAGCTTAAAGTAGGTGATGAAGTAAGTGTGGAATTTCCGATCGAAAAGCCACTAGATGTTACTTCCGAAGATATCCCTTTAAATATCATTTATGAAGATGAAGATATCTTAATCATTGATAAGCCTCAAGGGATGGTGGTCCATCCATCTTTAGGTCATCATGAGCACACTTTAGTAAACGCCATTCTTCATCATTGTTCTGATTTAAGTGGCATTAATGGGGTCATTAGACCAGGCATTGTTCATCGTATCGATAAAGATACTTCTGGACTAATATGCGTGGCGAAAAATGATAAAGCTCATAACTACTTAGCAGAACAACTTAAAGACCACACGATGTCTCGCACTTATATAGCTTTAGTAAGAGGTGTTATTAAAGAAAATCATGGCACGATTAATATGCCGATTGGAAGGGACGAAAGAAATCGTCAAAAGATGGCGGTCACTCGTAAAAATAGTAAAGAAGCAATCACTAACTTTAATGTCATTAAAAGATATAGCGATAACACACTTATTGAATGTCATTTAGTAACTGGAAGAACACATCAGATTAGAGTCCATCTATCTTATATTGGCTATCCCGTTGAAGGAGATCCATTATATGGAGGAAGACATTACGATAAACTCTATAGTGGTGGACAGCTTCTTACCGCGGTGAAATTAAAATTAATTCATCCAAGGACAAAAAAAGAGATGGAATTTGAAACTAAACTTCCATCTTATTTCCAAGAAATATTAGATAATCTTATTTAGAGATAACTTCGTTATAATTAGCGAAGTTTTTCTTTACTATTTTATTTAATTCTTCTTCGCCGTATTTGGCTAAGAATTCTTTAGCGAAAGCGGTGACTTTTTTACTAGCCCCAAAGGGGAATACCATGTGATATTTTTCTTCGAGCTTTTTCATCTCTAATAGATAGGAATATCGAGCGATAACACTCGCTAAAGCAACACATGGGAAATAGGATTCGCCCTTTGTTTTAAAGATAATATCTTTAACTATTTCTTCATTCTCATCATTTAGATATTTATAGTAGGTATTAGGAGAGACAAATTGATCCACAAATATATTTAAAACATCTTCATATTGTTTATGCATATTATTTAAAGCTCTATTATGCATTTTTGCTTTCATAGAATTAAGGTTTTCACCCTTTAAATACATCTCGTTATATTTTTCATTAGGTAATGTTAATTTCGAGAATTTAAATTCTTTGACTAAAGTAGGACCAACCTCTAAGATCTTTTCATCTTTCATCTTTTTAGAATCATGAATGCCTAATTCGATTAATCTTTTGATATCTTTTTTACCAACAAAAGCAGCGACTACGATCATAGGACCGAGGAAATCTCCGACACCGACTTCGTCACTTCCGATTTGATCATCGAAAAACATCCAGCCTTCTTTGACTTCTTCTTTCTTTTCATTTAGTTCCACATTTGGATCCCAAATACGGGCTTCATCTAAAGCTTTTTCTCCGAAAAAAGTCACTTTCTTTCTCTCTTTTTTGGTTAAAAAAGCGGTGATGATAACGTCATTATGTTCCGCTTGGAAATCGATATATTCACCCATATTGTTAACAATTGATGATTGATAATAATCTCTCATCACTTCAATAAGTGTGGCATCAACAGTAATAGTGACATTTTCTTTCATGGGTTCATTCTAACACATATTAAACTATCTAATCAAAGATTAGTAAAAATAATACCTATGTGTTATCATTATTTCATGCAAGATATTTATCAAACCTTTGAATTCAATAAAATTCAAAATTCATTACTTGAATATGCGAGGACAGAATTAGGAAAAGAAAAAATCAATTCTTTAAGAATGTTTTCAAGTGCTAAAGAAGTCAAAGACTCTTTATTAGATTTAGAAGAGATTATTTCCATTGTCACTCGTTTTGGAGTGATGCCGATAAATACTAGTGCGAATGCTTTATATCTTATTAATTTAGCGAAGAAAACCGCTTTATTAACTCCTCGAGATTTAAATCTCATCGCTGATGATGTTTTAACTAGTAAAGCGATATTATATTTCTTTAGTAAAATCGATGTTAATTATCCGCGTATCAAAGATAAGATATCGACTTTTTATGATTTAACTTCTTTAGAAAAAGAAATTCATCGAGTCATAACTTCTTCATTAACTATTTCTGATAAAGCCACACCGACATTAAAAGAGATTAGAGATAAGATGAGAAGATTAGAATCTTCTTTACAACAAAAAGTAGCTTCTTTAGCTTTTACTTATTCTAAATATTTAAACGATGATAATGCGACGATTAGAGATGGCCATTTTGTTTTGCCTGTTAAAACCTCTGAAAAGAGCAAAGTAATGGGCATCATATATGATGTTTCAGATTCGGGAGCGACGACATTTATCGAACCGATGGAAATTGTCCAAATTAATAATCAGCTCACCTCTTTAAAAGTGGAAGAGAATGAAGAGATTAGAAAAATATTAAAAGAATTAACCGCTTTAGTTTTAATTCAGGAAAAAGAGATTATTCATAATAATTACATCATTTCCGAATTAGATTTTTTAAATGCTAAAGCTAGTTACGCTAGCGAGATAAATGGTGTCATTTCAACTATCAGTGATAAGCAAGAAGTCGAACTCGTTGATGCCAGACATCCACTCATTGATCCGAAGAAAGTAGTGGCTAATTCATATCATTTAGATGAAGATCAAAGAATCGTCATTATATCTGGTCCTAATGCTGGTGGTAAGACTGTTAGTTTAAAAACAGTAGGCCTATTAGTGTTAATGAATCAATGTGGGTTAGTGGTTCCTGCTTCAAAATCTAGATTAGGTTATTTTAAAAATATCTTTATTGATATCGGCGATAACCAATCATTAAGCGATAATCTATCTACCTTTTCCGCGCATATGAATCAATTAGGAGAAATCACTCAAAAGATTGGTGGGAAAGACTTGCTTCTGATCGATGAATTAGGTACAGGTACCGATCCAAAAGAAGGTGAACCATTAGCCTTATCCATAGTTAAATTTTTAGAAAATAAATATTGTTTAGCGTTAATTTCATCCCATTTCTCCGCGTTAAAAGAATATGCTTTTTTAAGTAAACACATCGATAATTCCTCAATGATTTTTGATGAGGACAAATTATCCCCAACTTATAAATTTAGACAAGGCACTCCTGGTATGAGTTATGCTTTAGATGTCGCTAATAGATATGGGATTTGCGAGGAAATCGTTAATGATGCCCGTGAATTTATCAAAAACAACAACAATAACAGCACTAACGAGTTGCTCTCTATTTTGCAGAAGAAATTAGATGCGGCTAGTAAGCTTGAAGATAATTTAACTAAAAAAGAACAACAACTTAATAATTTAGAAAAGAAACTAGAAAATGATGAAAAACTTCTTAAGGCAAGAAGAGATAATTTATTAAAAGAAGTGCATGAAGAAAAGAATCAAATTATTGAAAAAGCCAAAGAAGAAGTTAATGAGATTTTAACTAATTTAAGAAAAGACGGAATTAAACTACATGAAGCCAGTTCATTAAAGAAACAACTCGATGATTTATTAGAACATGAAGAGATGATTTCTTATAATGAAGAAATAACGATAAATGACTATGTCGAAATACCTTCATTAGGTATTACCGGTAGGGTAAATAGAATAAATGGTAAAAAAGCTCGTGTGGTGAATAATAACGGCTTATCTTTTGATGTTGATATTGATAAGTTGCATAAGGTTGAACCGCCTCAAAAAACAAAGAAAAAAGAGAAAGTAGTTAGCTCTATTGATGCAAGTATCGCCAGTGATGTTGGCTTAGAACTTAATATTATTGGATTACATGTTGAAGAAGCCAGTTATCAGCTTGTGAAATATATTGATAATTGTCGCATTAAACATTTTAAACAAGTCAGAATTATTCATGGATTTGGCTCTGGCGCTTTAAGAAAGATGGTCCGCGATTATTTAGATAAACAAAAAGATTTATCATATCGCCCTGGAGACGGTTCTGAAGGTGGCGGTGGCGCAACGGTGGTAATTTTCAAATGACCGAGAAGATTAAAACATTAATTGCTAATTTAAAGCACTTACCAGGTGTTTATTTGATGCATGATAAAGATGATAATATCATCTATGTTGGCAAGGCCAAGGATTTATATAAAAGAGTGAGCCAATATTTCTTAAGACCACAAGCGGGCAAAGTTTTTAAGATGGTCACTAATGTCGATTATTTTGAAACGATTATTACCGCTAATGAAAAAGAAGCTCTCGTTTTAGAGATGAATTTAATTCAAAAATACTATCCTCGTTATAACATTCTTTTAAAAGATGGTAGTCATTATCCTTATATTGCCTTAAAGAAAAAAGGCGATCCGATATTAATGATTAAAAGAAATAATAAGGATAAAAATTTTGATTATTTTGGACCTTATCCTAATTCCGGAGCGGCTTATCAAACTATATCCTTATTAAATAAAATATTTCCTATTAGGAAATGTCAAACATTACCTTCCTCAACTTGTCTATATTATCATTTAGGTCAATGCTTAGGACCTTGTATCAATAAAATTGAAGATAAAGTTTTTGATGATATTAGGGAAGATATTAAATCCTTCATGAAAGGCAATAATCAAAAACAAAAATCTGAAATTAAAGAAAAGATGCTTTTAGCCAGCGATAATTTAGAATTTGAACAGGCCGCGGAATATAAAAAAGTATTAGATGCGATTGAACATATCAATACTCAACAAAATGTGGAGAATAGTGATAAGAAAGATCGTGACATATTTGCTTTCTCTTCACGTAATGGTTATCTCGCTTTAGCGGTTCTTTCTTATAGAAAAGGATTATTACTTGGTAAACAAGTCTTTATCGTTGAAGAATTTGGTGATAATGAAGAACAGGTTGCCGATTTGATATTACAGTTCTATCAAAAATACCCCACACCTAGTGAAGTAGTTATTAATAATAAAATCGTTTTAGATTTCTTATCTGATCTACTAGATAGTAACGTTATATTTGTCACTAAAGGCAAAGTTCATGAATTAATCATTAACGCTAAAGAAAATGCCGATAATGCTTTAGATGAATATTTCTTATCAGCAAGATTAGATGCTAATAAATTAGAAATGTTAGAATCTCTTGGTAATTTACTTGATATACCTACTCCATTGCATATTGAATTATTTGATAATTCCCATATTCAAGGAGCTTTCCCTGTGGGAGCAATGGTGGCTTTTGTTAACGGTGAACCCGCCAAAAAATTATATCGTCGTTTCTTAATTAATCATGAAGAAGCCAGAGATGATTTAGCGAGTATGAAAGAAGTCATTTATCGTCATTATAAAAGACTAGTGGAAGAAGAGAAGAAACTACCTGATTTATTATTAGTCGATGGCGGACTAAATCAAATTCACGCCGCGGCGATTGCTTTATTAGAAGCGGGGGCTAATGTCCCATTATTTGGCTTATATAAAAATGATAGACATCAAACTTCTGGTTTAATCGATGGAAGTGGTAAAACATACGAGATCGATGATAAATCATTATTTTTTATGCTGACACGTATGCAAGATGAAGTTCATCGCTTTGCGATAAGCTTCCATAAAGAGAAAAGAAATAAAGCGATGCGTGCGTCAATTTTAGATGATATTGAAGGATTAGGAGAAAAAAGAAAAGAGATGCTTTATCGCGCTTATAAAGATCTCGATTCTTTAAAAAATGCTTCTATTGAAGAGTTTAGCCAAATCCTCCCAAAAGTAGTTGCTGAAGCTTTATATAATAAGCTCCACAATTAATTCTTGAAATAAATACCTAAATTCATTAAGATAATTATCGCTACATGCCCTCGTAGCTCAGTTGGATAGAGCAACTGCCTTCTAAGCCGTAGGTCAGGCGTTCGAGTCGCCTCGAGGGTACCATTGATTTAATTCCCTATTGAAAAATAGGGTTTTATTTTGTACTATGTAAATGGATAGGGATATAGATAATATACCCTCCGCTTAGTCGGAATGGAGACCTTAAACCCATTCGCTTAGTGGTGGCGCACCTTAAAACGCCTTTTTTTGTACCATGGAAAACTATAAAGAATCTTGTCGCTTACTATTGCATAAAGCTGCCGAAAAATATAAGAAATTGCTCGGTAAGGATTTTATAATTGAATCAAAAGATTTCAAGAATAGAGAAAGATATATTTTGAGATTTTACGCAGGAAACTTCTTACATTTGACCGGAGTAAAAACTAAAATCAAACCATATCTTTTCTTTGAAAAAGCTCTAACTAATCAATTAACAATTGATGATTTTGATTGTGATTCGACAAAAGAAATTAAAGGCTACACTCAAGAAAAGATTCCTCATCTATTAGACATAGACATATTTTTTAGTACAAATTTAGAAATTCAAGAGAATTACACAAGAGGAAAGGTGTCTTGCTTGATTGCTGCTAGCGAAGGAAAGTTTACACTTGGCTTTACAGGAGGCAGTGGCGCTCTTAATCCGATGACTTTGTTAAATAGAAACACAATAGATCATTATAAATCTACAAGGAATTATTCGATCTCAATTTTAATACGTCCGTCAAGCAAATAGTAAATGCCTAATGCTAAGTTATTAACTATGTTACAAATCGCTAATTGAATATTAACTCAGTTACAGCAAGACTTCCCTATTGAAAAATAGGGTTTTATTTTGCACTATATAAGTGTCAAAAGGGAAACCTCTTGATAGATATGGTCTGAGGGTAAGACCTTAAAAAGAAATCCCAAACGAAGATATGGTCTGAGGGTAAGACCTTAAAAAGAAATCCCAAATGAAGTTGCTTGGTTTTTCCAAGTTTTTTATAAAATATACAAAACGTGGCGAAAATGCTCAGAAATGGACATTTTTAATAGGTTTAAAGATTCGTAAATAATCCCTGATACAATTTGGTTATTTTTTTGCAAATTCAGCTTTACAATAAACCTAACTTTTTGCAAATAAAACATATAAATAAACCTAACTTTTTGCAATTTCAATTTAACATGTCTATATATTCGTTGTTTATATGGAGATAATCAATGAGCAAAAGAAAAGCCCAATTAATCAAAATGGGCAGAATTCGAACAGTCGGCCAATTAGACTTCAACGCAACGCCAAACTATATGGTCTAGGTCGTTAAAACAATTTAAATAGTTAATATAATCTTGCTAAAATAAAGTTGATGAGAAACCTAGCAAAATTCGTAATAACTTTGTTATCTATTAATTCTTTAGTGGCTTGTGGCTCTAAAGGCTATAAAGAACAATCAGCGGATGCTTTCTATCTTAAGCACGCTTATTCCTTTGATCCTACGACAGTTAAAAGTGGCCAACATTTGTTAAGCGGTTTTTACCATAACACCGAGGAATTTGGCTCAAAGGTGATTATCTCTCTTATCCATAATTCCGATGGTGACCACGGAACCGGTGGAAGTGGGCAACAATATAAATACATCGAAGAATTTTTAAAGAAAAGAAGCGATGTAAGTTTCTATTGCATCTACATGGATTCCTATTTGGGCGAAGGCAAATACTATAAAGACAAAATAAACGCCAAAACCGGAATGCCTTATGGAACTCAAATTATCGATACTTTCTATAAGAATAACCTTGCCGATATCATGGATGAAGCTAAAGATGTCTATTTGAATTCTCCTTTTGGAAGTCATGACTATGATTTAAACGTGAAAGGCGACTTCCAATGGGTCTATGGTTGGGGATTAAACGATCCTATCCCATTTAACTTCTATGTTGATAACACAGAAACTAAACCTAGCTACCATAGCAAGATATATCAATTAAGCGAAATATATCCATTCCATTTCGATTCAGTTGAAACAATTGAGAATATGGTTGATCATCAAGGTTTCTTCAAAGAATAAGAGCTCACTTCGGTGGGCTTTTAAATTGTCTAGGTTGTGTCATATCATCTAACCAATTTTAATAATAGTACAAAAACTATAAATATTATTTATAAAGATGGAGAGCTTGATGAAAAAAAGTACATGTGCAAAAAATGCACAAGTTCAATTAGAAGATAAAAGAAAAAACATATATTGAACCGATTAAGCAAAAGCTATTTTATGATGGCCAATATTTTGATGCATATGATTTTATTTGCTCACTAATATTTGGCACAAATAATTCAATTATCTTAATTGATCCATATTTATGTTGTGATTGTGGTAGAAGAATAATTCAAATTATGGTAGAATATAATTGGAAAAAGGAGAACTGTTTATGAATAATAATCAACCACTACATTTAATATCCATCGAAAACAAAAACATAGAAGAATGTATCTATAGCATTAGAGGTCAACAAGTAATGTTAGATAGTGATGTGGCATTTTTCTTTGGAACAGAAGTTAAAAAGTTAAATCAACAAATGAAAAGAAACACCGGAAGATTTCCTAAAGATTTTTGCTATCAATTGACTGCGAAAGAATTTGATTCGATTTTGCGGTCACAAAATGTGACCTCATTCACTTTATCTTCTAAAAGAAGATACAGACCTTATGTTTATACTGAACATGGTATCCTGGCATTAGCTGGAGTTATTAAAAATGATGTTGCTGCAAAGATGAGCGTGGAGATAGTTAGAAAATTTGTTCAAATGCGTAAATTCATTATGGAAAATGGTGATGTTTTACTCGCTCTTGCTAAACTTCAAAATAGACAAATCGAATTTGAAAACGAAACAAATAAAAAGTTTGATGAAATTCTTAAATTAATCGATAAAGCCGATTTGCCTAAACAAGCAATTTTTAGTGCGGGTCAATTCTATGATGCTTATGAATATATTTCATCAATCATTAGAAAGGCAAACAGTTCTATTGTGCTTATTGATCCATATTGTGACGCTAAAGCTTTTACATTCTTGAAAAATAAAAAAGAATCAGTGAAATTAACCATTTGTTCTAGCCATCTATCTAAACTTGAAAAAGACGTTATTGATAAATTCGAATCTCAATATGGAAAAATAAATATCAAACCATTAGATGATAATCATGATAGATTTTTAATAATTGATAACGAAGAGTGTTACCAGCTTGGAGCATCTTTAAATTATGCCGGGAAGAAAATGTTTGATATCATTAAAATTGAAAATAAGGAAATCATTGATTTTCTTTTAAAAAAGATTAATTAGTAAACCCCTCGTTTTCGGTGGGTTTAAATCAACATATTTCGATCAAATTAAACTGGTCGAAATCGACCATGTTAACCGTTTAAAAAAAGTGGCTAAAGGTGTCGAAATCGACGCGGTTAAAAGGAGAAATTATATGCCAGTATACAAAGTATTAGGAGACAGAATTAAAAAGATTCGTCTAGAAAACAATATGACTCAGCAAGAATTTGCAGAGGCTTTAGGTTACACCCATAAATCAATGATCAATAAGATTGAAACAGGATTAACTGAGATGTCTTTTGATAAAGTAATAGCGTTAATCCTTACATTTAATGTAAATGCTGCTGAATTCTTGGATTTAAGCGATGCTGAAACAAATAAGCTAATGGATATGGCCCATGATGCGGATAAACCAGATTGGCGAAAGATATATCCGCTCAAATCTAGAGATGAAAGTGTCGTTTATATAAAACCAACATTAATTGCATCTACTAGAAATATCGAAGTCGGTAAATATTCATATTATGATGGTCAGAACTTTGCTAGTAGAGTAACTCATCACTATGACTTTTTAGGTGATAAGCTTATTATCGGTAAGTTTTGCCAAATTGGTCATAATGTAGAATTTGTTATGAATGGGGCTAATCATCAAATGAATAGTGCTTCCACTTATCCTTTTTATATTTTTAAAGGATGGGAACAAAACCCACCAAAAATCAATGATCTACCATTTAAAGGTGACACAGTGGTGGGAAACGATGTTTGGATTGGTCAAAATGCTGTTATTCTGCCAGGTGTCCATATTGGTGATGGCTGCATTATTGGTGCTAACTCTGTTGTAGGTTCTGATATTCCTCCTTATTCAGTGGTTGTTGGTAATCCCGCCAAAGTCATAAGAAAAAGATTCGACGATGAAATGATTGAATTATTAGAAAAGCTGGAATGGTGGAATAAATCTGAAAAACAAATACAAAAACTTATTCCTCTTCTTTCTAATAGCGATATCGATTATGTTAAAAAAGAACTCAAAACAATTCTCCAATTATAGTGTTCAGCACAATTTGGCTAGTCTTAATTAAAAAAGGATTCGCTCATGAAAGTGAGCGTTTTCTTTATAGTGAACACTGCATATAAGATAAGTTAATCATATTGTGGTTATGTTTCATTTCAAAATATTCTTCCTTTCAATTAGAAAAAAATAAACAAAACAAACAACCTGATAGTGGTTTTCAAAATATTTTTTTATTTACATAGTAAATAAAGTTAGCACTCTAAGGGGTTGAGTGCTTGATTCTTCTTCTTCTTCTTCTTCTTACAATAGTCGCATAGAGCGACTCCCCATTAGGGGGAGAACCTGAGGTCAGAGGTTCTCCACCGAAGCCGAAATTGCTCTATTTGACTGGATTAGAAAAAAGAATCACGGTGCACATGACTCTTAATGTTCTCTTCTAGTCACGTCAGTGGCGTTAGCAGTCGCGCAAGGGGCGCACAAGAACTCGCTAACAAGCTGACAAAAATCACTAGATTGATGTTTTTTGGCGTATGGATGAAATAGGTAATCCAAACAAAAAGAAATAATCAATCAAAGATTTATTCATACTCTAAGGTCGAAAGACCTAGAGACTTACGAAAGGAGAGAACAAATATGAATAAATTATTTACAAAGATTGTCGGTGTTGCTTTAGGTGCCTCCATGGCGGTCGGAGTAGGCGTTGCTGTTGCAAACAATAGGGAAGTGGCGCCGGTTCATGCCGCTTCTGAAGAACTTGCATTCCATTTTCAAGGTTCAAGTTTAGCAACAGGAACAACATATCAAGCTTGGTCAGGAACTGTTTCATCGGCGACTACTTCCAAAGTAAGTAGTGCGACTTGGCAAATTACTGTTGGAAATAACTCAGCCCAATTAGGCACAAACGCTAAGTCTACAAACTTATCTAAAACAACCTTGGGTAATGGTAACTTTAGTGCCGCTAGTGGTGTTGCAACAGCTTTAAGTATCACAACATCAACAAAAAAATATTCTGCTGTTTATTGCACTACAGGAATGTCAAACATCACCAAAGGTGAATTGATTTTTACCGGCACAAATGGTGGCGCTATTACAACTGCATGGTTATTGTCTTCAACAGATGGTTCTACATGGACAGTTGAATCAAGTAAGACAAGTAATATAACAACCGGCTCAACATTTACTGTCACAAAGAGTTCTACAGCCAAACAATTTGCATTTGTTTGTTATTGGAATCTTACCAACTCAGGTGGTTTAAAAGGTTTTGAATATAAACTTTATGGCGAATATGAAGAGACTCAAACTATTACTGCTGATCCAGCATCAAAAGAAGCATATACTGATGAAACTATTTCATTAACTACGAATGCTACATCTGCAAGTTGGGCTTTATCAAATAATACGTGTGGAGCAACATTAAGTGCTGCTAGTGGCAAATCAGTTACTGTTTCTGCAACAAGTGCTGGTTCAGTTAGAGTTACCGCTACTGCTTCTGGCTATACATCGGCATATGTTGATCTTACATTTGCAGAAAGACCAACCTCACCTTATATTACTCCTACAAAATTCTCTACAAGTGGATATACAGGACAAGATGAAACCATCTCAGTTACCTATGGTAATTTGACCACTGGATTAGCTGTTTCATCTGGAAATACGAGTGTTGTCGATGCATCAGTTGGTACTGATGATGGACAAGGCAATGCTGATATTTATTTAGAATTTAATGGAGCGGGTTCAACAACCGTTTCATTAAAAGATGGTTCAACTCAATTGGCCACAATTTCTGTTTCAGTTACTGCTTCAAGTGTAACAATCACTGGTTTAGCAGCTACTGGTTCAGTCTACACAGGAAAGACATTAGACTTAGGTTCAACAATTACTGTTACAGCAGTCGGATCTTATTCAAGTAATGTTACATGGGAATCTGATGATACTTCAGTTGCAACAGTTACATCCGCTGGTGTCGTTAGCGGTGTTGCTGCCGGTTCAGCTGATATCACAGTTACCTCTGATGATTATCCATCTGCAACCATGACATGCACTGTCACAGTTAGTGAAGCTCCATTACAATACGTAATGACATTTGGTTCTACTAAAAATACAAATCCAACCGAAATCAAAACTAACGATTCATATCATTCAACTTATTCAAGCGTTGATTCTGATGTTGTTGCCAGTGATTTTTCTAAGATTTATGGTATTTCAACATCTCAATTAAAATGTGGTTCAGGATCTGCGAGTGCGACAATTTCATTCACAATTCCAGATTCATCTTATATCACCTCTGTTGTTGTCGTTGTTGCAACCGCTGGTGGAACAAGTATGAATGTAACTAGTGGTGCTGCAAGTGCTCAAACTGAAAATCAAACAATTGTAGTCGGCACATTAACATTTGATGATTATCTTGCATCCGAAAAGAGTAATAAAGTTACTTTAGCTTCCTCAGCCTCAGGAGCATTCTATTTATCATCAATCACAATTAATTATGCTAATTTCACGCCAGAATTACATGCTAGCTCAACATCAGTCGAAGCTGCTGTAAATACTAGCAATCAAAGCATTAATTTAACTTCCAGTTATTACACTCCAACAAGTTATACTGCTGCTGTTAAGAGTGGTTCTTCTTTAACTGCTAGTGCAGTTACTTTTGATACATCTAGCACTCCACATACAGCAACATTTACTACTGGTTCTAAAACTGGTGCTACAGTCTTTACGATCACTGGTACTGGAAGCGGCAAGTCAGCTTCTGTTGATGTTACTGTTACAGTCACTGAAGCTAGAAACTTATTGACCTTATCAATCACAACAGCATCAGATGCCACATCATTTAAAGTTGGTGATTCGTTTGATGTTGGATCATTAGTTATTACTGCAACATTTGATGCCGCTCCAACAACAGTCGTCTATTCAAAGGCGAATGACAATTTAGGTGCGTTAACATTTGCTCCTGCTATTGGCTATACATTTGTTGATTCCGATATCGGAACAGTCACATCTGTTATAGCAGAATTAGAAGTTGGAACAGGCGATGAATATATTGAATATACAATTGCTGTCACCGATAAGACATATGCAGCACAAGTTACTGCCGTTTCTGATTTATGGGATGGCCAACAAATCTATTTTGGCAATGGTTCTGATAGAGTGAATGTTGTCCATGCTGGTGGAAATCAATTAACTTCTCAAGAAGCAACTATTCATGCTACTAAAGGATTATGTATCGATGATTTAGAGCATAGTGCTGCTTATACAGTTCATAGAGAAAAGATTGATGACGTTGTCTATTATTCTTTCCAAAATGGTGGTTATTATCTCGAAGCTTCAAATACTTCAAATAACTACTTAACAAGAACTACCACACTTTCTGATAAGTGTAGATACACAATCTCAATTTCTAGTGGTGAAGTTACTATGACAAATAAGGGCAATGCAGATAGACCGCAATTCCGTTGGAACAGTAGCTCTAATTGGTTCTCCCAATACGCATCAAGTTCAACACTAGATAAAGCAGTCATTTATGCTATTACTTCATATTCAGAAAGCGCTGTTGCTTCCTATTTTGAAGAAACATGGCTTCATATGTCTGATTACACAACATCTCAAGGATGGTGTGCTGATGAAGAACATGCTTACTACTCAAAAGCAAAAGTTGTGTGGCAAGCAATGGATGAATATGAAAAAGCCGCAATCTCAGCCGAAGGTGAAGCTAGATTATCTGCTTGGGCCGCTGCTAACGGTGAAACTCTTGATAGCAACATGGATTTAGTCACTGCAGCGAGAATTAGCCCATTAGCTAATGTTGTTAATAACGGCGCAACTGTTGCAATCATTGTTGTTTCAGCGATTACACTTACATCAATAGGTGGTTACTTCTTCATTAGAAGACGTAAAAAACAATATTAATAATCTTTATTAAATAAAAGGGATTAGGAACTTTTAGTTATGACCGACTAGGAAGTTCCTTCTTCCTTTATGGGTTTTAGAAATAGAACTTATAAAGGAGGAATAATAATCCTCTATATCGTAGTGTTCATGCATCTAATTTATATTAGGGACATTATGATATGGGCAAATAGTGTGGTTCCTTTCGCTCCTAATAGGAGAGACAAGAGTTTAGTTCATAAACCACCACAAGATTTGTGACTTATTAATTTAATAAGTATAAGCCTGAATTATGAACACAGGTGACCGCTAACCAATATATTATTATTGGTTGATAAAAAGCCCCAACTCTATGACCTAATTGACCGTTAGTGAGAGTGAGGCTTTTTATTATCCTTATTATATATATTTATATAAAAAATATTTATATTAATTTATAGATAAGTATATACTTTAGATATTATGAAAAAGATTATAAGAAATGTTTTAGCAGGATCACTACTAGTAGTGTCATTATTATTAACCGGTATTGGTATATCAAATAGCACTAAGATGTATGAAACTAGGGCGGCTACATCAACCACATTAGAAACTGGTTTCTTTGAAAAGATTACTGATGTTAGTTCTATTCATGAAGACGATTCAATTATTATTGTCTCCACGTATGGAGATGTCTTCGACTATATGGCGGGTAATCCGTGTTTTGCGACCGCGTCTAACAATAACTCCCTTTTATTAGGAGAAGAAAACGAATATCTATACTTAAATAGTAAAAAAGTCCAATATTTAAAAGTTGGTCCTGGTATATCAGAAAATACTTTTGCTTTCTATAACAAAATCGCAGTTGTCGGTAGTTATGGCGAAGCGAATAATGGCATATCTTATCTTGGACCTAATACCGAAGAAAATCATGGACAAGAAAATAATTATAAAAATGTCGCATGGTTTATGAATGGTTTTGGGGTAAGACCTCATCATGATAAAAGAGCGTCTTGGACCTTAGAATACGATAGCAATCATAAAGTCATGAAAATGGCTAATTTAGATACCATAGCACCATATATGTATTTACATTTTACCCGTGGTGGAACTAGACCTAATTTCAACTTCTGTGAAGATGGGGCCATAAATGTAAATTTATTCCGTAAGAAAACTATCCAACATGGCACTATACATATCACTAAACTACCAGATAAAACTACTGGTTATGGACCAGGTGATAAAATCGATATGTCTGGTTTAGAAGTTGAATATAGATTCAATGAATCAGAGAAGGTTCCTATTAGTTATAATGATCATTCTTATTTATTCTCTTCTCCCGGAAATGCTTATAGCGGTGACATTTCTTCTGCTACATATACGGTTAACTTTACATGTTTAGGGATGCCTGCAAATTTTGATATTACTGTTAATGGTGGTGCCTCTTTACATACCTATACAAAATTAACCACCTTACCAGTGGATTATCGTGGTTCTTATATTTTAAGAAACGAATCATCTTTCTTTATGGCTAATAATGCAGAGGTAATTAAAAATGGTTTTGCTTTTGGGGAAGAACCTGGTGATGAATTTGTGGTTAATGATTATCGATTAGATAACTTTGTTATCACCATCGAAAAGAACATCATTAACGATACTATTTATTACCACGCTAAAAACAATGAAGGAAAATATTTTGATTTAGGTGAAGAGGGAAGCGGTCAATCTGGTATTAGTTTAGTGGAGACGCCTACAGCTAATAACGCTATAACAATTACATCTAATGGTTTATTAATGATTGGCAATAAATATTTAAATGGTAGTGGTTCTAACTGGACATTAGATGATACTACTTATGCTATGGTTATTTATAAAAGAACATATATCTATGATGAAAGTGATGATTCTAACGAAGTGACACACTTCGCCAAATATTTCGTTAACGAAGTATTGGGTCATTGTGATGCTAATGGGAATGAAGATCGAATTGATAGTTATTTCACCACTAGTAAAGAGATGTTTGAAGATCTTAGCTTAGATGCAAAAGTGATATTCACTAACTGTACATATGAATTAGAAAATACCACTTATGTGAAAAGAGCGGTCCAAGGATATGATTACATTATCTATAAATATCATCGTAGTAAGATTGATTATTTAGATCGTATCGAAAATGGATTTGTCACCCCTAAAAAAGATAGTTCTAATTTAATAAAAGTGATATTTAATGATAATGGACCATTAATTAGTATTATTATCGTTTCTTCAGTTATTATCTTATCTTCTGTTGGCGCTTATATTTTCTTTAATAAAAAGAAACGTTTGGCAAAATAGTGTATAATATAAATAAAGGAATTTTAATTTATGAGAAAAACAGCAAATACATTAATCTTAGTTGGTGCGATTTTATCAATCGTCATGGCGGTTTCATTTTTAATTAGTGCGATCGTTTTCTTCGTTATTAGTAGCGATGCGGTTATTGAAGAGATACTTAAAACAGCAACCTATGATGTGACTGAAGAAGAGGCCAGAATTGCTTTAAAAGCCACATTTATTACCTTAGGTGTGGTCTTTGCTTTTGTTTCTACCTTTGATGTTGTTAATGCAATTATCGCCTTTATCGGTAGAAAGAAAGAAAGTAAAGCCGCTTATATCTTAAATATCGTCTTCGGTTTACTTTCTGGTGTGGAAATTAACGCTGCCGGTGGTGTTGTTGGTACCATCTATGCCACCAAAAAAGAGATTAAAGAAAAAGAAGCTATTGAAAACAAAGAATAATCGTTTTTATTAATTAGTAGAATAAGTTTCTTTCTTAGTAGAGAAACTTTTTCTTTTAGTAGATTTTATTTCATAAATTACTTATTTAATATATAAACGGTGATTAATTATGGCTATTAAAGTTTATGCGGATGCGGGAAGTAATTTATTCCCCGAAATCATTAAAGAAAAGAATTTAGATATTAAAGTCATAAACATGAAGTTATATATCAAAGGAAATGAATATAACTGTTATGACCAATCTTTTGATACGGAAAAAGTTAGTAAGATCTTCTATAAAGAACTTGAAGGAGATAATGATATCCATACTTCTTTAATTAATCCTAATGATTATCTAGAAGCTTTTAAAGAAGATATCGCTCTCGGCCATCAAATAATTTGTTTTACCATGGCTAAAGGAATATCTGGTACATATCAATCCGCGTGTATCGCTAGAGATATGATTAACGAAGAAAAAGGTAAAGAAGTCGTTTATATCATCGATTCGATGACCGCTGGGCTAGGGGAAGGCTTACAAGCTATTCGCCTTGCTAACGAGGTAAAAAGCGGTAAAGATTATCAAACTTTAATTAAAGAAGCGGAAGAATTTAAATTAAAGGTGAGAAGCGAATTCACCGTGGATGATATTAACTTTCTAGCGAAAACTGGAAGAGTGAATAAAGTTGTGGCGAAAATCGCTAATGCTTTAAAGATTAAAGTTTTACTGAAAGGTAGTGAAGAATCCACAATTGTGCAAACTGGTAAAGTGGGTGGTAGAAAGCTAGCTTTAAAGAAATTAACTAATCAATGTATCGATTATATTGTTAATAAAGATTCTCAAACTGTTTATATTACTCATTCCAATTGTTATGAGGATGCGCTTAAAGTAAAAGATAACTTATTAGAAGCTGGTATTAAAAACATTGAAATATATAATTATGATTTAGTGACTGGTAGCCATATCGGTCCTCGCGCTTTAGCGATATTCTATGTCGGTAAAGATAAATCATTTAAACCTTTATTATCATTCTTAAAAAAGAAAGACAAAGAATAATAAAAAAGCACATCTTCGTGATGTGCTTATATTTTATATAAGAAGGATTATTTAGCTTCTTCCACTGGGGCAGGAGCTTCTTCTTTAACTTCCTCAGCTTTTTCTTCAACTGGAGCTTCTTCTTTCTTCTCTTCTTCTACTGGTTTATCAAAAACCATAGTGGTTCTAGCGGTGGCCCATTTATTGATTCTCACTGGGACAAACCAAGCGAAGATGGTTAAGGTGATGATTGATAAGAATTCATAAAGAATCCATCTACCAATTAAGCTACCAGCTTTACCATCGAATTTTAAACGATAGCCGTTAATGACGGTGTGGTTCACTCTCCATTTATATAACCAAGCATAGGCTAGTGGATAAAGAATACCAAGAGTTGGGATGGTGATTAATACACCTAACACTGACCAACCAAAATATTGACATGTTTTACCATCAAAATATGTATTTTCTTTAGTTTTTTCTGGAATGATAGCGACTGGTTTTTCAACCTCGACTATTTTTTCAACTTCCTTTGGAACTTCGACAACTTTTTCAACTTCCACAGGAACTTCGACAACTTTTTCAATCACTTCTGGTTCTTTCTTCTCTTCGACTTTTTCTTCTTTTGGAGCGTAGAAAGGAGCGTTTGGATTGCCGTTATCAAATTTAAATAATACGTTACAACGTGGACATCTATTTGGTTGACCTTCGAAAATAGCACCACATCTTGGACATCTGAATTTTCCCATAATTTTTACCTCTTATTTTAATTATAAGTTTAAACTTTTAAGTTTCAATAGGAATTAGATTAAGTCTAATTCTTTTTTAATTCCTTCCTTATCGAGATTTTGCCCGATAAAGACGAGCTTAATTAATTTATCACCGTATTTTTCATCCCAGTCATGCGCGAAGTTTTCATCGTTTTCAATTAAATATTGAATTTGTTTTTTACTTAACTTACCAGAATACCATTCTCCGGTTCTTTCGAGCTTTCTTTGTCGACCAGCGGATTCATAAACACAAGCGTATTTTTCTTCACCTAAGAAATATAAAATGCCTTTCGCTCTGATGATATTACGTCCGTTATTTTCGATCCATTTCACGAATTTTTCTTTATCAAATGGTCTTCTACGATAATAGACAAAGGTATTGATGTCATATTCATCAGCGGTACCTTCATCATCATTTTCATCGATTCCGTGTTCATGGTGATGGTGATGATGGTGGTGTTCATGTTCTTCATGTTCATGTTCATGATGGTGTTCATGTTCGTCATGGTCATCATCATCTTCATCGTGATCTTCATCAGCGTCAACTTCGTTGCTCCAGTCTTCAAATTCTCTAATCCACGCTGCGGAGGTAGAAGCCACTTCGAAGTTAAAAGCGTGGGTATCGATTATTTCATCGATATCGATATCGCAATAATCACATTCTAAGATTTTGGCTTGTGGTTGAAGGGCTCTAACAGCGATCTTCACCTTTCTTAATTCTTCTTTAGAAATTTCACTGACTTTATTTAATAAAACGACATCGCAGAATTCGATTTGTTGGATGACAAGATTTTCTAAATCTTCTTCGCCTCTAACTGTGTCTTTAAAGACATCGCCACAACCGAATTCATCTCTTAATCTTAAAGCGTCAGTGACGGATATAATCGCATCTAATGTATAGAACTTTGGAAGATTTTGTTTTTTAAATTCTTCTTCCATATAACATATCGTTTGAGCGATAGGGACTGGTTCACATATACCAGAAGCTTCAATTAAGATATGATCAAATTTTTGTGATTCCACAAGATCCGCGAGTTGTTTGATTAAATCTTTCTTTAAGGTGCAGCAGATACAACCGTTTTGTAAGGCCACTAAGTCGCCATCTTTAGAATTAACCACTCCACCTTGCTCTATTAGTTCCGCATCGATATTAACTTCACCGATATCGTTAACGATAACCGCCATCTTATGGTTTTTACTATTTTTTAAAATATGGTTAAGCAAGGTCGTTTTTCCGCTTCCTAAATAACCAGTGATTAGAGTAATAGGTACTGTTTTAAAATTATTCATAATTTATCATCTCCGGTAATATCTTATCACTTTTTATATTTGCCGCTACGAAAATGCATTAAAATTAGGCTCATTTTATTACCAAAAATACATATAAATGAGGAAAATAACAAAAAATAATAACATAGTTATTAGAAAATATTTTAGCACTCGGGCTTGTAGAGTGCTAATTTTGTGCTACAATAGAGATGTAAAAGGAGGATAATGTTTATGCAAATGGAACAAATGCCTGATTATGAAAATGATAAAGATGTCCTTCAAAAATTCGGAAGAAACATTAACGAGGAAGTCAAAAAAGGAAAGATTGATCCCGTTATTGGTCGAGATGAAGAAATTAGAAAGATTATCGAAATATTAGCCAGGAAAACTAAAAACAATGTCATATTGCTCGGTGAACCTGGTGTTGGTAAAACCGCAATTCTCGAAGGCTTAGCGGAAAGAATTGTGAAAGATGATGTGCCTACTATATTAAAGGATAAAACGATCTATGAATTAGATATGGGCGCCTTAGTAGCGGGTGCGAAATATCGTGGTGAATTTGAGGAAAGACTAAAAGCCGTCCTTAATAAAATTAAGGAAAGTGAAGGTAAAATTATTCTTTTCATCGATGAGATTCATCTTATTGTTGGTGCAGGTCGAACTGATGGCGCACTTGATGCTTCTAACATGCTAAAACCAATGTTAGCGAGAGGTGAGATCGATTGTATCGGTGCGACTACATTAAAAGAATATCGCGAATATATTGAAAAAGATCGTGCGCTTGAAAGAAGATTTCAACCGGTTTTAATTAATGAACCAACTGTGGAAGATACAATTACTATCTTAAGAGGACTGAAAAATAGATTTGAATCATTCCATGGTGTCAAAATTACCGATAACGCTTTAATCGCGGCGGCAACCTTATCTAATCGATATCTAACTTCTAGATTCTTACCAGATAAAGCTATCGACTTAGTGGATGAAGCTTGCGCTTCTATTAAAGTGGAACTAGCTTCTATGCCTAGTGAACTAGATGAACTAGAAAGAAAAATTAGACAGTTAGAAATTGAAAAAGTCGCCCTTAAAAAAGAGAGCGATGAAGCGAGTAAAAAGAGACTTGCTGATTTAGAGAGTGAATTAAATTCTCTATTAGAGAAAGATAAGACTTTAACTAAGAAATGGAAAGAAGAAAAAGAAGCCATTCTCAAGGTTAAAGAAATTAAAGAAAAACTTGAGAAAGCCAAATTCGATCTAGATGTCGCTTTAAGTCATTCTCAATATGAAAAAGCGGGTGAACTTCAATATAAGACCATCCCTGAACTAGAGAAGAAACTTAAAGAAAGCGATGTGAAAGGTAACGACCATAAATTATTATCGGAAGTTGTCGATGAAGAACAGATCGCTAAGATTATTTCTCGTATGACTAATATTCCTTTAAGCAAGATCGAAAAAGGTGATCGTGAAAAAGTTTTGGATTTAAAGAAAACTTTAGCAAAAAGAGTCATCGGACAAGATGAAGCTTTAACTTTAGTCAGTGATGCGATACTTCGTCAAAGAGCAGGTATTAAAGATAGTAATAGACCAATTGGTTCCTTCCTATTCTTAGGACCAACGGGTGTTGGTAAAACGGAAGTGGCTCGTGCTTTAGCGGAATCCTTATTCGATTCAGAAAGCCATATTATTCGTATCGATATGAGTGAATATATGGAGAAATATTCGACTTCTAGATTAATTGGTGCCCCTCCAGGATATGTGGGATATGAAGAAGGCGGACAATTAACCGAAAAGGTGAGAAGAAATCCTTATTCTATTGTCTTATTCGATGAAATCGAAAAAGCCCATCCAGAAGTCTTCAATTTGTTATTACAAATGTTAGATGATGGTCGACTTACCGATAGTCAAGGAAGAGTGGTAGATTTTAAAAACACCATTATTATCATGACTTCTAATTTAGGTAGTGAATATCTACTTCATAATGAAAGAGATAAAGTGGAAGGATTACTCCATCAAACCTTTAAACCAGAATTTTTAAATAGAATTGATGAAATAGTGTATTTCTCTCCTTTAAGTAAAGAAACTCAATCTAAGATTGTGGATAAGATGCTTAATAATTTAAATGAGAGATTAAAAGAATCCTATTATTCATTCACCTTCTCTAAGAAACTAAAAGATTATATTTTAGATAGTGCTTATTCTCCAGTTTATGGAGCGAGACCAATTAAACGTTTTATCCAAAATAAAGTGGAGACAATTATCGCTAATAAGATTATTTCTCAAGAAGTAGATACTTCTCATAAATACGAAGTAGACTACGACGGTAAAGAAGTAATTGTTAAAAAAGTATAAGCTTTGACCACCTGAAAAAGGTGGTTTTCTTATGGACAAATTATTTTATAATTAAGTAGAGGAATTAATATATGGACGCTGATAAGTTAGTCGCTTTAAAAGCGAATGTCAAAAATATGAACTTTATCTCTATAGCGGATATCAAAATGTTCTTTAATGTAAACGATAAAGAAGCTCAAGAATTACTAGATAAGTTAATCCAAGGTGGATTAGTTTCTCCTTATCCGATGGATGGGGTTCATTTTCAAGTTAAACATTAATCTATTGTATTAATTATTAATTTTCCCTAATATTATTTCGTTATGGAAACTAGCGATAACAAATTTTTAAAAGCCTTAAGATATATAAAAACTATCTTAATGAAGACCACTAATGGCATGGCCATCGGTCTTTTTGGTACTTTGATTATCGGTACTGTTATCGCCTTATTCTCTAGAATCCCTGGTCTAGAAAGAGTTAATGACTACGCCAAGATTATCCAAGGCTTAATGGGTGCGGGTATCGGTTTAGGCGTGGCTTTATCTTTAAAAAGAGATGGTGTAACTGTTGTGACTTTAATGGCCGCGGGCTTTGTGGGAAATTATATGTTTCAGTGGTTGCCTAACCAAAGTATTGCTCAGTGGCAAGTTGGTTCAATCGGCGATCCATTATCTTGTTATATCTCCGTTATGTTAGCGGCGATAGTGCTGAAATATGTGATGAGAAAAAAGACACCGGTGGATTTATTATTAATCCCACTTGTGGGACTAATAACCGCGATGACTTATTCCTTCTTATTAGCGGAATGGGTCCATTATATTACCATCGGTATTCAATTAGTCATCGAATCAAGCTTTAAAGCAATTCCATTTATCATGTGTATTATTATTTCCACCCTTATGGGTATGGCCCTTACCGCGCCGATATCTTCTGTGGCTATTTGTGTGGCGATAAATATCGGTAGTGTTCCAATGGCCGCAGCGGCTGCATTAGTGGGCTGTATCACTCAAATGGTCGGCTTTGCGGTTCATACCGCTAGAGACAATAAATGGGGCAACGTTATCGCAGTCGGTATCGGTACATCGATGCTACAGTTTAAAAACATTTTAAGAAAGCCATTAATCTGGGTTCCTACTATAGTAGTTTCCGCATTATTTGGTCCTTTAGCGATGCTATTCCCATATGATAAATTAGTAAATTCTACTGGTTTATCTGTCGGTGCTGGTATGGGGACATGTGGACTTGTGGGACCACTTAATTTCTTCGATGCCTTTAATTACCATTATTTAGTTATTATCTTAGTTATTTCTATTATTATAGGATCAGGCTTATTAGTGTTTTTAATCGATCTATTATTTAGAAAACTAAAATGGATTGAAAAAGAAGATTTTTCCTTATCCAACAATTTGTAATTATTCTTGAATAAGTCCATCTTCTTTTATATTATTTTGTTTAAGGATACACCCTCTTACTATTTAGCAACGGCTAACTAACATATCGCTAATAGTAACGCGACGATTATCAACGAGTGTGAAGCGACAGAGAGTGTATCTCTTATTGGGCTCTATGAGTCCTTTTTATTTTCAAATAAATATGGGATGCTTTTTCCCTTTAATTGATTTAAAATAATGGAGTATGAAAAAGAAGCTTGTCATCTTTGACATGGATGGCACAATCTATTTAGGTAAAAATCTTTTTGATGGGGCGTTAGAAACCTTTGATTTTTTAAACAAAAACAATATCGACTATGTCTTCTTTACTAACAATTCATCCCATGATTTAGAGTTTTATTATCAAAAGATGTCTAACTTTGGGATTAAATGTGATTTAAAGAAGAATTTTTATTCTTCTACAGAAGTGACTATCTCTCATTTATTATCTTTAGGACTTAAAGATATTTATGTGATTGGTAATAAATGTCTTAAAGACAAATTAGCGAAGCATTTCAATTTAATTAATAAATATGAAAAAGGCCGAAAGATCGATGCGGTAATTGCGGGATTTTCCACTGAATTAACATATCAAGAATTACAAGATGGATGTTTATATCTAGAAACAAATGATTGCTTATTCATTGCCACAAACGGTGATTTTAGATGTCCAATAGAAGATGGCTTATATATCCCTGATTGTGGTGGAATGTGTGAATGGATTTATCGTTGCACCGGTAAAAAAGCCACAGTGATGGGTAAACCAAATCCAGAAATAATTTATTATTTAGCTAAACAATTCAATGTTAATTTAGATGAAGTGATCGCCATTGGTGATCGTCTATATACCGATATCGAAGTTGCGGTAAGAGCAAAAGTGGATTCTATCGCGGTATTATCTGGAGAATCTTCTTTAGAAGATATCAAAAACTATCCACACCAACCAACTTATATATTAAATTCGATTAAAGAACTTCCGAAATTACTATTAGAAGAGGGGGAATAATATGGAAACTTCTACTAGTGCGAAACCTTTTAAACTCAATTATAAGAGAACCTTATTAATCGGTTTCGCCTTTTTTGGCATCTTGCTTTTATGGCAAGTCTATGACTCATGGTGTCCAACTTTTTTAAGCGAACTATTCATGAGATCTTTTGGTCTTAATGATGAGAAACAAGTTCAATATCTTGTTGGTATCATGATGGCTATCGATAATGTCGCCGCGTTAATCCTTTTACCAATATTTGGTCGTTTATCTGATAAGACTAGAACTCCAATTGGTAAACGTATGCCTTATATTTTAGTAGGTACCGCGTTATGTGCGATTACCTTCCCATTTATTCCAGTTTTATTCCATGTACATGACACAGTTGGCGTTATCGTTTTTATGGCAGTGGTCGTCTTATTTGCGATGATGTATCGTAATCCAGCAGTGGCTTTAATGCCTGATATCACACCAAAACCTTTACGCAGTAAAGCTAATGGTTTAATCAATATTATGGGTTATATCGGCGGTGCTTTTGGTACAGCCATTGGCATTTTCTTTGTTCTCTCCGAATATTTAGGAAAAACTTTAGATAAAAATGGTAATTATACCTGGGCGTATCACAACATTTGGGCGATTGAAATCCCATTCTTATTAGCTTCTGTTTTAATGGTTATTTCCGCGGTTGTTTTATTCTTTACGGTTAGAGAAAATGAAATTGAAGCGGAGATGAAAGAAGAGATGGCTAGAGGCGAAGAAGAAGCTGAAGTCGTCGATAAAGTGAGCGAAGATAAACCAATTAGCAAAGCTAACTTAACTATGTTAATTCTTATCTTAGTGGCCGAATTCTTCTGGTTTATGGCCGATAATGGTATTGCCACTTTCATGGGTAACTACACAATTTATTTCTTAGGTGCTTCTACGAAGAAACATATGGTTAACACCATTGTTGGCGGTGTCGGTAGTGTGATCGGTTTCGCTTTAGGTGGTATTATCGCTAGTAAAATTGGTCGTAAATGGACCTTATTTGGTGGATTAGGATTATCATTCTTATCATATTTGATTTGGGCCGTTCTCACCTTTGGTCTCAAAGGTTTAGCAGGTAGTGGAACCTTCCCAGTATGGATCTATGGCATTTGGTTTATAAAAGGATTTGGTATGTCCTTAGTGCACGTTAATTCCTATCCGATGGTTGTGGAATTATGTCCAAATAGTAGAATTGGTCGTTATACCGGTTATTATTACGCTTCCTCAATGGCCGCTCAAACTATCACCCCAATCGCTTTAGGTACCTTATTATTAGTGCCTCATTTATCTTGGGAATATTTACCAGTTTATGGCGGTATCTGTTTATTAATCGCCGGAGTTGTCTTCTTCTTTGTGAAGAATGTTAAAACCACAAAAACATCCTTTAAAGTGGGATTAGAGGCTTTAGACACCGATGAATAAGACAAAAGTTCTTTCTAGACTTAATCCTTTATTATTAAAAGGAATAGCCCATAGGGGCTATCATAATGATCGTTATACCGAAAACGGGATGAATGCTTTCCTTTTAGCGGTCCGTAATAATCTACCGATTGAATTAGATATTCATTTAACTAAAGATAACGAATTAGTGGTCTGTCACGATGAAGATTTAAAAAGAACCACTGGTAAAAGTGGTATTATCGAAGATTTAACTTTAAAAGAAATTAAAGATAATTACCGTTTATTAGATGGAGGAGAGGTTCCAACATTTATCGAAGTATTAGAAGCGGTGGATGAAAAGGTACCTCTTGTCGTCGAATTAAAGGTTTTCCGTAAAAACTATAAACCTCTTTCAAAGAAAGTCATCGAAGTGATGAAAGAAAGAGTGAAAGATAAAAGAAATTATATGTTAATCTCCTTTGATCCACGTAGCTTATGGCCTTTAAAGAAATTAGGTATTATCCGTAGTTTACTTGTGGCTAAGAGTCATGAATATACATATAACTACTTCAGACACACTGTGGAAAGTATCGATATTGAACAAGTGCTCTTAGAAGAAAAAAGAATTCAAAAATATCATAAGCGTTATCTAGTTAATGTTTGGACGATAGAAAACGAAGAACAATTAGATAAAGTACTACCTTATGTTGATACAGTGACCTTCCAGCATATGGATGCGGAACTAGTAAAGAGTAAGTTATCTAAATAATTATTACTTTGTAATAAAAAAGACCATCACGCGATGGTCTTTCATGTTATTAGAGTAAAGCGACAATCTTACTTTCGAACTCGCTTGGTTTTTCAGTGGGTTCGAATCTATCGATCACATTACCTTCTTTGTCCACTAAGAATTTGGTGAAGTTCCATTTGATGTTTTTACCTTTTCTCACTGGGCAACTTTCTTTTAAGAAAGCATATAAAGGATGTTGGTTTTTACCGTTGACATCAATTTTTGCAAATTGTGGGAAAGCGATATTAAATCTTAAGACGCATGAGGTATGGATTTCTTCATTGCTTCCTGGAGCTTGACGGAAGAATTGGTTGCAGGGGAAATCTAAGATGACGAATCCTTTGTCTTTATATTTACCATATAATTCTTCGAGTTCGGTATATTGAGGAGTGAATCCACATTTAGTCGCGGTATTAACGATAAGTAATACTTTACCTTTATATTCGGATAATGAGACTTCATTTCCTTTATAGTCTTTGGCTTTGAAATCATAAATAGACATAATTTTTACCTCTTTTCTGCCTAAATCATAACAAATAGATAGATGAATTCAAAACAATATGCTTTCTATAATTATTTTTACTAATTTCATGTAAAATAGCGGTATGGAAATTTATCAAATCGTTTTGATTATCGTTTCTAGCATTATCCTATTAAGTTTAATCGGATATTTATCTTTTTGCTTTTATATCTCATCTATGATGGCGGATAAGATGTGTAAACCGAAACATTTCAAAAGTAAAGAAGAAAAGATAAATGAAGTTAAAAATAGTGAAGGAATAGAAAATTATAGCCGCACACCGATAACTTTTAAGATGAAAGATGGCTATATTATCCACGCTGATTATTCTTTGAATAATAAAAAGAAATTTGTCATTATGATGCATGGACATATTTCTAATAGAGAAGGACTTGTGAAATACGCTTACGCTTTTTATCGACTAGGTTATTCATTAGTTTTTTATGATCATCGTTCACATGGTGAAAACGTTAGAGGTTATGTGACGATGGGCTATAAGGAACATCTTGATGCTTTAGAAATAATTAAACAAGTCAAAGAAAGATTTGGTCAAGATATCGAATTAGGATTATTTGGTGCTTCTATGGGCGGAGCCACTGCGTTATTAACGGCATGTGAAAGAGATGATTTATCATTCGTGGTCGCGGATTCCGCATTTGCTTCTTTAGAAGAGTTAACTAAATCATTTATCGAGATCCATCATTCTCCGATGTTTCCAATACTAGGATTAACGAATTATTTTATTAAGAAACGTTATCATTTCTCCTTTAAAGATGTCTCTCCCATGGAGGCTTTAAAGAATAATAAAAATGTTCCAGTGTTATTTATTCAAGGTGAAGAAGACGAACTTGTTTTCCCGAGAAACGCAAAAAAACTATATAATAACTGCGTTAGTAATAAAGAATTAGTCTATTTCCCAAAAGCCGGACATTGTCATTCTGTGATCGTGGATAAAAATAGATATTACAAAGTAATAGAAGATTTCATTAACAAATATAGAAGGTAAAATTATGGATAAAAAGAAGATGTCGATTGAAAAGAAAACTAAACTCATCTATAGCGGTGAACTCATCCTTATCGCTTTAATTTTTATTGTTATCGCGACATTAGAAATAATTGGTGTAATCGGTAAAAGAGAAATTACCTTAATCGTCTTTAACTGGATTACTATCTTCGGTGGCGCTTATTTAATCTTTGATTTCTTCTGGACTTTGTTATCACCAAGAAAGAGAAAGAAAAATTCTTTATTAGATAAGACTTTAGTTCTTCCTTTAGCGGTCTATTTCATTACTTTTGATATTTTATGTTTCGCGAAATTATCTTTTATCACCATGGAATTTAGAAGGCTCATGATGTCGATTGGATTTTATTATTTAAGTGCGGTTTATATATTCCAAGGAATATATCATTATTATCATCCAATTCCAATGCTATTAGAGGCGATTGAAGAAGAAAAACAAGAACAAGAGAAAAAAGAGCAAGAAAAAACTTCCCAAGAGGAAGCTAAAGAAACTAACAATAAAGAAGAATTATAATAGATCGAACAAGATACGACCAAGGCGCACATGAGTAGCGCCTTCTTTTATAGCTTCTATATAATCTTCACTCATACCCATAGATAGGTATGGTAATTTAATATTTAAATTATTTTCTATGTTGTCTCTTAATATTCTTAATTTAGAGAATTGTTCTCTTAAAGAAGAAGAATCTGATGAAGCTAGTGCCATCATCATTAAGCCAACAACTTCGATGTTAGGATATTGTTTTAATTCTTTAATGAAGTTTTCGGCCTCAAAATAGGGCACTCCGTTCTTGTTTTCTTCCAAATTGATTGAGACTTCAACAAAGCATTTTAAAGGGCTCAAACGGTGCGAATTGATTAATTTTGCTAGTTTTAAGGAATCAAGTGATTCTAGATAATCAATTTTATCAATAACTTGTAATGCTTTATTTCTTTGTAGGTGACCGATAAAGTGCCAAATAATGTTATTATCTTTTAATTCTTCATACTTATGAAGGAAAGATTCTACACGGTTTTCACCGATATTATTAATTCCCGCATCTAAAAGAACTTTGATATCACTAGAAGAAACATATTTACTAGCCGCGACAATCGTGACGTCACTAGGAATAGTTTTAATAAATTCTTTAATATCTTTTCTAACCATAGCGAAAATATTATATCACTATCTAGATGCGCATTTATTTATTTTTTCTTATGAAAAGGGTATATTAAAAGCGTTATGGGTTTAAAAGAAGAAATCTTATTAGCGAAAGAAGCTTTATTAAAAGGTGAAGTCGTTGCCTTTCCTACGGAAACGGTCATGGGACTCGCTGTGGTTTTTAATAACTATCAAGCCTATAACTTACTAAACAAGATCAAAGAAAGACCAGAAGATAAACCTTACACTTTGATGCTAAAAGATAAAAGTGAGATGCCTAAATACGGTATTATCGATGAAGGCACTCAAAGAGTGATTGATAAATTCATTCCTGGTTCATTAACCATCTTAGTGCCACTTAAAAAAGGGAGTGTTCCTTCTTACGTGACACATGGTAGCGATGTTATAGGCATGCGTGTGCCCACGAATATTGAGGCGCTCGAATTATTAAAAGCGGTGAATTTTCCCTTATTAGTGCCATCCGCAAATAAGAGTGGATCTAAACCCGCATTGAATTCCAAAGAAGTGAAAGAAATCTTCAAAAATGAAGTTAAAAATATCATCTCTGGAGAGGCAAAAGGTGAGGTTCCATCCACAATTGTGAGCCTATTAAATGGTGAGGTCAAAGTGGTGAGACAAGGACCGATTAGTGAAGAAGAAATCAAAAAGGCCTACTATTTGAAATAATCTATTAACCTACACGACTTTAACAAAGTTAATAACTACTAATATTATACTAATAAAATACTAACAAAAGGAGACAAACATGGACAGTTTAAAGACACTTATGGATCGTAGAGACTATGATTTAGTCATCAAATTAACCGAAGATTCTTTAGATATGAATCATCTCTTTTATCGTATCAGCGCTTTCCTAGCGTTAGGTAAGGGCGAGGAAGCCTTAAATGTCATTAAAACCCACCGCGAAATCCTTCAGGGTGACTTAGCTTTATTAATGAAAATACATATTGAGATCCTTTGTTTACTACATAACTTTGATGAAGCTTATGAAGAAATTAAAAGATATGAATATATGCCATATGTCTCTCAACAAGTTGAGGAAGTCTTAAAAGATTTACCAAAATACGTTAGAGAAGAAGAAAAGAAATCTGTTGAATCGCATGAACTATCTAATGATGAGATTAAGAAGAGATTAAAAAGCAAAGATCAAAGTGTGGTTTTACCAGCTTTAGATATGGTTAGAGATAGAGATATTAATACATTTTTGGATAAAATCCAAAGCGTTATGATTGATTTCCCTAAACAATCAATTAGATCTTTCGCCTTGCTTCTTTTAGTTCAAAAAGGAGTCAATAAAGATTTAGGGTTTAAACATATTAGTAAGAATATAATTGTTAATCCTAGTAAACTAGAACCACCATTTATCGGTAAAGAATTTAACGATTTTATAAGAGCGTTATCCGCGGATATTAGAAACCCATCTGTAGAATCTGATGCGGTACAAATCTTAAGTAGTTATATTATCTATACCTATCCAGAAAAGCTTGAAATTCCTTATCAGATATTGATCGAGGCGCTTAAAGAAATATCTTATGAGTATTTACAAATAAATACCGAAGAAGATTTACCAACAAGGTGTAAAAATAAAAATATAAGTCTACAAGAAGTTAGAGACTTAATTCAAAGAATTAAAGATTGTGTGGAAGATTTCTAAAATCCCACAATTTTTATTTTTTGAGCGTTTTTCTTGTGAGATACTATAAATTTATTTATAATCAATATCGCATATTATTTGGAGGCATATAAATATGGAAAGAAAAGTTACTAAATTAGAACATGGACATGTTCAAGTCGACGTTGTTGTCGATGAAAAAAGTTGGAAAGAAGCCCAAGACAAAGCTTTTAACAAATTAGCGGAGAATGTCACCATTGATGGTTTCCGTAAAGGAAAAGCTCCAAAAAACTTGGTGAAATCTCATGTTGATCCAATGAAAGTCTTAGATGAAGCGATCAACGCTTTATTACCAGCTATCTATCAAGACATTATTGAAAAAGATGGCGTTAGACCATACGCTCGTCCACAAGTGGATGTCACAAAAGTTAGCGATACCGAATTAGAAGTTAAATTCCTTCTCGCTGTCGCTCCTGAAGTGAAACTTGGTCAATATAAAGGCTTAGAAATTGGTAAAAAAGAAGTCAAAGTTACCAAGAAAGATGTCGAACAAGCTTTAGAAGATACATTAAAAGAAAACGCTAGCTTAGTCGTTAAAGACAGCGAAGCGGCCTTAGGTGACACTGTCGTTATGGACTTTGTCGGCAAAGTAAACGGTGAAGTTTTTGAAGGCGGTAGTGCGGAAAATCACGAATTAGAATTAGGTAGTCACCAATTCATCCCCGGATTTGAAGAACAATTAGTTGGTCATAAAGCTGGTGAAAAAGTTGTTGTTAATGTCAAATTCCCAGAGAACTATACCGAAGAATTAAAAGGCAAAGATGCGACATTTGATTGTACAATTCACGAAGTGAAAGCGAAGAAATTACCTGAATTAAACGACGAATTCGTTAAAGAATTAAAAGTGGAAGGTATTGAAACAGTTGAAGCTTTCAGAGCCCGTAAAGAAGAAGACTTGAAGAAACAAAAAGAAAACGAAGCTCGTAGAGAATATATGGGCAAACTCGTGGAACAAATCGTCAAGAATTCTAAATTAGATATCGCCAGTGAAATTATCGATAACCAAGTTGAATCCAGAAAAGAAGATATGGTCAAACGTATCGAACAAAATGGTTTAAAACTTGAACAATATTTACAAATCTTAGGACAAAGTGAAGAACAATTCCTCGCTCAAATCCGTGAGATGGCAGTGAAAGAAACTTCCGAATACATAGTATTAGAAGAAATTGGTAGAGTTGAGAAATTAGAAGTCAGCGATAAAGATTTAGAAGCTGAATACAAGAAGATTTCTGAACAATACAAGATGAAAGTCGAAGATGTGAAGAAAGCTTTAGCGAACAATCTCGACGAATTTAAAAATAATTTAAAGATGCAACGCATCGATGAATTCTTATATAACGAAAATAAATAAGTAACTTAAGGAGGAAACCATTATGGCCAAACCACAAGCCTTAACCCTTCCGCTCCTCATTACTCGTTCCTTAGTTGTTTTTCCAGGTAGCCAGCAATTAATCGAAGCTGGTAGAGATTTCTCTATCTCTGCGGTTAACGCTTCCAAAAACGAATGTGATTCACTCATATTAGTGACTTGCCAAAAACAATTAAATAGTGAGAACCCCACTGCAGATGACATCTATGATGTCGGTGTCTTATGCCGTATCGTTTCTATCTCTGAACGTGACAATCGTTTAAGAGTTAGAATTGAAGTTAGTGAGAGAGTTAAATTATCCGATGTCAAGTTTGAGGAAAACGCTGGATATTATTCAGCGATCGGTGGCATGTATCCTTTGCCATCTATTTCCAGTGTGGAAAATGAAGCCATTATTAAGGCCGTTAGCAAGGCGATGGAAGGAGTTCCTACAATCTTCTCCACGATGCCCAAAAACATCCTTAATATTGTCACAAAATCACCTTCTGCTACCGCGGTATGCTATGCATTAGCGGGATTTTTAGAAGCGAGCACGGAAACTAAACAAAAAATCTTAGAATCTGAAAACGCTAATTCCTTAATGGAACAAGTTTTAATTTTATTAAATGGTGAAAATCAACGTAGCCAAATCGAAAGAGATATTTCAGAAACTGTCCGTGAAAGTGCGGAAAAGTCTCAAAGAGAATATTTCTTAAGAGAAAAATTAAAAGCTATTAAGCATGAACTTGGTGAAGATGATGGCGGTGCGAATAGCCCAGACACCATTTTGGAAAAATTAGAAAATAATCCATATCCAGAAAACATCAAAGCCAAAGTTAAATCCGAACTAAAGAAATTCGATATGATGCCTCAAGGTTCTTTAGAAGGAGCTTTAATTCAATCTTATTTAGATGTGGTGATGTCTATCCCTTGGTGGCAAAAGACTGAGGATAACGATGATTTAACTAATGTCGAAAAGATATTAGATGAAGATCATTATGGATTAGAAAATCCAAAGAAAAGAATTATTGAATATTTAGCGGTTAAGAAATTAACTGGTAATTTAAAATCTCCGATTTTATGTTTCTATGGTCCTCCAGGAACTGGTAAAACATCATTAGGCAAAAGTATCGCGAGAGCCTTAGGAAGAAAATTCTTCAAAGCCTCTTTAGGTGGTATTTCTGATGAAGCTGAAATCCGTGGTCATAGACGTACATATGTCGGTTCCTTACCTGGAAGAATTATTCAAGGTATGAGAAAAGCCGGTGTTACTAACCCCGTCTTCCTTTTGGATGAAGTTGATAAATTAGCATCATCTTATAAAGGCGATCCAGCGAGTGCCTTATTAGAAGTTCTCGATCCAGAACAAAATTATTCATTTAATGATAATTATGTGGAAGAACCATATGATTTAAGCGATGTCTTATTTATTTGTACAGCGAACTATTTAGAAAATATTCCTGGACCATTAAGAGATAGACTAGAATTAATTCAACTTTCTTCCTATACTGAACTTGAAAAAGTTCAAATCGCTAAAGGACATCTCGTAAAAAAGCAGATGGAACTTAACGGTTTAGAAAAGAAACAAGCTAGTTTCACTGAAGGTGCGATTAAATTTATTATTCGTTCCTACACAAGAGAATCTGGTGTTCGTGACTTAGAAAGAAAGATTGCTTCTTGCTTAAGAAAAGTGGCGGTGGCGATTGTTAAAGACCCATCCATTAAAACGATCAAGATTGATGAAGCTAAAGTTAGAGAATATTTAGGTGTCCCAATCTTTGAAGATAGTAAGAAAGAAGTGAAACCTCAAATTGGTGTTGTCACCGGTTTAGCTTATACCGAATTCGGTGGTGATATCTTACCAATTGAAGTAAATTACTTCAAAGGTAAAGGTTCTTTAGTCTTAACTGGTCATTTAGGCGATGTCATGAAAGAAAGCTGTGCAATCGCTTTAGACTATGTGAAGAGTAACGCTGAAAAATTTAATATTGATCCCGCTATATTTGCGGATAATGATATCCACATTCACGTTCCAGAAGGAGCGGTTCCAAAAGATGGACCAAGCGCTGGTGTAGCTATTACAACTGCGATTGTTTCTTGTCTATCTAAAACGCCAGTTAATCCTGATGTGGCGATGACAGGTGAAGTGACCTTAAGAGGTAATGCTTTACCAATCGGTGGATTAAGAGAAAAATCTTTAGCCGCTTTAAGAAGTGGTATTAAGACCATCATCGTTCCAAAGGACAATAAGAAGGATGTTGATGAACTTCCAAAGGAAGTTAAAGAGACATTAAAGATTGAATTTATGTCTAGCGCTGACGATGCGATAAAAATTGCTTTAGTAAAATAAAATAATGATTAATTTTAAAAATGTTTCATTTGTCAAATCGACTCCTTCGATTAAAGATAGACCAGGCGATCTCTCTTCGGAGATTTTAGTGGTCGGTAAATCTAATGTCGGAAAGTCATCTTTGATTAATACCTTATGTCAGAGAAAATCTTTAGCCTTTACTTCTAGTAAACCTGGTCACACTAGATTACTTAATTATTACAATATCGATAATAAGTTCTATCTAGTGGACGCTCCAGGATATGGATACGCTAAAGGGGGAGTGGATCTTGACCGTTTATTTGGGTCGATGATGGATGAATATTTTAACGATAATAAGTATTTAAAATTAGTCTTATTGCTTATCGATTCTAGAAGGGAATTCGGAGAGAATGATTTAGAAATATTATCTTTTTTAAAAGATAATAAATATCCATTCTTTGTCGTTATCACCAAAACCGATAAGATTAACCAAAAAGGCAAATCTATATTAGAAAAAAGATTAAAAGCCTTAGGTTTAAAAGAAAACATTTATTACACATCTAGTCTAGAAACTAGAACCATTGAAAAATTAAAAGGTGGTATCGAATCATATATTTGATGACATTTAAATAATATTAGTTATAATATTTTTAGCCGTTGAGGAAGAGGAGTAATTATCTTTCTTAAAATAGAGAGTCGAGGATGGTGGAAGCTCGATATAAGGAAATAATGAAGGTCGCTTCGGAGGATAGTTGCCTAGCGAAAATAGGTTAATGAAGTGCGTTAGAAATAACGAATTAAGGTGGTACCGCGCTGATAGCGTCCTTAAAAATAGGGACGCTTTTATATTAGGAGGAAATTATATGCTTGAAAAAAGATATGATCCGCACAAAGTTGAAGAAGGAAAATACGAGACTTGGAAGTCTAAAGGATATTTCACCGCTGGTGATAAATCTAAACAAGCTTTCTCGATGGTTATTCCTCCTCCAAATGTGACGGGTAAACTACATATTGGACATACTTGTCAAACCACAATCCAAGATATCGTAGCTAGATATAAAAAGATGCAAGGATATGACGTTTTGTGGCTCCCAGGTATGGATCACGCTGGTATTGCCACCCAAGCGAAAGTGATGGAGAAACTCCGTAACAACGGAGTGGATGTCACTAAAATCACTCGTGAAGAATTTCTAAAAGCGGCTTGGGGATGGAAAGATGAATACGCAAATAACATTCATTCTCAATGGGCCAAGATGGGTTTATCTTTAGATTACACTAGAGAGAGATTTACTCTTGATGATGGACTTAATTATGCCGTTAGAACTGTCTTTGTATCTTTATACAATAAAGGATTAATCTATCAAGGTGAAAGAATCATCAACTGGGATCCAGTGCAGATGACCGCGTTAAGCAATATTGAAGTCATCCACCAAAATGACCCCGGCCAAATGTTTTATTTTAAATACAATGTGGTGGGTGAAAAAGACTATTTAATCGTCGCCACAACTAGACCAGAAACCATGTTTGGTGATGTCTGTGTGGTTGTTAACCCCAAAGATAAAAGATATAAAAAATATGTTGGTAAGAAGGTTATAAATCCAGCCAATGGTGAACAAATTCCAGTTATCGCTGATGAATATGTTGATATCTCCTTTGGAACAGGGGCGATGAAATGTACACCTGCTCATGATCCTAATGACTTTATCATCGGTGAAAAATATCATTTTGAAAAACCAATCATCTTTAATAAAGACGCAACGATGAATGATAAGTGCGGTAAATATCAGGGCATGGATCGTTTTGAATGCCGTAAGGTTTTAGTAGAAAACATTAAAAAAGATGGTAATTTCATCAAAATTGAAAATATCGTTCACCCAGTTGGCCATTCTGAAAGAAGCCATGCGGTTGTTGAACCGATGCTTTCTAAACAGTGGTTTGTGAAGATGAGACCTTTAGCCGATCAAGCTTTGGCTAATCAAAAAACTAGTGGCAAAGTTGACTTTGTTCCAAGAAGATTTGAAAAGACTTTCATCCAATGGATGGAAAATGCGGAAGACTGGTGTATTTCTCGTCAGTTATGGTGGGGACACCGCATTCCTGCTTATTATAATAAGCACACTGGCGAAGTTGTCGTTAGCATGGATCCACCAAAAGATATGGAAAATTATGAGCAAGAGAGCGATGTTTTAGACACTTGGTTCTCTAGTGCTTTATGGCCATTCTCTACTTTAGGTTGGCCTAATAAGACTGAAGATTTTGAACGTTATTTCCCAACCGACACAATGGTTACTGCTTACGATATTATCTTCTTCTGGGTCTCTCGTATGATTTTCCAATCCTTAGAAATGAATCACGTTAGACCGTTTAAAGAAGTGGTGATTCATGGTTTAGTAAGAGATGAACTCGGTCGTAAGATGTCTAAATCATTAGGTAATGGTGTCGATCCAATCGAAGTTATCGATAAATATGGCGCGGACGCTTTAAGATATTTCTTAACCACAAATGCGGCGCCTGGACAAGATATGCGTTATATCGAAGAGAAGGTCATTGCCTCTTCTAATTACCTCAATAAAATCTGGAATTCAGCGAGATATGTCCTTTCAGTTTTACCAGAGAAATTTGAACCAAAAGAGGTTAATGTTAAAGAATTATCTCCTCTCGATCAATGGATTATTAATCGTTTAGAAAAGACTATTAAAGCTGTGACCTTAAATATGGAAAAATATGACTTTAACGCAGCGAGTAGTCACTTATATAACTTCGTTTATGATGATTTCTGCTCTGAGTATTTAGAGATGAGTAAAGTCTCTTTATCTTCCGATGATGAAAAAGTGAAAAATGTTACTTATCAAACATTATTTAAATGTTTAAAAGATATTATCTTACTTATCTATCCATATACTCCATTTATTGGAGAAGAATTATATTTGAATTTACCAGTTCATCTAGAATCTATCATGCTTGAATCTTATCCAAAATATGATGCTCATCTCGTACATTCAATAGTTGATAAACAAGTAGAAGTTTTATTCTCTATTATTAGAGATGTTCGTAATTATAAGATTGAAAACAAATTAGCGCCTAACGCTAGTTTAGATTTATCTCTTAACTTAAGAATTAAGATGTTTGACGGTTATCAAATCTATCTAGAAAGATTTACCTTCTCCAAAGTCAAAGAAGTTGATGATTCGATCGTTAACATGCGTGGTGAACTGAAGATTTATGATAACGCCGATTTATTAATCGTTAATGAAGCGGGTAAAGAAGATATCTTAAGAAGAATCGATAAAGAGATTAGCGAAGAAGAAAATGAGATTTTAAGATGTCAAAAGATGCTTTCTAATCCAAACTTCATCGCTAAAGCTCCAAAAGAAAAAGTGAAACTTGAAGAAGAAAAACTTAAAACTCATCAAGAAAACTTAGCTATGCTAAAAGAGAAAAAAGAAAAACTTTCTTAATTATTTTTGAACATTTTACCGATTAACCCCCCTATTTGTGATATAGGAGGGTTTTTTATGAGAAAGATCATTTTAACTAAAGAAGAATGTGATAACCAAAAGGTGGGAGAAGCGATTTCCCTAACAGCGGTGATGGCTATTGCGGCGATTGCCGTTATGGCGGTAGTTGTCTATCGTTTATTCATGTCTGGAAAAGGTGGTGCGACTATTCCAGGTGGATTTAAATTCTCATGGGCGGAATAATTTGTCTAAGATTAATCACTTACCGTTATTAGATAGACCTAGAGAGAAAGCTTTTCGTTATGGGATTGATAAATTATCAGACCACGAATTATTAGCCTTATTAATTGAAAGTGGGACGAAAGAAGAATCAGCGGTTGATATCGCTTATCGAATTATTAGTGCTTCTAACGGTTTAGTTTATCTATTTCAAAAGCCATTCTCTGATTTGACATACTTTAAGGGAGTGGGAAACGCTAAAGCTATTAAAATAGCCGCTTCTTTTGAAATTGCCAAAAGACTGATGATTGCTAGTGAAGAAAAGCCATATGTTTTAAAGGGAGAAGAAATCGCGGAGAAATATATCAAAATATTAAATGGATTAACTCAAGAAAGTATGTATCTAGTGATATTAGATAAAAAGAAGAAGATAATCCATGAAACTAACATGTATCGCGGTAATGAAAGTAGTTTAAATACTTCCTATCGACAAATACTAAAAGAAGTCATCATCCATAACGGTTCTTATTTCTATATAGTTCATAATCATCCAAGTGGAGATGCATTACCAAGCGAGGAAGATATCTTTTTTACGTCAGGAATTATTCATGAATCGAAGAAACTAAAACTAAAAATGCTCGATCATTTCATTATTGGAAAGGGTCAATACTACTCATTTCTACATTCGAAGATGGTCATAATATAAAAGTTTAGATTATGGCTTAAAAAATATTTAAGAAAATTATTGAAGTTTATATATAACTTTTGTTATATTAATAACGTTGTCGCCTCACTAGCTACAACCGCATAGAGAAGGTTTGCAAAACCTATTAAGGTTACCTTAATAGCGAGTCCTTAGTGAATCTAAAATAAGGAGGGACATTATGTACGCAATTATCGAAACAGGTGGTAAACAAGTCCGTGTCGAAGTCGGTAGCAAAATTTACGTTGAGAAATTAGAAGCCGAAGTCGGAAGTGTTGTCACCATCGACAAAGTTCTCTTAGTCGGAGACAAAACTGTGAAAGTCGGTACTCCATATGTGGAAGGCGCCAAAGTCACAGCCAAAGTCGAAAAACAAGGAAAGAGCAGAAAAATCCGTGTTTTCAAGTATAAGAGCAAGAGCAATGAACACAAGACCATTGGTCATCGTCAACCATATACTTGCTTAGTCGTTGAAAGCATCAAGTAATCATGATTAAAGTTTTAATCAAACAAGAGGAGAAGAAATTAGTTTCCTTAAAAGTTAGTGGACATGCTAATAGTGCACCACATGGTGAAGATCTCGTCTGTGCAGCCGTCAGTGCTGTCCTAGTAGGAGGTCTTAATAATTTAGCAAATCCTAAAGACTTCGATATTAAGATATCGGAAGGAAATACCTATGTAATCGTCAAAAATAAGATTTCTTCCCACGATGAAATTGTCTTAGAAACAATCATCACTAGTCTAAAGACTATTGAAGAGAGTTATGGCAAATTCATCCAAATCAAAAATATTTAGAAAGGGTGTCGTCGTTATGATGTTTAAATTAAATCTACAACTCTTCGCTTCTAAAAAAGGTGTTGGTTCAACTAAAAACGGTCGTGATTCCGCTGGTCGTCGTCTAGGAGCTAAAGTCGCTGATGGACAATATTGCCACTGCGGTTCCATTATCTATCGTCAAAGAGGAACCAGAATTTATCCAGGGGAAAATACCAAAAGAGGCAAAGATGATACAATCTTCGCAACCGCTTCCGGTATTGTTCGTTATGAACGCCTTGGCAAAGATCGCACTTGCGTGAGAGTTGTTGTCGCTAGCAAATAGTGATAATAATTTGTAAATAAGACCACTTATTTGTGGTCTTTTTATTTTGCTTTATATATAATATAACTAGGTACATATTCATGAAAAAGATTTCATTAGTTATTCCAATGTATAACGAAGAGGAAATGGTTCCTTTGTTATTTTCTACTTTAAACGAAAAATTATTCGTTCCATTAAAAGATAGATATGCTTTTGAAGTGGTCGCTATTAATGATGGTTCCAAAGACAAAACTTTAGAATTATTAAAAATAGAACAGGAAAAATATCCTCAATTAGTGATTGTTAATCTATCTAGAAACTGGGGACAAGAACCGGCTGTTAGAGCGGGACTAGTGACCGCTAGTGGAGAGGCTGTTATTCCGATGGATGCTGATTTACAAGATCCACCAGAAATCATTCCGCAAATGTTAGAGATGTGGAATAACGGTTATGAAGTCGTGAATGCCATCCGTGTTTCAAGAAGTAAAGACACTTCATTTAAAAGAAATAGCGCTGGTATATTCTATAGATTCTTAGATAAGATTTCACCTAAGGTGAAAATACCAAATAACGTCAATAATTTCCGTTTATTAGATAGAAGAGTAGTTGATGAAGTGAATGCGATGAGTGAGACTAACCGCATTTTAAGAGTGGAGATTCCATTTGTTGGTTTTAAAACTGGAGCTGTCGAAATTGTTCGCGCTAAAAGAGCCAAAGGTGAAAGCCATTATCCACTTAAAGCTATGGTTTCTTTAGCGAAAAACTCCATGCTTTCAGTGAGTGTTAAACCTTTAGAATATCCCGTTTATATCGCGATCTTTTTAGCGAGTACTTATATGCTTTCTGCTATTGCAGAATTAGTGTTATTTATTCTAAAACTTTGTAAAGTTATCGATATTTCTTCATTAGCCCTTTGGTCATGGTTAGTGATTAATGTCATATTATTTATCGCTACTATTATCGTTTCTATCCAAGCCCTTAATTCCTTATATCTTGGAAAAGCGGTGGAAGAAAGTGCAAAAAGACCAAGTGTTATCATTAAGGAAATTATTAGAAAATAATTATGTTTATAGATCGTGCTGTCATTGAGGTAAGAAGTGGAAAAGGTGGCGATGGCGCCATCGCTTTCTTGCGTGAAAAATTCGTGCCCAAAGGTGGCCCAGCTGGAGGTAACGGTGGTCGTGGTGCTTCTATCTATTTAAGAGCTAATAGCCACATCAATACCTTGTTTAATTTCCGTCATAGTAAAACCTTTATCGGCAAAGACGGAGAAAAAGGTGGCATTAAAAACCAATTTGGTAAATATGCCGAAGATGTCATTATTGATGTCCCAGTTGGTACCGTCGTCTTCGAAGAAGAAGGTCATAAATTTTTAGGTGATTTAAACGAAGATGGCAAGATCATTAAAGTTGCTAAAGGTGGAAGAGGTGGAAGAGGCAATTCGGCATTTAAAAGTTCCACTAATCGCGCCCCTAAGATTGCTGAAAATGGTGAACCAGGAGAAAGAAAAAGATTAATTCTAGAATTAAAATTATTAGCTGATGTCGGTTTAGTAGGTTTCCCAAGTGTTGGCAAATCAACTTTATTAAGTGTTGTTAGTTCTGCTAGACCAGAAATCGCTGATTATCCATTTACCACAATTGTTCCTAATTTAGGTGTTGTCTCTTTAAAGGATGGTCGTTCATTTGTGATGGCGGATCTTCCAGGTTTAATCGAAGGGGCCCATCTAGGTAAAGGATTAGGCTTACAATTCTTAAGACATATTGAAAGATGTCGTGTTATTATCCATGTCATCGATATGGGTAATTCAGGGAGAGATCCTATTAATGATTACAAAGTAATCAATGAAGAGCTTAAACAATATGGTTTTGGCTTAGAAAATAGACCTCGTATTCTTTTGGCCAGCAAGATGGATGAAGACGGGGCTAAACAAAGATTAGAAGAGTTTAAAAAAGAGATTAAAGAAGAAATTATTCCGATTTCCGCTTTATCAGAAGAAGGCATTGAACTAGCTTTATATAAATGTGCTGACTTATTAGAAAAAACACCTCTATTTCCTCTATACGATGAAAGTAGTGATGAACTCGATAATAAAGTTTATGAACTAGAAGAAGAAACTAAGCCATTTGTGGTGGAAAAAATTAAAAGCCATGAATTTAGAATTAGTGGTGAACAAATTGTTAAATTTTATCGTATGACTAATATCTCCACCGATGAAGGCATGATGGTTTTAATGACTAGATTAAGAAAGCTTAGAGTGGATGATGAACTCGAAAGATTAGGAGCTGAAGATGGTGATATCGTCTACTTAGACGATTTCTCATTTGAATATGTGAGTTAATATGAAATTAGAACAATATTTAGATGTCATCGTTTCATTTTTAAAAGACTATCTTAACGATAGCCATATGGATGGTTATGTCCTCGGTTTATCAGGTGGAGTTGATTCCTCTTTAGTGGCCGCTTTAAGTAAAAAAGCTGTCGGTAAAGATAGATTAACATGCATCATGATGCCAATCGATTCTCATCCCGATGATTTAAAAGACGCCAAAGAATTAGCGAAAGCTTTAGATTTAAATTATGTTATTTTAGATGCTAGTGAAGCCTTTCATAATATGAAAGACATGTTTATTAAAGCTGGTATTGAACTAGACAGTGCATCCTTATCTAACTTAAAAGTGAGATTAAGAATGTCGATGCTTTATGCATATGGACAAAAACATCGTTATTTAGTTCTTGGCACTGATAATATGGATGAAAGATATACTGGTTATTTCACTAAATATGGTGATGGAGCGGCTGATATCTTACCAATCGTCTACCTCACCAAAGGTGAAGTAGTGAAAGCGAGCAAATTACTAGGTGTACCAACTCGTTTAGCAGAAAGAGTGCCTTCCGCGGGATTATTCGAAGGACAAACTGATGAAAAAGAGATGGGCGTTAAATATTCTGATTTAGATAATTTCCTATTAGGAAATAAAGTTGATCCAAAAGTGGAAGAAAGAATCTTACATCTTCATAAAATTAGTGAACATAAAAGAAATCCAATTCCCACCCCACCGGAGTTTAAAAGATGAAAGGGAAAGGAGAAATAATCCTCTTAGCAGGACTTATCACTTCTCTATTTACTATCATCTTTATAATAATATTTATTATGGCGTTTAAATAAGGAGGAAAAAATATGATCTATTTTCTTAAAGGTAAAGTTACTTTAAAAGATAAAGATACATTAGTAATTGACGTCAGAGACGTCGGTTATCAAGTTTTAGTGTCTCATATCGATGACTATAACATCGGTGATGAAGTTTTAATTTATACCTATAATGTCGTTAGAGAAGATGAACAATATTTAGTGGGTTTCTCTTCTTTAGAAGAAAAATCAGTTTTTCTCTCTTTAATTAAAGTAAAAGGCTTAGGTCCAAAAAGTGCGATTGGAGCCTTATCTTCAACTTCTCCACAAGAAGTGATTAATGCGATTGCAAGCAACAATGTTGCTTATTTAAAGAAATTACCAGGTATTGGGGCCAAAGCTGCCGCTCAAATTATCTTAGATTTGAAAGGTGAATTAACCGGTGGCACTAAAGGCGATCCAACCGTTTATGATGAAGTTTACGAAGCTCTTAAAGGTTTAGGATTTAAAGGTGCGGCGATCGACCGTGTCTTAGCAACAATTAATGAACCTGGAGCGAGCAGCGAAGACATCTTACGTATCGCATTAAATAAATTAAGGAAATAATTATGTCTCGTTTATTAGATGCCCATGTTAATAAAAATGATTTACAAGAAGAGATATCTTTAAGACCACAGAAATTAAAAGAATATGTCGGTCAAAAAGATTTAAAGAAAAATCTCGAAGTTTTTATCGGCGCCGCTTTACACCGTGATGAGCCTCTTGATCATATTCTTTTCTATGGTCCTCCAGGACTTGGCAAGACCACATTAGCTTATGTTATCGCTAATGAGATGGGGGCTAATATCCATGTCGCTAATGGACCAAGTATTGAAAAGATTGGTGATTTAGCCGCCATTCTTTCTGGTATTGAACCAGGTGATATTTTATTTATCGATGAGATTCATCGTTTGCCAAGAATCGTGGAAGAATCCTTATATACCGCGATGGAAGATTTTAAATTTTCGATCGTCATAAATCGTGATGTAAATTCCAAAGCTTTGACGATGAATTTACCGCCTTTTACTCTTATTGGTGCCACCACCAGAGCTGGTGATTTATCCGCTCCACTTAGAGCAAGGTTCGGTATAACCGAAAAACTCAATTTTTACGATCTCGATGAGGTGGAACAAATCGTCACTAGAACCGCGAAGGTCTTCGGGGCTAAAATCGATAAAAAAGCGGCGGAAGAAATCGCAAAAAGAAGTCGTGGAACTCCCCGTATCGCTAACCGTTTATTTAAAAGAGTGAGAGACTTTGCTAACTTCAAAGGTAAGGATGATATCGATTTAGCGGATGCTTTAGAAGCTCTTAATGCTTTAAAGGTTGATGACATCGGTTTAGATGATGTCGATATTAGATATTTAAAAACCTTAATTGAAAGATTTAATGGTGGACCAGTTGGTCTAGATACGCTAGCTAATGCGATTGGTGAAGAGATTATGAATCTTGAAGACGTTTATGAACCATATCTCTTACAGATTGGATTTATCGATCGCACACCGCGTGGTAGAGTCGCTAACCCGAAAGCTTATAAACATTTAAAAATTACCCATCAAGAGGCTTTGTTTTAAAAAAGTCTCTTTTGTATATATGCGTGTGCGCATTTAATTATTGAAATACACTTACTTTTAGTATAATCTTATTTAGAACGCGCTTGCGTGATGTGTATTTTTTGTGAGGAGGAAGAGACATGAGAAGACTATGGTCCTATGTTATTCTAACTGGTGCTTCATTATTGTTAATGGGTGCATCATTTAACAACATTGTTAAACAAACAACTTCTAACATCGAATATAGCGATGGAAAAGAAATGGTTTTCCGTATTTCTGATAAAGATAGCGGAGTGGATTTAGAAGAGAAAGACGCGGACGGTAATGTTCCAAGCGAACTTATCGCTAACAGCATGATTAAACGTCTTGATTCTTTATCTATTACTAATTACGAAGTATCCACTGAAAGTTATGACACAGTGAAAGTTACTTTAAAACAAGATACCGATGAAAATTACGAAAATGTCAAAAAGCTCATGGCCTTCGATGGTTCTTTAGCTCTCTCCTCAAAATTAGATGATTTCCGTGTTAACAAAGATGAAAATGAAAAATTCATTACTGGTAATGCCTTTTTAGAAACTAAAAATGATTATCCTTCTGTGAATATTCCTGTTGGCGATCACTTCAAAGAACTCTATGATATCGTCAAGAAATATAAGGAAGATAATAACACTGAAGCGGCAGAAAGTAGCACCAGTGGTGAAGGTGAAGATGCGCAAACTACTTACACCTATAATTTATATCTCTGGCATGACTATGAAGACGGTAACACCTTCTCTCAAACTCAATCCGGAAATGAAGATTATGATGAAAAAGTCGCGGAAAAGATCTTCATGAACTTCGACATCGCTGAACTTGAAAAATTAGAAGAAGATGGTAAAGAAATTAATAATTTAACCGCCTTCGTCAATGTCCAAGACGCGAATAACAATCAAAAATATGAAGCTAGTGAAGTGAGAAAAGCTTTTGATACCGCCAGATTCTATGTTTCATTAATTAACTGTGGTTCATTAGATTATAAAGTCACATTCTTATACGAGAATAGTGTGAACGCTATTACTGAACAATTAGTGAGTACTGATGGTCATTTATTATGGACATCAACCTTAAGAGCGACTATCGTTTGCGTTATCATTTTATGTTTGTTATTAGCGGTCTTCTATCGTTTATCCACTTTAGCAACTGCGACATTAACATTAGGTAGTGTTTTTGCTGGTATCGGCTCTTTAATTTGGTTCACCGCCGAATTTAATGCGGCTGGCTTAATTGCTTTATGCGCTGTAGCAATTGTCTCTTTAGTGAGCAGTGTCATCTATTTAACAAAGTTAAAAGAAGAAGCTTATAGAGGTCGTAGCTTAAAGAAAGCGAACTCTGAAGCGAGCAAGAAATCATTACTTCCAATCGTTGATGTGAACGTCTTATTAATTATTGTTGGTATTTTCTGCTATGTCTTAGGTGGTTCATTAATGAGATCATTTGCGATTATCTCCGTTATCGGTGGTATCGCTTCCTTAGTTTTAAATACGATCGTTTTAAAATTACTCATGTGGTTAGCGACTAACACCACAAAATTACAAGGTAAATACGAAGTATTCGGTATCGATAGTAAGAATGTTCCTAACTTATTAAAAGAAGAAAAACAAACTTATTATGGTAATTATGCGAATAAAGATTTCACCAAGAAGAGAAAATTAGTGGGTATCTTTGCTTCTATCTTATTCGTAGCTGGTTTAACCGGCATGATCGTCTTTGGAAGTCTAAATAAAGGCGTTGTTTATAATAATGGTGGTACTATCCAAAATAGCGAAATATTTGTTGAAACAAATAGTGAACACACTTTAATTACTGAACAGGCCATTAGAGATATCTTAGCGAATACTTATACATATGAAAAAGATGAGAAGAAATCTACATCTTTAGAAAAACAAATTAGTGACATCCTTTATAAGACAAGAGAAGATGTCGATGAAGATAAACAAACAGTTTATTATTCCTATTACGTTATTAAGCTCAATAGCAAGATTAACGATGATAAATATAATGCATATTATATTACGCTCGATAGTGAAGGTAAGGAAACTTCCCGTACTTATTCTAGTAAAGAAGAAGGCGGTATCTCCGCTTTAATCAATTCCCAAGTCTTTGCGATTGATGAACAAGTTTCTACGAGCTTAAAAGCCGTGGATGTGAAGAGCGTTCAACAACCAGAATTCGCTCCTGTGATGTATGCTACTTTAGTCGGTATTGCGGTAGCGAGTTTCTATCTCTTACTTAGATATAGATTATCTCGTGGTTTAGCAAGCTTTGTGGTCACATCTTTAGTGACAGGTATTGTCGCTGGATTCTTCGCTTATACCCGTTTAGCGGTCACAAACTATGCGGTTATTGTTATTCCAGTTGTCGCTTTATTCACATTAGTGACTACAGTTCTTTATTTGAATAAAGAAAGAGAAATGGTTTTAGAAGATAAGAACAAAGATAATTCCTTTGAAAATAGAGAAGCGATTATGATTAAATCTACTTCCCTAGCTTATTCTTCTGCCTTATTAGTTTCTATCTTAGCGATTTACATCGGCATCAACTTCTTCGGATTTGGTGCGGCGAATAACGCTTGGTTATTCTTAGTGTTAATCGTCGGCATCTTTGCTGCTTTATTCTTCGTCACTAACTTACTTGGACCAGTTGGACAATTCTTCTATAAATTATTCTCCAAGGTCAATATCGAAAAATTCACTAACAAGTTCAAAGGAAAGAAAAAGAAGAAAGTGGTTAATACTCCTCGTTCCGCTGAACCTGAAGAAAGAATCTTTATCGGTATTAACGATTAATGTAATAGGCTACCTAACGGTGGCCTTTTTTGGAATATGAAAGACACTTTATTTGCTCGTTTATTAAATTATTATCACATTAGTGAAAATGACTATTTAGAAAAAACTAGAGATGTCTCTATCTCTAATTTTGCGCTTGGCCATGAATTTAAAAGAATGGATGAAGCTGTGAATTTAGTAAAAGAAGCGATTAAGAATAAAGATAAAATCTTTATATACGGTGATTATGATGCGGATGGCATTATGTCGACATCGATCATTACTAAAAGTTTATTAACATTAGGAGTTATTCCTTTATATTACATTCCTAACCGTTATAACGATGGGTATGGCATTAACTTAGCTAAGTCAGAAGAAATCGTTAATAAGGGTGTGAAATTAGTTATTACTGTCGATAACGGGATATCAGCAAATGAGTCAATCGAATATTTAAAAGAACATGGTGTCAAAGTTTTAGTTCTTGATCATCATAGCGTTCCAGAAGTCGTTCCTAACGCTGATGTCATTATTCATCCTAGTTATAGTGAATTTGGAGAAGTAGCTACATCCGCGGGATTTGTTTCCTTTATGTTCTCCTACTCATTACTTGGAAGATTTGATAAATATTTAGCCACTTTAGCGTCGATATCACTTATTAGTGATATGATGCCTCTATTAGAATATAACCGTGACTTCTTAAGATTAATTTTTGCTAATTATAGAAATGGCGAATTTTATAATATCGACTTTTTAAAAGAAGATATGAAATTTGATGAAGTGGCGATCGGGATGAAAATCGCTCCAAAGATCAACGCTTTAGGTCGTTTATTAGATGATGAAACAATTAATTATGTCGTGAGATTTTTTGTCACTCAAGATCATGAAAAGATTGATAAGATTGGTAATTGGATTGTTAATATCAACGAAAAGAGAAAACAAGCCAGTAAAGATAGTGATAACTTAGCAGTGGATATAAAAGAAGATGATCCCGCAATCTTAGTCGTCAAAGATATCAAAGAAGGATTGTTAGGGCTTATCGCTAATAATTTATGTTCGACTTATCATAAACCTACAATCGTCTTTACCGAAGAAAGAGATGGTGAGTGTTTAAAAGGTAGCGCTAGAGCGCCTGAAGGCTTTAATGTAGTGGACGCTTTTAATTATTGTAGTGACCTCATGGTCACTTCTGGTGGACACGCTTTAGCGGGTGGATGTTCAATTAAAAAAGAAGACTATGAAAAATTTAAAAATAAATTCTATGAATTCGCTAAAAAGACTCCAATTGTTGTGGAAGAAAAAGAAGATATTCCACTTGGATTAACCGAAATTAATGAAGAAAATTATCAATTAATCAATTCATTTTCTCCTTTTGGAGAAAGTTGGAAAGCTCCTATCTTTAGACTAAAACATATTAAAACCGATTCTTTGATGTTTTCTAAAAGCGGGGAACATATCTTAACTTATGTTGGTTATGGCGTGAAGCTGACTGGCTTTAATATTAGTAAAGACTCTCTTAGTGATTATCAGTTTGTAGATCTTATCGGCACGATTAAAAAGAGTAGCTATCATGGACAAGAATCCATTGAATTTAATATCAAAAAAGCTGTCAGTGCGGATAAATAATTTATAACCTATATTTTAAAAGATACCGTCTTATAAATATTAATGAACAATACGTTATATTTGTGAAGCGGTTTTTTTAATGCTAAACTTATTAAAGTTTAAGTTATGTTATTCGGCAAATACATCAATAAATATTATCTAAAATATGCGATTTTCTTCATTATTGGTATCGCCGCTTTAATACTAGTGGATGTGGCTCAGATATTTGTCCCACAGTATCTAGGAAAGATTGTTGATATCTTAAGTAATGTTAAAGAAGCACCTTTAAACGCTGATCAGCAAAATCAGATTTTATATATGATTATTGCGACCATTGTTATCGCACTCATCATGATGCTTGGCCGATTCTTATGGAGAATCACGATTTTCCATGCTTCTTTTAAGATTGAAGCTAATTTAAGAAAAGAGATGTTTTTAAAAGCTGAAAGATTATCTCAACGTTATTATCACACTAATAGTGTGGGGACGGTGATGGCGTGGTTTACTAATGATATTGAAACCATTCAAGAATTCTTTGGATGGGGAACTATTATGCTTGTTGATGCTGGCTTTTTAGCCATCTTAGTGATTGTCGAAATGTTCATATTAGAACCGATTTTATCTTTAGTAGCTATTATCCCTATTTTATTAATCGCTTTATGGGGCGCACTCGTCGAGAAATTTATGTCAAAACGTTGGGAATATCGTCAAACTTCCTTCGATAATTTGTATGATTTCTGTCAAGAAACATTTACTGGTATCAGTGTGATTAAAGCCTTTGTTAAAGAAAATCAACAATTGAAAGCTTTCGCTAAACTTGCCAGAAGAGATAAAGATGTGAATGTTGATTTTGCGCGTGTATCAGTTTTATTTGATTCTTTGATTAATGCGATTATCGCTATCATATTAGCGATCATAATGGGTGTTGGTGGATATTTTGTTTATGCTTACGTTACTAATAATCCAGTTGTTTTATTTGAACATGAAGTGACATTAAAACCAGGACAACTGATCACTTATGCTGGCTATTTTGATTTATTAATTTGGCCGATGATGGCGATGGGCCATATCATCGCGATGAGAAGTAGAGCGAAAACTTCTTTAAAACGTATCACTCGTTTTTTAGATGAAGAAGAAGAGATTAAAGACCTTGAAGGTAGTGAAGAATTAAAAGATGTAAAAGGGAAAATCACCTTTAATCATTTTTCTTTCACTTACCCAGGAAGTAATAATAAAACCATCGATGATATTTCTTTAGAAATAAAAGAAGGAGAAACTATCGGTATTGTGGGAAGAATTGGCTCTGGTAAAACTACTTTAGTCAATTCCTTATTAAGACTTTATAACTTAGAAGAAAATTCTTTATTAATCGATGACAAAGACATTATGAAATGTAGCATTTCTTCGATTAGAAAAGCGATCGCTTATGTTCCACAGGATAATTTCTTATTCTCTGATACCATCGAAAACAATATTAGTTTTTCTAAAGAGAATTTAGATGTTGATTTAATCAAACAAGGAGCGATATTCTCCGATATCGATAAAGATATCTCCGATTTCAAACAAGGCTATGAAACAGTCTCTGGAGAAAGAGGAGTGACTCTTTCCGGTGGTCAAAAACAAAGAATTTCTATCGCTAGAGCTTATGTTAAAAAAGCTCCGATTATGATTCTAGATGATTCCGTTAGCGCGGTAGATGTAAAAACTGAAGAGACAATTTTAAAAAATATTGCCGAACAAAGAAAAGGCAAGACTACTTTAGTAGTGGCTTCTCGTATTTCTACAGTCTCTCATCTTGATAAGATTGTGGTTTTAGATAACGGCAAATTAGAAGCGTTTGGTTCTCACCAAGAATTATTAAAGATTTCACCAACCTATAGCAGGATGGTTTATTTACAAAAATTAGAAGAAGAAGTGAAAGGAGGAAATTAATCGTGGCCGAAGATTTTGATAAGCTCATTGGTGATAAAAAGATCCCACATAAAATTATGTGGAAAAGAATGTTTACCTATGTCAAACCAGAAATGGGCTGGCTCATTTTAGCGTCATTTTTAATCTTAGTTAACATCGCGATTGATGTTTCCTTACCTTTATTCCTCTCTAAATTAACCGACAACCTACAGTCCGTTAATATTTCTTTGAAAGTTATCTTGATGATCGCCATTGGCTATTGTCTATTAGGTGTTATCGGACAGGTCTTCGTCTATCTAGAATCGATGATTTTACAAAGAGCTGGTCAAAAGATTGTTTATAACTTAAGAATGGAAGTCTTTGAACATATTGAAAACATGTCACAAGATCAATTCAATCAGATGCCTGTTGGCTCACTAGTGACTAGAGCGGTATCTTATACATCATCTTTATCGGAATTATTCACGACGATTTTAGTGAACCTTATCAAGAACATTTTGATGATTATCGGGACTTATGGAATTATGTTCTTTATATCCTGGAAATTATCCTTGTCGATGCTACCTTTTGTCGCGATAGTAGCGGTTATTTCATTCTTCTTTAGAAGAATAATTCATAAAATATTCACTGAAGAAAGAAAAAATATCTCCGATTTAAATACCTTCTTAAACGAGAATCTTTCCGGCATGAAAATCATTCAAATTTTCAATCAAGAAACTCGTAAGGCCAAAGAGTTTGATAAGAAGAATGAACAATTGAGAAAGACTCGTTATAAAGTTCTTGTGGCCTTTGGTATTTATCGTCCACTTATTTCATTTATTTATTTTTTAGCGATTGCGGTGACATTTTCCTTTGCCTTTAAGAGCTTAGTCAGTGCGGGTGTTATCGTGGCTTTCTATGTCTATTTATCAAGATTCTTTAACCCGATTCAAAATATCGCTGATCAACTTAACGGAATTCAAAAAGCAGTGACTGCTTCAGAGAGATTATTTAACCTTTTAGATGTTCCTCCAAAAGTGCTAGATAAAAAAGACGCTATCGAGATAAATGAGATTAAAGGCAAGATTGAATTTAAAGATGTTTGGTTCTCCTATAAACCTGATGAATGGATTTTAAAAGGTGTTTCTTTTACGATTGAACCCAAACAAACGTGTGCATTTGTAGGTGCGACAGGAGCAGGTAAAACAACCATTCTTTCTTTAATCGTACGAAATTATGAAATTCAAAAAGGTCAAATCTTAATCGATGGTGTGGATATTAGAAATATAAAGATAAAATCTTTAAGAAAAGCCATTGGTCAAATGTTACAAGATGTCTTCTTATTCTCTGGAACAATCAAAGATAACATCACCCTTCATGACGATTCTTATTCTCTGCAAGAAATTAGAGAAATTTGTGAATATGTAAACGCTGATAAATTTATCGATAAACTTGACAAGAAATATGATGATGTAGTCATTGAAAGAGGGGAGAACTTCTCACAAGGTCAAAGACAATTGTTGTCGTTTGCAAGAACTGTTTTACATAAACCGCAATTACTGATTTTAGATGAAGCTACTGCTAACATTGATACAGAAACAGAATCTTTGATTCAAGAATCGTTAGAAAAGATGAAAAATATTGGAACAATGCTTATTGTCGCTCATCGATTATCGACGATTCAAAAAGCTGATCAGATTATCGTCTTACAGCATGGAGAAGTAATAGAACGTGGTAATCATCAACAGTTACTTAAGAATCACGGATATTATTACAAACTCTATAAACTTCAGTTTGAAGAAAGATAAAGCCAAAATGGCTTTTTCTTTTGTATTTATCCCATATTTACTCTTTATTTCTTTAAAAAATAAATAAAAGAAGATAAGATGTATATGATATGGAAAATAAGAAAGTATTAAAACCTAATGGTGGTTATCCACTTCACACATTCGAAGATATCGAAAATATTTACTCTACCTACATTACTTCTAAAGAAGATAAAGATAAGATTCGTGAAGCTTATGACTTTATTATTGAGAAGCATAAAGGTCAGTTAAGAAAGAGTGGAGAACCTTATTATCACCATCTCGTGGAAGTGGCTTATATTTTAGCGAAACTGACATGTGGTCCTAAAACAATTATTGCCGGCTTTTTACATGATGTCGTTGAAGATACTGATGTCACTGTTGAAGATATTAAAAAGAGATGGGGAGAAGAAGTTGCACGTATTGTCGACTCCTTAACCAAGATTCAAAGATTAAAATTATCAAAGATAAATAGTGAAGAATTTGAAGCTGAAGACCATCGTAAGATCTTCTTAGGCATGGCCAAAGATATCCGTGTTATCTTAATCAAATTAGCGGATAGGCTTCATAACATGCGTACATTAGAGGCTTTATCTCCAGAAAGACAAATCGCCTTATCAGAAGAGACGATGGATGTCTTTGTTCCGATCGCTCATCGTTTAGGTTTAGATGTCATCAAATCGGAGATGGAAGATCTCTGTTTAAAATATTTGCAACCTCAAAGATATGAGGAAATTACTAAACTTCTTTCAAAGAAAGCTAAGACCATGGGTCGTTCATTAGAAATCTTAAAGAAGAAATTAGCAGATATTCTTTTCCAACACAATATTCCTTTTGATATCTCCGCAAGAGTGAAATCAATCTATTCTATTTATAGAAAAATGTATATTAAAGGTCATCCATTTGATGAAATTTATGACATTTTAGCTTTAAGAATTATTACGGATACAGAAATTCAATGTTATGAAATTCTTGGTTTAATCCATAAATCATATAAGCCAGTGCCTGGTCGTTTTAAAGATTATATTGCGATGCCTAAGGCCAATATGTATCAATCTTTACACACCACAGTTGTCGGTGGTGATGGCAACTTCTATGAAGTACAAATTAGAACTCAAGAGATGGATAAAGTAGCGGAAACCGGCATTGCTGCTCACTGGGCATATAAAGAAGGTAACGGCTATAACTCACAGAAAGAACAACAGGAAATTGAAAATAAATTGCACTGGTTTAGAGACTTTGTCTCTATGTCTAATTCTGATAACCATGATACGGCGAAGGAATATATGGACAATTTAACCCATGATATTTTCGATGCGAATGTCTATGTCTTCACTCCGAAAGGTAAAGTTGTGGAACTTCCTTCAGGAAGCACCCCTGTTGATTTTGCTTATCATATCCATACGCGCATTGGCGATACCTGCTCTGGTGCGCTTGTGAATGGTGTGATGGTCCCGCTTAATACTGTTTTAAAGACCGGTGACCTAGTGGAAATTAAAACTAATAAGAACCAAGAAGGACCAAGTGAAGGCTGGCTTGACTTTGTTAAATCTAGCGCGGCTAAAACAGCGATTAGAAAATATGTCGCCAAAAAGAACGCAGAACTAATTAAGGAAGAAAAAATTTCCAAAGGAAAACAATCTTGCGTGGATGCTTTCCATGATCGCGGAATCGAAGAAGAAGAGATGACTAGCATGCTCTCTGATCAAAAGCTTCTCGATAATTTCGGATTTGATAATTTGGAAGATCTTTATATTGGTGTCACAAATCGTAAACCAGTTCCATCCGCATTAATTGAATATTTACATATTAAACGTCCAGTTTCCGTTCCAACTGGAGGCAAGATTAAAACTAAATCTGGAGATAATTGTCCAGTTTACTGTCGTGGTGTTGGTAAGATTGCAATCGCCTTATCTAACTGCTGCACACCTATACCAGGAGATGATATTGTTGGATATGTTACCAAAGGTAAAGGTATCGCTGTTCACCGTAAAAACTGTCCAAATGTCGCTAATGAAAAAGAAAGACTGGTGGAAGTTTTATGGAGAGACGATATTGAGTTTGCCACTTATCCAGTCGATATCTTAATCGAAGCTAGCGATAGAAATAATTTAGTAGTGGATATCATGTCAGTGTTAACTGGCGCTAAAGTTACCTTAAATAGTCTACATGCCAAACTAACGAATAACGGCATGGTGGATATTACTGCGACATTATTAGTGTCGGACGCTAAAAGACTAAATGATGTCTTCAATATTTTAAGATCGGTAACTGGTGTTTATACCATCAGTCGAATCATACATTAGAAAGGGAAAAATTATGAGTATTAACAACGTTAAAGGTACACATGATATTATCGGAAAGGAAGCAGAAAACTATGGCTATGTTGAAAACATCATGGCCCAGATTTCATCTTTCTTTGCTTTTCAACCAGTGAGACCTCCAGTCCTCGAATATAGCGAATTATTTGTTAGAGGCGTGGGAGAATCTAGCGATGTCGTTAGAAAAGAGATGTATACATTTTTAGATAAAGGCGATAGAAGTTTAACACTTCGTCCTGAATTTACCGCCGGTATCATCCGTTTAATCGTCCAAAACAAATTAATTCCAGTGAATGAATTACCACTTAAGTTCTATTATTGTGGTCCTGTCTTTCGTTATGAAAGACCACAATTAGGAAGATATCGTCAATTTAACCAATTCGGTGTCGAATCAGTGGGGCATAATTCTCCTTATGCTGATGTGGAAGTTATTTCTTTAGCATATACAATTCTTCAATCCTTAGGATTAGAAAATGTAGTTATCAAGATTAACACCTTAGGTGATGAAGCTTCTCGTAATGCTTATCGAGACGCTTTAAGAGCCTACTTTAAAGATAAAGTCGCTAATATGTGCGAAGACTGTAAACAAAGATATGAATTAAATCCATTAAGGATTTTAGATTGTAAAGTTCCTGAAGATCAAATGATTGTTAAAGGCGCTCCAAAGATGAGTCAATTTCTCTCTTTAGAGAGTCAGAAGAGATTTTTAAAAGTTCTCGACGCTTTAAGAGAGATGAATATCCCTTATGAAGTTGATGATACTTTAGTAAGAGGCCTCGATTATTATTCAGAAACAGTATTTGAATTCCATTATACTTCCCAAAAAGGAAATAACTATGGGGCGGTTGGTGCTGGTGGACACTATGATAAATTAGTCCATGAAATCGGTGGCCCTGATGCTCCAGGCGTTGGATTCTCCTTTGGAGTAGAAAGAATTGTTAACGTTTTAGTAGATGATGGATTAATCGATAATAACCCTGGACAAAACTTAGATATCTACGTTATGCCTGTGGGCGAAGAAAGCCAAGCTAAAGCCATCAATATCGCTGATGATTTAAGATTATTAGGCTATAAAGTTGATATGTGCTTTGATAACGTTAAGCTCTCGAATATGTTTAAACGCGCGGAAAAGAAAAACGCTAAACTAGCCGTCATCATCGGTGAAGAAGAAATTAAAAATGATACTTTGGTAGTCAAGAATATGGCCACTAAAGAACAATTTGAAATAAATGTCGATGATATGGAAGAAAAAATCGACGCGATGTTTACTAAAAAACATCATTGCTGTCACGAAGAGAAAGAAAAACAGCAACGTGAGTGCTGTGAAGGCGATGAATGTGAATGTCAGAAAGAAGGCAAATAAAATGGAAAGAACTTGTCGTAATACGGAATTATCATTAAAAGATGTCGGTAGAAGAGTTACTCTTCTCGGCTGGGCCGCGAAAAGAAGAAACCTCGGTTCCATTTTATTCATCGATTTAAGAGATAGATCTGGAATCATTCAAATCATGGTGAAAGACGCTGATAAAGCGCCTGATATTCGTAACGAATATGTTATCCAAGTGGAAGGGGTTGTTAGCAAAAGAGAAACTCCTAATCCAAAGATGAAAACCGGTGAGATTGAAGTTATCGCTGATAAAATCACGGTAGTTAATACAGCGAAAACCACACCTTTAATCATCGCTGATGAAACTGATGCTTTAGAAGAGACTAGACTTAAATATCGTTATTTAGATTTGCGTCGTCCTTGTATGCAAAAATATTTCGATATTCGTGACCAAATTAAGATTACAACTCATGCTTATTTACATAAACTTCAATTTATTGAAGTAGAAACACCAATGTTATGTGCTTCCTCTCCTGAAGGAGCGAAGGAATATTTAGTTCCTTCCCGTTTACATCATGGTAGTTTCTATGCTCTACCACAATCCCCACAAATGTTTAAACAACTTTTGATGGTAGCGGGTTTTGAAAGATATTATCAAATCGCGCGTTGCTTCCGTGACGAAGACTTACGTGCGGATAGACAACCTGACTTTACTCAGATTGATATTGAAACATCCTTCTTAGATCAAGAACAATTCTTAACGATGATGGAAGGACTCATTCATGAAATATTCATGAATACAATCGGTTATGACGTCAAATTACCACTTCGCCAAATGCCTTATAAGGAAGCGATGGAAAGATTTGGTAGTGATAAACCAGATACAAGATTTGGCATCGAACTTCATGACTTAAAAGAAGTTTTTAAAGAAACTTCATTTGAAGCTTATAAAACCGCGGAAGCGATTAAAGGTATTTGTGTTCCTAACGTCGCTAGTGAAACTAGCCGTAAAGTTATCGATAATTTAACTTTGGAAGCAAAGAAGTTCGGATTAGGCGGTTTGGCCGTCCTTAAAAAGGAGAACGGGGAATTTACTGGTAGCTTTGTAAAATTCCTTTCTGATAGCGAAAAAGAAGGATTAAACAAAGTTTTAGAAGTTAAAGACAACGACATTGTCATCATCTCCGCCGGTCCATATAACCGCGTCACGCCTTTACTAGGCGCTTTGCGTTTACAATACGGTAAGCAACTTGGTTTGATTAAACCAAATACATATGATTTGTTATGGGTAGTGGACTTCCCAATGTTTGAAAGAGATGTGGAAAGCGGTGCGATTGTCGCCACTCACCATCCATTTACCCGTCCAAAAGATAAAGATATTAAATATCTCGATAGCGACCCCACTAAAGTCATTAGCTATGCTTATGACATCGTCATTAACGGTTATGAAGCTGGTGGTGGAACATTACGTATTTACGATCAAGATATTCAAAAGAAAATATTTAATATTTTAGGTTTAAGCGATGAAGAGGTAGAGAAGAAATTTGGTTACTTCGTGAACGCGCTTAAATATGGCACACCCCCACACGCTGGTATGGCCTTTGGCTTAGACCGTCTCGCCATGATTTTAGGTGGCACTGATAACATCCGTGATGTCATTGCCTTCCCGAAGAATTTAGCGGGTGTCGATCCAATGTCCAATGCACCGACTGAGGTGAGTGCTCAACAGCTTGAAGACTTAGGTATAGTCATCAAGGACAAAGAATAGTTTATAAACAAAGTTTATAATAAAAACTGATAAAATACTAAAAAACTACTAATTAAGGAGATTAGAAATGAACAGAAAAATTGACCAATTATCAGTAGCCACCATTCGCTCATTATGCATTGATGAGATTAACAAAGCTAATTCTGGACACCCAGGTATGGCTTTAGGTAGTGCCCCCATCCTTTATACTTTATGGACTAGACATTTAGTGGCGGATCCAAAAGATCCTGAATGGTTTAATCGTGACCGTTTCGTTTTAAGTGCCGGTCATGCTTCAGCATTGCTTTATGCAATGTTACACCTTTCCGGATATGAATTAAGCCTTGATGACTTAAAATCTTTCCGCCAATTAGGCTCTTTAACACCAGGACATCCAGAATATCATTGGACAAAAGGCGTCGATGCCACAAGCGGTCCTTTAGGACAAGGTATTGCCCAAGCTGTCGGTATGGCAATGGCGGAAGAAAGCGTGAGAGCTAACTATCCAGAAGGCGAAAAGATTATGAACCATTACACATACGCATTATGCGGTGATGGTTGCTTACAAGAAGGTATCTCTCAAGAAGCGATCTCTCTTGCTGGTCATCAAAAATTAAATAGATTAATTTTATTCTATGATGCAAACCAAGTTACACTTGATGGTGCTTTGGATCTATCATTCTCTGAACAAGTCAAAGCGAGATTCATCGCTAGTGAATGGAACGTTTTAGAAGTTAATGATGGTAATGATATTGAAGCGATCGATAAAGCCATTGTTGAAGCTAAAAAATCCAAAGATAAACCAACTATGATTCTTGTTCATACTGTCATTGGCTATGGTTCTTCTAAACAAGGAACGAGCAAAGTTCACGGTTCACCTTTAGGTGCAGAAGATGGTAAACATGCGAAAGTCGACGTTTACGGCTTTGATCACGAAGACTTCTACATTCCAGAAGAAGTGAGAAAAGAATTTGCTAATACGTTTATTAAACGTGGTCAAAAAGCTCACGAAGAATATAACAAAGCCTTAGAAGCTTATAAGGCCAAACATAGCGTCGATTATCAAAGATTTGTTTCCTTAGTTAATTTAGATGTTGATAAATACATCCCAGAAGTGATGCCAACATTTGAAAAAGGTAGTTCTACCTCCACACGTGTGGCTTCCGGTAAAGCATTAAATGCTTTCATGCTTAAATTACCAAACCTCTTCGGCGGATCCGCTGACGTGGCTGGTAGTGTTATGACCAAACTTGATGGTGGTGTTAATTTTGAACCAGGTCATCGTGAAGGTCATAATGTGAACTGGGGTATTCGTGAATTTGCAATGGCCAGTGCTCAAAACGGTATCTTACTCCATGGTGGATTAAGAACTTATGTCGGCTGCTTTGCAGTTTTCTCTGATTATATGAAACCTGCTATTCGTATGGCGGCCTTATCTCATTTACCAGCTATCTATTTATTCTCCCATGACTCAATTGCTGTTGGCGAAGATGGTCCAACCCATCAACCAATCGAACAATTAGCTATGCTAAGAAGCATTCCAAACACTCGTGTTATCCGTCCATGTGATGAACGCGAAACATATGCGGCGTGGGCTGAAGCACTTAGAAGCAAGAAAACCCCAACCGCTTTAATTCTCTCTCGTCAAAACTTACCTTTATTAGAAGGTAGTTCTGCCGAAGGACTAGCCAAAGGTGCTTACATCGTTTCTAAAGAAGAAAAGAAAGAGATGTTTGAAATTATCGCTACTGGTAGCGAAGTTAGTTTAGCAGTGGAAGCTCAAAAACTTCTAAAAGAACAAGGTGTTGATGTCCGTGTCATCTCCATGCCAAGCTGGGAACTATTTGAAGAACAAAGCGAAGAATATAAGAAGTCCGTGATGTCCTTACCAAGAGAGAAGAGAATTTCTGTTGAAATGCTTTCAACCTTTGGTTGGGATAGATATGCCGCCCATCATATGGGTATGGATACCTTCGGCGCTAGTGCTCCAGCTAAAGACGTCATTAAGAAATTTGACTTTACCGCCAATAGATTAGCGGATTTAGTCTTAAAAATCGTTAAGTAACGATTAATAGAAAATTAGAAGCGGTGTGAAAACATCGCTTTTTTTCATTTTGAAAAACTCCTTTTGTTGCACCTTCTTTATATTTCATATATAGTATTTGAGAGGCACTTTTATGGCGGATTATGTTTATTTAGATAATTATCATAACAATGGGAAATTAGGTATTTCCTATCGTGTTTTTGATCAACTAGTGACTTCCTCATTACTTAAAGTAAAAGGAATTGCTAAATCTCAAAAACTACTTAAGAAGAATCAATTCTTCCGTTTAAATAGAGCGATCCAAACTCGTATTTATCGTGACATCGTTCATATTTTTATCTATGTTGATATCGCTAAAGGAAGCAATATTCAAAAAGTGGTGGGCGATATCCAAGGCGAAGTCTATAATTCTCTTTTATTAATCACCGAACAGGTTCCAGTAAACATCCAAGTAAAAGTGGAAACGATTATCTAATATGGAAATGTCTAGAAACCAGGAAAACTTTATTATCCTAACAGTCGTCTATGACGAACTAAACGATTTTTCCTATGGAGATAAAAAAGATTTCCGTGACGCTAGAGATTTAATTAGTGAACTTTCTGAGTGCTCCTATGATGAAGTAAGTGATTATATCAAAGCTTCTGTGGCCTTGACTTTACAAAACTATGGAAAAATTAGAAGTGCTTTCTTACCCTTTTTAAGGGATTGGAAATGGGAAAGATTACCTTTATTAACACAAGCTATTCTATTGACTGCATATGCACATTTCTACTTTGTAGAAAAAGTTGATAAAAAGATCGTTATCAACACCGCGGTTGATTTCGCGAAGAAATATGTTGATGAAAAACAAGGAAAGTTTATCAACGCCATCCTTGATGGAGTCCTTAAATGATTGGGGAAAGAAATATTTATTCTGTCAGCGATGTAAATCGCTACATAAAAGCAGTTCTCTCCCAAGATGAAAATTTGAAATTTATCTCTGTTAAAGGAGAGTTATCCAACTTCAAAAGAGGGGCCAATGGTCACCTTTATTTTTCTTTAAAGGATAATGATTCAGTTATTAACTGTGCGATGTTTTCTACCTATGCAAATAAGATTACTTTTGATCCGAAAGATGGAGACGAAATATTAGTGATGGCTAGTGTTGATGTCTATCCCGCCAGAGGCAGTTATCAATTAATTGTTTATGAACTTGAAAATATCGGCCAAGGAATGATGCTTGTTCAATTAGAGATGTTAAAAAAGCAGCTTCAAAAAGAGGGTCTGTTCGACATTTCTCGTAAAAGAGATATAAATATCTATCCGAAAGCTATTGGTGTTATTACCGCGAAAAATGGCGCGGCTATTAGAGACATCGTCACTAATATCAAAAGAAGATATCCAATATGTGACATTTATGTCTTCCCTAGCCAAGTGCAAGGTGAAAGCGCTCCTAAAGAATTACTAAGAGCTTTTTATAAAAGCCAAGAATATGATTTGGACACTTTAATTATCGGTCGTGGCGGAGGCGCAAGTGAAGATTTAAGCGCGTTTAACGATGAAAAGCTAGTGAGAGCGATTGCTACAAGCAAAATGCCAGTTATTGCCGCTATAGGGCACGAAATTGATACCACATTAGTCGACTATGTTGCTGATAAGAGAGCATCCACACCCACAGGCGCAGCCGAGCTTGCCACTGTGGACATAAGAGAGATACAGCAGAAATTCCAATACGCTATTGAAGATATGAGAGATAGCATAAAAGAGATGCTAGAAGATTCTAAAGATGAATTATCTTCTTTAAAAGAAGAACTTAATGAATCCATCAAAGAAAAATATGAAAATATGAAAGAGGAACTAAACGGTTATAAACAACGTTTAGAAATATTAAATCCCAAGAATGTCTTAAATCGTGGATATTCAATATCGATGAGAGAAGATGGAACGATTATTAAAAGTGTGAAAGATGTAAAAATAGGAGAAAGCATTGTTACATCTATCAGTGATGGTACTATTTATAGTAAAATAGAGGAAGCGAGGAAAAAATAATGAGCGAGAAGAAAATTGATTTTGCAAAAGAGATGGAAAGATTAGAGAAGATTGTTCAAGACATTTCCTCTAAAGCATTACCTCTTGATGAAAGCCTAAAATTATATGAAGAAGGCACAAAGATTATTAAGAGCTTAGAGAAGAGCTTACAAGAAGCCCAAGAAAAAGTGGAAAAGATTATAAGTATCGAAGATAAATAATTGAAAATAGTTATTTATTAGTACATTTTTAGTATAGATATGTCGAACAAAAAAGAATTAAAAAGAATAGATTTAAAGACCATTAAGGACCCCGATTTCTTGAAAGAGTTATCTTATAAGGAACTTGATGTTTTAAGTGACGACATCAGAAAAGAGATTATTGATAAGGTCTCCAAAAATGGAGGACATTTAGCGGCCAACCTTGGCGTGGTCGAATCCACAATCGCCTTATGTCGTGTCTTCGATTTTAAAAAAGACAAATTAATATTTGATGTCGGTCATCAATGCTATACATATAAGATTTTAACCGGTCGTTCTTTAGAACGTTTGAGAAAGAGTGATGGCGTTTCTGGCTTTCAAAAGATTAACGAATCACCATATGATCATTTTGAATGTGGACATAGTTCAACCTCAATAAGCGCTGCTAAAGGTATGGCGGTAGCTAGAGATTTAAATCATGAAAACTACGATGTCATAGCTTATATCGGTGATGCTTCGATCGCTAATGGTTTAGCTTTTGAAGGTCTCAATAGCTTAGCGGATGGAAATAATAAAGTGATTATCGTTTTTAACGATAACGATATGTCTATCACCAAACCAGTTGGTGGATTAGCCAAATCGTTTAGAAAGTTATCCAACTCAACTTTATATCGTAGAAGCAAGAACGCTTATTCTAGATTTATGAAGAAAACAAAGTTTGGTCGCTGGGTTTTATCTTGGACTGGTTCTATTAAAAACTGGTTGAAGAGACATCTTATGTCTTTGAATATCTTCGATAATATGGGCTTAGCCTATATTGGACCGATTGATGGTCATGATATCAAATCATTAGAAAAAGCTTTGCTAAAAGCAAAAAAATACGAAAGGTCTTCAATTATCCATATAAAAACCATTAAAGGCAAAGGCTTTAAATACTCCGAAAATGATGATTCTGGCGTCTGGCACGGTGTTGGATCATTTGATAAGAATACCGGTAAGGTTAGTGAGGATCCAAGTCTTATTAGTTGGTCAGAAGTTTATGCAAAAAATGTCATTGAAGAGATGGGCTCACATAGTGAAGCGGTCTTGCTAGTGGCCGCGACAGGAGTAGGAAGCGCTTTACAAAACGCTTTTGAATTATACCCAAATCGCTGCTATGATGTCGGCATTGCCGAAGAACATGAAATGACTATGTCAGGTGGCTTAGCCATAGCTGGAAAACACCCAATTATTTCGATTTATTCTACATTCTTACAAAGAGCGTTTGATGAACTTAGTCACGATATCGCCAGAATGAATTTGACCGCGACCGTGCTCGTGGACCGCGCTGGTCTAGTGGGTGAAGATGGCAATACTCATCAAGGCATCTATGATGAATCGTTCTTAATGGCGACACCAAATGTCTATGTCGCCATGGCTTCTAGACAATCAGAAGCACAAAGTCTATTAAACTTATCCCTTGAAAACAAAGGTGTTCTTGCGATTAGATTCCCTCGTTCTAAAGTTAAACCAAATAATGATAAAGAGAACCTTTCCTTTGGAAGTTGGAAGAAGGAACTCGATGGTCATAAGACGGCGATTGTTTCTGTTGGTCCAATTACTTTAGATCTCAAAGAGAAGTTAGTGGAATTAAATAAAAATGTCGCTTTATACAATGCGATATTCCAAAAGCCGATGGATGAAGAATTAATCAATAATGAATTATTAAAATTTGATCGAATCATCATTTATGATGCTTACGCGATTGAAAATGGTTTTGCAAATACCTTAGCGGCTAAATTGATTAGCAAACAATATAAGGGTGAAGTTATTATTAAAGCTATTCCTGATGTCTTCGTGGATACAGGTAGTATTAATGAACAACTTGACCGTTATGGATTAAGTGTTAGTCAAATCACCGAATTATTATAATTTGGTTAACATAATAAATTATTACATTATATAATAATGGTATGGCAAAAGTTATCGTCCATATCGATTTAAACGCTTTCTTTGCAAGATGTGAAGAAATCCGCGATCCCTCTTTAGAAAATAAACCGGTGGCTATTGGCCATGATGGTCGAGGTGGGATCGTTTCTACTTGCTCTTATAAAGCGAGAGAGTATGGCGTCTCAAGTGCGATGCCGATGTTTAAGGCCAAAGAACTATGCCCTAACCTCATTATTAAACCAGTCGATTTTAGGTATTATGGGGCACTTTCTGATCAATTTAAGAATTTTATCCGTCGATACACAAAAAAGGTCGAAGAAGCCTCAATAGATGAGTGTTTTGCGGATTTTACTGATGTGGTAAGAGGTCAGAAAGACGTTATTGGCTTTTTTAAGAAACTTCAGAACGATTTATATAAAGAAACAAAACTTAAATGTTCTATCGGAGTGGCGACCACGAAGTTTTTAGCAAAGATGGGTAGTGATTATAAAAAGCCGATGGGATTAACGATTATTAGAAAAAAAGATATTCCTGATATTTTATATCCTTTAAAAATTGAATCGATGTTTGGGATCGGCAAAAAAACTAGTCCTAAATTAAGAAAAATGGGTATCAACACCATAGGTGATCTAGCGAAAAGATGTGAAAAAGATGACCGCGAACTAATGGATGAGTTAGGTAAATATTATTACGTCATCAAAGATTGGGTGAGTGGCAAAGGGAGCGATGAAATCATCGTTGAGCCCGAAGATCCGAAATCAATTGGTAATTCTACGACACTGATGGAAGATACGATGAATCACGAATTGATCGCTTCCACTTTTAAGTGGTTATCTAAAGAAGTCTCTGAGAGAGCGATAAGAGAAAATAAACTCGGCTCTACGATTCAAATCGTGGTCAAGGAAAGCGATTTTAAAGTTCATAATAAATCGATAACCTTTGATAACCCCACAAATGATGCCGATACAATTTTTAATATTGCGATGAATTTATATGATAAAAATTTCTCTAATATGATGATTAGATTAGTGGGTGTTACTTTACAAAACTTAATAAATACTAAAGATATCGCCATTCAAATGAGCTTATTCGATTATGAAAAGCACGAGGAACAAAGTTCCACAAAGCTATTAATAAATGAACTCAATAGGAAGATGAAAAAGAAGGTTTTAATTAGAGCTAGCGAGGTAGAAGATGATGGAAATAAGTGACGCTGTAGAACTATTTCAACAATATCTTCTCGTAGAGAAAGGCTTGTCCAAACAAACCGTTGATTCCTACACTAAAGATATAAAACTCTTTTTAGATATTTTTAATGGTGAAAGAAAAACCGTTGAAGATTTAAAAGGAGAAGATTTAGGGGAAATTGTTCGCTATGAACTAACGGTTCCAAAGCCACCTCATACAGTGACAACGGCGATTAGAAAATTATCGTCAGTGAAAAACTTTTTCCTCTTCTTAAAAAGAGAGGGATATTTTATAGGTGAAATACCGAATATAGAACCACCTAAAAAACCAGAATATCTTCCTAACTGCTTATCCGTGGAAGAAGTTGAAGAATTATTGAACGCTCCTAATATTGAAAAACCTGACGGATTAAGAGATCGAGCTATGCTTGAAACTATGTATGCTTCTGGTTTACGTGTTAGTGAATTAGTTTCTTTAGAAAGAGCGAGAGTAAATCTTAATAAGGCCATCATTACTGTTTTTGGTAAAGGCAGCAAGGAAAGAAAGGTTCCTCTTGGAGATTTTGCGATAGAATACATCAAAAAATATATTGAAGAAGCGAGAAATAAAAACCAGGGTAAAGATTCTAAATATCTATTTTTAAATAGATATGGTAAACCGATATCTAGACAATATTTCTTTAAACAAGTGAAAAAATACGCTGCTCAAGCAGGGATTGAGGTTTCTATTTCCCCACATACATTACGGCACTGTTTTGCCACTCATCTTTTAGAAAATGGCGCTCAGTTAAGAGCGGTTCAGGAAATGCTTGGCCATACAAATATAGCCACTACACAGATATATACGCACATATCGAGTAAGCGTATTTTGAGTGCATATGATTTGTATATGAAGCGCAAATAATGTAAAATAATGACGCTTGAAAGGAGACGTTTATGTCCCATAAATATAAGAGAATTTTCGTAATCGTTGCCGATTCTGCTGGTATCGGTGCGGAGCCGGATGCAGATCGCTTTTTTAATGCTGGTCATAACGATGTTGGTAGTAACACCTTTGTCCACATTTCCGAAAAGATGCCAAACGGCTTAAATATTCCAGTGATGAACTCCTGGGGTATCAATGATTTAGATAACAATATTAAAGGCACCTCAAAAGTATCTCACCCTAATGCTTATGTCGCTAGATGTAGAGAAAAGAGTAACGGTAAAGATACGATGACAGGCCACTGGGAAATGATGGGTGTATATACCACAAAGCCATTTCAAACCTTTACCGATAATGGTTTCCCAAAAGAATTAATTGATGAATTAGAACAAAAAACTGGTCATAAAGTGATTGGTAATTATGCTTCTAGCGGAACTGAAATCTTAGTGAAATTAGGTGAAGAACAAAAAAGAGACAATTCTTTGATTGTCTATACGTCCGCTGATAGTGTCTTACAAATCGCTGCTCACGAAGAAACAACGCCAGTTCCAGAATTATATCGTTGCTGTGAAATTGCTAGAGAAATCTGCATGAAACCAGAATGGATGGTGGGAAGAGTTATCGCTCGTCCGTTCGTTGGTGAAAACGCTAGTAACTTCAAACGTGTTACCGCACATAGACATGACTTAGCTTTAAAACCTCCAGTTGAAACTGTGATGAATATCATGCAAAAAGAAGGATACATGGTTGACTGTGTTGGCAAAATCGGTGATATCTTCGATGGTTATGGTGTAGTTAAAACGCAAAAGACATCTTCTAACGAAGATGGTATGGATAAAACCATCGCTGAAGCAAGAGACTTCGATTTCGAAGGTATGTGCTTCGTTAATCTAGTGGAATTCGATAGTGAATATGGACATAGAAGAAATCCTGTTGGTTACGGTGAGTGTTTAGAAGCTTTCGATAAACGTTTAGCGGAATTAATGACTGTCTTAAAAGATGATGATTTAGTTATCGTGACCGCTGACCACGGAAACGATCCAACTTGGTATGGAACGGATCATACAAGAGAAAAGGTTCCTCTTCTTATGTTTTCCAAATCAATTAAGAAAGGTCGTTATTTAGACGAAAGAGCCTCCTTCGGTGATATCGGTGCGACCATCTTAAGAAACTTCGGAATTAAGAAACCTGATTATTTATTAGGTGAACCAATCGAAGAATTGTTCGAATAAAATTATTTATATAATAAATAAAAGTTGCTTCGGCAACTTTTTTTGAACATTTCGGCTTTTTCACCCCCTATTTGTGATATAGGAGGACTTTTAAATGGAAAAGTTTAAAGCAGAAAGAAACTATAGCTACGATTATGGCAGTAAAGTAGCAATAAAGCAGTCAGGAATGAGAGAACAATTAGACTGGATAAAAAGGCAATTAGAATACGTTTCTTTTTCAGAACAGTATTATCTAAGATACGATTTAAAGAAAGGTGAGATTTACGAATTTGATTGGGGGATTAATGTTAACGCTGAATTCTCGAATAGACATTATGGAGTCGTTTTAGTGGATTCGGATGTCTTTAATCCCTTAGTAACTGTCTGCCCTTTAAAGACGAATCATGGATCATGTAACAAGAAAAGTGATGTAGATCTAGGAAATGTTGAATGCTTACGAACAAATAAACATACAATAGCAGTCATCAATCAAATAAGAACGATAGACAAGTTAAGGCTATACATGAAACGGGCTATTGGTTTAGCAGATTCAAACCCAATTTTTGAGAAAACTGAAAGTGAAAAACGAACGATAAATAGGTTAGAAGATGATAAGCTAAATATGATCATTGATGCCTATAAAGACTACCTTTCTGGAAATTCCGAAAATGGATAAGAGCGATGCATTAGTAGCAAATTAGTAGTTATTTTGGTAAATAGCCTATAAAAATTTGTGTGGAAAAGTACCCAAATTCAATGTGGGAATTTTAAAAACCGCAAGATACAAAATATAGAAAAATACGATATTATCTAATAAAAATATAAATAAGTTAACATAATAGAAATTATGCGAAGTAGGTATTTTATAGCGTTTTTCCTCTATTATTGTGTGGATAACAAAAAAAGCACCTTTCGATGCTATTTATGTGATTCTGCTATTTTATTATAAATATTGTTTAAAGCATTTAGAGGTTAACTCATTTTCTATCGATTTATTATGATTTAATAGGAATTCTTTGTTAGCTTTTAAAACAATTTTGAATCCTTCCTCGGCATTGTTTTTCATTGCGGTTATTAAATCTGATGAGTCGAATCCTCTTGTTGGCTCGATTTTATCTGCTGCATAAATAATCTTGCCCATTAATATCATGTTTGAATTGCCTGTAGCGTGAAATTCAATAGCTTCAAGCATATCTTTATCATCAACTTCAAACATTTTATTGGCTAAATATGCTCCTGCAAATTGATGATATGCGAATTTTGGTAAATCCTTATATTCACTAAAATGTTCGCAAACGATTTTGTATTGTTCTTCTAAAGGTATGTCTTTACCTAAATCATGTAACAATCCAGCAAAATAATATTTTAGTGGTTTATCTAAATTATTTGAAACGGCTATCTCGTATGCTAATTTTGCGACGCTTTTAACATGTGATAGTCTATGAGGGGTCAATATTCTGTTTAGCTCCACCATACCTGAATACAAATTATTTTCTACTATGTAGAAAAGAACCTCATCGGGTAATTCTAGACTCTTTAATTCTCTAATTTTTGTGGACGAAACATCATAGTCATCTCCTAAAATAGGCATCATTTGATATTTTTTGACGTTTTCGTCATTAATCTGATGTCCCGGTCTTTTATAGAAGATGATTTTTGCGAGTTTTGATAATTCTTCCGCTTCTTTCCATCTATGAAATTCGTTCACTTGATCCGCACCGATAAGGTAAAAGATGTTATCCTTTGGATATTTTTCCTTCATATAGCGGATTGTATCGATGGAATAATTGATTTCTTTACTACTATTAAGTTCATAATCATCAATATGAAAATGTTTATGACCCTTAATAGCGAGTTCTAACATTTTGATTTTATCTTCTCTAGGAGCGGAAGAATCTTTCCATACGGAAATACGTGCCGGAAGGAAAAATACGTCTCCATCGAGCGCTTTTGCGGCTTTTTCGGCCATGTTGATATGACCGTTATGGACCGGATCGAATGCTCCACCGAAAATAATTCTATTCATTTTTACTTTTTGAAATTAAACTTGTGGTTGTCTTTGTTGAAACGATATAAAACAATTACCCTTCCCACTACTTGGATAATTTCTGCATTTAACTGGCTGGATAAATCTAAAGCTAGTTTCATCACTGGAACAGCAACTGATTTCATGACATCGATTTTAATCAGTTCACGAGCAGTTAAAGCTTTATCAAGCATCGCTAAAACAGTATCACTAATCTCATTTTTACCGATTTGATACTTTGTATCAAGTGTAGAAGCAATGCTTTTTAATTGTCTTTTTTGATCTGAAGTTAGCATATTATCTTAATTTTCCTAAAGATTCTTTAATAGCTGCACCCTTTGGGAACATGACACGGATGACTTGTCCCTTAGCAACAAAGGAAATCCAGCCTAAACCCTCGATAGCGATATCGTGAACTTGGCCGTCATTTTCCATGGTATATTCGAAGAAGTCATAATCACGGAATGAGGTAATTCTTTCACTAACAGGTCTTAAAGATCTCTTTCTATTATTTTCTTCAATGAAGTCATCCACTTTAGCGGAGGATAACTTTTTAATCTCTACGCCTTCTGCACAATATAATTTGATGGCGGTGGCTCTACCAGAATACATTTCAAAATATCCTAAGGAGCCTAAAGCAATAGCATCACCTTTGGTGATTGTGCGGTAATGTGTTTCAATCTTTCTTCTTGGAGTAATAAGTTTTTGTACTTCTTTCTCCACTTTACCCATGACTGATGTCGCAAGTGAGAATCCAGGTAATTCATAAATGAAGGATGAATTTGTTAATGGGATGCTCATGACTTTGACATTTGTGCCACGATAGTTCTCAGTTTTAATTTGCCATTTTGTTTTATTTATATAATGTTTTAAGAATTTGTTGATTAATGATGTTTTGCCGGAATTCAAAGAACCGATCATATAAATATCATGGGCTTTTCTTGCTGCATCATATTTCTTCATCAATTCTTTAACATCGACATCATCTTCATTTCCGAGAACAGTTATAGATTCTGGTTTAATACCACATTCAGTAAATCTTTCTCTTAAGAAACGTTCTAATGTTTCATCTTTGATTAAGTTAGAGAATAAATCTCTATGAGTGCCGATAACACCAACTTGAAGTTTCTTAACTTTCTTCACAACATCAGGATTTAATGTTCCATTAAATGTGAATAAGTCGACAACCCAAATGATATAAGCGTCTGTTGCAACCGCATCATCAAGAATCTTTGTGGTGGCTTTATCGATGTTTTGCTCCAAAGCGCCAGTGTTAATAACTTTCATGAAATCAAAGCATTTTTGACAATACAAAACTTGTTGACCGTCATTATAGTTATCTAATAGGTCCTTTTGGATATAACCTTTTTCTTTTGGCTTTGAGCTTTGTAATACTGCTCCGCAGTTATAACAACGCATCACTCTTCTAATCTTTCCCATAAATAATCCTCCAATCGATTAAGTTGCCTTTTTTCTTATGGTATTTTCTTATTGGCCTACCGAATAATCTATTGATATGAGTAGTCCATTGATCTTCTTTGACAATCTTTTCTGTAAGAATAACTCTTATTCCCACTCTTTTTGCGGCAGCGACATCAGTCATCATTTGATCACCAACTAGCATTACTTCCTCATTTGGCCATCCTTTCTCTTTTAGAAATCTTCTAATTTTATAGCCAAATGGTTTTCTTGCGCTGTTGATATATTCAACACCTAAGTCGTTAGCATATGTACTCACGCGCTTACCGCGATTGTTAGAAACGATAATAGGAACTATGCCCGCTTTAATTACATTATTAACTAATTCTCTAGCTCTATCTGTTGGATGAAATAACTTATAACTATCTAATGTATTATCGAGATCCATAAGCAAATATTTCACATTTTGTTGTTTATAGAATCCGATATCTATTTCATAGATAGATTTAGCGACTGCAAACGGAACGTATTTCCTCTTCATAACTTTATAACTAAATTGTAAATGAAAAAGTCTTATAATAATAGACTTTATTATTTTCTATTTTAATATTTTGCGTAAAAAAACACCTGCTATTTACATAAACAACAGGTGATTTTTTGTTATTTTACAAAACTAATAATGTACTAATAAACTACTAATAATATTTTTAACATACTATGTATGTTTATTCGTCATCATCAATATCGAAGATGGAAATTTGTTCGAAGGATTTTTCTTCTTTCTTTTCATCAGGTTTATTAGAAACATTTTCCTCTTCAATTTCTTCAATCAATGATTCGGAAGCTTCTTCAGAAGTAACTTCTTCCACTTTCTTTTCTTTTTCTATGATTGGTCTAGAAAGAGTGTTTTTATCGATTCTTTCAATCTTGCAATCTAAGATTGTATCAACAAAAGTTCTCGCTGGAATTTTCATATTTGTTTTGGCGTATTTAGCTTCTGTTGGTCTTAAATCGTCGATTTCGACAGTCTCTACACTATTATCACTTAAGGCAAGATTTAATTTAATTAAATCTAAGTCTTTAGAAATCTTCATTGCGCTCACAACTTTATGTGGATCGCCTTTAAACGATGGACAAATTTCACTAGTCTTTCCTAGGCGCTGTGTGCGCATAACCTTATTAAGATCAATAATTCTTTCGTGAGCCTTATCGGTAACTACCACGGCTTTGGCTTTTTCGCCCTCATCTAAGGCGATTAAAGCTACAGCTTGATTCTTTCCTAGTCCACTGACGGATTTGACGCCTCCGGCCTTTGATCCGAGAATTGTTAATTCGTTTTCGTTAAATAAGGTACCTAACCCATTATTTGTTAAAACAAATAAATCACTATTTCCAGTTAAAATTTGAATTCCAACAACCTCATCCCCACTTAACAACTTCATACATTTTGCTGGGCGAGAACGTTTCATGGTTTCTAAAGAGGATAAAGACATACGTTTAATCTGTCCAAATTTAGATAAGAAAGCGAGATAAATATCGTTTCTAATCTGGTGAACAGCGATAGCTTTTACAATCTTTTCTCCGGCTGCAAAAGTGATCAAAGTGTTAAGGTGAACACCTTCATCTTTATAACGGTTTTCAGTTAATTTATGAACTGGAATACAGACATAGTTACCTATATTTGTGAAACAAATAAGGTAATCGGTTGTTAAAGCGGTGCCTAAACCGACTAAGACATCACCACTCTTAAGGCCTGGTAAAGCATCTTCTCCTGAGCCTTTATAAGACTTGATGGAGCAGCGTTTTGCATAGCCGTCACGAGTGACAACAACCACTGTTTCTTCTTCAGCGATTAATTGACGTTTATCGATTGGTTTATCTTCTTCTTTTTCCACGATTTGAGTACGTCTTTCGTCGCCATATTTTTCTGCGATTTGTTTTAAATCTTTGATTAAAACACGATTTAGTTTATTAGGATCGGAAAGGATACCTTCTAAAGTTTCAATATCTTTAATTAGTTGTTTTCTTTCCGCTTCTAAAATTTCCTCATCGGTATGGCTTAATTTATATAAAGGCATGGTTACGATAGCTTCTGCTTGTTCATTAGAAAAACCATAATGATTCATCAAGTTGACTTTACTATCTGCCTTGTCTTTACTTTTTCTAATAATTTCAACTACTTCGTTGATGTAAAGCGAAGCTTTAATTAAACCTTCAACAATATGTAATCTTCCAGAATACTTCTCTAAATCAAACTTGCTTTGTCTAGTGATGACATCCACTTGGTGTTCGATATAAGCATCGATAAAATCTAATAAAGTTAAGGTTTTTGGTCGGCCATTAACAATTGCCACCATATTAGCGGAATATGATGTAACTAAGCTTGTTTTGCTCTTTAAATAGCGTAATAAAAGGTCAACTTTTGCATCTTTTTTACAATCAATTGCGATTCTAATGCCCTTATAATCACTTTCGTCTCTAACTTCCACTAGTCCACTGACGGATTTAGAATGGATAATTTTGTCTATTTCATAGACAAGGTCTTTTTTGACCACTTTATAAGGTATTTCTGTGATGATAATTTGTTGATTATCTTTATTTTGAACAATTTCTGTCTTACTAGCGACTTCAATTTTTCCACGGCCTGTTAAATAAATATTTTTAATGCCTTCGGAACGATAAATAAGTCCACCACCTGGGAAATCTGGACCTTTGACATATTCCATTAAATCTTCTGAAGTTGCGGTTTTATGTCCAATACGATAAATAATTGCATCAATTACTTCTTTTAAGTTGTGTGGAGGAATTTCAGTTGCTAAAGCAACTGCAATACCTTCAGTACCATTACATAAAAGGTTTGGGAATCTGGATGGCAAAACAATTGGTTCGAGTTCTGTGTCATCAAAGTTTAACTGCATATCAACTGTTTTCTTTTCGATATCTCTCACTAGTTCGTTGCTGAGTTCAGATAATCTTGATTCTGTATAACGGTAAGCCGCTGGTTGGTCGCCATCGATACTACCATTGTTACCCTGAAAGTCGATCAATGGATATCTAACTTTCCAATCCTGGCTCATTCTGGCTAATGCTTCATAGATAGAAGTATCACCATGTGGGTGGAAAGTACCCATAACCGCACCAACGGTATGAGCACATTTTTTAGTTGGTTTATTAAAAGTGTTACCACTTTTATACATCGAGAAAATGATTCTTCTTTGGACCGGTTTTAAACCATCTCTAACATCTGGGATAGCACGGTCTTGAATAACATATTTAGCATAGGTAGCGTAACGGCTACTCATGACATCTTCAAGGGGTTCATTGGAAATATTTTCCACAATAATATCAATGACTTCTTCTTTTTTCTTAGCCATAATTATTTGACCTCCTTCATGAATGTGTCAATTTCATTGAAATTGACGTTCTCCTCAACCCACTTCTTTCTAGAGGTTGTATCTTTACCCATAAGGGTCGAGACACGACTATCCGCAAGAAGAGGATCTTCGATATCAACACGGATTAATAAACGTGATCTTGGATCCATGGTTGTTTCCTTAAGTTGGATAGCATCCATTTCACCTAAGCCTTTATAACGAGAAACTTTATATCCCGATCCGATTATTTTTTTAGCTTTTTCTAGCCCTTCATCATCCCAAGCATATTCCTGTTTCATCTTGTGGTTTTCTTCTTTAAAGACACGATATAAAGGAGGAACCGCTATATAGACATGTCCAGATGTGATTAAAGGACGCATATAATGATAGAAGAACGTTAGTAATAACGTTTGGATGTGAGCACCATCGGTATCAGCATCGGTCATGATGATGATTTTTCCATAATGGATGTCTTCAATATCAAATGATTGACCAAAACCAGCACCAATTGTGTTGATTATGGTCGCAATTTCTTCATTTTTCAAAACAGCAGAAATAGCCATGCCATCTGTATTTAATGGTTTACCACGTAGTGGTAAGATTGCTTGGTGCAAACGATCTCTACCTTTCTTTGCACTGCCGCCAGCGGAATCACCTTCAACGATAAATAATTCATTTTTAGCGTAATCCTTACTCTGAGCAGGTGTTAATTTATCAGATAAAATGACTTCAGTTTTGGCTTTTTTAGCACTTCTAGCTTCATCTTTTGCCTTTCTAGCCGCTAATCTGGCAGCTTGGCTATCGAGACATTTTTTAATTAAGTTCACTGCCATATCTCTATTCTCTGTGAGATAATAAGTAAACTTATTATATATCATATTTTGCACAATGTAGGTTGCTTCTTGAGTACCCAATTTTCCTTTAGTTTGACCTTCAAATTCGAGTAATTTTTCAGGTATTTTTAAGGAGATAACTGCGGTGATACCTTCTCTGATATCGTTACCATCAAGCTTCTTACCGTGTAATAAATTGTAGTTTTCAGCAAAATCATTTACCGCTCTTGTGATACCGGTTTTAAAACCAACTTCGTGTGTTCCACCTTCTTTTGTCCTTACGTTATTGACGTAGGAAAGGATGGTTTCGTTATAGTCTTCATAGCAGAATTGAAGAGCAATTTCGGTACTGATTCCAGTGTTTTCGTCGACGTCTGCAAAGTCGGCGATTTCGGTCATTGGGGACTTACTAGCATTAATGCTAGCGACGTATTCCACAAGACCATTTTCATAATAGAATTCTTCATTGTCGCCGGTTCTTTCATCAATTAAAACAAAGCGTACACCCTTCATCAAAAAGGCACTTTCTTTTAAGTGGCCAGCGATAATATCACGCTTAAATTCGACGGTCGAAAAGATGGTTGGATCAGGTTTGAATCTCACTAATGTACCATGCTTTTTGGTATTTCCGATCTTCTCGAGTTCGGTGACAATATGCCCACCATTTTCGAAGCGCATATGGTATATAGTACCGTCTTTAAAGACGGTAACATCTAAATAAACACTTAAAGCGTTGGTTACTGAAGCACCGACACCATGTAATCCAGCAGCGGATTTATAAACCGCACTATTGAATTTACCACCAGCGTGTAATTCCGTAAAAACTAATTCTAAAGCAGGTCTTCCGGTTTCCTTGTTGATACCGCAAGGAATACCACGACCTTCATCTTGGACAGAACATGAACCATCTTTATGAATGGTAATTGTAATTTTTTCACCGAAACCAGACAAAGCTTCATCAACAGCGTTGTCAACGATCTCCCAAACTAAATGATGTAGACCAGTTCCGTTTGTTGAACCGATATACATTGCTGGTCTTTTTCTGACACCTTCAAGTCCTTGCAAAACATGGATGTCATCAGCAGTATATGTGGTTTTAATATTATTACTTGCCATATATGTTCTCTCCAAATCGTTTTTAATTATAATCAAAAACTGTTGAAAATATAAAGATATTTAGTATAATGACTACTAGCATTTTTTGGAGGTGTTTTATGAATATATTATTAATTAATATATTGGTAGCGTTATTCACAATAATAATTGGTTACTTTTTTGGTTCAATTCCTACAGCAGTGTGGGTTGGAAAAATCTTCTTCCATCAAGATCCAAGAAACTTAGGTTCCCATAATGCCGGTGGCACAAACGCTGGTCGTTTATGGGGGAAGAAAGTTGGTTTTTGTGTCATCTTACTCGACATGATCAAGACCATTGCCCCACTTTATATCTGCTGGGCAATCTATACTTTTGCCAAATTTGATTATGCTGGTATTACAGGTGCTGGTTTTACTTCTGGTTATCACCCATTAATTGCTGATGTTAAAACTTTCTATACATCCGCTAATGAATTATATGCAATTCAATGGCCGATTTATTGGTTAGCGCCACTCGCAGTTATGATTGGCCATTGTTGGCCAATGTTCGCCAACTTCAAAGGTGGCAAGGCTGCAAGTAACTTCATGGGAATTACCGTCATGAGTAGCTGGATGCTCGGTTTCTTACCTGGTTTCTTCTATCTCGGAGTTCTTAAATGGAAAAAATATGTGTCATTATCCGCGATTCTTCAAGGCATATTTGTGACAGTTATTACTTGGGTTTGGGCATTGCTTGTGATGTTTAAAGTTATACCAAATGATATCGCTTGGTTACCGATGTATGGACCATCATTAAATCCTAATTGGGTTTACGCTACAGTTGTTACTATCATGGCTATTGTTATGATTGCTAGACACCATGAAAATATCGCCAGATTACGTGCTGGAACCGAAAGAAAAATCAAATGGATGTAATAGTCCAAGATTAGTATTAAATTAGTAAAATACCTATACATATGTATAGGTTTTTTTATTTTATTATAAATCAAACAACTGATATTTCATTGTAATTATAACTTAATTATTGGGGTGTCATCATGAAAAACTTTATAACTTATTTTAGATAACCTTCATTTGTATATGCTCTAATTACTTTTTTAGCCGATTTTATGCCTCATTTTGCTTTATATGATAAACCCCTTAAAGCAAAGAAAAAGACGCCTAAGCGTCCTTAAAAGAAAAGCACCATTTCTGGCGCTTAAACTTATTGCTTGTTCATGTTCCTCATGATTTCGCGAATTTGTTTTTCGCTTGGTGTTCTACCCATTTGAGCGAACATTACACGAATCATCTTTTCGTTAACTGGAGGATTCTTTTGTAATTGTTTTTTGAAGAACCATCTGGCTCCAAAGAAACCGATTACTAATCCTGCGATTAATAAGCCGATTAAGGTAAAGACGAAACCGGCTGTATCCATTTCTATGAAAGCTAACATATCTTTGATCTCCTTTTAATTAGGCTCTGCTGTCATATTCACCGTTATCGGTGCGGACAAGAACTGTTTCTCCTTCGGAGATGAATAAAGGAACACGGACTGTGATACCAGTTTCTAATTTAGCTTCTTTGGTTGCTTTGTTGACTGTGTCACCACGAACCGCTGGTTCGCATTCCACGATCTTTAAAGCCACTTTAGCAGGTAAGTTAACGTCTAAGACTTCACCTTCATAGGAAGTGATTTCGACAACTTCATCGCCCTTTAAGAATTTGCTTTCCCATTCTAAACGGCTCTTTGCGATTTCGATTTGTTCGTAGGTTTCTTGATCCATGAACACTAAGAAATCACCAGAATCGTATAAATATTGCATAGCTTTCTTATCAAGACGGATGTTTTCAATGGCGTAGCCACTGTTACGAGATATTTCGGTAACACTACCTGTTCTCATGTTTTTCACTTTGACAGAAGCCACCATTTTTCTCATCGCGGTTTTATTTAATAAAATATCTAAAACTTTGTAGATGTTGCCTTCTTCAATAAAATAGTTTCCTGGTCTTAATTCTGTAACATTAATCATGTTGTTTTGACCCCTTTCTTTTGAAATTTCATTTGATATTATATCAAAATATTATTTTTTCACAAATCCATAATTTATACGTTCATGTTTTATGGTTGTGGTTTCGTTATGTCCTGGATAGACTATTGTCTCCTCTGGAAGAGATAAAATCTTATTCATAGAACTTTTAAATAAATCCGGATTAGATCCTGGAAAATCCATTCTTCCGTAGCTATCTTTGAATAAACTATCTCCAGAAATTAAAGCATTATTATCTTTTAGATAAAACACCACTGATCCTTCAGAGTGATATGGCGTGTGGATGACTTTGATATCACCATCTATGAGCTTTAATATTTCGCCATCTTTTAGCGGTTTAGTTTGGATGTTTAAAATTACATCTTTACGAGAGAATCTTTCTGAACCATTAAAATGTGGGTCGGTTAAATATTTTTTATCTTTTTCATTTATATAGACATCAACCGGGTATTCTTTAAGGATATTTTCAATACCTCTAATATGGTCAAAATGACCATGAGTTAATAAGATGGCTTTTAAATGTAATTCGTTTTCTTTAATAAAATCTACGATACCTGAATAATCTTTTCCGGGATCAATAACTACGCAGCTATCTTTATCATCCACTAAAAGATAGGTATTAGCGTATAACTCAAGATTGGAACAGTAAGTAAATGGGATAATTTTCATATTTCAAATAAGAAAAAAATAGGCACAGCCTATTATTTCTTCTTCTCACGATGAAGTGTCATCTTTTTACAACGTGGGCAGTATTTCTTTAATTCAAGACGCTCAGCGTGATGTTTTTTATTCTTCGATGTGAGATAGTTTTCTTCACCACATTCGGTGCATTTTAATGTTAATGAGATACGATCTTCTTTTTTCGCCATAGACTACAATCTCCTTGATAGCGTTAATTATATTATCATTTCTATTTCATTATGAAAAGTATAATTTTTAAGTGTTTTTTATAGCCAAGTGGTATAATGACGCCATGAGAAATAGAAAAGACACAAAACAAGTCCATATCAAAGATATAAAACTCGGTGGACAAGATAAAGTTCTGATTCAATCGATGTGCAATATTAAGACTGAAAACTACCCTGAAGTTATCAAACAGATTAATGAATGCGCCGCTCTTGGTGCTGACTTAATGCGTGTCTCTGTTATGGATGAAAAAGATGCTTTAGCGATTAAAGAAATTAAAAAAGGTATAAAAATACCTTTAGTTGCAGATATTCACTTTGACTATCGTTTAGCGTTACTCGCTATGGAAAACGGTGTTGATAAAGTGAGAATCAATCCAGGCAATATTGGTTCTATTGAAAATGTCAAAAAAGTTGTTGATATGGCCAAAGAAAAACACATCCCAATTAGAATTGGGGTTAATTCTGGCTCTTTAGATAAAGAAATACATGACTACTCTACTGAGTATACCGCCTCTAAACTTGTTGAATCAGCTGCTAAGCACGTGAAGATATTAGAAGATTTAGGCTTTTATGACATCGTCATATCTTTAAAAGGTAGCGATGTTAGAGAAACCGTCGCCGCTTATCGTTTGGCAAGTGAAAAATTCCCTTATCCATTGCACCTTGGTATTACTGAAGCGGGATTTAAAGAGATTTCCGTTATTAGATCAACAGCGGGTTTAGCCCCATTATTATTAGATGGTATCGGAGATACAATCCGTATTTCTATCTCTGGAGATCCAAGGGATGAAGTCATTGCCGCGAAAAGACTTTTACACGACTGTGGACTTTATAAAAATTATCCAACCATCGTGGCTTGCCCAACTTGTGGAAGAACCCAAGTTGATGTTCAGGCTTTAGCGAGAAAAGTTATGGATTATTTAGAAACTATCAATAAACCAATCCATGTTGCGGTTATGGGTTGTATAGTTAATGGCCCCGGAGAAGCTAAAAACGCTGACATCGGAATTGCCGGTGGAAACCATGAATATGTTATCTTTAAAAAAGATAAAGTCATTAAAAAAGTCCCAGAAGCTATCGCCTTTGAGACCCTTAAAGAAGAAATTGATAAGTTCTAGAAAAATTTCTCTCTCCAACCTTCGATATATTTACCACTCTTCAGCATTTCAATCTCTTGCTTATAGGGTGGTTTTTCATTGATATATGGAGTTTCTAATACCTTTGGTATTCCGTTTAATAATGGGTGATGAGCGTATTTATACATCGTTTCATATCCGATATAACCATAACCCATGTTTTCGTGTCTATCTTTATGCGCGCCACGAACATTCTTGCTGTCATTTAAGTGAACCACTAATAAGCGATCCAAACCAATGACGCGGTCAAACTCTTTTAAGACACCATCAACGTCGTGGACATCATATCCAGCATCAGATATATGGCATGTATCTAAGCAGACACCTAATCTATCTTTATATTTGCATTTATCAATAATCGTTTTGATCTGTTCAAAGGTAATGCCGATTTCTGTCCCTTTGCCCGCCATAGTTTCTAAAGCTATTTTTACATCACTATTATCTTTAGATAATACGATATCAAGACATTCCGCTAAATTATCAATAGCGACATCATAACCTTGTGAAACATGAGCGCCTGGATGGAGAACTAAAATCTTACATCCGAATCCAGCGGTTCTTTCAAGTTCGCTACCAATGACCTTTATTGATAAATCAAATAAATCTTCACGACTTTTGTTGGCTCCATTAATTATGTAAGGTGCATGTACGATGATTTTAGATTCATCGATGCCGGCTTCTTTGATGAGCTTTCTGCCTTCCTGAATTTTTAATTCAGACAATGGTTTACGGTACGTATTTTGTGGAGCGCCAGTATAAAACATAAAAACATTAGAACCATAACTTAACGCTTCCTTCACACTTCCTTCATAGAAATCTGGAGAATTCATTGAGACATGTGAGCCTAATAACAATTTATAATCATCCATAAGGTTTATTCCTCTCGTGATATTAACTTATAGTTATGTTATCATAAATAACGATGAAAGTTGAAATCTTAAATCCTAAAGCTTACTGCGCTGGTGTATCTAACGCCATCTCTTTAGCCTTAAAAGTTAGAAAATATAACCCTAACAAAGAGGTCTATGTTTTAGGAATGCTTGTTCATAACAACTTTGTTGTTAAATCATTAGAAAAACAAGGTATTCAATCTGTTAATAAAATAGAAGATATTCCTGATGGGCAAATTGTTATTTTTTCAGCGCACGGGCACAAAAGAGAACTTGATGCCATCGCAAAAGAGAAAAACCTCACTATTTATGATTCAGTTTGTCCAAAAGTTTTGCATAACATTAAATTAATCGAAGAAAACCTAGAAAAAGGCCATCAAATTATCTATATTGGGCAAGCAGGTCATCCAGAGGCCGAAGCATGCTTATCGCTTTCAAAGAAAGTGATACTTTATGATAAAAATGTACTAAAAAACTACCAATTAATAAATGACGAATCACCTCTTGTGATCAACCAGACAACACTCAATATTTTGGATATAAAAAAGGATCACGAAGACATTTTAAAGGTGTTTCCGAAAGCTAGAATTGCTGACGAGATTTGTGGCTCCACTAGATTAAGACAAAAAGCGATCACAGATTTATCTACTGATGTAGATTTAATCATTGTTGTGGGTGATCAAAAATCAAGCAACAGCAAACGTTTATTAGAAATCGCTAGGTCCACTCATCCTCATGTTTCTTCCGTAATGATTTCTGATGCTAGCGAATTAGATGTTTCTTTATTGTTAAATAAAAACCACATCGTTATCTCCAGTGGCGCGTCCACTCCTAACGAGATTATTGATGAGGTTTATAATCGTATTATTAATTATTGAATTACTTTTGGTAATTTTTCATGATCCACAGTCATAATTTCTAACGTTGGATCAAATGATAAGAGAATTTCCTTCATGGTCGGCATGAAGATTTTTTCTATTTCGTGAGGCATATCTAGATAATTAAATTTCGCATTTACTATGTCTCTACGCACGTGATGAGGGGCATCACCTGAAATATAGATATCGCAACCTTCTTCTTTTGCTAGACGCCAACCACGAGAGCCTCCTCCACCGATAATACCGACTTTTTTAATCATTTTAGCGCCGCTATTAATCAAAAGAGCATAATCAACATTAAATACCGTTTTGGCAAATTTGGCGAATTCTTCGGCCTGTTTTGGAGATTTGAGTTCTCCGATTCTCATCATCATGTCTTTGACGGGTGTATATACATTCTTTAGCCCTAAGGCTTTAGTTAAAGCATCGTTCATGCCACCTTTACCGGTATCAAAGTTTGTGTGATAGCTATAAACAGGTATTCCTAATTTATCTACTCGTTCAACGAGTTCGCGTTTGCTCTCATCATATTTTAAGACCCTGGCTCTAGTTCCATAAATAAATGGATGATGGGTGATAATAACATCAGGTTTGAACTTTTCTACCATAGGTAGTGTTTCCCAGTCCATATCTAAAGATAAGAAAATCTTTTGGACTTTTCCTGGTTTTTTACCAGTCATTAAGCCGACGCGATCATGATTAAGCTTAGCGTATCTTTTTGGAAAGCTTTTCGCTAAATTTCTTAAAATTTCATTCATCTCAATCATAAGATGGTTTCAATCCTTTTCTTTTCCGCATTTAGTTGTTCAACACGTGATTTAGGCAAATCTTTTTTGGCCAAGATATGGTCTATTTCGACGATGCGGTTTTGATATTTTTCTTTAAAAGCCGTGCTTTTTTCTTGTCTTAAAATTGGGCCAAATTCCAAATCTTTATCGCCATAGAAAGCGATGTCAGCGCGAATAAATTTAATGATTTCATAGAAAACATCATCTTCTCTAACCATCTTTTCATCCGCGATTATGAAACCCATTTTTGATATTTCATCTCTCACTTTTGGGATAGCGTTATGGGCATCCACGATTAAAGTTTGAATTTGTTTTAATTGTCTTGGACTATCTTTTAATATCTTAATGATATTATTTCCACCCATTCCAGCGATAATCACTGTGTGGACTCCGCTTGGAAGGTCTTTTATACCATCGCTAAAAAGAGGGACAACATCATCTAATAAGTCTTTTTCTTTTAAAGCTTTTACTAAACGATTATATGGGCCTTTTTTGTTTTCGACAGCGTAACCATGTTCGATAATTCCACCTTCAAATAAGGCGATCATTAATTTACCATGATCCGCGCCGATATCAGCAGCGGTTCCTTTAGGAACCATCTTATAGATGGCTTTTAGTCTTTCGGAAAGATATTCCATTATAGTTTTTCCTTATAATCTCCAAGTCTCTTACTACGGGTTGGATGTCTTAACTTTTTGATAGCTTTGGCTTCAATCTGTCTAATACGTTCACGAGTAACACCGAAAACTTTACCAACTTCCTCTAAGGTTTTTGGGCAGTGGTCATCTAAACCGTATCTAAGTCTAATGACTCTTTCTTCACGATCGTTTAAATCTTTAAGAATTGAATACAATTCTTCTTTTAATAATTGTCTTGTGGTGTAATCCACTGGTGATTCGCTTTCTTTATCTTCGATAAAATCGCCGAGATGTGAATCATCTTCTTCACCGATTGGGGTTTCAAGAGAAACTGGTTCAAGAGCGATTCTTTTGATTTCACCCACTCTTTTTGGAGTTAATTCTCCACCCATCGCATCAGAGATTTCTTCATCTGTGGGTTGACGACCTAATTCTTGAATCAGTTGTCTTTCCACTTTTGTCATCTTATTGATGGTTTCAACCATGTGAACTGGAATACGAATGGTTCTAGCTTGGTCTGCAATCGCTCTAGCGATAGCTTGTCTAATCCACCATGTCGCATAAGTTGAAAACTTATAACCTTTTGTGTAGTCGAATTTATCGACGGCTTTCATTAAGCCGAGGTTACCTTCTTGGATTAAATCTAAGAATTGCATACCACGGCCGACATAATGCTTGGCCATGTTAACCACTAAACGTAAGTTACAGTTGATTAATCTTTGTTTAGCTTCTTGATCACCTTCAAGAATCTTTTTGGCTAAAATTGGCTCTTCCTCTGGCTTTAATAAATCGTATTTACCAATTTCTTTAAGATACATCTTCACGGAGTCGTTAACTCTGACTTCGCTACCTAATGTTAAATCGAGGTTATCGATATCGATATCTTCTGCTTCTTCATCCTCTCCGTCTTCTTCGAAGAAATCATCGTCATCATCTTCAGAGAAGTTCATCTTGGATTCATCGAACTCTTCTTCCTTTTCATCTTCTTCATCTTCTTCGTCTTCATTGACGACCTTAACGTTGTTATCAGCAAAGAAAGCAATTAATTCGTCAATTGCGTTATCATCTAACTCGTAATTATTTAATGCATCATATATTTCACTCTGGGCGATAAAGCCGTCTTTTTTACTCTTTTTTAAAAGAGTCTTCTCAATTTCCTCTAAAGTCTTGATATCCTCTGGGGGCAAATTACTTTTAGGGGCTTTTGCTTTTTTCTCTTTTGCGGCTTTTGGGGCTTCTTTTACTTCTTTCTTTCTAGCCATAATCATCTCTCCTTTTTCTTATCGTTCAGTTTTCTCATTTTTCTTCGATTGTATTCCGCCATAATGCGGGCTTTTTCTAGTGGATCTTTACCAGCTATTGATTGTTGCAACATATCTTTTTCAAAGATCTTTTCTTTCTCTTCTTCTATAGAAGTTAAGAGATTATCTAATAGTTCATCGGAACAATCTGCATTATGTGTATCTTCATATGAAAGCTCTGTTAATTCTTGAATCATCTCATCTTTGTTATCAAGTTCACTAATTTCTAATGAACTTATAAGGTCCACGATTTTGAAATTATCGTTAATTTTTGAATAATCGACGATGTAATTTGCGACTTGTCTATAGACTTCATCGTAGAATGAACCAACTTTGTCTTCATAGAAAGCAACAGCTTTCGGTTCTTGTAACATCTGGAACAATAGTTCTCTTTCTGCAAGTTCAAGTCTTCTTAAAGCTTTTCTTTCAGGATGGAAACTAGCGATAACTTTACTTGGATTAGCGATATATTCTTCACTCTTTGCATTCTTTAATAGTTCTCGGATTGATTCGACTTCAAATCCTGTGACATTTGCTAATTTGCGAAGATAACTATCGAGTTCTAATCTGCTTTCAATATTTACTAAAATAGGAATAAAATTTTTCACTAAGGCTTTTCTTTGTTCCATTGTTTTTAATGGATTACTATTCTTATAGTAATTTAAAGCGAAATCTATTCTATTAATGAGGTTATTCACGTACACTCTTAAGGCTTCTGGTCCATCTTGATTTAATATCTCATCTGGATCTTTTGGACTATTTTGATTGTTAACGATGGAGACATTTAATCCTTCATCCGCTAAAAGTTTGCTAGCCTTAAGCATTGCTGTCTGTCCTGGTAAGTCACCATCTAGACAAAGTCTAATCTCAACATTTAAACTTCTTAACAAAGCAACGTGTTCTTTGGTTAATGCTGTACCCATTAGGGCTACTGCACTATCAATGCCGATTTTTGAAAGAGCAAAGACATCCATAAATCCTTCACATACATAAATGAATTCATCATGCTTCGCACTTTCTTTAGCAATGTGGTAGTTATATAAGACGCTAGATTTATGGAAAACATATGTTTCAGGTGAATTTATATACTTTGCTTCATCTGTGTTTTTGATTCTTCTAGCGCTATAGCCGATAACATTACCATAGGCATCACAAACTGGGAAGATAACTCTTCCTTGGTTTTTATCGGTGAATGAACCACTGATTAATGTGGCAACGCCGATTTCTTCCATGGTGTTGAATGAATGGCCTTTACTTTGTAAAAAGTTACATGTAGCCTTGCCATCTTTAAAAGCGTAGCCGAGTTTATATTTTCTTCTAATACCTTCATCTAAATGACGTTCATTGAAATAATCTAAGCCTTCTTTACCCTCTTCGGTATTTAAGGCGTATTGATAATATAGAGTCAGATCACTTAAGCATTTAAGCATAGCTTCTTTACGAGCATCAGCTGGAGCCTTTGGTTTAGCAATCTTTTCTAATCTTGGATCACTATATCCATTAATTTCTGCGACTTTTCTAAGAGCTTCCATATAGGAAATGTGTTCGAATCTTCTTACGAAGGTAATTGCAGAACCACTAACACCACAGCTCCAACAAGTAAAGACACCTTTAGTTGGAGACACGGATAAAGAAGGATTAGAGTCATCATGGAATGGGCATATCCCCCAATAATCTTTTCCCTTCTTTGTAAGTTTCATATAAGAAGAGATAGTTTTGACTAAATCCGAGTTCTTAATTATATCATTTGTTAATTCAGTTAAGTCGCTCATATAACAAAGTTATAAAATTACTAAAAAAATACTAATAAAATACTAGAAGAATGTTTTGACTGATAAGTATTTAACAAGTTCATTAATTGGTAATCTAATCTGTTGCATAGTGTCTCTATCTCTGATGGTAACGGAGTTATCGTTAGGTGTATCAAAGTCCACTGTAATACAGAATGGAGTACCGATAGCGTCTTGACGACGGTATCTCTTACCGATACTACCGGTATCGTCGTAGACGACATTTAAATATTTGCAGAGAATGGTTTCAATTTCTTTCGCCTTCTCTTCTAATTTTTTACTTAAAGGTAAAATTGCGGCTTTATATGGAGCTAGAGCTGGGTTTAAATGCATGACTATTCTAGTTTCGTCATCATTGCCCACTTTTTCTTCATCATAAGCATCGCATAAGACCATTAAAACCAAACGGTCTAAACCGACGGATGGTTCGATACAATATGGAACATATTTCTCTTGTGTTTCAGGATCTAAATATTCTAAAGACTCACCACTATATTCCATATGACGTTTTAAATCGTAATCGGTACGATCGGCAATACCCCAAACTTCGCCCCAACCGAATGGGAATAAATATTCGATGTCTGTTGTGGCTTTGGAATAGAAGGCAAGCTCCGCTGGTTCGTGATCACGATATCTTAAATTTTCTGGTTTAATGCCTAAAGAATCGACAAAGCTTAAGCAATGTTTCTTCCAATAATCAAACCATTCTAAGTCTTCACCTGGTTTGCAGAAGAATTCTAATTCCATTTGGTCAAATTCTCTGGTTCTAAAAGTCATTTGCCCTGGAGTAATTTCATTTCTAAAAGCACGACCAACATTACAAATACCTAAAGGTAATTTCTTTCTGGTGGTACGAACAACGTTTTTGAAGTTAACGAACATACCTTGTGCAGTTTCAGGTCTTAAATAAACCGCTGATTTGCTATCTTCGGTAACACCGATATGAGTTTTAAACATCATATTGAATTGACGAATATCAGTGAAGTTTTCGCTGCCGCAGTGTGGACATTTGACATGGTTTTGATGGATAAAATCCATCATTTGATCATTTGTCATACCATTTACATCTGCTTCTGGGAACTGTTCTTCAATTAATTGGTCCGCTCTAAATCTTTGTTTACATTTTTTGCAGTCAATTAATGGATCGTTAAACGTTTTGACATGTCCAGTAGCTTCCCAAACGCGTGGGTTCATTAAAATAGCAGCGTCGATACCGACGTTCATTGGACATTCTTGGACGAACTTCTTCCACCACATTTTGCGGATGTTCATCTTAATTTCACTACCTAATGGTCCATAGTCCCAAGTATTGGATAAACCACCGTAGATTTCACTACCCTGATAATAATAGCCTGAGACCACAAAGTGGTTACAAACCTTATCAAATTCAAATTTTGCCATAATATAATCTCCTAAAAAGACACGCTAAAAAGAATATAGTTTAATTATACCCTTGTCAACACACTATGAGTGTATTTTTTCTAATTTTATTATTTAATAAGTGTAAAAGATTTTAGTCTCACACCAAACGAATCTATTATAAATTCACAGAATTTATTAAGAACCACTAAAGCGTCTTCCTTTTCATAAGGAAAATCGACGTTTTCTGGATCATTAGTGTTAAACGCAGCTCTTAACAAAAGCATTTGATTTTTATTTAAGTCTCTTTCCATATCTTCCTTAAAACAATTACCACATACGAATCCACCTTCATTAAATGAGAAGGTGACAATGTGTTCTTTCTTTCCGCAAAAAACACAGTGATTGACATCAAATTCATATCCACTAGTCTTTAATACTTTCGCGGTATAAGCTAGGATAACGAATAAGCCTTTTTCATCCTTTTTAAGTCCGTTTAAACTTTTGGATAAAAAGTCATACATTTCTGTTTTTTCATCTTCTTGTAAAAGAGCTTTGGTAATCTCGGCGATATACATCAAACCACTTAAGTAACTTAAGTTACTATTCGATTTTAAAGGTGTATCAAGGATAGAAGCGGTTTTTAAAACCGGATATTTCTGCTTTCCTTCGCTTAATTCAATGTCGGCTTTCACCATAATGTTATTAATCGCCGCGTTTTTATTTTTTGGATCGAAAATGCCTTTTGCTAGAAAAGTAATTAATCCATCTTTTGAAAGGGATTCAACGATCCCATCTTTTTCTTTATAAGGGGTAATTGATAAAACAATTATTTCCATCTTTAATTTTTCTTATATTTATATCCGTAATTTTCTAAAGATTTGTCATCATCTCTCCAACCCGGTTGAACTTTGACAAATAATTCTAAAAAGACATGTTTATGCAATAAAATCTCGATATCTTTTCTTGCTCTAGAACCAATTTCTTTGATTCTTTGCCCATTTTTACCGATAACGATTCCTTTTTGACCTTCTTTGTCAACGATGATAGAAGCTTTAATATGCATTGGGTTAGATTCATAATCGATATCGTCCATATATATCGCGGTGGCATGAGGAACTTCATCTCTTAAATTTCTAAGAACTTTTTCTCTAATAATTTCCTTGATTTGGAAAACGATGTCTTTATCGGTTATTTCTTCTGTTGAATAATAAGCCGGTCCTTCAGGAAGAAATTCAATGATCTTTTTTAAAAGTTCATCGATATTAAATCTTTCCTTAGCGACTGTATCAATCATAAAAGCTTGAGGACATCTCTCTTCGTAAATCTTTTTAAGATTTATAACTTTATCAAGTCTCGCTTCATCAATCTTATTAAAGACGATGATTAATGGGTAGTTTTTGATATCTAGATGTTCTAAAAGATATTCATCCCCTGGCCCAAACGATAAAGAAGCATCCACTACTAAAACATTCACATCCACATCGTGAGCGGCGCTATAGGCCATATTATTCATCTCAACACCGAGTTTTTCTTTCGGTTTATGAATACCAGGAGTATCAGTAAAAACAATCTGTACTCCATCGGCGTTATAAATACCCTTAATTGAGTTACGAGTGGTTTGTGCCTTGTCAGTAACGATACTAACTTTATGATTTAAAATGCCGTTCAACAAAGTTGATTTTCCGACATTTGGTCTTCCTAAAATCGAGACAAATCCAGATTTCATTATTTCAAATCCTCAGGAGAGAAAGCGAATGGTAATAACTCAACAGCGTTAGTTTCTTTGACATCACCTTTGACATTGCTCATATAAATTGGAGCATCACTTGGGAAAAGTTCGCTGATGACTTGACGGCAAGCTCCACAAGGAGAACATGGTTCATCAGTTGCAGCGCATAGCGCTAATGCGACTAAATCTTCTTTCTTATAACCATTTAAATAAGCATTATATAAAGCATTTCTTTCAGCGCACATACATAATGGGTAGGAAGAATTTTCGATGTTTGCCCCTAAAAACACTTCTCCATCCTTGGTAAGTACAGCTGCACCGACCGCGAAATGGGAATAAGGTGAATAGGATAAGGCTCTAGCGCCTTTGGCTTTTAAAATTAATTCTTCTTTGTTCATGTTATTTCTCCTTTGGAGGCAATATTTCATCCTGCAATTTAAACATCACTTCTTCATCTTTTTTGGTCATATGATCATAACCGAGAAGATGTAATAAACCATGGACGAATAAGAAAGATAATTCTCTTCTTAATGGATGACCGTATTCCTTTGCCTGTTCTTTGGCTTTATCAATTGAGATATAAATATCTCCTAAAGAAACCGGACCTTTTTTGCTAAGAATTAGGTTTCTATCATCTTCTCCATCTAAAAAGGCGAAAGAAATGACATCCGTGGGTCGATCAACTTTTCGATATTCACGGTTTAGTTTATGAATAAATTCATTATCTACAAAAGTGACACTTAAAATTGGGTCACATTTGAGTTTGAGGTGTTTGAAGGTTCTTTCAAGTAAGGAAAGATAGATATCTTCATATTCCTCATATCCGGGAATTTGGCTAATGAAATCGAGTTCCATGGGGAATTATCATAGCACACCCGCACGTTTTTATCTATTCATTTTCTTTTTGGCGTCTCATCCTATTACCGAGTTTGACTTTAACTTTGTTAAATTCATCGATGTCTTCGTTCATGTTCACAATCGCATCCATCGCTTTATATAAACTTAACGAAATACAGGAATAAAAAATGACATAAGGTGTTGATGAAATACCACATAAATGCATCGTTAGTAAGGCGGTCGCAATAATTAAACCAGCATAGATATAAGCGCTCGCTAAATTCATATAGCTATAATCGTAAGCTAATTTGTGTAAATTATGTGCCTCTTCTTTAAAAGAAGATACGTCGCTAACACTATCTAAAGAATTCTCTTTGGCTTCAATTTGTGTTTTCTTGTTCTTTAAGAATGGATTAACGACGAATAAATCGAATAGAACCAAAACTAACGGAACAACCACTAGCAAAGCATTTCTTCGATCATTTAATAATATTAAGACCACTAAACTAATCGAAGTTAAAATCAATAAGACATAATGAAGTGGGCTAGATAATGATAATTTCTTAAATTGTTCAAACCTAAATAGATAATCTTTTAAATGATCATTAGGCACCAATTCTTCTTTGAAGAAATAATCATCTAGTTTCTTCATCATGTTATAGCTTATCGCCCTTAAGAGTAATTCGAACAAAATCGCCCCTGCTAAGAATATGAAAGGAACATAAATCGGTGTGCCGTCTTTCACAAAATAAACCGCTAGTAAAACTAAGCCCACTATTAAGGCTTCCATAAACCCTAATAGGATGCGACTGGTTAAAGATAATGGATTAAAACTTTGATATGGACATTTCCTCTCATTATAATCATCGATCATTAGTCCAGTTCCATCCCATATAGAAATAAATTTCTTTAACGGCATGGATGTCTTTCCTTTACTAGGATCGAGGTAAAAGACGCGATTAAACTTCACTCCTGTCACTAGAACTGCGTGTTTAGCGTCATTTTCAAGGCTTAAGGAAAGAATTAATGGAAAGGATGTTTCTTTACCTAACTCATCTTTTTCCTCCACTTTAAAGCCTTTTAAACTGAGCCCATATTCATAAGCGATTTCTGTTAAGTCGGTAAATGAATATAGACCATGATTTTCGTCCTGCGGTATGAACAAGTAATTCTTATCCTTGTTTAGATTAGCGAGTATCATCTTTAAACAAGCAAATCCGCAGTCATCTTTTTGAATCTGTGGGATATAAAACATAAAATCTCCTCCTATATCACAAATAGGTAGGGGAAAAGCCAAAATGTTCAAAAAAATTTTTGCAAAAAGAAAGAGACTCATAGGAGTCTCATTTTTTAAACATCTTTTTAAACTTGGAGAACAAGCCTTCATCTTTTCCGCGTGTATCACGGAGTTTTTCTAATAGCTCTTTCTGTCCTTTGCTTAAGGAAGTTGGCACTTTGATGTTGAGTTTAATATATTGATCGCCAGGTTTTCCAGTTCTTAAATCCTTAACGCCACAGCCCTTCATTCTTAAGATTTGTCCAGGCTGGCTTCCAGAAGGAATGGTTAAGGTCATATCTCCATAGACAGTCGGAACATCAACTTTAGTTCCTAAACAAGCATCGACAAAGTCGAGTGGGATTTCTAAAGAAATATCATTACCGTCTCTTAAGAAATAATCATGTGGTTTGACTAAGATTTCAAAATATAAGTCACCGTTTGGTCCACCATTAATACCTCTTTCCCCGTTACCACGAGAAACGATTTGTTGCCCATGGTTTATACCAGCCGGGATATGAACTTTGATGTTCTTTTTCTTATGGATATATCCTTTGCCTGCGCAATCAGGACATTTATTTTTAATCGTTTTTCCTTTGCCACCACAGGATGGACATATTTCTTGGCTGGCAATTGAGCCAAAAAGACTTTGTCTTTTTACACTTACATAGCCCTTACCACCACACTGGCTACAGGTCGAGATATCGCTCGCGGATTTTGCGCCGCTACCATGGCAAGTAGGACATAATTCATCCACTTCAATTGGGACTTCAATATCTTTACCATTAATCGCATCCATAAAGTCGATACGGATACGTTTGATTTCATCGTTACCACGACGTGGTTGATTAGGATTAGCTCTAGCCTGACCTCTTCCACCGGTGAAGAAAGAATTGATAATATCGCCTAAATCGCCAAAGCCACCGAAACCACTGAAGCCACCTTGGAAGGGGTTAGCACCAGGATTTCCGCCAGCTTGTTCGAAGGCTGCGTGACCAAATTGGTCATAAGCACTTCTTTTTTGATCATCATAAAGAATATCGTATGCTTCTTGGATCTCTTTGAACTTGGCTTCATCGCCCGTTTCTTTATTATCTGGGTGATATTTTTTGGCTAATTTACGATAAGCGCTTTTGATCTCATCTTTACTGGCACTTTTATTAACACCAAGTATCTCATAGTAATCTCTTTTTTCTGCCATATAATATTCTCCTTTCTTTAACTTTAGAAAGGGCCCGGAGGCCCTATCCATTTAGATAATTATTTTAATAATTAGGCTTTATTGCCTTCATCCTTTTTGGTGTAATCAGCATCCACTACATCATCAGGGTTACTACCTGCCGGTTGTTCGCTATTAGCTTGACCTTGAGCAGCTTGAGCTTGTTGCATATAAGCCGCCGCTTGTTCGAGTTCACCGATACGTTTCTTAAGTGTTTCCATATCGTTATTATCTAAAGCAGTCTTTAACTCATCTCTTAATTTTTGAGTTTGTTCTTTTTGGTTTTGATCCATAGAATCGCCTTTTTCTCTCATAGCAGCATCGATATCATTAATTAATGATTCAGCTTTATTCTTGAGTTCGATTTCTTCTTTTCTCTTGTTGTCAGCTTCCGCGTTTTCTTCCGCTTCTCTGACCATTCTATCGATATCTTCTTTACTTAAACCATTAGAACCAGAGATGGTAATGTTTTGTTCTTTTTGAGTATCTAAGTCTTTCGCACTGACTTTAACGATACCGTTAACGTCGATGGAGAAGGTAACTTCAATTCTTGGTTCACCTCTTCTAGCTGGTTTAATTCCGGTTAATTGGAAGTGACCTAATAATTTGTTATCGTGAGCCATCGGACGTTCACCTTGATAAACCATAATGTCAACTGCAGGTTGATTATCTGCCGCTGTGGAGAAGATTTGACTCTTTGTGGTTGGAATTGTGGTATTCCTTGGAATTAATGGAGTCATCACTTCACCTAAGGTTTCAATACCTAAGGTTAATGGAGTAACGTCTAATAAGACGACATCTTTGACATCACCAGAGACGACACCACCTTGATAAGCCGCACCGATGGAGACAGCTTCATCAGGGTTAACGGATAAGTTTGGTGTTTTACCAGTCATGTTCTTCACTAATTCTTGAACGGCTGGCATACGGATAGAACCACCGATTAATAAGACTTGGTTTAAGTCATTAGCGGACATATGAGCGTCAGCTAAAGCACGTCTTACTGGTTCTTCGCATCTCTTCAAGAGATGTCTTGTTAAATCTTGGAATTTAGCTCTCGTTAATGTGGTCTCAAAGTTGACTGGGCCCGCACTGGTCATAGAGATAAATGGTAAGGAGATAACAGTTTCTGTTAAAGCGGATAATTCAATCTTCGCTTTTTCAGCGGCTTCTCTAATTCTTTGTAAGGAAGCTTTGTCGGTAATATCGACATTTGTTTCAATCTTGATTTGAGCTTTGATCCAATCAGCGACGACTTGATCCCAGTCATCACCACCGAGTTTATTATCACCAGCGGTTGAGATAACTTCGAATGTACCATCACCGATATCTAAGATTGAGACATCGAATGTACCACCACCTAAGTCAAAGACTAAGATTTTTTCACTCTTATCGGTTTCTAAGCCATAAGCTAAGGCCGCGGCGGTTGGTTCATTAATAATTCTCACGACTTCTAAGCCAGCGATTTGGCCAGCATCTTTAGTCGCTTGTCTTTGTGCGTCATTGAAGTAAGCAGGAACAGTAATAACGGCCTTTTCAATTTTATGACCGATATTCTTTTCCGCATATTTCTTCATATACGCTAAGATTTTCGCGGAGATTTCTTGTGGGGTGAAGTCTTTATTAACACAGTTAATGTGGACTTTTTCCGCTGTACCCATCTTTCTTTTAATAGAACTCACAGTGTCTGGATTCATAACCGCTTGTCTTTTGGCGGCGTTACCAACGATTTCTTCACCACTTGCTTTAAAAGCAACGACTGATGGAGTGGTTGGTGTTCCTTCTGGGTTAGGAATGACTTTCACTGTGCCATCTGCTTGTAAATAACTCACAACGGAGTTTGTTGTACCTAAATCGATACCTAAGATAATTTCTTTTGCCATAATTCATATCCTCCTATTTATGCATCAATTTTTGTTTCTTTTTCTTCTTTATGTTTGATACTCACCACGACGCTTGCGGGTCTGATGAGACGATCATGGAGCTTGTAGCCTTTGAATTGAACTTCTAAGACTCGATTTTCTTCTCCTTCATCTTCTCTAGTTTCCACCGCATTCATCGTTTCGGGTGAGAACTTATCACCAATGTTTGGTGTGATTTCCTTAACTCCTTCGTTTTCTAACGCGGAAACCATATTTTTATAAATATATTGGAAACCGATTAGATAATTTTTTAAGTTAGGATCACTTGGTTCGTTTTTGAGTACGGCGTAGAAGCTATCGAGAACTGGTAATAATTCATCGATAAATCCTTCCGCACGATATTTAATCGCTTGCATATGATCTTTTTCTAATTGGGAACGAAGGTTTTTTGTATCGGCATAAGCGCGATAGAATTCGTTTTTCCAATGTTCCATATCAGCGATCGCTTTATCTCTTTCTTCTTCCACTTTGTGGAGTTTCTTTTGGAAAGACTTTTTGGGATTTTCTTTTTCCGTTAATTCTTCTTCTAATTTTTCTTCATTAGGCGTCACTTCCATTACCTCCTTTATTTAAATCATCGAAATATTTATTTAATTCTTCGGTTAAGTATTCTAGAGCGGATAAGACTTTGTCATAATCCATTCTGGTTGGTCCAAGAAGAGTAATTGTACTTTCTTCACCATCACCGATTTTAAACTTTGTGGTGATCATGGAGACATCAGGATTGGTTTCACCGATGTTCACACTGACTTTGTCCTCATCTTCGCTTGGAAGATTTTTGAAGACTGATTTGTTATTTAATAATTTGAATACTTCTTTTAATTTTTCAGTATCGTTTTTAAATTCTGGTTGATTGAATAACTCCTCTCTTCCATATAAGCTTAAGCGGTCACCCGCGAATCTTAAGAATGTTTCAAGCAAAGCTTGGTAAACGATATCATGGGAGACAACATAGTCATTTAAGATTGGCTTCAAGGCTTGCATCTTCTCCACTAGTTCACTGACAGGGGTACCGGTTAATCTTTCATTTAAGATCTTCACACATTGCACGACTTCTTCACTTTTAATCGTGTTAGGAATAATGAATGTTTTGTTTTCGACATAACCTTTATCGGTCACGAATACGGCGGTTAAGGTATTTTCACCAATTTGAATCACTTGCACATTCGCTAATTTTTCTTCGTTTTCATTTCTACCTGTAACGACGGAAACTAAGTTCGTCATATGGGATAAGATTTCGCAACTCTCCTTAATGACTTCTTCGATCGATTGCATCTTTTGTTCGAGAACAACCTGTAAGGAATGTTTAAGTTCTTCATCGATGGTCTTATCACGTAGGTATTCGCAATAATATTTATATCCTTTTGTCGAAGGAACACGCCCGGAAGAGGAATGCGTCTTTTCGATATAACCCATCTTCTCTAAAGCGAACATCTCATTTCTAATTGTGGCGGAAGAATAAGGTAATTTATATTCATCGATCAAGGTATGACTACCAACGGGTTGAGCGTTCTTGATGAAGTAATCGACGATGTACTTAAGTATCGTATCGCTTCTTGTCATAATTCTTCCTCCTATTTGGCACTCCTATCTTTCAAGTGCTAATTTTATTTTAGCGATTTTGTTAGCACTGTCAACAATTAACTGCTAAAAAAGTGCATTTTTGATGATGCACCTTTGGTGAAATATAAGATTTGTTTAAGAAATAATTAGTCGATAAGGTCCATAATGAGGCTATCAAGGATCATCATACCTTCAAATGTTGGGTATAATTTATCGCCGTCTAAAACCAATAATCTTCTTTTGATAAATGAATCTATCTGCGTTTTTTTCTTTTCGTATAAATCTTCAGAGAATTTCTCTTTGTATTTAGCTAATGAAATACCTTTATTTGTTCTTAAGTTAAGCATGATGAAATAGGTTTTATCTTCTTTAAGGCTCACTACTTCTTTTTCTTCTATATAATCCTTATTTAAATATTTATTTAAGTTCTTAGTGTTTTTATAACGATTATTATCGATATATCCCGCTGCCCCTAAACCGATTCCGTAATAAGTTTCATCCTTCCAATATGTGAGATTATGAAGACTTTCTTTTCCCTTTTTTGCCCAGTTAGATATCTCATAATGGGTAAAGCCTTTCTCTTTTAATAAGCAATCAGCAAGTTCATATAGATCAAGAGCAAATTCTTCATTTGGCTCGTTAATTTTATTTATAAAAAAGACAGTATTTGGATTAACAGTTAACGAATAACAAGAAATGTGATCGGGATTTAAAGACAAAATATTTATTAAATCTTTCTTAAATAAAACTTTAGAGACGTTAGGAAGGCCGATAATTAAATCGAGGTTTAGATTATCAAATCCCATTTTTCTAGCGTTAGAAACGGCGATTTTGACATCGTTAAAGGTGTGGTGACGGTTAATCATCTTTAATATTTCATCATCTGTAGATTCCACACCGATAGATATACGGTTCACCCCACCATTTTTCATCATCTTTAATTTATTAATGCTTAACGATTCTGGATTAGCTTCAAAGGTATATTCTTTAACACCTTTTGTGTATGGTTTAACTAGATTAATTAATTCTAAAAACAAATCGTCATCTAAGGATGTCGGTGTTCCTCCACCTACATAAATAGTGTCGAGTTCCTCTATTTGATAACTCTCTAGTTCATCTTTTAAAGCGATGAGATATTTTTCCGCAAAATTACGAAAATACTGCAACTTAGTAAAGTCACAGTAATCGCATAAATGTTCACAAAATGGAACATGAATATATAAAGATTTCGGTTTATTAATCCTCGTCATCGGTTGGTTTATAATCTTCGATTGCTTTTCTAGCTTGTTCATCATCGACTGGTTCTAAACGACGGTCAAGTTCTTCTTGAGCGTAATCTTTTTCTGTCTTTGGCGTTTCTTGTTCTTTAAGTTTTGGTTTTAAGAAACGATAGATGACAAAGGCGATAATCGCGATTAAAGCAAAAATGCCTAATACGATGGCAAATATAACGAATCCGTTCATTTCTCCGGCAAATGTTTTCATATTTTAATTCTCCTTATTTACGTGGAATTGGTGTATAGATGAATTTTTTGTTGCTACTATCTTTACGATAATAACCTAATTCCACTAAGTGGTCCATAGCGGTTCTCGCTGTTTCGTAGACACAACCTATCATACGCTTATATTGTGCAATTGTATAACTTTTACCTAATGTACAGTGTCTAGCATAGAAATGTGCTTCGTGTTTTCTTAAAGAAGGATCAAGCTCTAATAAGTGTTGCTCTAAACGTAAAGCTTGCTTTTCATCTATGGCAGGCGGGATATAACTAACCGCGATTTGTTCAGGTTGAGCGGACGATTCTTCTCTTACTTGAACCATAGGTTCTTCTTTCTTTTCTACCACTAATGGCTCTGGTTTTTGAACTTCAACTTCTGGTTCACTAACCACTTCTTTCTTCTCTTCTTGATTATCGAATAAGGAAGGTTGCTCAGTTGTATAAGAAACTGATGGAGTCACTACTGGTTCTTTCTTTTCATCAACACGGTAGAAATCTTCTCTCACTGTGGATACTTTTAAGTTAGTCATGAAGTCGACGCACTCATCGATCGTGGCTTCTAGTTGCTTTAAAGCAAAGTTAACGAAATAGGTGGTATCACTAGTCTTTTGGACTTCGACGAATAATCTAGCGATTTCCTCTTGATTCTCAGAGATTAAAGATTCGATTGGTAATAAAGCACCCATCTCATCTAAACCATCATGCGCTAAGATGGATTTAGCAATTAATAAAGCAATCTCATCTGAAAAAGTCGCAAATGGACGAATGTAATTGATGTAATAATAAGCAATCGCTGCTTTGCAGCCTGATGATAATTGTGAGGTAGCAATGAAGGAGAATAAACCATCCATCATGCCTTCGATTAAAGCGACAGGTGCGCAAGTATAGATTCTATCAATTAAAACTCTATTCTCACGATTGGTATCTTCGGTACTTCTATAAAAACTTGTTAATTCTTCTGTACCGGTTAATATGGAATAAAGTTCCGCTAAAAAGTCATCGTTAATTGGATTAACATAACTTCTTTTAACAAAGTTAAGAGCGTTAAGGTAATTGACCAAAACACGCACTGATGGAGCAGGTTCTTTAATATCACCATGGATTAAGGAACGAAGATAGTTATCAGAAACTTCAATTTCGTGTTCTTTGGCTAGATATTTCAAAGCTTTGATTAAACAATCATCTTCAAATCTTGTCACTTCACCATTATTAATATTGAGTCTAGAATAATCCTTCGCTACTCTAACTAATTTTAAATTAGTTGTGCTGATAAGTGCGTTCACTGTCGGACATAAACATAAGACTAATTGATTCTTCTCAATAGTTTTAACGCTTAAGTAACGATTAAAGTTAGAACGATAATTTAAGATAGAACTCCAGATGCTATCGATCATACTCATCTTAAGTTCTTTGCTAACTTCTGATCTTGTTGCGTATTTGCCTTCAGTAAAACGAATCGCTAATTCATTGCTGGCCATAATATCACCTCTTTGTCATCATTATAAATAAAAAGCACCATAGGTGCAACAAAAAACCAAAAATGTACTAATTTTATACTGAAAATATAGTTAATCACTATCTTCGTCAATCGATAAGATTGACATAAAGGCTTCTTGTGGAACTTCCACAGAGCCGATTTTTTTCATGCGTTTCTTGCCTTCTTTTTGCTTCTCTAAAAGCTTCTTTTTACGGGTGATATCACCACCATAACACTTGGCAAGAACGTCTTTTCTGACCGCTTTTACATCGCATCTAGCGATGGCTTTTCCACCAATTGCGGCTTGAATTGGAATTTCGAATTGGTGGCGAGGAATAACTTCTTTTATTCTACGAATAATTCCTAAACCACGATGATAAGCATCGGGACGATAAACGATACTGCTCAAAGCATCCACGACTGTTCCATTTAATAAAACATCAAGTTTTACTAAGTCAGATTTCTTATAATCAGAGAACTCATAGTCAAAAGAAGCATATCCTTTTGTGTAGCTTTTTAATTTGTCAAAGAAATTGTAAACAATTTCGGATAGAGGTAACTCATAGGTTAGAATCATTCTAGTATCATCAAAATATTCTAAGTTGGTATATATGCCTCTTCTTTCTTGGCAGAGTTCCATGATTGGACCGACATATTCTTTCGGTGTCATAATCGAGGCTCTGACATATGGTTCTTCGATAGAAGAAATCTTGCTACCATCAGGTAATTTTGCGGGGTTATCTAAATTTAATGTTGTGCCATCTGTTAAATTAACATGATAGATAACGCTAGGTGCGGTTAAGATGAGATCAAGGTTATATTCTCTTTCTAATCGTTCTTGAACGATATCCATATGTAATAGACCTAAAAAGCCACATCTAAAACCAAAGCCTAAAGCTTGGCTAGTTTCTGCCACAAATTGTAAAGAGGCATCGTTAAGAGCAAGCTTTTCTAAAGCTTCTTTCAAGTCTTGATATTTCTTGCTATCGACTGGATATAATCCACAGTAAACCATTGGGTTAATTAAACGATATCCAGGCAAAGCTTCTTTTGTCGGATTATCAAAACTAGTTACCGTATCACCAGGATGGACATCTTTGATGTCTTTTATCTGAGCGCACAAATAACCAACTTGACCAGCGGAAAGAGTTTTAGTTTTTAATTCATTAGGAGTTCTAATACCCACTTCTGTGACTTGATAATCGGTTCCCGCTTGCATAAGTTTGATATGGTCTCCAACACTAACTTCACCATCTTTAATTCTAATAAGAATTACAACACCTCTATATGGGTCATAATAACTATCGAATATTAGCGCTTTTAGTGGAGCTTTATAGTCTCCATTTGGGGCAGGAACATTTTTGACGATATATTCTAATAATTCATGGATGTGATATCCGGTCTTGGCGGATACTTCCACAGCATTCGTACAATCAATACCGATTCTCTTTTCAATTTCTTGCTTGCACCATTCGGGTTGTGCGCTGGGTAAATCAATTTTATTGATTACTGGTAATATTTCTAAATTATTATCGACCGCTAAATAGACGTTAGCGAGAGTTTGAGCTTCCACTCCTTGTGTGGCATCAACCACTAAAAGAGCCCCTTCGCATGCGGCTAAAGAACGGCTTACTTCGTAAGTGAAGTCGACATGCCCAGGAGTGTCGATTAAATTAAAGATATATTCTTCACCATCATCTGCTTTGTAACTTAAAGTTACAGCGTTAAGCTTAATGGTGATTCCTCTTTCTCTTTCTAAGTCCATGGAATCTAAGATTTGATCTTTCATTTCTCTAGCTTCTATCGCCCCAGTGGATTCTAAAATACGATCCGCTAATGTGGACTTGCCATGGTCAATATGAGCGATAATGGAGAAATTTCTAATCTTTTCTTGTTTGAAATCCATAATGCCTAAATTATATCAATAATTTTTACTACTTAAAGAATTTTGTAAGAATGGTTTCTACTTCTTCTGGTTTTAAAACTACTTGATAGTTTTCCCATTCTTCTTTAAATAAGTCACGATATTGTCTATTTAAAAATCTCTCTTCTATAAGAAGAACTGCGCCTCTATCCTCTTCACTTCTAATAACTCGTCCCACCGCTTGCATGATTTTATTCATGCCTGGGTTAATATAAGCATAATCTCTACCAGGTAAATCTCTCTGTAAATAATATTCAGCGATTTTATCGCTTTGGAAATTGATTTTTGGTAAACCAATGCCGATGATAACCGCACCGATTAAACGGTCACTTACTAGATCAATTCCTTCGGAAAAGGAACCTCCGATGACCATAAAACCTAATGTGGTTCTTGTGGGGTTAGTTTGGAAATTATTAAGCATCGCTTCTTTTTCTTCATCACTCATATCCTTGCTTTGGATAAAAATATCGACATTATCGATATCTAGTCTAGTAAGAAGATTATCCATATATTCATAGCTTGGGGAATAGATGAAATAATTACCAACTTTATTTTTAATAAAGGATTTAATATATTCCACGACTTCACCATAAGATTTTTCGCGGTTATAGTATTTTACAGAAACCTTTGGCGCTACTAAGACGGCAAGATTATCTTTGTTAAATGGGGAAGGGAGAATAATTCTTGGATCTTCTTTTTTATCTCCACCTAAAGTATCAATATAATATTCAATCGGTTGTAATGTCGCGGAGAATAAAGCGCAGCCTTTAACTGATTTCATACTCTTAGCTAAAAAGCTACTAGCGTCTAAACAAAACAGATTGATTTTCATATCGTCTTTATCTTTAGAAATATATAAAATATATTTATCGCAGTAGAAATCCGTTATCTTTAAGAATTCGTTCACATCTAAATAGAAATCTAAAAGATCTTTAGTCATCTCTTTGCTGTCGTTTTTGTTAATGTCTTGACAAGTCGTTAAAAAATAATCTAAAACATCCATCATTTCTTCTGGCAAATCTTCGATGATGTGATTACCAAAATCATAAGTATCGTTTATATCTTTGAACATCTTGGTAACTTTAGTTAAAGAACGTTTTAGTCTTAGATGTTTGGATGGTCTCACTGACTTTTTTGCTTCGTTATATTTATTTAACGATAAAGAAGCACTATACATGTCTCTACTTCTTTCGATTAAATTATGAGCTTCATCGATTAACGCTAAATGATGAGAAGCGTCGTTATCAAAATACCTTTTCATATATGAAACAGGGTCAAACATGTAGTTATAATCACAGATGATAATATCGGAGAATAAAGATAGATCTAATTCTAATTCAAAAGGACAAACTTCATTTTCTCTAGCCACTTTAGTGATGGTTTCTAAATCATAGGAAGAATAATTTAAAAGCATATATTTAAGAACCGCTTGAATCTTGTTGTAATACCCTCTTGCATATGGGCATTCATCCGGATTACAAGCTTTACCTTTGCTAAAGCAAATCTTGTCTTTAGCGGTGACCACAACATCGTTAATAACAAGGCCATGGTTTTTTAAAATGCTGACTGTGTTATAAGCACTTTCCTTCCCACTTGTTTTAGCGGTCAAATAAAAGATTTTTGTTTCCTCATCCTCTGCGGAAGCTTTAATAAACGGGAATAAGGTAGAAATCGTTTTACCGATACCAGTTGGAGCTTCAGCGAAAAATCTTCCCCCGTTTTTAGCGATAGAATAGCAATATTTAGCTAGTTCTCGCTGTCCTTTGCGGTATTTAGAGAAAGGGAAGGCTAATTGTTCAATTGATTTATTCTTCTCCTCTATGTGTCTAAAAATGATGTTATAAAAATCTAGATAGTCTTCTATTAATGTATGAACATATTGTTCAAGTTCACTAATCAAAAAATAATATTCTTCAATTCTTTTTTCTTTTTCCTTGCCTTGCCTAATATAAGTTAGTCTCACAGATATTGATGGTAAATTCTGTTCTAAAGCGAATAGATAGGCATAGCATTTAGCTTGTCCGATATGCCAGTCGAAATTCTCATCTCTAAAGATTTTTAAATCTTCCACAGTGGATTTGATTTCATCAATGATGTAGTCTCCACTTTTTCTTTTGATAATTCCATCGGCTCTTCCTTGAATGGTGACATCGACATCTCCGATATAAAAACGATGGAGCAAAGGATACTCACTCATGTAGTTAGAGCCTTGGCTAGCTTGATAAGAAGCATGAATTCTACTTCCTTCCGTCATTGAACTACGATTAAAAACACGATTATCGATATCGCCAGTTCTTAATAAGAAATCAACAAGTTGATGTACGGAAAGAGTTAATGTTTTCGTCATGATATCATTCTAAAAGAAATGACTAGTTTTTACTAGTCAAATTTCTTACCTAACAAGCCTTGATTTCCATTCACGAAAGACTTGTAATCCATTCTATTTTTACCCTCTTTTTGAAGTTCGAGGATTTGTAGCTGTCCTTTTTCAAATTGAACAATTAGACCGTGTTTATCAGCTTGGATAATCTCCCCAACTTTGTGATCCATTATTTCACTTAATACTTTAGCTTTATAAATTTTAATTTTTTTGCCATCTAAATATAGATACGCACCTGGATGATCCGCCAAACCTTTTATCCAACCGTTTATTTTATAAACATCTAAGGATAGATCTAGCTTTTCTTGTTCTGGCTTAATTGTGGGGCAGAAAGAAACTTGTGATTCGTCTTGCTCTTCTCCCACTAGTTTTCCATCTATATATAAAGGTAAAGATTCTAGGATTAGTTCTTTAGCTGCTACTGCCATTTTTTTGAATAAGGAAGTTGAATTGTCTTCTTCATCAATCAATACTTCTTTTTTAGCATACATCCTACCAGCGTCCATCTTATCGACCATCTCCATTAGAGTCATGCCCGTCACCTTATCATTATTGATTAATGCATATTGAATAGGCGCCGCTCCACGATATTTTGGAAGTAAAGAACCGTGTAGATTTAAACATCCATATCTTGGAATATCTAGTAGACCTTGTGGCACAATTTGGCCATAGGCCAATGTGATAATAACATCTGGATTTAATTCTTTGACGAATTCGTATTCTTTTCTAATTTTAACGGGCTGAAAAACCGGAATGTTATAAACTTCCGCTATCTTTTTAGTGGGAACTTTTTCTAATTCTCCTTTTCTTCCGATAGGACGATCAGGTTGAGCGATAAGACCAACGAAATGATATCCGTCATTAATCATCGCTTCAAAAACACTCGCGGAGATTTCCGGAGTTCCCATAAATACGACACGCAAATTTTCTTTATCCATGGCTTTAATTATAAATTCTTTTTTCTTTTTTCCAAATAATATATTATTTACATGCTTATGAAAATCGTTTTAGTAAGTGATAGTCATGGTAACAATATGGCGCTAGAAGAAATTGCGTTGCGTCATCCAAATGCTGATCTATATCTCCACCTTGGGGATTCTGAATCTGATAGCTATTCGATTTACCCATATCGTTCCGTAAGAGGAAACTGTGATTATTTCGGTGATTTTTTAGAATATTTGGTTATACCAACTCCATACGGAAATCTCTTTGCTCAGCATAAACCAAATGTAAATTCCAAATTACTAGAAGATAACCAAGTGAGAATATTTGCTTATGGCCATACCCATCAAAGAAAATTTCTTAATGAAAATGGCTTAATATTAATTAATCCAGGAGCAGTGACTTTTGCTCGTGATGGGCACGCTTCTTCATACGCAATTTTAGATATTAGTGAGGAAAAAGTTGAAGTAACTTTTCACTCATTAGATGAAACAGATTCTAAAAAATAATAATTTTTAGTAGAATATATAACGGAAGGTATAAATTTATGGCTAACAATCAAAGCAAAATTACAGAATTTCTTTCGAGAGCTTCATCTTTGATGAACACCAGTAAAAAGATGGAAGATATTTTCTATCTTACGATGAAAAATAATCAAAAGATGGTCGCAGTCGAATATATCAACTCAAAAGGAAAAATTAAACACTACCGCTACTCCAGAATGCGTTCTCACGCTTATGAATTAGCGAGTGCGTTATTTCAATATTTAATTCAACAACCAAAAAATAGACCAATTATCTTAAAAGTTGCTAACTCACCACACTGGGGTGAAATGTTCTGGGCGATTTTAATGTGTGGTTATAAACCATTACTTATCGACGCTAGAACATCTAAAGAAGGGACTATCCATGTCGCTGAAATGAGCAAAGCTCTTGCCATTATCACCGATGATGCTAATCAATATCCAATCATGAAGATTTCGATCTCTGATTTAATTGAAGAAAAGCACCATTATTCCTTTACTCCAACTTGGGAGAACGAAGTTATCTTTTCTTCCAGTGGTACAACTGGTGATGTCAAATTAATGGTTTTCAATGGTGAAAACTTATGCAATCAAATCTGTTGCTCTTTAGATATGGGCAAAGTGACAGAAGATATTATGTATCCAAAGAAACTTGGCAAGATTAAAATCTTGGCGATGATTCCATTTCACCATATCTTTGGCTTCGTGGCGGTCTTCTTATGGTATACATTCTATGGTTGCACAATTGTCTTCCCAAGCAGTAATGCGCCAAGCGATATTCAAAGCATTTGTCAAAAGACTGGTATCACCCATGTCTATAGCGTCCCACTATTCTGGGATTCATTAGCATTAGGTGTTTCTAGACGTGCCGCTTTAGAAGGACCACAAAGACAAGAATTATTAGATAAGATGATCGGTTATAACACTGGTAAGATCGATAAAGCAGAAGCTGGTATTGCCGCTAGTAAGATTGCTAGAGATAAAGTCCAAGGCAAATTATTAGGTAATAAAGTTAGATACTGTATTTCAGGCGGTGGCTTCTTATCTAGAGAAACATTAACTCAAATTAATGGTTTAGGTTATAACCTCTATAATGGTTATGGCATGACTGAAATCGGTGTCACTTCTGTTGAATTATCACCAGAGGTTGAAGTGAGATTGAAAGGTAGTATTGGTAAACCATTACACGGTGTTACTTATAAGATCGATAAGACTGGCGAATTATTAGTCAAATCACCAACAATTCATATTCGTGAAATTATCAACGGAGTTGAACAAAAGGCGACATTAACTGAAGATGGTTATTTCCGCACTGGTGATATCGCTGAAATCGATGCGACAGGTGGTTACTATTTAAAAGGTCGTATCAAAGATATCATCATCAATCCAGATGGTGAAAACATCTTCCCTGATGAATTAGAAATCTATTTCAAAGATTTACCTACAGTCAATCAACTTTGTGTTTTAGGCTATTCGCCTGAACATAACAACGTTGAAAAGATTGCTTTAGTCCTTGAACTCGATAATAAAGCCACTGAAGAAGATATTAAAGCTATTAAGGCTAAGGTTGAAGAAATCGTTCCAAATCTTCCTCACAAGGTTAAAATCGACGGCGTCTTCCTTTCTAAAGGCCGCTTACCATTAGCGAACAATATGAAAGTCAAACGTTTCGTCATCAAGAAAGCTCTCGAAGAGAATAGTAAAGAATATTTACCAATCGATAACAAGAAGAAAGCGAAAACCTTTGAAGGTTTTGATAAAGCCACAATTGAAGCAATTTTAGTTCCGATGAGAGAAATTTTCTCTAAAGTCTTGATCTTACCAACCTTCAAGATTGAAGATGACGCTCACTGGATTAATGATCTCGGTGGAGATTCGATGAGTTATGTCGAATTAATTAGAGATGTTCAAGATAAATTCGAGATCGAATTCCCTGAAGAATTACTCGGTCAGATGGCCTCGGTTAACGACTTCGTTTATGAGGTCGCTAAACTTCAAAAAGCCAAGAAGGGCGAAAAGAAGTAAAAATTAATGAATAAATAATTGAATTATTTGTTCGCATTTGATAACATTACTAACGAAATTTAAAAAGAGAGGTAAATTATGGCAAACATAAAATCCCAAATTAAACGTAATCGCACAAACGAAAAAGCACGTCAAAGAAACGTCTCCGCTAAGAGCGCAGTTCGTACTGCTGCTAAAAAAGTTAGATTAGCGGTTGAAGCAAAAGATGTCGCAAAAGCGGAAGAAGCTTTAAATAGCGCTTTCCACTTAATCGATAAAACTGTCAGTGACGGTATTCAACACAAAAATACTGCTGCTAGACAAAAAGGCGAATTACAACGTTTAGTCAATTCTATTAAATAATAGAACAATTAATCTCTTTTGAAATTTAACAAGAAAAGTTCAAAAGCATAGAAGCGGTCCACAAGGCCGCTTTTAATTTGTAAATCTAAATTAAATAAATCATCTAAAGTTTGGTGAATAGCGTTTTCACTCATCGTATATGTTTGTCTTTTTAGAATTTGGACTCTGATAGGCTTGATATTTAATTCCATAGCAATCTCATCGTTCGTGTAATTTTTCTTGGCTAAAAAGACGACTTGGCTTAATAAACGGAATTGATTACCTAACATAGATATCAAAGTCACAGGTTCAACATTGCTGACCTGTAAATCTCTAAATAGTCCCACCGCTTTTTCTTTTTCATTATTTAATAAGAAATTAAAAATTTGGAAGGCATTATCTTCTAAAGGTTTAGTGACCATTAAAATAACATCTTCATATCTAACATGATCGGTATATAAGAATAATTTAATAAGACTATTCCTTAATAAAGGAATATCACCTGATGTTCTATCGGTTAACTCCATAACTGCATCGCTATCGATACGGCAGTTTGGATTTTTCTTAATATATTCGTTAACAGTTAATTTAACGTATTGGTTCCACTCTTTAACATCTGGATCCTTGATTTCAGTAACTTTACCAGTTTCTTTAATGATTTTGATTATCTCTAAAGATGAATCTATTGCTGATGTAGGAACTGTTAAAACCAAATCGCAATCTGGATTTGGATTTTTTAAATAGCTAATTAAAACTTTATAATCTTGATCGCCTTCAATTTTATTTCTTGGTTTTGGTTTCATTAAGAAATAACAATTGTCCACAGCCACAACCTTATGATCATAGCCTAAAGGCACGTAATTAGCGTCATCAATGATTTCCTGAATTAAAACATTATTACCATCATATCTCACAAAATTCATATCATCGCGTTCAGGTAAATTTTGTTTAGCGATGTTTTTAATAACTTTTTTAATCTCGGAACTTTGATTACCAAATACTAGATGAACCATATATATAATAATTATACAAAATTAGGTCAAAAACTACATAAAAATGTAGTTACGATAGGTAATTGTTCCTTCTATATCTGTTCGTCTTATTTTGACGTTATTATCTTCTAATATTTTCAAAACGCTTTTCTTGGGATGACCATATTTATTGTTTTTACCACATGAGATAATTCCCACTTTCGGTTTTAAGAATTTGATAAATTCATCGCACGTTGAAGTCTCTGATCCATGGTGTCCCACTTTTAAGATGTCACAATCGATATGTTCATATTCATTAATGATATTTCTTTCCACTTCTTTCGGTGCGTCTCCAGTTATTAAAAAACTCTTATTCATGAGTGTAAAACCGATAACTAAAGAATTGTCGTTTTTCTCAGAATATTCGCCGATATGATTGTTATAATTACTAAAAGTAATTCCGTTAATATTTATCGGAAAAGCCGTCGCTTCTTTAACTATATCTTTTACATAATAATTATTCTTTAAAGAATCTAAAGCTCCCGTATGATCATAATCATCATGTGTGGTGATAACTAAATCGATATCATAAATGCCTTGTTTTTCTAAAAATGGGATTAAGACACTTTTTCCAACATCAACATTTTTTAATCCACCAGTATCGATTAAAACTGCGGTATTCCCTTTTCTAATTAAGCAAGAATCGCCTTGACCGACATTAATAAAGGAAACCTGCATCGAAGTCGGCATATATAAAGGAATTAATCTAAATAATAGATAAACGATTTCTAGTAGCCCGTTTAATCGATAAATAGGAATAAATTCAATGCTTCTAAAATAGCAATATGATAATAGTAACAAACTATAACCTAGTAGATACCATTCACTAAATGGTGGCCCATTAATTTGTATCGATATCTTAGATAACCATCCTAATAAATTGGACACTCCCGTTAATAAGAATGAAACCGCTCCATAAATAGGAACACCATAGAAACATAGTAACGACATTGTCGCTAAAGCAATAAATAATGGGGATAGAAGTGTTTGCAAAACTATCGATAAAGGATTTATTCCGTTATAAAACTTAAATTCAAAAGGAATGAATGCGATATAGATATAAAATAGGTCCACCACCTTCTTTTTAAATCTCTTATACATAAAGGTCATATCTCTAATTAAAGAGATGATTATTGGCATGCTCATGCCTAAAATGAAACTCATCTGATAAGCATTATGAAAATCAAATAATAAGAGGATAAATCCATTTATTGATAATAGTTCTAATGATTTTATCTTTTTATTAAAGAATATCTCATTAATATATCTTAATAGCTCCATGATCATAATTCTTAAAACAGTTAGTCTTGGAAATGTAAAAATGAAATAAGGAACTAAAGTAATTAAAGAAACAATTTTAATCCTTTTATCTTTGATAAAATATGAAAGAATGAACGTGAAAAATCTTAAATAAGCATAGATATATATACCAGAGGCATTCACTAGTCTAGATAGATGAAGTTTATCTATATTATTTAAATCATCGTTATCTTCGTGTTCAGAGAATAACATGGATTTAATAAGCGCTCTTTTTTGCTCATCAAAGTGGTTTAAAAACTTATTTCGTGTTTTTCTAATTTTAATTGGGTTAGTAAACTTAACTTCTATACCCTTAACATCTATCGAATAATATATCCCCTTTTTATTAAGATAATCCTTGAAATCAAATTGACTTTCAAGAACTACAAAATCTAGCTCTTCTTTTTTGCCTTTAACATATAGATAATCTCCTATTTCATATTCATTATTTTTGTTATAGGCATATAGTTTTTCACCTTTTGAAAGCAAGATGAAATAATTATCTTTAGAATCGATAACAATGCCTATAAAGTTTTCCTTTTGTATATCTATTCTTATATAGCTAATTCCAACTCCGATAAAAGTGATTCCTAAACACAATAAGCAAAGCTTACTTTTGTATCTTCTAAAAACTAAAATCGCTAAAAGAATAACAACTACAGCAAATAATAAAACTGCATAACGAAAGGACAAACCAATCCAAAAGAAGAGAAAGAATAAAAGAAATATCACGTGTGAAGAATGACGTAATTTCTAACTTTTCGATAAGTGGCGTTTCCGATACCGTAAACTTCAGTTAACTGTTCGATGGTTTTAAAAATACCATTTGAAGTGCGATAGCTAACAATGGAACTTGCGATACTAGAAGTAATTCCATTAACACTAGTAAGCTTTTCCGCATCATCTGCGTTGATGTTAACTTTGTTAATTGCGGAATTGTTACAGACATCAGTGTTATCGTATTTGCTAGCTATATAATAGGTATTTCCCGCTTTTAAAGGGGCTTCCGAGAAATAAGCTAAATCGTCAGCATTATTTGTGGTACCACCACTAGCTTGAATTAAATCCGCTAAAGTGATGTTTTCATTTAACGAATAAGTACCTGGCTTATTGACCTCTCCTTCAATCGTATATTTGCTTCCACCTTCTCCATCCACAACTAATGTGGTGTCAGCAGTTTTCGCAGTTTTAGTTACTTTCGGATCAATCATCATGAAGCCTACAATGAGGACTGCCGCGGCAATAACTACGCCGATAATGATTTTAAACATATAAAAACCCTCCTATATATTAACTAGGGAGGGTATTTACCAATTTGTTCAAAATTTTGATTATTTTGAGCCGATTTTTAAGATTTCGACTTTGTAAGTCTTGATGGCTTTAACTTCAACGATATCTCCGACTTGTTTACCGATGATGGCTTCACCTAAAGCACAGGAGTTAGAAATCTTACCGTTGAATGGATCGCTTTCTACAGAACCAACAATCATGTATTCAGCTTCTTTGCCGCTTTCAAGATATTTAATCTTCACTGTAGAACCTAATGCGACACGGTTGCCTCTTGAATTTTCTTCGATAATATCGCAGTTATTTAAGATATATTCAATTTCTTTAATTCTGCTTTCGACTTCCGCTTGTTTGGTTCTAGCGGCATCGTAGTCAGCGTTTTCGCTTAAGTCACCTTGAGCACGAGCTTCCGCTAATTGTCTTTTGACCTCTTCACGTTCGACGTCAATTAAATAACGAAGTTCGTCTTCTAATTTTTTATATCCAGCTTTCGTGAGTTTTGTTTTCTCTGCCATATTGATACCTCTTAATTTTTCCTGCGTTATTATAACAAATAACGAGAAATAATTTCCATAGTTTATTTATGTCTTTACCTTCTATATAATAGAGGGCGTGAAAAAAGAGAGTAAAATTTATCAAATTTTGATCCTATTTATAACCTTTTTAAAGGTTGGGGCATTCACCTTTGGTGGCGGATATGCGATGATTCCCATTATTCAAAAGGAAGTTGTCGAGAAAAGAAAATGGGCCACAAGCGGTGAAATTTTAGATATTTTAGCCATTAGTGAATCCACTCCTGGACCGATAAGTGTCAATGCTGCTACCTATGTTGGTTTTAAGGTGGCTGGTTTCTGGGGGAGTTTCTTTGCGACACTTGGTTTAATAATCCCCTCTTTTATCATCATTTATATTATTTCATTGTTTTATAAGACATTTATGTCTTGGTCGATAGTAGAAGCCGCTTTTAAAGGAATTTCTGTTGGTGTTATCATACTTTTATTTATGGCGGTTTTAAAACTCCGTAAAGCGGTCCCAAATTCTCTTCTTTCAATTACTATTTTTACGATTGTTTTAGCGGGCGTTTTAGCGCTTAACATTTTTCAAATTAAGATTCCTTTTATCACATTAGCGATTATCGCTTTAGGTCTACTTATTGGAGTAATTTCCACCTTACTAACCAGAAAGGAGAAAGAATAATGATTTATTTTGAATTATTTTATACTTTCTTCTTGATTGGTCTATTCACCTTTGGTGGCGGTTATGCGATGATTCCGATGATTCAAGAGCAAGTAGTTAATAAAGGCTGGCTTCAAGAAGGCCAATTAACTGATTTTATCGCGATTAGCGAATCCACTCCTGGACCATTTGCCATTAACATCTCAACATTTGTCGGTTCACAAACCGGTGGTGTTTTTGGAGCGATTTGTTCCACCATAGGTGTTGTTTTGCCATCTTTTATCGTCATTATTTTAGTGTCATTGATTCTTTCTCGTTTCTTAAAGAATCGTTTCGTAAAAGGGGCATTAAATGGTGTTAAACCTGTGGTTGTGGCTTTAATCGCTTCTACCGCTATTGTTTTATTAATAAAAATCCTTTTATATCAAGGCCACCCATTATTCTCTCAAAGCCTATATTTTGACCGTGTCTCTTTTACATTATTATTGGTGCTTTCTTTATTTGCTTTTATTTATAAAAGAATGTTTAAAAAAAGCCTAAATCCGATACTACTTATTTTACTAAGCGCGGTTTTAGGCATTGTTTTATTTTATTAATTAATTATTCTCTACTTCTCGTATTATCAGCGAGGTTCCATTTTCTAATCGTTAACATCGATATCATATGGCTCACCACGATGACCGCAAGAATGAATAGCATTCCGAAGACCACGACTTTCCAATCAAAGATGAAAGGATAAACCTGAGCTTTAGAAGATGCTAAATAGAATAGTAACTTCGATAATCCGACAGCTGTCGGTATAGCAAATAAGGCAGATAGCAGAAATTGCAAGAAACTTTCAACTGTCCAAATATTAGAAATATTAATAATTCTAAATCCTATCGCTCTCATGACTGAGATCGGCCTTTTCTGTTCCATCAAGGCATTTTGAGACATGATGGTTAAGATGACAAAGCCCATACCTAAAGCAAAGGCGATTAAAATGATGACGAAGACGTCAACCGACCTAAATACGGTAGTAACATCCTTTTTTAAAGAGGCGGTAAAAACCGTTAAACATTTAGCGTCTTTTTGTGACAAAAAACTCAAAAATTCGGTTTCGTTTTCGACATTCACTAAAAATGTCGTTGCATATTGAACTCCTAATTCTTGCATTTGTTTTCTCGACATATATTGGGCCATATGGAAATATTGTTCAGATACACCTTTAACCTCTATGTCTTTATCATTAATTTTGACGGTTTCGCCCACTTTGACCTTCAATCTTTCAGCGTCATTTTTAGACAAAATGATACCTTTATCAGGAATCGCCATTTCTTTTTTACCTGTGCTATCAGGGACATAGACTAATGGTCCATCTGAAGAATCGACACCTAATGTTTCAAGATAAAAATCATTTCCACCACTTGTTACTTTTAAGTAGGTAAAGTAGCCTTCTTCAACTTCTTTAACAGAAGGTTGCTTTTTAAGTTCATCAATTAAATTAGTTTGATCAACTTCCGTTAAATATACTTGAGCGTCATAACACCAACGGCGATTTAGGGTTTGACCGATAAGTTCATCTTTAGATGTTTTGAAAAAACCAGTGACCATAATCATCGTAAATGCCGCAAAAATTGAGAAGGTAGAAACCGCAAAACGACGCGGATTTTGAGCGATAGAGTTTGTTGATAATTTGATGTTCATCGGTGCCTTATCAATAAATTTATCGAGCCATTTCGGTAGTTTCTTACGTTTGCTTTCATTATTGAGCATCGCATCTTTTGGGGTGATCTTAAAGATCTTTCCTGTAGACCATAAGCATGATAATTGTCCAACAATAATTAAAGACAACGCGGATAATACACAAACCCATGGATTTAAGGTGAATGGGATAGTTGGAATACTATAGGCGGTTCTAAATATGCTTGTTAGATAAATATTTAAACCTACAGCTACACCCATACCTAATATGGATGCAACGAAAGTCATTAGTAAAGTAAAAGCGAAGAAAAGCTTTCGTATTTCCTTACCAGAAATACCGACTGACATCATAATTCCAATATCTTTGGTCATTGATGTAATAATTTGGTTTAAGAATAAACCGATAACCACCATTGTTACCAAATAGAAGAAAGCTGGTAAGAAAGTTGCTGCTACTCTTAATTGTTTCACAGCGTTATTCATATAAACTTGATAGAGTTGTTCATTAGCTTTTTGAGCGGTCTTAATCTCAACTTTTCCATTTAAGAAAGTTTTAAGATTATCCATCAGTTTGTTTTGGTCATATTTTCTCACTGATTTAACCAAAATTTGGTTAAAAACAAAACTGGAATATCTATTGCCCACTTCGATTAATTTTTCGATATCTGGTAACTGTATACCGAGAGCTTCCTGAAGTTCTTTATATATTTCTTTAAATTCTGGATTATCAGTATATTCCTTTACCACTCTTGCTAAAACTTTATCGATTTCAATTTGATCTAAATAGATATAGCCAAAGTCACGTGAATCTGACCAGATATAATCTGTAGCACGCACAAACATCGCTTCTGGTGTTTCAATAATTTCAGATATATGAATAGGAATATAAAAAGAAGCGTAGCCAATTCTTAACGTATCCCCAACGTTAAAACCATTATTTTCGGCGTATTTTCTAACGATAGAGACATTTATTTTATCTGGAGCTTCTTCTCCACTTTTTAAGACATAACGCTTAAATACGCGGTCCGTTACTTTATCAAAAGAAAATAATCTCGCGGTAATAGTACGATCATCACTTTTCTTAAGAAAACAGTCCATAGTTAAACGTGTATCATAAGCCTCTACTCCTTCAACCACGTTTAAACCCTCGATGGAAGATCTTAATCCGATATTAGTGGTGGTAATCAGCGCATCAGAGGCACCGTACTTATTCTTATAATCACGATATGTGGTCGATAAATTGGTCATGGAGCTTGTAAAAGCGACTAATAAGCCAACCGAAAGCATGCTCACAAAGGCCATGGAGAAAAATAAGCCGATAAACCTTTTTAGAAATGGTTTAAATAATGTCTTAAACATTACCACTCAACCTCTTCTGCTTTAACAACGTTCTTGTTAATAACATCGGAAACGACTTTCGCGTTTTTCATCGTGATAATACGATCCGCCATCTGAGAAATTTCTTTTGTGTGGGTCACTAAAACAATAGTTTTACCCTGATTATGGATTTCTTCTAATAACTTCAAGACGGCTTTACCAGAAGCGTCATCTAAAGCACCGGTTGGTTCGTCACATAAAAGAATATCGGAATCTTTATTTAAGGCACGCGCAATCGCCACACGTTGCTGTTGTCCACCTGATAATTGTCTTGGGAATTTATCTTTTTTCTCTAATAAGCCAACTTCTTTTAGAAGTTTAAGCGCTCTTTTCTTATCACTTCCAGGAGTTAAAGTGACATTTTGAAATACAGTGATGTCATTTAATAAGTTGAAGAATTGATAAACAAATCCCACTTCATTTCTACGATACATCGTTAACTCGCGGTCGTTAAATTTGACGATGTCTTTGCCGTTTACAAATATTTCGCCAGAATCGACTTTATCCATGCCGCCAATCATATTAAGTAAGGTAGATTTACCACTACCAGAGCCACCTAAAATGACTAAAAATTCATGTTCATAAACTTTAATAGAAACATCTTTTAAGGCGTAAGTAATGGCTTCACCTTCGCCATAAACCTTATTAAGGTTTTTAGTTTCAATAACTACTCTTTTTTCTTCCATAATTATTTCTTTATCTCTTGAATTTTTGGATCTTCTTGATAAGCATTAAAAACTTCTTCGACTTCCGCATATTCATCTGGATCTTCGATTTCGATTAATTCTTTCTTATCGGTATAACGCATGACATAAATTTCATCATCCGCTTCCTTATCAAAGAAGAAAACGTAAGAAGTTTTTCTTTCTTCATTATCGTAAGTGAATAAAACTTCCATGAGATGTTCTTTCCCTTCATTATCGATAACGGTAATTGTTTTGTCTAAATCCACCATAATTAATTTCCTTTCATTCTAATATATGTATCTAAGATAATGCAGGCCGCAATACGGTCAACACTCTCTTTTCTTTTTTTGTGATTAAAGCCTTGTTCTGAAATACTTCTATTAGCGCTAACAGAAGATAATCTTTCATCTACTAAATTAATAATTAAATGAGGATTTTCTTTTAATAAATCATCTTTAAAACGGATGACATTATTGGCCATTTCACTCATTTCTCCACTTAAGTGGAGAGGTAATCCGATAGCGATTTCTTTTATCATCATTTCGTCCACTAATTTAAGGACATGTTTTCTAGCGACAATATATTGATTTTTATCAAATCTAAAGGTTTCGATGCCGTGTACAAAACCGAAAGGATCGCTATAAGCAATACCTAACGTTGTCGTTCCTAAATCCAAACCTAAAACTCTATCTAGCATTATTTGATAAGTCCTTTAAGTAAATTAAGTGCTTCACCAACTTTAGAGGAATCTTTTCCAGCGCCAGAAGCCATATCAGGTCTACCGCCACCGCTTCCACCTAAAGCATTGGTTACTTGTTTAACGATATTTCCAGCTAAATAACCTTTTTCATTTGCTATTTTACTAGCCGCGCATATCACTGGTAAATTACCATTTTCTTCACCGATTAAAACTATTAAATAGTTTTCGTGAGTTTTCTTTAAATTATCGGATAAGGATAATAACGAATCACGTTTATTGCCTTTTAGATAAGCATATAAATAATTGATTCCATTTATCTCATTAAATGAATTCTTTAATGATTCACTAGATAAATAAGCGATTTTATCGGATAAAGATTCGTTCATCTTCTTCATCTCATCTTTTTCTTTTAATAAAGTAGAAACTCTATTTGGAACATCGTTAAAGCTAGCGACACCCACTTGGTCTCTCACTCTACCTAAAAGATTTTCTCTTCTTTTAATTAATTCATAAGCTCCATAGGAAGTTCTTGCTTGAATTCTACGAATTCCTGCACCAGTACTTTCTTCAAATTCGATGACAAAGATACCGATATCTTGAGAATTACTAACATGGGTACCACCACAGAATTCTTTGCTGACTTCATCGAAACAAACCACTCTGACGACGTCACCATATTTTTCATCAAATAAGGCTTTCGCGCCGATTTTCTTGGCTTCTTCAATTGGTAAAACTTGTGTGGTACATGGAATACCTTCAGCGATCCATTCATTAACTTTCTTTTCGACTTCTGCTAATTCTTCAGGAGTCACTTTTTGATAATGGTTGAAGTCAAAATGGGAATATTCATCATTAACATATGAACCTTGTTGAGCGATATGATCACCTAAAACCTCAGTTAAGGCTTGTTGTAACAAGTGAACCGAAGAGTGATTTCTCATAATCTTTTGACGACGTAATTCATCCACTTTTAAGGTAAATTTATCACCAACTTTAATGTTTCCATATAATCCTTCGACATGATGGAGATGTTGCTTATTAGGAGCTTTGATGACATTTGTGACTTTAAAGGCTGATTCACTATTTTCAATAGTGCCAGTATCGGCGACTTGGCCACCACTTTCTGCATAGAAGTTTGTTTCTTTAAAGATGACATCACCTTCATCACTTATTTCATCTACTCTCACACCATTTTTAAATAAGGCAATAACTTCACTTTCAAGAGGTTTAATACCATATGTAAATAGGCTTGGTTCATTAAATTCCAATAAGTCTTTAGATTGCTTATTCATGCTTTGTAAATCGCCTCTGGCGTTTCTGGCTCTTTCTTTTTGTTCTTTCATGAGAGCTTCAAAACCCGCTAAATCGACTTTGACATGATTTTCCTCACATATTTCCATGGTTAATTCTTTTGGGAAACCAAAGGTATCGTAAAGTAAAAACATATCTTTACCATCTAATGTATCTTTACCTTTGATGGACTTTAATAGCAGCGCTTCACCATTTTCTAAAGTTTTTAAGAATTTTTCTTCTTCCGCTTTAATCATCTTAGAGATGAATTCTTTCTTACCTTGTAAATATGGGTAATATGATTTCATAATTTCAGAGACTATATCAACAAGTTGATATAAGAAAGGATGATTGATACCTAATACCTTGCCATAACGTTCCGCTCTTCTTAACAAACGACGTAAGACATAACCACGTCCTTCATTAGAGAACATCTCACCATCTGCTAAAGCAAAGGTAATAGCTCTAATATGATCAGCAATAACTCTAAAAGCTAAAGTATTTTCTTGATATTTATGTCCAGAAAATTCTTGGACTTTTTCAATAATTGGCCAGAATAAATCGGTTTCGAAATTAGTTTCAGTACCTTGAATAATGCAACAGAATCTTTCTAATCCCGCACCGGTATCGATATTTTTACTTGGAAGTTCCTTATATTCTTCTCTTTTTACACCAGCAACAGAGTTAAACTGTGAGAAAACAATATTCCATATTTCGATATAACGGTCGTTTTCGACGTCATCGATTAATAAAGATAAGCCTTTACCTTCTGGATCGTATTTTTCACCTCTATCAAAGAAGATTTCGGTATCAGGACCACATGGACCTTCGCCAATTTCCCAGAAGTTATCATCTTTTGGCACTAAATGGTCTTCGCTAATTCCAGCGTCCATCCAGCATTTCTTGGTTTCGAGGTCTTCTGTATAGTATGTGATATATAGTTTTTCCTTTGGAAAACCAAACCATTTTTCATCTGTTAATAATTCTTTGGCCCAAGGGATAACTTCTTTACGGAAATAATCACCAATAGAGAAATTACCAAGCATTTCAAAGAATGTATGGTGTCTAGCGGTATGTCCAACATTTTCAATATCATTAGTTCTAATTGATTTTTGGGCGTTAGTAATTCTTCTTGATGGAGGAATTTCACTACCATCAAAATATTTCTTTAAAGCGGCGACACCAGCGTTAATCCACAAAAGAGTTGGATCGTTCTTAGGAATCAAAGAACTACCTGGTTCAACATGGTGACCTTTACTTTTAAAGAAATCTAACCACATTTGTCTAATTTCGCCTGAAGTCATCTTTTTCATATTTTTGCCTCCGAATATAATAAAAGTTCCTTTTTAAGGAACGATAGTTTTACCGCGGTACCATCCTTATTCATTCATTATTATGAATGCACTTATTTATAACTTTACGCAGTTAACGGCGGGGATTAGCCGCATTCTTCAGAAGTGGCCCACTTATCTATCCTTATAACCTTTTCACCACTAGTTATTCGCTCTTAAAGGAATTAATAAGCTTCTTTTCTTGCTTAACGAAAAATAAATTATCACAAATTAGGGATAAATACTACTTTTATATATAAAAAAACTATTTTATTAATCAGTTTGCTTATTTTTGTAATAGGTGTGATCAATTAATCCACCACCTAAACATATATCACCATCATATAAAACAGCAGCTTGACCTGGTGTGACGGCTTTATATGGCTCATCATATATTAATTCAATCTCATCTTCATTTATAAAATGAACGGTGACGCCTTTATCTTCTTGACGATATCTAAATTTAGCAAATAGATGTTGTCCTTCTTTTGGTTTATCAGTGATAAAGTTTAAAACTTTAACAGTGCATCTATCACTTAATAAATAATCATTTTCTTCTCCTGAGGCAGCATAAAGGATGTTTTTCTTAATATCTTTTTTAGCGATAAACCAACCTTTCGCGACTTCTCCAGAGATTCCTCCGATGCCAAGTCCTTTTCTTTGACCGATGGTATAATACATTGCTCCATCGTGTTTTCCGATAACTCGACCGGTATCAATATCAACAATATCTCCCTTTTGTGCAGGGATATAATTCTTTAAGAATTCTTTGAAGTTTCTCTCTCCGATAAAGCAGACACCAGTGCTATCTTTTTTATCCATAACTGAAGATAAATCGAGTTCATGAGCAAGTCTTCTCACTTCTGGTTTATCAATATCTCCTAACGGAAATAAGCAAGAAGACACTTGCTCTTGTGATATTTGCGATAAGAAATATGTTTGATCTTTGTTTTTATCAAATGATTTCAATAAATAAGTTTTGCCGTCTTTATCCACTCTTTTGGCGTAATGCCCCATGGCGATATAATCAAATCCTTTGCTTCTGGCAAATTTTAAAAAAGCATCAAATTTAATATATTTATTGCAGAAAATGTCAGGGTTAGGAGTTCTGCCTGATTCATACTCTCTTATTAAATAAGAGAAAACGTCATCCCAGTACTCTTTCACAAAATCGATTCTTAATAGTTCAATACCGAGCTTTTTAGCCACTAAAACGGCATCATCATAATCTTTTTCTTGTGGACATTGAGAATTATTAATTGTGGGATTACCTAAATAATCGCCATTAGCTAAAGCATCCCAGTTACGCATAAAACAAGCGGAAACATCATAGCCTTGTTTCTTTAATAAATATGCGGCAACTGCACTATCAACTCCACCTGATAAACCGATTAAAACTTTCATTAATTAAAAAGCTCCTTACTATCAAGTAGTAGGGTAAATGGTCCGTCGTTAATACTCTCCACTTTCATATCTGCACCAAAGACACCTGTTGAGACTTTTCCATGTTTTAATTCAAGTTGCTCGTTGAAATAATCGTATAAAGGTTCAGCCTCACCTGGTCTTAAAGCATCCACGAAGGATGGTCTTCTTCCTTTAGCGGCGTTCGCGTATAAAGTAAATTGGCTCACCGAAAGAATGGAACCGTTCACATCTTGTAAAGAAATATTGATTTGTCCATGTTCATCTGGGAAAACTCTTAAAGAGAGAATCTTATCGACCATCTTATCAACTATTTCTTTATCGTCTCCATCGGTAAAACCGACGAGTAAAAGATAACCACGGTTAATTGAGCCAACAACCTTTTGGTTAATCTCCACTTTTGCACTTAAAACAGTTGTTAAAACGACACGCATTATTTTTTCACCTTTTCCCAATATTCTTTGAGGGCTTGCTCAAATTTATTGTCTTGATAAATATAATATTTAGCATCCTTAATATCATCAGGTAGATATTGTTGCTTTACCCAGTGATGAGAATAGTTATGTGGGTATTTATAATTTTGCCCCTTAACATTAGCATCTTCTCCATCATAATGGGTATTTTGTAAACAGCGAGGAACGTTAATTCCTTTACCTTGATGGATGTCACTAATGGCGGTATCAATAGCGATAACACCGGAATTAGATTTCGGGGCTGTAGCAATTAAAATTGCGGCATTAGATAAAGGAAGTCTAGCTTCTGGCATTCCTAATTGAAGAGCACTATCAACAGCAGCTTTGACAATGGGAATGATATTTGGATAAGCCATACCGACATCTTCGCTAGCGGAACATAATAATCTTCGACAAGCGGCGATTAAATCTCCAGCTTCAAGCATCTTCGCTAAATAAAAGACGGCAGCATCTGGATCACTACCTCTTAATGATTTCATTAAAGCGGATAGATTATCGAAGTGTTTATCTTCACTTCTATCATAGGAAATATTGGCTTTATCGATTAAAGAATCCACCATCTTTTTGGTGATTTTCTTACTTTTGGTTAAGGAATTAGCGAGAAATTCTAAATTATTTAAAGCTTTTCTCATATCGCCATTACAAGAGATCGCTAATAAAGATAAAGCCTCTTTTTCCAAAGAAACATCAAGCTTTTTCGCGGCTCTTAAAAGTCCTTTTTCTACTTCCGTGTTTTTGATAGCTTTAAATTCAAAAACAGTACATCTACTTAATAAAGCTGGGTAGATATAAAAGTAAGGATTTTCAGTTGTGGAAGCAATAAGTGTGATATCCCCGTTTTCCACAAATTCTAAAAGAGATTGTTGTTGTTTCTTATTTAAATATTGAATTTCATCTAGATATAAAAGAATACCATTAGTGTTAAATAGGCCATTAACTTCAGCGATGATTTTTTTAATATCATCGGTGGAAGCGGTTGTGCCGTTAAGCTTATATAGCGACATATTGGCTTTTTTAGCGATGATGTTAGCCATTGTGGTTTTACCAGTTCCAGGAGGACCATAAAAAATCATATTGGAGATGTGTCCAGAATCGATAAATTTTCTAAATGTTGTTCCCTTGTCTAAAAGATGGTTTTGTCCCACCATCTCTTCTAATATTTCTGGTCTAATTTCATCGGCTAATGGTTTTTGCATGCAATAATAATATCGATATTCTTTTCATTAATCAAGATTAATGCAATTGATATAAGACTTATTAGATGAAAAAAGACCCCATGTTTCCATGAGGCCCTTTGAGTTAATAATTATTTTTCGATAATTTCACGAATGACTGGCATTGGTGTGACTTTTTCACTAACGATAACGAAGGCTTTCTTCACATCATCAGCAATTGGTTTATATTCTTCAGGTCCTTTATTAGTGTGTAATGTCGCTAATAATTCACCCTTATCAACATGATCGCCAACTTTCTTATTTAATAAAATACCAGCGCTCATATCGATGACGTCATCAAGAGTTTCTCTTCCACCACCAAGTTTCATGCTGCTAACACCGATTTCTAAGGCGTTTAAGCTAGTGACATAACCACTTTGGCTAGCGCGGATTTCGATTTGGTTTTTAGCAAGTTCGAATTTCTCTGGATGTAGGATATAAGAAATATCTCCACCTTGCGCTTCTATCATTTTCACAAATTTATCAAAGGCGGCGCCTGATTCAATGGCTTCTTTGAGCTTTGCTCTACCTTCTTCATAGTCTTTAACCACTTTGGCTTGTTTAAGCATAATCGCACCAGATGTATAACATAATTCCATTAAATCTTCTGGTCCGTTACCATGTAAAGCGGCAATTGCTTCTTTCACTTCTAAGGCGTTACCAACGGCTAAACCTAAAGGTTCACTCATATCAGATAAAACCGCTTTAGTATTTCTGCCTAATCTATTGCCGATATCAACCATGATATGAGCTAATGTTCTAGCGTCATCCATGTTTTTCATAAATGCACCTTCACCTACGGTGACATCTAATAAGATGGCATCAGATCCACTAGCGAGTTTTTTAGACATAACACTAGCAGCGATTAATGGAATAGATTCCACTGTTCCAGTCACATCTCTTAAAGCATACATCTTTTTATCAGCAGGAACTAATGAGCCAGTTTGTCCGACGATTGCGCAACCGATGGAATTGACTTGTTTAGCAAATCTTTCTCCTTCAATAGCGACTGTAACACCTGGAATAGATTCTAATTTATCTAATGTACCACCGGTATGGCCTAAACCACGACCGCTCATTTTGGCTAATGTCGCACCACAGGCAGCAACCATTGGTCCAAGGACCAAAGATGTTTTATCACCGACACCGCCAGTGCTGTGTTTATCGACTTTTACACCTTTTAAATGTGATAAGTTAAGCACTTCACCAGAATGTTCCATTCTATCGGTTAATGTCGCGATTTCACGGTTTGTCATACCTCTAAATAAAATCGCCATTTGCATCGCACTAGATTGATAATCTGGGATCTCACCTTTAACATAACCATCAATCCAAAATGTGATTTCTTCATCACTTAATTCATGACCATCTCTTTTTTTGATGATCAAATCAACCATTCGCATATATATTTACCTCGTTATTATCATAGCATATTGAGCGATGAATTTTGCATACATTTTCTTTTAAGAAAAGAATAATATATAGATATGGATTTCATTAAGCACCTAGAACGCTACTTAACAAAAGAAGAAATAACTAAACTGGTGGATTCTTTAAAAAAGGAAGATAAACATGCTGTTTTATTAAATATTAATAAGATGGATGAAAAGACTTTTTTGTCTATTTATCCACACTGTTTACCTCATCCGATAGTTAAAAATGCTTTTTTATATGATAAGAATGAATACGATTTAGGAAAAAGTATCTATTACGCATTAGGTTGCTTTTATTTACAAGAACCATCTGCGATGCTTCCTTCTTATCTATTAGATATCAAAGAAAACGATTTAATTCTTGATATGTGTGCGGCTCCAGGTGGGAAAACTATCCAGGCTAGTTTAAAAATGAATGATAAAGGATTGATCGTTTCTAACGATTTATCAAGAAGTAGATGTGAGGCTATCATCGAGAATGTTGAAAGGATGGGATTAGGTAATATCGTTATTATAAATAACGACTTTAGCAAGATTTATAAGAATTTCCCATCCACTTTCGATAAAATTATCCTTGATGCACCTTGCTCTGGATCGGGAATGTTTAGAAAAGATGAAAAAATGGAAGAAGATTGGTCTTATGCCAAAGTATTGAAATTTGTTTCTATACAAAAAGAACTTCTTTTAATGGCCTATTATATGCTTAAACCAGGTGGCATAATATCTTATTCAACATGTAGTTTTTCTTATGAAGAAGATGAAGAAGTTGTTTCTTATTTATTAGCTAGTAGTGACGCTGAAATAATTGATATTAATCATCCTTTATTTTATAAAAATAAGAATAACCCATTAGGAGTTCATATCTTCCCTCATATTTTTCCAGGGGAAGGTCATTATATTTGCTTAATTAAAAAGCCAGGCATTTTATCTAAAAAAGAATATAAAGGTAATGATAAACAAAAGTACGGTTTTAGTTATGTTTATCGTTTTGGAGATTATTTATTCGGCTTAAATGAAGATTTTAATTTTAAAGGATTAAATATTGTTCGTCTCGGTGTCAAAATTGGGGAAATGATGAAGAATAAAGAAATTAAATATGATTTACATTATGCTCACCAAGTGAAACACTTTATTCAAGAATTAGAAATTAACAAAGGACAATTGTTAACATATCTATCTGGTAATGTATTAGATATAAAGAAAGATAAAGGTTTATATTTATTAAAATATAATAGCGTTAATGTTGATATAACTAACTCTGATGGACGAGTCATTAAAAACCATTATCCGAAAGGTTTAAGAAGAAATTATAAATAAAAAGAGACTTTGTCTCTTAATATGCTTTATTGAATCGATATTTTTTATCGATTTTTTTCATGTATTTAAAGTCTAATTCTCTTAACTCGTAATCCACTACTTTTTGTATTTCATTTCTAGTCATTAAGGCAATTTCTTCCGTAGTCATATTAGCGTAATCATTAGGATAAATTGGCTTTAATACACGGATAAAAACCGGATATTTTTTATATTTTGAACTCTTTTTTAAAACGCGGAATGTTCCATACATGGCCACTGGAACAATTGGTGCACCGGCTTTAACAGCAGGACGGAAAGTTCCATGATGGAAACTAAGCATGTTAGCTGTATGATCTTTATTTCTAGTTCCCTCAGGGAAAATAATCCAATCCTTATCTTTTTTATTTTTTAAATCATCTTCCACTTTCATCATCACTCTTAATGATTGCTTTAAGTCGTTGCGGTCAAGAAACAAACCATTAATTCCATTAATGACTTTCCCGGCAAAAGGGGCTTTTTCCAGTTCCTTTTTAGCGACAAATGTACATGGTCTACCTAAAGATAAGATTAATGGAACCGGATCATAAGCGGATAAATGATTACAAACGATAAAGGAAGCTTCTTTAGGAAGATTTTCTAATCCTTTAATATCAATATCAACATCAAAACCACGATTTAGTTTATTTAATAATTTCTTTAATTTATTGATTCGTACCGAAAAAGGAATCTCATCTTTTTTCTTATTAAATTTTCTCATCCAGGCAAAATAGTCCCATAAAATGGGAAATCCAGCATAGGCGATAGCTTTTAAGTAATGTCTAGACATTATTTCAAATATAAAATTTGCACGCTAAGAGGTGGCAAAATACCATTCTTGACGTGAATTTTATCCCCTTTATTAATCAAATCTGTTAATAAGTAATAATAATCATCTAATTCATATGTTTTATTTTCATTACTAGGATTAATCAAAACCGCGAATTTCTTATATTCAGAGAATTCTCCCGCTTTTTCATTAGATAAAGCGATAATACCGTTTCCCCAATAATCAATCGTTGTAAAGGCTTTAATTCCTTCATCGACATTTTTGATATTAAGTAATGACAAAAGATGCTTTTTAAAATAGATGAGCTGTGATAAATTTCTTACCATTTCAAATCTTTCATCCACTAATGCCCAATCCATATTATTAACTTTTAATACATTATATGTATTATCTAAGCCATTTTTGCTTAGACCAATCTCTTGGCCCATATGGATAAAAGTCATGCCGAATGATAAAACGTTTAAGGTGTTAGCAAACCACACACGTTTCAACAATGTTTGTTCGTCATCTTCTGGATTAGAGAAAGATAATTTATCGTAAAGAGTGTTGTTATCGTGACATTCAATATAATTTAATGATTGATTCGCCGATAAATAACGTTTTTTATATGGTTTATCAAGCATGCTACCGAGCATTACATAAATAAAGAGGTCTTTGTTATCAGCGTTACCACCCACAAAACCTTTTTGGGTGATGTTATCTTTAAAATTACCGCCTCTTAAGACATCACGATATAAATCGTTAAAGAAACCGATATTTGGCATCTTAGAAGCATTTTCACTACACGCTTTCTTTTCAAATGGTAATTCGATGCCCATATTCCAGCCTTCACCATAGAAAATGGTATCTTTTTTCATTTTCTTACATGCTTCATAGCTACGATTAATAGTGTCAATATCGATTAAACCCATCAAATCGAAACGGAAACCATCGATGTCAAAGACATCGGTAAAATATGTTAAAGAGTCATAAATGGCCTTGCTAGCCATCTTTCTTTCACTAGCAAAATCATCACCACATCCAGATGCACAAGCGGGTAAGCCAGAACTTCTTTTTCTATAGAAATAATTTGGGACTACTTTTTCAAAAGCGGTATACATAAATTCATAGAGATGGTTATAAACAACATCCATCACGACACGGATATTATTAGCGTGTAATTTATCCACCATTTCTCTAAATTCATATAATCGAGCCATCGGTAAATATGGATCATTAGCGTAGCTACCTTCAATCGCGAAGAAAGAAATTGGATTATAACCCCAGTTATAAGCCATATTTGGATTAGCGTCATCCGCCCCTAAATAATCGATGACTGGTAAGATTTGTAAATGAGTAATGCCAAGCATCTTTAAATAATCTAATCCAGCGGGATTATTACCTTTGGTATGACGTTTTTCTTCGACCATACCTAAGTATTTGCCTTTATTAACGACATCGGAATGTTTATCTTCAGTGAAGTCACGGATGGAAGTTTCATATATAATGGCGTCCGCTGGTTCGTTAATAACGTTTTTCGGAGCAATCTTTTTCATCTTTTTAATCGCTTCCACATCGACAATGGCAGAATATTTGCTATTAAATGAAACACCTTTTCCCCAAGGATCGATGCTATCAGTGGCTACACCGCTATTATTAACGATGTAATAATATTTTTTATTTAATAAATCACCTTTGATAGCGTAGCGGAATACACCTTTATCACCTCTAACCATCATATAGGTTTTAAAGTCATCCCCATCTTCCACTCTTAAAGCGACATCACTGGCTAATGGAGCCCAGAGATTAAATTTAGTTTCTTCTTTTGTATAAATAGCCCCTAAATCATCCCCATCATAATAATATTTCTCGTCGAAATCTGGGAATAAAGAGGCATTAGAAACATCGATGCTAATTCTTGGGAATCCTTCTAAAATTAAAACATAACGATGTCCATATTCAAATGTTTTGGGAAGTTCTAATTCATACAAAGAAACATTATTATTAGACATATGTCTAATGGTTTTTAATTTCACCTTCTCTTCCTCGTCTTTAACTAAAAAGAAAGAAGGGAAATTAGGCAAAGTTACCGCGGTAAAAAGCATCGCAGTAATCTTATTAGGAGAAGTTAAATTAGCTTGAAAATAAGTGTTTTTCATAATTATTCGCTGACATCATAACTGACTGGTATATCAGTATCTGGATTTCCATCATAGAATTTGTCATGCACTAAAACTGGGCAGCCTTTATTACCATCTGGAACAGTTCCCACGATACCTTCTTGTTGGAGACGTTTAAAGAATCGACCAGCGCGGTTAAAGCCAACACCCATATCTCTTTGGATTTTAGACATGGACATATATTCGTTCGCCATCACAAATTCTTTGACGGCTTGATATTTATCTTCTTCACTATTTTCTGCCATCGCTTGGAAATCATTAGAAACTAGTAATTGATTAGCTTCTTGTTTACTGGCAGTTTCTAAGTTGCAGAAATTTGGATCATACATGCACTCGTAATGCTCTTTTAGATAACCGACGATGTGCAAAATCTCTTTATTTTGGATAAAACATCCTTGTAAACGCACCATACCAACACGGCTCACAAGAGGAGATTGAACAAGCATGTCGCCCTTACCTAATAAGGTTTCCGCTCCACCTTCACCAAGGATGGTAATAGAGTCAGTCGCAGAAGCCACCATCAAAGCGACACGGGTTGGTAAGTTAGCTTTAATAACACCAGTAATGACGTTGGTGGATGGTCTTTGCGTAGCAATTAACATATGGATGCCGGCGGCACGTGCCTTTTGAGCGATAGAAACAATCGGTTGAGAGATGTCTTTACAAACATCCACTAAATCAGCATATTCATCGATAAAGACGACAATATATGGCATCTTTTCTAAGATTGGATTCTCTTCTCTAAGTTCGTTATATTGTTTGATATTTGAACAGCCAGAATCTTTTAAGATTTTATAACGTCTATTCATCTCATCCACTAATTTAGATAAGGTAAGCTTTGCGATATTAGCATCATCAATAATTGGACATAATAGATGAGGCATACCTTCATATTTAGAGAATTCAACTTGTTTTGGATCGATCATTACAAGTTTTAAATCTTCTGGTGAATTACGCATGATTAAAGTACAGATGAGAGAATGGTTAAAGATAGATTTACCAGAACCAGTAGTACCCGCCACTAATAAGTGTGGGAATTCATCGAAGTCCGCGGAAATATATTTACCATCGATACTTTTACCAAAGACCACTTTAAGTGGATGTTTCTTCACCTCTGGTAACGATTCATAAACTTCCTTAAAGGAAACGGTGGTAATTTTAGCGTTAGGAACTTCTAAACCAGAACAATTTTTGCCTTCCACAATCTGTTCAAAACGAGCGCTCGCGCCTTTTAAACGGATGGAAATATCAGAAATTAATTTTTCTACGCTCTTCACAGAAACATTGCTATCGTATTCGATATCGTATCTTGTAACACCAGGACCGACGACAAAGGAAGTACAATGTGCTCCAATTTTAAAATCGGCGAAGAATTGATTAATAACGATCATTCTTTCTTCCGCTAAAGCGTTATTAGCATCTAAGGCATCTTGAATTTCGATAGTTTCTAATAAAGCGGATGATGGAGGAACCCATTTAATTGGTTTTCTAACCACTGCTTCTTCTTGAAGAACTGGTTGAGGCTCTTCTAAAACTTTTTCCGTTTCTTCATGAACTGGAGCTTGATAAGTTTTGGGAGCATTAACAGGTTCTAAAAATTCTGGTTTTGTGGCTAATAATTCCTCATTAACCATCGGTTTTTCATCGAAATTTAGTTGTAATTGTTCGTTAATCGCGCTTTCCTTATTTGCTTTTAATAAAGCTTGTTCTGGAGTAATCGGCTCTTCTTTAATAGCATTTGGAGAAACTAATGGTTTAGCTAAAAATTTATTAAATAAAGCCGGGGTGAAATTGCTATTTCCGGTAAAGGGTTGAGTTAATGAAGGATTAATTTGATTATTATTTGGATAAGGAAGAGGACTTTCTTGCACTCTTTCCACTCTTTCTTCATTATTATCAATGCGATTAGCAGTCGCGATCGCATCATAATTTTCTACGCGATAAGAGTTTTTATTGATAGAAACACTTCTTTCGGGTTTTTCTTCTTTGACTTTTTTAGTTTTATTGATACCTAAAATCTTCTTTATTTGTGGATAGAAGATAATAAAAGCACCGATTAATAAAATTAAAATGGAGAAGAACCAAGCGGAAGCAATCGCTCCATTAAAGGAAAATAAAGCCACTAAGAAATAACCGATAAATCCACCACCGAATTTATTTCCGGAAAACACATTGATGAATTTAGCGAACCAATAGCCATTAAAAGTGCCCTGTTTATTAACATCGACATTATTGATGACATCTTTATATCGATTAGCAAAATTATTTAATCTTAATGGATCATCTTTACTTAAAACGATTAATGTTGAAATCATTAACGCAGAGATAAAAATAACAATAATCCCAACTGCAATATGATTGAATTTAATGTTAGCTCTTTTCTCTTTAAAAAAGAGATATAAGCCATAAGCATAAGTTAAAATATAGATTAAAAAACTACCTAAACCAAAAAGATATAAAAATGGTAAGGCAAATAATCTGGCGACATAGCCGACATTTAAAATTAAAACGACGGAAAATAGACATAAAGCTATGCCGGAGAAGAAGGAGAAATATTTATTATCGATATCTTTAACTTTGTTATTCGCCATACTAAATATTATAAGCGCGTGCTTATGCGTATGTCTAATGAATTTTCATAAAAAAAGCACAATTCATGTGCTTTAATTAACGACTTCAATAATTGGTAAGATATAAGGCTCTCGACCGTTTTCTCGTTTGATAAATCTTTTTGCTCGTTCGGAAGTATTTTCTTTCACTTTTTCGATGTCGAAATGTCCGCTTAAGAAGGAAGTTTTGATCTCATCCACAAATATTGTGGAAATTGATTTTAATAGAGGTTCTGCTTCTTTTACATAGACAAATCCACGCATCTGACAATCTGGTCCGCCGATAATCTCTTGTTTAGCTAAATCAACAGTCACAGCGATAACTACTACTCCGTCTTGTGCTAATTCAATACGATCAGAAATAACACTACTTCCAAGGTGAGATGAACCAGTTCCATCCACTAATAATGGGTCAGTAACAATCTTATTCACACTATTAGGTATTAACTGTGGACGAGACTTTCCATCAAAGACTAATTGTGTGCCATTATCCATGATAAAAACATTGTTATGATTGAGGCCAATTCCTAAAGATAATGCTAATTTAGCATTAGCCATCATATTAACGAAATTACCACGGACTGGTAAATAATATTTTGGTCTTAAAGAAGTGAGGAAGAATTTTAAGTCATCTTCTCTAGCGTGCATGGAAACGATTTGATCTTTTTTAATCCATAAAACATCACAACCTGTACGATAGATATTGTCCATACTTTTTGTACACATCGTTTCTAATGTTGGACGAGGTAAGGAAACATTTATAAAGATATCTTTTTCATTTAAATTGATACGTTTATCATCATTTTGATGAGTTCCAAGGCGACTGATTTCTTCATATAAATCATCGTCTAAACCGATCATTAAAATGACCAAATCTTTTTCTCTCACTCTTAATAGTGATTCTTTATCAACAAAGTCCACACCACTTAATACAGCGGGTAAACCTTCTTGTCCAAATTTAATGACGTTTCTGGTGTAATCGTTATAGCAATATACTTTCTTATTATATTTACGACATAAAGACATAATTTCATCGATTCTAAAGATGTTTTGCCAGAAGCAGCAGATAAATATTCTTTTATCTTCATCTCTAAATTGTTTTTCGATTAATTTAGTAACACGATGTTTCGGAGAACAATAACCAGGTTTGGTGGCGGTTTTACTTTCACTCATAAGGAGCAAAATTTCTTTCTCTGAAAGATCCTCTAACGCTTTTAAGTCGAAATAATATCTTTTATCAGTTCCGGAGAAATCGATGATAAAGTCGCTGGTATAAACGACATATCCTTGATCGGTATAAATAGCGACACCACTGCTATCGACAGTATTATGACAAGTTTGGAAAAATCTCACTTCTCTTCCCGCGATCTTAATCACATCACTAGGATTAACAAATATCGCTTCTGGATGGAAAGAGATATTTTTACTTCTCGCTTGTCCCACCATTAAGAAATAGGTAGTTTTCGAACAATATACCGGTGCTGGAGCGGCGCTATAAAAATATTTTAAGCCGGACATCGATTCGTCATGGCCATGCGTAATAATATAAGCTTTAATACGATTCTTATTTTTAATAAGATAATCAGGGTTTGGGGCGATATAGTCCACTCCTGGAATGGTTTTATCAGGTAAAGATGTACCACAATCTAATACGAAAATATCATCGTTAATTTCAACGACGTAACAATCACGACCATTTTCGTCTAATCCAGCGAGTGCAAAAACTTTAACTAAATCCGCCATTACATTCCCCCTATATTTAGATCATTGACTATGTCTAATATCTAATCAAATTATATCTTTTTACTAAAAGATTAATCAATATTTTTTGTGATGAGTAAATCAACACCTAAACCGAGGATGTCTTTTTTAACAACATCTCCGATATGAGTGGGTGCGCTAACACTTAATTTATTGATCTCATCCATCAGTTCAAAAATTTTCCCTTTTGGAATCGCTCCACTAGTTTTCACGGAAACTAATAAATCATCACGATTATTCACTCTCACTGAGGAGGTGATTGTTCTCACTGGATTAGTTAATTCGCTAATCGCATATTGTTTGCCTCTAGGACAGGTATTACCGGTGACGTTCATATTATCATCAACGCTTAAACGGCAGCCTCTTGGGCAGATAATACATGTAAATTCCTTCATAATTATCTCTCCTCAAGTCTCAAAGAGACTTCTTTATCAACATTCGCTAATTTGTCCTTGCTTAATTTGACCATCACCATTTCACTTGGAATAAGGACTGGTTTAAACATTTTAGCGACTAATTCACCATTACTTTCAATGATTAAATTGACGTCTTTTACCGGTTTTCTGACACGGAATTTAAAGGTCACATCTTCTTCATTATCTTTATTGATTTCTTGTGGTACGACATAGGAAATACCATCTTTTGGGGTAACCACAATTTTCTCACCACGTTTGAGTTCACCTTTTAAATATTCCGCTGCACCATGACCAGCTAATCGACCTTCATCAGTCACGAAGTCGACGACGTCATGAACATGCAAACAGTTACCAGCGGAGAAGATGCCTTCGATCATGGTTTCCATATGTTCATTAACTTTAGCGCCTTTTGTGGAGCTAGTTGGGCAATCTATATAATCTAATAAGGATATATAAGGAATTAAACCAACCGAAAGAATTAAAGTATCACATTCGATTTCCATCTCAGTTCCTGGGATAAATTGCATCTTTTCATCAACCGCGGATAAAATGACTTTCTCTAAACGGTCTTTACCGATGACTTTAGAGACACTTCTACTTAAGTAGAGAGGAATATTATAATCGTTTAAACATTGAGCAATATTACGGTTTAAACCATTACTATATGGCATTATTTCACTAACACAGATGACTTTGGCGCCTTCAAGGGTTAATCTTCTGGCCATAATTAAGCCGATATCACCACTACCTAAGATGACCACTCTTTTACCACATAAATAACCGTGGATATTTAAATATTTTTGAGCGGTACCAGCGGTAATGATGCCAGAGCATCTATCACCTGGGATTTGAATGGCGCCTGCTCCCCTTTCATAGCAGCCTGTGGCCATCACAATAGCTTTCGCTTGTATTTTGATAACGCCTTCTTTTTTGCTTGATATAGTCACGACTTTGTTTCTAGTCATATCGATGACCATAGAAGAGGTCATATAAGGAATTCTTAATTCCTCGACTTGAGCGACAAATCTCGCTAAATATTCTGGACCAGATAATTCTTCTTTAAATTCAGTTAATCCAAAACCGTTGTGAATACATTGGTTTAAGATGCCACCTAAATTTTCATCTCTTTCGACGATTAAGATATCATTAATTCCTTCTTTTTTAGCTTGGATAGCCGCAGCCATTCCGGCAGAGCCACCACCGATAACTAATAAATCAACTGTTCTCATCTTATCTGCCCCCTTTGATCTTCTCTAATAGGATTGGTGAAAATTCACCATCATAGTTAATCTCTAACGGAGAGATTCCATAATACTTGGCTAAGATTAAAACGACACGTGGTTGACAGAAACCACCTTGGCATTTGCCAAATCCTGCTCTTGTTCTTCTTTTTAGAGCTTTCACAGAATGAGGTGGATTACTTCTTGATAAAACATCGAGAATTTCTCCTAATGTTACCTTCTCACAATTACAGATGATTTCACTATAATTTTCATGTTCATTGGAGAATTTATAATTATCTTCTCTCATCTCATTATATAAACGATGATATTTTCTTACTTTTGGATTATAGTTAGCCTTTTCTTTCAGAGAAAGAATTGGTTTTACTAATTCTTCGACAACATATTGACCAATGGCTGGAGAAGAGACAAATCCTGGAGATTCAATACCACCGACATTGATAAAATTTTTATCTTTTTTACTATATTCAATGACAAAGTCATGTCTAGTGCATGTTGGTCTATTACCCGCAAAGACACGGATCACTTGATTAAATGGAATGGATGGGACCATTTCACTAGCTTGAGCTCTAACATTCTTTAAAGTTGGTGGATCGGTACGATAATCATCTTTTTCATCGGTTAATTCACTAGATGGACCAACTAAATAGTTTCCGGATGTCGTCATCGTTACTAAAATACCTTTACCTTTTTCACTTGGAAGAGGGAAGATAACGTGATTCACTAATCCTTCTTTATAATGATCTAATACAAAGTATTCACCTTTACGAGGAGTGATTTTCCAATCAATAGGTTCCACCATTTCGGCGATCTTATCAGCGTAGCAACCAGCCGCGTTAATAACGACCTTAGAATAGAATTCTTCCTTTTGGGTTTTGACTTTATAATAGTCGCCTTCTTTAACAATGGATTCTACTTCTTCATTTAAGAATAATTTCACCCCGTTATCGACGGCGTTTTCAACAGCATGGACCACGAAATTAAAGACGTCCACAATTCCAGCGGTTGGGGCTAATAAAGCACCTTTTACATTTGGATTGATGTTTGGTTCCATCTTTTTCACTTCTTCAGCGCTTAATAATTTCACTTCCACACCATTTTGTTTACTTCTTTCCGCTAATTCCTTTAATAAAGGAAGTTGTTCGTCATATAAGGCGACGGTTAAAGAACCAACACGGTAGAAATTTACATCTAAATCCTCACAAATCTCATCGAACATCTTATTACCAAGAACATTAAATTTCGCTTTGTTTGTTCCAGGTAATGGGTCGTATCCGGAGTGGACGATTGCACTATTCGCGTTACTTGTTAAATTACCGACATCATTTTCCTTATCTAATAAGGCCACTTTGACATCGTATTTGGCTAGATTTCTAGCAATCATGGCACCTGTAACACCAGCGCCGATGATTAATACATCAAATCTTTCCATAATTCCCCCTCTTCTATAGTAATGGAGTGATTAATTTCACAATTGAGCAGAACCAACGGGTTCCTCTTTTTAGTTTAAAGTTAGTTGGGACGAGTTCACTTTGAGCAATCATTTCATCAAAATCTTCTCTAATATCTTTGCAACATGGAGTTTTATATAATAAAGTTCCGCATTCAAAGTGATGCACTAGACTTCTAAAATCAAAATTGATCGTGCCCACGAAAGCTAATTGATCATCCGCTAGCATGGTTTTCATATGGTTAAATCCAGGTTTATAAATATGGATCTTCACACCTGAGGCTAATAAGTAATGGAAATGGGATTTCGCCACTGCGTAAACCGCTTTTTTATCTGGGATGCCAGGCAAAATCAGATGAACATCCACTCCTCTTAAAGAAGCATTTCTTAAAGCGTCCAATAAGGAATAGGTTGGAACTAAATAAGGAGTAGAAATATAAACACTCTTTTTTGCAAAGTTAAGAATATTAATATAATTCTGTTCACCGATTAAGGCATCATCGATGCCACCAGGACCATCACCGAAAGGCATGACATAACCAGGTTCATCGAATTTTTCATAATCATATAATAAATATTTATTATAGTCAGATACTGTACCAGTACATAAATTGTAATTTTGTAAGAAGGTAACGATTAAATTATTGATGGCTTGACCTTCAATTTTCACCATCGTATCTTTCCAATAACCGAATCTTTTGATGATGTTAGCGTATTCATCCGCTAAATTGATACCACCGGTAAAAGCCATTTGGTGGTCGATGATGACAATCTTGCGGTGATCACGGTTATTATAAACTCCAGATAATAAAGGTCTAAATGGGTGAAATTTATAAGCTTTAATTCCGTATTTTGCTAATTTTCTGGGGGTGAAATAAGATATATTTCCACCTGAACCCATATCATCATAGACAATTCTCACATCCACTCCTTCAAGGGCTTTTTGTTTTAAAACCTCTTGAACTTCACTCCACATCTTTCCATCAGTGATAATGAAAAATTCAATGAAGATAAATTCTTTGGCTTGTTTTAAACCTTCGATAAAAGCCGGGAAGAAATCCTCACCTTTTTTATAATAGGTGACACGATTATTTTTATGGACTCCTAATAAGGTGGTGTTATGGATATATTTAAAGGTTCCAGTAGCATCATCGAGTTCATTTTGAATGAGTCTTTTTTCTTCTTCATTTCTTACTAAGAAATGTGCGTTATAAGCATTCTTTGTAGCGGAAATAATTAGTTTATCCTTTTTCCTTAGACCGTGATTACCAAAAATCAAATAGATGATTGATGTAAAAAACGGTAAAAGAAGCATACCGACAATCCAAGGAATCTTAAATTCTGGATCTTCTTCTTTATTGACGATCTTAAAGAAAATTATTAATCCAACGATGAAAGCGATAATTTTAAATAAGATGTAAGAGAGAATCGTAATTGCGGCGGCTATCGGGTTATTCTCATCGAGCAAACCTATTTGTACCAAAAAATCTTCTAAATAGAATTGAACAAAAATTAAAAAAGCAATTTCTAATAAGAGGAACAAAAAGATAAACACTGTTCCTGAAAAAATAAATCTAAAAAATTTCTTCATATATCTAACACCAAAATCAATTTTAGCACATTATCTTATTAATAGTTTCTATTAATTTTAAAAATCATAAAAATAAATCAAAAAAGAAAAGCCTAAACATTAGTCTAGGCTTAATTTCTTATTTCTTAAATTTTCTTGGACCCTTATGAGAATTATCGGGACGGGATTGATGTTCCATTCTCGCTGGTCTTTCTTCAAAGTTTTCTGGTTTTTCAACGAATTCTTTATGGGAAACTTTGACTTTTCCTTTATCATCGATTTCCACGACTCTCACTTTGATGACATCGCCAACTTTAACGACGTCACTAGCTTTATTAATAAAGCCCCAGCCTAATCTTGAAACGTGGCATAATCCTTCAACGTTACCGAATAAGTGGACAAACGCGCCATATTCTTCAACACGGGTAACTTCACCCTCGAAGTCTTCACCAACTTTAGCTTCTCTAACGATATCTAAGATCATTTGTTTAGCTTTGTTGATGACTTCTCTATCCATGTGGTAAAGAGTAACTTGACCGTTATCTTCGATATCGATCTTCACGTTATCGCATTTAGCGATGATATCGTTAATGACTTTACCGCCTGTACCGATGACTTCTCTAATCTTATCGACGTCAATCATGAAGGTATCCATCTTAGGAGCATATTTACCGACATCTGGTCTTGGTTCAGAGATGGTTTTAGCCATAACTTCTCTAATTTTCGCTCTAGCTTCATTAGCTTGGGCTAAAGCTTCACGTAAGACTTCTTTAGTAACACCTTTAATCTTGATATCCATTTGTAAGGCAGTAATACCTTTAGCGGTACCCGCAACCTTGAAGTCCATATCACCGAAGTGATCTTCTAAACCTTGAATATCAGTAAGGATGGTATATGGGTGTTTACCATCGAGTGGACCAGAAGTAATTAAGCCCATAGCAATACCACTGACCATGGCTTTAATTGGGACACCTGCCGCCATTAAGGACATACAGGAAGCACAGATACTAGCTTGTGAGCTAGAACCATTACTTTCCACGACTTCCGCGACAGTTCTAATGGTGTATGGGAACTCTTCTTCGCTTGGGATGACATAGCTTAATGCTCTTTCACCTAAAGCACCATGACCGATTTCTCTTCTTCCTGGAGAACCCATTCTACCGACTTCACCAACAGAATATGGAGGGAAGTTATAATGATGCATCCAGTGTTTGGTTTCTTCTGGAGTTAAATTATCGATGATTTGTTCATCGCTTTTCGCACCTAATGTGGTAATGGAGATAACTTGTGTTTGACCACGAGTGAACATCGCACTACCGTGAACTCTTGGTAATAAATCGATTTGAGCGTCTAATGGACGAATTTCATCAACTTTACGACCATCAGGTCTAATCTTTTCTTCAGTAATTAATCTTCTAACTTCGTTAGCGACTAAAATTTCTAAAGTTTCGTTGACCATGTGCATGACTTTTTGATGAGTTTTTTCATCTGGATAAGGACGTGCATCATAATCATCTAAAATTTCATCTTCGATAGCAGCGATCGCATCTTGTCTTTCGAGTTTATCAAAGATAGAGATAGCTTTCTTTAATCTTTCGTTAGCTCTTTCGGTGACATCCTTTTCGATTTCAGGATCGCACTTATAAAGTTCGATTTCTCTTTTTGGACGACCGATTTCTTTAATGATTTCTTCTTGCCAAGCACATAATTTTTTAATAGCTTCGTGACCGAACATTAAAGCATCTAACATTTCTTCTTCACTTAATTGATCCGCACCGGCTTCGACCATGTTAATGGCTTCTTTTGTACCAGCGACAGATAAGTTCAAATCGCTCTTTTCTTTTTCAGCAACGGTTGGATTAATGATGAATTTACCATTCACTCTACCGACTTGAACACCAGCGATAGGACCATCAAATGGAATATCGGAGATGCCTAATGCCAAGGAAGAACCTAACATAGCGGTCATTTCTGGTGTGCAGTCTTGATCCACAGACATCACTGTGTTAACGATTTGCACTTCGTTTCTAAAACCTTCAGAGAACATTGGTCTAATTGGACGATCAATTAATCTGGCGGTTAATGTGGCATGTTCACCAGCTCTACCTTCTCTTCTTAAGAAGGAACCTGGGATTTTGCCAACTGCGTATTGCTTTTCTTCATAACCAACTGTTAGCGGGAAGAAATCACCTTCTTTAGGTTCATCTGAGCAACACGCTGTGGAAAGAACAACTGTGTCGTTTAATCTCACGAGGACAGCGCCGTCAGCTTGTTTGGCAATTTCGCCAGTTTCGACGACGAATTTCTTTCCTTCGAATTCTAATTCGAATACTCTTTTCATTCTTTTACCTCTTTTTCAAAATATATACGTGTTAATTATATTCAAAATAAAACTCATGTAAAGAGTTTTATAAATAAAAAAAATCACCTTGCGGCGATTCTTTTAACTTGTTAACTAGATTATTTACGTAATCCGAGTTCGACAATGAGCTTTAAGTAAGCTTCACGATCGGTTCTAATCAAATAGTCTAATAAACTACGACGTTGACCGACTAAGACGCTTAAGGCACGTTTGCTGGAAGCGTCATTATGGTTCGCTTTCATGTGTGCGGTTAAAGCTTTGATTTGTTCGGTTAATAATGCGACTTGGACTTGGACTGAACCGGTGTCTTTTTCGTTTTTACCGAACTTCTTAACGAGTTCTGCTTTTCTTTCTTTAGTTAAAGCCATAACTGTTTCCTCCTATAAATTTTCTTAACTAACTCCCGGGTAAACGTTGAGGAATCGATTATCTGAGGGATAGTCGCCGAGATATATATTACAAGTTATGCAATATTATTGCAAAAGTTTTTTCGCTTTTTGTTTATCTTTATTTAATTGTTTCTTTAATTCTTCTAAGTTTTCAAACTTCATTTCATCACGTATATAACGCACAAATTCGACGAATATATTCTTACCATACAAATTCTCATCAAAATCTAATAAATGGACTTCGATAATTGGCTTACTTAAAGGACTAACTGTGGGGTGTGTGCCAACATTAATAATGGCTTTATATTTTTTACCAAAGACAATTCCATAACCAATATAGACACCAACTTTAGGGTAGATATATTCATATTCCAAAGATAGATTAGCGGTTGGAAATTCGATTTTCTGACCGTTTTTTAAACCCACCATAACCGTGCCGTTAATACGATAAGGACGTCCGAGCATTTCGTTAACTATTTCCATTTCGCCAGACTTAATTAAATTAATAATATTTCTCGATGAAATCTTCTGATTTTGATAAATCTCAAAATCTATGATTTTCACATTGAAAAATCTCTTCAGATAAGTTGGATCACCTTCCGCCCGGACACCGAATCGATAATCTGGGCCACAAACGACTTCAATTGGATTAATAGGTAGAAGAACTTTATCGATAAATTCATCCTTCGTGGCGTTCATTACTTCTTTATCAAAATCCATGACGAAGAAATAATCCACTCCCATATCTTCAAATAAGTCAGCTTTATCTGAGATTGAAGTAATACACATATCAGAGGTCTTATAACCCATCACGTAAGCTGGTGAAGAATTAAAAGATAACACTCCTAACTTATAACCTTCTTTTCTAGCTTTTTTTATCAAGGATTGATGACCTAAATGAACACCATCAAAGAAGCCTAAACATAGGACTAAATCAGGATATGATTTTAGTTTATCTCCTAATCTAAATTGAATGATTTCCATCTAGTTTATGCCCCTTACACTGATAAATTTGCCGTCTTGATATTTATATATCGCTCGGATGTTTTTCTCTTTATCGGCTATTAATACTATATCACGACTCATCGATAATTTTTCATCAAAGATGAGACCATGACTAGCGTGGAAGGCATCTTTATCATTTACTATTTCAATTGGTGTGGTTTTTGATAATATCTCATAACTATCGATAAGTTTATCTTCGCTTACTTCAGTGATATCGATGGCATTTTCAATATTAAAAGGTCCGACTTTTGTTCTTCTTAAAGAAATGAGATGACCGATGTTATGGAGTTTTTTAGCGATTTCTTCGCCTAAAACTCTTATATAGGTACCTTTACTCACCTTTGTTCTAAAAGTAATCTCATCATCTTTATAATTTAGTAATTCTAATTCATAGATATTGATATCTCTAGAGGGTCTATCAACTTCAATACCTTGCAATGCAAGATGAAATAATTTTTGCCCTTTATATCTGACCGCAGACACCATCGGTGGTACTTGTTTTTGTGGTCCTAATAACTCTTTAAAAACTTCTAATATTTTCTCTTTTGTGGGCCTAACCACTTCTTTTTCTTCGATAATCTCATTAGTCTTATCACCAGATATTGTTCTAAATCCAAGTTTTAATGTCGCAATATATTCTTTATCCAATCCTTCTAAGCAGACGTTTAACTTAGTTGCGCTACCAATAGAAACTAAAAGTAAACCTGTCGCAAAGGGATCAAGTGTCCCACTATGACCGACTTTGTTAATATGAAAAATATGGGAGATTTTAGTGACTACATCACGACTTGTCCATCCCTCTTTTTTATCAATTAAGAAAAAACCGTTCATACTTTTAATTTATCTTTTTAGATAATATAATGATTTTCACTATGAAAGCAATTCGTACTTTATTAGCCTGTATTAGAAAAGCTGATCAAACTTATAATCTTATCAACCATGGAGATAAAATGATTGTTGGCCTTTCTGGTGGTAAAGATTCGATGGCGCTTTTATATTGCTTAAACCTTTATAAGAAATTTTCACATACAGATTTTGAACTTCAACCTGTAACTTTAGATTTAGGTTTTCCAGGTTTTAATCCTGAACCATTAAAGAAATTTTGTGCTTCTTTAGGTTTAAATCTTATTGTTCAAGATAGTAAAGAAGTTTATGAAATACTTTGTATTCAACAAGAAAAACAAGGTTTAAAGCATCTACCTTGTTCGATCTGTTCAAGGATGAAAAAGGCCTCAATTAATAAAGTCGCGAATGAGTTAGGCTATAACAAAGTAGCTTTTGCCCACCATGCGGATGATGCTATTGAAACTTTATTAATGAATGAAATATATGGTTCTAGAATTGCTACTTTTTCTCCAAAGATGCATCTAGAAAACGCCAATATCGATTTTATTAGACCATTTTTATTAGTCCATGAAAAAGATATTAAACAATTTATCAAAGAAGAAAATATCGATGTTGCTGGTTCATCTTGTCCAGCGGATAAAAATACCACGAGGGAAGATATCAAAAATTTATTAAATGATATTTATAATAAATATCCAAAAGCTAAACAAAACTTCTTATCGATGATTTCAAATTATGAACAAATCGATTTATGGGGAGACGAAATATATCTACAAGTCGACCAAGAAGGATTAACTTTAAAACCTGTGGTTAGTCCAATTGATGAATGGCAAATTATTAACATCCGTCAAAAAGTCTTTCATGATGAACAAAATGTTTCCTTTTATGATAACGAAGTCTATGAAGAAGAGATTAATAGTAAATCATTCCTTATTTATTATAAAAAGGATATTATCGGCACCATCCGTTACCGTTTAGTGGGTGATTTCTATAAAATAGAAAGATTCGCAATTTTAAAAGAATATAGAAATAAAGGCCTTGGATTAAAAGTTATCAATTTCTTATCGGATTACATCGGTAGTAAATTTAATCCATGTGTCGTCAGTTTAAACGCCCAAAAACCGACGATCGAATTCTATAAAAAAGCCGGCTATATACCTGAAGGTGATTTCTTTTTAGAAGCCGGCATTATTCATCAGAAGATGGTTAAGAAATATTAATTATTTCAAATACAATATATCTTTCTTATCAAATTCGATATATTTGACATACTCTACGGTGTCATTTTTATTTATTTTCCAGTAGACATCTTCACTATCGATGCTTTGATTTTTAAAACGGAATCTGACTAATTTTTCAAAAGGTTCTTCACTAATACCAATAATTTGAATTTCATAACCACTATTTTTATTACTTGCCTTGAAGCTATGAGCTCTAACACCAATATAAGAGCAATTCTTATTAATAGCCTCTATTGTTATGCCCCAGTCTAGTAAATTGAGTTTATTTTTCTCTTTTATCACTTTAGTGATATTTTTACATCCTGTTAATAAAGCCGCAGAATAAAATTCTGGTTCTTTAAATAATTCTTTTTTCTCTTTTTTGATTATTAAAGAACCTTTATCAATAATTCCAATTTCATCCGCTAAAAGGTAGGCCTCATCACGATTATGAGTCACTAATATGGTGGGAATATTAAAATTATCGATTATTTCTTTGCTCTTCATTTGTAAACGTGTTTTTAAATAATCATCTAAAGCTGCAAATGGTTCATCTAATAATAATAAATCAGGTTTACTAACTAGGATTCTTGCTAAAGCCACACGTTGAGCTTGACCACCAGATAATTGATGCGGCTTACGTTCTTCTAATCCAGTTAATTGTAATAAATCAATTATTTCTTTAATTTGTTTATCTTGTTCTTCTTTTTCTAATTTGAATTTACGTAAACCAGTTGCGATATTTTGCTGGACACTCATATTAGGGAATAACGCATAATTTTGAGGCATATATCCGATATTTCTCTTTTGAGGAGCTAAATTGATTCTATTTTCGGAGTCAAAAACCACTTTATCATTAATGATAATTTTTCCGGAATCTGGTTTTAATATTCCAGCGATGCATTTTAAAGTCATACTCTTACCACTTCCTGATGCTCCGAGTAAGGCCAAAGTATTTGTTTTACTTTCAAAACACATTTCTAGAAGGAAAGTCTTATATGATTTTTTGATATTTATAAAAATCGACATTATCTATTCCTCCTTGGTTTTTCAAAATAATTAAGACCCAGTAAAACGATGGCCGACAAAACTAGATTAATTAAGACATAGATGAACGCAAAGGTATTGTTACCTATTGTCCAGTATTGATATACAGCGGTAGCAATCGTCGCTGTCTTACCTTGTATATAACCCACAAACATGCTTGTTGCGCCATATTCACCTATTGCTCTAGCAAACGCTAAAACAATACCGGCAATAATTCCACTTTTACAATTTGGGATTCTAATTCTCCAGAAGATATAGGTATTTGATAGTCCTAATGTTTTTCCAGCGTCAGCAAGGTTCTCATCAAATGATTCAAAAGATCCTCTTACAGTTCTATACATAAGTGGGAAGGCGACAACCGTTGAGGCTATTATCGCTCCTCGCCAAGTCATAAAGAAAGGCAGACCAATTGTGGATAAGAATCCTCCTAAAGGAGATTTGTTTCCTAATATCACTACTAAGAAGTAGCCAACTACTGTAGGTGGTAATACTAAAGGAAGCGTTAAGATAACATCAATAATACCTTTAGCTAATCTTGGTAATTTAGAAACGTAATAACCTAATAAAATCCCTAAAAAAAAGATAATAACGCTGCTAATTGCCGCTATTCTTAAAGAATTCCATAAGGGAAATAAATCGAATTGAGTCATTATTAAGCCTTTACAAAACCAACAGATTTAAAGATTTCCATCGCCTCATCTTCTCCTAGATAAGATAAGAACGATTTAGTTTCATCCACTAGTTTTGTTCCTGCTATTAAACTAGCTGGATAGATGATTTGACCACACATCTCTTTTGTGGCGGTAGCAACGACATTTAATTTCGCGCTATAAGCATCAGTAGCATAAATAACACCACATGCTACAGCCGCATTATCAATTAAAGAGGTAACCGCTTTGACATTACTCCCATAATTGATCATGTGGGCAGCGGCAAGTTCTTCTTCATTTAAGTTATAATATTGAAGAATTTTTTGAGTATATTGGCCAACAGGAACATCTTGATTTCCCATCCCTAAAACAAAACCTTCCTCTTTTGCGGATAACCTACTAGCTAAATTATCAAAATCAGTCACATTCTTCGGGTTATTTTTGGGAACTGCTAAAGTGACTTTATTTTCTAATAGATTAATTCTTGTATCATTGATTAATAGATTTGCTTCTTGTAAAGCATTCATTTGTTTCTGGGCAGCGGAAATAAATAGATCACAAGTCGCACCATTTTGGATTTGCTTTTGAAGAGTTCCTGAAGATTCAAAATTGAAAACTAATTTCACATTTTTATTCTTTTCTTCATATTTTTCCTTAATGGAATTTAATGTTTCAGTTAAAGAGGCTGCAGCAAAAACATTAATTTCTTTTCTTTCCTCTTTTTTACATCCACTTAATGTGGTGATACTCAAAATAATAGGTAGCAAACTAAATAATTTCTTCATAAATCCCCCTTTATTTATCTACTTTAATTCCCTGTAATAATTTCAATCCATGAGGTATGGTATCCATAAATACTTCCATACTTTCAAGGCAAGCTTTTGGAGAGCCTGGAAGATTAATAATTAATGTCTTTTTTCTTATTCCTGAAACCGCTCTAGAAAGCATCGCATGTTTGGTAATTTTTAATGATTCGGCTCTAATAGCTTCGCTAATACCTGGAACATTTCTATCGATCACTTCTAAAGTAGCTTCTGGTGTGACATCTTTTTCTGAAAAACCAGTTCCTCCAGTTGTTAATATCAAATTAACTTCTCTTTGATCCGCTAATCTAATAAGTTCTTTCTTTAATAACTCCTTGTTATCAGGAAGTAAGATTTGTTCAATGACATCGTAATCTTTAGCTAATAATTCTTTTGCGATCGTCGGTCCACTTATATCTTCATTTTCTTTATTAAAACAACGATCGGATAAAGTAATAACCGCGGCGGTAAATTTCTCATCTTGATGTAAGATTTTAACTTCATCTCCCACTTTGATTTCTCCTCCTTTAATAACTTCGGAAAAAACACCTAATTTTGGCATAATGCATTCACCCATCTTATGATAGATTTGGCAGTGTGTATGACATTCTTTGCCTCTTTGAGTTAAGCGAATAATAGTTTCGCCAATTTGAATATAAGTTCTAATATTTATCTTTGATAAATCAATTCCATCAATAATAATATTTTCACCAAAAGCACCGGGAAAAACCTCCGCTCCACGAGCGATAAAATCATCGATATCTTTCTTACTTAGTAAAGATACTTGTCGATGCCAATTACCCGCATGAGCGTCGCCTACTATGCCATGATTTTCTTTTAAAATCGCGGATTCCACATAATGCTTTTGAATCCCTCTTCTATCAGAAACACAAATCGCACTTACACGAGCCATATTAAAAATAAAAGTCTCCTGATTTACCACCATGTTTTTCCACTAGATGGATATCTTTAATAACCATTTTCTTATCAACTGCTTTACACATATCATAGATCGTTAATAAGGCGATGGAGGTCGCTGTTAAAGCTTCCATCTCTACTCCCGTAACACCTAAACATTTCACTGTGGTGATGGCTTTATAACCACTTTCTATTTCTTCAAATTCTACTTTGACATTAGTAAGGTTGATGTTATGACACATCGGAATTAGTTCAGCGTTACGTTTTGCTCCCATAATTCCCGCTACTTGTGCCACAGTTAAAACATCGCCTTTTTTATGTTTATGGTTTTTAACCATTTCGAAACATTCTTTCGACATTATAATGTTTCCGGTGGCAACCGCCACCCTTTCGGTTTCTTTTTTATTAGAAACGTCAACCATAACGGCGTTTCCATTTTCATCGATATGAGTGAGCTTATTCATATTAATGTCCCTCTTTTCCAAAACCACAGTTAGGGAAGGTGCAAACTTCACAGTTTAAGCAAAGTCCACCATTACCTAATGAGGCCATATATTCTTTACTTATTTTGTAATCCGCTAATATTCTTGGCAAAACAATGTCAAATATCGTTCTTTTCGCATACATCACACAACCTGGTAAACCTAAAACTGGTCGGCCGTCTTTTGTGTAACTCACTAAAAACATCGCCCCCGGTAAAACAGGTGCTCCATAACTAATAATATCAACACCACTATTTTTAATAGCTAAAGGTGTCTTATCATCAGGATCAACACTCATACCTCCAGTGCATATAACCATATCAACGCCGTTATTTAGCATTTTTTGAATATTTTCCGTAATCTTTTGATGATCATCGCTTAAAATTACGTGTTCCACCTTTTTTGCGCCATAAACGGCTAATTTAGCTTCTAATATTGGAGTAAAAGCGTCCTTAATACGACCACTTGCAACTTCATTACCAGTAGTAATCAGTCCATATTTCTTTTCTTTGATTGGTAGGACTTTTAATAATGGTTCTTCACCAATTTCTTTTTTGAGTCTTTCCATCTTCTCTTTTTCAATCACTAAAGGAACGATTCTAGTTCCCGCTAATTTGTCACCTTTTTTCACTAAAAAACCAGAACTTCTTGTCGCGACCATCATCTGAGGGAAAGAGTTTAATTTCTTTAGTCTTTCATTATCAACGAGAAATAAACCATCTATTTCAGAGAATAGTTCGATTTTACCTTCACTAGGTTCGCTCGCTCTCATATTGATATGACCACATAAATCTCTTAATATCTCTGCGGCTTCGTTTTCATGGAGCATCTTTTCATCTTTTTCATAAACGTAGATATGTTCTTTACCCACACTTAATAAAACAAGAATGTCTTCTTTTTGAATGACATGTCCTTTTTTAAAAACTGGACCTTTAAATTTACCAGGAATGATTTGAGTTATATCATGGCCCAAAACTTGTCCAACAGCGTTTATAGTTTTAATTTCTTTCATAAATTATCACCTAATTTCTCATTCATTTTAGCAAGGCGAAAACATTTGTCAAATCGCCATTTTGGCAAATCTTTGATTTGCTGTGCGCATGTACACACGCTTATTCAAGGTTAATAAGTGCGTACGCGAGAAAAATAATTAAAAAGATAGGTTTATCCACCTATCTCATTCATATTTTTATCAGAATCGCTACCGATATTTAGATGATGCTCTTTAGGCTTTAATAATATTGCTTCTTTAATTCTTTCTTTTAATTCATCTCCCACTAATCCAAATGTGTCTAATGATAAGGAAGAATGTAAACAAGGTCTTAATTTACCATCCGCTGTTAATCTTAATCTTGAACATTTCTTACAGAAGGATTTTGATAATGGGGATATTAATCCAATATAACCATGACTATTACCGATTCTATAAACATCAGAAACACCATCATTATGATCAAATTTAAGTTCTTTGCATCTATCTAATACGATTTGATTAGATATAAAACTTTTCTTATCTAATTCTTTACTCACTCCGATAGGCATTAGTTCAATAAATCTTAAAGTTAATTCGTTATCTTTAGCGAAGTTAATAAAATCTAATATCTCATCGTCATTAAATTCACCGATAAGGACAGTATTGATTTTGATTTTAAAACCTAAATCCTTAGCGGTTTTTATTCCTTCTAAGGCATCACTTAATTTACCTAAACGAGTAATCTTAGCGTATTTATCTTCTTTTAAAGTATCTAAAGATATATTTAAGCGATTAACACCCGCTTCTTTTAATTTATAAGCAAATTCTTTTAATAATGTTCCATTGGTGGTTAAACATATTTCTTTAATCTCAGGAATTTCATGAATATAGGAAATAATCTCCATTATTCCCTTCCTCACCAAAGGTTCACCACCGGTAATTCTGACTTTTTTAATTCCTAATTTAGCCGCTTCATAAACTATTTCTTTAATTCTTTCTGGGGACAAAATCGATTCATGAGTTAGTTTACTAACCCCATCTTTATGCATACAGTAAAAACATCTCAAGTTACATAAATCGGTAACTGAAATTCTTAAATAATCTACTTCACGATTAAATTTATCGAGCATTATTTTAATTTTAATCCCACTTTAAAGGCATCAGCGATTTCTTCACCTAAAACGATATATTTGTTATTAACAGTATCAAAGGTGATTGGCGCTAATTTCTTCACATCGATTTTATCGTTAGTTAATATCTTTTCATCGACAGAGACATTAACGATCTCACCCACTAAAGTGCCACCTTCACCCATATTTCCATCTAAAGATACTAGTTTGCATTCGATAGTTAATGGATATTCTTCAAATAATGGAGCGTTAACTTTGTTACTTTTAAATGGATGTAATCCCGCTTTTTCTAATTTTCTATTTTCACGAGCTTTGCTCACTAATCCGACATAATCAGAAGCTACTACCGTATCTTTTGTCGCAAAAGAAATGGTAAATGCTTTATTTTTTCTGATGTTATCAGTGGTCACATGGCCGCTTAAAGAAACGGTCACTTGATTATAATCATAGATTCCACCCCAAGCAGCGTTCATCGCATCCGCTTCACCGTTTTCATCATAAGTTCCAATGATTAATACTGGCATTGGATATAATATTGTTTTTGCACCTAAATCTTTTCTCATATTTAACTCCTTAGAAATAAAAGGACTATAAATAGTCCTAATATTATTTATTCTTCAATAATTCTTCAATTCTCGCTTCTCTTTTAAAGCCTTCATCAAGGACGAAGCTAATCTCTGGAACACGTCTGGTATCCATACGAGAGGCTAATTCACTGCGTATGAATCCTTTAGAGTGTTCTAAAATTTCCATGCTTTCTTTGATTTGATTTTCATTGATAAAGGAAACATAGACTTTAGCATAAGAGAAATCACTAGAAACCTTTACTTCTGGAATTGTGACAAATCCAAGATGAGGATTTTTTAAATCAAATTGAATGATTTCCGCGATATTTTTGCGGATTAAAGTGGCAATTCTTTCTTGCTTATTAGCCATAATTAATTACCTTTATCTTCCACCATCTCGTAGCCTTCGATAATATCGTTTTCTTTAATATCGTTATAGCCATCGAGTAAAATACCACATTCAAAGCCTTTTTTGACTTCTTTAACTTGATCTTTTTCTCTTTGTAAAGAAGCAATCTTGCCTTCAAAGACGATAATACCGTCTCTAAGTAATCTAATTAATGATTGGTTCTTAATAGAACCATCCACGATCATACATCCGGCAATCGTCCCTAGTTTAGAAACTTTAAATAATCTTCTAACTTCCGCTTGACCGGTCACTTTTTCCACCATCGTTGGAGCAAGCATACCTTTCATCGCGGCTTGAATTTCTTCAATTAAAGCGTAGATGATGCGGTGTAATCTAATTTCCACTTTTTCTTCTTCCGCTTTCGCTCTTGTCTTACTATCTGGTCTCACATTAAAACCATAGATAATAGCTTTAGAAGCACTGGCTAATAAGACGTCACTTTCAGTGATGGCACCAGAAGTAGCTCTCACAATATTAATTTTCACTTCATCAGTGGATAATTTTTCTAATGAAGATTTGACAGCTTCCGCACTACCTGTGCTATCAGCTTTAATAATAATATTGATATTTTGAGTTTCGCCTTCTTTAGCTCTAGCGAATAGATCATCGAGACTAGCCGCGCTTGTGCGGTTCTTTTCTTTAGCCTCTTTAATCATCTTACGTTTAGTGGCGATTTCACGAGCTTCACTTTCACTTGGGAAAGCCATGAATCGATCACCGGCTAAAGGAACTTCCGCTAAACCGATAACTGAAACCGGTGTACTAGGTGTCGCTAAAGACAAAATCTTTTTAAATTCATTAGTCATTCTTCTGACTTTGCCATAACTTGTACCCACAACTAGATAATCGCCCTCACGTAAGGAGCCGTTTTGGACTAATAAGGTCGCTTTCGGACCTTCATTTTTATCTAATTTAGCTTCAAGTACTGTACCCATCGCATAACGATCTGGGTTAGCTTTCAGTTCAGATAGTTCCGCAACTGTTAAAATTGCTTCTAGTAAACCATCAATATTTTGCTTCTGCTTTGCAGAAATTTCGACAGATAAGACATCTCCACCGAAATCTTCCACGACTATATCGTGTGCTAATAATTCATTTTTCACACGAGCCGGATCAGCACCTGGCTTATCAATTTTATTGATTGCCACAATAATTGGGACTTTGGCCGCTTTAGCGTGGTCGATAGCTTCAATAGTTTGAGGCATAACACCATCATCTGCGGCGACAACTAGGACAACGATATCGGTGACACTAGCACCTCTACTTCTCATAGCGGTAAAGGCTTCGTGTCCAGGAGTATCGATAAAGGTAATCTTTTGTCCATTAACTTCTTTTTGATAAGCACCAATTTCTTGGCTAATACCACCAACTTCACCAGCCACTAAGTTAGAATTTCTAACCGCGTCAATAAGGGTTGTCTTACCATGGTCGACGTGACCCATAATGGTGACAACAGCTGGTCTTGGTTTTAACTTACTTGGATCATCATTAATCTCGACTTCTTCAAAGTTTTCAGCATTGACGATTTTCTTCTTTTCAAAATCGTAGCCAAACTCTAAACAAATGGTTCCGATGAGTTCATCATCTAAAACAGTATTGATGGTGATCATTTTTCCTTGTAAGAAAAGGAATTTGATAATATCCCCGACTGGGACATTCAGCGATTTAGATAATTCGCCAACAGTGATCGCACCGGTATAGGTAAAGACGCCACCATTGACTTTAGTTTTCACTTTATCGCTAGTCACTTTCGTAGAAACGTTAGCTTCACGAACGTAACTGGGTTTGTTGTTTTTCTTGCCCATATTAACACCTTCTTTCTTACTTAAAATATTTTATATTTTATTTAGTTTGAGATTTTAATATTAACGATCGTCATCATCGTAATATTCATCATATTCGTCGTAATCGACATCCTCATCGTAATCATCTTCGTTTTCATTCTTTTCTTCTTCTTCCATTTCACGAAGTTCTTCTTCAGTATAGATGGACATTCTCTTCGCGTTAGAAGTATCGACGATAGATTTAGAGGAATCATCTTCACTAGTTTCTTCTTTCTTCTTTTTATTAGTAAATTTCTTACCTTTATTAGAAGATTTATTGCTCTGTTCAGATAATGATTTTTCAAGATCTTCAATAGAAGTTGTGGTTTTAACCTCTTTTTTAACTTCAACAGGTTTTTCTTCTTCCACTTTTTCTTCCTTGACTTCTTCTTTAGTTTCACTAGCTGGAGCTTCGAGTTTGAGTTCTTCTTTTTCACTCGCTTGTTCTAAAGCTTCATCGAGTTCTTCGTTACCTTCTTCTTCATAGACACGAGCTTGAGGTGCTACATAGCCTTCTGGTAAACCAGGTAAGACATCAGTAGTTGTTTCGTTTTGTCTATATTGAGCAGCAAGTTTCTCGTAAGCAGCTTTAGATTTTTGTTCTGCATCAAGAGCTTGAAGTTCTTCATAGCTTTGGAATTCGATATTTTCTTCATAAGCTTCGGTTTCGGTTTTGATGTCGATATTAAAGCCAGTTAATTTAACCGCTAAACGGACATTGACACCTTTTCTACCGATAGCTAATGAGAAGGAATCATCTCTTACAATCACTAAAGCGGATTTATTTTCTAAATCAACTTTGATACCCACTACTTTGGCAGGTTTTAATGATTCCATGATATATAATCCAGGAACATCACTATAAGTGATAATATCAATCTTTTCTTTGGCGTTGCCGTTACCTAATTGGCCGACAATCTTTTGAATTCTGCTACCATTAGGACCGATACATGCACCAGCAGGATCGATATTTGGATCTTCTGCATAAACGGAAACTTTGCTTCTTTCTCCAGCTTCTCTAGCGATGGCTTTAATGACGATTGTGCCATCATAGATTTCATGGATTTCTTCACTAAATAAGCATTTTAAGAATCCCTCGCTAGCACGGGTCACAATAATATGTGCACCCTTTGTGCCACTTGCGACATTATTAACAAATAATTTAATGGAGTCACCCGCATTAAATTTTTCATCGCCAATCATTTGATTGTGTGGAAGATAAACACTAGTTTTACCGATATTAACGGATAAACCTCTTTCATCCGCTTTTTCGACTTTACCGGTAATCATTGTGCCGATCTTATCTTTGAAAGTCTCAAATAAGACATCTTTTTCCGCTTCTGCGAATTTTTGTTTTAAGATGCTTTTGACACTCATGGCGATGGCTTTTGTTAATTGTTCTGGCGAGGATGGAATAATTAATTCGTCTCCGCTTTTGTATTTTTTACCATCTTTTAATGCATTAGCGTCTTCGACACTAATTTCTAAAAAGTCATCTTCTGGTTCCCCATCGATTACCTTTTTAATTTGATACATCTCGATTGAGCCAGTTTCCGCGTCGATATTGACACGAACGTTGTCATCTTCTTCTGTCGCTCCAATCGATTTCTTGTAGCCCTTAATCATCGCTTCTTTTAAAGCGTTGATAATGACTTCCTTACTAATTCCTTTGCTGGCTTCTAATTCGTCGATAGCCGCTAAGAATTGTGCGCCGTTAATAGCCATAGATAAATTCTCCTTAAAATTTAATTGCTAAACGTATTTTTGATATATTTGGTTTTGTTATATCAACTGTTTTAATTCTGGTTTTTACTCTATATTCAAGAGTAATTGTTTCATCTTTTAGGCCCACCAGTGTGCCTTCATAAATATTTTCTCCCTCTATCGGATTAATAAGATGAACATGAACATATCGATTAAGATATTCGTTTAATCTTTCGATTTTTAGTTCTTTTTCCGCACCAAGAGAGGAAATATCTAAGGTATAAGAGCTATCAAATGGATTGATTTCATCGAAATATTCATTGAGTTTATGAGAAACATCAACAATGGCTTCCATGTCAATTGGTTCCACTCGATCTAAAACTATAGAAACTACTTTAGTGCCGTTTTCATATCTTTCGGATAATTTAATTAATTCATATCCTAAGGAAGATACTTTTTCTTTCACTAACTTTTCTAAATCCATCTTTCCCTCCTATCCCTTAAAAACAAAGAGTGGCCTCTCGGTCACTCTTGTTAAAGAGTATATCACTTTTTCAAGTGCATAATGACTATATCACTAAGCACATGTACGTGCAACTATTTTTTTAATGATTTGGATTAACGGATATCGGACCGTTATTACATAACACTGTGGTGGTCGCAGATTTATCTAACCAATTACTACCACGAGTTATATATCTCCATTGTTCTTTACTACCAGCGTAATTGATACGTTTAAGTTTTGGGGTATTAAAGAAACAATTTGGACCAATTTTCTTCACTGATAATGGGATGGAAACCACTTTTAGTTTTAAACAGTTGGAGAAAGCGGCTTGTCCTAATTCTTCAATTCCATTAGGAATGGTCGCGATTTCAAGTTGGGTATTTTTCGCAAAGGCATGTCCACCGATAGAATCTAAACCAAGAGGTAAAGTATTACGAATGATACCATTATTAACTTCGTATGGTTTTGCCTGTTCGACGTGAACAATTTCAATATCTTCACGATAATATTTATTTTTTAAACCTGCTAAATAGCAGATTAACATTACTAACCACACTAAACCTGCACTTCCAGCAATAATGATATTGGGCCAGAAGACATATTGATAAGAGGAGATAGAGCCACCGCTAATTGCGATTGATTTATCGATGGAATATTTTAAATAAAATCCTAATCTCCAAGAATCTAATAATAAGAATCCATTTGCTAATAACGCAAAGAAAGCGGTTAAAACAATGCCGTTAGGATGATTAGATTTACCTCTAAATAATAAAACTAGGCCTTGGAAAAATAGAATAACCGCTAATAAAGCGGATAATAAATACCAGATAGCACCAGCATATAAATTTTCAACAACTAAATATTTTGCTAAGACATTACTCCTCAAAGAGGAAGCAGCGTTACCATTAGCGATAATTGCATGCCAGGAGATGCCACCTTTTTGGAATAAGCCCATGATTAAGCTCATGGCGTTAAGTTGAAAAACACCATTTGTGAAATTTACTTCCGCGCTACCCGAATTAGCGTTAATACCAACGGCGAACCATTGAAAGAAAAGGATTAAAACTAAAGGAATAGCAACAGAAAGCAAAGCTAAAATGCCAATAATTACATTAGCGGCATTATGTCTTTTGATGATTTTGACATTAGTTAATATTGTGGCGTTTTCCATATCTTATATTCTAGATACCTTTTTATATAAATAAAAGTAATTTTATCGTTATTTACTAATTTTGATACCAATTGCTAATACTCCATGTTCCTTAATCATCTCTTTTGAATAATAAAGTAGCATGTCATTTGGATTTGCTATTTCATCTTCATCATAGCCAAGTAAAGACTTATCGAAATGTTTATAAAGCTCTTCAAAATCAGAAAATTTGCTTACAGAAGTGACGATGACTTTAATTCTTTCCTCACTTTGATTGTTCTTAAAGATGATAAAATCGCCATTATTAATTTTATCTCGATTATCTTTATTTAATCGCATTTCAATCTTCTTTTTACCTTGTTTGATCAAGTTAAAAGGAAGCGGATTTAAATTCATGTAATAGGTTTTAGCCATATTAGATATTTTCGATTTGTAATTTATTAATGGCTAAATCAAATCCACCTTCTGCGGATTTTTTTAGCCAATATTCAGCTTTTTCTTTATCCACTGGCACGGAGATACCATTTTCATAATAGATTGCGACATTATACATCGCTCTAATATCCCCACTATTTGCACCTTTTAAGTACCAATAGAAAGCCTGGGAATTATCTCTTTTAATTCCTTCGCCCTTGGAATACATTACTCCTAAATAGTAGAAGCATTCTTTCTCTTCTTCGTTGGCGCCTGTGTAGAAATAATTAAATGCATCTTCTAAATTCTTTTCTTCACCATATCCGTAATAGGCAAATGTGCCTAAACGATGATAGAAACCTTTTTCACCAAGATCTCCCGCTTTTAAATAACATTCTTTGGCTAAGGAATAATCTTGTTTGCAACCAATTTCATGTTCGTAGAAATAGGCAAGTAAAAGCAAAGCTTTTCCATATGATTCTTCCGCGCTTTCTTTAACATAATTAAAAGCTTGAGGGAATTGACCATGACGATAGTAATAGATACCGATATTGTATTTAGCTTTGATATCACCATGTAAAGCCGCTCTTTCATAAAATTCGCGCGCTTTAATTTGATTCTTTTCGCATCCAATTCCTTTCTCGTAATAATAACCAAGTTTTCTTTCCCCTTCTGGAGAATTATACAAGGTTGATTTGTGGACATATTTAAAAGCCTTGTCCATTTGACCTTCTTGTCGATAGTAATCGGCGAGTTTGATCATGGCTTTCACATCGCTTTGATCAGCTTTGGCGATGAGTGTGAGAAGTTCTTGTTCTGTAAGCATATTAAATCACCTCAATAATACCATACAACAAAATAATAAATATGTAAATAAAAAATTTGTTAATTTTTTAAAATATTTTTCATAACCTATAATAAAAATTAACAAAACAATAAAAAAATAACTCCTCATTTTTGAAGAGCTATTCGAACAAATCTGTTAATTTATGGATTATTTTATAGTCTTTATTAAAGGGTGCATTATTTTCGCGATCGATTAAGACTGCATCTACGCCTGCGGACATAGCGGAGAGCATATCGTTATTCCCATCCCCGACATAAACAACTTTTCTTTTATTGCCTTTAAAATTAAATGCTTCAAGTCCTATTAAGATTGGATCTGGGTATGGTTTGAACCTTTGGCATTCCTTATTCCCGATGATGACTTCAAAGATATTTGGGTCAATATCAAGAATTTTTAAGACCTCGATAACATGCTTTTTATTGTTACTAGTAACAATGCCCGCTTTTAAATTATGATCTTTTAGATATTTTACAAATTCTTTAGTTTCTGGATAACATTTACTTAATTCAATAGTTTTTTGATGGTCTAAAGATTCATCGATAGTTTTACAAAATACTTCCCAATGTTCCTTTTTAGCCCCAAGTTTTTCATAACCAACATGTAAAGGAATACGAGAAAATTCTTCGGTTAATGAAGAATCCCATATCACTCCAATACTCTCATAAGAAGTTTTAAAAACATAATCTAAAGAGGGTAAAGTGTCTAATAATGTTCCATCAAAATCAAATAAGTATAAATCGTATTTTTTCATGACTAAAAGTAATATAAAGGAATTAGTTATCTTTTACAAGAAAAGGCGATGGATAACCACCGCCTCATCTTTTATTCATCAGTATAAGTGAATTCGTATAGTTTTAGACCGATATTACCGTGTCCATACATCTTTCCATTATTACAGATGGTGATGTTTTCATATTCGTCATATTGACCGAATTCTTTACCGAGATCTAGATATTCTTTGATAATCGTTTTATTTTCTAAATCAACCACTCTCATACGAGGGGTTTTATCTGGATGAACCTCAGGTTTATAGTGGAAAGAGAAGGTTTGATATAAATGGCTATGAGAGATAAATCCACCTTGTGTCGCGGTCTCGCTTGGAAGTTCAAATGTATCCATGGCATCATCAATATTAAGTTCCACTGCTTTTTCACGATAATCAGGTAATGGGAATGTGTAATAAACAAGTTTATTATCATCAGACTTCATATAGGAATTTTTGGTGTATCCAGAATAATAGATGAGTCCACTTTCATAATCAAAATAAGAATTTGGATAGTAAACTCTTTTTTCTGGTGGGAAGGTTAAAGTTAATCTGGTTACTTCTTCTATCGCATAGCTACCTGCTTTCTCATATAAACGGAAACCGATAGTTGCATGAACAGGAGCGTTTTCCATGGAAATATAAAGGATTGGAAACTTATCAGTAGAGACATAAAAATCATATCCAAACCAACAAGTATTGCAGTGATAATCAGTATTAGTTTGATTAGTGATAATTGTGTGTTCCACTTTATTTTTATTCATATCATAAATTAATAAAGCGTCGAAGTTATTGGAGCATAAGACGTAATAATTATCATAACAAGCTGCACCTTGATAATTAGTGACATAAGAAACATCCATTAATTTAAATAATGGTTTGATACCTGTTAATTTAAAAGAAGAATCCTCAACTGGTAATTCGTTACCGAAGAAATAGAGGTTATTGTAATGCACTCTTCCTTTAAAAAGGAATCTTCCTGTATAGATTAAAGAAGGAATAAGAATGGTTAATATTACAATCACATGATAACGTGAGAAGAAATAGCCTAGTTTCTTTAGAAAGGCTTTGAATTTTTCTTTATTTGACATCTTCTAAGCCCTCCTTTTTATATTTGATTTTTAAATAGTGATTAGCACTGATAACCATCGCTAATGTAAAAACATATATTAAGAAGGTGAATCCCCAGTATGAATATAGGAATATTCTTCTTGCTAAGATATTACTCATCACCATTTTTGTGCCAGTAAAATAATCGCAAACATCCATGAGGATATATAAAACGACAAAGATGATAGCGCCGATAAGCGCTCTTTTTTTACCGGTTAGGAAATGATATTTATCAAAGACCAAATATGTTCCATAAAAGAATAAGAGCATGGTAAGAGCAAACATGATGTCTGCACTCCACTCTAAACCTTTGCCTAAGGCAATATAAAATTCATTAGTGTTGCTTTGACATAGATCGACAATAAATAGTAATAAGGAATGTAGACATAAGGATAAAAGCGATAAGAAAAAATATTTGTTGAGCTTTCTTGCAAACATTAATCCGATGAAAAATAGAATATAAGCGATTGGTAGAAAGATAGCAAAAAGAGAAATCCAATCAGGTACACCATTAATAGAGGTAGCAAAAGATAGGGTAGAAATTGATAAACAAATCGCGCCCGCTAAAAAGAGGTTGAGGAGTTTTTTAAAGGAGGATAATTCCTTTTTTTGTTCATCAGTATAAGTAGTTGGTTGATTTAAAATAGCTTCCATATTAAGCAAATAAAATAGCGAATATTGCCATTAATTGGGCATTGGAAACAAAGCCATCAATCTCATAGAGATTCATACCACAATATTCTCTAATTTTACCCATTGAATATTCATAAATTGTGGGACCACAGTATCTTCTAATTTTGCCGTTATCGACTTCTAAAAGTATGGGGCCACAATATCTTCTGATGTATTTACCATCAATTTCAAAAAGTGTTCTACCGCAGTATTCTTTGACATATTTGCCATCGACTTCATATAAAGCTTTACCACAGTATTCTCTAATATATCGTCCATCAATATCTAATAAAGCAGGACCACAATATCTTCTTAACTTTGCCATAATAAAATTTCCTTTATGGAAATATTATATAAACATTTTTCAAAAAACACTCTTTTTATTTGTTAATGACAATAAAAAACCACCATTTTAGCAATGATGGTTGTTATCAATAATCGATCTTTTAGTTAAATAAATCGGTGGATAGATATCGATCGCCCGTATCCGGGAATAGCACAACGATGTTTTTATGACTATCTTGCTCTTTTAAGGTTAACGATAAAGCTGCGCATAATGCTGCACCGGAAGATATGCCCACTAAAATGCCTTCATTTTTCGCGATTTCTTTGCCGTATTTAAATGCATCTTCATTACTAACAGTAATGATTTCATCAATTACATCCCTATTTAAAGTATTAGGAACAAATCCGGCGCCAATCCCTTGAATCTTATGAGGACCACTGACGCCTTGAGATAAAACTGGAGAAGTTAACGGTTCAACCGCCACCACTTTTGTCTGGCTATTTTTTTCTTTTAAATATTTACCAACGCCAGATATGGTTCCGCCAGTTCCTACACCAGCCACAAAGATATCAACTTTGCCATCTAAATCTTCATAAATTTCTGGTCCTGTAGTTAGATAATGAGTTTTTGGATTAACCATATTTTCAAATTGGCTAGGAATAAAACTATTTTGATATTCTTTAGCTAATTCATTAGCTTTAGCAATAGCCCCTTTCATCCCTAATTTACCTTCGGTTAAAACGATTTCTGCTCCATAAGCTTTAAGTAGATTTCTTCTTTCTATAGACATCGTTTCAGGCATCGTTAAAATAATGCGATAGCCTTTAGCAGCAGAAATCATTGCTAAACCGATACCAGTGTTACCACTGGTGGGTTCTATAATAACTGTATCTTTATTAATTAATCCTCTTTCTTCTGCGTCTTTAATCATCATATAAGCAATACGATCTTTGACGCTTCCCGCTGGATTAAAATATTCAACTTTTGCAAAGAGTTTACACCGTAATTTATATTTCTTTTCTAAATTGGTTAGTTCGACTAATGGGGTATGCCCAATTACTTCATAAATGTGAGAATAAGTTTTCATATGTGTGCCTCTTTTATGAGATATAATCTAATCATTTTTAAAAGAAAATCAATTAAGATGATAATTTTTTTGAATGATTATAGATAGGTTCATAAATATTAGTACCCTTTTTGATGCCCGCTAATTCTTCCATCGCTTCATGGCATCTTTTCATCAAATCGATTTCTTTTTCTTTAGTCTCGAGATTCTCGTTAGCGAAAATTGGCTTACCAATATTTAAATTAAATAAGGCCATCTGTTTAAAGATCACTCTTCTAATAAAGCCAGATTTTCTATAAGAAAAAGCATAAGGAATGACCGGTTTATTATTCTTTATAGCAATAGAGGCAAAACCATCTTTAAAAGGTCTAATCGGTTGATAAAACTCCCACATGCTACCTTCTGGATAGATCTGTAAGATTCCTCCATCATTTAATAATTTAGATATCGATGTAGAAAAGGCTATCGTTCCTTCAATGTTGTTAACGGGAATTGGTATACCACCGACATAACGCATTAACGTGCCATTTTCACCATTGATGTTTTTATCCCAAACAATGACATTTGGCCAACGATAATTTTTTAACGTCGACATAATACAAATATAATCCCATAAATGAATATGGTTAGAGATGATAACTACACCATTTTTGATGAGCTTTTTATTATTTTTAAGATTCTTTTTTCCGGTGACCTTTAAACCTAATCTAATATAGGCCATAGGAAACACTAATACTCTTAATAATAACCTAACCCACCATCTCACAAATCTAAAAGATTTGCTGGTTTCAATATAATGATAATTTTCATCAAAAATAATCCCACGATTTTTCTTCACCACTAGATAGTGAGAAGACGTATCTTCTGGATAAGGATATTTATTTTTTGTATCAGGAACAAAAACCATGCTTAAATTATATCTTTTTTATCGAAGTTATCTAAACAAATTTAAATGAGATACAATCGTATTAAACCAAATTAAATATTTGATGAGGCGTTATATTTTTCTTTTATTTCATCATATCTATTAATCTGTCTTAATATATGATTATAAAAATCTGCATAATTATATAAGCCTTGTTGATTATTTTGCATATATTTGAATTGTAATTGAACAATTGTGGGCGAATGATCTAAATCTAGCATAGAAACATTTCTTAATTGATCAACGTTTTGATATACCAAGAAAACACCGACATAAAGTTCACCATTTTTATCCGTATATTGATTAATTGTAAGCTTTGCGCCTATCGGAGTTTTTCTCTCTAAAGAATTAGGTAGTTCAAAATCTTTAACATATAACGCGGATAAAACGGAATTAATGTTAGAATCGTGTCCGCATAAGAATGTTAACTTATTAAAAGGAGCGTTATTTATTTGTTCTAATAAAGGACGGGCAACATTTACACTCACCAAAGGTGAAGAAAATAAAACATCACCGTACAAATCTTTAATTTCAGTTATCTTTTTCCAATCTTTTAAAGACAATTTATGACCAAATGCCGCTTTTTTAGTGTCCATTTCTTCATAATATTGAAGAGTTAAAGCATCACTCACACTACAGCCATTTTTTAAAGATCCTGTTAGATAAGGTTCTTTATTTAATTCGAGATGAACTTCTGTATCATCAGTTTTAAATTCGGTGAATTCACCACTTTTATATAATTCTGATTTCTTAAAATCGATAGTTTTAGATAATAAGGAATAATTATCTTTTAAATCTTCTATGCTTTTCGCATACATTTCACTAATTTCTTTTTTAGCGGCTTCGATATAACTATCAGAAATAAAAGTTAATTGCGGATTAAAAACCGGATCCATAGTATCTAAAGGAACATTTATATGGATTTCTGGATTTATAGTTGGTAATAATCCAGCGGCAAAGTATCTAGCTGTGGCCATCGTTCTTTGCTTCGCGTTTGCGTAGAAATAGTTATCAAATTCTTGATCTTTAAAATCATCACTTAACATCCCTTCTTTTTCAAACCACTTTCGGTAATATTGACCCATCGCTACTTCTAAGGCTCCACCTTTAATTGATAATTCACTTGGTTTAGAAGTCCAATTGTACCAACTATGAGGAGTAATTTTACCTAAAGTAGAATCACTACCACTAAGTGGTGAACGGATGTTATGACGGCTTAAAATAATCGAACGAACTAAATGATAGCCATCAATCGACATCGTATAATTGACACTTTTCTCACTCTTATTAGCGCAGCCAAATAAAAAGGAAGAAATTAAAATAATTGATAAAGTATTAAGAATAGATTTTTTCATATATTTTTATACCTTTCTTACTAATAAGTATTTTAAATACTTTCTAACATCTTTTCATTAAAAAAGTAACGAAACGAAAGGCACCCCAAATCCTAGACATTAGGAAAGGGGTACCTTTCAAAGTGAGCCTATAAAATATGATTTATTATTTTTCTGGGCTTGTAATTGTTACTTTTTTACCTTTGCAAACTAGGTGGATAACTCCTGGACCACAAGATATGCCAATGATTGGTCCGACCCAATATTCAACGATTTCGGCATTTAATTCTTCGGTGAACCTTTTTTTGAAGTAACTAGCAGCTTCTTGAGCCATTCCTTGACCGATATAAATAGTTGGTCTTTCAATACCTTCCACTGCGTCTTTTACTATATCAAATAGTGCTACCAAAGATTTTTTTGTGCCTTTGACTTTTGCAACAGCATAGTTATGTCCTAATGTGTCTGCGATGATGATTGGTTTGATACCAAATATATTGCCAAAGAAAGCAGAAGAGCCAGAAACCCTACCAGCGTTTTTTAAATAAGTTAAAGTTTCCACTGTGCCGCATAGGTTATATGTGAGTTTTTCCTTTTCGACCCAATCGATTATTTCATCCATCGATTTGCCTTGGTCTTGTAGGTCACATGCATCCATCGCTAGTAGGCCAAGCGCCATTCCAGCACGGCATGTATCAATACCGATGATTTTTCTATCAGGATATTCTTTTTGTAGTTCATCCACGCTCAAGCGGAAGACATTAAGAGAACCACTTAATACGGTTGCGCAAGCAAGATATAGAATGTCGATCCCTTGATCTAATAACGGTTTCATCTTTTCGACGAATTCTTTCATTTCGATAAGGCTAGTTTTTACTTTCTTGCTTGTATCCTTAATCCATTCGTATAACTGCTCAGGCGAATATTCTTTAAAATCCAAATCAGCATGGTATGTTGCATCATTCACGTTTATTCCCATACGGAAATATTCAAGATGGTGTTTATTTCTTTGTTCCGTTGATAAATCACTTGAAGAGTCTGTAAATATTTGAAATTTAGGCATAAGATTCTCCTTCTAATAGCCTATTATTTCACACTCATTTTGTTTTTTAAAAGGATTTTGATTAATTAGACCATATAAATACTGATTCGTCGTAAAATAATCTACCCTTCCCATAGGTTTCAACTACCCTTCCCTGGATAGTGACATACTAGTACCATATAAGAAGGTTAATTACTTATACTTATTTATTATAATATTATTAGATTAAGTCTAATAAAATAAAGAAAACACGGCATTGCCGTGTATCAAATGTAGGTTGGTGCCTCCTGCCAGAATCGAACTAGCAATAGATCCTTACCATGGATCCGTTATACCACTTAACTAAGGAGGCGGTACGCGAATAATATTATAACGAAACGCTTTCTTCTACAAGTTTAATTTATTAATTTACCCATTAAATCATAGACAAAAGCATTTTCGATTAATACTTTCACTTTTTCTCCTTCTTTTAATTCTTTTGAACTAGTGAAATATATTTTTCCATCAACATCATCGGGAGCGTTCCAATAACTTCTTAATAAGTATTGGTCTTTTTCTTTTCCCACAACTAACCCTTCCATGATTTCACCAATACGTTTCTTATTTTTCTTATAAGAAATTGACTGTTGAGCTTTCATCACTCTTTCTAGTCTTTTCTTTTTAATATCTTCATCTATTTGATTTTTAAAATCATAGGAACGAGTTCCTTCTTCGCGAGAATAGGTAAAAGCTCCTAAATGGTCGAATTCCACCTCTTTCATGAAACTTATAAGATTATCTACATCTTCTTCGCTTTCACCCGGGAAACCCACCATGACGGTGGTTCTTAATACCGCATTAGGTACTTTCTCTTTAATCTTTTTAAATAAATTAAGTAAGAAATTTTTATCTCCACGTCGATTCATATCTTTTAATATATGATTTTCACTATGCTGGATAGGAATATCAAAATATGGAGTTAATCTTTCTTCTTTAGAGATTAAATCAATTAATTCATCGCTTATCTCATCTGGATATAGATAAAGTAAACGGATATATTCTAATTTCTTAATTTCTAATAATCCTTTTAATAAAGAAACTATATTGTTTCCATCTTTTAAATCGATACCATATTTCGTGGTGTCTTGTTCTAAAACGATGATTTCTTTAATCCCAGAATCCGCTAAAACGTGAGCTTCTTTAATGATTTCATTATAGGGGCGAGAAACAAAATGTCCTCTAATAAGAGGAATCGCACAATAGGTGCAGCAATTATCGCATCCTTCTCCAATCTTTAAATAAGCGGAATAATGACCAGTGGAAATAAGACGATAATTATCATTTAATCCGCCTTTTTCATTTAACTCTTTATCCGCTTTAGCGAATAATTCATTAAATTTTTGATAATCATGAATCGGTATGAGACTAACTTCTGGGATTTCTTCTTTTAATTCCTTTTCGTAGCGTTCCACTAAACAACCGGTGACGACGACTTTTTTATTATAGGAAAGCATTTCAAAAATCGTATTAATCGATTCTCTTTTACTCGAAGTAATAAAACCACAGGTATTGACGATGATAATATCACTTTCTTCAATAGAAGAAACAATTTGATATCCATCATGTTTTAATAAGCCAAGAATATTTTCACTATCGACTAAATTTTTCGCGCATCCTAAAGAAACTAAACCGACTTTAAGCATTTTATTCGCTCCTTAAAGCTACCACAGGATCTTGTTTTGCGGCTTTTTGACTTGGAATTAATCCAGATATGACATTTAAGAATATCGCTAAAGCCACCATAATAAGAGCCATCCACCATGGGAGCATAGAAATGTTTGGGGCTCCAAAGAAGTGAACAACAACATTTATTAATATACTTAATAGGTAAGTAACGCTGATACCGATAATACCAGAAGCTAAACCAGTGATAAAGTTTTCCGCGGTAAATAGACGAGTAACATCTCTTTTTCTACCACCGAGAGATCTAATAACACCAATTTCTTTGACTCTTTCCATAACGGAGATATAAGTGATAACTGCAATCATGAAGCAAGAGACCACTAATGACAATGATGTAAAGGCCACTAAAGCACTAGTTACTATAGTAATTAATGATTTAATAACGGTGATAATCATCGCTACTGTATCAGTATAAGTTAAATCTTTTCTCGCGGTTCTACTAACATCTTCGCCGTTAATAGTTAAGGTATCTTCGCTATTCCATCTATCTAAATGTTTAGTGATATTATCTTTGCTAGCAAAGTCTTTTGGATAAATAGATATTTCTTGCGGTAATAAATCAAAAGAAGCGGTTAATGTTTCCGTATCAAATCTCGCTTTAATACCAGAAAGAGAACGCATATAAATCACGTTTGCGGATTGATGATCACTACCTCCTAAGAATGAGGAGAATAAATCAGACATTGAAGAAGAGAAATCACCATTAAGGGCAAAAGCGTAATCATCTTTTAACTCTGGATTATCTTGATCAGGTTTATAACTTAAATATGGATATTTACAATACGCACCAAAGGTACTAGTGATGACTTGTCCTTTAGTAAAGAATTGTTTAAATCCTTTTTCACTATCAGTAATGATTGGCGCATCAGCGGCATCATTCATATATTTTTTAGAAAGACCTTTATTATAATAAATACCTCTAGTTAGAGAGCCAAAATTGGTAGATTTCTTCGGTCTTAAAATACCAGAGATGGTCATCTTCATGGCTTTTGGATTATTAACTACGTCATTGTTATCAGCTTGATAATAATAGCCATTCACGGTATCGCTTTCTTCAGCTTGAGTAATAACCTTTTCTTTCTCACCTTTGCCATATTCTTCTTGAACAGCAATGAAATCATAAGTCAAGGGATTACCAAGACCAACTTTTGCAATTCTAAATTCCCCGTCTTTCGCTATTTGAATAGCCCTACCTGTTAGCGTTGGATCTTGCAAACCACCGGTTTCAAACCAAAGTTCTTCTGATTTTATTGAGCCATCAAAGAAAGTATCAGGATCACGATTCGCGGAAGCACTTCTAGCGAAAGTAACTTTCTTACTTAAACTTGGATCAGTGATGTTAATTTCATCACCAGTTAACATGTCATATTTACCTAAATCAGGGTTAATTGGAGTTAAATCCACGAGACTATATTGAAGGTTATAAATCTTCTCTGGAGAATATATCAAAATACTACCGGTCATGGTCGTGTCATTAGAGACATTTCCATAATCCCATAAAGCTTCATGTGGAAGATAATAGAATTCTCTACCAATTAGTTCATCATAATTCACATATGGTTCATACGGATATTTTATAGTGAGCTTAGCAATTTCTTCGTCATATTGTGCGCGAGTGATGACTTTTTCATCTAATTTTTGCTTTAAGCCCCAATCGGATTGGTCTTCTTTTTCACCTTTTTTATAAATTTGAACAGCTTTCTTACCGATATTGATAAAGGAATCATGGTCATAAATACCTAATTGACCAAGTAATAAATCAGTCACAGTTGTGTCATGATCAGTAACGATCATCATCTCATTTTCGCTATTAGCGAATTTAGAGTTACCTAAGAGGTCATATTGGCTGGTGATATAAGCTTCATCACCAGGCATTTCTTTCATGAAGTTAGTAAATAAATCTACATAAGTAGCGTATCTTTCAAAACCTCCGACAGTTTTAAGTTCGGAGATATATCTTTGTGTTAATCCGTTAACGGACATCCATTGTTTGGCTTTGCCTTCTTGTTTAGAAAGAGTCCAGTTCGTAAAGATGTTATTTGTGACATCTAAACCATAATTATATTGAATCGCCGCGACATCTTTTTCTGGTAATTGTTTGACATATTCAATTAATGTGTTATTGATATCATTTGTGTTGATTTTAGTGAAATCAGAATATTTATCCATCAAATATTCAATCATAGATTGCATACCAACTTGAGTATTAACATCAAACTTCGCTAAATCAGCTTTTTCGTTACTAGATAAACCGGTCATTAACGATGTTAAATCAACACTTTGTTCAGCAATGGTTAAAGGATAGCTAGAAAGCATATCATCTTGCATGCTATCGACATAATTAGAAACGCCAAAGGAAACACTTAAAACTGTAGAAACACCGATAATACCGATACTAGAAGCGATAGATACTAAGATTGTCCTACCCTTCTTAGAAATTAGATTTCTAAAGCTTAGCTTTGTTGCTGTGGTTAAGCCCATCTTAGCTTTGCTTTTCTTATCGACAGTTTCGCTAGTTAAAGATTCCACTTCTTTTTCTTCTTGCTCACTAGTAAATGGATTACTATCTTCGGTAATTCTTCCGTCTAAAAGACGTAAGATACGATTAGAATAACGATCCGCTAAATCAGGGTTATGGGTAACCATGATAACAAGGCGGTCCTTACTAATCTCCTTGATGAGTTCCATAATCTGTTCACTGGTTTTAGTATCTAGTGCACCAGTAGGTTCATCCGCTAATAAGATTTCAGGATTATTAACTAAGGCTCTCGCAATCGCCACTCTTTGGCATTGGCCACCACTTAATTGATTTGGTCTTTTATGATATTGGTCGTGTAAACCAACTTTATCTAAAGCTTCTTTCGCTCTTTCTATTCTTTCTTGTTTACTGACACCAGAAATAGTTAAAGCTAATTCGACATTAGCTAAAACAGTTTGGTGAGGAATTAAATTATAGCTTTGGAAGATGAAACCAATTCTTTGATTTCTATAGAAATCCCAGTCTCTATCTTTAAAATCTTTTGTCGATTTTCCAGCGATCACTAAATCGCCACTTGTATAGTGATCAAGACCACCGATGATATTTAGTAATGTAGTTTTACCACTACCAGAAGGTCCTAAAATAGAAACAAATTCATTTTTACGAAAGCAAATATTTATATCTTGTAAGGCAGTAACGGTTGGTACCCCTTTAGTGACATAATCTTTTCTGATATCAACTAGCTTAAGCATATATATAATCCTCCTAAGAGCGTTTATAACAAGTGTTAATAATTCTACATGATTTGATTTACTTTGTAAAACAAAGTGATAAGAAATAAAAAATGTGTCTCATTTATCATATTTTAGACACACATTTCTTATAAATATTAATTATCAATAAATAGGTTAATTCTTAGATTTAATTTGTTTGATCCTTTCTCTCATCTCTGCCTCTTTTATTGGCTTTTCAATATCGATCTTATTAATGGCTCTACTTCTTAAAAAGGTGATGAGCACTCCTAACAAAAGAAAGACAAAGGCCGGAATCATTAATGAGGGGAAATAAATCTCAGTTTTAAAATTACCTCTTTGGATAATCATTAACACTAAAAAGACAGTTAAAAAGATAAAGGCAATAATCGGAAAGATAATTGATAAAAACATCGGGCCAATATGATATTCATAGTAACTATTTTCTAGTTTTCTTAATTCTTCAATATAAGGAAGGCTTTCGTCTCTTTCAAACTCTAAGACAATCTTACGACCCTGTTCTTCTTGTTTAACTAATTTCCATTCAAATAATAAATATTTGTCTATAACAATCTGTTCGTTTAGTTTGTTTGTGATTCTAGTTACTTTTTCCATAGCAAATAATATAGCATAAACTCTAGATTTTTTAAATAATGTTACAGTTGTAAATATATTTATCAAAAATTATAATTTAACTATGGTTAATAAAAGAGTTAATAAAACTAAAGCCAATATCTCCGTGGCCTTATATGCTTTAATGCATAGAAAACCATATGATGAAATATCAGTCAAAGAAATATGTGAAAAAGCGGGTTGCTCCCGCATGTCTTTTTATCGTTACTATAGTAAGAAGGATGATATCTTCTTAGACTACTGTGATGAAAGATTCGAAGAATTTTATCTTTTATTCACCTCAAAAGGTGATTTTTCTATTAAAAATTTCACTTTAGAGATGTTCCGCTACATCAAACAATATAGTCGACAAATTAAAACTCTTAAAAAAGCTAATCGAGAATGGATGTTATTAGATCAACTCAATAGCTATGCTAAATATGTCATCGCTAATTTAAAAAGTGACTATTTACAAGAACAAAAAAATAATCCAATGTTCGCCTATTTTATGGCGGGTGGATTATTTAATGTTTTAATGGATTGGATTGAAAATGATTTTAAAGTGTCACCAGAAGAAATGAATACGATGCTTCATTCCATCTCCACAATTTAATTATTCCATCTCCTCACGAGTCTTTTCTAAACTCTTCTTCACTTTATCGACCATTTTGTTGGTCTTTTTCTTTGGCTTTTCCTTAACCACTAAACCTCTTTGTTCTCTAATCGCATGAAGACTATATTCTTTATCCGTTTCAGAGGCCTTGTCTCTAATTTTGCTATCTTCTGGATTAACAGTCACTTGATTGTAAGGAATTTGGATATTATTATTTTTAAATAATAAATAGAATTCTCTTTTCATATCTCTAGTCACTTGAAAACGGTCCGCTTCTTTCACGAAAGCTAAAACGAGGAAATCAATACTAGAAGCGGAAACATTATCGATACCTTTATACCATGGTCCTTCAATAATACTAGGAATCTTTTCTTTCATCAAATTAATTTCTTTAACAATTAATCCTTCGACGTGTTCAACATCTTCATTATAAGAAACAGATAAAGTGACAGAAACCACACTTCTAAGTCTAGACATATTAACGACTGTATTAATGGAACTATTGCTAATAGATTTAATATTACCACCGAAATCTTCTAGCTTTGTGGTCTTTAGACCAACTTCAGTAATCGTTCCTCTAAAGCCATCGATAATGACTGTATCACCCACTGCGAAATAATCATCGAAAACGATGAATAAACCGGAAATAATATCTTGAATTAAGGTTTGGCATCCTAAACCGATGATCAGAGTTAAAACACCAACACCCGCTAAAACACCAGCGACATCAACACCCCAGGCAATGAGAATGAAACATATCGCAGCGATAATAACCACATATTTAATTAACGATCTAATTAAAGAAGAGATTGTGTTAGCTTTTCTCGATTTGTTATCGAATAGATGAGTAATAAAATTACTCACAAATATCAAAATAAAAGAGATAAAGATAATAACAACAGTTAAGACCCAGGAAATTGTGGAGGAGGCTAATTCTTGCCCTACTCTAATCCAACCGTTAGCGACATCTTTGCCATATATAATATCAGCGAGTTCATTTTGCCCCACTTCTCTTAAATTCATTAATATAAGCATTAATACGGTACAAATAAGGAAAAGGATAACAGCGATTATAAACATGACCTTTTGGCCAACAGTTTTTCTTTTCCACCAGTTTTTCTGATTCACTTCTTTCATTTTGTGATTCCTCCTATATTAAATTTCACTCTTTTAATGGTTTTTGTGTAATCATATCGATTGGTAAATTCGACATAGAACAGACATTTATCATCTTCTTTGAATTCTTTGAATTCACCTTTATAAGTTGTCTCAGCTGAGCAATCAATCTTATCAGTATTCTTGTTATTGACTGAGAAATAATAACTAACTTTATAATTTTCTTTATTATTAATAGCAAATTGATAATAGAAGATATTATCTTTTACTTCATATGTATCATCCTTCACTTTGGGAGGATTTAATACAAAACCGTTATTTATAAAGCTTCCCGCTTGTATAGACGCCGCGACAGATAAAATGACGATTCCTGTCCCAACAGCGATCTTAGAGGCTCTTTTCATCGCTTTTTGGCGAGAATAATTTGTCCCCATACTTTCCTGATACATAATAGGAGCCATAAGTTCATCGCTTGTGGCAACATTATTAACATTAGGTGTAAAGGTAATTTTACTGTTATCGTATGCTAAATTATTAAATTCGCCTTCCATAAACAAAATAATCTTAAACTGATTTTATTAAATATAAAATATTTCCTTTTCTATTAATCACTTTTTCATTTATTAATTTGGTTAATAATCTAGATAATGTTTCTCTAGATAAATGTAATGTTTTGGCTAAAGAAGAAACGTTTTTAAAAGATAAAGGGTTGCTCTCTTCTAGATAATAAGTTAGTCTTTCTTCCGCGCTTGCTAAAGATAATAACTTAATTTGAAAATTAAGTCTTTTCGTGAATTCCGCATTAAAAGATAAAAACTTTAATAAAAATTCCTTGTTATTAGCGAATATCTTTAAAAGATTTTCTTTATTAATCAGAAATATTTTTGAATCACTATTAGCTATGACATTACCTCTAAAAAATGGTTTATCAGAAAATATTAAGTTATTCCCAAACATTTCATCCTTATTGATGAAATTATAAATAATTTCTCTACCGTTTAATGAATAAGAAGAAATCGTTAAACTTCCAAATAAAACAATGCCAATATGTTCACATTTTTCGTTCTCGTGAAATAAAATATGGTTCTTTTTTAAGTGAACGATTTTGCCTAATTCTTTCTCTTTATTATTTAATAAGGATAATAATTCCATAACTGTGATTTAAATCACATATTATTATACATTATTTATATATAATGACAAGGCGAGGAAAAATTATGAAAAAACAAATATTATTATTAATCCCACTTATGATGTTAACGGGATGTAAAAAAGATACATCAAAATTAAAAATTGTCTGCCCCACTGGCGCTCCAGCGTTCGCTTTTTATAAAGAGAATAGCAATCCAAATTTTGAAACTAACGGGGTTCCATCTAATATCGTTTCCATGATGAATGAAAATAGCGATAAAGATTTAGTTGTTATCGATACGGTAAGCGGTTTAAAAGCTATCAAAAATGGCGCTCCTTATAAAATAGCGGCCTCACTTACCTTTGGTAACTTCTATATCGCATCGACTGGTAAAGATGATGATGAAGTGATGGATAAAGATGATAAGATCGTTTTATTTGGTCAAAATCAAACACCAGATTTATTATTCCATTATCTATATGGAAATGAATATAACGATGCTATCGAATACGTCACTAATGTCCAAGATGCTGCTAAATGTTTAATTAGCGGTAAAAACGAAGTGACCACCAGCACTATCGATTACGTATTTATCGCTCAACCAGTTTTAACTAATGCCTTAAATAAAAACAAAAATGCGAAAAAGGTTGTTGATATCCAAGAAGCTTATAAAAGTAAATCAGAAGGCAAAAGTTTAATTCAAGCTTCATTATTTGTCAGAAATAAAGCCAAAAAAGATATCGTTAACGAATACTTAAAAGGTTTAAAAACAAGTGTTGAAGAGGCTGTTAAAAACCCAGATGTTATTAGTGAAACTTTAAAAGATAAATCAATAGAAGAAATGACCGCTTTATATGGTGTTGCTCCTTCTTTAGCGGTTACTGCTTTAAAAGATAATAATGGTTTAGGTTTAGGATATAAAAAGAGTAAGGATATCAAATCAGAAATCGATTCCTTTATATCACTATTTTCTCTAGAAAATACGAATGAAGAAATTTATTACTAATAAATATGTTTTAACGATTTTAGGATCCATCTTTTTCTTACTATTATGGATCATAATTTCTTATTCATTAGGAAATCAAAATATGATTTTTCCTAATCCTTTTATCACACTTAAAGAAACATTTAATATCTTATCTAAAAGTTATGTATATGAATGTATCGGTTGGACATTTTATCGGATGCTAATCGGTTTTACTTCATCCTTATTATTAGCGATGATATTTGGTATCTTAGCGGGACATTTCTCTCAGTTTAAAACTTTTCTAAATCCGATGATTATCGCTTTAAAAAGTATCCCCACCGCGGCACTTATATTCTTATTTTTAGTGGTATTAGGAGCAAGATACGCTCCAATATTTGTCGTCATCTTAATATCTTTCCCTATTCTTTATGAATCGATATCTGCAGGTATTAATAATGTTCCTAAAGAAATAATCGATTCCGCGAAAGTGGATGGTACTAGTTCTTTAAAGATTGCGATGAATGTTAGATTACCGCTCTCAATTCCTTATATTTTAGTCGGTATTGCTTCATCTTTTGCTCTATCTTTTAAAATAGAGATTATGGCAGAAATTATCACTGGCGACACGAGAAACGGTTTAGGAAGTGCGATTAGTGCCGCACAAAAAAATGACCCCAGTAATATGGTGCCAATTTTTGCTTATTCTTTAATCGCTATCGTTTTTATCTTAATCGTCACATTAATTGAAGATATCGCCACTAAGAAGCTAAAGAAATTATATTATTAGTCTTTAATATATTTTATATATTCCACTTGTGGATATTTATCCGAGATCTCCTTCATCTGTAATAAACATTGCTCATGAAGGTATTTTTTATTCTCTAATGGGGTAAATTCTCTATTTGGATAAATAGCTTTACCAAAGATGATGGTTTGTTTAGTTTTCTTTCCCTTTTTACCTCTCCAGACAGTAACCGCGGGAATTATTGGTTTATTAAATTCCGCAGGATAGGAGAAAGAAACATCTTTAAAGTTTCTTATTTTAGTGTAATAAGGCCAAATATGAGCTTCAGGATAAATTAAAACTACTTCATTTTTATCCACTAAAGTTTTAATGGCTTCTTTTAGTTTCTTCAAATTATCAATATCGTTAGGTATTGGTAAATATCCTAAGCCTCTAATAAGAAGCCTAATCGGTTTTAACGATAAAGCATCACTATAACCGATAATATTCACTCTTTTTTTCGGGACTGCGTAGCTAGCGAATTTAAAAACATCAGATATGGCGACATGGTTAGAATAGATAAAATATCCTTTATGTCTTAAAGGTTTTAAATTCTCTTTTCCTTTCACTTTAATACCGTGAAAGAAACAATATAAACCTAACATAGGTTTGGCAAGTAGATAATAAGTCATCCACGCGGAAACATGGAACCTTCTTAAATAACGATAATTCTTTGGTACTTCGGGACGTTTTAAACCAACTTCATCAAAGTCGTCATTAAGTTCGTCATGCCAATAGATGGTTTTAGTTTTCTTCCAATCTTTATTCTTTGACATCTTCGCCCACCTTTTTCGCTCTTTTGTCCATTATTTTTCCACTATGTTTGATCGGTTTCCAGGTTTTTCTTAGACTTGGTCTAAATAGACCATGCACAAAAGCAAATAATAAATCGAGGAAATAGATTGGATAAGTAACAACTGTTAAAATAATCATCCACCATTTCATCTTTAATCTATTGAAGTTATGTAATATCGTGGCTAAAGCCACAATGGAGAATAATAGATAAATCGACACTGTAAACATGATGGAATGCCCGAGCATTGTTGATGAGAAATCTTTCGCATAGATTAATGAATAAGCGTATAAGATCCAGGAAGCAACCGCTAATAAGAAGCCAACAACAGCTGCAACAGCGAAAGGAATAAGACTCACACGATATTCAAATATCGCTGCCATATTTCTCGCTTTAGAAGTGGCATGATGCATCTTTCCACCTTTAATAAACTTCTTACGGTTAATCATAAAGCCCCAAATCCATCTGATATGTTGATGATGGTTGGTTTTAAATGATGGGGATTGTTCATCGTAGAAATTAACAATTGGGTAATAACACATATTAATATTGTGATATTCACAATAAGTGGTAAATTCTGTATCTTCAGTCATACCAGTAAAGATCCATCCACCGGCTTCATCGATAATTTCACTATTAACGTAATATCCAGTCCCGGCAATTAAAGCTTTTTTGAATAAAAGCGTTCTATTTTTGCTGGTAAATGAATTCATGTATGTAAATAAAATGGCGCTACCAGAAGTTAACCAGTTATCGTTGATATTAGTAAAGTTACGATAGCCAACCGCTACTTCGACACCAGTTTGTCTTAAATCGTTCATCTTTTCTAAATAATCGATATCCATAACGTTATCAGCATCAAAGATCATATAAGCGTCATATGTTAGATTGTTTGCTTTTAAATAGCGGATACATTCTTGTAAGGCAAAGCCTTTAGTTCTTCTAGCATCAGTTAATTCATCTCTCACAAAATATTTAAAACCGTGTTCCACCGCTAATTTATTGACATTATCATCTTCGCTTTCCGTGATGAAATAAACGTCATAATATTGCTTAGGATAAGTTTGAACGCTTAAAGCGTGCATGATATTTAAAACGATATCCCCTTCATTTCTCGCGGGAACTAAAACAGCAAATTTTGTAAATTTATCACTATGAGGAGCTTTTTTAATTCTCTTCATCGATAAGAAAAAGCCTGATACGTAAAACCAAGACATACCAAGCATGATAACGATGATACCCCAGAATAAGGCGTCGATGATATATATCGCTAATTCGTAATTAATCATTTATACTAATTTTATCATATCAATAATTTATTAACTATCATTTCGTTATTAATAAACGAAAAATTACGAATACATCAAGATAAAGCAAAATCGACTTTCTCCTAAAACAAAAATAGCGCTCACAAAGTGAACGCCATTTTCTAATCTATTAAAAATTATTTTAAAGCTTCTTCTTTGGTTTTAAAGATTTCTGGTTTTTCCTTATAAACAAACTTACATGGGAAAGCTAATAATCTTTCTTTACCGTCTTTTTTGCCTAAGGCAAATGGGAAGACTCTCACCGCTTTTTCGCCAATCTTCACCCATCTATTGAATAAGAAGAAGAGTAATAAATAAACTAAACCTAATAATAGGACAATTGAGCCAATAACGATACCCGCAATCGCACCACCATTAAGACCTTTGCTGGTTGGTTTACTTGGATCATCAGGATTAACTGGTCCGACTGGATCATCTGGTCCTGGAACAGGAGTACCAGCGATTGTCACAGTTACTGATTTAATTTCAGAATCACCGTGAGTATCATCACCCAATATCATATATTGGACAGTATATGTTCCGGCTTCTGTTGCGGTTGGAATTTCGGTAGAAAATTCACCAGTTTCGCCTAAACGATAGACAACTGTTCCTTCATTAGAAGAACCGGCATTAACTAATGGTTGTGGTTGGCCAGTATAAGTTAAATCACTTTTTGCAGTTGGCTCAGATGTATATGTTGGTTCTGGAGCAGAAAATTGTACTGATTTATAGGAAACTTCTAATGCTTCAGTTCTTGGGTCAATGGCTGTTTCACCTTCAGTTCTATTAACATCAGTCCAACCTGTTCCTACATTCTCATTAATAACCAATCCTGGACCATATACAGCAGATGAAGAAGCCGTTGCTTTACTTCCTATAGCGAAAGTTTTGCCAGTCGCTTCAAGTACGAATTTTTGTTCCATTCTGATTTGACGATTAGAAGCATCCCCTGTCCAAGCTAAGCTGGTAATGCCATATCCTCTGGCTGGAGCTCCACTTTTGCTATATTCATTTAAAGAAGTAGCGACAACTTTTCCGCCTTTAAATTTTGCGTTGCAATATTCGGTATAAATTCCTATAGAATCATTGTAAGCTTTTCCACCGGTAGCGATAATTTCACCGCCAGTCATAAATGGTTGGTCTTCTTTCACACGTGTAAGTGCCATACCATAAGAATTGCCACCAAAACCATTATTGGTAGCTTCTCCACCAGTAGCGACAATAGTCCCTCCAGAAATACTGCAGTATTTCTTTGGAGAGGCATAAACATCTATTACAACATTTAAACCCGTACTACTTTGTTGGGATTTACCACCTGTCGCGTTTAACTTTCCGCCTTCAACAATGAAGCTAGCATCGCGTACTTCCATCCCCATAAGCTCGCTACCAGCATCTTGTTTTAATTCTCCCGTTTTGGCGTTAATTGTACCGCTTTTTAAAACGAAGTCAGTGGATACACAACTTAAACCAATATTGCTGGCACTATTGTAATTTGTATTGCCGGATTCGGTATTATAAACACCATCACCTTGGAAAGTGATTTTTGTTTGTGAATTAAAGCGAGATCCAAAGACTCTTTGAGGTTCGAGTGTATCACTACTGAATTTAATTGTATTTTCACCAACAAGATTAATTGTTAAATCCTGATTATATGAATAGTACAAAGCAGCATAGCATTCGTCATCGGCTGTATTATGATAGCCTTCGCCAGAGTAATTGAAATTGGTAAGTGTTAATGTTTTGTTAGCCGCGTCAAAAACCGCGGTACCATCTCCAATTGTATATTCAGGATCAGCAATCATATCATGATCGCCGATATAAAATATTCCATCAATAGCTTCAGCCTTTTTCACTTCGTTACGATTAACAGAGGCAAAAGCAAACGCTCCCGCCATCGCTGAAAGAGCTAAAGATGAAGTTACGAATATTCCATGTATTTTCTTCATAAAATAGGTCTCCTTTTTAATGATAAAAAAATTATACATTTATAGGATACACAATTAAGTGTCACAAAAGTGCCACATTATTTATAAAATAAAACCCTCAATATTTTCATATCAAGGGATTCTATCTAATGGTGGCCCAGAACGGGATTGAACCGCCGACACGAGGATTTTCAGTCCTCTGCTCTACCAACTGAGCTACCGGGCCATTTAAATTAAAAGCGCTTGGCGGACCATACGGGAATCGAACCCGTGATCTTCTCCGTGACAGGGAGACATGTTAACCGCTACACCAATGGTCCTTATTCGCAGCGCTTTTATATTATTATGGAAAATGAATGAAAAAACAAGAGAAAAATTAATCAAAAGAAAAGGCCCAATAAATTGGACCTTAATAATTTTATAATAAAATTAATAATTCTTTTCTTTGAGCTCGAAATAGCTTTGTGGATGATTACATGCTGGGCACACTTTTGGAGCTTCTTTTCCAACATGAATATGACCACAGTTACGGCATTTCCAAACGACGACATCAGGAGCGATAAAGACTTTACCTTCTTTGACGTTTTCTAATAATTTTAGATATCTTTTTTCATGTTCCGCTTCGATCTTACCAACTAATTCAAATTTAGCGGCGATTTCCGTAAAGCCTTCTTCTCTAGCAACTTGGGCAAATTCTTTATACATATCTGTCCATTCATAATTTTCACCTTCAGCAGCGGCTTTTAAGTTTTCGGCTGTAGTTGGAATATCTCCACCACATAAATATTTAAACCAAAGTTTAGCGTGTTCTTTTTCGTTTTCTGCTGTTTCTAAGAAAATAGCAGCAATTTGTTCAAATCCTTCTTTTTTGGCTTTGCTAGCAAAATAGGTATATTTGTTTCTAGCTTGGCTTTCACCCGCAAATGCGGCTTGTAAATTTTTCTCAGTTCTTGAGCCTTTTAATTCCATGATTGTTTCCTCCGAATAATTTAAAAATTATCCATAACCATTATATAAGATTCTTTAAGCTTTTGTCTTGTAAAAAATCTAGTATTTCTAGGTATGAATTAAATTGAACATTTTTTGTCTTAAAATATAGTTCATTGATGATCCTATCATAATCGTTTTCCGCTTTAAGATAGTTGCTATCATCATAGTTAGATAAAGATTCTTCAATAACTGTTAATAGACATCTTCTTAGCATCGCTAATATTGATTTCTCTAACCAATAGTTAACCTCTAAATTAGTGGTTTTTAACATCCTTATAAATTTCATATATAAAGGCAAACCATCTTCTGGGTTATGCCAGATATCGATGAATAAATAATCAAATTGAGATAGATCTTTTTGTACGTATTTAAAAGCGTTATCTTCCACTATTTCGATCTTATCTTTATATTCAAACAAGGGAAGAATGTGTTTTTTAAAAATCTCGATAATAATTGGGTCTTTTTCTATAACTACGACTTTTTTAACATTTTCCTTTATCGCTGACATGATTGGGAAATAGCCTAAGCCAAGGCCGAACGCTAAGACATTACCGTGAGAGGATTCTATGGTTTCTTTCATCGTATTAATTTCATTAGGATCAGTGCTCATCCAAGTGACATCATTCTTATTAACCACTAAATATTTAAAGGGTTTATTGAAATAACCTATTTTACTAACCTCAATAAAATTGTCTTTGATATCGATATCATCATAAGGTAGCAATTGATATGGTTTAAAAGTTAAATATGTTAGTTCATATTCTTTATTCTTAAATGGCTTAGGTAAGATATGGTTTCGATAATAATTATTTAAATAATCTTTTTCATCGATTTCCTTTATTGATGGAAGGATTCTAGTATCATAAAAATATTTATCTTCTTTATCAGATAGATTTAATTCAAATTCTTTCGCGATATCTTTAGAACTTATTCTTCTATCTTTAGATATAAAACAAGATTCAAAGAGAATATCTGCTGCAGCGATATTCATATTTTTATCTAATAGAAGTTTCTCTAATTTATCTTTATCGTTTTTATTTAATCTAATAATCACGTAATTATCTTAAATTATTTTTATTTTATAAAAAACAAAAACATATAATTATGCTATATTTATAGCGGAGGTATAAGAAATGGCGAAAATTAAAAATGATTACTTTGGATTACCATGGATTGCCAGTTTAATCTTATGCATCATCCCCATTACTTCTTGGATCTTTGGTTTTGTAACTAGATTCTCTGAAGGACATTGGGTGTGTGCGTTAGTAAGATTAATCTTTGGCTGGAACATCATTTGGATTTTAGATATTATCTTTATGATCTTCACCCATCACATCTTTAAGTTATTCAACTAATAAGCAGGTTTTCCTGCTTTTTTTCTATGTTTCTTAACATTTTATTTGCGTTATCCACTACTTTGCTATTTGAAGGATTAATATATTTTTTCGTTAGTAAATATAACTTCAAATCCTCTTTAATCATGGGCTTATCAAATATCATCTTAAATGTGACGATGAACCTCTTATTAAATGTAGTTAATACGAATCAATATCTCATCACTTTGATTAGCTTTGAAATTTTCACCTTCCTTGTGGAAGCTTTTGTCTTTTATTTGTTTTCGAAAGAAAAATTATATTTATGTTTTCTATATTCTTTGACCGCGAACATCCTTTCTTTAACTATCGGATATCTATTTAATCTAGGTGAAATAGCAAAAGAAAAAGGATTAGTTCTAATCCTTTCACTTATATTTTTAAATCTTTATTTAGGCCTTCTTTTCGCGGCGTTTTTTCTTAACGGCAAAAACGATAAGAACAGTAATACCGCCAATAAGGCTAAAAACGAATGAGCCAGCAATTACCCAGAATATTACCGTAATAGCGGTTCCAAGCCCTTTATTTTTCTTTCTACCTTTAGCCTGAATAATCTTATTAATCTTTATATCTTCATTCGGATCAATTAATTCATCTAATATAATAGAAAAAGTTTCATTATAGATATTAGAGACATCAATCACATATCTAGTTTCTAAATAATCAAAATCGATGAGATAAGAATAATAATAGTCATCTTCTTTAAGGTCACTAACTTTATAGTTATAGTAATATCTTTCTAAATCTTTGTCGTAAGTAGAATTGATATATTGAATGGAAGAATATTTTGCCTCATTTAAATTATTTAAGGCGTTGCCCTTAAAAGTGATTAGATTACTGTCTAATGCAAATTTTGAATTAATATAACCTAAATAAGTACGGCTTTGACCTGGTGCTAAACACTCATTATTTAAACAATCGATATGATGAGATAAATAAGTGTTAGATTTATCTTTATCATAGATAAAATAGAAATTATCATCAATCTCTAGATATCTAGCACCAATATTAGTAACTTGAAAAGAAAATGGATATTTATATTCTTCCGTCTCATCATCAACTACGAAATTATGAACCAAAAAGTCGTTATATTCTTCCGTGAAAGCTTGAGGAGCGGGAGAATTTGCTAAAAATGATATTGGAAATAACGCTATTAGGGGTAAAAGATAAATCTTTTTCATCTTTTTAAATATAACAAAACTGCCTATAAATGGCAATAACGCCTATACACGCAAAGGGGATGCATATATAGGCGATATTGGTAATATTAGTTCAGCCATAAGCCAAACTTAAGATAGAATATACGATTTATAAAAAAGGTTGAATAGTACAACCTCTTTTAAGACATTTTATATATTTGTTGTTTCACTCTTTAATGAGCAAAGAATGAATGAATTCGGCTAATTCGCGGCTATCTTCTTCAAAATCGTTATAAGCCCAGGTCATCGCCACACTTAAAATAATGCCAACATTAATATGTGCTTTATAGCGATCTTTAATTGTTTCATAAGGAAGCTTTTTATATAAAGCCATTCTCTGATCAAATTTTAAGAAAAGATATTTTCTATTCTCTGGCAAAACATCTAAAAGTTTTATGGTTTTTTGCTTAATGCCTTTCAAGAAAAAATCAATCACATCAACAATAGATTTTTCATCTCTAGAAATAAAAGCGGGTTTATAAGTCTTAACTATATAATCCTTGATGTCATCACAAGTATCGTTTAAAACATCATCGATGGAAGAATAGGAACGATAAAATGACGCCCTTGCCACTCCAGAAAATTTCACTAAATCAGTAACGGTAATATCTAAATATTCCTTTTTACCTAATAAAGTAATCATGCCACTTTTTAAAGCACTTTTAACGTCATTTTGTCTCATGTCATCATTATAAATTAATTGAGACACTTTGTCTCATATTTTCTTTTTTATTTATAATTTGATAAGATATTTCTCGATGAAAGAAAATAAATACAACATATATTTAAAACAGATAGAAAGTATTATCGATAAGAACTTACCATTAGTGAGCAATCTAGCAAATGTCGCTTCTATTTTAAAAGAGATGGAAAACATCAATTGGTGTGGTTTTTATCTAGCGAAAGAAGATTATTTATATCTTGGTCCATTTCAAGGCGATGTGGCTTGCACCACTATCAAAATCGGTCATGGAGTATGTGGCACTTCCTTTAAAAATAAAGAAACTATTATTGTTCCTAATGTTAATGAATTTAAAGGACATATCGCTTGTTCTTCATTATCAAAAAGTGAGATAGTTGTTCCAATTATTAAAAATAATGAAGTCAAGGGAGTGATTGACATCGATTCTCCACTATATGATCGTTTTCATAATGAAGAAAAAGAATACCTTGAACAGGTATCCTTATTACTATCTAAATTAGATTATTAATTAGTTTATATAATAAGACTGTGGTATATCAATCACTGTTTGAAAGACGGCATCGATAGAAAAAGAGGCTCCTGTCATACCATATTCTAAATGTGTTAAATAACCACTTTTAAATTCGACGACTGATCCAAAGTTTTGAGCGTAATAATAATATCTTCCAGATTCTGAGTCATATTCATAGTTAGAAAAACTAAACATATGAATAGAAATTTCATGTGTAAAAATTTCGGTATAACGATCTGTAAAATCTTTATATTGCTCCGTTCTTAAATAAGAATAATTACTTTGTCTTATATAGCAATATGTTTTGGAGCCACTTTTTTCATAATATAGTTCTCCACCGCTAGTATTGATGTGATAACCATTTTTAGTGAATTCTTCACGCTGAGTAACACCACCACTATAAGTGGTATAAGTCAAATTATAGTGATTGTTAAATTTACTTTTAGCCCCATTTTTAAATGAATTCCAAGTTATTTCACTCACTTGTTCGCCTTTTGCGTTTACATTTATTGGAGGGTTATTATCTTTTAACTGATGAGCAGGAACAATGACTTTTCCTGATTCACTTGTTCCACCTTGAGAGGTGTTACTTGTGCCACTAGGCGCACTAGTATCAGATTGTTTAGCATCACTATTTTTAGTTTCACTAGTTCCAGTATTAGTGTTACAAGCCACTAATAAAATAGCGCTACTAACTACTAAAAGTAATCTTTTGATATTCATACTTTTATTAAAACAAATTATTTGATTAATTCAAACAATATTTAAAAAAGTCACCCCGCTGAAGGATGACTTAATAATTATTCTTTAATTACCACTTTAATATCACCAGTGGATGTTTTAATTTTGCATAAAGGGCCACCAACTGTTGAACTAGGGACGTTAATTTTACCAGTAGAAGTCTTTGTTTCAAAGGTTTTACCGCTTAATAGGCTTAATTCCACATCACCTGTAGAAGTTTCTATATCGATTAGTTCATGCGCGTCACACTCTTTAAAATGAACATTACCTGTAGAAGTATGACATTTTATCTCTTCCGCATTCACATCTTTAAGATATTGACTACCTGTAGAAGTATATAAATGAGCTTTTTTCGCATTAGCTTCTAGAGTTATATTTCCGGTAGAAGCTTTCGCGTCTAATTCTTCTTTAATTTCTGATTTAATGGATAAATCACCTGTGGAAGATTGAATGGTTAAATTATTAAATGAATAATAATCAGGAATAATAACATCACCGGTTGAGATATTGATAACGGCATTATTAAAGTCTTTAGAAGGAACATGCACTGTGATTTTCATATTTGACCAGGAGAAATTAAATGGATATTCATACCATTTTCTCATATCCACTTTAGTGATGTTTAAAGTTCCATCTTTTACTTCAACGTTATGATAATATTTTTCTTTTTCTACACAGACTATTTTTGCGGTTTCGTTTTCTGAAACTTTAAATTCTAAATCCGCGGTGGAAAGATTGATATTCATGTTAGAAAATTCATTCACTTCATATTCTCTAGTGACTGTTTTGTTATTAACATTATTATTAATCACACAGAAAGTGATAAAACCTGCGGTCGCTAAAGTTAAAATAGAACCTGAAACAATAATTCCAATTAATAAACCTTTGTTCATAATTTTTAAAACCTTTTATTTGAAACTATATTTATTATTATTCTTTTATTTCATTAAGGAAAGATTCTAGTCGAATGAAATCATCTTTATTTGGTCGACCCTTATTGATAAAGATCCAACTAGCGACGGTATGGAATTCTTTACTAGAAACATTAATGCCTTCTTTATCACAAACTTTTTTGACCGCTTTTAAAGTGCTAGCTCCACTCGCGGAACTATTGATATTAACTAGAGTTTTGATCTTTTCTTTGTTATTTCTTAAAAATTGTTTAATCTCTTTATCAACATCCGCGGCATACATCGCATTAACAAGTAATAATTGTTCCACTTCTTCTTCTAAAGGATGGGTTATATCTAAAGCGGGGACATTGATTTTATCTTCGATGAATTTAGCAATCTTTTCCGTGTTGCCTTTTTTACTTTTTGTGTAATACCTAATCGCAATTTTCATCGGTGTAATCTCCTTTTCTGCTTAATTTATATCGCGTGAGACATATTATTGTAAATATTATTTTTATGAAAAAAGACCACCATTAGGGCCTATTATCTTCGTTTGGGAGCAGTATACAAATGTGATACATTTTCAACATATCTTTAGCTGGATTGAGTTATAGATAATAAATGATTTTAGAAATGATAGCTCTTAATTTATCGTTGTTCCCATTAACGCTTTCAAAACTAGCAACAATATTCTCTTCAGCACTGATTTTGGACCAGTCAAAGCCATATCCATTTTTAAGACCAATATATCTAATAAATTCTCTTTGGGTTCTACCATTGCCTTCTCTAAAAGGATGAAGAGCATTTATATCCGCTAAAAGATTAGTGACACGGCTAATGAAATCTTCTTTTGGAATACCTTGAAAGTAGTTATCTCTTTTTAAATTAGTAAAAATGTCTTTAGCGTAGGATTCGATGTATTGTGGAAGACAAAACAAATTACCCTTTGCAATCGCAACAGTCCTTACTTTGCCTGCCCAAAAGAATAAATCTTGGAACAAATAAAAATGAATCGCTTTTAAGTGCTCAAAATCTAGGTTGCCATCTATTGGTTTATTCAATAATTCGGATTGTCTCAAGCCACTATAAAGACGTTCGACCTTATAAAAGGTTTCCTCGTCTTGTATATTTAGTTTATTTATTAAAACATCACTGTCTCGATAACAGTAGATGCCCTTTTCATCTAAATAAGAATATTTATATTTGTCCATTAATTCCTAAACTGGCGTTGAGCTGTCTAAAAGCCTCTTCTCTAGTAATTTCTCCATCAACAACTTTAGATATTAACTCAATATCAAAATCACTTAATGGCATACCTTCTAACGACATAGTTGCATTAACATCTTTGATTATTTTTTCAGCTTTTTTACTCATGAATTAATTATACATTATCAATCAAATATAATCATTATTTAATTAAATTAAAAACTAAAAAACAGTACCGATTTCTATCAGTACTGTTATATACACTTGGCCTTTTTGGACTATTTTGATACATCCGGACCCTTTTACTAAAATCCGAACACCTATAAATTAACGTGTGGATTTAAGTCTGCATGAACGTAATGATAAACATCTTTAGTCAAAATATGCCTTAAATATGTCACATCAATCTATTTAGCGTGATAATTGCCATCATCTTTGTTATAAACAAATGGGTTAGGATAATCTGGTAGATGGACTTTAAAAGAATTATTAGTCGGGTCATAATCGTACTTAGGAGTTAAGTACTTGTTATCCCCATATACGGTTCCATATGCACTTGTGCATTCATCAAGGTCTTGATAGATAGAAAGTTCGAATTGTTGAGGAGCAGCGAATGAAGCTTCACCGTCGACAATGCAAGTAACTTTCATGACTGGATCATCAAAATTATCGAATTTGTTATATTGATGGAATGTATTTTCTTTAAATCTATAGATTACATCTATTGAAGCACCATTATATTTACCATAGAATCTTAATCCATCTTCATCAAAGAATTCATAGTGATAATAATCACCACTAAATTCGCCAGGACAGCCATTAATCATTGCGCCTTCAGTGTATAAATCTAAATAGGTGATTATTAACCAGTCTGGTCCTGGTTCCATATACTTTCCACCAAAATTAAAGTGTTGATTATTTGTCCAGTTATTATAATCAGGCATAACATCAATAACATCGGTTTTGGTGACACCTTTATAAGTAATTTTGATGTCAAATTCATCCCAAACAGATGTATCCACTTGAGAATAATCAAATGTCATATCATCAAAGTGGACTACATAGCTAGTTACTTCTTCACCATCAACGATGACAGGTTTCACAAGTGAAACAGTTGCACCCTCGTCTACTCCTAAAAAGTTAGTCGTTTCAGATGTATATTCGCTAGCGCCTAAATCGACTTCAAATTCGAAATCAACTTCGAAGTCTTTAAAGTTTGAGGTGCTCTTATATGTAGCAGTTACTTCTAAATCAGAAGTGATATTATCAAAAGGTTTATCCCAACCTTCAAATTCATAATAATTATCAACATCAGCAGGTTTACTTGGATCTTCGCCTTTATAGGTAGCGCTTTCTCCAGGTTCAACTTTTGTTTGATAAAGAACTGATCCATCATAATTCTTAAAAACGACATCATATTTTGTAGTTGAAGATGTAGATGAAGTTGTAGAAGTAGATGAGGATGTAGATGAAGATGTGGATGAAACATCTTGTTTTATTTTGCAAGCCCCTAAAAAGGGTATAAGCATCGTGGATGATGTCACTAATAATAATGATTTAGTTATCTTTCTCATTTTGTTCACCTCAAGAAATATCGCTCTTAATATAAAATATTAGCTGTCACAAAAGTGCCACAGTAATAATTAATTATTAAATCTAACAACAATCTTTGTGCTCGTATTTGGTTCACTTTCAAATTTGATGTCGCCTTTGACATTGCGATTAGAAGATGGAAACTCTCGAAAGAAGATGAAAATAAAAACCCAAAGTCGATGCTTTGGGTATTTCGTGAATAGACACTAATCCCGATTAGTAGAGCGAACTCTAATTATCTCCTTCACTATTACATGGCATAAACGGGACACCATTTAATTCGTTTGGATGCTCGCGACAGAAATGATACAATCCGACACACCTTTTTCAATTTCCGACACCAATCTAAAAAACCGACACTCTAATAACTATTTAATCACTTTTTGAAATTTATACATTTCCCACATATCTTCAGGGCAGTTCGGTTCTGGATAGTGCTTGTTATAATACGCAACAATATGAAACCTCAATTTATTCACGTAAAAATGAATGTTTCTTTTTTCAAAACAAGGTGTAACCGTTTCCCACACCTTTACTTTTGAATGAATTCTTTCTATTTCTTTCCATGCGGCCTGGCCTATTCCTTTTGAATGACAAGATGGATTAACGAAGAATATTTCTAAATCACCTTTCTCACCATCGATATTAACAATAATCCCACCAACAGGTTTATTATCATCCGTAATTCGATAGGCAACCGATCCTTTATGATGAATGGAATTAAAGATAGTTTCTCTAGCTATTATTTCTCCAGGTTCTTCGTATTGTTCTTCCATTTCACTTTGTGAAAAGTATTGCTCCGCACCATATTTAAAAGCATATTGATTATCTTTGATGAACCGTTCTTCATCATTTTGTTTTAATAGTTCTAATCTGACTGACATAGTAACCTCCTGGGCTAAATAAAAAGCCCGATATAACGAGCTCACTCGGCATCTTATCTAACAGGCGGCCGACTAATTGTCTCCCCTACGCTACGGCGTACAGTCCTCTGATGCACTATTATTATAAAATAAAACAGTACTGACATTGTATCAATACTGTTGTTAACGATTGGGGGCAGAACACTAAAGTGGTACTTTTTGCCCTAAAAAGTTGGGGTGCAGACAACTAAAGTGATACAAATATTGCTATTTCCTTGATTTAAGAGATGCATTCAGTAATCGGATCACTTTTATTTAGTAGTTTCTTATAAAACGAGTCCATAAGTATAGCCCCTAATGGAGCGGTTATTAAAATCGACACCACTGCAGCTGTTAAAACTAGTGTACCACACGCTAATCCTTCAGAAAGGGCAATCGCCCCAATTGAAGCCTGAACAGTGGCTTTTGGTAAATAGGAAATGATAATAAAAATCTTTTCTTTCCAAGTAAACTTTGTAGCTAATACGCATATAAAGACTCCTATACTTCTAAAGATTAATGCTATGAAGATTAGTCCCACTATGATGGCGCCTTCTTTAGAAAAAGCGTAATGAACATCGGTGGCTATACCCACTAAAGCAAAAAGTAGTATCTCAAAGCCTTGCCATAATCCGTTATATGATTTTTGGATTTCTTTAGCTTCCTCTTTTTTGAATATGTTTACCACTAACGCCATCACGATAATTGCGAGTAATGAAGAGATACTAAAGTAAGGTTTTAAGACAGTTTCTAACGCTAACATTCCAAACGACAAGCCGAGCATAAAGACAACATTAACAATTTTGTTAAACTTTAGATAACGGATGATTAAAACCATCAAGAAACCCACACCAATTCCTAATCCGATGCCAGTTACTATTGAGATTGGAATTTGACTAATACCCCAGCCATCAAATGTTGATGTCGACACTAAATTCTTGAATGAATAGAAAAGAACAATGACAAAGATATCATCACAAGAGGCTCCTGCCATCACTAGTTCAGGAACACTATGTTCTTTGCCATATCCTTCATCCATTAATTTAATCATTCTAGGAACTACTACCGCTGGAGATACCGCAGCCAATACCGAACCAAGAAGCAAAGCTTCTAAATATGATATTCCTAAAAATAAAGGCGCAAATATAGTGATTCCCACTATTTCAAAACAAGCAGGAACAAAACACATTAATATTGCAGGTCTGCCTATCTTCTTAAGATTGTTGATATCTAGAGACAAACCTGATCTAGTTAGAATAATAACTAAGGCTATTTGCCTAAGATATGAAGATATGGATAAAAGAGTGTCATCAACAATGTTCAACAATGATGGACCAATTAATATCCCAAGAATGATGTACCAAACAAGTTTAGGGAGCTTAATCTTCTCAAAAAGAAAGCCACCAAGTATTCCTGCGCCAAAGATGATAAATAAGGATAGAAATATATTCATATAATCTCCAATCCGTCATAGAAATTAAAAAGCTGATTTCTACGACAAAATAAGTCATAGACGTCATCAGCTTATATTTGCGGTTTTCTATTTCTAGAAGGGAGACATCATTCCCTGTGGTGATTATATCACAAATTAATAAAAAAACAGTACTGACATTGTATCAATACTGTAGTTAACGATTGGCAATAAGCGAAAGAAATAATACAAATGTTACAGCTTTCGCAAAAATATGTTACAGCAGTTTCTAAAAATGTTACAAGCGGAAAATAAAATGTTACAGAAATGAAAAGCCACTTTTCAGTGACTTGATCATTATTATTTATTTTCGTATGTGATTATTTTATAAAATAAATTTAGAAAAATTTAAATATTTAATAGAGCATGATGAAATATAAAATGTTAGTAAAAAATCAATTATTTAATAATTATTACCTTGTAAAACATCACTTATTGCACATAATTTACTGTCTTTTTTCGATTTTTATATATTTAATTTTTTCAAATTGTTTAACTTCATTAGATCTCTTTTTCATTGTTTGATAGACATCATTTCTTAACAATTCCACTGCATCCTTTTTATCAATAGTTAAATTAGGATAGAAAGGTCCATCAATGTGAGTGACTAATCTAAATGATTTTTTATAAGGCACAAAAGTGTTTGTTAAACATATTACTGGTTTATCTAAATCGACTGGGTATTTAAAAGATGCGCTTTTGAAGTTTCTAATGCCTGTATAGTAAGGCCAAATATGCGCTTCTGGATAGATTGTAATATGTTGACCTTTTGATGTTTTCTTCTCAATCGCATTTAAGAAGTTTTTGAAACCTTTTAATGTTGAAGGTAAAGGCATTCCTCCAAGCATTCCAACGATAGTTTTAATTCCAAAAACAGAGGTTGCTTCAGGACCAACAATTACATTGTTCTTTTCGCCAAAAATAAGATTTGGAGTGTAAGCATCACCCATTCCCAAAGTGTGATTTGCGTATATAAAACAACCTTTAAGTTCACTCTTTTTGCACGTTAAGTGATTCTCAAATTTCTGTTTATATGCAATCTTGTTAATTAATAACACGACTGGTTTAGCAATAATCCAATAAAGAATAAATTCAAAGAACTTATAGATTGGGTTTTTATGCAAATATTTATATTTTGCAGGTGTTTTCTTTGCAACAATTCCATTGAATGCAAAATCATCATTAAGTTCATCTTCGTAATAATATGTTGTTTTTGGAGTATGATTTTCTTCTTTTGAGTAAGTTAAAAGCATATTTCTCATCTTTTTCATACATTCCTCTTGATCAAAAGGCTTCAAATTTTCTAGATATTGCTTAGCGCATTCTTGTTTTTCTACAGGATGCTCAATCCAATAATCAATTTTATTTGCTAAATCTTGAGGAGAATCATATTTAAACAGATTCTTTTCTGATAATGCAAATTTATTTGTTGCACTTCTTTTTGAGCTAGAAATAACAGGAACTAAACCACAAGAAATTGCTTCTAAACAGGAAATTGCCTCGATTTCAATTTTGGAAGGATGAACATAAAGATCACAGGAATTGATTAATTTCACCAAATCATCTCTAGAGTAAAACTTAATTATAGGAGTGTTAATTTTTAACTTTTTAGAAAGAAGTAAAATCTGTTTTAATCTTGGGCCTTGTCCTGCAAAATAAAGTTGGAGTTGATCTTTATATTTACTTAAAGAGACAGCTTTTAATAGTAAATCGTGTGATTTTTCCTTAGATAATCTGCCAATAAATAAAATATTAAACTTGTTCTCAAATTCTTCTGAACGAACAATATCAAGTTTTTTAAAACGATTGTTAACACCATTAGAAATTACATAAGCATTTGTTTTTCTTTTTACTGTTGTTTCAAAAACATCTCTGATGAATTCTGTAGGATAATGAATCGCGTTTACTCTGTTGTATAACTTCTTGTAAAAAGTTTTATAAACGATTTTATTCACTAATTTGCTATCAATTGTATTGAATACATGGGCAGTAAAGTTTTCAGCTTGACAATGGAAACTTGCAGTTACAGGGATTCCCATTTTTCTTGCTATCTTTGCGGTCTTGTTTCCTAAGGCAAAAGGCATAACTACATGAACAACATCAACGCCTTTTAAGGCTTCTTTTATGATCTTTTTAACTGGTTTAGCAAGGTTAACGTTATTTTTCTTTAATATATTATTAATAAGGAGACCTAAATAAATATTTGGAACAACATAAACGTTTTCTTGACCTTTTTTATCTTGATCAGCACAAAGGATACGAACTTCATCACCTTGGCTTTTTAAATAATTAATTAAATTGGTTGTAGCAATGGTAGTTCCGTTATTTTCTTCACCAAGAACATCACAAACGATTAAGACTTTCATATTAGAATTCCTGTCGTTAATGTATAATAATGAAATAAAGGTGTAAAGGAAACTCTACGCTATATATTGTAGAATTTAATTCTACGAAACGGAGAATGTTAGATTTTATGGACAATATTAATGAAAATATCGCAGAAAATATAACAAAGCTTAGAAAACGTGCAGGTATGACTCAATCTGACTTAGCAGATAAATTAAACTACTCGGATAAAGCTATTTCTAAATGGGAAAGAGGCGAAAATGTGCCAAGTATTGAGATGCTTTATGAAATTGCCAAGATTTTTGATGTCAATATCGAATTCTTGTTTTCTAAACATTCCGATAAAGATTTAAATTCTCCAAAAAGGAAAATGTTTGTTAGAAACCTTTTAATTACAATTATGCTTTGTGTTGCGTTGTTTTTAATTGCTACTGTAATATTTATCTCTCCAGTTGTAAAAAATGCTGAAAATGCTAAAAAATATTGGGTAGCATTCGTTGCAGCTACACCACTTTGTGCCTTGATTGTGTATTTTTATGGATGTAAAGAAAATTATTGGTTAGTTAGACTTATTTCAATTAGTTTATTTGTTTGGTTAGTTATAACAACTGTTTACTGTATTAGTATTGTTTTAGGCATTTATTCACTCTGGATGCTTTATTTGGTCGGTGTACCAATTCAAGCTGCTATTTGTTTACTTTTCTTCTGGAAAAAGACTTTTTAAAGTTTCTAATATGAGAAAACACTTTTTACTCTTTTTTATAATGCAGAAGTTTAAAAACTTTAGATTCATAAAATAAAAAGCACGCATCATTGTGAGATGCGTGCATTATAGGTATTTGAGAGCAGAATTCTTAAGTGATACTTTTTATACTAAAAAGTTGGGGTATATTCACCGAAAGTGATACCTTGATAACATTACTGCATTATCTTGGAAAAATTACAAATACTTTAAGTTTTTCTAAGTTTATGTCAAAACATTTTTAATTAATCCGGCATTGCCTATTTTATAAATAAAAACGACATCCTGTATATTCTACAAAATGTCGACTTTTTGTGATTGCCTAGCTATAACTCACATGATATTAAAGAAAAGCACACATCAATCAATGCATGTTTTATTTAAAATAAATACCGTCCTTATCAAAATAAACATTATTGCATTCGTTAAATAACGTTTTAGTTTGTTCTATGTTTTTGACAAAAATAGTAGATTTGTCCTCTTGGAGGACAATGAACGAATCTAAGCTTTGCTTAATTGCCGCATCGTTTATTGCTTCACCTTTTTTGTTTAGCCAAGATCCTTCTTTTGTTTTTAACAATAGCCCGCCTATACCTTTAAGTGCCTTCGATTCTGTAGATGTATTAGCGGTTGATTTTAGATGGTCTAGTGCTACATCAAACAAATCTTTATAATCTTTCGAATTAACTAGCAGTTTGCCTTTTACTTGTAAAAGATAATCTTTATTAAAATTACCTAGAAGCAACACTTCTAAAAATGAAGCGAAACTATAAACGTAAATTGTCAGTTGATAATAGGTAAAATTATTTTCTAAATCGAGTTGCTTTTCTTTTAACGTTTTAGCAACTAAAGCCTTTTTATCATTTTGGATTAAAGTTTTAATTTGCTTTTGATAGAAAATTATATTTTGTTCAGCACTTCTTTTAATGTCTAACACCAATTTATGATGACTAGTTCTATATTCTTTATTGTCCCAATTGAATTTATACTCGTTAACAATGCTATTTAAAACGTTTAAATCGCCTTCGACTCTAGATTCTTTGTCATTCTTTAAGAATGTTAGTATCTTATCGCATGCGTTTAGGATTTTTGTTGTTTCTTGCTTAACGGTTATCAAGACGGCCGCTAACAAGAGAAGCGTTGGATTAGGGGCGGTGACTAGCTTTCCATCGCTAAGTTGTAACAATTCATCCTTAATAGGGACTATAGAATCAATTGTTTTACCAAATTTAGTATCTTTTATTTCGCCATCGACAAAAGTCACTAATTTATGTAGCCCAGTGCCTTCTTTGCCAGTTTCTTCATAGATAGCTTCTATAGCAGGCATAACCGTGTTAATAGCATCTCCTAAGTTTTTGATATCTTTAAAAGAAAAATGCAAAGCATCGATGCTATTCAAATCTTCGTAAGCATCAACTAAGATTTGAGTCACTTGTAAGCCTTTATTTATATTAGATGTTGCTAACTCGATTTTTTCATTTAAGTTAGTGGCACTATTTTGTTTCCTATCTTTTTTAAAAGTATCAAAAATTCCCATACTTAAATCATAGCAACTTATAGTGTTCTTTCAAAACATTATTTAGAAAGAATAAATAACCATTTTGATTTAAAAGTATATGTTTTTTTGCGAGCACAAATAAAAAAAGAGATGATTAAATCATCTCAATTGTTGTCTTTGTATTGAATGTTGTATTTTAATACAACATGCAACCACCCTAGTTGCGGGTGCAACCTTTGAACCTTAAAATGCCCAAAATGCAACCCTCTATGCAACCACCTTATTTTACAGTTATTTTGCTGCCATTTCTATAAGAAAATGTAACAGAACCATCGATGTGGATCGTTGCGTTATCTATGAAAAAGCAAAATGTGTCCTCATCATAAACCAGCAATTCGTCTGGTCGCTTATTTAAATCCTTAATAAATAATTGAATCTCCCTCTTAAGAAGGGTTTTTCTTTTGATTTCTAATTCGATGGTTTTCATCTCCTCAGTTAAGGCGTCATATTCTTTAACGTATGATTCATGCTTTCTTGTGTACTCATCTGCATCCACTTCCTTTGTTTTTGCAGATTCAATGAGATTATCAACTAGAACCACTAAATCATCAGCTTTTTGTTTAAGCTCAGCCATTCTTGTTTCTTCCTTAGATGTATCGCTCAACAAAGTAATTAACTCTTCAGAATCAATTATCAGTTGTTTTTTATTACCCATAAATTTTGAGTATGACTTCAAGAACAGGGATTGGAGTTCCTCTTCCTTAAAGGAAGGCGTGCAGCATTTAACGTTGTTTTTGAACTTATTGTTACATTGGTAAATGAAGTATCTGTACTTATCGGTGCTATGCCATAGCTTTCTTCCATAATATCCACCACAACATTCGCAGATGAACTTAGAAGAGAACTCATTCTTACCCGAAAAGATAACACCGAGTTTTTTTCTTCTTTCAATTTCGATTTGGGTGGCATCCCAATCATCTGGCGTGATAATGCACTCGTGATGGTTTTCTTGGTAATATTGCTCTAATTCACCGTTGTTCTTCACCACTTTGTGTTCGAGGAAGTTCTTCACATATCCTTTTTGAGTAAGAGTCGCACCTTTATATTTCTCGTTTCTTAAGATGGACATAATCGTAGACTGAGGCCACTTTTTCTTACCGTGAGGCGTTGGAATGTTAAGTTCTTCTAAAAGCTTACAAATGTAATTTATTGATTTGCCTTTATTGAATTCTTTATAAATAAGCCTTACCGTTTCAGCTTCTTTTTCATTCACTTTGAACCCAATCAAGTCATCTTCGTGTCGATCATATCCAAGGAATGTTGAAAAAGCTACAAAACTGTATCCGTCCCTCATCCTTTTTCTTTTACCCCATTTGACGTTTTCAGAAATGTTTCTAGATTCTTCTTGGGCTATAGAAGCTAAGATTGTGAGCATAAGCTCACCGTTATTATCAAATGTGTATATGTTCTGCTCTTCAAAATAAATCTCCACCCCTTTGTCTTTAAGCTCTCTAGTAATGGAGATGGTATCAAGTGTATTTCTCGCAAAACGAGATACTGACTTGGTAATAACTAGGTCAATCTTGCCAGCTCTAGCATCATCAATCATTTCATTAAAACCATCTCTGTTTTTTGTTGATGTGCCGCTTATTCCTTTATCTGTATACACTTTGACCAGCTCCCATTCAGGGTTTGCGGTTATGTATTTTGTGTAATAATCGACTTGAGCTTCATAGGAGTTTGTTTGTTCGTCCATCTCCGTTGAAACTCTAGCATACGCAGCAACTCTTCTCTTTTTAAGAGAATCAATTGGTGCTTTTGTTAAAGGATTGACTTTACTTGGAATTACGATGACTTTTGACATTTCTTTTCCTCTCTTTCATTTTTTGTTTCATTTCAGGTGTCCATGATTCACGTCTACTTGGGTTCTCCCAATTAACGGTTTTTTCTCTTCCATCATTAAAGCGGAAGACTAGAATGTTTGGATAAACAGAAACGATCTCTTTTATTTCTCTAAGAAATACCGACTCATCAAATTGAGTTAAATTAAGCACTTCATTCGCTTTTTCGATGATTATGCTTTCTCTAATTTGCTTTGACGTGCAGTAGTTCTTTCCTAAGCTATTAAAACGGTTACA
>JBGUIX010000007.1:0-11982 GCA_045113315.1 Bacilli bacterium
AGCGAGAACATCTTGACTAGTTTGACTAGGTAAAGACTTATACCAGATATTATCTTTCAATCTTTTCTTTTGATCATACCAATCTGGTATCTTATCAAAGCCAAGTGATTTATATTCTTTTCTTTCATAATTACCAACATTGAATAGCTTACTAGCAGCGTAAGAGAGATGTCCAAGGATGACAGACATCGTTTCATTTACTCTTAATTCAAATTGGTAAGTTAGTAGCATATTATTCCCTTCCTTGGTTTTGAATATATTGTCTTTTGTTTACCAACATCAATTAATATCTCTTTTAATCTTCTCTCAATATTAGTGTTCAACACTTTCCTTCAATATTTAGTAGACCAAACAATTGATAGTTGATGTTAAAAAACACATGTGCATCCATGCCTTAATTCACCCTATCCATATCCTCTATTTATATTATATCAAAAAAGTGGTATTAATACCACTTAATAATTATATTATTACAAAATATTTTTATCACATATAGTGACGATTATAATTCTAACAACCAAGGATTCCCATTCGGTATCCTAAATCAAAAAATAAATACTTATATTTAGGCATCAATAGTTTTTTTCTTAATAAATAATGGAGGTAAGGTAATTAATAAACCAAACAAGCAAGAAATGCCTAAAGATAAAATAATTAATCCCCAGTTAAATTTATTAAACACAAGTGTTTTATTAAATGAAGAAGTCGACATCATGATAATGGAGACCACTAATAAGGTAATGGATATAATAGCCACACCGATTGAACCATATAAATATTTGTTTCTATTAATTTGTTTTGGCTGTTTTATAAATCTAATGAAGTGATTTAAAGCGACACATAAAGCACCAACAATCACAAAGACAATGGACCAAATCCAAGACCAATAACCATTTTCACCCATGTTATAAGCGGTGTCTCTAAGAGGCTCCATTAGTACACGAGTTAAACCATACCATATCACATAGCCAAAGGCTAAATCACCTAGTTCGGTATATTTTCTTAAAGCGATACCAAAAACATGATATAAAACAAAGAATCCTAATAAATTAGTTAAACATTCAATAAAGAATAATGGGACATACATCATCCCATCAGGTGCCCAGCCAGAGGTTGAAGAGTATCTCATGTTATTAACAATAAATCGAGGTAGCCAGTTCCAATTTTCAATTGCCGTTAAAGTACCATGTACTTCACAGTTAAAGAAATTGCCCCATCTACCAACCGCTTGGGCCACTAAGATTGTGGGGATGATGATATCAACCGCTAACCAAATGCTATAGCCTTTATTTCTCCACATGAACCAAGCTACACCAACAACGATACCGGTTATCGCACCACCTAAGATGGTTAATCCGCCTTCCCAAATAGCGAATATCTTCCACCATGGTTGACCGACAAATTCCACAGAATAATTACCAATCACATAGAAGATTCTCGCCCCTAATATACCGGCAGGAAAAGCGATTAAGAATGTGGATTCGGCAATACCATGTTTACCGTATTGTAAATAGAATTTATGGTCTAGTATGAAATAACAATATAGAGCTCCAGAAAGGATGCATAAAGCGTAGAAAGCAATATTTGGTCCATATAAAGAACTGGGATTCACAAATCCATGTTGGAAATTAATTCCATTAGGAAGAGGATATGTTGCGTAATTAGCAAATCCTTCACTAAGGAAGAATAAAGATATTAAGAATAATGGGAATGCCGCCATTAAACCTTTAAATAACCATTTATCAGTGGTTTCAGAAACACCTTTCTTTTTTAAATCACCCCAATAATGAAGCATAAAAGTAAATAAAGAAACCGCTCCTAAAGAGCCGACTAATAAACCACCGATGATACAACTAGCCATCTCATATGGTTTAGGAGAAATTTTTCCCCATAAATAGATAGAAGACATCATCGTGGTGAAAGATAAAGTAAAAACACTACCGACCACTAATAAGCGGAATAATATTTTCTTAAAAGGAATTGGAGGAACAACATTTCTAATAAATGTTAAGGATAAATAAATCCCCATTGTTAAACTAATCACCGCGATTAAAGCGGAAACAATAAATAAAACCATTAACAGTAATGTCCTTTCTTTAATAGATCGATAAGGAACTGACCAGTATAAGATTTCTTATTCTTACTTACTTCTTCTGGAGTACCAGTAGCGACAATCGTGCCACCACCATCTCCACCATCAGGTCCTAAATCGATAATATAATCAGCGACTTTGATGACATCTAAGTTATGTTCAATAACTAAGACTGTGTCACCATTATCGACAATTCTTTGTAATATTTTTAATAATCTAGAAACATCATCTGTATGTAATCCAGTTGTTGGTTCATCTAAGATATATAAAGATTTACCAGTTGGTTTTTTCTGTAGTTCATAGGCTAATTTCACTCTTTGCGCTTCGCCACCTGATAATGTCGTTGCGGGTTGACCTAATTTGATATAGCCTAGGCCAACATCATAAAGAATTTGTAATCTCTTTTTAAGTTTCGGACGATTTTCAAAGAATTTTAAAGCGTCTTCCACAGTCATCTCTAGAACATCATAAATATTCTTACCTTTATAGGTAACTTGTAATGTTTCTTCGTTATATCTTTTACCATTACAAGCATCACATTTGACATAAACATCTGGTAAGAAATTCATCGGAATACAAGTCACACCAGCGCCTTGACATGTTTCACATCTTCCACCTGTGGTGTTAAAGGAGAATCTACCTTTATCAAAACCACGGGCTTTAGCTTCGATAGTTTCCGCGAATAAATCTCTAATATCATCAAATAATTTGACGTATGTCGCTGGGTTAGAACGAGGAGTTCTACCGATCGGATCTTGAGTGACATCCACGACTTTATCTAAATAATCAACACCGATAATCTCTTTATATTTACCTAAGGTAACATCCGCATTTTCATTGAAATGTCTTTGAATATATGGATATAAAGTTTGATTAATTAATGATGATTTGCCACTTCCCGAAACACCAGTCACACAGACAAAGCATCCTAAAGGAATATCAACATCAACATTCTTTAAGTTATTACTACTCGCGCCTTTTATAGAAATAAATTTGCCATTTCCTTTTCTTCTATTTTTTGGAATTGGAATAAATTTACGATCCGCTAAATAAGCACCAGTAATCGATCTTTCACTTTTTTCAATATCTTCGACTTTGCCTTCAGCTACTACTTCACCACCGTGAATACCGGCTCCAGGTCCAATATCGACGATATAATCAGCGCTTCTAATCGTTTCTTCATCGTGCTCTACAACCACTAAGGTATTACCTAAATCACGCATCTTTTGCATGGTTTTTATGAGTTTTTGGTCATCTTTTTGATGTAAACCGATAGAAGGTTCATCTAAAACATATAAAACACCAGTTAATTTACTACCTATTTGTGTGGCTAATCTAATTCTTTGAGATTCTCCACCACTTAAGGTCATAGCCATACGGGATAAAGTTAAATATTCTAAGCCGACATCGCATAAGAAAGAGGCGCGGTTATGAATCTCGTTAAGTACCATATCAGCGATCGTCTTTTGACTTTCACTTAATTTATTTGGTAATTCATCGACCCATTTCACTAAATCTTTAAGCTGTAAATCGGTGACTTCTTTAATATTTTTACCATCGATTAAAACCGATAAAGCCTGTTCATTAAGTCTAGCTCCATGACAAGTGGTACATTCCTTATCACGCATATAATATTCAAAAACTTCTCTCATCATGTCTGATTGAGTGTTGTTATATAAACGATCGATTCTTGTTTTTACACCTTCAATATAACCGTTTCGATGCATGACATTTCCGTTTACGGAAGTAATCTCATATTTAAATGGTTGTTCACTACCATATAAACAGATATGTTTTTCTCTTTCAGTGAGCTTTTCCCAAGGCTTATCAAGGTCAATTTTATATAATTTACAAAGTAAAGCGAATTCTTGCCATTCGATATTTTTACTACCGATAGTGTTTCTATACCATCTAATCGCCCCTTGATTAATCGATAAAGTTTTATCCGGAATTAAGATATCTGGATCAACTTCTCTTTTCATTCCTAAACCTTTACAGTCAGGGCAAAAACCTAATGGAGCGTTAAAAGAGAATAATCTTGGCTCCACGCGAGGAACGGAGAAACCACATATTGGGCAGGTATGTTTATCAGAAAGTAACCTTTCTCCTTTTTCAGAAAGAATTAATAATAAACCATGCGACCAATCTAGAGCAGTTTCAATAGATTCGTAAATACGCGCTCTATTATCAGGTTTAACGATAATTCTATCGACGACGATATCGATATCATGTCTTTTGTTTTTATCTAAATCTTTAACTAGTTCAATTTCGGTTAATTCACCATCGACACGTAAACGTGTAAAACCATTCACTCTAATCTTATCTAAGATATCTTTTTGTGTGCCTTTTTCATGATGAACCACTGGTGATAATAATTGAATTTTGCTTCCTTCACCATATTCCATCACCACATCGGTCATCATCGATGGAGAAAAAGAGATGATTGGTTCATGGTGATTAGGGCAATATGGAACACCAATTCTGCCAAATAACAATCTTAAATAGTCATATATTTCAGTGACTGTTCCTACTGTCGAACGAGGATTATGAGAAACGGATTTTTGATCAATCGCGATGCTAGGAGATAAACCATCAATACTATCAACATTTGGTTTATCATAGCTTCCTAAGAATTGTCTAGCATAGCTAGATAAACTCTCCATATATCTTCTTTGACCTTCTGCAAAGATAGTATCAAAGGCTAAAGTGGTTTTACCACTTCCTGATAAACCGGAAAAGACGATTAAAGAATTTTTTGGTAATTCTAAATCGATATTTTTTAAGTTATTCTCTTTAGCGCCTTTAATAACAATCCTAGTTTCCATAAGTGAGTTAATTATAGATAATATTTAAAAATTTATCTATTAATATGTTTTATAAATAAGAATAAGAGAAAAGATAATACAAAAAAGACGATTAAATGTATAATAAATAGGATTCGGGACGTAGCGCAGCTTGGTAGCGCACTTCCTTGGGGTGGAAGGGGTCGTGAGTTCAAATCTCATCGTTCCGACCAGTTAATAAAAATAGTCTCTTAAGAGACTTTTTATTTAATAATCAAAAATGATTAAATTAAATCGATTATTTCTTCGATATTTTCGCCATTAGTGATGTAAACATTGGAGAAGAATTCATAATCTTCTTTTTGTGGTAATTCAAAATTAGCGAAATATTCTTCTAACACTTCACTTGGAACCGGAAATTCACGGTCAAAATTTTGTCTAATCACTACTTCTTTAGCAACATCGAATAAAACGAGATTAGTTTCATCAAAATGAGACTTTAATTCCTTAACGGAATCAATACGATATTTGGTGTCTCTATTCGTCGCGTCAAGAACGACAATTCCTTTTGGATCTTCAGAATAAACTTTCGCGAGTTCATAAAACATCTTCCACATGAGCTTATCTTCACTAAGATTTTTTTGACTACCAGTCACTAAATCTCTTAAAGCATCAGAAGAGATAATATAAACATGGCCTTCTTTTTTCTTTCTTAATAATTTTGAGAAATAAGATTTACCTGATCCTGGAACACCTGATAAAACAATAAGTTTAGACATAATTTTTCTAAGATATAATATTAGCAAAGTGATGATATGAATAAAAGAAAAAGAGAACATTAAGTTCTCATTTCCTCAAATTTGTTTTAATTATTTTTCGTTTTTAAGTAATTCTTCAACTTCCGCTTTTGATAATAAGCGTTCTTTATTAACTTTACGGTTGGCTTTTTTAATATCGGCTTTAACCGCTCTTAATAAAGCTTCTTGTTCTTTTCTAGCGGCGATTTTTCTTCTAGTCGCATTTAAGAAAGCTTCTGGAACATAAGAAGAAATAATTTGTTTTCCTTCTCTCCATTGACGGTAGTAATAAGTATGTCCGGATATCTGTTTAACAGAGATATATCCCACAGGGAGAGATTTAATATTTTCTTCGATTTGTTCTTTCTCGTTATGTAATTCGAGAAGTAATTCTAATTGTCTAACTTGTTTATTCATAATCATTAACCTACGAAAATAATATATAGCAATTTATCATCTCTATCAAGATAAAAATAATATTTTTTCATAAATAAAATAAAAGAAGGATATGATAACCATACCCTTCCTTTAATATTTTATATTAGAGACCGAATTTCTTGATTCTATCGAATCTATCCTTCGCGTACTTCTCACACTTGGTGAGTAATTCTTCCGCGTGTTCAGGATTGACTCTTGGAAGTTGAGAGAATCTTGTTTCTGTCATCACGAAGTCTCTTAATTTTGAATAATCTGGATCTTTACAATCCACGGTTAATGGGACTTCTTTTCTTGGATCGTATCTGAAGATTGGGAAGTAGCCACATTCCACAGCGAGACGTTCTTGTCTCATGGAGTTAGCTAAACCACCTTTGATACCGTGGTTCGCACATGGGGCATAGCAGATCACTAATGATGGTCCATCATAGCTTTCCGCTTCTTTTAAGGCCTTAATAGCGGCAACTGGATTAGCACCTAAAGCGATTTGAGCAACATAGACATTGCCATAGCTCATGGCAATAAGAGCTAAGTTCTTCTTCGCGGTAGTTTTACCAGAAGCGGTAAATTTAGCGATAGAACCAGTTTGAGAAGATTTAGAGGATTGTCCACCGGTATTGGAATAAACTTCGGTATCAAGGACTAAGATATTAACATCTTCTTCGTTAGCGATAACGTGGTCTAATCCACCATAACCGATATCATAGCTCCAACCATCACCACCGATGATCCAAATGGATTTATCTTGTAAATCTCTTTCGTAAGCTAAGACTTCTTTAACGCCTTCATCCTTACTAGCTTTGACGAGTTCGACTAATTTCTTAACGATTGGTCTAACCGCATTTCTATTTTTAATATTTTCGAAGTAGGCATCGATAGTTTTGGCTAATTCTTCTTCCACGCCTCTTTCTTTAGCGGCGCTTAAGATTTCAATAATACGTTTGATTTTGGCATCTGTCGCCACTCTCATACCATAACCGAATTCAGCGTTATCTTCGAATAAGGAGTTCGCCCAAGCCACGCCTTGACCTTCTTTATCGGTACAGAATGGAGTTAATGGAGTGGAACCACTATAGATGGATGAACATCCAGTCGCATTAGCGACTAACATATCTTTACCGAATAATTGAGAAACTAAACGATAATATGGAGTTTCACCACATCCAGCACAAGCACCACTGATTTCCATATAAGGCATTAAGTAAGAAACACCTAAAACGCTTTCTTGCATTGGGGCTGGTAAAGCATCCGCTTTATAAGAAACATGTTTGAATAAATAATCAGCAGCTTCTTCTTGTGGGAATTGAGATTTAGCTTCCACCATTTCAAGAGCGACTTTGCCGGTCTTATTGGCGTTACATTCCATAACGCATAAGCCACAGCCAACACAGTTACGTGGAGAAACTTGTAAACGATATTTTAAGCCTTTGGCTTTTAACATCGGTAATTTTGGATCAGCGACTTCTTGAGCAAGTTTTGGAGCAGCTGCTAATTCTTTTTCATCTAATAAGAATGGTCTAATAGTCGCATGTGGACAGACAAAGGCACAGTTATTACATTGAATACAGGCTTCTGGGTGCCATAATGGGACTCTATCAGCGATACTTCTTTTTTCTCTAAAGGTGATATTGTTTTGCATGGTGCCATCGAGTAATTCACCTTCCATGAATTTACTAACTGGTAAATCGTCACCGTTAAGGTTGCCGATCACAGAAACATAATTATCGAAATAATCATCACCAGTTAATTTCACTTCGGCTTTTGGAGATAATTTGGCCCATTCTGGGTCAACCTTCACTTCTCTTAAGCCTTCTGTACCAGCATCAATAGCTTTCCAGTTGAGTTCGACGACATCTTGGCCTTTTTTCGCATAGCTCTTTTCCGCGAATTTCTTCATCCATTTATTAGCTTCGCTATAATCCATAATATTTGGATTTAAATAGAAGAAGGAAGCTTGGAGAATGGTATTTGTATGTCTACCCATACCAATTTCACTAGCGATCTTGTTAGCGTCAATGACGTAGAATTTAGCCTTTTTAGTGGCTAATTGATATTTGACACGATTTGGCATCATCTTCACTAATGTCGCATCGTCCATATCAGTATTTAATAAGAATGTCCCGCCTTCTTTTAAGTTCTTGATCATATCGAATTTGAATAGATATGTATCTAATGAACAAGAAACGAAGTCAGCGTTTTGCACATAATATGTACTTCTAATTGGTGATTTACCAAATCTTAAGTGAGAACGAGTAACACCACCAGCTTTTCTACTATCGTAAGCAAAATAGGCTTGCGCATATTGATGAGTAGCGTCACCGATAATCTTAATGGAAGATTTGTTCGCACTAACAGTACCATCACTACCTAATCCGTAGAATAAGCAGGAAGTATAATCTCCTTTAACATGATAATGTTCATCTGTAGGAATACTTAAATGAGTAACATCATCGTTAATGGAAACGGTAAATCCGTTCCAGCGTTTTTCACTCTTCAGGAAGTCAAAAACCGCTTTCATATCTTTAGGTTGAGTATCTTTACTGGATAAACCATATCTACCACCTAAAACTTCGGCATCTAAGTTCGCTTGTTTAATAACGGCCACGACATCTTCATATAAAGGTTCACCAGAAGCACCTAATTCTTTAGTTCTATCAAGAACCGCAATACGTTTCACGGATTTTGGTAAAACTGCTAATAAGTGTTTCGCGGAGAATGGACGATATAAGTGAACTTTCACTAAACCGACTTTTTCACCTTTACTGCGTAAGTCATCAATAACTTCAGATATGGTTTCGGTAACTGAACCCATCGCGACGATGACTCTATCGGCATCTTTATCACCATAATAGGTAAATGGAGCGTAGTTTCTACCAGTTAAACGGCTGGCTTCTTTGAAATATTTAACCGCAACTTCTAATACTTCATCTGCTTTCTTGTTTTGAGCTTCTCTACCTTGGAAATAAATATCATCGTTTTCCGCACCACCACGTGTGACTGGGTGAGTGTGTGGATTTAAGGCTCTACTTCTAAAGAGTTCAACCTTATCCATTGGTAATAATTTCTTCCATTCATTATCATCGACAAATTCGACGTTTTGAATTTCATGAGAGGTTCTAAAACCATCAAAGAAATGACAGACTGGATATTGAGCATCAATCGCCACTAAATGGGCAACATTAGTCAAATCAGCGATTTCTTGAACGGAATGAGAACAGATCATTGCGATACCTGTTTGTCTAATCGCATAAATGTCTTGATGATCACCAAAGATTGATAAGCTACGGGTAGCTAAGCTTCTTGCGGAAACATGTAATACCGCTGGTAAACATTCACCGACCCACTTATAAATATTTGGAATCATTAATAATAAGCCTTGGGAAGCAGTATATGTGGCTGCTAAACCACCAGCTTGTAAAACACCGTGAACCGCACCAGAAGCACCAGCTTCAGATTGCATTTCACTAACCTTAACTACAGAACCATAAAAGTTCTTTCTTTTTTGTGAGGCATAAACATCAATATTTTCCGCCATTGGGGAGGAAGGAGTAATTGGGTAAATACCTGCTACTTCAATGTAGTTATAGGAACCTAATGCCGCTGCTGTATTACCATCAACAGAGAGCATTGTTTTCTTAATTTCTTCCATAAATTAAAAATATCCTTTCGTTATAACCGCATATATTATACGCGCACGAAATAAAAACTCGCAAGATTGAAAAAGAAAGTTTTAAAACAATTGTGAAAAATAATTGCGCATTATTTCTTGCGCAGTATAATAAATGTAGGGGTTAGTCCATGAAATCTTTAAAAGAAGTTAGAAAACAAGCTCATTTAACACAAGTAGACGCTGCTAAATTAGTGGGTGTATCACGTCGTACCTATCAGACTTATGAAGAAAATGACTTAAAGAATGATACGTATGATGAACTACTCACTAAATTAAAAGAGATGGGTATTACTCCTAATGGCCCAGCACTACTTAATGTTAAATATATAAAGAACAAGACTAGCGAAATATTTGCAAATTACCCTGAAGTAAAGTGCGCTTATCTTTATGGTAGTTATGCAAGGGGTGAGGCAACTGTTAAAAGCGATGTCGATCTACTAATTGTTTCGGACACGATGGGTCTAAAATTTTATAAACTAGCTAGTGACCTTGAAGATGCTTTAGGCAAAACAGTCGATCTGATATCCCATAGACAGCTAGATAATAATCTAGACTTCCTTACCAGAGTGCTTGTAGAAGGAGTTAAAATTTATGGACAAAACGCTAATCCAATTAAGAATCGATTCAATCCTTAAACATATTTCTTTGGTCAAAGATGATTTAAAAGATATGTCATTAGAACAATTCGCTTCTTCTGATTTACATGTTCGTGGAACTTGTTTCTCATTAATGCAAATCGGAGAACAATTAACTAAATTAGAATCAATTTTTAAAGATGATTATCCAAACATCCCATGGAAAGAAGCGATAAAATTAAGAACTCTCATCGTCCATGTTTATAACAAAGTCGATGCTTATGAGATCTATAAAATCGCTAAAAATGATTTGGATGATCTAGAAACCGCTATTAAATCAATTAAGATTTAGCAAAATAAAAAATGGACCTTGCGCAATGTAATTCTGTGGGCGATTATAAGGTCCATTTCCTTTTATTTTTTATTCTTACGATTATTTAATTCTTCAGTAATTAATTTCTTAAATATTCTTAACTCTTTATCGGTTAATGAAGCACTTCTATCAAGCATTCCACCGATGGTTAATCTTTTATAGATGAAATCAAAATATGAATCATATTGATCTATTTCATCTTTCTTCACCACTTCCGCTTTTGGGAGTGAATTCTTTTTATTTTCTTTATCTTCGAGATATTTCTTCATCGAAGGAACAAGTTCTAATAGATTATATTCATAATCCATCTTAATCATCGGATCAAAATATGAAAGATTATCACTGATAACATCAGGATAAATACCAATAATACGAGATAGTCTTTCCGCAGTTATGTATTTAGCTTTTGGAAGTTTAGCCATACCATGTAAATATTTTTTAATATCTTTAACATTAGGTTCCTTCATGTCCATCACCTTCTAATTAATATTTATTATATAACAATAGTTAAAATATAACAAAAAGAGCGGTACAAGCCGCTCTTATATGTTAATTGATAATAAATTAAGCAACGTATGTAACTTTTAATGAAGACATTCTAACTTGATTGGTAGCAGCTGTGAAAACTACTTCTGCAGCATCACCAGTCCATGTTCCATTTCTTCCACTAAATGTATAGTTACCAACATTAACTGTCGCACAGCCTGGACCATATTTAGCTTCACCATCAGCGGTACAAACTAATTCAACTTTGGTAATTTTTGTGGCAGATAATTTCATTGTTTGATTCTTATAGACTCTGATATTATATCCATTTTCAAAAACTTTGTATGCGCCGTTATAGGAAATGGATAATCCTTGAACTGTCTTTTCAATTAATGCGCCTTTTGTTGTATCGCTAGGTGTGACATCCTCGCCTAATTGACCAGCTAATTCTAATGTGACAACTGTTCCAGGAGCAGGTGTATCACTTGTTTGGCCTGGTTGGCCACTTGTTGGTGCTTCACCACTATTAGTTTTTTCTTTCTTCGCGCAGCCTGTCATTAATAAAGCTGTGGATAATAAAATTAATGGAATAAATTTTTTGTTCATTTTATTTTCTCCTAATTTATACAAATTAATTCTATACACATATAATATTTAATTCAATAGGCTTATTTTTAATTTTATAAAATAGTACCAACGCATAAAATACGTTGTACTGACTAGACCCTATAAGGGCTATTACTCCACAGACCCTCAAGGGTCATATGTGGA
>JBGUIX010000008.1:0-44141 GCA_045113315.1 Bacilli bacterium
AAGGCATTATCACAAACGAAAAGTATTGTGGTGACTTATTACTTCAAAAAAGTGTTACCATCGATTTCCTAAACCATAAAAGGGTAAGAAACGAGGGTATTGAAGAACAGGTTTATATCAAAAACAACCATGAAGCTATTGTTTCTAGAGAAATCTGGGAGAAAGCCCAATTAATTTATGCTCGTAATAGAGAAAAGTTTAGAGGGGCTAATCCAGATTCACGTAAATATGCATCACAATACCCATTAAGTGGTATGCTTGTCTGCCTTAAATGTGGCGATACCTTTAAAAGAAGGCATTGGACACAAGGATATCCAACACCGAGAATTATGTTCCAATGTAATGGCTATGTCCTCAATTATGCAGAAGACAAATGCGGAGCAAAGCCAATCAGTGAAGACATTGTTCTTAAAGCCACCACTGAAGTTATCAATAGAGTTTACTTTGATAAAGGCAAAGCTCTAACTAAGTTAATGAATAATATCGCCTTGCATACTGAGGCTGGCAACATTCAAGAACAGATTGATGACCTTAAAAGACAAAAAGAATCACTAGAAGATGAAATCAGTGATGTCATTACAAAGAAACAAAACACGATGGATGAAATCGAAAAGATAGTCTTAGAAAAGCAATATAAGGAACGCATCATCGATTACCGTGAATTGGATATGAAGATTAGCGAACTAGAGTGTAAAGCTAGAGAAGCCGAATTATCTAAACTTCGCCTATTGGATATGAGCAAGAATATAGGCGGTCAAAGACTCACAGTAGAAACGCTCACTAAACCAATCGTTAACACATGTCTACAAGCCATTATCGTTGTTAATAGACACGAGCTTGTGTTTGTCCTTCCAAATAACGAAAAAGCCAACTACCACTACATCAAAGAGAAGAGAGCGAGCTTGGTTGAACACACACCACTTTTAGAAGGAGATGTGACATTAGAAAGAAGGTTTAGAGATGAGCACCTACATTATAAAGTTGTCTTGGTTTAAGACATAAAAAAGACCTGTTTTGCTACCAAATACGGCAGTTCTGCAGGTCTTTTACTTTATTTTTCTTAAACCAGCGGTTCTGTAATTATCTAAACTTAATTATTCAAACTTAGACAAATATCTCTATCACAATAATTAACACAGATAACTTACACACAAACTAAGATCTACTAATCCTAGATCTTTTTTATTTTAGTTCGACTTTTGTGGTGGCTATTTCGTTAGAAAAGGCTTCATCATGTTCCACAAATATCATTGTTAAATTATATTTTTTGATTAAGTTTTCTATCTGTATCCTGCTAAAGATATCAATATAGTTTAATGGCTCATCCCAAATGTATATATTTGCTTGCTCACAAATGCTTTTCGCGAGTAATAACTTTTTCTTTTGACCTTCGCTATAACTACAGATATCTTTTTCAAACTGTTCGCTTTGAAAATCCATTCTTCTTAATACACTTTTAAAAAGAAGCTCATCAAGATTGTTATCAAGGATAAAATCACTTATTTTTCCCTTAAGACAAGAAGTATCTTGAGATACATATGATATTTTTAAACCGCTTTGAATATATAAATCGCCTCGATAGTTAATATCGTCTCCTAGAATTAATTTGATAATACTAGATTTACCACTTCCGTTTTTACCTTTAAGTTGCAATCTATTGCCATCGTTTAAATAAAAACTGACATCAGAAACTACAACTCTATTTCCATAACTAATTTCTAGATTGTGTGCTTCTATTAAATGCCCATTTCTATTTTTTAATGGCTTTATTTTTAAATCTTCTACGACTTCTATGTTCTTTAATAATTTAGATTTTTCTTCGACCACTTTTTCTTTTCGATTCTGGGCCGAGATTGATCTTTTCATCATCTTAGCGGACTTATGTCCGATGTATCCTTTATCCACAAAAATATCATTAGGAGCATTATTCTTGGATCTTTCTACTTTATCTGCCCAGTTAGCGGTCTTTCTAGCGGATTCCTCTAGCTTAGAAATTTCTCTTTTTGCTTTTTCGTTTTCACTAATCTCGAAACTATCTTGTCTATTTTTATTTTCATACCAAGTTGAGAAATTACCTTTTTCGATTCTAATATCGCTTCTATTAATCGCTAAGATATGATCGACACAGTTATCCAAAAACATTCGATCATGGGATACCAAGATAAAGCCCCGTTTCTTATTTAAATAATTTGATACTGCTTTTCTAGCTTCTACGTCTAAATGATTGGTGGGTTCATCTATTAAAAGAAAGTTGTTGTTCTTTAAGAATAATATCGCTAGCAATACTTTGGTTTGCTCGCCCTTACTTAACGTCTCAAAAGGTCTATTAAGTATATCTAAGTTCATATCTAATAAGGATATTTCTCTTTCGAATTCCCACTCTTCATAGCCAGCATTATAAGTTTCCGCTATTTCATAAGAGTTTAATTTTTTATTTGCTACTTCCAAAGGAAAATAATCAAAACTTATATCCGATTTTATTGAGCCACTATATTCGTATTTTCCTAATAAAAGATTCAGGAAAGTAGTTTTACCTTTACCGTTTCTACCGATAAATCCTAATTTCCAATTGGTGTCGATAGCAAACGAAACATCCTCAAAAACGTTTTCCGAATGGTTGGGATAGTGGAAAGTTAAATTCGATACCTTAATCATCGACATAGTAACTGTATTATACCATTTCTATAAAGCTTCCGCCCCACAACACAAATAATTCGTATTCGCCCGCTCCCGACTGCTTCAAAACAAGACATAATACGAATAGACGAATTCAGACAAAACAGAATGGATTGATTTAGACAACGATAGGTTCAAAAAGACATGTTATCACTTACAACCCTAGATATAGGCTATCTCTTGGTATAATTACTTAATACAAAATTGTATTAAGTAAAAGTGCTATTCATGGGTCATATCTTTATTCAAAAATATAGGTTTTTTATTAAAAATAAATGGGTTTTACTTCTTTAAAATCAAGCCAACGATTGTTTCCACGTGTACCGTATCAGGGAATATGTTTGTTTGCTTAATACTTTGATGTATTACTGACCATCAAAAATGCGACAATCCTAACCCATTTCTCTTAATTCTTTAATCATTAACATCATTTAAATAAGCCATCTAATAGCCATTTATCATTTAAAGGAATTAATCATCCTCATAGGTATAAAAAAAGCCCCTATGGCCTATTTAGGTGCCTAGAGGCTATTAATATATCTTAATCTTTGATTGTTTCTTTAACTACAGAGGCTAATGAGGCCGCTTTACCCATATCGGATGGGATGAATATCTTCGTGGCTTTACCATCAGCGACTTTGATTAATGAGTCATAATAACGGAGTTTAAGCGCTGCTTCATTTGGTTTGGCTTCATTGATCATCTTTAAGCCTTGAGCTTCTGCTTCTTTAACCATTTTGATGGAATCAGCTTCCGCTTGTTTCATCTGTCTTAAGCTTTCAGCTTCACCTTCTGCACGTAAGATTGCCATGGTCTTATCAGCTTCCGCTTTTAAGATTGCGGATTGTTTTTCACCTTCCGCCACTAAGATCACAGATTGTTTTTGACCTTCGGCTAATAAGATTTTTTCTCTTTTTTCTCTTTCCGCTCTCATCTGTTTTTCCATCGCTTCACGGATATCTTTTGGAGGTAAGATGTTTTTCACTTCGACACGGTTAACTTTAATACCCCATGGGTCAGTGGCTTCATCAAGAATCTTTCTCATCTTTTCATTGATGATTTCTCTAGAAGTTAAGCATTCATCTAAAGCTAATTCGCCGATGATATTTCTTAATGTTGTCGCACTTAAATAATTAATCGCATTCATCGGGTTATCAACACCATAAGCATATAGCTTAGCATCAGTCACGACGAAGAAGACAACTGTGTCTATTTGCATAGTGACATTATCTTTAGTAATGACTGATTGAGGTTCAAAGTCTTTGACTTGTTCTTTCATCGAGACTTTTAAAGCCACGCGATCAAAGAAAGGTAATAACATATGGATACCAACACCCCATGTGGTGCGGTATGCCCCTAATCTTTCGATAATATATTTGTCTGTTTGTTTAACAATACGGATACTGAGTATGAGTACTAACAATAATACAAATACCACAATCGACATAATGACGATAAAAATAACCATAATTATTCCTCTACTTTCTTAACGATTAATTTATTACCATTAACCGCTACTACTTCTATCACTGCGTTAACGCTAATTTTTTCATCTTTATCTGCGGGAACGGCGTTCCACTTCACATCTCCAATTTTGACTGTTCCAGGAGTGAGATAAGTAATCTCTTCAATGACATATCCTCTTTTACCAGTAAAACTATCGATATTGCTTTGATATGTATTTTTCTTTAGATATTTCTTACATACCGGCCTTAAGGCTAATAAGGTTGTCGCGGATACCGCTACAAAGACGATCAGCTCTACCCACCAAGGGACACCTGGTATAAATGAAAGAATTAATGAAACTAAAGCTCCAACTGCAAACCAGATTGATACTAAATTAGGCCCAGTCGCTTCAATAATAATTGTTAGGACAAAGATCACTAACCAAAATATCCATAAATATTGTTCCATCACTTACTTCCTCCTTTCACATTAACAATTAAAATGTTTTCTTTGCTATCCCATATCGTTTCAAATCGAACTGGGGTTTTTGATAATTTCACATTAATCTCTTCACTAATCTGTTTCATCAATAATGATGATGAGATTCTTGCAAAGCTTTTATGAGATTCTAATTTTAATAAACAACTTTCATCAAGAACTCCACTTTCCACAACGTTTTTAGTAACAGGTTGGATGATGATGTTACCATCATCTCTCACACCCACTTGTACTTTATATGCGGTATCAAGCGGATACATCGCTGTGGTATTTAAAGTAATGTTATTAGAATATAGTGAAGCGACACCATTTCTCTCTTTTACATTAAACCATTTAATCATTTAATATACTCCTTTCAACATAATTATACACAAAAATACATATCAGTACAAATAAATTCGTTCCAATCCAATTATAGGCTTTCTGTAATATATTTCGAGCATTGATTTTTTACTATTGGCTAAAACCTAATTGAATTCGGAAAAAGTCAGAAAGAAATCAAATAGAAAAAAGTGATGTAACAATGTTGCTACACCACTTCGTAAATTAATGATTAGATAACTTCAGGATCACCGATAAATTCAATGATGGTATCGCTATCTTGTTTATCTTTATTTTCTTTAAAAACTGGGATGAGATTTTTATAATCTTGTCTTACTTTAGTTAAATGATCGTAATCTAGATTGACTCTTCCGTTGATGAGATTATCTTTCAAGATATCGACTTCAAATGTTGAGAAATTTGTTTCTCCTGCTTTTTCTCCATCATCTTGGATAAACATCATTGGAGTTAAAACTTCATGTTTTACTGGCTTTTCTTGTTCATCTAAGGTGTAGAAGTATTGTTTTCTCATTTCGATATCATATCTTCTACTGGTTTTAACATCTTTTATTAGAACCCTAATTGTGTTTCTTGTGGCCACGAAGATTGAATCTTTATTATTCACATAGACATCATGATTATTTTCATGAGGATCGGAACTACCATTATCAATGGCTTTAACATAGTTAATATTATCAATATTATTTAAGTTGAAGAATAAGGTGTTATAAGTTTTGCTAAATCCCCATTTTTCAAATGTTTCTTCCACTTTATACACTAATAAGCGACCGCTATTAGCGTCATATAATTCAGTGATAAATCCATCAAATAAAACTAAGCCACTAGCTTTATTGCCCACTACTGAGATGTAATTTTCACTAAAGTAGAAATCTGCACATGCAGGTAATAAGACTTTTTCTTCACTACTTTCATCTTTTTGATAGGTGAGGAATTCATAGATATGTCCAGTCACATCTTCAGTTTCTTTATCTTTACTTATTTCAAAGTAAGCTTTTCTGGTACCAATCTTACCAGCGATCTCAATAGAAAGATTCATGCCAAAGGCATAATAGTTATCATTAACGACATATTTCATCGCATTATCGTTATTAAGTTGGATTCTAAATGTCTTTAAACCAGTAGCGATGTCATAAGACATATCAATCTGAGGAAGAATATCTCCCACGACTGGGATACTCCATCCAGTTTTAAATTGGATTGTATATTTTAAGACTTTATTTGCATATGTAATCTTAGCTTTATATTCAGTCTCATCAAATTCATGAGAGGAAACATCGCTTGGTTCAGTGTCGAGCCAGTTATTAACGGCGACAGTGCCTAAAGTGATGACTTCACTACCCACAGATAAAACATCATAGAATGTTTCACTTTGTTTGATATTAGTGAGAGCCATATTCCATTGTTCCCCGTGTCCACCGAAGGCGATTTGGCTCACATCTTGAGATTCTGTATAGTCTTTATTTAAATCGGATTCTTCTTTAATGTTACCAGCATAGTCTGGTTTCATTGTATCTGGCACATATCCATAAGGATTAGAAGACAAAGCGCCAATTAAAGTTTGGAAATAAGCTTTAACATCAATCTTCTCATTCCATTGAGCATAAAGAATTACATTATCTTCAATGGTGTATGGCCAGGTGACTTTTTGTTCACCTTTCTCATCAAAAGTCCACGCGACAAATTTATAGCCATCCATCGAAGGATTATCTGGTTTATTAACTGATGTTCCAAAGTCTTCAGTAATAGACGCTACTTCACTACCACCTTGAGAATTAAAGGTAATAGTATATTTATTCTTTTCTTCTTTTACTTGAGCATAGTAATCAGCGTTACCAGTAACAGATGGAAGTTCAGATAATGGTTCACCATTAGGTGTGGTGGCCCAACCTAAGAATGTTCTCTTCCATTCCTTGGTAGAAGTTGGCTGATAATCATATTCTGGTACTTCACCATAAGGAAGAATTGATTCAGTTAAGAGAGAACCACTATTTTCCATGAATCTTATATTATAAGTTTTCTTAATTTGATCCACTTTTGCGTAGTATTGCGCGTTACTAGTGACTGTCGGTATACTTTCTAATACATCGCCATATTGGCTAGCGGCCCAACCTAAGAAGACATAATCCCATTCGTCTGTATCACTTGGACCAGTATAATCACAACTTGGTTGAGAACCATAACCTAAAGTATCGGATTTGATTTCATCACCATTTTCTTTATAGAAACTAATTGTGTATGATTTTAGTTCTTTGCTGACACGAGCGTAATAAGAAGCATTACCAGTCACAGTAGGAATACTTGATATAACTTCTCCGCCTTGTGTTAATGACCAGCCTAAGAATGTATAGTCCCATTCTGCGGTATCTTGTGGCCCACTATAATCACAGCTTGGTTGAGAACCATAGGCTAATAAATCAGATTGAGCGGTTGTCCCATCTTCTTTATAAAAGGAAATAGTATATGTCTTCTTCTCTTTACTAACAGAAGCATAATAATTCACATTTTCATGAGCGGGAACTACCTCCACGACTTCTCCACCTTGTGTTAAAGACCAACCTAAGAAGGTATAATCCCATTCTTCAGTGTCTTCTGGACCAGTATAATCACATGTTGGCTGAGTGTTATACACTAAAGTTTCAGTTTTAATTTCTTCACCAGTTTCTTTATAAAAACCAATTGTATAAGATTTCTTCTCTTTTAAGATAATGGCGAAATATGTCGCATCCGCGCTTACCGCAGGGATTTCAATAACATCTCCACCTAGAGTTAATGACCAACCTAAGAAGGTATAATCCCACTCCTCAGTGTCAGGCTTATCATATGTATATGAAGGAATAACACCTTCATCCCATTTTTGAGATTGTAAGACATTACCTGATTCATCTTTAAAAGTGATTGTATATTGAATCTTTGCGGGTTCAGAGCTCGTCTCTTCTGAACTAGTGGGTGTTTCACTACTAGTTTGGCTCTCTTTAGATGAATCTTTTCCTTTATTCGTATTACACGCAGATAAAGACATCGCGAATAAGATTGGAAATAATAACAGTATTTGTTTTTTCATAAACACAAACCTCCATTAAAAGGCATCTTGATAATTATTATTAATATTATGTATTAAAACAAATGGGAATGATACCGCACCTAAAGTCGCGGAGAAGACAATCGCAAATAATAACGCTAATACACCGATTAAGAATCCAAGGACGGCAAATAATATTTTCATCACGATCAAAAAGGCAAAACCTTCTAAATCCCAACTAAATATGATTCCTGGGAATCTAATCGATAATCCCGCGCACCAGGCAAATACATCGCCGATATATGATCCAGTGATAATACAATAGACCATCGCAAATAATGCATAGCTAATTATAAAGGACCATAAAACCCCGATACCTGGATGAACATTAACTTTTATAGAGGGCACTAATAGGAAGATTAATAATGAGATAATAAATCCCACGACACCTGCAGCAATACCCCATCCAAAAGATAATTTCTTACTTCTAGAAGCAAAAGCGTTTTCTTTTTTGATTTTATCGATCGCTCTTTGCTCTTGAACTTGTTTTAAACAGGCTGAATGATAATAAGCTTTGCGATATTCTGCAGCTCTACCTCTGCTGCCTCTATGAACACAAATATCTTCCATCACTAAATCATCTTCAGGAATATCTTTTTTACATTTTTCACAAACATGTAATTCTTTTTCATGAATGATAACAGTTTTAACAACGGGTTGTTCTTCTATGACTTCTTCCACTTTTTCTTCTTTGGGTGTTTCTTTTTCCTCTTCAGATAATAGATCATCTAAAGAACAACCAAATAATTTAGATAATTCTCTTAATGTGGAAACATCTGGTTCGTTCTCATCTTTTTCCCATTTACTCACTGTTTGGAAAGTGACATGAACTTGATCCGCTAATTCTTTTTGAGTTAAACCTTTTTCAGTTCTAAATTTCTTAATTCTTGTTCCTAAACTCATATACGGATTCCTCCTTCCCTAACATACTCGCTGATTCGGTGAATATTTTAAATAACTGAGAACGCGAATTCACTCGCGCAAAAATAGAATTTTTACTTTATTTACAAAGTAAATAGATTCTTATATTTTTATTGTTTTAACATTCATTCTTCATATAAATTCTATATTTTTAGACAATATGATACAAGCACTCTAGGAGTGATTATCTATATTTAGTTCCATCATTATCGTGTTATTATGTAAATATGAAGCAACATATGTTAAATAAAGGTCCTTTGCTGGATGATAAAGGTAACCTCCTAGAAGCTGGATACGCTTTTAACTTGGTGAAAGAATATAACCGTCAATCAATTAAAGGCTTAAAAAGCCGTATCAAAGAATGGGATTATTATTTTATAAATGATAATGATTATGGTATTGCCTTAACCATTGATGATAATTCCTATATGGGTTTAGTCTCTGTCTCAGTGCTTGATTTTAAAAACAAAAAAGATGTCACTAAATCATATATGTCGTGGTTAACATTTGGTAAAACTAATTTCCCATCCTCTAGTGAAGATGGAGATATATTTACCGAAAGTAAAAATTATTCGATGTATTTCCAAAATAGAAATGGAAAAAGACATCTAGTTTGTAAGATGAAAAATGTTAGTAAAGGTAAAGACTTTGAATGTGATATCGTTTTAAATCAAACATTAGATAAATCGATGGTCATATCCACTCCATTTAAAAAGAAAAGACATTTCTACTATAACCAAAAGATTAATCTATTATCCGTTAGGGGATATTTTAAATATGGTGATTTGACTCATCAATTTGATAAATCATCATTAGGTGTTCTTGATTGGGGTAGAGGAGTGTGGACTTATTCTAATACCTGGTATTGGTCCTCACTTAACGCTAATCAAGATGGTCATAGAATTGGTTTTAATCTTGGCTATGGTTTTGGTGATACATCAAAAGCTAGTGAAAACATGTTCTTTTATGATGATGAAGCTTATAAATTAGATGATGTCGTGTTTAATATTCCAAAGAATAATAAAAACAAATTAGATTTCTTATCTAATTGGACATTAAAAAGCAAAAATAATGATATCGATTTAGTATTTGAACCAATTATTGATCGATATAGTAATACGAACGCTTTAATAATACAAAGTAATCAACATCAAGTATTCGGTTATTTTTCTGGTTCTATTAAAGTAAATGACAAAATTATAAAACTTGATCATCTATTAGGTTTCGCAGAGATGGTCAAAAACCGTTGGTAATATTTACAAACTAAATAAATAAATTACAATTTAAGAGAAAGGAATATACATAATATGAAAAATAAATTAGTTTTCTTTCCTGGTTTATTTGCGGTGTGTCTAACCGCTTGTGGTAACAAAGCCTATGGACCAAAAGATTACATTTTAAAAATGAACTATGAGAGCGATTTTCGCATCTTACAGTTAACTGACACTCATATCGGAGATAAAGATAACACTAAGCTCCACTACGACTTTATGGAATTAACCATTAAAGAAGCGAAACCTAAACTTATCGTTGTCACCGGTGATGTCTTTACCTTTGCAAGCAAAGGAACAGCGATCGATTTCTTCGCCTGGCTAGATAAACAAGAGGTCCCATGGACATTAACATTTGGTAACCATGATGAACAATGTTGGTTCTCTATCGATTGGGTTACTAGTTATTTAAATAACCTCAATAAGAAAAGAGAAAAAGATCATAGCTCTTATTGTTACTTCTTAGATTTACAAGATGATAAAGTCAAAGGTAATGCGAACTTTGCGATTAATCTAATGAAAGATGATAAAGTCTTTGAACAATTAATTATCATGGATAGTAATCGATATAACTATAAAGGATATTTTGGTTATGACTATTTCCATCAAGATCAAATCGATTGGTATACGAGTTTAGTTAACCAAACAAAAGCGGATAATAACGATAAGATAGTTCCATCATTAATGTTCTATCATATTCCACTTCCGGAAGTTAACGATGCTTGGGAAGCAGCGAAAAATGATAAATCATTAATCCTTAATCCTAACGGTTCAGAAGCTCAAGAAAATGAAGCGCCTTGTAATCCAAAATATAATTCTGGATTTTATAAAGTAATTAAAGAGTTAGGAAGTACACATGGCATGTATTTCGGTCATGACCATATCAATAACTTCATCATTAATTATGAAGGTATCCATTTTGGATATGGCATTAAAGCCACTGATAGAGTGTACGCGGATGATTCTTTACTTGGAGGTAGAGTTATTACTCTACATGATGATGCATCTCATAGTCTCACCTATAACGATTATTATCATTCCTATAAGGAGGTTATGTAATATGAGAAACAAATTATATACATCATTCTCTTTAATTATCTTAACCATTATCGGTTCCTTATTTACTCTATTAGCCTCAAATATGCTAATGGATGATTTATTTAATAAAAGTGTGTCATTTTCTAATATGACCATCTTTATTTCCTTACCCGCAGTCAGTGTGGCAGTTATCTTCTTATTAGGTGTCTTATATCTAATTAGAACTTATCGCCATCCAGAGTGTAGAAAAAGAATCACGAGAACATATTTAATTATCGCGATGGTCTTTTCCTTTATCGGTATCGTCGGTGCCATTTTAGGAGGAACAGTTACCTATCATACCTTTACTGGTAAAAATCCATTTCCAGGATATTTAATTCTCTTTATGATTTTAAATATCTTATTACTTTTATCAGAAGCATGCGCTTTATATTTAACCATCAAAAAGATGAAAGATGATGAAGGTAAGATTAAGATTAATTTCTTATATGTCCTTAAGACTATCGGTTGGGTGTTATTTATCGGTTTACTCTTTAATAGATTTGGTCTATTTATGGGTATGCCCGCTTATGTTTATACGAGAAACTTATATCTCACCTTCCCAACATATTTATATCTCTTATTACCTTTATATTTAGGTGTGGTTATCGTCTTATATAATTTAGAAATCTTATCTAAGAAGAAATCCTTTATCTTAGGTATTGTTGGTATCGCTATTAATATCGCCTTATTCACTTACACAGTGATTAACGGTTTAAACGATACTTCTTATATTTCTTCTATTTCTCAACTCTATCCAATAGATAGAATGGCGACCTTACCAATAGAAGTAATAATTCACTTTGTAGCTTATCTTGGAGTGGGCGCTTCTATCATCGTCATTTCTTTACCTAAAAAGAGATAAAAGGATAAAAAATTAGCAAATAAATAGAGAGGGGTTTATCACTAAATCCCTTTCTTTTTTATTCACTTTCTAATCTCAAATTTCCGGATTTTGTGATTTTTCGTCAAAAAAAGTGCAGAATTTTGTGATTTTTCGCCCAAAAAACCGCCGAATTTTGTGATTTTTTGCTTAAAAAAGTGCCGAATTTTGTGATACTATGTATTTGCGAGGTGAAATTATGGCTTATTTAAGAAGAAAAATAGATACATATTTAGATGAATGGTTTAATAGCGTTAATAAAAAGCCACTTATTATCAAAGGAGCGCGACAAATAGGTAAGACAAAGACAATCGAAGAATTCGCTAAACGTCACTATGAAAATATTATTGAAATTAATTTTGTTCTAAGCCCAGAATATCGCGATATTTTTGATGATGGATATAATGTTGATAAGATAATTAAAAATATCTCTTTAAAAGATCCTTCTTTGCAATTTACACCTAAAAAAACACTTATATTCTTTGATGAGATTCAAAAATGCGTTAATGCTGCCACTTCATTGAAATCTTTTAAATTAGATCAAAGATTCGACGTCATCTGTTCCGGATCATTGATGGGCTTATCTTATAAAGAAATAGAGTCTGTTAGCACTGGTCATAAAATGGATTACACAATGTATTCTATGGATTTCGAAGAGTTCCTATGGGCGCTTGGATATAAAGAAGAACAAATCGATAACTTATATAAGCATATGAAAGAATTAAAACCTCTTTCCGAAATAGAATATAAAGTTTTTTTAGACCACTTCCATGACTATATGGTCATCGGAGGTATGCCTGAAATAGTTAAAAGTTTTGTCGAACAAAAAAATTTCAGCGGAACTTTAGATGAACAAAAACAAATTATTCTAGATTATGAAGAAGATATTACTAAATACGCAGAAGGTTTAGATAAAACTAAGATATTAAATGTTTTTAGAAAAATTCCTGTCTTTTTAGGCCAAGATAATAAAAAATTTCGCATCTCAAAAGTAGTAAGAGGTGCAAGAAATAGAGAATATAGCGGTGTAACCGATTGGTTAATTGACGCTGGTATTATTAATGTTTCTTATTGTCTTAATAATTTATCGTTACCTTTAAAGGGAAATTATGATCCAGATAATTACCGAATGTATTTCATGGATACAGGATTACTCGTGGCTTCATTAGATGAAGAATCCGCGAAAGATTTAAGAGATAATAAAAACTTCAACACCTATAAAGGTGCTCTTTATGAGAATATAGTCGCGGATATGCTTAAAAAATCAGGCTATGATTTATACTTTTATAAAAATGAAGAATCCACATTAGAAGTAGAATTCTTTATTAGAAATAGTAATAGCTTAATTCCAATAGATGTTAAAGCAAGCGATGGTAAGAGCAAATCAGTCAACACTATTATTTCCGATAATAGAATTGAAGATGTGAAATTTGGTATCAAACTAGCTGAAAAAAATATCGGTTTTAAAAATAACATCTATACCTTCCCTTATTTCCTGACATTTTTATTAAAGAGATTTATTAGCGAAACCAAATAAAATAGGGATTCATAAGAATCCCTTTTCTTATATTTTTAAAAATGTTAAATTAGATGACTCCACATGGGATTAAGATCACTAATAATAAAGCCACTAAAGACCAACCAGAAAGTAATAAAATCTTTCTTAATTTTGGTTTACACATATTGATGTAGTTACTAGCGATAAAGAATGGAATGTATGTGGTAATAAATACTGGTAAAACACCCCACCATTTATAGACCCAGATAAATGAACCGTTTTCTGTTCCTGCTAAGAAGGATTCAAATAAAGAGAATAATAAAGCCATCGCTATTGTGGTCACTACTCTAGTACTAACACCTTTATATTTACCACCAAATGTGAAATATCTTTTATCCTTATCAAACATCATCTTATAAGAGATAATTCCGGCTAAGGAGAACATCATCGAAAGTTCCCAAGAAACACCTTCTAATAATATGAAGGTTGATGAAGCATTAGATACCGCCCATAAAGGATAACCACTGACCTTACCGATAATCGCATTAGCGATCTCATAGAGCCAATGAACCGCATATAGGGCTAATCCAGCGAATACGGCCTCATAATTCTTTTTATGTATTTCTGACCAATAGACATAAAAAACGACCGCGAGAATGAAGATAAAGGTCCAATTGAAGTTGGCGGTACTACGTACGATGATATTATCCACTGCCTGTTTAGCAGCCTCAGATCCATCGCCCCACCATTTCAAGCGAAAAAGATTTAGCTTTAGAAAAACCATAGATAACTCCTCTATTTATCTTCATTATAACTTGTTTAATTTATAAATAAAAAGTGGAGAGGATAATCCTTTCCACCTTTATTTTTTCTATCTATTAATCTAGATCGTATGGAGATAAGACATCAGAACTGCCATTAGAACATTCGATACTAGTAACACCAGTACCTAAGAAAACATTAGGACCAACATTACCATCTCTGACCCATTGTTCCCATTCCGCTACTGTGCCTTCATAAATGACACTATCTAAGGAAGAACAATTTGCGAATGCATATTTAGATAGGACAGTATTCTTTGGTAAAGCAATTTGATTAAGAACGTTGTTATTTTCTAAAGCAAACGCTGGGAAGATTAATTTCTTATCTTTAAATGAAGTAGTAATTAAATCGAGACGATCAATTTCTTCATCGATTTCATAGATGACATTAGCGGTGGCTAATTCATGATATCTAACATGATCAGAAACACTGCTTCTTTCATATCGATCAAATGTTCCACCGACACCTTCATTCCAATTGGATAAATAAATATCAGGTCTTGCGGCGACATTAGCTTCTAAATAGATATTAGCTTTATAGCAGTTATGGAAAGCGTAATGACCCACTAATTCGATGTTAGAACAATCTCTCATCATCACTTCTTTTAAGTTAACGTGATCTTCAAACGCTCTATTAGCGATTCTTCTTACTTCATATGATTGACCTTGATAGGTCATGACCTTAGGTATCGTTAAGACTTCAAAGTCATTACTACCTAAGATATTGACGTATTCTTCTCCATCACTATCAACACAAATATCATAATCAATGGCTTCGACACGTATTGTATCTACATAACCAACAGAATATGGTCTATATCCTGGGTTAGCGGTATCAGAAATTACTAATGATGGATTAAGCGCTCTAATCATGAGTCTGAAACATCCCATAAAGGAATTATCTAAGATAGATTCCACGGATTCTGGTAAGACTAACTCTGTTAATGACTTAGAGTTAGTAAAACTATATTCATTTAATTGACCAACATTATTACAAATTTCGATAGTCTTAATCGAGGAGATTAAGCCGTAAAAACCATAAGCTGGGATAACACGATATGTTTCTTGTGATAGAGCGTCATCATTACCGATATTAACGATGACATGTTTTAAATTCTTTGGAACATACCAAACATTGGCTGTCGTGCCTTCATATTGTTGCATCTCTACATATTGTGCGTGAGCGGAATTCTTACCGAAGATAAATCCAAAGTTATAAGTACACGCTACCGCAGGATCTACACCTTCTTTAGATTTATTAATGTCATAGGCTTCTCCCACGAATGGAACAACGACTTTTTCTAGCCATCCGACATTATTTAATAAGCCTTCCACGACTCTTGTGACTTTATGTCCTTCATACATTGAAGGAACTACTATTGTCTTATCATATGGAACACCACCACTTAAGGAGAATGATGTTAAGGTGATAGATTTCTTTTCTGTGGTCATATCAAAATAATCATCATTTTCCACATATGTCCAATCCCCAGTTGGTTTTGTGGGGTCTGGTGACATCGCACATGTATAGTAGACTTTTAAGCTAGTAATGCTGTAATAATATGTTTCTCCTTCTTGTTCTGGAGTCAGAGCTTTCGCAGCGATTTTAAAATAACATGGAGAGATACCATATTCACTAGCCATATCAATAAAGGAAATTGTGCCTTTTAAATTGCCAGCCTCGCCACCGAATCTAATAGCTTCTTGATAGATTAAATGATTTGGAGAATAGCCCGCTTCAATAACCATTTGGTTTTCACTTTCACAAGCAATCTCATAATCCATTTTAATTAAACCATTAATTGGATCGGTAAAAGCGACATAGTCATTAGTTTGGAAAGTAGTGAAATCTTCGCCACCATAGATGGCTTGGAAATATGAATAATCGACATTAATCACTGTCCCAATATCACTTTTAACTGTCGCGGACATGCCGTTACCGGTATCAGATTTATCTTTCATCTTATTATCTTTATCTAGTGTCATTGTATAAACGGTGTTCTTACTAGAAACTGGTAAAAGATTCGCTTTTTTAATTAAAGCAAAGGAAGAGGCTCCAGCGATTAATAAAGCACTTAAGGAAGATAAGATAATAATATGTTTTCTTTTCATAATCTTAATCCTCCCAATTTAAGGATCTAGCGATCCTAAATAATGTTTCGTTAGAGAAGTTAACTTTGTTATCGTAGGTATTTATAAATTTACCGTTATCACTTTCTTGGATAATTGTGGCGACACTTTCAGCGACAGGGGCAAACATCATCTTTGAACCTCTAACTAGTTCATATTTATAATTACCTAAATCTTTATAAGTTAAAGATAAGTAGATATCAAATGAACAAGTTAACGCTAAACGATAATAATTATCGTCATGAGTGTTATCAAGCACTAGGGTATCTTCTTGATGGTTACGAGCTTGTTCATAAGTTGTACCGAAATTATGAGAAATAGAGGTATTAACCACCTTATCTCCTCTTAAATTAACTTCTGTGGAAGTAGGTGTTAAATTCTTTTCAAAATTAGCTAAGAATGTCGCACCTTGAGTAAATGAACCAGTATTACCATATAAATATGATAGATAAGTTGGATTATAGGCGTAATTAAGACCATAGGCTAAGATGGAATCATTAATTTCACTCCACTTCTCGTTATATGTTTCAATTGATGAATAACTTAATGTGACATCCGCATCAGTGGACTTATGATAAATCGTGTCACCATAGTTGATTGCTACATTATAAACTCGACCCACATAGGCTAAAACATTATATTTTTCATCAACTTTTTCACTAGCGACCACTCTAAAGTTTCTTGTTTCTTCAGCGTCAGATTCTTCCACAGTTAAACCGCTATAACGTTTTTCGATATCTTTATAAGTAGCTAAATATTCCATGTTTTGATGGACATATTCTAATGGGTAGTCCCAGCCAATAAAGTCGTTATAATAACGATCATCAACATCATGACCATATAATGAACGTCCTTCATATTTAACGGTTTGATAATATCCCACACGTGTGGTATATAAGATACCAGCTTCACCTGGAATATGAGGTTCTCTAAATTCACATAGATAACCGTTAAAGTCTTTGTTTCTCACGATATCAAAACCAAATTTAGAAGTCACACCACCGATAAATAAGGTTAGCGTGTGATGTCCAACTTCACCTAAATAATGACGATACTCAATCGGAATATGTTTTTCTAAGAAATCAAAGTCTTGAGTGGATGCATCACTATAAGTGACATGTAATTTGATTCCTGCCTCATCAAAGCAGATAGCTTTAATACCTTGGCTAGGAATATTTATAAATTCGACACTAGACACTTCCACTCCTGGTTTAGTGACGACGATTGCCTCCTCTTCTGGAGCGGTATATCTAAATGTCGATTGAGGATTATCATTTACCTCAATTGTTGTCTCTTCATTATTATTTTCATTACCTTTAGGTAAAATAACCTGTATTGTACAGCTAGTTAATAATAACAATGATAAAGGTAGTAATTTAATTATCTTTTTCATATTAGTCACCTACCTTTACATAGATGCCTCTGACCACTAAGTCAGAAGAGACATCATTTAGTGATTTATCCCAACCAATAAAGAAATAACCATTCATAAATTGATCTCTAATCGCTGGATCTGGTTCTGGGGCTCTAGTATGTTCTTCAACATGTGAGTCTTGATATATCAAATTATTTAGTCCGTCATAATAACTAACTGTGTAATAGATAATCTTATGCCAGTTAATAACGATATGAATGTCATCGGTTTGACCTTCTGGAACAGTAAAGATATCACCGACATGATAATGATTATCACCTATGGTGAAATCGATTAAACGGTAGCCCTCTCTTTCTTCTGGTTCCACGAATGTATATGTCGCTTTTGGTCTAAATTTACCAATTTTCACTTCTGGTGTACCTGGTTCATCATCGCTATTTCTCATATAGATGTTAATCGCATCCGCGGCTTCAAAATGAACAGGGATAGTAACATCACCAGCAAAACCCGCCCAGTTAGAAACTTTAACGGTAAATTCAAAATCGAAACTAGCCGCACTACCATCCGCAATAGAGATATTTCCGGCTTTATCGATACTGACCCAATCCTCATCTTTATATTCTTCAGTGGTTATCTTGATATCTTCGTATTTAAACATTCTGACCGAGATATCACCTAACCAGCTTTCCACTAATTTGGTTTCTGAATCAGCCTTTAATTTCGCTTGATCAAGCACCATTCGTACACCATCCCAAACCGTGAATAATAAGACATTAGTTTCATCTAACGACATCACTGATTTAGACATCGTGAAACTAGTTTCTCTTTCATTTGAGAAGTGTTCTATTTCATTAGAGAAATACACTCTTAATAAGTATGTTTTAAATAGGTCACGTGAGAAATCAAAATTAAATATCGTGACCACTAATTCGAGTCCGATCTTAGCCCCCATTAATATATACATATCAATCGCATAATTACCGCTAAACTTCTTCCCTTCTTCAGCAAGTGGGGAAATAGAAGCGGTTAATGCGCCTTGAATACCGATTTTTACATAGAATTCCGCGTATACTTCCGCGTGTAGATATTTATATGTCCCAGCAATATAAATCGCACCAGATAAACGGAAAGCCACTCTAACTTCCGCTAAACCCATAAAGGCAATATCCCAGGCATTACATTCCTTCACTTCTTGGTGAGTATCGCTTTCTCCACCACCTTTGTTGGAGAAATTAAAGACAACACGATTACTCTTCCATTGTTTTTTAAAGACAACCATCGCTTGGATAGTGATATCAAAGATAAAGTCAAACCTTAATTCAAATGTTAATGGTCCGGCGATTTGGATATCTAATTTAAATAAGGGGAGAGTTGTTTTATTACCTTCTGTTTGAGCGCAGGCTTCCGCGCTTTCTTTTAATCTCTTATAGAAATTATCTTGCTGACCTCTTGCGGCGTTAATTTCATTATTTAAATCTTCTTGGACTTCTTGTTCGGTTTTTTCTTTTTGTCTGACTTGGACATCAAAAACCGCTAAGAAAGTATGAGATTCAATCACTTCTTCAACACATTTAATCTTATAGTTAACACCGACAGGAATGACCTTCCATTTCTTTTTAACAGAAACATCGAAGTCCATCGTATAGGTCGTAACTCTTTCATAAATATATTTAAAAGTTAGATAGAATTTATCTTTTTTAAGTTCGATTTGGCTCACACCAATCGAGAATGTAAATGTTAATTTATTATTAAAATAATTGAATTTTAAATCGACATCGATTTGATCCATTAAATTCTTTAAATTATTCGGATCTCTATTTTGACTATATTTCGCAAATAGATTCACTAACGCTCTCGCGGTCACCGAATATCTAAGACCGGAAACGATGGATTCGGTGTTGGCTAAGATTTCAATATTACTTAAATCAACATCTTTTTCACCTTTTGCTTCTAAAGAGGTATAAACATTACCTAAATCAGGTTCAATATAGTTGATTTTATATAATCCATTACCTAAATCTTCTTTAGAAACAAATTCACCATAGAAATCAGTGACATCGATATTTTCACTAGCGATATCTTTTTTAACAACAAAGGTATCACCTTCATTTAAATTAGGTCCTGCTCCTTCATAGATGAATGAATAATTCGCGTTTTCATCGACAACTTCATCGCTCACTTTCGTTAAATCAAAAGCGGGAATATCTTCTTTTAAAACAACATTATCAACAGGTATTTCATTACCGTATTCATCTTTAGTTTCAGGAGCATCTTCCACTTCAATAGTGATTCTTTGAATAGAAGGATCTTTACCTCTAAACATCAGATTCTTATTTGGATCAAGATTAACGATATAAACTTCACCATACGCAAATGAACCGCTGAATGGGAAACAAATATATGTATCTGAGGCTTGAAATTCAACGTCTAAATTTATTCCATCAGCGTCGGTAACGGCGATACCACCATTAGATACACCATTTGTGTTAATAAGCGCGCTATATTCATCAATCCTTGATTCATTACCTTGATCGATAAAATTCATATAAAGGGTGGTGTTCATCGGTGCGTTAAGCATCGAAGTGGACATTTTCGCTTGATACGCTTCTGGAACAACTTCCATCTCACTATTTTCAAGCTCTTCACCAGTTAACGTTTCATCGTGAGTGACAGTGACACGTGGGCTCCAATTAGTTAAAACTTCCACCATTGTCTCATTATCGACTCTTTCGCTATTATCTTCTTCGACCTTTTTAGAAGTGCCGTTACAAGAAGTAATGAGCATCGCAAAAGTAATTAACGAGAGTAATAATTTCGGATTCTTTTTCATACTAAGTCCCCTTTCATAAATTATAAACTCATTTAAATTTTACAATTTATATTCTGTATAGATATTAACAATTCATATGTCACAAATGTGCCACAAAGTAGTATAAAAATTCTGTTCATATATAATATGAAAAGATAGTTATTTTATTTAATAAAATCGATAATTTCTTCAATTATTTCTTGATCTTGTTCCACTAAATCGGCTAATGAAACATCTTTAAAATAATTGATTTTATCAATATCTGTTTTAATCTTTTTTTCTTTAATTAACTCGTTATATTTGCCAAATACTTCTTGTAAATATTTAGAAGCTTTTTCAGTGTAGTTAGGATTATGTCCTCTATGATTGACACTAATGGTAATAAGATTTTCATTATTCAGTTTTTCAATTACCGCTAAAGAGGATTTATAAGTAACCATTGGATCATCTAAAGAATGAATGAATAATATCTTCTTTTTAGTCTCTTTTAAGAAACTAGCATTATCTAAATCGTAATAATGAGGATATTTCTTTCTTTCATATTTCAGAATTTGTTTACTAATGAATTTTGATTTCACTAAGGAATTAATTAATGATTCCACTGATAAGAAACCAGAAATAATTACGCCTTTATTAATATCATTTCTTAAATTTAATAAATTTAAGGAAGTATATCCGCCTAATGAATGACCGATAACTATAACTTCTTTATCAAGAGTTAAATAATCTAATAATTCATTCACATCCTCTGTCGGAGTGTTTAAAGAGAGTAAATATTTCCCTTCTGATTTATCCGTACCGGTATAATCTAGACTTAATACTTTAAATCCTCTTTTACATATTTCTTCAATCTCTTTTAAATAGGCGGTATGACCTGGTCCAATACCGGGTAAAAATAAGATGATTTTATCTTTATTATAATTAGGGTAATAATAGTAAAAATAACTAATCTTAATTCCTTTGGAATTAGTAAAAGATAATGCTTCTTGTTTTAGATTAGTAAAATCCGTATATGAATAATAAGGTATACCAACCTCTTTATCATATCGACAGACAAATCTTTTAATATATTGTTTACTGATAAAACCCATATCTATATCTATTCACTTTAAAAGAATTGTAATAAATTTAATTTAAAATCTAGTGTACTTCTAGCGGGGACTAAACGTGAACCACTACCATCACTATAATAGGATATGTTAAATCCCACTAAGTTACAGGGCTCAGTAACTGACCATTTGAAAGCTCTATTAATTGTTTCATCATTAACAGTAAAGTAGTTAGCACCAGCTTTATCTCCACCGGGGAATATCTACTTCCTCCCCCTCCACCAGCGCGTTCGGTGATCCAATCGTAATCAATATTGCCTAAATTATTATAGAAATCAGTGTTATCTAGATCCCCAAATTTAATTTGATGCTCAAGCCAGTTATAATCAGATGAACTAATCGTGTAATTAACATCAAATCTTAATAATTTATCCATAGAGAATAAGATATTGAAGTTATAAGCGTTATCACTATTAGAAGTATTTTTAATGCCGAAGGCATCTAATAAGGTTTCTCCCACATATTGATAACCACAATCTCTAAAGATGATTGCCCCTTCAATAGTTTTGCCATTACCAACATCAATGGTGAATTTCTTATCTGACTGACCTTGCATATAGGTTTTCTTAGGATGCTTATAATCCACTAATTTGGCGTTAAATAACATATCTTTATTAACGGTAATAATATGGTTTTCCTCATCATCTCCACCGGCAGGTTCGATAATAATACGGTTATCGGCTTTTGAATATTTATCCGCTAATTTACCATCTAAAACATCGACAATGTAATTAATTACTACTTCATAATCGTATAGTGAAGTGGAAGCCACTACTTCATCATTCATAAAGTGATTAGCCCCATCTCCTCCACTTATTAATAAGAAATCGTTTGAAGCAATTGTGTATTTTTTATCATCTAACAAATCTACATAAGTATCATTTTCTAATACTTTAATATCTTTCACTCTTCTCTCACCAGCAACTTTAACAAATTGTCCATCTGGTGTGGTTACAACACTAGTTTCTTTTGTGGTATCAATACTATATTTAAGCCCAGAGACTTGAGCGAAAGCTCCAAACTGATTTTCTTTAGGAACATCAGTGACTTTCATGGAAGTGAATTCTAAATAGTCACGGATATGACTTCCTAGAACTTCTTTTTTCACTAAATAATTATTAAATGGATGGACATTAATGATTTTTTCATAGGTGATATCGCCTTTTGTTATTCCTTCTCTAATACCACCACCATTGATGACACCGATATCAGCCTCTCCATAATAACGATAAGCGTCAGCGATCAAATCTCCTAAAGGAGCTTCTCTAGTTCTCACATAATTTTTTTCACCATCTAAATCGATATCGCTACTCGCTAAAACTGTTTTTCCTTTTTCTTCCGCTTTCGCTTTTATAGAAGTAATAAAGTCATTCATGTGTTCATCACTATTTTCATATTCAGTTATGAATTCGTGAGAAATATTACCTTCTTTAGAAATCGTTAAAGAGGCAAATTCATTTAATTTATAACCAGTGTCGACAAGTAAAGTATCGACATTATCTTTATTTTTTTCTGTAGTCCATGGTAAATCAGTATGACTATGCCCATCTAAAAAAGCGGTAATACCAGTGGTATTTTTAATCACATCAATCGATCTAAATGGTTTAAATGAATCGGGACTACCTAAATGTGATAAAGCGATAATATAATCCGCTCCATCAGCCTTACATTGATCGATTTTAGTTTGGATTAGATTATAAAAACCATCGACAGTTTCTCCGCCAAAATCATAAGCAATATGACCGTCTTCAATAAATGTTTTAGGATCAGAAGTTGTTAATGTTTTTGGAGTGGTAATACCAATATATCCAACTTTTCTATTACCGTATTCTTTAATAACATATGGTTTTACCATATTTAATTTATTTTCTTTATTTCCGATATATGAATAATTACAAGAAACAACATCACCTTTAAATTCGTTTAGTCTTTCTTTTAATACATCAATACCATAATCAAATTCATGATTACCTAAGGTAACAACGTCATAATTCATCTCATTCATGACATCTATTATGTATTCGCCTTTAGAAACCGCTCCGATGAATTCACCTTGTAAATAATCACCTGCATCCACTAAAGAAACATAATTAGTATTTTCTAAACTCTTTTTATAACTTGCGACTTTTGAATAACCTAAATATTTATCAATGCCGCAGTGAACATCTGTGGTATAGACAATTGAAATGTCTTTATCTATTTTTACTGGTTCTTCTTCACTAGAAGAGGAAGATTTACCTTTTTTACTACAGCTAAACAAAGTTGTAGATAATAACGCTGTTAATATAATTGTGATGAATTTCTTATTCATAAACATATTGCCCCTTTTTAATCATTAATAATTATATATTCTACTTCGGTTGTCCGTATTCTCTATTCATCGCTTCTATGGAAACAACCCATTGTTTTCCATACTTGCAAACATCAATCCCATTTTTTAATTTACCATACGATATGGCCTTTCTTAATGTGGATTCATTTAATCCCCATATCGATGTCGCATCATTCATCGACATTAAGCCATCAAATGGTGTTTTTATTTCCACGCCATTCTCCCATAATTCATCACACGAGAGATCGACATAATCGTTCCATACAATACCATTCCCGCCTATATCGACATAAACTCCATAAAATAGGTTGTTTTCTTTTAATGTTTTAAAAACATCTTTCCAGTCAAATAATGGTTTGACATCATATATTTTTGTAACACCAACACAAAACTGGACTAAAAGTTTATAATCTTCTAAAGGAAATACATTCTTAACTTTGTTAAACATATTTTATCATTTTTAGTTTATCACTATACCGTGATATTTTCTATATAAAATAACTATCTAAAAAAACACAACTCATTTAAGTTATCAAATAAATATTCTTTTTTGATCATACTTATGAATCCATCGGCTGGAAAGTGATAGAAACACCACAAAAGACAGAAACAAAACCTCAAACAATCAATTCGGAAGATGGATATCTCTATTTCAATTTCGATGGAAAAGAAGAAGGAGATACTATCTACATTGGTGTAGTTGAAGTTGAATGAAAACTATTTTTAATCACTTATTATCAATTTTTGTTTTTAGATATTTATCATATAAAGATAAAAGATATAAAGCCGATTCACCATAAAGGCCTGTTTCATCATCATCTAACATATCAATGACGTCTGACTGATAAAATCTGTTTCTAGATTCTTCGATGCTCAGCTTATATTTTTTCGCTATAAGTTCAATGGTTTGAGAAATAAGAATTGTTTTGGCAAGAACATGTTCCATTATTTTACCTCGTAGCTATTAAATCTGGTTTTTAACTACAACATCAGATCCGTGATAATCTTTTCTTAAAATATTCATTTATTGAATGTGTAGACATGCCATGCATATCTTCATAATCATCTTTTAATTCATCAATAATGCCAGCCTTATCAAGTTCGTTATAAATTTTTCTACTACTTTGATTAACGCTAGATGCATATTGTTCAACGCACATAACTATGAATCTATTTATCTTTTTATCTAGAATTGTAATTGTCTTAGTTGCTCTTTCTTTTAATGAATCTTTATTAATCTGCATTAGCTACTACCTCAATTACTTCATAGACTTTATTTTCTATACCTAGTTCCATTTGCGTCTAGTTTTTACAATTGAATTTTCACAATTGCGCCACTAATAATTGATACTTATTTTCACAATTGCGCTAATTTGATATGTCCTGCACAGTGTCCTGTTTAATCTTTAGATTTTTGAAATAATTTGAGATTCCAATATATGTTTATATAATCGTGGTTCTTTCGGCTCTAAAATATCACATTCGATAATGGTGCTATTAGGAAAAGTGTCGACGACTTGGATCGTTCCTTTTATAACATTTCCAAAATAATCGAAAGTTACCACATCACCGACTTTATATTTGGGAGTTACTTCTACTTCTTTAAATTCAGACAGATCTTCATAATCATCTAGATTACCACACCTTCTTAAATAATCACGACCGCCATCAACAGCACACGCCCCACATGAACAAGCAATGAAATCATGGACACTTATACTTTCAATGACATCGCCACAGCGTTTACATCTAATCGTGTTTTTAACTATTATTGCTGCTTTCATTTTTTCTTGCTCCTATACATTTTTGAATCGAGGAATTGATAATTCGCAGCTTTTATTTTCTCTTCTTCAGATATTTCTACTTCTTCAAAAAATCTATACCATTTATCTTTATCTTCATTAATGAAGAAATAATATTGTTTTAAATCTATTGCCTTTTTAATATCGTCAACATTTAGATTTGAATATTTCTCTGCTCCTATAACAATAGCAACAATTAGATGATTCCATATCAAATAATCGTATTCTTCTTGTTTGAGCCACATTCCATCTTCGGCGTTATCTATGTTTATCTTTTTATTAAAAGAAATGTAAAGTCTATCATATTTTAGTGGATGATTGTCATAACAAGGAACATAAATCAAATCAACAATGCCCTTAGTTTTAAAATATCGATATCCACCAGATGAATAATCATAGACGTACCAATCTGGAAGATCTTCTTTTTTTATTTTGGTTGGATAAATTCCATATGCAAACAAAGTATAGTTTTCGCCATAGACATGCCTGCGCTTGCCGATAGGTCCAACATATTTGTCTTCAGTATAATAATCTGCATGTATTCTTTTCATCTTCTTTTCCTCAACTTTTTAATACATTCATCTAAATTAATAGGCCTATAATCAATTCTTTCTACCGATACACACATGCAATTAGGATATTCATCCATTAATGTTTTATTCGCATGTACGTGTCCAAAGAAATAGATATAATTAGGCACAATAAGAGATGAATTTTCAAATGGTTCATGCATTAATATCACTCCTGGTTCAACCATTATGGGTTTTCTAGTAGCTACTTCAAAGCCACATTCAACATAATCTTTAGGTTTTCTTGTATCGTGATTGCCCATTATCAATATCTTCTTACCATTTAATATATTAACTAGGTTTTTAATAACATTCATTTTTCTAGATAATGTGAAATCACCTAATACATAAACTAAATCATCATTGCCCACTACTGAATTCCAATATTCTATTAATCTTTGATTCATTTCTTCTGCATTAACAAAAGGTCGAGATGTATATTTAATAACGTTCTCGTGGCCAAAATGTAAATCTGCGATTAAAAACCTCTTCATTCTTATAGACCTCTTGCTATATACATTTTCATAATAAAAAAGAGTCGTCAAGTGACCAACCAAAGTTACCTTTATTAATAATATTAATACAGTAGATATCTTTTGATATGGTTATAACTAATATTATTAATTAAAGGTAAATTTATTTTCTTTATATTTCCAGGACAAAAGGACGTGTCGTGTGCTTCATAGGGCTTTTTTGACTACCCGAAACAAAGCATGACGAGCCTTTTCAGGTTATTGGAAACATATTAAATATATTCGAGTGGAAGACAGACAAGATTATCTCTCAAATATACTTTGTTTTTGTTGGATGAAAGAATTACTCCTAACCCTCTCTTTTTTTCTATATCTTTATCCAAGACATCAAAAGCAGATGCGTCATTAATAGATGGCATATCTTTTTTCTTTATTTCTATCGGATAAAGCACTCCGTTTTCTTCGATAATTAAGTCAATTTCGTTTTCTAATTGAATTTCTATTTCATTTCCTTCTTTATCAACCTTTTTCTTAGTCTTGTCTTTTCCGTTGTAGAAAAAGAGCCTTTTAGAATAATCTTTTCCTTCGTTAGCGAATGTTTTAACGATTTCGTTAACGATAAATGTCTCAAAGAATGCTCCATTTTTTGCACCTTTTTCTAATTGATCTTTAGTTAGCCATCTAGTTAGATACGCTGCCAGACCTGTGTCTCTAAAATATACTTTTGGAGTTTTAATCGCTCGATTTAAGTGCGAATTATGATAAGGCTGCAAAAGATATATGATGTTGGTCTTAACTAAAATAGACATCCATTCTTTGATTGTAACAGCACTCACTCCAACATCATTTGCTATGTTGTCATAATTAAGAATTTCACCAGTTCGTGCTGCAGTTGCAGTTAAAAACCTTATAAAAGCAGTTATGTCTTTAATTTTTGTGTCTGTTAAAACATCTTTTTCTATATATGTTTGGATATATGAGGAATAAAATTCTTCCCAATCTTTAGATTTATTATCGTATAGTTCTGGATAGGAACCACGATGAATATAGAACCACAAATCGTTATATTCTCTAATATGTTGTTTTCTCATATTTAAATATTCATCAGTTGGTACAAAGTGTTTATTAAAATCAATTTCATTAATTTCACGCAATGACAACCCACTTAGTTCAATAATAGATGTTCTTCCAGATAATGATTCTTTAATCTTTTCATCAAGTTTCTGTTTGTTTGAACCAGACAAAATAAATTGTGAATAAAAAGTATTTTTATCAACTACTTCTTGCAATGAACCAAATATTTCTGGAGCTTTTTGTGCTTCATCAATAAAGGCAGGAATAGATAATCCTCTAACAAAAGAATCTGGATTAGACTTTGCTTGAGCAACCATAAAATCAGTTCTAAGAGAAATCATTTCAATATTTGGGTAAAGATGCTCAACTAGAGTAGATTTACCACATTGTCTTGCGCCAAGGATAGACACTATTTTATTATTAGCAAATGAGCTAGCAATAACGCTTTCAATCGACCTTTTGTAATACTTATTTATAACCGACATAAGATATTATCCTTTCGACTTTTCTAAAGTTCAACTTTATTTTAGTCTATAGTTCTATTAATGTAAAGAAAACAAATAGCATACTGTAGTCACCTATACTACATAAAAGTCTTGTTTTATTATAAAAATATAATAAGCGATAGAACCTATCGCTCTTTTAGTAATAGACTCACCACAGTTTCGACATGCCCTGACACGCGCAGGTGCTCATGTGTGCGCATATACGCGTATCCGTTGAGACTATTGTGGAACCATGTGTTTTATTCTGTTGGACCATTATGCCTTCTTTGTGAATTTACAATCTGGCCATCCACTACAGCCAAGAAAGATATTCATATAATCAGAATGGGACTGTCTTCTAACTAGTGGTTTTCCGCAGAGAGGACATGTGCCATCATCCTTTTTGTTTTGTAAGTATTCTTTAAAATCATCAATGTTTATATAGGTTGTGTCATTTTCCCAGACATATACCTCTATGGCATTTTTAAGATAGTCTGATTCTAAAAGATACTTTCGCTGGCGAGCATTATTCTCGCTCCAGCTATATTGGTATTCCTTGAATTTAATAACTATTCCGTTTTTTCTGTGTTTCGGAAAGTTTTCATAATTAGTCATTCTTAATCCATCCTTCACTCACAAATAAATCGTGATATATCAATTTAAATGATTTGAAGTATCTATCGAGCGGTAGTTTCGCAAACTCTTCATCACCTATTAAATTGTGATATGAGTAACATAAGAAATCATAAAGTTTGCAACAAGTTAAGCTAGCACGTCTTCCATATCTTTTCATAACGTTCCAATTATCACCACTCATTTGAAACACAGACATGCTTCCGTGTGAGAAAGCATTAAGCGATTGCTCAATATCAACAAGGAACTCTTCTAGCTTAGCTAATTCAATCAGTTGATTGCGACCGTATTTGCCGTCGCTAGTAAAACTAGAAATCCAACTGTAATCAAAGAAGTCGTTAATTCTATTCTTTGGTATATTATGAGCCGCTAAAAAGGCTTTTTTATCATCTTCTGATTCGATATTAATGAATTGAACTTTTAGCTTATACAAATCGATGTATTTTTGAAGAGCATCTTGCTTTGTTATTAATAGAAAGACAGCCGCTACTTGCTCAAGTCCCATTCTTAAAATTGTGAATGCTTGTGACCATGCGTTTTCAAACATGAGCTTGCAGTATGAGAATAACGTTAAAAATGAATCCGCTATAAGATTGTAGAATATCTTCTCCTCAGGATTCTTTTTGGAATCAACATAATAATGAAAAACGTAATCCGGCATCGGATGTGACGAATCCATTATTAAACTGAGCATTTGATTTATTTGTTCTACTCTGTCATCCATTTTGTTCTTCTACCGAAAAGTATTTGTCTGATTGCTGCATAAAAACAATTCGTATGTTTTTCTTATCTGCTTCTTTGATAAGCTTTTGTAATTGACTTCCGTCACATCTACAACCTATGTAAATTGATGTTGGCTTTCCAATATTAATAAGATAGCGTTTTCCATCGAAGACAATCCCATATTTTTCGTATTCGTTCGATGAGTAAAGGCAGCGTATTTCTTCTTCATATTTCCAATCAAGAGATTTAACAAGAAAGGGCTTTGCTAATTCCTTTATATTTTCAAAGCGTGCATCTTCTAAATCACCACCACTCATTATAGAAAGAGCGATAGCGTGTGAGACAGCTTTATACAGTTCAGCTTCTGGGCGTTTAGCTTGATAAATTACATCAAGAAAATCATCGTTGTTCGGTCTTTCATATTCAATACAAACACCTTTGTGTGAATCTGCATAATGGGACCACATCAGCAAAGAATCTTTCCTTTTACTAAAGCATGAAATTAACGCATTCTTTCTTGCGTCTTCAATCGCGTCATCTAACTGTTTTTGATATTTATCAAATGCTTCTTCAAATGTTTTGGCGATGTCAGGTTTTTTCTTGGCCATTTGATTGTAAAGAAAGACTAAACCTGGACTGCCATCATAATATGGTACCTTACGTAACGCTTTTTTCAGTACAGATAGTTCGGCATTAACAAATCTTACCGGTCCTGCATCTTTTGCTCCTTCAGTTTCGGTTAATTCAACCATGATAGAAAGAACGGTGTAATCTTTTAGGAGCTTTCTAATTCTCTTTTTATCCTTTTCGTTTTGTTTAAAAACACAATCATAAAGATCGTTAAACTCGAATGGGTGTTTCAAAACAACGCTATCGCTATTCAAGATAGAAATAGCAGATTCTAATGAAGTGTATTTGTATATCTTGCTCATAAGTACCTATTGGGCAATATGGAGGCAATTATTAAAAGCTTGTACGATTAAAAGAACTGGGTCGATATTGTTATTAAACTCTTTCGAAATGTTGATATCACTAAATGGTTGAGTATTAACCAAATCAGAATTAGTAATATTGCCATTTCTAATAGCGTAATCAATAATCAAGTCTATAATTCTTCTTTGTTCTTTTGTGAAACTGTAAGAATTCAATAATTCGGCAAATTTTTCATCCACCACTTTTCTATCAAGTCTAATGATTTGTCTGATGAAAATAATAAGCTCTTCTGGTGTGGCATAAAAATCTTCATCACCTTCAGATTTCAAACTATCAATTACTTGGGTTAATTCATCAATATCGCTTTGATTAAGTTCTTCTAAATTAAGGATTTTTTCAACTGCCTTTATATCACCAAAATGTTTTCTTAAATAGAGGACTATTTTTTCTTTATATGTTCTAAAATCATCAAAGTTGAAAGATACATCACGCTCGGTCGTTTCGATCTTGTCATTGAAGTTTGTAATAACAACTCCTTCGCTTTCGCCTTTTAGATATCTAACGAGAGGTCCGATTTCCTTCTTTATTTGTTCAATTTTGAAGAAATCTAAACTTTCAAAGAAATGTTCATCACAAATTTCCTTCAAGAGTTCTTTTTTAGCATAAACTTCTGGAATGCTTCCTTGTGGGCCAGTTAGTAATTTAGTAGCAACCTCCAGCAATTGTTTTTGTTGCTTTATAGAACTGATTGAAGGCGTTAACAAAGAGAGCTGAATCGTCGCCATTCTTAATTCAAATGATCTGTAATAAATATCATCTGTCGAATCAGGATCAATGAGCTTCAAAATATTCTTTGTTATTTCAAAAACCTTGCTGTCAGTCAAAGGAATCCAGTTGTCTGGGTTTTTGTATTTATCTACATAGGCTAGCGCTTTATGTACATCCATCCTATCAGGATTAAGCTCTTGAATCTTTTGAATCCATTGAGCTTTTAATGATTCGTAATAATTTTTATATTTAACTTGTTCTTGATACTGAATGCTTTGTAATTCATAAATGATTCTTAAATATACATCGTAAATCTTTTGATTTAAGTTCATTGTTACTGAAGGATCATTCCCTTCAGGATGCTCATCAAAATATTTAAAATTGCCGCCATAATCAAATATGAAGAATCCTTGCTTATCCGTATATTCGATTCGCTCATCATCAAGTGAACGTCCTTCAAAATAATCTTTATTCGGAGAAACAACTCTTAAGTTCTTGCAAGTTCTTGTTCCTCTTCCCCACATTTGGTCGAACTTAATTCTTGATAAAACTTTCTTGTAGAAAACAAGATTAACTATTTCGGGAATATCAACCCCAGTATCCATCATGTCTACCGAAATAACTATTTGTGGATTTGAATCCTTTTTAGCAAAATTGTTTTGTCTGGTTTTATTCTTTTTGAGTGCACTATAAATCGTTTGACAGAAATCATCACCTAATTCAGGATATAGTTCTTTAAATCTATCTTCGATAGCGTCCGCGATAGATGCAAGTGGAGCGAAGATTAAAGTTTTGCCTATTTTATTACCATTATCTACACGTAAGCCATATTTAAATAAATCATCAAACATAGCATCGATTGTTTTCTTATTTAGTAGGTGCTTTCTGAACTCATCGCCACCAATAAATTCAGGATCATCACCTTGTTGAGCGATTTCATCAAACTCGTCAAGAAGACTTGGCTCAACATCCTCTCTCTTTAAACCTTTTTTGGCTAGTTCGGACGATTTATCAAAAGCTTTGTAACTAACTAAATAGCCAAGATTAACTGCTTCTTCGAACTTAAGTTCAAATGTTGGTTCGTTGACATTCAAATCAAGGATTTCATATGTGGATCTATCAACCGCTTTACTAGGGGTTGCTGTTAAGCCAACGACAAAAGAATCAAAATAATCAAAGATAGCACGGTAAACATTGAATAAAGATCTATGTGCTTCATCAACAAATATCAAATCAAAATGACCAACTGAGAATTTCTTATCAGCACTATTAATATAATTAAGCATGGAATTATAAGTACAGATACAATATCTAGCAGTTAAATCTGCATCTGGGTTTTCGGCAGAAATATCACTGGTCTCACCAGCCAAGTATTTTTTAAATGGTTTAACAGCGTTATCGACAAGATTATTTCTATCGGCCAAGAACAAAACATTTTCAACCCAGTTATTTTCAATAAGAATCTTACTTAACGCGACAGCAGTTCTTGTTTTGCCAACACCGCAAGGGAGAACAAGAAGGCTTTTTCTTCTCATTCCAACATCCATCGATTCAATCAAATCGTGCGAAGCCTCTATTAACTTGCTTCTGTTGATAATTGCTTCGTCTACTTTTTTATTAGCAATACGATTTCTTTTATCTAAAGGTCCTGGTGCTTGTCTTTTTATAAGTCTCTCTAAATCAACCAAAGAAGCAAAATTCGATACTTCTCTAGCTGGATATCCAAGTCTATCTTGAATCTTAATGGTGTAACCATTCGTATAATAAACTATAGGTCTGTATGGAAGATTCAAATCTTGCATTAAACCATCAGCGTAATCTTTTGATTGTTGGGCACCAATATGCTCATTCACAGATGTTCTTTTTGCCTCAATTACCGCAACAGGATTGCCTGCTTTATCATAGATAACATAATCAACATACCCAACATCTTGATTTGGAAGGTGATGCACTTCAATTTCGACACAGACTTCGTTAACACCAGGTCTTCCATGTCCTGCGCTGTCTTTTGTGTTATTGACTTTGTAATGCGCATTTTTAAGATTTGTATCAATATAGATTCTTCTTGTTTCAGCTTCAGTTATCTCGTGATTAATATCTCTAACGTATTGATATTGAAGTTTCTCAGAATCATTAAATGCGTTGATTTTAGAAAAAATAACATATGTAATTTCTTTTAAGCACTCGAAAGCCAATTCAACAGTTTTTTCGTCAACAGTAGAGTTATCAAAAGAAGCATTATTTGCCGCCAAATATATAAAATATATTTTGTTGTAATATTCTGTTTTACCTAAAAACTTTTTAAACTCTTTTTCTTTTATTAACTTAATAAATTCTCTGTTTTTTTGAGTTTTCTTAACTTGAGGCAACGCTTGGTCAAAAACATAATCAACCAGTTTTTTAAGTTCATCAAAATATCTTAAACAGCTAGATGCATAATTCTGATTTGGTAACCCACATTCAAAAACGGCATCTTCGCTTGTAAGAAGATTATACAAACTACCAAAACACTCTAATTCCCTTAAGTACCCAAAATCCATATCCAAATAAGATTATATACCAAAATAGTAATCTATTTTAGAATTTAATAACTCGCGCAAACCAGCAGATTCTTTTTTAACAATCTCTTTCAACTTGTCAATTGTTTCTATATATTCCGCAAAGACCTTTTGTTCGTTCAAAGGCGGCATAGGAATCTCAAATTTGTTTAACGCTTCTTGATTCAAATGTTTTACAGCAACACCTGTTTTAACTAATTCAATATATTGAGAAAAGGTATTGGCCTTGAAAACATAGGAAATATATTCTTTATTGAATATATTGGTATTAGGTCTAACAACAAATATTCCACCATTTAATGTAGCTGGCCCAGGCAAATTGTGGACGATAGCAACTTTACCAATAGTACCATCTTTTGTAATTAGAACATCATCGTTTTTAAGGATGATATGTCTATCCATATTATATCTATCTTCCGAAACATAGACGCAAGTTGAATAGTTCACCTCATTTTCAACAAAATCTGTACCTGTAATTAACATATATTTGCCTGTTGCAAGATATTCTTTCTGTGTCAATGCCTGCCAGCCTATTCTCGCGTGAACTTCACACGATTCACCAACTGTAATGGTCGTGGAAGTCTTTCCAAACATTTCATGAAAGCGCGATTCTGCCATTTCATTCAGTTTTTCTAATCTGGACTCACAGTTCTTTAATGATGTTTCTAGATTGTTTAATTCGTCAACTATGTGTGATTGCTCAACGATAGATGGGATTTCGAATTCCATATCGTTCAATTTATTCATTTTTATACTGATAAATGTAGAGCCAGTACTTTCACGAAGTATTTCGGTTTTATATTTCGTCGACTTAAACATCCATCTGAAAAATTCAGGAGTAATAAGACTCTTATTCATTGTAAAAGCGAACACAGACTCATTGATATTCCAGTTTTTTGGTTCTTCCCTGATAATGGCTGTTTCACCAATTCTTCCAATGGACGAGAACAAAACATCTCCAACTTTTAATCTGGAACGTTTATTAATGATTTTCATTGCATCATCGTCAATGCGCTCAGTTTTATCTGTAATAACAACTTCACCATCATGAATATCTTTGATGGTTATGTAATAGTTATCCCCATGTCCTAGTTTAAAGTTCTTTCTTGGATTTAAACCGGTTCGCGAATCAACAACCAATTCTTTAAATAAATACTTCTTTTTTTCCATAAAAGCACCTACTTAATTTTTGCAATCAATTTAGCAAATTCTTCCTCTAAATCGTTGATTTCACCGAGAATTACTTTAGTATCTCTATATTCAACAGGCTTTGCTTTGACTTTGTGATAATCGTTATATCTTAATGAGTATTTTTTGTTTTTAATGTCTTCTTTGGTGATAAAGAAAGATTTATCGTAACAAGTTCTATCTAGTTCTGATTCAGCGCAAAATCTAGAAACAGCATCTGGAATATCATTTTCTTCGCACGGTAAACGTTTGTCATCTAAAGAATAGCCGTCTGCCTCCATTTGATATAACCAAACTTTATCTGTCCCACCATTATCTGTCTTATCAAAAAACAATATGCATGTCTCAACTCCAGAATATGGTTTAAAGATGTTCTTAGGAAGATAAATAATAGCTCTTAATCTTTGTTTTTCGACAAGCTTTTCCCTTAAGTCTTTATAAGCTTTTCCGGTGTTATTAACAACGCCAACAGGGAAGATTGACGCACATTCTCCACCAGTACGTAATATTCTTAAAAATAATGATAAGAACAATAGTTCTGTACTTTTGGTTTGGCAAATATCAGTTACTGATTTAGCAACGTCATTCATATCAATTTTTCCTGCAAAAGGTGGATTTGCATAAACAGCATCAAAGAAATCATTGGCTGTAAAATCATCTGATAAAGAATTTCGATAATATATTTGAGGATTAGAAACTTCGTGAGCAGTCATGTTCATGGTTCCGATGCGGAGCATATCCATATCGGTTTCATTTCCATAAAACATTTCGTTATTGAAAATCTTATAGCTGTCTGGTTCGTTAAACTTATCTGGTTCATTTTCTTTAATGTACTTAGCAGAGGCCATTAAGAAACCGGCAGACCCCATAGCAGGATCACAAATCTTCATGCCGAGTTTTGGTTTCATGATATCAATAATCATTTGAATAATATGTCTTGGTGTTCTGAATTGACCATTTTCTCCGTTGACCGCGAGTTTAGAAAGCAAGTACTCAATAACATCACCAAGCATATCTTTCTCTTCGAGGTGAAGTTCAGGGTCATCTAAGCCACGAACCACTTTTTCAAGGATTTTTCCGCTTGGAATATCAAGCTTTGCATCACCCATGAAACGAGAAACCGCGTTATCAGCTTGGTTATTATGTTCTCTAATAAATGGGAAGACATAGTCTTTTACAATATGAAACATCTTCTCAGTTGGGAATCTAACAAAGTTGTGCCATCTTAAATCTTCGTATGAAATAACTTCAATCACTTCCCCGTTTTCGTCCTTGGCTTCTTTATATTTGCCAGTCTTGAAAGTAGGATTTTTAATTTCAACTTTAAATCTCTTTGCATCAGCTTCTTTTTTTAACTGATTATCATCAAGCATCTTAATGTAGAGCAAATAGATAATTTGGGTAAGATTTGTTTTTGCATCAGCCATTTGGTTGTTCCACATTCCATCCCAAATAGCATTAATTTTATTACGAGTAATAACATCCATCATATTGTTGTCCTCCTTATTTTCTTAAATTGTCATTTAAACGAGCATAGAGTTCGTCTAATTCATTATCAATGTCTTCAACACTTCTATAGTCAACTATTGTTGATTGAGGTGTCATATATTTACTAATTGCAAAGGTGTTCGCGCAAATTACATCTCTGCGATCAACACTAATGGAGTAGTTATCAACATTAAGCTCTTTTTGATAACTGTCCATAATCTTTGTAATGTCTTCCTCTGTTAAAACAGTTACGGATTTATCTTTGGCTTTAACGCCAGCATTACCAGCAGCGATAAATTCGACTCTACCCATGTATCCTTTTTCGACCACAAGTAAATTAGTTTGTACAACTGTGCCAGCCCATAAAGAAGGCAATTCAATAACAGCTTTCAAACCTGATTCTGCAAGCATCTTTCTTAATTCAGTATATCCTCTAGAAACAGATGTTAATGCTCTTGCAGGAACAGTGAACACCGCTCTACCACCATCACGTAATGAATCTAATGCTTTATAGATTGCGACAACATTTAAGTCTTTAGACTTATCATAGTATTCTAATGATGGCATTGCGCCTGGACCAAATCTAAGTCCTAATGGAGCATCAGAGAATAATTTATTCGCCAATACAACATTGTCTTTTTCTAAGAAATCTCCACAAACAACATGAGATTCTTTTCTTCCGAGCATTAATTCCATCATTACGCTGACGCAGAATGAAGAATAATCGATGTCGTATCCGTAGTATTCACAATAATTATCTAGGGATAAAAGCATCGTTGAATAACCACAGAAGCAGTCGAGGTATAAATCGTTACTTTGAACATCTAAAATCTTTGCTACTAAGGTACGAAGAGATTTGTTGGTGATATGCTCACCAGTTCTTCTAACATCTCCTGCTGAAGCAGCTAAGACTGTCTCAAAGAACGCTTTCATCTCGTCAAGGCTATCTGGTAATACAAAATCATTAATTGCGTTAAATAAAACTGCTTGGCTGTATTCTCTTACAAAAAGCTTTTCATAAGAGGTAGATAAATCATGGAAGAAGAAAGATTCGGTTGTGGCCTTACCTACGAAATCGATGCTATCAAGCAATAATTCGAAGTCTTGAGCTTGAAGGACTTTTTTACCATCCTTAGCTTGGTCGAATAATTTTCTAAATTGATAAATGTTTTTATAATCAACACTTCCAACACCAATGGATTCTGGTTTTTCCATTAAGTATTTGAGGAATACCAACATAACGACGTTGGTGAAAAGACCAAATGAGCTAATTTGTTCTCTTACTGTTCCAATTAATTTTGAGATATTTGTTTCCTTCATTAATTAGTCCTCCAATCCCGCGACCATACTGGCGAGCTTCTCTTCTTCAAGTTCTATAATGCGTTTTAATAATTGTCTATTTTCAATCATTTTATAGAAGAAATTAGCAACGTCCTTTTGCTTATCTGGGTCAACATTTGGAATTTCCAAATCATAGATTTTTCCGTTGCTTAACATAGCCATAGTTGTGGCCCCCATGGTCATCATGTCAAACTTGCGTCTGCATACTTCTGAATTGATATAAGCGACTAAGTATTCTTTATAAATCTTATTAGGATCTATATTACGAATAATTGAACAGAAGGAAGATACGAACATGCCTTCGTGCTCTTTATCAATAATTGCTGCTCTATACGGAGGAGCTAATTTGATAATAATATCGCCTTCTTTAGTTAGTTTTTCTTCATCAGGCATATCTTTGTAATCGTTATAAACGATATTCTCATCATCGATAAAGCCTTCTTCGACAGTCTTTGAAACCACTGTTCTTCTGTGTGGGTCCACGACTTCATCACCATGAAGTGGGTCAGCAATCATTCTTTGAACGATTTTGCCGCTGTAAATTTTTACACCTAATTCTCTTAAAGTTTTCATCTTAGTAACTTACCTCCATCGCATATGCGTAGTTGAATCTAATAAATTTCTTTGGGTTTTTGATTTTATGTTTTCCGGAGAACACCATTGATTTGCGTTCCTCTTCTTCATAATCATCATCTTTGTATCTATCTTCTTTAACAAACCTGTCTGATAAATCATATTGGGATTGTTCTTGAATAGAAGAGCATCTTAGATACGGGTCGCGTATATTTCTTTTTCTAATAAGGATATATTCTTCATAAGATATTTTCCTTACACTCAGTACGCAATCCTTATGATTATGTTTGCATCGCGGGATGCCCCTACCGATTAGAGCAGCTTCCTTTCCGTTAGCAGCAACGACTCCGAACTCAATTGGTATATAAGTCTTTCTGCTCCCTGTGTGACCGCATTTACATGTGACTGCGTAATAGTTTTTTTCTCTTCTGTAATTCATTATATCACCTCCCCATCAAAATCACATTATTTTTCGTTATATTTTTTTGGTTCATTGTCTTTCGACGTAATCAATATATCATGTTCCCAGATTTTTTGACAATACTTTTTTCGTTATATTTTTTTGGTTCATATATAAAATTGATAAATAATTGGCATTTTGCCAATTAAAAAAATGAAAAAATTTTTACTAAAACTTAAAAATATAAGTGAGAAGATTTTTTGATTAATGAGATATTATTTTAAAATCGGATAAAGCGTAAAACTTGATTAAGTCTATTACCCTCTTGATTTCGCGATCTTTTCGTGTGAAACCCCAGGCCGATGTCCATCTATATAGTTGTAGAGATTCAGACCGCCCCTACCTTTTAGGCTCCACTAAATTCATAAAAACCTGAAATTCTTGGGCCGCGTATTTCTGGGGTGGGGCGCATCGGTACTTTCAAATAGTCATTTTTTCAATAGGGGGAGGGGGTCATTAGGCATCAATGAGAGGTTGGAGACGTCATTTCATAACTTTTTTAGAAACTAAAAATAAAGAAAAGGTTAGGTGTGTTAGTTCATTAACCACTACTTCCTATATGGATAGACCTTATTAAAATCTTCCTTATGCGAGTTGTAGTTATAAGACTAACCGCCCTAACCTTTGTTAACTTAGAAAGTCATCCTCGACACCTAATTCATTATCAGTAAGTAATCGGATGCCATGATAGATAACTTTGTTATGAGGGTGAGTTGTTTTAAATCCAGCAAGCTCCATCGCTGCTTTGAAATCATTACTTGGACGGACGTATTCATTTCTATGCCAAGCATAATCTCTATACTTAAGATAAAGCTCTCCAGAACTTACTTTTTCGTCTTCGCCGAGTTTACAACACTCATTGATGAATTGATGTAACCAGTCATTCTCATTCTTATATCGTTTACAAGCTTCTAGAACGACGTTTGGCTCTTCGATGTGGAATTTATTGTCTATGACAATTTTCGCTCCTTCCATGACCCAAAATAGAATATATTCCTTACAGTTATCAAATAGATACTCGGAATAGTTCTTAATGTCGTTATTGCCCGTGAACTTATTAGTAAATGGAATAACTTTTAATCTACGCCACGTGCCATCATCACCAGTAGTGACTTTAGGCAAATGGTTGGTGTAAAGAATCATTGTATGAGAAGGAGTAAAGTCAAACTCATCTTTGAACTTCTTTTCACCTTTGATTCTATCAGTGGAACATAGCTGCTTGATCATTCCATCATTAAGCCTTGCTCCCTGCTCGTTTTCACTAGAGATGATTAGTCGCTTTCCTTTAAGGAACGCCTTTTCAAATCTAGATGATTTACCGTTATTTACGAATAGATTGTCACTGTTAAGAGTCCCACCATAGTCACCGAATACTTTTAAGATGGTATTCCAGAATGTCGATTTACCATTACCACCTTCACCATGCGCAATAAGCATCATTTCAACATATACAGCCCCTACTGCCGCTAAGCCACAGCACTGCTGTACGTATCTAATTAATTCCTTATTGTTTGAGAATATCTTATTTAAAGATTCCTCCCAGATGTCCTTGCCTTTAAAAGAAGGGGAACATGCAGTCATTTTGGTAATGTAGTCTTCTGGTTTATGTGGCTTTGGCCTAAATGGTCCAATCCTTAAATCATAAACACCTTCAGGAGTAGATAAGAGAAACGGATCTGCATCGAATTTCTCAGTATCAACACCTATATAAGGAGTAGCTTGTTTTAATGTCGCGTTGATATAGTTAGAGTTTCTACGGCTAGTTACAAATTTAAGATATGCTTTCGCCTTATCAATTCTTTCTTTATCACCACTATCACTAGCTTCTCTATAGAGCTTAAAAGCTTCCATGATTTGCTTATTAGTGAATTGATGTAGAACCGCTAGAGCAAGCTCTTCGCTTTCCACCCATCTATTTTGGTCATAGACCACAAACTTCATTGCAGGGTTATAAGCGATAATCGAGCCATAATGCTCGCTAAACTTTAAAGCTTGTCCGACATCAGACATGTCACTTGGTACATATGATTCACCACCATATTCATCTGGCTTTACATAGTTCGGATTAGTGAGTATCTTCGTTTTATAGAACTTAAGAGCACTATTCCAAATAAGGTTTAGTTCAGAATCTTCTAGTGGTTCTTCACAGCATTTTTCATTTTTGTCCTCGAAGAGCTGCCTAGCCTCTTCAGTATCACCATATCTTTTTAAGATAATCGCAGCGTACTTAGATAACTTTGAGTTTCTTTCTCCACACTTAATGACTTGATTATCATCATCCATATTGGCGAATTTTTCATAAGCGTCGATATAAGCGTTTATGGTTAATTTACCAGGAGAGATAATAACTTCAGGTTCTTCAGTGCCAAAGAAGAAACGAGCAGCATCTTCTGCATTTTTGTCAAAATAAGGCCATATGGTATTAATTTTTCTTTTTAATTCCGCGTATGCTTCTGGATTCTTAATTGGTTCCATTGACATAAAGACATGAAACTTAGGTCTAGGTGCTTTGCCATCTTTTTCTTTCATGTTATTTCTAGACATGTGGAAGATCATGAACACATTATCAAATTCATCGATAAGGTTTTGAGGAGTAATCCAAGCATTTGGATCATCACTATGGTCATTGTCACAGTCTAGAGCCAAACAATCTGATACTAGAAAGTTAGCACAGTCCCTTTTGTCATACTTGTATGTGGCGCATACATAGTCCTTATTAAATATTTGTCGTATTTGTTCTTTGTTTGTCGTTTGTTTTGCTTCGAATTCGTGAGGATATCTAGTATTACTAGGCATACCCAACACATTGGATTTGTAAAACTTCATAGCTACTAGCCCTCCTATTAAATCCAATTAGGAAGCTAGGAGCAGCAAACTAAACGACTATGTCTTCTGATTGCGTTGAAAAGATTATCATAAATCCACTGCTCCTTTGCTTTGTTTTTGATATATCGTCTCCATATTGAAGAGATCATTTAAACTAATCCCTAAAACCATTGCGATATTACATAAAGAGATGAAACTTACACGTGTTATTAGTCCGTTCTCAATGCGGTAATAATGATGAAAGTCCATGTGTAACAAGCGTGACGTCTCACGCATAGAAAGACCTAGAGTCTCTCTTTTGATAACAAGATACATTCTCATTGCGTTAGTTTTGTTCATAGTACTATCCTTTCTTAAGATTTGTCTTTTTAGGCAAGACATCAGCCTCACTATATATGGAGAAGAATTAAGGCTTTTGACCCCCCTTCTACCATCTTTTTCACCAGTTTATGGCGAATTAGTTACCCAAGTGTGCAGATTTTGTCTACTATCTCAGGTGATATAAGGTCACTTTTAGTCAAAATCGTTAACCCTAGAAGCAAACTTTTTTAATCTCCTTCACTACCACACACATTTTTGGGGTTATTTTGGGGTATCGGTTTTAACTTTTTAAGCAAACTCTCTAATCCCCTCACTAGTTAATGGCGGCTACCTCATTGTTCTGCTCACATTTTCTTTTTCACTTTTAGTGATTTTTATAAAAAGTTTAGAAATGACCTCATTGACCTCACCTTTCACATCACTAGGGACAAGTGAGATTTAAAAAGACGGGTTTCCAAAAAGGTTGTTTGCGCCGCTCAAACCTTATGGGACCAACGGGAGCGATTTTTGCAATTTTTTCTTTACGCGCGTAAGCAAAAATTATCGGAAATATTAAAGTTATCGCATGCGCAAATGCTTTTGACTTTTTTGACTTATTTATCAAAATTGATGTCCTGTGGGCATCTAGGGAACCACAACTAGGTATGATAAGATTAAGATGCGTTGAAAAGATTTGGTCTCCTTTGACCATATGTCTTCTTGCCATTTTGGTAAGGAGATTTTTTACATATATGAAAAACATAAATAATGAAAAGCCTATAACACAGGTTTGTATCAATAACGTTGAAACAGTCGATGTATTCGTTGCTATTATCACTCTAAAGAGTGATGTATATGTGTAGGAGGAAAAGTATGGGAAGAGAAATACAAGTTATTGCCCCTGCACCAAAACCTAAGTTCTTATTAGATGGCTCAAAGCTTCTCCCAAATCAAAAGAGAGTTGCGGCCTATTGTCGTGTATCTAGTGATAAAGACGAGCAGCTCAACAGCTTTGATAACCAGGTCAATGAATGGAGACAAAGATTAGCAAATGATCCTAACGTCATTTTAGTTGATATCTACGCTGATGAAGGCATTTCCGGTACTTCCGAAGAAGGAAGACTAGAATTCCAACGCATGATTAAAGATGCTAAGGCAGGCAAAATAGATAGGATTGTCACTAAATCAATATCAAGATTTGCTCGTAACATCCAAACATCTATTAATATCGCTAGGGAACTCAAAGCCATAGGTGTTGAAATCTACTTCGATAACGAGCACATATCAACACTGGACCCATCTAGTGAAATGCTATTCACCATCTCTGCTGTTATGGCGCAGGAAGAATCCCGCCACATTTCAGATAACGTTAAATGGACCTTTAATAAAAAGAAGAAAGAGGGCGTGCCTATGGTCAGTTCAAATCTTCTTGGATATAGAAGAGACCCAAATAACGAAAAGAACTTAATCATAATTCCTGAAGAAGCCGCAATAGTTAAAGAGATATTTGAACTCTACGTGCAAGATGTCGGCACCAATGAAATTGGAAGAATCATGCAAAGCAAAGGCTATCTTACTAGAAGAAAAGGAACTAAATGGTATAACTCCACCATTGAAGGCATTATCACAAACGAAAAGTATTGTGGTGACTTATTACTTCAAAAAAGTGTTACCATCGAT
>JBGUIX010000009.1:0-28050 GCA_045113315.1 Bacilli bacterium
GGTTTTTTTCACATCGCAGGAAGCTATTTCGATTCTCACGTGCATAGCACCCGGTTTTTATCTTCACTACGTTTCGATAATAAAAAAATAACGGTTCACTCGAACCGTTTTTTAATCCCCGTAATCTGAGCCACGGGATTTGTCTTCCACAAATATTTTAAGTGGATCAGTAATATCTGTTATTTCTAAAAATATATATGAATCATCTACTTCAGTTTGTGGATATTCAAAATTACCCACAAAAACAACTTTCTTATTCTTTTTAGCGACTTCGATAATTCTATCAATAATACGATTATAAGACTCTATAGGATGTCTATCTTTAAATCCTTTTAATTGTGTATAAAAGACTGGTTCAATATAAAAATCAGCATCATCTATAAAATAATGAGCGGAGAATGGATTATTATTATCCTTAACTTCTTTTAAATGTTTGAATTCTTCGTAAATCATTTGTGATAAGTCTCGTTTCTATTAATTTTAAAGGCGCGATAAATTTGTTCAAGTAAAATCAGTCTAGTCATCTGATGAAGGAATGTCATCTTACTTAAAGAAATAGAATCGTTGCATCTATTTTTAAGCTCATCGGATAATCCATAACTTCCTCCGATAACAAAGGAAATAATAGAACCGCCGATAACGAACTTTTTGTTTAAAAAATCCGCAAATTCAACACTATTTAATTCTTTTTTATTTAAATCAAGGCCAATTAAGTATTCGTTTTCTTTAATTAATTTAAGGACTTTTTTGCCTTCATTATTAATCGCTAATTTAATATCTGATTCTTTAGGGTTGTCCACTATTGGTTCATCGTTAACTTCGATGATTTCTATATGTGAGTAGGGTTTAATTCTTTCTAGATATTCATTAATACCGACCTTTAAATAGTTTTCTTTAATCTTACCGATCGCATAGATTTTAATCTTCATCTTTATGTCCTCCGATTAAAGAATTCCATTGATTAGCGCATCTCACATTATATTTATTTATATCAATACCGAAGTGCTTAAATATTTTTAAATAAGCAGCAAGAGCAAGTTCGGGAGTATTAGCTTCTTCTGATAGATGAGCTAAAACAATTTCTTTGGTGTTATCACCAACAATTTGACAAGCCGCTATCGCACTATCTTCATTGCACAAATGACCAACATCAGAAAGAATACGAGTTTTTAATTCATATGTTCTTTTTGTGGCAAGTAGCATCTTAATGTCGTGATTTGATTCCAAAATCAAATAAGTTGGGTTTTTAATATAAGGTAAATTCTCTTCGCAGAAATATCCAGTATCAGTGATATAAACCAAGGTTTCTTCTCCGCCTTTTAATAAATAACCGCAAGGGTTAATAGAGTCATGAGACACCATTAAAGGAGTTATTTCAATATCACCAATTTTAAATGTTTCAAAGATATTTATCTTATTGGTTAATGAGGATAAATTACCTTCTAAAGCATACATCTTTTTTGGTGATAAAAACTTCACACCTCTAATATGATCGCTATGGTTATGGGTAAATATCGCTCCAGTTATATCGTTAACCGTTAGATTTATTTCTTTTAAACGTGTTTCTAATAATTCAAAAGAAATCCCCATATCAATGAGGATTACAGTGTTTTTATAGATAACCACACTAGCGTTTCCTTTAGAACCACTAGCCATAATATCAAAATACATATTAATCAACTGTGATTTGGTTAGAAATCTCTTTCATCTTCTCTTCCCATTCTTTAGGAGGAGTATCAAATCTACCGAATTCTTTATAGAAGAATAATGGGACATTACCGGTTTGACCATTTCTATTTTTAGCAATGATAACATCAACATAAGAAGCATCACCCGGCATTTGTTCCGCTAACATCTGTTGCTTTTGACCAAATGAGAGCTTTGCTCTTTCTTCTTCAGTTAATTCCGACATCTTCTTATTTCCAGCGGTGTTTTTACTTTCTTTGCCATAGTCTTCACGATGTAAAAGCATAACCACGTCAGCGTCCTGTTCAATAGAACCAGAATCTCTTAAGTCGGATAATTGCGGTTTTCTACTTTGCTTTTCAACATCGCGTGATAACTGAGATAAAGCTAAAACCGGAACTTTTAGTTCCATCGCTAATTGTTTTAAGGCTAAGGAAATCTTACGAACTTCTTCTTGTCTAGAATCGTTTCCTTTACCTTTTCCAGAAGTTTCAACTAAGCCTAAATAGTCGACAACAATTAGACCTAAGTCTGGAACTTGAGCTTGTAATTTTCTACTCTTAGCGATAATGTCCATTAATTTATTGCCTGGAGTATCATCAATATAAATTGGAGCACCACCAACGCGTTTAACAGCATCGCCTAATTTAATTCTTTGTTCACCTGTTAATTTACCAGTGGAAAGAACTTGTAAAGGAATATATGATTCACTAGCGATCAAACGAGTCACTAATAATTCAGAAGCCATTTCTAATGAGAATATAGCTACAGGAACTTTTGCTCTAGTCGCCGCTCTATAAGCAAAATTTAAAGCCAAAGCGGTTTTACCAACAGCAGGTCTAGCCGCTAAGATAATTAAATTGCTTCTTTGGAAGCCTTGAGTCTTTTTATTGATACCTTCGTAACCAGTATTTAAACCAGTGACATCATCTTCACCAAGTTCACGGGTATTTTTAATAATTTCTTGAACTTCTTTAGCGACTTCTTCTGTTTTCTTAAAAGTAGAAATTCTTCTTTTTTCAGTCGCATCTTTAATCATCTCTTCGCTCTTTAAAATGAAATCATTAATGTTTTCGATTTCTTCAGTGCGATATTGTTTATCGATTTGTCTAATTGTCGCTAATAATTTTCGTAGACAAGATTGATCATTAATAATGGCAATATAGTGATCTAAGTTAGCAAATGCCACCATTGAATCACAACAAGTTTGTAAATATTCCACTCCACCAATCTCTTCAAGAGATTTCATATTTAATAATTCTTCAGCCACTGTTAAGGTATCAATATCAACACCTCTATTAAATAAGACGGTAATCGCTTCCATGATACGACGGTGACGAGGAACATAAAAATCTTCAGTCTGAACAGAAGCCAAAACAGTATATAAAGCATCTTTGCTTAATAAGACACTACCGATAACGGCTTTTTCAGCTTCTTCATTATAAGGAAAGTCTTTTGCAACTTTAGCACGTGAAGTATTTTGCATTATTTACCCTCCTCTGAAATATGAACATTAATAACACCAATAACACCTTTGAATAATTCAATTTTTAAATGATATATTCCAAATGAATCAAGAGGTCCTTTATCGATGAATTTTCTCTTATCAATAGTGATGCTATATTGACTTAATAATTTTTCTTCAATTTGCTTTAATGAGACATTACCAAAACATCTACCATTACTACCACTTTTAAGGGTGAACTGTAAGGTTATTTTCTCTAATTTTTCACTAATTAAGCGTGCTTCTGCTTGGTTTTTCTCAAATAATTGTTTTTCTTGTTCTTTTTGATTAGCCAAAATTTGAGTGCTTGTTTTACTGACTTGAACGGCTAATTTACGAGGTAATAAAAAGTTAGCAGCATAGCCATCGCTGACCTCTACTATTTGATCTTTTTTGCCAACATTTTTGACATCTTTAAGTAAGATAACTTTCATATAAATTAGGCCTCAGTTCCAATTTCAAATTTGCGGCTTCTAGCATCCGCTGTCGCTTCGTTTAAGTGTTTCTGGATAACGTTATAAATAGCTTCCTTAACGTCTTCAATTTTGCTGTTATCAAACACAATAGCAGCACTGGAGAAATGTCCACCACCACCGAGTTTTTCGGCTAATAATTGCACGTTAACAGATCCATCACTACGACAGGAAACTTTAATTTTCTTTGGACTCACATGAGCGCAGACAAAGCACACTTTATTGCCTTTAAATGACATACATAAGTTCGCGGCTTTAGAAATTTCAGAATCTTCGTAAATAGCATTATCTGAAGAGAATGCACAAACTACACCATAAGCGGGATGTTCAAGGTTTTGAACAAGTTCAGAAACGGTCTTATATTCTTCAAAGTCATCTTTTAAGAAATCATCCGCTAATGAATTATCAGCGCCATATTCTTTAAGAATTGTACAAGCTTCAAATGTTTTTAAACCAGTGGCTCTGCTCTTGAAATGGTTGCTATCAAGGATAATACCAGAGAGCATAATCGTCGCATAAGAGGCTGGAAGTTTCACTCTTGGGTTGATAGAACAGAATTTAATAAATTCAGCTAAAATTTCACTCGCTGAAGAAGCGGATGGATCAATATGGTCAAAGACTGGAGAATCAATATATTCTTCACCACGTCTATGATGGTCGATAACAACAACCTTAGCAGATTTATCTAATAGTTCTGGAGCCATAACCATATTTGGAATATGGACATCAACAACCACTAATAAAGTGTTTGGAGTAATCAAATCTTCCGCACCAGAAGGGGAAACCATAATTTCATCAATTTCTTCTTTAGAGAAGGAAGAGTTAAATGCCGCTCTAGTTTTCACTTCTGTAGCTTTTAAATCAATAACGATACGACATTTCTTATCAAGTCTAGCGGCAATGGCTTTAATACCTAAACATGCGCCTAAGGCGTCCATGTCCATGTTGGTGTGACCCATAACTAAAATGTTAGAGGAACCTTTAATTAAACTCATTAAAGAGTCGGCCAAAACACGGTCTTTAACACGGTTTCTTCTCTCTTGAGCTTCGCTCTTACCACCATAGAATTCCATTTCGCTACCATAAACAGCGACACACACTTGGTCACCACCACGAGACATAGCGATATGTAAAGCTTCGTTAGCTAATTCATTTAATTTATTAACATCAGGGAATTCTCTAGCTAAACCAATGGATAAAGTTAATGGCATATCAGCAGCGCTACTAACTTGTCTAACTTCATCAATGATAGAGAAGTTATCATCATGCATACGACAATAATTTTTGTAGTTACAAAGCATTGAATAACTATCTTCTTTAATACGTCTAAGTAAGATGTTGTATTTTTGTGAGAACTCAAAAATTTTATTTTTAACTTTTGTCGCGGTATCGTTAAAGTCATCATCACCTCTAATGACATCATCATAGTTATCGATCATTAAAATACCGACGACAGGAGCTTGTTCACGTGAATAATTAAAGCTTTCTTCAAAATCAGTAATATCTTTAAAAATCCATAAACCCGCTTCCATAAGAAGTTTGACGGAATAAGTTCTAGAATTGACTTTAATCTTACATTCTTTATCACCAGACATATTGGAATTAACATCTTTAAGAGCAACGAGTTCTGGTTGCCACTCTAAAATGTTAGTGTCGATAATATCGATATGTCTTTCTTTAAATAAATCATTTGTCCATAGGACATTATCGTTTTTATCAGTAACCGCTAAACCGATCATTGCAAAGTTATAAGCTTCTTGAACGTCGCTGCCGATAACTTCTGCAGCGTGTAAATCAGTTTTATGTCTAAGCGAAGCAATAGTCGCGGAAATAATCCAGACATAAATACAATCGATAAAAACGAAGATAGAAGCACCTAAAATCACCCATTGAGGTTCAATTAATTCTGCAAAATGGAATAAATTGGTGAAATAGAAAACTACGAAAGTTGCAATAATAGCAACTTGTAGCAAGATTAAGATAAATGATAATACTTTGATAGTTCTAATTTTTTTGCCCATAAACGTATACCGGTTTCATTATAAATGAATTGAAATTTATAATAAATACTTTTTAAAGAAAGATAGAGAAATATTTCTCTAAAGAGTATAAAGGGCTATAAAGTGATTACGAATAAACCTAATAACGCCATCGAAGCGGTTGGAATAGCAATAATTAATCCATATTTTACAAAATCAATAAATGAATATTTCACTTCATATTTATTTAGTAAAGACGAGAACATAATTCCTGCTAATGCGCCAATCGGAGTTAAGAAGGACCCGATATTACTTCCAATCACGCTAGAAAAGATAGCTTGATTATATGTCAAACTTTCTAAACCATTTACTAGATTAGAAAATAAAATACTCATCGGGATATTATTAATTAAGTTAGAAGCTAATAAAGAAGAATAACCATAAACCCATATTGGGCTACCTTGATTTAAAAACTTAGAAATTTCTAAAGATATACCTTGATAATTAAGTGCGACAACAATCACAAACATCGATAAGAAAAAAGGAATAAGTGGATAAGGTAATCTTTTAAATGAACATGATAAATATTCCCAGTGTTTATGGCTGATCAATCTAATGATTAACGCAACCAATAATAAAATAGTCGCGCAGCTTAAAGATATGAGCCACATTTCGATATTGATATAACTAGAAATCACTAGAAAAACTAAACAAATAAATAAGATAGATACACCGATAATTAAGTCTAATTTGGATTCAATTTTATACTCTTCATCTCTTACTTCTATTGGAGTTTTTAGTTGTTTTCTAAATAACAAAAACACAATGAGTAATTCTGTTAAACCCGCAAATATTGTTGGTAACCACATCACTTTAAAATAGTCGATAAAACCTATACCTGCACTAGTAGCTAAATATATATTTGTGGGATTACCAATAATAAACATCATCGACCAGGTATTAGCCGCGGCAAATTCAGCGATCAAATATGGTAATGGATTAATTTTTGTGTTCTTTGCAAAGAAACAAATAAATGGAGTTAATGTCAATATGACAATGTCATTAGATGTGAAAATAGTAAGGATAGAAGTTAATAAATAAAAAGTGAAAAATAAAGCTAACTGATTGTTTTTAGCAATCTTTGTGGCTTTCACCGCTAAAAAGTGGAATAGGCCAATTTCATCTAAATAGATGGATAAGATGGTCATTGAGAAAAATAACACTAATATCTTTAAGGGATTAATCGCACTATTTGACGTTAGTTGTTTAAAAACTTCTTTAATCGGTGATAAAGAAAAAGAAATAAGGATAATTGCACTTAATAAAGTAATCATCCAATAAGTATCTAATTTAATCTTTCCTATTCTTATTTTCGGAAAGAAGATTATCGACATAGTCACTAATATAAAGGTAATAATGGAAATAATTAATGTCGCAACCATAAACAAATAGAAATTATGGACTTTTATTTTGAAAAATCAATAATTCTTTTATATAAATAAAAATCACCCCGAAGGATGATTATAAAATGTCGTCAGAAATAATCTTTTTGTTATGAGCGATATCATCACCAGTTGGTGAGATAATCGAATAGCCAATATTTGTTAAGTGGTCCGCCACTCTTTCTAATTCGCTTAATAGATTTGAATGGAAAGGAGAGAGAACTGTCTTGCATTGATTCTTTTTAATTCTTTCAAAATGAGCGTCCGCTAATTTATCTTTTAAAATATCGGTTTCTTCTTCTAGGTGTTTTAGTGTATCTAAATCTGATGAATCACCATCATAGAAAGCTTTGTTAGCAACTTCAAACATCTTTCTTAAAATATCGATAAACGATTCAAATTCTTTTTTAGCGACATCAGAAAAAGCTAGTTCTTCGTTTTGAAGTTTTCTTCCCATTTCTAAAAAGTTATAAGCGTGATCACCAATTCTTTCGATATCGTTGATGACGTGATAATAAGATCCAATTCTTTGGTTGTCATCAATATTCGCTTTAGAAGATAGAAGAATTAGATATTTACTTATCTCATTATTAATAAAGTCGATCGTTTCTTCTCGATTTTCAATTTCTTTGGCTTTTGATAAATCTTTATTAAAAATACAATCTAGACCTAAGAATGTATTAATCTTCGCCATTTGAAACATCGATTCAATTTCTTTTTTTACCTGAATCATGGCAATAGAAGGAGTGTTTAATAAATTGTTATTGATGAAATGTAGTGACTGCATTTTCTTTTCTTGTTCACGATCTTTAAATAACTTATTTGCTAACTTCTCCACTGGCGTAATTAATGGAAGCATGATGGCGATATAAAGCAAATTATAGATAACTGTAAAGAGGGCTAAAACAAGTCCAACACTCATGTTTAAACTATAGATAAATTTAAATAATGGATTTGATATCGCCCAGATGATTAAAGTACCAATTAAAGCTCCAAAAACACGGCAAATCGCGGTTGAATAGGTGACTCTTTTAGCTAAAATATCACTTTTAACCGCTGCTAAAATAGTCGGCATCAAAGCACCAACTGTGGCGCCTAAAACCAAATAAAAACCAGAAGGTAATAAGGATGGATTAGCGCCCACCATCACAATCACAATACCATTAGTCGCGCTACTAGATTGAGTGACCGCAGTTAATAAAGTGCCGATGATCATTAGTAGTAAGGGGAAATTAACGGAAGAAATAAAATCCACCAATGCGGTTTGGATTGTTTCATTATTAAAAGCACCCTTCATGGCTTCTAGACCAAAGAAGAGAATACCAAAGCCGACAAATATCTCACCCACACTTTTAATCGTATTTGATTTAAAGAATCCAAGGATGAAACCAACAAAGGCCATCGCCATTAAAAATATCGAAAATGAGAATGAAGATAATGAAACTAATAAACCAGTAACAGTAGTTCCTAAGAACGCTCCAAGCATCACTGAGAAACCTTGAGCAAAGGTCAAAGCTCCAGCGCTTAAAAAGCCGACTACCATCACAGTAGTAGCACCACTTGATTGGATAATAGCGGTTGTCCCAGCTCCTATGCCCGCGGCAACTAAACGTTTATTTTTAATCTTCTTAAATAATTTTCTAATCGATCTGCCCGCGCTATCTTTTAAGCCATGGGACATCATGTTCATGCCCGTGACAAAGACCACTAAGCCAACTAATAGTTCAATGATTACTTTAGTAATTTCCATATGATTATTATTTCACAAAATTATAATATTTTCATTAAACCAGGAAACTTATTCATATTTCATATAAAAAAGCGTAAATAAGAAAACCTCTTAACGTCATTTACGAAAGAGGTTTTGTGGTTATTATAATTTTAGTTTAATCCCAGATTAGTTCTATTCTCCGATATAGATAAGTTCCATACCTTCATTACCGAATACGGTATTAACGTATGCTTGAGTATCGCAGAAAGATAAGCAACATTGTTTATTAAGTTCGCCTGTCGCCACTGTCTTTTGTTCTAACTCTTGGTCAAAAGCACTCTTGCGATTGTTGTATTCGCTTCTGAGTCTATTACCATCGGTAGAGGTATCATCTTCAAAGACGTAATAATATCTTCCTTCATCGCTTGCTTTGTTATATTCAAAATAAATGATGGTCTCAGAATTGGATTTCTGATAATATTTGAAATCTTTTACTTCTTCATTAGCAAAATCGTAGCCGATTTCATAGAATAAAGGACTATAGCGTTCTGTGGTTTCTTCTTTGCTTGGGCCTTGTTGACTCTTTTGATATCCTGAGAAGAACATTTTGCCATTTTGTTTATCTAAAGAAGATTTCATGTCAACTTCTAATGCCATATATGAAGTTTGCGAACCCATCTTCACATTAAATTCACCATTAAAGTAAATGGGTTTAGCGGTCATATCGTAATTAGCCCTATCCATAACAGTACCTGTTAGATAGAAATAGATACCTGGTTGTCGAAGTTCAAAAGCTAAACTACTCTCAGACGCAGGCTGCCATCCTTTATGAACTGGGGAAGCATTTTCTGGGGTTTTTGCTTTAGCAAGTTGAAGCAATTGATCGCCAGCTTTTTTAAATAATCTCGCGTCATCATTCTCTGCTTGACTAGTTTCGGGCGTGCTTTCTTCCTGTTTAGAGCTATTGCCTTTTTTCGGAGTACAACCCACTAATAAAAATACGGAAAAAATTGATATTCCAATCGTTAATTTGTTTTTCATAATAAAATCTCCTATTTGTAATATAGCAAGTAGTTTTTATCTAATCAACATTTTTACTCATACGTTATAACTTTATAAATATTTTATTTAAACATCTAAACCACGAAACTTCTTCGTATTTCATTTAGAAATAGTAGCAAAGTATTCACAAACAAAAAATGACTCGTTCGAGTCACTAATTGTTTGTCAACCAGGTCAGCGCGCTCCTGGATCGCTGTGTACCACCTATTAAGGTGCGCCGTGGTCGTACGCTGACGTTTGCTCTCCAATATTTCTATCGCAGAGGACGTACATCTCCACCCTTGACAATGATATTATACCGAAGTTTATTTCAAATGCATTACCATTTATAAGCTTTAGTTATAAATATAGTTTTTACGAATGCTGTAGACGCCTTAATTCAGACTAAATACATCTTGCTTATCGTTTTTTATAAGAGATGGTCGCTGGTCCATATTCTCCATATTCGCAACCAACATTATAGACATTAATATCATCGATAAGTTTGCCTTTATGAAATAGTTGAATACGCCCCACACCGTTACCACCATTAAATAAACGGTTATGTAGTTTCTTTCCGTTTGGGGCTTCATAATTTACAAGAAGCATATCCTCTTTTAAACAAGTTATATCAGTAATCATTTTATTATTCCAAGTCTTCTGTTCGACATGCCACACTATATGTGTATCTGTTTCATAACAATCAAATTTTGTTCTAGTATTTGTCCAGAATTTAGAGAAATTGAATTCATAGCATTTGCCTTCATAGTAGAAAGCACTTAATAATTTTCCTTCTAAGGCAATAAAACCAACTTTAGGACGGCCACCACCGATATCAAAGACACTGTTTTCTAGTTTTTTATTAGTGATATTACTTACCATATTGTTGCTAGATAACCAAACCCAAGGAGATGTAAAATCTTTGCCCCAGTTCTTATCGGAATAGCCAAAACTATCTTCTTTTCTAACAATGTATTCTTCACCATCCGCGATTATTGTACCTGAGAATCTAGATTTCATTCCTTCAGCGTGCCAAAACATTTCAAAAAGTTGAAGATGTCTAAATAGCCACCCCGCTCCATAACCCACATTAAAAGCGATATCTTTTTCTATTTTTAAATCCCATGAAATGGAACCATAATCGCACATATATTCAGGATGCTTCTCCAATTCTTCTTTAGAAATGGAGACATTTCCTCTACTTTGATACTCATCTAAATAACAAACATCCGCACTTATTGAAAATGGTGCTTTATAATTAACTTTTATCTTTTTCCAGCCAAAGAAACGATGGAGTTGCTTAGCACCTTTCCCCCAGTAGCCGATTTTGATCATAAGGTATGATGGTTTGATACCGGCTTCTTGATTTTCTTTTAATTGACCAAATACTGGTTCTTCTCCACCTCTTTTTGGATTGATTAAAAAGAATTCTAAAAAGAATGGGCGTGGTTCACCTGTTTTTGCGTTATAGGCTGTAAAAGAATGCCACCACCAATCATAGCCTTTCTTCCCTTGCCCAGCATATAATTGACATCTATTTCTTTGTTGTGATTTTTTGTTAAACATAGATTTACTCCCGATTCATTATAACAAAAAAGCCGTCCTTTATGGACGACTCAATTAACATTGAAAATGTAATCATCCAGATCCGTTTATCCTGATTCATCTAAATTTTGCTTTCCCCGAAAAGAGCCTCCGCCAACTGTCTCACTGCTACAGAGAATTAATAATCCAGTTCTTAATAAACTCTTTTTCTTCTTCGGTGTGCATATAGTGTTCCGCGCCTTGTTTTATCGTTAATTTAGAGTTTGGGTGTTTAGCAAGAAAATCAGCGATGTTTTCAATACAAATAACATTGTCTCTTTCTCCATATAGAATTTCGGTTGGAACTTTCCAATTATCATGATGATTTTCTAAACTTTTGTAAAAGTTGTAAGATATCGATGTCTTATCATCTATTTTAATCACTCTTTCTTGTTTGAGTGTTTCTAGGTGTATGTCTTTTGACATCATAATTGCAAAAATTAATTGATGCATGTCTGCAACTGGAGAAATAAAGAATGCTTGTTTGATGTTGAAATTGCTTAAATATTCATAAGCATAAAAAGCACCAATGGAGTTAGCAATTACTATAATCTCTTTATAATTCTTTGTGATTTTTTCAAACTCGTTTCTTATCGTGTCTTTTAATTCCCAAGGATTCCCATCTTCATAATCGAGCCCAACAACATCATATTCATCTTTTAAATAAGAGTAGTCTTTGGTTTCTTCAGCAGATCCATATAACCCATGAATATACACCGCTACTTTCTTACCTTTTCTTTTCCCCATTCTCCAATCGTCTAATTGTTTATCAATCCTTTCAGCTTCAAAAAGTTCATTAGCGTCTAACATGTATGTTCTTAAAAGAAGAAGAATCTTCTCATAAGTCATATCAGCGTCTCCTTTCTCAATATGAGAAATAACCGATTTCCCAGAGTATCCTAAAGATTCCGCCAATTCATCTTGAGTTAGTTTCCTTCTTTTTCGAAATTGTTTGATTTTTGGTCCAATAGTTTCTTTAGACATATGTATATTCACTTTTCATGAGAATTTGCTATAATAAATTTGCAAGAACGGAAGCTCATTGAACTACTGCTGCAAATTAAGTGTTAAATGGCTTCTTTTTTATTTGAAGATTAAAATCAGCAAACAAAGCAACAAGCAGAGAACTATTAGAGAAATCACTTTCTTTAAAGGTTCCATGGCATTACCTCCTTTCTATATTTCTATAGTTCAAGAGGCATATCCGTTCCGAGTTTTAATGACTTTTCTTTGCCTTAATTATCATATCAAAAAAGTTGTTAATTTTACAACTGATATATAAAGCAATTTATATAAAAAAGCCGTCCTATTGGACGACTTAATTAACATTGAACAAATTATTAATCTTCAACATATGGGAGAAGAGCCATTGTTCTCGCACGTTTAATTGCGACGGCTAATTCTCTTTGATGTTTAGCACAAGTACCAGTTCCTCTACGTGGAGAAATTTTTCCATTTGGAGTAATCATGGTCTTTAAAGTTTCAATATCTTTATAATCAATGAATTTTGATTTGTTTTTGCAAAACACACAGACTTTTTTGTGTGGTCTAACTTTTCTAAATGCCATTTTTATTTTCCTTTCTTATTAGAATGGAAGATCATCATCTGGCAAGTCTAATGAATCAAGATTTTTTCCTTCATCAGCGGTATTTGGAACATCACTTTCAAATGTGACTTGTTCTTCACCTACACCTTGAGCTTTTGGACCCAAGAATTCGACGCTATCACAGATAACTTCGATAACAGAACCTTTGGTTCCATCTTGACGTTGGAAACTACGTTGATTTAGACGGCCATCGACGCCCACCAATGATCCTTTTCTCATGAATTTTGTTAAATTATCAGCGTTTTGTTGAAACACAGTGCAGTTAATAAAACTTGCGGTTTTACTACCATCTGGATTTTTTCCACGATTATCAACAGCGATGGTAAATGAACAAACTGATGTACCAGAATTGGATCTTCTTAGTTCTGGATCGCGAGTTAAACGACCCACTAAAACTACATGATTAATCATTAAAGATTATCCTCCTTATTCTTGATCGGCGACGATTAAGAATCTTAAGACATTCGCATTATGTCTCACTTTACGGTTGAATTCGTAAAGAGCGACTTGCTCAGCACTAACTTTGAGGACGACATAATATCCTTTTGTTTCATCATCAATTGGATACGCGAGGTCACGTAATCCGAACTTTTCATCGACGTTTTCGATTTTAGCACCATTCTTTGTTAACAAAGCGGCTAATTTTTCTTGTTCAGCTTTACGACCTTCTTCGTCTAAGTTGGCTTTTAAAATGTACATAATTTCGTATTTGCGCATTTTCATACCTCCCTATGGTCTTCTGGCTATTAATCGCTAATAGCAGAGAGTCTGCTTATATAAAAGCATTATGTATTATACATATTAGATATTTGTTTAGCAAGCACGTATGTGCATATATGAGACAATTCAATTTATTTTGTGTTTATTTCACGTTTTGGAAATATTTGATAGCCATATCTATGTTGATAAATAAACATAAATGTCATTGTCATAGCCATAGATAAGAATTCTGCAACAATAATAGAAACCCAAATTCCATCAACACCCATAATTAAAGGTAAAACAAATACCGCAATAAGTTGAAAAACTAATGTTCTACAAAATGATATGAGTGACGAAATTAATCCATTACTTAGCGCGGTAAAGAAGGCAGAACCAAACATTGAAAAGCCGGCAAATAAATAACAGAAAGAATATATCATCATCGCCTTTGAAGTGAGTTTATGAAGCTCTGGATAATCATTAGCGAATATATAGCTAAATGGATTAGATAAAAATATTGAAGAAGTAGTCATAACTATTCCAACAATTCCCACAATAATTAGGCTTTTTCTTAAAATATTGGTCAGTTCTGCATGGTTTTTCGCTCCATAGTTATATCCGATGACTGGAGCAATACCAACTGAATATCCAATAAAAATAGCAAAGAATACGAAACAGACATAAGCGATAATTCCATAAGCGGAAACACCATTTTCACCGAGGTATTTTAAAAGTTGAATATTGAAGACTATATTGATAATCGAACCTGCGACATTACTTGCAAATTCACTACTACCATTAATCGCGGCTTTTAAAACAATTTTTAGATCTTTTGCGGGTCTAGATAAATGAATTAAATGATTCCTGCCAAAAGAAAAATAAATTAATGGACCAACAAAAGAAATTAACATACCGCTTAATGATGCGATAGCTGCACCAGCAACGTTTAATTTCGCTACTCCGATTAACAGATAATCTAAAAGCATATTTGTTAAACCAGAAACCAAAGTAAATAAGAATCCATGAAAGCTTTTTTCATTAACAGAAAAGAAAGGATGAAAATATCCTTGCATGATATATAAAGAGATTCCGCCAATCATAATACGGCCATAAAGGGTGGCCGAATCTATCATCTCTTTTGTGGTTTCTATAGAATTAATCGAAGCAAAAGCTTGAGCAATAGGTCTAACTAAAAAGAAAAATATGCCTGTTAATAGCAAGCCAATAACAAATGTAGAGATTGTTATTAACGTAAAAGCACGATTAGCACCTTCTTTATCTTGTTCTCCAAGTTTTTTACTAACATAAGCGGCGCCACCACTACCAAACATAAAGCCAACACAAGCTACAATCATGATAATTGGAAAGATTAAATTGACTCCTGCAAACGCAGAGCTACCAACATAATTAGAAATAAAAAAGCCATCAACAATCCAATAAATAGATGTAAATAGCATCATTAAAATTGGAGATATCGTAAATCTAAATATCTTTCGAAAAGTAAAATGATCAGATAAATGTATCTTTCCTATCATATGTTATAGATTTTATAGGAAATGTAAGAAAAAAGGAATCATATGATTCCTCTTTATTATTTATCTCTCATAGTTGGGAATAAGATAACTTCCCTAATTTGAGCTTGGTTGGTTAATAACATAGTTAAACGATCAATACCCATACCAACACCACCGGTTGGAGCCATGCCATATTCAAGAGCTTCAATGAAGTCGACGTCCATATCGGAAGCTTCCTCGTCACCAAGTTCTTTAGCTTTAAGTTGGTCAACAAATCTCTGTCTTTGATCAATTGGGTCATTAAGTTCGCTATAAGCATTAGCGAGTTCCCTACCATTCACAAATAATTCAAATCTTTCAGTGAATCGTGGATCTTTACCTTTTTTGGTTAAAGGAGATACTTCAATTGGGTAGGAATAAACAAATGTTGGTTGAATTAAATCGTCTTGACATAACTCTTCAAAGAATTCATTCATTACATAACCTACAGTATTCTTGAATTTATCAAGGTGAATCTCATATTTATCAGCTAGAGACTTGGCTTCTTCAAAAGAAGTGATTTTAGAGAAGTCAATTCCAGTCTTTTCTTTAATTAAATCGTTCATTGAAATCCATCTGAATGGAGATTTGAAATCAATTTCTTTATCTTGATACTTAACAACAGCGGATCCAGTCACGTTTTTAGCAACAGTACGAATCATTTTTTCGGTCAAAGCACCGATACCTCTTAAATCAGAGTAAGCTTGATAAATTTCAATAGAAGTAAATTCTGGGTTATGGCTTGCGTCCATGCCTTCGTTTCTAAACATTCTGCCGATTTCGTAAACTCTTTCCATTCCACCCACAATTAAACGTTTTAAGTTCAATTCTGTTGCAATTCTAAGGTAAAAGTCCTTATCTAAGGTATTGTGATGGGTAATAAATGGTCTCGCAGAAGCTCCACCTAAAATTGGATTTAAGATTGATGTCTCGACTTCGACGAAATCATTACTATCAAGGAATTTTTGGATTTCTCTAATGATACGAGGTCTAGTAAAAGCTACCTTTCTTGGTTCTTCATTAACAATCAAATCAAGGTATCTTCTTCTGCTTCTTTCTTCTACGTCAGTTAAACCATGGAATTTTTCGGGTAATGGATGTAAACATTTGGTTAAATGAGTGTATTTTTCAACACGAATGGTTAATTCACCAGTTCTGGTCATCATAACACGGCCTTTTAAACCAACGATATCACCTAAATCTGCTAATCTAAAAACCTCATAGGCCTTTTTACCTACAACGTCAATGCCAATATAAGCTTGGATATTGCCTGTTTTATCTTGTAAATTAACAAATGAAGCTTTGCCCATTCTTCTAATGGACATCAATCTACCCGCAACAGAAACAATTAGATTCATCTTATCTAATGACTTCGCGGATTTTTTATTGCAAAGTCTTCTAATATCACTTACATGATGAGTAACTTTATAAGCTTTACCAAAAGGATCAACACCTAATTCTTTATACTTAGGTAATTTATCTCTTCTAGCTTGTTCTTGATCGTTTAATGTAACTTTGTTATCCATGTTATCTACCTCTTTGCCTTAACTAGTATATATGAAACAATTGAATTTAGAAACTCAAAATTCAATATCATTCGCCTCTGCGATTTCTTTTAATATTGCATAAAGTGAATAGAGATCAGTTAATTCACTCGCTAATTTACTTCGATAATATTTTGCATTTTGAAAATTAATAAGAAATTTTGGAGCAATAGAACGATATATTCTCATTCCTCTTATTTCGCCTTTATCTTTGGCGACTTCTTCACCAAGAGTTCTACACCATAGAAGTTGTTCTTTTAAAGACGGGTCAGGCAATCTTTCTCCAGTTTTAAAATAAGTATCTATTTGTTTTAACAAATAAGGATTGCCAACTGCACCTCTTGCCACCATAACAGCATCAGCGCCTGTTATATCGATTGCACTTATAGCATCATCTAAAGTAAAAATGTTACCTGAGACCACTAGCGGAACTTTCATTTTGCTTCTTAAGTCCTTTAATAATTCAAAATGAGGAGTGCCTAAATATAATTCTTTTTTGGTTCTAGCGTGAATCGCAATCATGTCGACACCCGCTCTAGTTAATTCGTCGATAACTTCTAAAAAATTAATGGAATTATTATCCCAGCCAAGTCTTATTTTTGCGGTAACTGGTTTATCAGTAACTGATTTAATGGCTCGAATAATATCACCACACAATTTTGGGTTTTTCAGAAGGGAAGAACCTGCTCCTGTTTCGGTAACTTTTGGAACAGGACAACCCATATTAACATCGAAGAAATCAATGCAATTATTGAGATTTAAAGCAATTTCTGCGGCTTTTTTTATAGTTTCTGGGTCATGACCGAATAATTGCACACCTGTTAAAAAATCTCTTTTTTCAAAGTCGATATATTCCTTTGTTTCTTTATTTCCATAGATTAGTCCCATATCAGAAACCATCTCTGTAACAGTGACACCCGCACCAAAAGGAGCCATAAATTCTCTATAGCTTTTAAAGGTATAACCCGCCATTGGAGCAAGGACTACACGACTATCAATTTCGAAATTTCCTAATTTCCACATAGAAAAAAGAGAGGCGAACCTCTCAATTATTCTCCTTTATCTTCTTTCGATTCAGGTTTTTCATTGACTACTGGTTGTTCGCTTTTAGCTTCTTTTTCTTCTGCTTTAGCTTCAACTTTCTTTTCATCGCGTTTTAAATGACGATGTTTTAATAAGTAATCAATTTCTTCAGCGGTGATTTGTTCGTGCTCGATTAAAGTCTTAGCGATCAAATCAACATCTTCTTTATTTTCAGTAATATAACGAAGTGCTTCCCTATGAGCGTGTTCAATAATATTACGGATTTCAGCATCAATCTTTGTCGCAGTTTCAGTGGAGAAATTCTTTTGTGAATTTGTATAGTCTCTTCCTAAGAAGACACTTCCAGTGTCTCTTTCATATTGGATAGGACCTAATGGAGACATACCTAATTCACAAACCATCATTCTGGCGATTTGAGTAGCGACTTCAATATCATTAGAAGCACCAGTAGAAATATCATCAAAGAATACTTCTTCAGCAGAACGGCCACCTAAGTAACCGATAATACGAGCTTCTAATTCTTTCTTAGTTAAAATGAATCTATCATCTTCAGGAGTCATTCTAACATGACCGCCAGTATTACCACGTGGAATAATAGTAATCTTTTGAACCTTATCACTATGTGGGCACTTTAAACCGATGATAGCGTGACCAGCTTCGTGGTGAGCCACAACATCTCTTTCGTGTGGATTTAATCCTCTAGAGGATTTCGCAGGTCCTGCGACACGACGATCGATAGCTTCATCAATTTCATCAAGTGTAATAAGTTCTTTGTTTCTACGCACCGCTAAAATAGCAGCTTCATTCATGATATTTTCAATATCAGCACCAGAGAATCCAACTGTTCTCTTCGCTAATTGAGCGTAATCAACTTCTGGATCAACTTTCTTATTTCTAGCGTGTACTTTGAAGATCGCTTCTCTACCAGTTTTATCAGGTAAGGAAACTGTAATCTTTCTATCGAAACGGCCTGCTCTTAATAAGGCTGGATCTAAGACATCATCACGGTTTGTCGCAGCGATAACAATAATTCCAGAGTTATCACTGAAACCATCCATTTCCACTAATAATTGGTTAAGTGTTTGTTCACGTTCATCGTTTCCACCACCTAAACCAGCGCCTCTTTGTCTACCGACAGCATCGATTTCATCGATAAATACTAAACATGGGGCGTTTTCTTTTGCGGTTTTAAACATATCTCTAACACGTCCAGCACCAACACCGACGAACATTTCGACAAAGTCGGAACCAGAAATGTAATAGAATGGAACACCAGCTTCACCAGCAACGGCTTTGGCTAATAAAGTTTTACCGCATCCTGGAGGGCCCACTAATAAGACACCCTTTGGTAATTTGGCGCCAAATTTAGCGTATTTCTTAGGTTCTTTTAAATAAGAAACTAATTCTGCCATTTCAGTCTTTTCTTCATCCGCACCGGCAACATCATCAAAATGAACTTTGGAATTAGTCATTCTTTTAGCTCTAGAACGATTGAATTCTAAAGCTCTATTGTTACTTCCGTTAACGGAAGAAGATAATCTGCTAAATAAGATTAAAACGATAATTAAGCTACCAGCTAACATGATGATAGTTGGTCCCCATTGATCCCACCATGTTGTTACATATGGGTCATGAGCACTATGTAAAACAAAGTTTGGATTTTCACTTGTAGCTGCAGTTGTAGCTTTATCAAAAATATATGATTGTAAGGTTGTGTGTTTGGTTTCGTCTATAGTGCCTTCGACTTTAGTGTTATCAACTAAATAGTATTTAGCAGACTTATCAAGGTCACTAACGTACATCCAAACTTTATCTTCCTGATAATAGGAATAATATGAAAAATTAACTTTAAATTTCTTTTTAGTTGGTTTGGTAGCATTAGCAGGAGAGAATGTACCTTCTAAGGCTACGATTGTATTTTCTTTAGGAGTTTCAGTAATTTCAGTAATGCGATTATTGGCAAGAGCAGCCACAAATTGCTCTTGTGATAAGGTTGTTGAAGTGTTTCTTCCAAACAATAAAACAAGGATGGTTACCAAAATACCGGCCACTAATAAAAATGAGAATAAATAGCTCCACGAGAAGCGTCTTCTTACTGGTTCTTGTTCTTCAGCCATAAAATTACCTCCTAAAACGTAATTGTAAATATTATAAAGATTAATTACTTTATTTCAAAGTAAAACACTCTTTAACGTAAAAATTTGAATTATTATCTGGTTTAAAATCTTTTTGATAACGAGGAATATAAATAATTTTTCCTTCTTTATTGACGATGACTGGCCAACGATAACGAAGATATTTCGGCATCTTCCAATCAATATATAAACGACGAACCTTACTAAAATAATTTTTAATTTGATAAGTATCGTTTTTGTTCGCTGTTCTAATTGTTAAAGGATAATCAGAATTTTGAATGTTTCTATTACTTGTATCACCTTTTAAATTCGCATATAAGTATTCATTATCAATTTCTAAAGGCTTTTCGATTACTAAACTGTACCCATGTTTATTTGGTTTTGGGACGATATAAAGTTTTCCATAGCATTTTTCGATAAATACGTTCTTTTTGGATGACTCTAAGAAAACCTTATTATCTGAAACTTTTAAACTTTCCTTGATTTGTTTACAAGTTTTGTAGGTTATTTGATTTGATTCATCAATTTGCTTAGCTTTTAAGTTAATATAATAAGCAAATTCAGTATCGGAAAGTTCTTTTAAAGAATCAACTGAGTTATCGATATTACTAACTTTCATTAATGTCTTATGTAAACTTGCATTTTCATGTTCAATAATATCCAATATTTCTTTTCTTTCTTCATCATTAAGTTTTGAAACAACATCTAAGCGAATAATATTTCTTTCATAAATAGGAAGTAGATTAGTTTTATCGATTGAATAAGGAACCTCATGACTGTCACAATAATAGATAATTTCTCTCTTTGAATAATTCAAAATTGGGCGAATAACATTCACACCTTTAATCTGGCAATTTTCTTTAATTCCATAATAAATAACGAGGTTTTTCCGCTTTTTTTGCAGTAAATATGTCTCAATTAAATCATCTTGGTTATGTGCTACTAAAACAGCATCATAAGAATTTGAATCATATAATTCCTTAAAAAATGAATAACGTATTTCACGGCATTTAGCTTCGACATTTTTATCTATTTTTTCTTTGTTGTTTTTAATAAATAATTTGATGTTATGTTTCTTACAGAATAAAGAAAGAGAACGCTCCTCATTATCTGATTCTTCTCGTAAATGATAATTAACATGAGCCACATCAAAACTGAATCCTTCATCAAGTAATTTTTGAAATAAAAACATAGAATCTGGACCGAAAGAACAAGCTAATAAATATTTTTTATCTTTATTTAAATTAAGCATGGTTATCCTTAATCTCTTCAGCATTGGGAATCAATCTATTTCCTTGCTTTATATAGGTTATTTTAACGATGATAGTTTTAATACCAAGTTTCAAAGTTAAAATATCGCCATCATTAACTTCAGATGATGGTTTAGAAACCTTTCCATTAATCGAAATTTTACCTTCATCGCATAAATCTTTAGCGATTGTTCTTCTTTTAATGAGTCTACTTTGTTTTAAAACTAAATCTAATCTCATACAACCTCTTTAACAACATTCTGTTTTTGAATATTTACAAGGCTTCTTAATATATCTTGTAAATCTTCAATCCAGAATTTTCTCTTCTTCATAATAATTTTGAATTTATTTTGCGAATAATTCACTTTTATAAAATTCAAATACGGAATAAGAGCTTCAAATAATATATTACCTATTCCTTTTATATTAATAAAATCATTTCCTAATATAATTTCGATATTATTCAAAACTTCTTTTAGTTCTTCGACTTTACCATCTCTTACTAATAAATCGACAGTTCTTTTTGCAAATAATCGTTCCACTTCATCTGGAATTTTTCCATATATATCTTGAATCTTGATCTTTAAACTAGCCAAATCTTCTATAGAAGGTGTCATTAAAATCTCTTGATAAAGTTCAATCTTATCGCTGTCACCCGCATAATTATTTGGAATGTAAGCATCTAAGCTTAAAGAAGGATTAGCTTCCACTTGTTCTTCACTAACACCAGTCATCTTTTCTTTAACGGCTTCATTTAATAGTTTGATATACATATCTAAGCCAATAGAATCAATAAAACCAGCCTGTTCAGGACCTAAAATATCACCCGCTCCACGAATCATTAAATCACGCTGTGCTATCTTATAGCCGCTTCCTAATTCCGTAAAATCTTGAAGTGCTTTTAGTCTTTTCTGAGCTTTTTCTGTTAAAACTTTAAATGGACTATACATCAAATAGGCATAAGCAATGCGATCACTTCTCCCAACACGACCTTTGATTTGATAAAGCTGAGATAAGCCATAATGGTCACTATCTTCCACAATAATCATGTTTGCGTTAGGAATATCAATGCCATTTTCAACAATCGAAGTGCACACTAATACTTTAACTTCACCATTATAGAATTTAATCATGACATCTTCGATGTCGTCTCTATTCATTTGTCCATGAGCCACTCCAATAGAAACGCCAGGAAGCATCTTTTGTACTTTCGCGGCTCTTAAATATAAAGTAGAGACATTATTATGAAGGAAGAATACTTGTCCGTTTCTTCCGAGCTCTCTTTCAATTAGTTCTTTAACTACATCCATATCAAATGGAGTGACATAAGTTTGAATGGGCATTCTATCCTTCGGTGGAGTATTAATAATCGACATACTACGAACACCTAATAAAGATATTTGTAATGTTCTTGGAATTGGTGTCGCGGATAATGTTAAAACATCGATATTAGTTTTAAGTTCTTTAATTCTTTCTTTTTGCTCCACGCCAAAACGTTGCTCTTCATCAATTATCAATAATCCTAAATCTTTAAATTGAATATCTTTTGATAATAAACGGTGCGTTCCAATCACTAAATGGGCCTTGCCTTCTTTTACTTCATTAATAAACTTTTTCTGCTCTTTTTCGCTAATTAAGCGGGAAAATGCAGCGATTTTTATATCAAAACCGGCAAATCTCTGTAATGCTAACTCGTAGTGTTGTCTTGCTAATAAGGTGGTTGGACAGAGTATTGCGACTTGCTTACCTGAGTTAATAGCTTTAAAGGCTGCTCTAAAAGCCACTTCTGTTTTTCCAAAGCCAACATCACCACATAATAAACGATCCATCGGATGAGGAGATTCCATATCCTTTTTAATATCATTTAATGCCAATAATTGATCTCTAGTTAATTCATATTCAAATGAATCTTCAAATTCTTTTTGGAATTCATCATCTTTTTGGAAAGAATATCCAATGACTTTATTTCTTTCTAAATATAAATTCATTAATCGATTTGCTAAATCATTAACTTTTTCTTTAATTTTCTTCTTAGTGTTTTCCCAGTCTTTACTATGAAGTCTAGATAAACGAGGAGAGGCTCCTTCTTTACCCATATACTTTCTCACTAATTGGAACTGAGATAATGGAACATATAGTAGTTCTCCACCATGATAAGCGATCTTTAAATAATCACGATGCATACCATCGACTTCTAAAGTTTGAAGTTCAATAAATTGACCGATACCTTGATATTCATGAACAACATAATCACCAGGATTTAAATCTTCATAACTCTTTAATATAGTTCCTTCTTTAAAACGATTATCAAAACGAGTTGTTCTAGTTTTATCATTGAATAGTTCCTTACTAGTAAGGAAAGTGATCTTATTATCAGGTAGTTCAAAGCCCGAAGATAAGTTAGTTAAAGATAGACCTATATTTGTTTTATTAGGTAGTTCAAAATCATGGGTAATTTCAAAAGGAATCACTAATTTATTTAGTTCATTTTGAATAACCATTAGATGTTCTTTATTAGATAAACAAATACAGATCTTATGATTCTGATTTAAATATGAATGGATGATATTAATTGCATCAACAGTCTTATTCGCGTGGAATGGAATAGGCTTAACATTAAAAGATTGGTCACTCGCTTTTTCGATTAATGTTGAAGTATTAATAACATTCTTAAAATTTAATAAGTTATGAATATCTTGAAACATTTCTAAATGAGAAATAATCTTCCCATTACTATGAAGTTCGCTAAGATATTCAAATGATTCGTTATTCAATAATTTAGAAGCATGTTCTAAAGACGGAGTGTCCACTAAAACAACGTTATAATTTTGACAATAATCGAATATCGAAAAATGACGGTGAATTAATCCGTAATATTTATATAGATTATCTGATAAATTACCTTCAATTATATTACCGATATCTTCATTGGTTTTATCTCTTAATTTTTCAAAAGTTCCATAATCTAAATGGGCTTGGTCTTTCTCTAATATATCAAGGATTTTATCACCACTTTTGCTAAGTTCTTCTTTTGACAAAATAATGTCACTTGCTGGCAAAATAGTGGCTTTTTGCTGCTTTTTTATCGAAGTTTGACTAGAAATATCAAATATTCTAATCGATTCAATCTCATCATCAAAAAACTCAATTCTTAATGGTTTATCATAATTAACTGAAAAGATATCTAATATGTCACCACGAGAGGCAAATTGTAAAGATTGATCAACTTTACTAACTAAAGAATAACCAGCCTCAACGAGTCTTTTTTTGATATCGCTTATATCATAATGCCCGCCAACTTTTAAATTGATGGTTTTACTTTCAAATACTTCTGGATCAGGTAAATATCTTGTCGCACTAGCTAAATTTGCGACCACAATTTTACCTCTACCATTAATTAGTTCATTTAAAACATATAAACGATGGGCTACCATCTCTTTCGTCTGTGCTAAAGTCTCAGCTCTAATAAGTTCATCAGATGGAAACAACAAAACATCTTCACTAGGAATAAATGAGCATAATAAAGAATAAATATTTTGAGCTTTATATAAATTAGAAGTTATTAATAAATAATTTTCTTTATTTTGATAATAATTTAAGGCGGTTAATAAGGAGATACCTATCGAATCATCAACGACAAAATGCCCCGCCTTTGACTTAAGGGAGGGGGTGTTAGTATCCAAAATGAGTTTTTCAAATAGGTTCAAATAGATCCTCCTAATTGAATTTGGTCATAGCTCGATCAAAGCTAGTTTTAAACATCTCCTTTAACGCTTCTACTACTTGATTAATCGCTTCATCAATTAAGACTCTTTCTTCCTTAATAGGTTTAGAAAGTACATAGTCGATGTTATCATGTCCTTCTGGTTCACCAATACCAATGCGGATTCTTTTAATATCTTCGCTATTAAGTTGTTCGATGATATTTTGCATACCTTTATGACCACCTGAGGAACCACTATTTCTTAATCTAATACGACCAGGTTGAAGTGCCATGTCATCAAAGATGACAACAACATCTTCTAACGGTATTTTGAAATAAGAGACAATCTCCCTAACCGCAGTACCTGATAAATTCATAAATGTTAATGGTTTAAATAACAAGACATCTTCATCAAATACTTCGCCACGACCAAGTAAACCGTGAAACACTTCTTTATCAACGTCGATTTGTGCGAGTTCCGCGAACAAATCTAAAGCATCAAACCCCATATTATGACGTGTATGTTCATACTTTTTACCTGGATTTCCGAGACCGACAATTAATTTCATAATAACGTTCGAAAAGTATTATACACTTTTCACAAAACAAATGTGGTATATTGTTAAAAGTATGAAATTTTTAAAAAGATTTTTTGCAGGCATGGGTATCGGAATCGGTGCCGCTATACCAGGAGTCTCTGGAGCTGCTATTGCGGTCATCTTTAGAGTTTATGAAGATATCATTGGTGCTGTTAATAATTTCAAAAAGAAATTTGGTTACTCTATCAAAGTACTAATTCCAATTTTATTAGGAATTATATGCGCTGTTATTCCTTGTATTTATTTATTCTCTTTAGCGTTTGAACATTTAATGTTTGTTCTTATTTGTTTATTCGCTGGTTTCTTATTAGGATCTTTCCCATCTATTACTGATAAAGTAAAAGGTGTTAAACCAAATAAATTACAAATCGCTTTAATAATTACAGGTGCATTATTTGTTGTGACTCTTGGTGTTTTATCAGTCGCCTTTGGCGATAAGCTTAATATCGGTGGATTATTTGTAAATATTAAAAATAACTGGTGGCTATATTTAGTTTTAATTCCAGTTGGAGTTTTAGCCGCCGTTGCTTTAACAGTTCCTGGATTATCAGGATCATTAATCTTATTAGTAATTGGCTTTTATCGTCCTTTAGTGGATTCAGTAAAAACTTGGGGTGGTAATTGTATTAAAGGTGATTGGTCCATGGTCGGTCCTTTATTAGGAGTGTTAGGTACATTTGCTTTAGGATGCTTAATCGGTGTTGTTCTAGTAAGTAAAATAATGTCCTTCTTACTTAAGAGATTTAGAGATTCCACATTCTTTACCATTATTGGATTTATATCTGGATCAATATTCGTCTTATTCTTTAACTATGATATTTATAATTACTATCTCAATTGGTCAGGAAAACAATTTGATAATATAAATCCTGTTTTACCAATATACGCGGAAATACCAATTGGCATCGCTGTTTTGATTGGTGCGGCAGTATTAAGTTATATCCTTGTCAGAATGGAAAGTAAAAACAATATTAAAGAAGAACAAGACTAAGTCTTGTTTTTTTATTTTTAACAAACAACATATTTAAAAAGTTTGTTAAATTTTTTATAATGTTTCCATGTCTACTTTAAGCGAACTTTTAAAAGAGAAAAATTCCCTTCCCATCGGAAACATCTATGAGAAGAAAATTAATGGTAATATCTATACCTATTATCAGTATTTTGAAAATGGAAAAAGGTATACTCATAAAGTTGATGACATAACAGCGAATGAGTTATATGTCAAAATTCAAAGAAGAAAACAAATCGAAAAGATAATCAAAGAGATAAAAGCGGTAGATAAAATATTTACTCTAAGTAAAAATGCTGAGAAATTAACTGGTTCAGTTATGAGTGGTAATAAAGTTGTTGCCACATTTGATCATGGAAGCCTTATTCGAATAAATAATCGTTTAGCGCCATTATCTATTATTAAAACCCATTCCTTGGAAAGCTTTTTATCATTAAGAAAAATTGATATGACAAGAAGCAACGCAAGACTACTTAAAAAGGCATTAAACATACACATGAAAGATGAAAACAAAATACCTTTAAGTAATTATGCCTTATCAATTACAGATAATTATTGGTTTAGACCCAAACATTCAAAACTAAAATATCAAAACATCAATTTCAAAAATGATATTTATTTTGATTTATCTTTAAAAGGAGACACTTCTGTTTTTCCAAGAAAGAATAAATTAACACCTGAAATTACAACACCAGGAAGTTTTGAAAAAGGATGGAAACTTATTAATAACTCCTGGTGGTTATATAAAGTCGGTAATCAAAAACAGATATTTTCAGAATTATTCTCTTATCACTTCGCAAAACTAATTGGCTTAAATACTGCGATTTATGAATTTGATTCAGGCTATATTCGCACAAAAAACTTTGCAGAACACGCAAATTTTGAACCAATCGCCGCTATCGCAGGAAGCGATGATAATTATGAAAATGTCTTTAATGTGATATATGGAATCGATAATGAAATGGCTAAGGATTATTTAAGACTTATCATGTTCGATTGTGTCGTCTATAACATCGATAGACATAATGAAAATCTAGGATTATTAAGAGATCGAAAAACCGGAAAGATTGTTTCTTTAGCACCTAACTTCGATAACAATATGGCATTATTAAGTACAATCGATGAATTAAGAATCCCTGAAAAAGATAATTTCATCAAAGGCTTTGTTGAATTCATAAAAAACAACGAGAAAGCAAGAGATCTATATAAACAAATTAAATTTAAAAATATTACAGTCTCTCAAGTTGATAGACTATTTGATAATATTCCAATCAAAAATGATCAGCATTTTGATATCGCGGAAAAGATTTGTTTAAGATATCGCTACTTAAAAACTCTTTTTAAATAAAATAAGAACCTTTTCTTTCTGAATCGAATATTTATTCCTTTAATCAACAAAAAGGGGCTGTTAAGAAACCTATGAGGTGACTTAGCCCCTTTTAATTTGCTTTGTAAATGTAACAGATAAACTGTTAAGAAACCTT
>JBGUIX010000010.1:0-103295 GCA_045113315.1 Bacilli bacterium
GGTTTTTTTCACATCGCAGGAAGCTATTTCGATTCTCACGTGCATAGCACCCGGTTTTTATCTTCACTACGTTTCGATAATAAAAAATGCGGTTTCACCCGCATTATTTTTATGCATTATGGTGGGCCTAATTGGACTTGAACCAGCGACCTCGCCCTTATCAGGGGCGCGCTCTAACCAACTGAGCTATAGGCCCATGTGTCTTTTAGACAGCGTTAATAATATACAATAGCGGTTTATAAAAATCAACGGAAAATATATAAAAGAAAAAGGAAGGAATATTTCATCCTTCCCTTTAGCACGCTTCTTACTAGTGATATCAAAGATATCAATATAACAAGATTAACGTTTGCTGAATTGTGGAGCTTTTCTTGCGGCTTTAAGACCGTATTTCTTTCTTTCTTTCTTGCGGGAGTCTCTTGTGAGCATACCAGCAACTTTTAAGGAAGAACGATCGCATCCAGCTTCTAATAAAGCTCTTGCGATACCAAGACGGATAGCACCAGATTGACCAGTGAATCCACCACCTCTAACTTCAGCTTTAACATCGTATTTACCTTCGGTACCAGTGATAACTAATGGTTGCTTTAAATCAAGCACTAAGGTTTGATAAGGCATATATTCATTAACATCAAGACCGTTAACGATAACTTTACCTGTTCCAGAAGTGAGATAGACACGAGCGATAGAAGTTTTTCTTCTACCAGTGCCGTAATATTGAAGATCAGCTTTCTTTGCCATTGTTCAATACCTCCTAGTATTTGAGCTCTAAAACTTCGGGTTTTTGAGCTTCGTGTTTGTGGTCAGCACCAGAATAAACGAATAATTTCTTTTCGATTTGACGGCCTAAGCGACCTTTTGGAAGCATGCCGTGAACGCATCTTTCAAACATTTCTTCTGGGAATCTTTCCACCATTTCTTTTGCGGTTCTTGTACGGAGACCGCCGTTGTAACCAGAAACATTGTAATATTTCTTTGTTTCTAATTTGTTGCCAGAGAGGCTAACTTTTTCAGCGTTGATAACGATGACATAATCACCACAATCAACATTTGGTGTCCAAGTTGGTTTACATTTACCAGTTAACACCTGAGCCACTTGAGAGGCTAATCTTCCTAATGGTTTGCCTTCAGCATCGATGACATACCATTTTCTTTGGATTTCGTTTGCTTTTGCAATAGTAGTTTGACGTTGCATAACTTAAATCCTCCTTTTCCAAACTAACTCTGTCTTTACCGGGGACTTCGCTAATTTAGCTTTTGTGCCGAGTAAAATCATACTCGGTAAGAATTAGTATTGTCAAACATATTTTAAAATAAATATGGATAGCCAATAAAAAAGGAAGGAGTTGTTCCTTCCAATTTCTATTTATTCAAAGTCACTTTCTTTAAATGTCAGCATCTTTATAGCGCCTATTAATTCCACAGGAATAAATATCGTGGATAAGGAAGCAAATATGCCAAGGATTCCCGCAGCTCTAGCAGCACCTCTACTATTGGCTTTTTTACAAAATGATAACGCCATAATAGAACTGGGAGTCCCACTACTAAGGAATAACCACTTAAGCATCCAAATATAGTGCCTAACATTATAAATGTTTGATCATGACTTACTTGATCAACAGCTTGTTGCGCACCTTCTTCACCGGCCACAACCGCTCCTGTAGTGGCGCCCATAGTGACAACCACCGCCATCATAATTAATATGACAATAAGAGCGATGAAATAACCGATTATAGCAACAATATCTAAAACTAATCCACCAACGAATAAACCCGTTGGTTTACCCCTTTTATCAGCCATATATTATAGGCCTCTAACGTTATGATAGACGTTTTGAACATCCTCGATATCATCGAGCATATCTAATAATTCGGTGAATTTTCTCTTATCTTCTGGATCGGTTAATTCGATTGGATCGTTTGGTAAGAAAGTAATTTCAGAAGTGATGAATTCAGTGATACCCATACCCGCTAAAACTTCTCTAGCATGGCTAAATGCCGCAGGTTCCACTAAAACAGAGATAACACCATCTTCTAATGTTACTTCTCTAACATCTACATCACTTAAAATAAGTGTTTCTTCGACTTCATCACGGTTTGTGCCATTAAAATCAAAGACACCAGTTTCCGTAAAATTAAAGATTGTTGAACCTAAGTGACCACCTTTTTTAGTGATCGCTGTTCTGATTTCCACTAAAGCACGGTTGGAATTATCAGTTAATGAATCAACAATTAAAAGAGAACCACCAGGACCAAAAGCTTCATATCTGCCTTGTGTATAAGATTCGGCAGATCCACCTTTTGCTTTTTGAATTGCTCTATCAATGACATCTTTAGTAACGTTTTGAGATCTCCATTTTTCAATCGCTGATCTTAACGCTAAGTTCATTGATGGATCTGGCTCACCAGATTTTGCTGCCATATAAATTTCTTTAGAAGCTCTGTTGAATAAAGCGCTTCTTTTCGCCGCAGTGGCAGCCATTGCTTTGGCTCTAACTTCATGTGCTCTTCCCATTGGTTTTTCCTCTTTTCGGTTTTAGATTTTAGCAAAATTACTTATTAATGTGAATAGTTAATAATTCACATCAACAAGATATAAGCCTTCTGCTGGAGCTTTATAACTAACGATTTCTCGTTTATCTTTCTTTGATAAATGATACTCAATGAAACTAATATCTTCTTTTTTTGATGCTACCGCTAAAGCAGTCCCAACGATATTTCTAATCGTGTAACGCATAAACCCGTTTCCTTTAATAGAAATAATCATTTGTTTTGTTTGCTCAATATAATTAGCCTCGATTGAATAAATGGTTCTTACAAAATTATCTTCATCTTCTTCTTTAGAAGTAAAATCTTGGAAATTATGGGTTCCTTCAAATAGTTTTAAAGATTCGATAAGTAGGTCAATATCAATTTCATAAGGAATTGTTGTTTCAAGTTCATAATTAAAGGGATTTCTTTCATCTAATCTCATCAAATATGTATATGTTTTTCCTTTAGCGGAATAACGAGCATGAAAATCATCACTGACTTGTCTAATTTCGTTAATAAAAATATCTTTTGGAAGTAAACAATTAGCGGAATATCTTAATCTATTTAAATCCATATTTGAATTAGTATCAAAATGGAAATATTGTCTTTGAGCGTGAACTCCAGCATCAGTTCTTCCAGAGGCAAAAATATTAATTTCAGTATTTAAAATTTGTGAAAGAACTTTTTCAATTTCTTCCTGAACACTAGGAGCGGTTTTCTGCTTTTGCCAGCCTTGATAATTCGTACCTTTATAGGATACTTGACATAGTAATCTCATCTCAAAAACCCCCTAAAATCCCAGGTTAACGTGGAAAAATAACGCAAATAAATCTAAACTTTCTACATTTAAATCATAAATGAATAGATATAGGATTCCACCGAATACCGCGCCACCAAAAACAAAGGCGATGATGTCTCTATATGTGAATGATAATTTACGATATCTAGTTCTTTTACCTTTTGGATCATAACCTCTAGCTTCCATCGCATCAGAAAGTTCTTCACTTCTTTGAATTGCAGATACAAATAGAGGAATAATTAAAGATATAACTGCTCTAAAGCGCTTAAAGAGATTTCCTCTATTAAAATCGACACCACGAGAAGCTTGAGCTTTCATAATTCGGTCCGTTTCATCTAATAAAGTCGGTATAAATCTTAAAGCAATTGATAAAGTCATGGCGATTTCGTGAACCGGGAATCTAATTAACTTTAATGGATACATATACCATTCAAAAGCATAGGTTAAATCCATCGGTTTAGTGCTAGAAGTTAAAACCATGGTTAAAGAAATCATCAAAACCAGTCTTAAAATGATATAACCAGCTTGATAAAAGGAATCCCAATATATCGCATAATGATCATTAAAACGATAACATACCATCGTATAGGAGTTATTCGGAATAAATACATATATCGCTAATATGAAGATGACCATGAACCACATGGATTTCATACTTTTGAATAAATCTAGGAAACTAATTCTAGTAAGAATCATTAATATAATTAATAAGATTAACATTCCTGCACTTAAAAGAAGTGTTGTGGACCATAAAGTAAACTTTAAGAAAATGGCCACCATTAAAAGAATAAGAATTAAAATCTTATTTCTTGGATCAAGTTTATGAACAAAGGTGTTATAAGGCGTATAACGCCCAAAAGTGACGTTATTCATCCTTATATCCCTTTCTAGTAATTTGATTTACTAAATCATCAACATATTTGATACTTTGAATATCAATATTTGCCCCTCTATCCTTAAGTAGCTTAGCTAATTTATATAAAGGAGGGATTTCAATCGCTGAAGATTCATTTATTTGATCGAATAATAAATCAGGAGTTCCTTGATACACTAATTTGCCATCTTTTAATAAGAATACTAAATTACAGTATTCCATTACTAATTCCATATCATGGGTGACAACAATAATGGTTTTACCATCATCATGCATCTTTTTGACTAAAGACATGATATCTTCAGTTCCTTTAACATCTAATCCAGCGGTGGGTTCATCAAGAACTAAGATATCTGGGTTCAACGCTAAGATACCCGCAATAGCGACTCTTCTTTTTTCTCCACCCGATAATTCAAATGGAGATTTTTGATAGAATTTAGGACCTAATCCAACTGATTCAAGGGCTTTATGCGCTTCTTTTAATGCATCTTGCTCTTTATAACCGAAGTTTTTTAAACCAAAAGCGACATCCTTTTCCACAGTCTCTTCAAATAATTGATATTCAGGGAATTGAAAAACAATACTTAAGTGTTTTCTTAAACCTTTGATGTTTTTATTTTTACGTTTATTACTAGTCACCACAAAGTCATCGACATGGACTTCACCACTTGTGGGTAATAATAAAGCATTTAATGTTTGGATTAAGGTTGATTTACCTGAACCAGTTCTACCAATAAAAGCCGCAAAAGAATTATTTGGTATTTCTAAAGAAACACCTTTTAAAGCTTCACTTGAGTTAGGCGTTTTACGTAAATATGTATAGAAGAGATTTTCTATCTTGATGGACATAAAACCTCCGCTATTTCTTCTAAAGAAGAACACTTATTAATATCTATGCCTTTTTCTGAAAGTTTTTCTTTTAAATCCAAAATAAAGGGCATGCCTAAATGAAGTGACTCTAAGGCAGTTCTATTAGAAAAAACTTCTTCCGGTTTTCCTTTAAACGCTACTTCACCTTTATTAATAACAATCACTTCATCACTTAAGAATGCTTCTTCGACATCATGGGTAATAGATAAAACTGTTAAGGAAGGATTTTCTTTTTTCATCTCGAAAACAAGATTCTTAATATCACTTTTACCTTTCGGATCAAGCATCGATGTTGCTTCATCTAAAATTAAGATTTCTGGGGCTAAAGCTAAAGCGGAAGCAATGGCCACTCTTTGCTTTTGACCACCTGATAAACGAGATGGTTCTTTATCTAAAAATTCGTTCATTCCCACGCGTTTTGCATAGTTTTTGACGATTTCTTGCATTCTTTGACGTTCGATTTGTTTGTTCTCTAAACCGAACGCAATATCATCTTCAACCGTCGCACCAATGAACTGATTGTCTGGATTTTGGAATACTAAACCAATCTTCTTTCTAATATTACGGATAGTTTTATATGTGACTAATTCATTATCGATAGTTATATTTCCCTCAGTTGGGGCGATAAGTCCGATAAGTAATCTCGCTAATGTCGATTTACCAGATCCATTATGGCCAACGATGGAAACATAAGACCCTTCTTTGACGTTAAAAGAAACATGTTTTAACACTGGTTCTTGATTATTATATGAAAAACTTATGTTTTTAACTTCAATCTTATTCATGGACGTTATTATATCACAGCTTTTAAGCTAAAAGACAATAACGTATGATAGGTCATTTCATCAACCGACGTAACTTACTAACTGCATTTTGAAATAAGTAATAGACTGTGGAGCGAGATTTACGCATCTCTTTGGCAATTTCTTTAAATTCATATCCTTCAAGAAACAAGGATACAATTCGATACTCCTGATAGGAAAATTGATTAGAATGTCGCATGGTATTTAATATTGAACTAGTCAGATTCTCTTCTTTGAAATAAGTATCGCTAAAACTAGAATCGTGAACTTTGATGTTATCAAAATTAAATGAATCATCAATTCTTATTGTGGCCACATCTAAAACCGCTAGCTTTCGATGGCTTCTTACGAATTTAGAAATCTTATTGATCGCGATTAATCTCCAATATGAATAGAAACTATTCGGACCACTAGTATATCTTTCCATCGCTACTAGAGTGGCTTCATAAGCTACAGACATGTAATCTTCTACAGAAAAACTTAAATGTTCATAGATATCTTTTGATTCATTAGCGAGTTTCCATGCAAATTTACGATATCTTTCTAAAAGAAGATTTCTTGCTCTATCATCTCCATTACGTATTTCATCAAGTAGCATATCATCAGTTGGATATGTTCTATCCGAAATAAAAAAATTCCCCCTTTCTTTATAATTTAGGAGGAATTTAAATTAATAATTTAATATTTTTCTCTTATCTGCGACATTAATATGCCTGCAGCAACAGATGCATTTAATGAATTAACATGCCCATATTGAGGGATTTTTACTATGTAATCAGAATTAGACAAAACTAATTTAGAAACACCTTGTCCTTCACTACCAATAATAAGAACAGTTTTAAAATCATAATCTAAGTCTTGATAATTAATTGTTCCAGAACCATCGGTAGAAACAATCCAAAATCCTTCTTCTTTTAGTTTAGAGATGGTCTGATTCAAATTGCCAATAAGCGCAACAGGCACATAATTAATCGCCCCTGCTGAAGTTTTGGCCACAGTAGCATTTAACGGAACTTGGTTATGTTTAGGAATTAATAAGCCAGTTGCTTTAAATACATCACAGCTTCTTAATATAGCTCCTAAGTTATGTGGATCGTTAATTCCATCTAAAATAACGATAAGTGGTTTAGTTTCACTTTTTGCCAATTTTAAAATATGCTCCAAAGAAACATATTCGTATTCTTTAATAAATGCAATAATACCCTGATGAACTCCATCGCATAAAGAATCAAGCTCGTCATTGCTTTTAAAAGTAGTTTTCACGTTCTTTTCCTTAATGAGATCGAGTATTTCTTTATGTGAGAATTTAGGTGTTAAAAAGATTGACTTTACGCGGTTAGCATGTAAAGCTTCTTTAACTGAATTCCTCCCATAAATGACATTATTTTTCGTTTCCATTATTAAACTACTTTCTTTATTTAAAATCACTATAATTTTTATCTATATAATAGAGATTACAAAATTCCTTTTTGTATTAAAATTTGACGAATTTCATCGCTTTTTGCAAAGTCTTTTGTCTGTTTTGCGGCTAAATAAGCATTTGCTAATTCTTCGATTTCTTTATCAAATTTAACATATGAAATATTTAACCCTAAAACTGAAAACATATCAGTGAGAGTTTTAAACTGATTGTTAAGTGTTACAAAATCAATTTCTCTACTTCTTAAAGTTAGATTACTTTCTTTAATTAATTTATAAACTTCGGTTAATGCGTTCGCGGTATTAAGATCATCCGCTAAAGAGGTGATAAATTGATCAATATAAACAGGTTTACCTTCATCTAAATTAATATGATTAATCTGTAAGGTGTAAGCCATTTGTTTATAAGCCACTTGCATCTTATTAACTTCTTGCATCGCCGCGTTCACTGTTTCATCAGTAAAATTCACAGGTTGACGATAATGGGCGTTCAAAATCACTAATCTAGTGACCGCTCCGCCATATTTTTCAATCATGTCTTTGGCGTAGACAACATTGCCTAATGATTTGGACATCTTTTCATTACCAAAATTGATGAATGCATTATGCATCCAATAATTAGCAATTTTATTATGATGCATCGCTTCAGCTTGAGCGATTTCATTTTCATGATGCGGGAATTTTAAATCATATCCACCGCCATGAATATCGATAAAATGATTTGGGAAGATAGAATCAATCATCACTGTACATTCAGTATGCCAGCCTGGACGACCTTTTCCCCATGGGGAATCCCATCTCACACCAGTATCGGTTTTCTTCCATAAAGCGAAATCTAAAGGAGATTCTTTTTTAGAATTTTCTTCGATTCTAGCGCCCACAATTAAATCTTCGACGTTAATTCCGGATAAAGTTCCATAATCTTTGATTTTAGGAACACGGAAATAAACATCTCCATCTACAACATAAGCGGCATCAAGTTTAACTAAAGCATCAATATATTCGATAATTTTATCAATATATTCAGTCACTTTTGGTGTGATGTTTGGTTTTTCACTACCAATCGCGTTTGTGACCTTTAAAAATTCTTTTATATAAAATTCTGTTAATTCCTTTTCACTTTTTCCTTCTTTTTGAGCTTCCTTGATGATTTTATCATCGACATCGGTAAAATTACTGACGTAAGTAACTTTGTAGCCTACGTAGCGTAAAAAGCGTCTTAAAGTATCGAAGACCACAACTGGTCTCATATTTCCAATATGAGGATAGTTATAAACAGTTGGTCCACAAACATACATGGACACTTCACCATCTTTAATTGGTTTAAATTCTTCAAGTTTATTGGTTAAGGAATTGTAGAATACTATTTTCATAAGCAAGTAGAGGGGGCGATTTTACCGCCCCCATAAAATTAATCAGGATATTTTTCTCTCTTAGAATTGTAGTGAGTGTGTAATAATTCTTCACTTAATTCTGATAGAGGTTCACCAAGGAATTCCTTATATAATTTTTGAATATCCTTGTTATTGTGAGATTGTCTAATAACTTGTCTTTCATCTTCGCTATATAAGACACTCGCACGTTTTTGACGATAAGTATCTAAGATATCATCATCTTCATTTGGTAATAAGGATGGTTGAACATATGGTTGACCACCACCGTTAATACATCCACCTGGGCAGCCCATAATTTCGATAAAGGCATATGGAGATTTACCTTCTTTAACTTCTTGGACTAATTTAGAAGCGTTCTTCATACCAGAAGCGATCGCTACTTTAATACCAAGTTCTTTAATTTCGGCTTCTCTAACACCTTCTAAACCACGGACATTTTCAAATACGATTTTATCGTATTCTTTACCAGTTAAGACGAAGTAAGCAGTTCTTAAAGCCGCTTCCATAACACCACCGGTAACACCGAAGATAACACCAGCGCCAGAATAATCACCTAATAAGTCAGCATCAAATTCTTCTTCTGGTAATTTTTGCCAGTTAATACCGGAACGTTTGATCATCTTAGCTAATTCACGTGTGGTTAAAACAGCGTCGACATCGTGATCCATTTCTGGACGTTGTCTTTCATATTTTTTCGCTGTACAAGGCATAATGGAAACCACAAAAATATCTTTAGGATCTAAATCATGTTTCTTTGCGAAATAAGATTTAATAATCGCACCCATCATCATATGTGGTGATTTACATGTTGAGATATGTGGGATGATTTCTGGATAGAAATATTCCATATAGTTAATCCAACCTGGTGAACAGGATGTGATTTGTGGTAATACACCTTTATTCTTAATTCTATGAATTAATTCATAGCCTTCTTCCATGATGGTTAAGTCCGCACCGAAGTTTGTGTCAAAGACACGATAGAAACCTAAACGGTGTAAAGCGGCAACCATTTTACCAGTACCAGGAGTGCCAATCTTTTCGCCGAATTCTTCAGCGATAGCAGCTCTGACAGCAGGAGCGGTTTGAACAATAACTTTCTTACCACTTCTAAAGGCTTCATCAACCTTTTCAATTTCACTATGCTCCATTAACGCACCGACAGGACAGACGTTAACGCATTGTCCACATTGCATACATGGGACATTAGCAAAGCTTCTATTTTGGACAGGACCAACAATGGTCTTAAAGCCACGATTTTCAAAACCTAAGATAGAAATACCTTGGGCTTCTTTACATCTTTCAATACATCTACCGCATAAAATACATTTTGCAGTATTTCTAATGATGCCAGGAGCGACTTCGTCATAAGTCTTTTCTGTGGTTTGACCAACATATTTACCTTCTCTAGCACCGACCATTTCAGCGACATGTAATAATTCGCAGTGTCCATTTTTTGGACATTGTAAGCAGTTTTTCTCGTGATTAGAGAGGATTAATTCCACACTAGCTCTACGAGCTTCTACTGCTTTTGGTGAAGAAATAGAGATTTCCATTCCTTCATTAACTGGATAAACGCATGAGGCGCATAATCCACGAGCGCCTTTGACTTCCACTAAACAAACACGGCAGCTTGCTCTAGAGCATTTACCATGATTGAAAGCACATAAGGAAGGGATTTCATAGCCGCATTTACGGCATGCTTCTAAGACGGTCAAAGAATTATCAACTTGATAATCGCGACCTTCGATTTTGATATTTACTAAAGCCATAATCTTTCCTCCTTATCTTTTAACAATCGCGCCGAATTTACATCCAGCCATACAGCTACCACATTTCACACACTTATTTGGATCGATGTGATGAACAAATTTATTTGGAATTTTAGCTGGTTGATCAGTAGGTGTAATACAACCAACTGGGCAGTTTCTTGCACATAATGTACAACCCATACATTTTTCTGGAAGAATATAGTATTCCATCATGTTTTTGCAAACATGAGCAGGACATTTATGATCCCTAACATGAGCTTCATATTCTTCTGGGAAAGCTTTCATCGTGGAAAGAATTGGGTTAGTTGCGGTTTGGCCTAAAGCACATAAGGAGTTAGATTGAATGAATTTCGCTAATTCTTTCAAATCTTCTAAATCCTTTTCTTCACCTTTACCATCGCAGATCTTGGTTAAGATATCTAAACATCTTCTGGTACCAATACGACATGGAGAGCATTTACCACATGATTCATCGCAGATAAATGTCATATAGAATTTAGCGACGTCCACCATACAGTTATCTTCATCCATAACAATGGCACCACCAGAGCCCATCATACTTCCAGCGGCTATTAAGCTACCAAAGTCGATTGGTGTATCTAAGTCTTTTTCGGTTAAGCATCCACCAGATGGACCGCCTGTTTGAATGGCTTTGAATTTCTTACCACCAGGGATACCGCCACCGATATCATAGATTAATTGTCTTAAGGTAGTTCCCATAGGAACTTCAACTAAGCCAACGTTATTCACTTTGCCACCTAAAGCAAAGACTTTTGTACCTTTAGTGTCGTCTGTACCAATACTAGCAAATTTCTCCCATCCTTCTCTTAAGATGAATGGAACACAGGCTAAAGTTTCGACGTTATTAACGACAGATGGATGTCCCCATAAACCTTTCACCGCTGGGAATGGAGGACGAGGACGTGGCATACCACGTTTACCTTCAATGGAATTGATTAAGGCAGTTTCTTCACCACATACGAAGGCGCCTGCACCTAATCTAATATGACAGCGGAATGAGAAGTCTGTACCTAAGATGTGATCACCTAAAATACCAATTTCTTCCAATTCTTTAATCGCTTTTGCTAAACGTTTAACAGCGATTGGATATTCGGCTCTGACGTAGAAATAACCATCATTGGCGCCAATCGCATAACCAGCGATCATCATACCTTCGATAACCGCACATGGATTTCCTTCAATAATAGAACGATCCATGAAGGCTCCTGGGTCACCTTCGTCACCATTACAAATCATGTATTTTGGTTCGTCAGTGTCAGGAACAAATGACCACTTTCTTCCTGTTGGGAAGCCAGCGCCACCTCTACCTCTTAATCCAGATTTTAAAACTTCATCGATGACTTCTTTTCTAGTCATATGTAAGGCTCTATTTAAGCCTTGGAAAGCACCGTTACCAATTGCTTCATCAATATCTTCTGGATTGATTTCACCATTACCATGTAAAGCGATATCTCTTCTTTGTAATTTATAGAAGTTAATATCGTGTTGTTTTTGCACATGTTCTTTAGTTTGAGGATCAATAAATAATAATCTGGTGACAATTTCGTTATTTAAGATATCTTTCTCAAAGATTTCTTCCGCATCAGATGGTTTCACCTTTGTGTACAAGGTTTCTTCTGGGAAGATTTTGACGAATGGGCCTTGAGAACAGAAACCGAAACATCCAACGATGTTAGCGGTCACTTTATCTTCTAAACCATTCTTTTTAATTAATTCTTGGAATTTTTCTAAGGTCACTTGGCTGTCCGCGGATAAACAACCGGTACCACCACAGACGACGATCGCTTTATGACCGGGTTCACAGTGGAATTTCTTTTGTAAACAACTACCGCAGTGGTTAAATCTCTCTTGGAGTTCTTTTTCATTATTAATACGATTCATAATTAAGCCTCCTTAGCGCGATATTCTGCAATAATGTTTTTAACATTATCAACTTTCACTTGTGGATAAACTTTGCCGTTAATACTAACAGCGGGAGCGACCGCACAAGCACCAATACAACGCAAGACGTCAATTGTGAATAAGCCGTCTGGGGTTGTTTCGCCTGGTTTGATGTTTAATAGTTCCGCGAATTTATCGAGTACTAAATTGCTACCCTTAACATAGCAAGCAGTACCTAAACAGACACCGACAACATATTTGCCTTTAGGTGTCATAGAGAAGAAGGAATAAAATGTTACAACACCATAGATTTCACTAACTGGTACACCGGTTAATTTGCTGACTAATTCTTGAACTTCTAATGGAATATAACCATATTCTTTTTGAATGTCTTCAAGAATCATCATCGTCGATGTTGGTTCATCTTTATACCTTTCTACAATTTCTGTAATAAGTTTTACAGCTTGAGGTTGTAATTTTGCCATAATAGCCTCCTACTTGGTTATTATTTCGTGAGTATATCACGCGTATTATTTTACGTGTAAATGCGCTTATGTGTAAATAAGAGAAATGAAAAAGTATTATTAATGAATAAATTTGATAAATAAAATATGATATCTATAGGAAGAAATTATGAAAATTGCATTTTTTGACACAAAAGAATACGACAAGGACGCATTTAATAAATTCGCGGAAGAAAGAAATATTGAAGTTAAATGTTTTGAACCGAGATTAAATATCGATACCGTAAGTTTAACTAAGGGTTTTGACGGGATATGCGCATTTGTGAACGATGATTTAAGTAAAGAAGTTATCGATCGTTTATATGAAAATGGTGTTAGAGCCATATTCTTAAGGTGCGCAGGTTTTAATAATGTCGATGTCAAAGCTAGCTTTGGTAAGATCCATGTTTATCGAGTTCCCGCTTATTCTCCATATGCAGTCGCGGAACACGCGATGGCCTTATATATGACCAATAACCGTCGTATCCATAAAGCCTACAATAGAACTAGAGAATATAATTTCTCCCTTAACGGATTAACCGGAAATGATATGCATGGAAAAACAGTCGGTGTTATCGGTACCGGAAGAATTGGAAAATGCTTTATCAATATCTGCAAAGGCTTTGGAATGAATGTCCTTTGTTATGATGCCTATCCAAGTGATGATTCATTAAATTACACCTCTTTAGATGAAATATTTGAAAAGAGTGACATCATCTCTTTACACTGTCCATTAACTGAAGAAACCAAACATTTAATAAACAAAGATAGTATCGCTAAAATGAAGAAAGGTGTATCCATCATCAATACTTCAAGAGGTGGGTTAATAGATGCTAAAGCGTTACTCAAAGGAATTACCGATAGAAAGATCGGCTCTGCATGCTTAGATGTCTACGAAGAAGAAGCCGATTTATTCTATGAAGATAAGTCTGGTCATATTATGAATGATGATACATTATTAAGACTCATTTCTATGCCAAATGTCATCATTACTTCACACCAAGCTTTCTTAACTCATGAAGCATTAGAAAACATCGCTGATACCACGACACAAAACATTTTAAGTTTCTTCAATAAAGAGGAAGTCAATGCGAACGAAATCTGCTATAGATGTGGTCATCAAGAGATATGCAAAAAAGTTAGAAAACAAAAATGTTTCTAGCAAAATAAGCCACTTTTGCAATAAAAATGCCGGATTTTCTTTAGATCCGGCTTTTATATATTTTCTTCAAGTTTACTAATTTATAATGCTAACCAATAAGTTTTTTTCTTAGTCACTTATAGTCCTTTAATTCATATCAGCTATTGAAGTTGAAATTGCTTATTTTTAAAACTTCTTTCGAACGATTAATTGTGGTTTTCCAATGGTGACTCTGACATCATCAGGGACTGACTCAGTTAAAAAGACGTTACTACCGATGGTGACACGGTTTCCGATCACAACATCACCGCCTAAAATTGAAACACCAGCATAAATGGTAACATCATCTTTAATTGTAGGATGTCTTTTTACTCCCGCTAAACGATGCCCTTTACCTAATGATAAAGCACCTAAAGTAACGCATTGATAGATTTTGGCTCTTTTGCCAATAACTGTGGTTTCACCGATAACAATACCTGTCGCGTGATCAATAAAGAAAGGAGAATCTATTTGTGCGCCTGGGTGAATATCAACACCTGTTAAGATATGAGCTTCTTCCGCAATAATTCTTGCGGTTAGCTTTTCTCCTAATAAATATAATTCATGAGCGACACGATAATATCTAATAGCTTTATAGCCTGGATAAGCTAAAACAACTTCATCCTTGCTATCCGCGGCTGGATCGCTATCTACAAAGAAATCTAAATCCTGTTCAAGTTGTTTTCTTACCACAGGTAATTTGCTTAAAAAGACTTCTGCTTCTTTCTCATCATTTTTAACATATTCCAAGAATAAGCCTTTAATAATACTTAAGTTATCAGAATAACCTAACACATAGTTCTCTACGGATTCATAAAATTCACTAATTTCTTTACTGCAAATCATATGTTAGCCTCCAAGTGGTATTGATTTTATCATTAAAAATTATATTTGAATATTTTAACGATATAAAAATATTTATTAAGCAAAGTAAGAAATTTAAAAAATCATTTTCCGACAATTGTATAAAACGTTACCTAATTTCTTAAAAAATAGTGTTATTTAAGCAATCTTATATAAATAAATTTATATATAGTAAAATCATAATCATAAATTAGGTTAATAATTTTATTTTTCTTGTATATATCACTACTTTTTTGTGTTTTTTCGACACTGTATAAACTTCAAATTGTTTTGCTTGTTTACCTATAAGTAAATTGATAAAGTTTATACACATTCCATTTAAGAGGCATCTTAGAAGGAAATTTCTTAAAAACACTTTAGAAAGGTGTTTTTCTATCACCATAAAGGAGTGAGCTTTTTATGCTAAAAATTTTAAAAAGAAGCGGAAACGTCGAACCGTTTGACATCAAAAAAATCGAAAGAGCGATAGAAAAAGCATTCTTCGCTGAACACAAAGTTTATACACCAGACGTCATTGAAATGTTAGCACTTAGAACAGTGGCTATTTTTAATGGCAAAGCAAAAAACGAAACTATCGGAGTGGAAGATGTTCAAGACGCTGTTGAAGTAGCCTTGATCCAAGCCGGTTTTGTGGATGTAGCAAAAAGTTACATCATCTATCGTAAACAACATCAAAATTTAAGAGAACTTAAAACCACAAACTTAGATTATAAGAATGTTGTTAATAACTACTTAAAAATTAATGACTGGAGAGTTAAGGAAAACTCCACTGTTACCTATTCTGTGGGTGGCTTAATTCTTTCTAACTCTGGTGCAGTCACCGCTAACTACTGGTTAAGTGAAGTATATGATAAGGAAATCGCGGACGCGCATAGAAATGCTGATATCCACATCCATGACTTATCCATGTTAACTGGTTATTGTGCAGGTTGGTCATTAAAACAATTAATCCAAGAAGGTTTAGGTGGTGTCGTTGGAAAGATTACATCCGCTCCAGCTGCTCACTTATCCACTTTATGTAATCAAATGGTTAACTTCTTAGGTATCATGCAAAATGAATGGGCTGGTGCACAAGCCTTCTCATCCTTTGATACCTATCTAGCCCCATTTGTGAAAGTTGATAACTTAACATATAAACAAGTTAAACAATGTATCCAATCCTTCATCTATGGTGTTAATACACCATCCAGATGGGGTACTCAAGCGCCATTTACCAATATCACCCTTGACTGGGTTGTTCCAAACGATATGGCGGAACTTAACTGTATCGTCGGTGGTAAAGAAATGCCATTTAAATATAAAGATTGTGTCGAAGAAATGGCGATGGTTAACAAAGCCTTCATTGAAATCATGATCGAAGGTGACGCTAACGGAAGAGGATTCCAATATCCTATCCCAACCTATTCCATTACCAAGACATTTGACTGGTCAGAAACTGAAAATAATAAATTATTATTCGAAATGACCGCCAAATACGGTACACCATATTTCTCTAACTACATCAATTCCGATATGGAACCAAGTGATGTGAGAAGTATGTGCTGCCGTTTAAGATTAGACTTAAGAGAATTAAGAAAGAAATCAGGTGGTTTCTTCGGTTCTGGCGAATCTACCGGTTCTATCGGTGTTGTCACTATCAATATGCCAAGAATCGCTTATTTAGCCACTGATGAAGCTGATTTCTATCAAAGATTAGATCATATTATGGATATCTCTGCTCGTTCACTTAAAGTGAAGAGAAATACCGTCACTGCTTTATTAGAAGCAGGTTTATATCCATATACTAAGAGATATTTAGGTACATTTAATAACCACTTCTCCACCATCGGTTTAGTGGGTATGAATGAAGCTTGTTTAAATGCTCGTTGGTTAAAGAAAGATTTAACACATAAAGAATCCATTCAATTTACTAAAGATGTGCTCAATCACATGAGAAGTAAATTATCTGATTACCAAGAATTATATGGTGATTTATATAACTTAGAAGCTACCCCTGCGGAATCCACAGCTTACCGTTTAGCTAAACACGATAAAGCTAAATTCCCAGATATCATTACCGCTAATGAGGATGGTATGACTCCATATTATACAAATTCATCTCACTTACCAGTCGGTTATACCGAAGATGTATTTAAAGCTTTAGACATCCAAGATGGTTTACAAACTTTATATACATCAGGAACAGTTTTCCACTGCTTCTTAGGTCAAAAATTACCTTCTTGGAAATCTTGTATGAATTTCGTTAGAAAGATCGCGGAAAACTATCATATTCCTTATTACACAATGTCGCCAACATACTCTGTATGTAAAGAACATGGTTATTTAGTTGGTGAACAATTCGTTTGTCCACACTGTGGTCAAAAAGCGGAAGTTTATTCCCGTATTACCGGTTACTATCGTCCAATTCAAAACTGGAACGATGGTAAAACCGCTGAATACCATAACCGTAAAGAATATGAACCAGAGAATTCTCATTTAACACATACTTTAATTAATGAAGAATGTGCGCAAGAAGAAAAGACAAGTGACGAATCATTAAATGAAATCTTATTATTCGCCACAAAAACTTGTCCAAACTGTAAGATGGCCAAAATGCTTTTAGATAAAGCTGGTATCCACTACACAGTTATCGATGCGGAAGATAATAAAGAAAAGACTTTAAAATATAAAGTCAACAAAGCACCAACCCTTATCGTTCCTAACGAAAATGGCTACGATGTCTTTGAAAACGCATCCAACATCAAAGGATATATAGAAAGTATCAACTAATATGTACGATGTCATCATTATCGGTGGCGGTCCTGCTGGAATGGCAGTCGCTTTAAATACACTTAGAAATGGACGCACCTGTCTCCTTTTAGAAAAGGAGAATTTTGGTGGTCAAATGGCGACTTCTCCAAAACTAGAGAACATTCCAGGCATCAAAGCGATATCCGGAATCGAATATAGCGATAAGATGTTTGAACAGATCACCGATATGGGGGCGGAGTTCGAACTTGAAGAAGTAGAATCTATCACAAAAGAAGAAGAAAAATTCATCGTTAAAACTAATTACAACACCTATGAATCTTGGACTGTTGTTTTAGCAAATGGATGTCACCATCGTAAGATGAACTTACCACATGAAGATGATTTAGTGGGTAAAGGTGTCTCTTATTGTGCAGTTTGTGATGGAGCTTTCTATAAAGGTCAAACCACAAACATCATCGGAGATGCTAATACAGCGTTACAATATGCTTTATTACTTAGTAATTATTGCCCCACTGTTAATGTCTTTGCTTTATTTGATCATCTATTTGGGGATCAAATCTTAATTCAAAGAATTAATGATAATCCAAATATCCATGTTAGATATAATGTTTCTTTACAAGAATTCATCGGTGAAGAAGAATTAAAAGCTTTACGCTTCTTTGATAAATCAAATAACGAAGAATTTACCGTTGAAACAAACAATGTCTTTGTCGCTATTGGCCAAATCCCTTGTAACGAGCCATTTAAAGATTTAGTGGAATTAGATAATAAAGGATTTGTCATCACTAATGACAATATGGAAACTTCTTGTCCAGGTGTCTACGCCGTAGGCGATACAAGAAAAAAAGACATCCGCCAAGTAGTAACTGCTTTGGGTGATGCCAGTGTGGCTAGTGTCTATATCAATAGATATTTACAATCATTAAATAGAAATGATTAAAGGATTGCTTCGGCAATTCTTTTATTTATATAAATTCTTTAATCTTTCGTTTGGTTCTGGAGGATTGTCCATTAGCTCTAAAAACAAATCTCTCTCACTATTATCTAAAATAATGGATTGATTTCTCATATCGTTTCTAACTTGTTTCATCATTGCATCATAAATATAGGCTGGTAATGTTTGATGCTTTAGATCCGCGGCCATATTTAAAAACTCTTTCTCATTATCAGAAAGATAAATATTTATTTCATTTGTCTTTTTAAAAATAGCCATGGAATTTCTCCATAGCTATTATAACATTTATATCGATAATTTCACGCTTATTAGTAGCCTCTTAAATTAACTGAGTGAATAGTTTCGCTTAATATATCTTTGAAATGTTCGGCTTTTTCTTCGCTCACTTCGTGAAAACCATGAGCGATGCAACTTTCACGATCCACATATTTTTGAAGATACATTCTTTTAGCCCCTTTAATTAATTGGGCCATCTTTTTAATATCTTCTTCATTATGGAATTCATCAATGATTGTGGTTCTAAATTCATATTCATATGGTGAATTAATTAAAAAATTAATTGTTTCTTTAATCTTATCCATATAAACATTTTTAGCACCTGCGGTTAAAGGATATTTTTTCTCGCTATTTTTAATATCCATCGCTACATAATCAATTAATTTATTTTCAAATAAATATTTCACTAATTCTGGGTTAGTGCCATTAGTGTCTAATTTCACTAAATAACCTAATTCTTTAATCTGTTTTATCTTATCCACTAAATCGGGCATTAAAGTGGGTTCGCCACCACTCACCACAACTGCATCGATTAAACCTTTTCTTTGTCTTAAATAGGCTAAAATATCATCAAAAGGAATAAAAGTATCCGCCTCTAAGACTGTTTGTCCGTTATGACAAAAAGGACATCTAAAATTGCAAGCTTTAGAAAATAAGACAACAGCAACTTTGTCTTCATAATCTAATAATGAAAATTTATCTATCCCTACAAAGTCCATGCACATATTTTAGCATATTATCGATATTTTCATATTTTATATTAATAAAATTGGTATTATAATTTCATCATGATTAAAAGTAATATTTCCTGGGATGAATATTTTATGGGCATCGCTGTGCTCTCCAGCATGCGTAGTAAGGATCCCAACACCAAAGTGGGAGCGTGTATCGTGGATGAAAATCATAAAGTGGTTTCCATCGGTTATAACGGCATGCCATGTGGATGCGATGAAAGCCAATTATCTTGGAATAAAGGTACAGGTTTAGATAGCAAATATCTTTATGTTTGCCACGCGGAATTTAACGCTATTTTAAATACCAGAAATGGTACTTCTGCGTTAAAAGGTTGCACCGTTTATGTGACATTATTCCCATGCAATGAATGCACTAAAGCCATTATTCAAACCGGAATTAAAGAAGTTGTTTATATTTCTAATAAATATGAAACCACGACTGAAACTCAAGCTTCGTTAAGAATGTTAACACTTGCTGGAGTCAAGATTCGTCATTACGAAGGAAGAATTCCTGAAATTAATTATGACCGTTAAAGAATACGTTAACTTTAGAAAAGACGAGATGAAAAATCTCGTTTTAAAAATGGATAAAAAACCATGCATCGCGATCGTCCAAGTTAATGAAGACGCTGGTAGCAATGCTTATGTTAAAGGGAAATTAAAAGACGCGAATGAATTAGGCATAAATGCTGATTTAATCAAATTACCTTTAGATACTAAACAGGAAGAATTATTAGAAATCATTGATCAATTAAATAAAGATAAAGTTCATGACGGCTTTATCGTTCAAATGCCTCTACCTAAAGGAATAGATGAAGAAACCATCAAATTAGCGGTATCTCCTAATAAAGATGTGGATGGCTTCCATCCATTAAGTAAATTATCTCCATGTACCCCAAAAGGGATCATGAATTATTTATATCATGAAAACATCCCAATATTAGGTAAAAACGCGGTTGTTATCGGTAGAAGTAATATCGTTGGTAAACCGATGGCGAAACTCTTATTAAAAGAAAGTGCGAATGTCACTGTTTTACATAGTAAAACTTCATTTGAGGATATGTCTAGATATATCGAAAACGCTGATATCATTGTTATCGCGATTGGAAAAAAGCACTTCTTAGATAATAAATTTAAATATAAAAAATCCGCAGTCATCATAGATGTTGGTATATCTAGAGATGAATCCGGATTACATGGTGATGCCTTACCTGATTTACCAGTTTATTTACAAACACCGGTACCAGGTGGTGTAGGACTATTAACTAGATTAGCCCTATATGAGAACCTATTAGAACTTGTATCAAAATAAATTATTTATTCTTCAACTCGGCGAATTTCTCTCTCATCGTCGGGTTGTTTTTTGTTAATGACTTAATTGATAGATTTTGCACCTTATCATTAGCGATTCTTAAATTCTTTTCACTACCCACAAGTTCTTTTCTGACTTTTTGTAAGTGATCGATAGTTTTATCAATTTCTTCAATCGCTGTGGTGAAATGATCTTTGGCAAGTTCATAATTTCTCGCCACTAATTGTTGTTGGTCATTAAGTTCTTGTTCGAAGTTAGTGATATCAATATTTTCATTTCTCACTAACATAAGTTCGTTTTTCGCTTCTGCAGCATTAAGCGCGGCATTTCTTAATAAAGAAATAATTGGAATAAAGCATTGTGGTCTTACCACATACATCTTCTTATAACGATAGGAAACATCAACAATACCAGCGTTATATAATTCGTTATCTGGTTCTAACATAGAAACAAGAACTGCGTATTCACAATTTTTCTCATTTCTATCTTTATCGAGTTCTTTAAAGAAATCTTCGTTTTTGTGTTTGGTCGCCGTTTCATCATTTTCATTTTTCATCTCAAACATAATGGAGATAAGTTCCGCGCCTTCTTTGGTCTTTTCTCTAAAGATAAAATCACCTTTAGATCCACTTTTCGCATCGTTATCTTTTTCAAAATAAGCATCAGGGAAAGCTGACATTCTAATTTGATTAAATTGAATCTGGCAGTGTTGTTCTAAAGTTTCACCCACTAGTTTTGTGGACATTCTCGTTTTTAAATCACGATAATAACTAACTTCTTCTTCCTTTTCTTTGAGCTTTCTAGCTTCCTCATTCTTTTGATTTAAAAGGTCATTTTTTAGTTTATCTATTTCGTGATCTTTACTAGAAATCGCTTTTTGAATTTCTAATTCTTTCTCGCTCTCATTTAATTTGATTTTGTTCTTTAATTCATCGATTTCTTTTTCAAGATTTCTTTGCTTATCTAAAAGCTCATTTTTGTGTTTTTCTTCCAAAATAGTGAGGTTTTGACGGTTTTTTACTTCTTCTAACTCTAAACGACGATGTAATTCTTTTTCGAATTCGACATCGCGAACACTACTAGCGATACTACGATATTGTTCCTCGCTAACACTAAAAACTTTTTGGCAGTGTGGGCATTTAATTTCTGGCATAATCTTTCCTCCTATCTTGGAAATATATCTTTCTCATTAACATCTTTTATGATCGCTGGACACTCTCCACCGATTTGGATGTCATAGATAATTTCTCCGTTACTATTTTTTCTCATTTCAAATATGATTCCAGGATCAACATCATCCCTTCTTTTAAAGGAGACTTTTTGTCCTTTTTTATATGTTGAATTGAAAATAACTTCCGATTTCTTCTTTTTAAATAAACACATCTTGTGAATATTTTATCACAAGAATAATCATTGATTTACCACTAATGCAAAATATTAAGATTTTTTATTTTCGTTTGTAGCAATTGTTACAATCGAAATCTTTATAACTATTATTTTTGTTCACTTTATTTATAATAAAATTTACCAATTTTTTGTAACAATACTATAATAGTTAAGAAAGGAGAAAACATATGCAATTTGTTAAAGAACGTATTGGTAAATGGATTCAAGCCGCTATCATCATTGTCGTCGGTATTTTATGTATCGTCGCAGGTGCTGCTCTTGGAAATAATGATCCAAGTTCTGCTCAAGATGCTATCAATGGCATTTCATTAACATTAGGTATCATCTTAATCGTTGTTGGTTCATTGTCATTATTATTAGCCTTCTTAGTAGCTTTCTTAGCAAAGAAAGGATTTGCAGCTGTCGCTATCCCAGGTGCTATTTTATTAGCTTTTGGTATCAGCTTAGTAGTCGTTAAATACGCTTTCACATTTATCAACTTATTATTAGTCGTCGTTCCATATTTATTAATCTGTGTCGGCGCAGTCGTCGTCTTAGATGCTATCTTCAACTGTGTCTTCGCTATCTTAGCTAAAAACCTCAAAGGAGTTTTAGTGGGAGTTATCGTTGGCTTAGTAGTCGGTGCTGCCGCAATCGTCTTAGGTGCTTTATGCATCGGTGACAAACCAGTTATCGAATATGGCGCACAATTAATCGTCTTCGGTGTCATCGTTGTCTTAGTGGGATGCTTACAATGTTTATTAACATTTGTGAAACTTCCTGATGCCGTCGTCGTTGTGAGTAAAAAATAAGACACAAATATTAATTATAAAATCCCGTAAAAGTTTAGTTTTTACGGGTTTTTATTTATTTTTAAGGTAATTATTAATAGAATTAATTCATGAAATTTATCAATATTCCGAAAGATAAGTTGAAGAAATATTTAAAAATATTACTTGTTTTAGTAGTTATCGCCGCGATCAGCATTTCTTTATATTTCATCTTAAGAGCGGCTGGTTTAACCGATGTTAATAAATTAAAAGGCTGGTTAAAGTCTGTTGGCCCATGGGCTATTATCTGCTACATCCTTTTAAGAGTGGCTTGCACTATATTCTTATCATTTATGCCCGCCACTAGCATGATCTTTGATCTACTTTCTATCGCGACATTTGATTATTTAAATCCAATCTATATTTTCTTAATTTGTTTCTTTAGTGTTATTTTGACTTCTGTTGTCATGGATTTAATCGGTCGCTTCGGTGGTAATAAAGCCATTGTCAAAATCTTAGGACAAAAAGAATATGATGAAGCAAAAGATCTAGTGCAAGAAAAAGGAATGGTTTATGTTCCTGTTATGTATCTACTTCCCATCTTCCCAGATGACGCGATATGCATGGTTTCAGGAGCCACAAAGATGAACTTCTGGGTTCACCTCGCGGAAATAATTTTATGTAGAGGCATAGGATGCGCGACTGTCATATTTGGTGTTCAGATTATTCCAAAAGGTGTATCAAGTTTCACGAGCACCAATCCATTAGATTATTTACAAGTTATCTTCTTAATCGTCGCTTATTTAGGTTTATTACTTTATTTAGCGAGACGAGTTGATAAATGGTTAACTGCGAAATTAAAGAAAAAATAAAAGGGTATAAACCCTCTTATAAGATTTTAACTCCTTGTTTTAGGAGTTTTTCTTTATATTCATCATCCCAATAAGATGATTGCACTTCTCCAATATGTTTCTTTTTTAAATAAAACATACATAATCTAGATTGACCGATACCACCACCGATGGTTAATGGTAATTCATCATTATTAATCATCTGACAATACGGATTATTTAATTTATCTAATTCACCTTTATATTTTAATTGCTTATATAAAGATTCTTTATTGACTCTAATACCCATCGAAGATAATTCAATTGGAGAATCGATAGTCTCATCAAAAAGAATAATATCGCCGTTTAATTTCCAATCATCATAGTCCGCCGCGCGACCATCATGGGGCAATTTATTTTTAAGTGGCCAGCCTATCTCATAGATAAATACCGCTTTTAAGGCTTTAGAGATTAAATATTCTCTTTCTTTAGGAGTTTTACTAGGATATCTCTTTTCAAGCTCCTTCGTGGATATTTTCGCTATTTTGTTAGGTAAATCGTATTTAAATCCCCACTTCTTCTCGCTCAGTAAAGAAACTTTATAGATTACAGAATAGATTTGAGAAACAATTTTAAATAAATATCTTTTATTTCTATCTTCTTGTTTAATAATCTTTTCCCAATCCCATTGGTCAACATAGATAGAATGAAGATTATCCATCTCTTCATCTTTTCTAATCGCATTCATATCGGTATATAAACCAGTCTCTATTGGGAAATCATATTTTTTTAAAGCATATCTTTTCCATTTCGCTAAAGATTGAACTATTTCTAGTTTTTTATCTTTAATGACAAAGCTTACTCTTTCTTCATGTCCGTTAAGTTCATCATTTAAGCCGCTTTCTGCTTCTAAGAATAAAGGTGCGGACACTCTCACAAGATTTAGTTTTTTCGCTAATATAGTTTCAAATGTATCTTTTAGATATTTAATGGCGATTTGTGTTTCTAATAGTGTTAATTCTTTCATATCCCCATAATCATAAAGAAATATATTTAAAAGGGCAATAGAAAAGGCCCTGATAAATCAGAGCCAGTTCTTATAAGTTAATAGTTTCTAATTAGTAGACACGAACAGCGCTAACATTAGAGAATTCCACACTCTCGTTAGCGTATTTCATATCGAAACTAACGTATAATTTTTCTCCCATTAAGGAAGTATAAAGGCTACTAGAAGCAACATAAACTTGATTACCTTCAACTTCTTTGGCTTCAAAGCCCATCTTCGCCATGTTATCGCCTAAGCTTAAGCCTTTTTCAATAACGACTTCTTCTCCACCTGCGGCATATCCCTTATTGAATTTAACAGAGAATTTTGGAGCAAAAGCGTTATTTTGACTGATATTTTCAAAGTTCAAAATTCCTTCAAAATGGACTGCACCATCATCCTTAATAGTGAATTTGCTATCATTAAGTGTTGGTATTTCGTTAATTGGTGTATATGTTCCACTTTCAGAATTATAGTCACCAACGGTTGTGCTACTTGCTAATTCAACAACAAATGGATTCGCATATTTGGTTTTGAAAGTGTTAATCGCGCCTTCATTAGAGGCTTTCTTACCATATTTTACTTCCAATATAGTATAGAAGTATCTTTTGCAACCACTCTTTCCTTAGCAAATGGGACATTAAGCGCATCATCATAGTTTGATGTGGTTTCGCTAAATCTAGTCATTCTTGTGATTTCAAACTTGGAATTGAAGGAGAAAACTGATTGGCTCTTTTCCACTTCTAACTTATCGAATGTTTCATCGCCACGAATAACCGCGGTGTGGGTTTCGATAATATTAGATTCGACAGTGATATAAGAGTTTTTGCCTTCTTTATAAAATTCCAATTGAGCAAGTCCAAAAGGCTGTACAATACTTTGCCAAATCATTCTCTTATAGAATTGTTCTTTAACTGCTGGTAATTCAGTTTCAGAGATTGCTTGGAAGTAGGAATGTGGTAATTCTTCATATTGCTCAGCAACCGTGCCAACCACTTTCTTTTCTTCGTCTAAATAAATGTAGCTATTTTCTTCTTCGACAAAAGAATACTTATATGATGGTTCTTCCACTTTTGTGGTTTCTTTATTCTTCGTTTCTAAATAGAAACCTTCATATGCCTTACCATCAATTTCAATTGATGTTTCGCTCTTTCTATTTTCGCTTGGAGAACTTAAACGGTAACCTGTACCTTTCATTTCTTTTAGATCAGCGAGTTTGTTATAAACACCATCTAATAATTTAGCTTTTTCAATACCAGTAACTGGATCACCGCTGAATTTAAAATCTTCAAATTTGACCTCGCTACTCTTTTTATTTGAACAAGCTGCTAAAGAGAGAGGAAGCAAGATACTAGTAGCTAAAATAATAATTTTCTTTTTCATTTTATTCATCCTTCTTTCTTTACATCATATTGGAGAAATATGGAACAACAGTAACGTTTTCAAAGCTTAATGTGTTCTCGTTAGTTAAAGTAACATCATAGGAGACTAAGAAACTGCCGCCTGCTGGCATTGCATCATATGTATAAACAACATATGCTTCTGTTCCTTCACCAATTTTTACTTCAGTAAATCCGAATGGTTCTAAAGCATCTTTTAAAGGTAATGTGCCTCTAGCAATATCAACCGTGCCTTGATAACCATTAGGACGATAATTTAAAGAGTTAGTAATTTTAAGAGCGTTTTGGTCATTAGAACCGCCATATACTCTAATGTCATAGTGACGTTTCACTAAAGATGAATCTTCTCTTCCGATTATATCTCTAGACATTTGACCTTGTTGTGTAAATGTCTTGGTGTCTTTATCGTAGTAACCTGTTTCAACATCCATACCGGTTGTATCATCAGATAATTGTTTTCCATAGAATTCGCTGACAATCGCGGAGAATTTAGCCGCACCATCTTCTTTATCACCATAAGTAACAGTCTTTTTCTCAGTGGTTTCTTCAACTACAACTGGTTTATCGATATAGTGCTCATAAGAAGGAACGTTACTTTGTTCATCTTTAAACAACGTCCAAGAAACAATCTTGTAAGCTTCATCAATCTTTAAAACTTCTTGTTTACGATCGATATTGATTCTTTCTTTGTGATGTTCATTATCACCATATGGTTCAAAGGCATGTTCTTCTTCATATTTTTCATTTATCGCATAATAGAATTTTCCCTCTTTAAAGAGTTTGCCTTCATCAAAGACATCACCGACATCAGCTAAGAAACGATTATTTAATCCTTCTCTTCTGGCTTTAAGAGCGTCTTCATCTTGAATTTCTTCAACGTTATTGTAATAACGAGTCGCTTTTCTATAGTCGACAGTGATCATTTTTTCTCCATCGACCCATTCATATTCATCAGTCGTCGCTTTTTCAGTGGTGATAATATGATCTCTTTTTGTGCGAGTTTCAACATTAGAGATTTCGTTTAAGAAATATCCATTATATAAGGTTGTTTCAACTGTGCCTTCAGCATTCATGCAGTTATCGTAGTCGTTATAAACATAATCTGTTCTTTCGCTCTTTACACTCTTGATTTGTTTCGCCGCCTCTAAGACTTCAAACATAATACGATCACGTTCAAATCCGGTGACTTCGGCTTCAAAATTAAATTGTTGGAAAGTAACTTTATTTGTATCTTTTTTCTTATTGGAACAACCAGATAACACTAAAGGTAAGATTAACGCTGTTCCTAAAATAAATTTCTTATTCATCTTTATTCTCCTTTCCTATTACATGACTTGGCTAATAAAGGCATCTAAGTTAGAAATAACTACTTCTGTTTGTGTTATTTCAACATCAAAACTTAAATGTAAATAGCCTTCAATCATTTGGCCTTCTGGTAAATAATAAACGACATCGTGATCAACATAATTATTAACAGAATATCCACTTGGGAGTTTAGCTTGTAAACCTTCAAATTCTTTATCGATTAAACCAACCCATTCATCGGATGGGATAATGTGATCGTGAGTATGACCAGCAAGACGTAATGAGAATGCATTAGCTTGATCACTATTATTTAATGGAATAATAGCATCAACATGTCTTTTAGCGAATGTAATGAATTTCATTTCGATGTTATAATCTGGAGAGCTTGTGCCGTTATAAGTTTGAGCTTCAGCATTATAAGTACCTAATGTTGTATTTAAGAATAAGTCAGAGAGTTGAACACTATTGTATTCAGCATTAATTTTCGCTAATTCTTTTGAATTATCTTTTAATTTGCCATATTCAAATTTGGCTTCATTATGATTTTCTTGAAGTTTAATCATCTCTTCTCCTAGAGGAGGTATTGTTTGAGTATAGTTGGCTTCTCTAAGAAAATCATAGGAAAATTCCGTAACCTTAAATGACTTATTAATAGTCATGGTCATTTGCATTTTGGTAGAACTTTTTCCCGTTAAAACGTCTTCGCCAAATACCATTGGTGATTCAGATTCATCATAATATCTAGCGACAAAATTATAATTGTCACCTGACTTATAGGCTTGAGCATCCGTCATTTGAGTCACAAACAAAGCAGGAATTTCACGATAGAAATTGGTTTTGAGTAATTCAAACTGTCCTTGTTCGTCGGTGTCATAGAAGTGTCCATCTACATCAATATCTTTATCGTGTTTGTCATTAAGGACTAAAAGGTATTGTTTCTTTTCACTATCGATCCAACGATCTTGAGTATTTTCACCTTCTACAACTGAAGTTACACCATTAGTCACATATGTAGTTTTTGTCTCTCCTTCAGAGTGTGAATAATAGTTAGCATAGTTATGGGTGACTTGCTTAGTTTCCGTTGTACTATTAGCGTTTTTATCAGTAGCCTCAAATGATTTTGTGCTCACAGTAAATTTCACAACTTCGTCAAGTTTTTGATAAGCAGCCCAAATAACATCTGCTTTTTCTTTATCAGAAAGCTCTTCACCGATGGATAGATCTTTCCATATAAGGTATTAAATTCATAGATCGGAGTTTCCATCGTATATGGTTTTTTCTTTTTATAAGGTTTTACTTTTCTACCTAGATAGGAAAAATATGTTTCATTATCAATATGAGTAATATCTTTTGATAAATAAATGTCTTCATTTTCTTTTAAAGATAATCTCTCACCATTAATATGAATCTTCTTAGTTTCATATATATGATTAGCATCATCATTTAAATAGAAGATATAATCTCCTTCTTCAATCTTTTCTAAATTAGAGGATGATTCATACACTTTTAAGTCGTCCACTTTAATAGTTAAATTAACTTCTTTTTCTTCTAATGGGGATAACGCTACTTTCTTATAAGCTTTTAATTCATATTTGCTATGTGGAAGAGAGCTATTTTCTATTCCAACATATATTTGAGGAACGACTTCGATAGAAATATCACTATCGTTTTTCACCTTAAAGGAAACGATTATTTCCTTATTATCCTTATTATTAATATATAAATTATAGAAATGATATTTCCCATACGTTAAACCATAACCAAATGGGAATAATACTTTCTTATCAAAAGAAGAATAATAACGATACCCAACATATATCGATTCTTTATATAGCTCAATTGGAGAAGAGTCGTACTCGCTATAATAAGGAACATCTTCATATCTATTCATCCAGGTAAACGCTAAATGGCCAGAAGGAGATGTTTCTCCAAATAATAATTTATAACAAGCTTCTCCACCCATCTCACCAGGTAGATTCATAAATAACAAACTATTTAATTTAGCAATAGATGGTATCTCAAAAGGAGATCCACCAAACATGATAAAAACAATCTTTTTATTTTGTTTTACTAATTCGTTAATGAGATGGATTTGATTAATAGGAAGTTTCATATCTTTTCGATCAAATCCTTCTGATTCAGATAGATCAGTTAATCCACCGAAGAATAAAATAACATCCGCTTCTTTCGCGCCATTAATCGCTTCTATTTCTAATTTAGAATTTATCTTTTCTTTATTTTCTTCATAACCCGGATAGAAACGATATTTTATTTCATGGTTATCAAAAGCTTTCTTATTATCAATAACCTCATAAGCATTGATTAAAGATGATCCACCACCTTGATATCTCATCTTATTAAATAGGTCACCAATAATGACATATTCTTTGTTCTTATCTAATGGTAAAAGATTATTTTCATTCTTTAATAAGACCGCACTTTTAATAGCGGATTTTAAAGCAATTCCTTTATTTTTATCAAATATCTGCGGGTTTTTTGATGTTTTTACTCTCGTTTTATTAATTGTTTCTAATAATCTAAAAACTGATTCATCTAAGGTCGCTTCTTTAATTAATCCAGACTCAACACCTTTCACTATTTTTAAGATGTTTTCTTCTATCATGCCTGGCATCTCTAAATCTTGAGACATATTTAAAGAGATATCTCTATTTACCATTCCACCCCAATCGGTAATGGTTAATCCATCATAATGATATTTATCTCTTAAGATATCTTTTAATAAATATTTATTCTCACTAGCGTGATAACCATTGACCTTGTTATAGGCGGTCATGATTAAACCAGGATGAGAATTATTAATAACAATTTGATATCCCTTTAAATATATTTCATTCAAGGCTTTTAGATCGATAATCGAATCACCGATATATCGATAATCTTCTAAATTATTACCAGCGTAATGTTTAAGACAGGCTAATACTTTATTTTGCTGTAAGCCATTAACAAAATTAGAGCATAATGTCCCTGTTAAATATGGATCTTCAGATAAATATTCAAAATTTCTTCCACATAATGGATTTCTTTTAATATTTATCGCTGGCCCTAATAAAACATTAATATCGTAATATAAACATTCTTGAGCGATGCTATTTCCAACTTCAAATAATAAATCATTATCAAAAGAACATGCTAAAGCGCTACCTGATGGAAAGCAAGTCGCTGGTAATGTATGAATGGTGTTATTAATATCAACATTGCCTTCACTTTCTTTTCTAACCCCATTAGGGCCATCGCTCATCGTTAAGCTTGGTATAGCCAAAGGCTTCACTGGTCGAGTGGCCATATTCTGGTACCCAACTAATAGTGAAGCCTTTTGATAAATAGTGAGTTTTTTTAATAGTTCTTTACTATCAAGCATTATTTATTTTTCTTCTTTTTGACTAAGAAGTAAATACCAACTCCAACTCCACCTAAAACGATAACAGAGGCAATAATCACTGGAATCGCCCAGGCTAAGACGTTAATTGATTGTTTACTTCCACCGCCTTCAGATGTTGAACCACTGGAAGAGGCACCACTTGTTGGATCCTCTGATGTTCCTCCACCATTACTAACGGTAATTGTGAATGAAGTATGTTTAGTAATCTCACCAGCGGTATAACTAACATCAACTGTATATGTTCCAGCTTGGTTCATGTTATAACCACTAAATGTGGCTTCATTTGTGACATCAACTGGATCACCAAATTCAAACTGTGCCATAACAGTTGGTTTTACGAATTCATCACCAACATTATATGTAGTGACTGGATTAGTAACGCTGATTGACTGTAAATCGTTATGATCGTTAGAAACGATTTCGATATCATAAACATATTTAAATTCAGTATTTAATTTATAAGTAACAGTGATTTGTTTAATACCGACTTGAGCTTCGGTAAATGGAACGCCTTCGTCTGGTTGCCCAGTAATGACGTAATCGGAAGCATCTAATTCCTCTCTTTGGTTATCGGAGAAGACTGCTTTGACTGTACCACCGAAGGAGAAATATTCACCAACGATGAAGACGTTTTTCATGCCGCTTACTTCAATACCAACCATGATATGTTGGCTAGAAGGTTTGACGTTAATTGTATAAGATGTTTCCACACCCAAATAAGTAACTATGACAGATTTTTGTCCAGCGGTTAACATATCAGGAGTTTCCACTTGGAAACCTGTGCTTATAACATCAAATGCTCCACCACCCCAATTAACTTTAACTTTTAAACCTGAATAGGAGAATGTTTCTCCAAGTTCAAATTCTGTATCGTGCGTAGAGCTTGTATCAACTTCAATTGATTCAGGTTTCTTTAATGTGACATCTTCATAAATCTCAATATCACTGGTGTTGGCCATTTTGATTTTGCCAGCATCAGAATTATAAGACATATATAAATAGTCGGTTTGAGATTTGCTTTCAATATAAACAGTGTCATAAGTATCAGTTCTAGTAATAGAAACTTCCCAAACTGCCGCTGGAACAACACTGGTGTTATATTCTAATGCTTTTCCATTAGCGGATAGATATTCACCACTATCTAAATCTCTAAACGCCCATCCACCATTAGTGACTTTTTCAACTTCAAAGACTTTTTCACCATGTGGACGATATGTAAATTCTTTGACTTCGAAGTTTTCATTATACATTTCTAAATTATCACTACCTGCGGCAAAGACGACATGATCACCAGCAGTAATAGATGGTGATAATTCGAATTTAGCTTGTGTAACATTAACTGGATAGGTGTCTACGCAGTTGTTATAAACAACTCTAATTTCTTCTGTATCAGAAGTAATAACTTCAGGATCAAGAGTGTACTTATCACTTGCGACTTCTTCGACTTGATCTGGACCGATACCAGCCGAATCTTTATATGTGGCAGTAACCACTAAACCAGTTTTGTTTGTGGTTTCACCAACAAAGTAATCTTTTTGTGCGTTAGTAGCATCCACTGTAATTTCACTACAATAATAGCCAGTCACTGTAATTCCAGAAACAGTCACTGTTCTTTCCGCACCACTTAATTGAATACGACCAGTTACGGATGTATTGCCCGCTATTAATGCATCCCAAGTGACGCTACCAGTAACATCTAAACTGAAGGTTTCAAATGTCGCTGTGATTGTCAAACCAGTGGCATCAAACTCTTCACCTTCGTTATAGGTGTCTTTAGCTAGTGTTCCACTATAGGAAAGGGAATTAAATTCTTGAGTAACTAATAAGCCGATCTTGTTGTTATTTTCTTGTTGAACGGTACTACCAGAAATAAATCCGCCAGAAATATGTTGTAAATATCTACCTTGGGTATCGATTAAATTGAATATTTCAACACCAGAAGTTGGGCGAGAAACAACCCAGTATGTGGTTGGTTCACTAACAAATGCTAAATATGAAGTGCTATCGCCTTTTTCAACATAGGAGTCACCTTTTCTAATGTAATAAGAGTTATCAGCTTTATTCGCTCTTTCAAATAAGAAAACGCTTGAACCGTCACTATAATTAATGTCGGTTACATTATTTCTTGGATTAGTTGTAGACATACCAACTTTAAATGTATAATCGGTAATAATATATTCATTAGATGTTAAAACATCATAAACATAGTTATGAACTGTAATTGTACAACTGGCTTGTCTTACGATTGTGCCATCAGATGCGGTACATGTCGCTGTCGCAACACCTTCACCTTCATAAGTAACAATAACAGTTTGATCACTATCACTATCTAATGATAAGACAGCAGTATCGCTCACTTCCCAATGATAGGATGTTGGTTCATATCCTGTAGTTGGAGTAGCAGTTAAACTGATACTACCACCAGTAGGACCGCTGGCTTCAGTTTCATTTAAGGTAATGTTTTCATTACCACTAGCGTATTTGTAGATGGAAACAGGAGTTAAATTAGCAGAAGTTTCAGCATAACAAGAAAATCTATTTGTGCCATTTAATCTAATGATGTTTCTTTCAGCGCTTGTGCTCACACATTTGATTAAGGCGCTAGTATCGCTATCATCTATAGTGATGTTCCATGAGGATAAATCTGACAATGTGGATTCATATGTCATTAAATTCTTTGAAGTGGTTTGCGCAGCTAAATATTTATTATTTTCACCAACAAAAGCATAACTACCATCAGAGTATCCGCTCACAACTGTAAGTTCTAAAGCGTCGGTTGGTAAACCGAGTATTTTTTTGTTATCGGAGGATTTGGTTCCAGTAGCGACATCAAAATAGTCGTCACTTGTGCCGTGTTTTTTGCCCATAACACCTGTGCTAGCACCAACGCCAGAGATTAATACTTTACTATTAAGTGTTAAATCACTAAGACTCTCAACTAATTTATACGTAGCAATTGCAGGGGCAGCGCTAACATTAACATTAAATGATGTAGTAACACTTGGCGCATAAGTAACTGTAATTTCTTTGCTACCAATATCTGTAGCCACAAATGTGGTTGGAGATAATGTACAAGATGATGTGACATTAATTTTTTCGCCGCAATGAGAACATGTTCCCATCACTACTAATCCATCAGTTTCTAAATCATCGCCAACATAATAATCAACTTTTGTTGGCATATTAGTCACTTCGATAGAAGTAATTGTGGGCTCAACAACACTAATAGGTGTATCACAAGTTAATTCACCATAACTTATTGTTATTTTTTCAGTTCCTGCGGCTAAAGCACCACTAGGAGAATAAACATAATCAGTAATTTCTTCTTTTGAACCACCTTCATGTGTACCTTCTACATACATGCCTGTAGGATCAAAGAATTCCCCAGCATGGTAAGAAGTTTTCGTAGGAGCTGTTGTTACCTCAATTTTTGTAATTGGATCAGTAGGAGTTCCACCTTCATAAACAACTTCGATTTTATTTAAATATAAAGCTGCTTGAGCTTGAGTTGGTCTACTTACTTCTATAGTGATAGCGCCAGTCTTTTTCGAGGTGGAATTATCATATGTTAATTCAGTTCCTCCGGTGTCTACGTTATTAGCTAAAACATCACTTTCGGCAACTTTAGTTCCCCCAATTAAAATATGACTTGTTGCATTAGAATTGGCTTTTGCAGCAGCCCAGACAGAAACTGATTTAACCGTAATTGTGTTAAACGCTGTCGTAGACAAAGTTAAAGAAGTCGCATTTTTTTTACCAGAGCCAACATGAATATAAGATGCATTATCATTAATGCTCTCGGCCACATAAGAAAATGACCAAGTATTACTTTTATCATCACTTAAATCACCGGCTTGTGTCACATGGCTTGGTTGTAAAGTCGCGGTCTCTTCCGCAGCGTTAGCCTTAATAACATTACCAGTCTTAGGCAATAACGCTACCGCTAATAAGGATAAGGACACGCCTGCTAAGACCGAGGCTAATAATTTTTTATGTCTCATTTTTTATATCCCCTTTCAATAATAAATCCCCCAGCCAATGTAGATTGGGGGTATAAATATTAGAGTTTTTCAACGGTTTCTTGCAAAACCATTTTCTTTAAATTCTTTTCTTTTCTTCCTGGTTTTAAAACTCTTTCACCAGGTTTAATCGCTCCAACTGGGCACACAAGTCCACATAATAAACAACCAACACATTTATCATGGTTACAATTTGGACGACGTGTTTCTTTATTCCATTCCATAGCTTGGTGAGCGCCGTCATAACAGGAGATAACGCATCTTCCACAGCCAACACATTTATCGGAATTAATTTCTGGATAGACGATATAATCTCTATCAAGTTCTTCCGCTGGAATGATATTTTTATTAGCTAATCCGACTAAGTCTTCTAAATGATCGACGCCTTGTTCTTCCATATAGTGCTCTAAGCCGTTTTTCATATCTTCAACGATACGATAGCCATATTGCATAATACCTGTGGTAACTTGTAAGTTTTTACAACCTAATAAGATAAATTCTGCAGCATCTTCCCAAGTTTCGATACCACCGATACCGGAGATATCTACATCCTTAAGTTTTGGATTAGTTTTCATCTGTTGAATAAATCTTAAGGCCACTGGTTTAACAGCTTTACCAGAATAACCAGAAATAGAGGATTTACCATTAATAATTGGTAAACCAACTTTCTTATCTAAATCAACATTGATAATAGATTTAATGGTGTTAATAGCCGCGATACCATCCGCTCCACCTTCGATAGAAGCGATGGCAGGATCACACATATCAGTGATATTTGGTGTCATCTTGGCCATGAATGGTAATTTGGTACTTCTTCTAACAGCCGCGCAGTATTTACGGCAAAGTTCAGGATTACTACCAACATCGCTACCCATCGCATGAGAAGTCATCTGTGGACAGGAGAAATTTAATTCAATCATATCCGCACCGGCTTCGGTGACAAGTCTAGCTAATTCTTCCCAGTCTTTTTCATTACTACCCATAATTGAGGCGATAAGAACGTTATTTGGGAATTCTTTTTTAAGTCTTCTTAAGTCCGCTAAATTTTCTTCTAAAGAGTGTTCAGCGATCTGTTCCATGTTTTTAAAACCAACAAATGGTTCCGCTTCTTTTGTTAAAGCGTCAAAACGAGGAGAAACTTCATCGATTAAATAATGTTTTGGACCAATTGTCTTAAAGACAACTCCACCCCAACCACTACGATAGGCTTTCGCACACATGTCATAGCAGTTACCAACTGGGGAAGATGATAAACAGAATGGGTTTGGGAATTTAACACCCATGAAGGTAATGGATAAATCTTTTCTAACCATTATTTTTTACCTCCTAAAAATCTTTTGACTTCAAAAGCGACTTCTTTACCGCTTCTGACACCATAAACAACTGTCTTTTCACCATGACCAATGTCACCAGCAAAGAAGACGTTAGTGCCTTCCACACGGCAACCTTTTTGGTTAACTTCGCCTTTTTCTAAAGTAACACCTAATCCGTTCACATTAGAAACTTGGCCAACCGCTAAGATGATAAGATCAGCTTTAATCTTTAATTCAGCAGGAATAACTCTATGTTTAAATTTAACAATTCCGCCTCTAGCCACAGCGGTAGGAACATAACCATCAATGATAGTAACTCCTTCGGCTTGTGCTCCTGTTAATTCCTTCTTGGAAGCACGGAATTCAGAGAATTGTTCATAAACAACATCGGTAACATGTGGGCATCCTAATAATTTTAAGGATGTGACGACATCCATCGCGACGTCACCACCACCGATTACTAAAACATTTTCAGGAACTTTGACATTGCCTTTTCTAGCTTTAGTTTTCTTTAACCAATCAACAGCCTTAATGACTTTACGGTTATTTTCAAACATTGGTAACATCTTACCTTCGCTAGCACCAACCGCCAAGACAACAGCGTCATTTTCTTTTCTTAATTCTTCAATCTTAACGTCTTCACCGACTTTAGTGTTTAAAACAATATCAACACCTAATTCGACAATTCTTTTAATTTCTTTATCAACGATTTCATTTGGTAAACGATATTCAGGAATACCATATCTTAAATAGCCACCGGCTTTTGCTTCTTTTTCATAAATTGTCACTTTAAAGCCTTCTTTAGCGAGTTCTGCAGCGACTGTTAAGCCACTAGGACCACTACCAATAACGGCGACTTTCTTACCATTAGGTTCTTTAACTTCTAAGATTTCCATTTTGGTGGCATCTTCAAAGTCTGTGATGTAACGTTGAATTCTACCGATATCGATTGGTTTATCAATACCGCTTCTGCTACAACCTTCTTGGCAATATCTTTCTGTTGGACATACTCTTGCGCATATCGCCCCTAAGACGTTATTAATACGCACAGTCTCCGCGGCTCCTTTGACGTTTTTGAAACGTAAGGAACGAATAAATTTAGCAGGATCTGTTCCTGCTGGACAACTAGTAGAACATGGAGCGTCTAAGCATAGTAAACACCTGCTAGCTTCTTCCATAACTAAACGAGGTGTAAAACCGACTTCATATTCTTTTTGGTACTTTTTGGACATTATTAACCCCTCCATAAAAAGTATTAAGAATTATTCTTTGTCTATATTCTATCAAAGGATTTATTTTTATTAAATAAAAGAATAATAGCTAATTATTAATAATAAGATATTATCTCATCAATAATTTTTTTTAATCTTTGATTAATAAAAAATCTGTCTCATATTTTTGAACATTTTGGAATTTTCACTCCCTATTTGTATAGTAGGAGGATATTTTATCTTCCTCGTAGTTACGTATAGGCGCTTTCGCCGACTGTTCGCTAGGTAGGCCGGAAAGAACAAAGGAGGAAGTGATTATGGAAATTATCATAGTTTTCATGACTTTACTACTATTGATGCTAGTAGAAGTAAATAAAACAGGAAGTAAGTAACCAACTTATAAATCCTGCCTATACGTAACTATTGTTACATCTTTATTTTATATTATTGACTTGATTAAGCAAGAAAAAAGTTGCCCACATAATATGGACAACTCTTAGATCAATAATTAATTAATTATTTGGACCATTTAACGGTGAAGTTATGTTCCACACCACTGACTTTACCTTTCATACTGGTTAATAAGCCATATTTGTTAAAGGTCGCTGTACCGTTATCTTGTTCAGCTTTCATGGTAACTTTGAATGAACCATTACCGAAATAATAGGTGAAACTTTCATTATTACCGACAAATGCAGCATCATAAACGAAGACTTTTAAACCCGCTAAAGCGGCAACGCTATTGTCATTTGTACTTGGTTTACCATCTTTCCATTCATAAGTGGTCTTATCAAATTTGACTTCAGCACCTAAATAGGTGGATGTACCGTTTAAAACGACCTTTGTGAAAGGAACTTCTTGCTTAGCAGCGTTAACAGCTTCTTCATGGAATTTGTCATAGCTGACTTTGCTTGGGCCACAGGCTGTCAATAGGACTAGTGATGCGGCACCTAAAACTAATTTGTTTAAGATTTTCATAATTTTATCAATCCCCTTATGTAAAACATAATATCACTTGATTTTTAATACTTAGAAACACTTTTTGTGTTTTTTGTATCAAAGGCAAAAGAAACCCCTATCTAGTGAACAATCTAGTAGGGGTATTATTTTTAATAACAGCGACCTGATTTTTCACAGAACTTGTACCAATCAGTTAAATGCGTTTCAGAACCTTGATAATAACCTTTTACTGGTATAAACATTGATAAGCCACATCCAGAGGTGTTTTTTCCGTGTTGTTCATAATAAACTAACACGCTTAAAGCCGCTTTTGCTTCACTTACAGTAGATAAACCGCTATAACTTGAATCAGAAACATCGAAGACATCTTCGGCATCAAATACATCATAGCCATAACTAGCACTACTAGCATATCTTTTCACATTGCTATTCATTAAATTTTTAAATGTGGTCCAGTTAGTGACTTTGCTATTCATCTGTTTAGCAAACGCAGATAGTTTGTTCACATATGTATCAATTTTTGTCAAATTAATGACGGATTGGGTTTGGTCATATTCATGGGCGCTTTCCACTTCTTCCATAAATGTAACAGCGATTTCTTTTAATAATTCACCTGGGTGAACTTCTTGTCCGTTTTTAACTCTTGTATATAAATATGGAAGCCAGGCATCGTAATCATAACCTGATCCAGCTTCAACTTCTTGAGAAGAAAGCATATAGTTGAAATTTTTACTATTATATTCAGCGATATCTTGAACACACATTAAGCAAGCATCATAAGTGATGAAGTCGAGTTTGGAAGCGATTCCATAATTTCTTCTTGCCTCGGTCACTGCAGCTTCACATTCAGATGAAGTTAATGCATCGTCGCCTTTGACCTCATCAAAACAGACACCTTGCATCGCGCCACCATGGTTCCATAAAATGACACCATAATGTTCAGCGGGATATTTATGAAATCCCCATTCCAAGAACTCTTGGAAAGTAGAAGTTGCACCCATACTATATGTATAAGTTTTATCTTCTTCCCAGACGATTTGTTGATTATCAACATGCCATCTAGATAATTTGTCTTTGTGTTGTCTAATCTTTGTGTTTTTCCAACCTAAAGAACCACCACACTCCATGATGATGTTGACACTATCTGGTTTACCGCTAGTTGCTAAAATTTCAGCGATATCATCGGAACAATAACCCATAGGGTTTGTGTCAGGATCGTATCCATATTGAGCGTAGTCACTTCCACTTTCCAAGGAAGAACCACACATATACATCATAATGGTCCATTTATCTAATGGGATTTCTTGAATTTGGATAGTTTTAGATGCTTCAAATCTATTATCCGCGGTTTTCGCAGTAACAACGACACTACCTTCACTGGAATATGAAGTCAAAACACCTGTATCACTAATAGAGGCTAGATTTGTTTTATCAACCGACCAGTTAATTTCTGGAAGTTCCGCACGACTTGGATTAGCGGCGACAGAAAAAGTCATCGTGGAATTAAGACTCATATTTTCTCGAGGGGAAGAAATGGTAATACCAGCTAATTCAGGATTGACAACCTCAACGTTAAAAGAAACAGAGAATTCAGTTTTATTTTCGTTGGTCAAATTACCAGAGACGGTAACAATAGCATTTCCTACTGAAACACCTTTAAAATCACAATTATGTTTTGTAGTGACACTTGTTGATTCCCTTTTTAGAATCTTCTTATTTGAAGTCCTCCAAGAAATTTCACTTTTCGGCAAAACATCCTGATCAGCGGATAAAGTAAAAGTAACAATGCTATCAACACTAACTTTAGATTCTCCGGTCAATTTCACTACTACACCATCGAATACTCCCTCAGCTTCTGATTGAGTTTTTTCACTTATACTCTCCGCTTTTGGAGAGACGATATTACATGATGAAAGAAGTAATGGAGTTAATATTAACGGAACAAGTTTCCAAATCTTTCTCATAATTTTCCCCTTTAGTTCCATTTTAATGGAGAGATTATTTTAAGGGAAAAAGAAACACAATGCAAACAAAGTGTTTATTTATTGTTATTAAATAAAGAATGTATCTATCAATTGTAGGGTTAAAAAAAGAAGTGATGAACATCACCACTTCTCTTTAGCTTGATATGAGATTATTCAACCCAGGTAACCACGACGATTGGAGCGTCATCTCCACGTCTATTACCGAGTTTTAATCTTCTTGTATATCCACCGTTTCTTTCCTTAAATTTAGGACCGACTTCGGAGAATAAAACATCTAAAGCTTTTTTGCCAGATTCGTTTTCGATGTTTCTAACAAATCTAGCGGCTTGTCTTTTTGCGTTCATAACATCTTCCTTTTTGGTTAATGTCACTAAACGATCTGCTTCTTTCACCACATCACGGGCGACAGCTTCTGTAACTTTAACAGAACCTTTGAGAATTAAGTCAGTAACGACATTACGAAGCATATTCTCATATTTGCTCTTGGTATAGGCGGCTTTAAATCTTACACCGGTCTTACCATGGACATTTTTTCTACCTTGTGCTGGCATAACTTGTTACCTCCTTATTCAAAGTCTCTGAAGGATAAACCATAAGAAGTTAATTTTTCTTTGATTTCCTTAAGTGATTTCTTACCTAAGTTTTTGACCTTCATCATCTCTTCTTCACTCTTTTCTGTTAATTCGAGGATGGTTTGAATACCAGCTCTCTTTAAGCAGTTATAAGAACGGACAGAGAGATCTAATTCTTCGATGGTGAAGTTTTCATATTTATTTTCTTCAACTTTCACTTCATCCTTTTCGATATTGATATCTCTTGTGATATCAGCGACATCTAAGAATTTATTTAAGTGGGCAATTAAGATTTCCGCGGATAAGGCTAAAGCTTCCTGAGGAAGTATAGAGCCGTTTGTCCAAACTTCGATTGTTAACTTGTCGAATCTAGAATCGTGTCCCACACGGGTGTTTTCGACGGTATAATTGGCTTTTCTCACTGGTGAGTAGTTACTATCAGTAGAAATGGTGCCGAGAGTTAAACCGGTATGAAGTAATTTATTTTGTTCACCGGTCACATAACCACGACCATTTCTAGCGTGTAAAACCATCTTTAAGGAACCGCCTTCACAAACGTGAGCGATTTCTAAATCTTTGTTAACGACCTCGACCCCGCTAGGTAAGATAATGTCACCAGCGGTCACCACTTTTGGTCCTTTAACATCGATTTCTAATTTTTTATTTGTATCATCACCTTCAGGAATTTTTAAGACTAAGTCTTTTAAATTTAAGATGATGGATGTGACGTCTTCTTCCACACCTTCTAAAGCGGTGAATTCATGACGCGCACCTTCCACTTCTACCGCGTAGACAGAAGCGCCAGGTAAACTGGATAATAACACTCTTCTTAAAGCGTTACCTAATGTATTACCAAATCCTCTTTCTAAAGGTTCGATGACGAAACGACCATAATTTTCATTTCCGTCATAATCGGCTTGGGAGATCCCAAATCTTTCAAATGGGTTCGCAATTTTCATGTTTTTTACCTCCTATTAGCCTCTTGGGCGTTTTGGTGGACGGCAGCCATTATGTGGGATTGGAGTGCTATCAACGATAGATAAGACTTGTAAACCCACGACCGCTAAAGAACGGATGGCGCCTTCACGACCTGGACCTGGACCTTTGACATCGACATCAACTTGTCTAATTCCTTGATCATAAGCGGCTTTACCAGCAGCTTCCGCGGCTTGTTGAGCAGCGAATGGAGTGGCTTTTTTCGCACCTTTGAAGCCCATCGCACCAGCGCTGGACCAGCTTAAGGCGTTACCTTGTTCATCACAGATGGTCACAATTGTGTTATTGAAAGTGGAATGAATGTGGGCCACACCTTTAGTAAATGAACGTTTGACTTTCTTTTTACGAGTATTTGTCTTTTGAGCCATATTACTTTCCTCCTTCTATTAACCTTGTGGCGCCATCTTCTTATTCGCAATGGTCTTTCTTGGACCTTTACGAGTTCTGGCGTTAGTTTTTGTTCTTTGACCACGGACTGGTAAACCTTTTCTGTGGCGTAATCCTCTATAGCAGTTAATTTCTGTTAAACGTTTGATGTTTAAAGCTACTTCTCTACGAAGATCACCTTCTGTTTTGTATTTAGCGATTTCATTTCTGATCGCACCGAATTGATCATCAGTTAAATCTTTAACTCTGATCGTGCCGTCGACTTTTGCAGCTTCGCAAATCTTTTCGGCGGTATATCTTCCGATACCATAAATATAGGTAAGGGAGATTTTGACTGGTTTGTCGTTTGGAATATCAACACCAACAATACGTGCCATATTTCAATTTCCTCCTATTAACCTTGTCTCTGCTTGTGTTTTGGATTTGAGCAAATGACCATAACTTTGCCATTTCTCTTAATCACTCTACACTTTGGGCAGATAGGTTTGACTGAGGGTCTGACTTTCATAAGTTTTTTCCTCCTAAATTACGGTTTATTTAAACCTAAATGTTATACGGCCCCGTGTTAAATCATAAGGCGAGATTTCTACCGTAACTCTATCACCTGGGAGAATGCGTATGTAATTCATACGGATTTTTCCAGAAACGGTGGCCTGAATTACGACGCCGTTTTCGAGTTCTACCTTGAAATTTGCGTTAGGTAGGCACTCCTTAACGACCGCCTGCACTTCAATCATATCTTGTTTTGACATTTATTCTTCTCCTTCATACATGGTAATTATTTCATAACCGTCTTCGGTGACGATCACTGTGTTCTCGTAATGCGCGGTTAATTTACCGTCCTTACTTTTCACAGTCCATCCATCTCCTAAGGTACGAACATCCTTACGACCTTCTAATACCATCGGTTCGATGCATAACGCCATTCCTTTGCTAATAACTGGACCAGTTCCACTTCTTCCATAATTTGGAATGGATGGATCTTCATGCATGTGGGAACCTATCCCATGACCAGTATATTCTCTAACGACGTTATAACCATGACTTTCAACAAATTTTTGAATGGCTTCGGATATATCTCCGATATGAGCGCCGGGTCTCACTAATTTCACCGCTTCGAAGAAAGCTTGTTTAGTAATATCAACGATCCGATTCGCCCTTTCCGTGAGCGTGCCGACTTTATAGGTACGACACGCATCCGCGGAATAGCCTTTATATGTTGCTACAATATCCACTGAGACGATGTCACCTTCATGGATGACAATCTTACTTGAAGGAATGCCATGTATTAATGTGTCATTAACACTCACACACGCACTCGAGGGATAACCATAATATCCTTTCTCCGCGGGAATACAGTTATTATCTAACATCGTTTTCTCGACGATAGAATCGATATCTAAGGTTGTCATACCAGGATGAATCTTCTCTTCTAGTGTTTTAAACACTAAAGCGACGACTCGTCCCGCTTCTTTCATCAAATTAATTTCTCGTTCGGATTTTGTAATAATCATATTATTTTGTTAAAAATTTGGAAACTTGATTGAAGAGTTCTTGACTGCCCACTAAAGAGTTGAAGTTCTCTAATAAGCCTCTTTTTTTGTAGAAGTCTAAGAGAGGTTTAGTGTCAGTCACATAGTGGTCTAAACGAACTTTTAAAGCTTCTTCATTATCGTCCGCTCTTTGATAGAGTGGTCCGCCACATAAATCACAGACACCTTCCACTTTTGGTTTCATGGTGACGATGTGATATGGTGCGCCACAATTCTTACAGACGCGACGACCGGAGATTCTTCTAATGAGTTCTTCGTTATTACAATCTAAGTTGACCACGACTTCGATTGGTCGATTGATTTCTTTAGATAATCTTTCTAAAGCTTCCGCTTGAGGAAGAGTTCTTGGGAAACCATCGAGTAAGAAACCGTTTTCACAGTCCTTTTCCGCTAAACGAGCTTTTAACATATCGATGGTCACTTGGTCAGGGACTAAGTCACCTTTATCGATATAGCTTTTCGCGAGTAGACCTAATGCGGTTCCACCCTTTATATTTTCTCTAAACATATCTCCAGTAGAAATATGAACGAGATTAAGGGAACTTTTTAATTGTTTAGCCAAGGTGCCTTTACCCGCACCTGGAGGGCCCATTAAGATAATGTTCTTTTTCATAATTAACGTCCTCCACCAGCGACGACTTCGTCGAATGATTTTCCGGCTAATAAGCCATCGATTTGACTATTGATTTCAAGCGCCACACCAACGACGATGATTAATCCTGTTCCGCCTAAAGCCAGAGAAGGATTATCTTTAAAGATGGTTAATGTTAAGACGACTGGTAAGGCCGCGATAAGGGCTAATGCCATCGCTCCGATAAAGGTCACTCTATTGAGTACTTTACGGACATAACGTTCCGTTTCATTACCGGTATGGATACCAGGGATATAACTACCATTCTTTTGGAAGTTTTCCGCAAGTTGTTGTGGATTAATTTGAATGTTCGCATAGAAGAAGGTAAATGCAATTGTTAAGACTAAATAGATTATTAAGCCCCAAGGCATTGACCATCCACCCATATCATACATCGTGGAGGTTTGAAAAATTCCTAACCATTTATCACTTGTTTTATCTGGGTCGATAAATGCGACGATAACGCTAGGTGCCATCAAGATGGAACTCGCGAAGATGACAGGAATGACACCTGCGGAGTTAACCTTGATCGGTAAGAAGCTAGCACGGGACATCGCTTGAGTTTGTCCCCCACCCTTACCGGAGTGTTGCACTGGAATCTTTCTTTTGGAAAGTTCGATAAATGTAACAAAGGCAATAATAAGGACATAAGAGAGGATATAAAGCAAGAATTTGAATATACCCGCGATACGAGCGGAGTCGCCTTGTCCTTGTAATGCGGAATTACCCACCCATAATGAGAAGGCATTTCCAATCTGACTTGGTAATGAGCAAACGATACCGGCGAAGATAATCATTGAGATACCGTTGCCAATACCTTTGATAGATATTTGGTCACCGAGCCACATGACAATCATGCTACCCGCCATCATAATGACAATTATATAAATATAAGTGAGCCATTCTTGACTAGCGGTCACGAATGTAATGGCGTCAGATGATTCCATGGTACGAATAATACCATAGGCTTGGACCGCACCTAACATCAATGTTAGATAACGGGTGGCCATTTCGAGCTTTCTTCTTCCGCCTTGACCTTGACGTTTCAGCTCCGTTAAGGCTGGTAAGACATCAGTGGATAATAGTTCCACGATAATCTGCGCCGTGATGTAAGGAGAAACGCCTAGGGCGAATATGGAGAAGCTCTGTAAAGTTCCTCCGCCTAATAGGTTCATTAAGGATAAAGCGTAAGAACTATCTAAATAATTCTGTAAATCTTCACCTAATGTCACCCCCGGAACGGTGATTTGAGCTCCGATTCGGAAGATGAAGAGGATGAGAACCGTGAATAAGATACGGTTCATGATTTCTTTATTTTTGAGAATTCCACCTAATTTCTTCATAATTAGATCACCTCAATTTTGCCACCGGCATCACTAATGGCTTTTTCAGCGGATTTGCTGAAGGCGTGAGCTTGGACGGTTAACTTCTTTTCCAAAGTTCCTCCGCCTAAAACTTTTAAACCACTATATTCTTTGGTTAATAAACCTTCTTCTTTTAGTAATGCTGGAGAGACCACTGTACCGTCTTTGAATCTATTAAGATCCTTGACGTTAATGGTGGCATAATTGACATGATTTACATTTTTGAAGCCTCTTTTTGGAAGTCTTCTGAAGAGTGGTAATTGACCACCTTCGAAACCGAGAGCTACGCCACCACCGCTACGGGCATTTTGACCTTTATGACCTTTACCGGCTGTTTTGCCGTTTCCAGATCCAAGGCCACGTCCTTTACGGAAATGTTCTCTACGCGCACCTTCGGTAACTTGAAGTTCATGTAATTTCATATGTGCACCTCCTGTTCAAATATTTTTATATTGAATAGATATTTTTATTCTTTGCCACGAAGAGTTCTAGTTTCTTTGTAGCTCTTGAGGTTATTTAAGCCTTGGTTGGTGGCTCTAATAATGTTAATTGGAGCTCTACTACCATAGACTTTGGAGCAAACGTTACGAACACCTGCTAATTCTAAGACCGCACGGACTGGACCACCGGCGATAACACCAGTACCTTCAGGGGCAGGTTTTAGATAAACATTACAAGCACCATATTTACCGATGACTTCGTGAGAGATGGTTCCACCTTTCACTAAGTGAATGTTAAATAGGTTCTTTTTAGCAGATTCGGATGCTTTCTTAATCGCATCTGGGACTTCAGCGGCTTTACCGACACCGAAGCCGTAGCGGCCTTTACCATCTCCGACGACAACAAGCGCGGAGAATTTCATTCTACGACCACCTTTAACGGTTTTGCTAACACGGTTGATGAAGACGACACGTTCTTCAAATTCTTTTACTTCTTCGCCTCTTGGATGACGATCACGTCTATCACCTTTAGATGGACGTCTATCGCCTCTTGGACGACGAGATTCTTTATTTTCTTCTTTAGGAGCTTCGCTAACTGGAGCAGCTTCTGTAGCGGAAACTTCCGCGACTTTCTTTTCTTCTTCCATTTATCTTTCCTCCCTTAGAATTTTAAGCCAGCTTCTCTAGCGGCTTCCGCTAAAGCTTTAACACGTCCGTGGTAGATATAACCACTTCTATCAAAGACCACTGATTTAATCTTTTTGGCTAAAGCCTTTTTAGCGATATCTTCACCCACTAATTTCGCGGCTTCAATGTTGCTACCATTTTCTAATTTCAAAGTCATAGAAGAACTTGAAACTAAGGTTACACCTTTGACGTCATCGATAATTTGAGCTTCGATATTTTTATTAGAACGGTAGACTGAGAGTCTTGGTGTTTCTGTTGTACCGGAAACTTTCGCTCTAACACGAGCGTGTCTACGAACACGAGATACGTTTTTATCTTGTTTTTTAACCATAAACAACTATTCCTACCTTTCTATTATTTACCAGCGGCACGTTTGCCTTCTTTTGTGGCAACGTACTCACCCTTATAACGAATACCTTTACCGAGGTATGGTTCTGGAGGTCTCACTTCACGAATTCTCGCTGCGGTTTGACCAACAGCTTGTTTATCAATACCTTCGACATCGATATTTGTTGGATCAACGATAATGACTTTCACTCCTTCATTTGGAACGATGGTCACTGTGTGGCTATAACCGGCCCATAAGACTAAGTTATTACCTTGTAATTGGGCTTTATAACCGATACCTCTCATCTCGAGAGATTTTTTGTATCCTTGGCTGACACCGACAACCGCGTTATGAACATTAGCTCTCACTGTGCCGTGATTTTGTTTGGTTTGCTTTAGTTCATTGTGACGGGAGAAGGAAACAATGTTACCTTCCACTTTCATATCGATACCAGAGTTTAAGGCCACCATTAATGTGCCTTTTGGGCCACTGACTTTGGCAAAGCTACCTTCTTGGCTTACGGTAACACCGGCTGGAAGGACAATATGTTTATTACCAATTCTTGACATAAATATACCTCCTACCAGACATAAGCGATGACTTCACCGCCGATACCAAGGGTTCTGGCTTTGGCATCAGTCATGACACCTTGAGAAGTGGAGATGATCGCAATACCTAAGCCTTTTAAAACTCTTGGAAGTTTTTCGCAGCTCACGTTGACACGTAATCCTGGTTTAGAGATTTTCTTTAAGCCAGAGATAACTCTTGTGCCGTCAGCAGCGTACTTTAAGGTCACGGTCATTTCTTTTTTCACTTCACCTTTCACTTTATAGTCAACGATGAAGCCTTCTTCTTTTAAGATTTTTGCAATTTCCACTTTCATCTTGCTGGATGGAAGTTTCACTGTTTCATGTTTTAAAGCGTTAGCGTTTCTGATACGTGTTAACATATCCGCAACTGGATCTGACATCATAATTACATTTCCCTCCTTATTACCAAGATGATTTCTTCATGCCTGGAATTTCGCCTTTATAAGCTAATTCTCTAATGCAGATACGGCATAAATGGAATTTTGAATAGACAGAATGAGGACGTCCACAACGTTCACATCTAGTGTATTCTCTAACTTTGAATTTTTGTGGTCTAGATTGTCTGACCTTTAAACTAGTTTTAGCCATTGTGCACTCCTTTCTTATCTAGAGAATGGCATACCCATTAAATCTAATAATGTATATGCTTCTTCGTCTTTACTTGCAGTGGTAACGATAACGATATCCATACCACGCACTTTTGCGACCTTATCATAATCGATTTCAGGGAAGATTAATTGTTCCTTGATACCTAATGTGTAGTTACCACGACCATCGAAAGCGTTTTTGCTAACACCACGGAAGTCACGGACACGTGGTAAGGCGATGGAGACTAATTTATCGAAGAAGTCCCACATACGGACACCACGTAAGGTCACTTTACAACCAATTTCTTGACCTTCTCTTAATTTGAAGGAAGCGATGGATTTTTTCGCTTTGGTAATGACTGGTTTTTGACCAGTGATTTGGCTTAATTCGCTAACCGCTTCTTCAAGTCTTTTGCCATCTTGAGTGGCATCACCAACACCGATGTTGATGACGATCTTAGATAGACCTGGGATTTGCATCACGGAAGAATAATGATATTTTTCTAATAATGCTTTTCTCACTTCAGTGTCATATTTGACTTTCAAACGAGGTTGAATAGCGGAAACTTTGTTTCCAGAGCCTTTCTTTGCCACTTTTTTGGCTTTTGGGGCTTCTTTTACTTCAGCTTCAACTTTTGGTTCAACTTCTTTTGGAGCGACTTTCTTTGGAGCGGTTTTGGCTGTGGAGGTTTTCTTCGCAGCAACTTTCTTTGTTTCTTCTGCCATAATACTTTCCTCCTTATAGCACGGTGCCGCTCTTCTTGGCGACACGAACTTTTTTGCCTTTAACAACTTTATGACCAATTCTAGTTGGTTTTTTGGTTTTTGGATCAACTAACATAACGTTAGAAGCATCAATTGGTGCATAGATCTCAACGATACCACCTTCAGGATTGGCTTGAGTTGGTTTTCTGTGTTTCTTTCTTAAATTGACGTTTTCCACGACAACTCTGTTACTTTCAGGAATAACTTTTTGGATTACGCCAGTTTTACCTTTATCGCGACCTGCGATAACGATGACGGTATCACCTTTAACTAAATTCATAGTTTCTTATTCCTCCTTATAACACTTCTGGGGCTAATGAAACGATTTTCATAAATCCTTCAACCCCACAATCACGTAATTCTCTGGCCACAGGACCAAACACACGTGTACCCACAGGCGCATTATCATCATTAATAATAACGACTGCGTTGTCATCGAATGCGATTTGGGAACCATCTGGTCTATTGATAGCCTTTTTAGTTCTCACGATAACGCATCTGACGACGTCACCTTTTTTCACCTTACCATTTGGAAGGGCATCTTTAACGGCACATTTGATAATGTCACCGATAGAAGATGATTTACGGGTGGAACCACCATAGAGGGTGAAAGCACGGACAGAACGTGCACCACTGTTATCAGCGACAACAAGGTTTGTTTCTTTCTGGATCATTACTTACTTTCCTCCTTTGGTTCTTCTTCTTTTACTTCTTTTGCCTTTCTAGCAGCAGGTTTCTTGGCAGGAGCTTCCACCTTGACTTCTTCTACTTTTTCTTCTTCTGCTTTTGGGGCTTCTTTTAAGTCAACTTCAGCTTCTAAGATTTCTTCTTTTAATTCCGCTTCAGCTTCTTTAACAGATAAGACGGCTTTCTTATCGATGCTCACTAATCTGAATCTCTTTAAAGCGGATAAGCGTCTAGTTTCCATAATGGTCACTGTATCGCCATTCTTCGCTTCATTGTTTTCATCATGAGCGTAATATTTTTTACCGTATTTCACACGTTTGCCGTATTTGGCGTGTCTTTTGTGTGTTTCAACAAGGACGACAATTGTTTTGTCATTCTTATCACTAACAACGACACCTTGGACGCTACGACGAGATGTAACTTTTCTTTCCATTTATTTGTCCTCCTTATTTCTTGGCGAGTTCGCGTTCTCTTAATACTAAGTTGATACGCGCGATGTCTTTTCTCACGCCGATGACATCTTCTGGTTTTTCTAAGGCTCCAACAGCTTTCTTTCTGCGGAGTTCGAATAATTGTTCTTGTAAGGAATAGAGCTTTTCTTTTAATTCAGCACTTGTTAATTCACGAACTTCATTAATTTTCATAATTACTCTTCTCCTTTCTTGACCACTTTACATTTGATTGGGAGTTTGTAAGCTGCTAAACGAAGAGCTTCTCTGGCGGCATCTTCTGGGACACCCGCCATCTCGAACATAATTGTTCCTTGTCTGACGACTGCCACCCAATCTTCTGGTGAACCTTTACCAGAACCCATACGGGTACCGGCAGCTTTCACGGTTTTAGCGAGGTGTGGGAAGATACGAATGTAAACTTTCCCACCTCTTTTGGTATATCTACTGACGACGATACGTGCCGCTTCAATTTGGCGGGTGGTGATCCACGCACCTTCTAAGGCTTCTAGTCCATATTCACCAAAGGCGACTGTGGTACCAGATGTCGCTTTACCTTCATATCTAATGATATGTGGACGACGATATTTCACACGTTTTGGTTGTAACATGACTATTCTCCTTTCCCTTCAGAAGATTTCTTTTGAAGTTCAGGACGAATCTCACCACGGCAGATCCAAACTTTGACACCTAAACGGCCATATTGGGTTGCAGCGTGGTAGACAGCGAAGTCGATGTCGCTTCTTAAGGTATGAAGAGGAATAACACCTTCTTTATAGCCTTCACTACGAGCGATATCAGCGCCGCCTAAACGACCTGAGACAACTGTACGGATACCTTTCGCACCGGCTTTACGAACTCTTTGAATAGCTTTCTTTTGCGCGGTTCTGAAACTGGCTCTTTCTTCTAATTGTTTACCGATGCTTTGCGCCACGATGTTAGCGTCTAAGTCAGGATTTTTGACTTCAACAACATCAACCTTCACGCTTGTCGCACTGAGTAATTTAGATAAATCTTCTTTAATTTTATTAATTGTTTTTCCGTCTTGTCCGATGACGACGCCTGGACGGGCGACGAAGATGGAGACGGTGGCGTTATTACCTTTGTCGTAAGATTTACTTCTTTGAATTTCGACGTGGGATAATAAGGCATCTTTAAGGTTCTTTTCGAGATATTCACGGACTTTGATGTCTTCGTTGAGGAACACATGGAATTCGTGTTCGTTAGCGTACCAACGTGAATTCCAATTGCGGTTGACGCCAACACGCATACCGACTGGATTAACTTTTTGACCCATTGATATTTTCCTCCTATCTCATTTTGACCACTACATATAAGTGGCTGTTTCTTTTCACTAAACCAGAAGCGGAACCTTTCGCTCTTGGTAAGTATCTCTTCATTCTTAAGCCATCGTTGGCGTAGATTTCAGAGATGTATAAGCTATCTTCATCCATACCGAAGTTGTTAACAGCGTTAGCAGCCGCGGATTTGATGAGTTTGCTAACAGGTTCAGATGCCGCTTTATTTAAGTTCGCTAAGATGCCTAAGGCAACTTTCACATCTTTACCTCTAACGAGATCCATCACTAATCTAGCTTTACGAGGAGTGATTCTCACGTTTTTAGAAACCGCACGCGCTTCAGTTGGCATTGGTTTCTTTGGAGTTTCAACTTTCTTTTCAGCTTTCTTAGCTTTGACTTCTTTTTTAGGAGCTTCACTAACAGGAGCTTTCACTTCTTCTACTTTCGCTTCTGCTTTTGGAGCGGCTTTTTTAGGAGCAGCTTTCTTTGCAGGGGCTTTAGCAGCAGTGACTTTCTTTTCTTCTGCCATAACTTACCTCCTATTTAGCGGCCGCGGCAGCTTTATCTTCTGCTGTGTGGCCTGTATGTCCGGTGAATTTTCTCGTTGGAGAGAATTCGCCTAATTTATGTCCGACCATATCTTCTGTGACATACACAGAGATGTGTTCTCTACCGTTATATACTGCGAAGGTATGTCCGACAAATGATGGGAATATTGTGCTACGACGGGACCATGTCTTAATGATCTCTTTCTTATTAGCAGCATTTAACGCTTCGACTTTTCTCATTAATGATTCATCGACGAATGCGCCTTTTTTCAAGCTTCTTGCCATAATTCATTTTCCTCCTTCTACACTATTTACCGTTTCTTCTACGGACGATTAATTTGGTGGATGCTTTTTTCACTTTACGTGTCTTCACACCGAGAGCACGTTTGCCCCAAGGGGTACGTGGTGCGTCACGTCCAACTGGACACTTACCTTCACCACCACCATGAGGGTGATCGTTCGGGTTCATAACAGAACCTCTGACTGTTGGTCTAACACCTAACCATCTGGTTTTACCAGCCTTACCACTATTGATTAGGTTCCAGTCTTCATTACCGACGAAACCGACGGTCGCGCGGCATTCTTTTAAGATTTTACGAACTTCGCCAGAAGCTAATCTCACGAGCACGTATTTTCCTTCGTTACCGAGCACTTGTGCGGCTGCACCTGCGGCACGGCAGAGCTGACCACCATTACCAGGTACTAATTCGATGTTATGGATGAATGTACCTTCTGGAATGCTCTTTAAGCACATCGCATTACCAGGCATGATATCAACTGCTTCACCAGACCAGACTTTATATCCGATCTTGATATCCTTTGGAGCGAGGATATAACGCTTTTCACCATCTGCATAGCAGACTAAGCAAATATTTGCATTGCGGTTTGGATCGTATTCGATAGTTTTCACAACCGCTGGGATATTGTCTTTATTACGTTTGAAGTCAATAACACGATATTTACGTTTATGACCTCCACCAATGTGACGGCAGGTAATTTTACCTTGGTTATTTCTACCGCCAGATTTGGATAAACTGACTAATAATGATTTCTCAGGAGTTTTTGTTGTGATTTCTTCGAATGTCGAATTTGTCATGTTCCTACGGCTTGCGGACGTAGGTTTGTAAGTTCTAATAGACATTACTTTTCCTCCTATAATTTGGAATTAATCGAACTTAGATTATTCCTTGAATAAGTCAATCGCTTCGCCTTCTGCGATAGTAACGATTGCTTTCTTATAACCGGAGATCTTACCTGAATAACGGGTACCTCTGGTTGTTTCTTTCGCTCTGACATTGCTGACGCGGACATCTTCAACTTTAACTTGGAAGATTCTTTCGACTGCTAATTTAATTTCAGTCTTGTTCGCGCTGTCGAGGACTTTCACCGTGATCTTGTTTTGATTTTGCATCAAATCCATGCTCTTCTCAGTGACTCTTGGTTCAAGAATGACTTCGAAGTCTTTCGCGGTTGGTTTCGCAAAGCGGTTTGAAGCTTTAGCTTCTGTTTTCTTGGCTGCCATATTACTTCAAAACCTCCTTTTGTAAATTTTCCACTGAAGATTTTGTGAATAAGACACTATCAACATTTAATAAGTCAACAACACTCACATTATCAACAGTAACTAATTTGACCCAGTTAACATTGCTCGCGCTATAGAATGTATTTTCATCAAATTCATCAACAACAACGAGAACTTTGTTACCAACTTTTAAGGCATCTAAGACCTTTAAGAATTCTTTAGTTTTCTTTTCGGTGAATTTTAATTCATCGACAACCACTAATCCTTGTTTAGCTTTTAAGCTTAAGGCACTTCTTAATGCTAAGTTGTGGGCTTTCTTGTTTTGGGAAATCTTATAAGATTGATTTCCATCTGGTCCGAAGACCGTTCCACCACCAACCCAAATTGGTGATCTGGTTGTACCTGCACGAGCACGGCCGGTACCTTTTTGACGGAATGGTTTCTTTCCGCCACCACTCACCTCGTGACGAACTTTTGTTTTCGCTGTCGCTTGGCGAGCGTTGCTTTGTTCAACTTGAACAGCGTCGAACATAACTTGGTTATTAGGTTCAATACCGAAGACTTCAGCACTTAAACTTAATTTGGAAACTTCTTCGCCAGCTCTGTTAAAGACTTTAACGCTGACTGATTTCTTTTCTGCCATCTTTATGTCCTCCTACTATTCAGCTTTTGCTTCAGGAGCGGCTTCCACTACTGGGGCTTCTTCCACCACAGGAGCTTTTTCTTCCACTACTGGAGCAGGTGTACGATCAATTAAGGTCTTGACCGCTTTCGGATTCTTAACCACTTTGACGGCGTCACGGATGACGACGATTCCTTTACGAGGACCAGGTAATCCACCTTTAACTAAGATGTAATTCTTTTCCGCGTTCACTGCGATAATGGTTAAGTTTAATAATGTCGCAGATTCGTTACCCATGTGTCCGGACATGTGTTTACCAGGCATAACACCGTGGTTGTAACGACCATTATTAGCGAAGGAACCTTGGCCTCTGTGATATCCTGAACCATGTCCCTTTGGACCGATAGTCATATTCCAGCGTTTGATGGTGCCGGTATAACCATGACCCTTGCTAGTTCCAATAACATCGACGATATCTCCAGCTTTGAAGATTTCGGCGGTGATCTTGTCACCTAATTGATATTTGGCCATTTCATCACCACGTAATTCTTTACTGACATAATGTGGGGTGGTGTTTGCTTTAGCGGCAATACCTTTTTCACATTTGTTAGCACGAGATTCACGTTTTTCTTCATAGCCAACTTGCACTGCTACATAGCCATCTTTTTCTAAAGTTTTGACTTGTGTAACAACGTTTGGTAAGACTTCGACGACTGTAACTGGGTACATTGTTCCATCTTCAGCGAAGACTTCAGTCATGCCCATTTTGCGTCCAACGATTGCTTTCATTGACTCTTACCTCCTTATAATTTGAATGCGATATCAACTCCAGCAGGTAAATCGAGATTTTTAATTGCATCGAATGTTTCCTTTTTTGGATTGTTAATATCGATAACGCGTTTGTGTGTTCTGATTTCGAATTGTTCACGAGAATCCTTATACTTGTGAACCGCTCTTAAAATCGTAAAAACTTGCTTTTCCGTAGGGAGCGGAATAGGACCCACAACGGTAGCCCCTGTCTTTTTCGCTGCCTCAACAATCTTCGCCGCACTAGAATCTAGGATGACGTGATCGTAAGCTTTTAAGCGAACCCTAATCTTGGTAGCTTTTGCCATGAAATTTCCTCCTTTATCACTTCAGGCTTTGACTTCAACCTGCTCAGAACGAATTACCTGAACACACCTTCATGACAACGCCTGTGGGTGTGTCAGCAACCTCGCACTTCAACGCGGGCAGTCAACGTGAAAATCATACCCCTCATATATGTGCGTGTCAAATATTTTTTATAAAAATTATTAAATATAGAAATCCCGTATATGAAAAATTACCCAAAATTAGCACAAAAAAACGACTTATTTTACGTCGCTTTTTGTCATTTTTCCGATTTTTGAGGCCTTATTTTTGCTTTTTTTCGAGGTATTTTTGATAGGAATATTTACAACCACAATACTCTTGAAAGTACATCTCGTGTTCTCTCACAATTTGTAATGATTTTTGATATCCGTCATTCTTTTTAAAATCAGCATCCAGCCATTTTACAGGTGAAAACTCTTTCTCTAATTCATGCCCAATACGATTCAGATCTTGAGAATTTTTATATCTTGAAATAGTCATCACTGTTCCAAAATATTCAAAATTATGAGCTTTAGCGTATTCAAATCCTTGTCTTAGTCTCTTTCTAAAACAAAGGCGACAACGTTCGTTACCTTCGTAGTCATCTGCAAGTGGTTCTAAATCTTTGTTGTAGTTTAAATTATCATAAGGAAATTCCACGAACTCAACGTCCGCTTTTATGCTTCTTATATATTCCTTAAATTCGTTTAAACGACGATGATATTCTTCTTCTGGATAGATATTGGAATTATTATAGACAATAGTGATCTTAAAATAGTCTTTTATTAATTCATAAGGATAGGTGAAACAAGGACCACAACAGGCATGCAAACAAAGAGTGGGTTTTTGCCCATTTTCTTGAATTTCGGCGAGTTTTTGCAATAATTTTTCTTGATAATTGATTTTATTTTCCATATAAGAACATCGAATCACCAAAGGAGAAGAAACGGTATTTTTCTTCCACCGCGTGCTTATATAATTCCAAAGTAAATTCTCTTCCTGCGAAGGCAGAAACGAGCATAATTAATGTTGATTTTGGCAAATGGAAATTTGTAATAATAGCTTCAACCGCTTTAAACTCATAGCCTGGCTGAATGAAGATATTAGTTGCTTCTCTTGTAGGTTTGAAACAATTATATTTTGAATAGTTAGCTTCTAAGGTTCTAACAGAGGTTGTACCTATAGCAATAATACGTTTATGTTCCGCTTTAGCTTTATTTAATCTAGTAGCAGCTTCTTCACTGATCTCATAAACTTCGCTATGCATAACATGATCTTTAGTGTCTTCCACTTTTACTGGTCTAAAAGTTCCAAGACCAATATGAAGTGTAATATCAATAACTTCGACACCTTTAGCTTTTATTCTTTCAAATAGTTCTTCTGTGAAATGGAAACCAGCAGTCGGTGCGGCTGCACTTCCTTCATATTTCGCATAAACTGTTTGGTATCTATCGTTTTCGCATAATTGCTCTCTTATATAAGGTGGTAATGGCATTTTACCTAACTGATCTAAGACTTCTAAAAAGATTCCATCATAGATGAATTTAAATACTCTAATACCTTCTTCTCTTTCTTCGATACATTCCGCAATAAGCTTTCCATCACCGAAATCGACTCTAGCACCGACTTTTAAGGATTTAGCGGGTCTAGTTAAGCATTCCCAATTATCGCCTTCTATTTGCTTTAAAAGAAGTAATTCGCAATGCGCTCCAGTTTTTTCTTTAATACCTAATAATCTCGCAGGAATAACTTTGGTATTATTTCTGACTAAAACATCTCCCGCATGGAGATAATCGATTATATCGAAGAAATGTTTATCTTCATATTTTTTCTCTTTTAAATTCACCGCTAAAAGACGAGATTCATCTCTTTTCTTAGCGGGAGTTTGAGCGATCAATTCTTCAGGAAGATAAAAATCAAATAGATTAATATTCATTAGAAACCTCTTTCATCTCCAAAAGCTTCTAAAGTAGCTTTCATATAATCGCCAAATCTATCTTCTTTAATAGCTTGTCTAGCCCCTTCCATAATCTTGATTAAGAAACGGATATTATGAATGGAGAGTAATCTCTTTCCAAACATTTCATCACAGACATACAAATGTCTGAGATAGGCTTTTGTATAATTTTTACAACAATAACAATCACAATTAGGATCTAAAGGTGTGAAATCTTCTTTATATTTCTCGTTTTTAATATTAACTCTACCCTGAGAAGTCGTTAATGTTCCATGTCTAGCAATTCTAGTTGGTAAAACACAGTCAAACATATCCACTCCACGAGCAATACCACCTAATAAATAATCTAAAGAACCAACACCCATTAAATATCTTGGTTTATCACTTGGTAAATACTTAATCGCGTAATCGATCATTTCAAAACATTTTTCTTTTGGTTCACCTATAGAAGTTCCACCGATGGAATAACCAAGGAAATCCATCTTCGCTAATTCTTTAGCACACATTTCTCTTAAGTCTTGATAATCTCCACCTTGGACGATACCAAATAAGGCTTGATCTTCTCTTTTATGAGCAGCCTTCCCTCTAGCGGCCCATCTTAAGGTTCTTTCCGTGGATTTTTTTGCATATTCATAAGTCGCAGGATAAGGAATACATTCATCAAAAGACATGATGATATCCGCACCTAGTTTTTCTTCAATTTCTATCGCTCTTTCAGGTGAAAAGAATAACTTATCACCATTAAGGTGATTCTTAAATTCAATTCCTTCTTCAGAGATTTTTCTACGTTCCGCTAAAGAGAAGACTTGAAAGCCACCGCTATCAGTTAATATAGGACCATCATAATTCATAAACTTATGAAGTCCACCCGCTTTAGCGACAATATCTTCTCCAGGTCTAATAGATAAGTGATAAGTGTTAGCTAAAATAACACCTGCTCCCATTTCTTTTAATTCTTCTGGCGAAATAGATTTAACTGTTGCTAAAGTACCAACAGGCATAAACATTGGCACTTCCACATCACCATGAGGTGTATGAAGGATGCCGTACCTTGCTCCTGTTTGTTTATCAATATGTAATATTTCTAACCAAAAATTTTCCATGCCCAAATATTCTATTAAAAATTACCATTTAAAAGCAATATTTGCTTTGCTCTTATTAATTCATAGAATCTATGTTTGTTTCTAAAAATGATATTGGGTAGGTTATATATATTAAAAACGAAATATAATGCCACAATCATCTAATTTGTGACAATATCTCTGGTGACGATTTTGCCCATTTTTATTTGCGTTTAATCTCTTCCAAAACTAAAGGAAGAATATCGACAACTTTTATATAATTTGAGAAGTTCTTTTCTATAGTATTTGTGACAACTAAGTCCGCCACTTTTGATCTTCTTAATTTAGTTAAGCAGCCTTTTGATAAAACAGCATGTGTTGCTGAAACAAGCACCTTTTGCGCTCCATTTTTGTGCAAAAGTTCGCTAGCTGATGCAATTGTGCCGCCTGTATCAATAATGTCATCAATGAGAATACAAATCTTTCCTTTGACTTGTTCACCATCAATTTCTAAGTGTTCTGCTCTATTAGCTTGAGGACGCACTTTATCTAAAATCACTATATCGATTCCACCTAGTTCTCTGGATAACATATCTGCTCTTGTATTACTACCATGATCAGGTGAAACAATAACCACATTTTTAGGGTCGATATGATGAACATTAAAATAGTGTGTATAGTATTGAGCGAATAATCTTGTTGTAGGTTTATTTGTAACTTTGTGTTTGAAGAAGCCTTCAATCATTGGATGATGTAAGTCAAAACATGTTAAATCATCAAAATCAGCGGTATCAACAAGTTTAGCGACAACCTCACAACTCACAGGTTCATTAGTCCAACTAACTCTTTCTTGTCTGGAGTAGGCAAAATAGGGCATAAATAGTTTTATTGATCTAGCGCCTGCTCTTTTTACAGAATCGAGCAATAACAACAAAGAGAATAATTCATCGTTTACGTTTTTAGATGTGGATTGAACAATAATGACATCTTTATCTTTCACATCAGAAGAACTCTTCACCATGATTTCACCATCAGCAAAGGTCTTTTTATAAATCTTCCCTAATTCCGCATTTAAATAATTAGCAATTTCTTTTGCTAAGTTTTTATTACCGGAAATGGAGAAAACAATATAATTCATACTACATGTAATATTTGACCGCGATTAAAGCCATTTGTTTGTTGGTAGCATATTCATTACCAACACGGTCATTGTCAAATTCTAAACCTTTACTTCTAACATAGTTAGCGAATTCTTTAGTGGGGAACCAATAACGAAAATCTTTATTGATGAAATTATAGTTAGATTCAAAACCACTATAAGTGAATGGAAGATAATATAATTTTCCATTATAGAATTTAAAATTCTCAGGCATGAAATCTAATCTAATTTTTTCTCTTCTTCCATACCATTCTTCACTTAAAAGAGCTTTATAGATGATTTCATCTTTAATATCTTCTTTTAGAAGCATTTCAAATACAGTGGGTCCTTCAATATAATCAACCACACTGATCATTTGGTTTTTATCAAATAAATAAACTTTAGGAATATCAATTGCGGTAATCTTTAAACGATGCTGATGATCAACAAACTTTTGAAAATCTTCTTTGTTCTCATATTTCTTTAGAAAAAAGAATTTGCCTTTTCTTTCAACTTTATAAGAATGATCGCCTAATTTTTCTATGACAACAAATTCTTTTCTTTTGATTTCAATAATCTCAGTCATGGCAATATTATCTTATAATTTCTTATAAAATTAAAGATAGCAAATCTTCTTTGTATAGTTTTTTATTTTAATAAAGCATAAAATTTATAAGAGGTTTTTTAATTATGGAACACATTGAAAGATTTATTAGATACGCTAAGATTGATACTCAATCTAACGATAAAACAGGAACCACTCCCTCTACAGAAAAACAAAAGAACTTATCTAGATTATTAGTTAATGAATTAAAAGAATTAGGTCTAGAAGATGCTTATATGGATGAATATGGCATTGTCTATGCTCATAAGAAAGGTGAAGGCGATAAAATCGGGTTAAACGCTCATGTCGATACCGCTTTAGAAGTCACTGATACTAATGTAAATCCACAAATCCACAAAAACTTTGATGGAGTAAGTGTCAAATTGAATGACAAATTAGTATTATCCTCCGAACAATTCCCAATTCTTAAGAATTTTAAGGGCTGTGACTTAATCACTACTGACGGAAATACACTTTTAGGCGCTGATGATAAAGCGGGTATCGCTATTATTATGTCTGCTTTAGCCTATTTCCATGCTCATCCAGAGGTGAAACACCATAATATTTCTATTTCATTTACTGTGGACGAAGAGATTGGAGAAGGCGCAAAGCATTTCTCCTTAGAAAAGATGGATGCGGATTATGCGTTTACCATTGATGGAGCCCATCCTTCTAATGTCGATTTTGAAAATTTTAACGCTAAACATTTTGAAATGGATATCGAGGGTGTCAGTGTCCACCCAGGTGAAGGAAAAGGTAGACTAATTAACGCTGTTTTAGTGCTCAATGAATTCTTAAATATGATGCCTAAAAATGACACACCTTATGAAGCTAATGAAGATGAAGGATTCTGGCATTTAACAGGCGTAAATGGGTCTAGTGATAAAGTCCATGTTGAATTCATTTTAAGGGACTTTTGCAAGGAAAAACTCTTAAAACGCGTTGAAATTATCGAAAATAGCATTCAAACATTACTCAAGAAATATCCGGCGATTAAGATCAAATATGACATCGTTGATCAATATGAAAATATGAGACAATATGTCGATAAAAATCCAAAACCAGTGGAAGTTGCAAAAGCCGCTTTAAGAAAGAACGGTATAGAACCTGTTTCTTCTAAAATTAGAGGTGGCACCGACGGCGCTACATTCTCCAAAATGGGATTAGTGACTCCTAACTTAGGAACAGGAAGTTATAATCATCATGGACGATATGAATTCTTAGTAATTCAAGAGTTTGAAAAGATGATTCAGGTCGTCATTGATATTCTAAAAATATAAAAATAAAACCGCAGGGGAACACCTTGCGGTTTCATTTATTAAAGGTGAAATAATTATTTCGCTTCTTCTTTGCCTTTTAATAATTTCCAAACGATGGCTGCTAAAGCGGCACCGATGAATGGGCCAATTACGCAAGCGATCATTGTTAAGAAGTCAGCTTTGACAGCGTCACCACCATTGAACATGTGGAACACTAAAGCGGATAAAGCTCTAGCCGGGTTAACGGATGTACCAGTTAATGGGATACCTAATAAGTGGACACCAAATAAAGCTAAACCGATAACAATACCAGCAACTGGGCCCCATTCTTTCTTACTTGTTGCGCCTAAAACGGCCATGATGAATAAGAAAGTTAAAACGACTTCGGCTAAAAGACCTAACATCACAACACCAAAGGTGTATGTGTTAGCTTGAGTAATAGCAACAAAGGCATTTAAGCTGTTGGAACCTGTGGCTTTGACTCCCATGAAAATTAAAGCAAGAATACCACTACCAACGAAAGCGCCTAAAACTTGCGCACAGCAATAAATAGCGAATTCTTTCCAGGTGATATCACCACGGATAGCCATCGCTAAAGAAACTGCTGGGTTAGCATGTCCGCCAGAGATTTGGCCGACAGAGTAAGCTAAGACAACGATGGATAAACCAAAGGCAGCAGCTGTAGCAACAACTGAGCCTGCATCGGCAGCATTACAATTAACGCCGATAGCAACACCACAGCCGATGAGCACTAAGAACATAGTGGCAAAACATTCACTAATAAATTTCTTCAACATAAATAATTAATTCCTTTCCTAGCAAATTATAGTTCTAGAATTAACAAAATTAAATAGCAAAAATAAAAAAGAGGTAATAATTACCTCAATTCTATTAATCTATCTTTTCAAATAAGTCTTTTCCGACTCCGCAGACTGGACAGGTGAAGTCTTCTGGTAACTCTTCTTCTTCGGTTTCATAAACATAACCACAGACTGTGCATTTGAAATGATGCAATTTTTTCTCATCCATTCGATATTTCCTCCTAATTCTTCTCAAAATAAATTCTATAGTAAATACTCTGATAATGCGACAAAGATACAACATGACCTTTATCATCGACATCGGTATCTGTGTCTATATAAGATGTTGTTCCTTCTTTTTGCCCAAAAGTTTTTAAATACCAATCGTTAACTTTATCACCAAAGTCCGCTAAGAAGGCTTGTCCTTTCCAATGTTCATAAATGAAATGGAAGTTTTTTAAAACATCATCACTATGCAATGAATTTACATAGTTAATGTCTTCTTTATTTTCACTTAATCTCACTAAATCAATAATTCGATCAATTGTGTTGTAATAAGCAGAATATCTAATATATGGATCGCTACTTCTTAAACATATTTCACTGGCTAATATCTGTGCGTCATCCTCTCTCATTACTCCTAAACCATGACACATCTCATGGGCGATATAAAATGGCTTTTCACCATTCGTGGAGAAAGTGGAATAATTAGCCTCTCCTAAAGGACCAAAATACATACCCACGATTGATACTGTCGTAAAGAGATGAGAGCTTAATAAAGGCTTTGCCTTTGGAACGGTAGAAAAATAATAAGAATTATTTAATTTAGTGAATTCTTTTCTTAAGTTAGAAATTAAAATTTCATCAGTGTAAGGGGCTTTTATTTCTCCTTTTTCGTCAATTCCTAATTCATTTACGCAGTGATTCATATCTTCTACAAAGTAAGAAGCGATATCTTTAAATTTTGCTTTATCAATTTCCCCCGTATATCTATCCACTGGTAAGGCTTTTCTTTTATAAGCCATGCCTACACTTAAATCGTAAACCGCTACTGTGGAAACAATCACTAGTGTGACTAATAAGAAACGATTAATCGCTTCCCAATATTTTTTATTACCTAATAAGCAAAATCCCCAGGATAGATAAATAATTACAAAAATAATTAAAGATATAACACTTATCTCTGTTAAAGATAAACGGAAGGCTTCATTGATAGTTCTAAATACATTTGTATAGCCTTTTCCAAAGCTTCTCGTCCAAGCTTCCGCTATATCGCTATTATTTGATAAAACATTCATGACAATCATTAAAATGATTACCATGATTAAAACGATAGTCATAATCACAAAACCTTTATGATTTTTCATGAATTTTTTCATATATTCAGTTTACTTATTTTTATATCTAACTCAAATAAAATATAACTTTGTTATTTTGATTTGAACAAAGAAGTTAACAAATATATACTTAAAGAAGATTATGAAATCTAGATTTGTTCTACAACTTATTATTAATTCCATCGTCGTCCTCTTATTTTTAGGAGCGGGTATTTCGGTATTTATTCTTAATCATACCGCGGAAGAATATAGTTATATTCTCTTAGGAACTATTTCTATTATCGTCGGTGTTTGTAAAGGTGTTATCTATCTTCTTAATGGAGGTATTCATAACCATAAAAACGTCACCTTTGTCACTTCCGTAGGGATGATCTTTTTAGGATTATTCTTCTTTTTAGGAAATAAAGATATTGATACTTTATGTTTCGGTTGGGGATTAATGGAATTAATGATTGGTCTTATTGAAGTTTATATCGATATCTTAGAAACTTCAGAAGGTAAAAAGACCGCTCCATTTGAAATGATGGTTAATGTCGGAACTATCGTCTTTGCTATCTTACTTTGTATTAAAACTGGAGATGGATTAAAAGCACATTTAATCTTCTTAAGCATAAGCTTAGTACTTAACGCCTTAATCCATGCTTCAACGATCTATAAAACCATTAAAGAGAGAAATAATAATGATTAAAAATATCGTTCTTGATTGTGATCCTGGACATGATGATGCGATTGCCATCCTTTTAGCGGGACAAAAAGACAAATTTAATTTATTAGGTATATCTGTGGCCGCGGGCAATCAAACAATAAGAAAAACCGCGATTAACGCTTTAAACGTGGCTTCTTACTTAAATATTAATGTTCCTATCGCTATTGGTTGTGAATTTCCAATCGTTAAAGAAAGGGTCATCTGTGCTTCTATACACGGAGAAAGTGGATTAGATGGCTTTGATTTTCCAAAACCAAAACATAGTTTTGATAAAAGACATGGTGTGCAATTAATCATTGATTCCATCATGAATAATGATGATGTCACTATGGTGTGTACCGGTCCTTTAACTAATCTGGCTTTAGCAATGAGATTAGAACCTAAAATTGTTTCTCGAATTAAAGAAATAGTTTTAATGGGTGGCTCCACTGATAACGGAAATACTTCTCCTGCTGCCGAATTCAATATCATGTGTGACGCAGAGGCGGCACATATCGTCTTTAATTCTGGTGTCACCATCAAAATGATTGGTTTAAATGTCACTAGAAAAGTAATGGTGACAGATAAAGTTATTTCTAGAATGGAAAAAATTGGTAATTCCGCTAGTGAGATGTTTACCAAATTAATGAAAGTGTTTAACGAAAACCAAAGAAAGATATTTGGCATTGAAGCGGGACCTTTACATGATCCAGCCACTATGGCATGTTTAATCGATGATAAAGTTATTAAATTCCAATCCATGAATGTTGAAATAGATATTAATCATGGATCAAGTTATGGAAGAACTAACTGTGATGTATTTGATTATCTCCATAAACCGCATAACTGTTTAGTAGCCATGGATATCGATGTTAATCGTTATTGGGATGTCATCGAAGAAGGTTTAAAATATTACAAATGAAAAAGATATTAGTCATCGGTAGCATAAGTATCGATAATGTCATCTACACGAATAACTTACCTCAACCAGGAATGACTGTTTATGGCGAGTCTTTTTTATCTAATGTTGGTGGTAAAGGCGCTAACCAAGCATGCGCTATAAAACGCTTAGGTGGAGATGTTGATTTCTATGGTGCGGTTGGCGATGATAATAATGGAAAAATTGTCAAAAACTTCCTAAATAGCGAAGATTTAAATAGTTTTTTAAAGATTTCAAAGCTTTCTACAGGTGTGGCTAGCATCACTATCGATATGAAATCTGCGGAGAATAGAATTGTTATTGTCCCAGGTGCAAATAGGGATTTAACAATAGATGATATTGACCAAATTGATTTTAAAAAATATAGCGTTTTATTAATTCAATTAGAGATATTAATTCCTTCTGTTATTCACGCGATGAAAAAAGCTAAAGAAAATGGATTAACAGTGGTTTTAAATCCTGCTCCATATAATGAATTAGATAATAATGCTTATCAATATATCGATTTCTTTATCCCAAATGAACATGAATTAGAACAATTCACTCCTGACATTAAAGGTGATTATTTACAAAGAGCCAAATCTCTAGTAAATCAGGGAATTAAAAACGTCATTGTTACATTAGGTGAGAAAGGAAGTTTGTTTGTAAATAGTAAAGAACATTTCTATATAGAACCGCATAAAGTAAATGCTATCGATACCACAGGCGCAGGAGATTCTTATTGTGGGGCTTTTGTCACCGCTTTAAATAATGGGTCTAGTATTAAAGGAGCGATGGAATTTGCTAGTAAAGCAAGTTCTATGACAGTTACAAGAAAAGGAGCGATTGCTTCGCTCCCATATCTTGAAGATATTAAATAATCTTACTACTTGTTGTGAACGACAATCATCGTCGTTTCTGGTTTAATAATAATCTTTTCTTTCTTGGAAAGATTTTTATTTAAATATTTGATGTTTTGGAAATCGTGTTCCATCTCTTCTGGAGTATCAGATAATGTTAAGGCATTACCAATTCCAGATAAGACTTTGCCAGTCACATTAACTACACCACCGACAGTGTTTCCCAAGGCTCCCATAATCGTGGTTTTTTCTTTTTCTCCGATAAAACCTATTGGTAAATATTCCTCATTACTTGAATTATAGACGGCGTTTACAAATTCACCTGTAGAAGCGAATTCATTAGTGGCATCGCCAAATAATTCTTTGCCTTGTCTAATTTCAAAAGCAATCTTGCTTTCAACGTCTGGCATTAATAAGTCTTCATATAATTTATGAGCTTTTTCATTACATAGTAATTGCGCCATATAAACCGCGACAATTTGATTAGCGATAATGACACCGCTAATATTTAAACTCTCTAATGAGAATCTATTTGTGGGTTCAAATATTTCAGCGAATACTTCAACATCTTTAGAAAGTTCTTTGTTAGCCTTAATTTTGATTAAGGATAGGAAGACGTTGCTATCGATATTATCCTCGCTAGCGTTACTATCAGAAAGTATTAATACTTTCTTTCTACCTTTAGTTTTCTTGAAATCATCAAATAATTTCTCGATATCAACATCGCTTGGTAAAACCTTTAAGTTGATGTTTCCTTCTTTCTTATTATTAAATCTAGAAACTGCTTCTTTAATAGCTTCAGATCTTTCATTTTCACCAATAACAAATAAGTTAAACACACTGGTAGCTAATTTCTTTTCGATTTTAATCTCTTTAGAGTATTTCTTTTTAAATAAAGATTTATGAACTAGAAATCCTTTTGTCGCACTGACGAATAGATGTTCTTTACCTAAATTATCTTCATATTTAAATGAAGGCAAGCAAGATGAATATCTCGTTAACGCTTCTTTAACTGATAGATTAGATTCTATTGGATAATAACTTCCTCCTTTAAAGGAGAGTAATGAATAATATAAATCAGCGTAATCAGCGTTAATCGCAGTCTTAGTTAAAACATGACCAACGATTGTGTTTCTAGAGAATATCGCGATATGAGTTTCGCTTAAATTATTAGAAGCTTGCATTAAATCATGGATGTTTTTGCTAACTTCAGAATCATCAGTTTCAATTACAACATTCACTTTCTTACTAATAGAGAGCACGGTCATCAAAATCTTAAAAGATGTAGAATCGCTTTGTTTGGATGAATTAAGCCAAGAAGAGGCTCCTAAAATAGCGATAGACTCCGCTTTATCGATATTGATTTCTTTTAAAGCTTTTCTAGAAGCAGGGTTACCTTGTTTTACAAAGATCTTTAGATGCTTTTTACTAGTTCCTGTTTCTAAAAACAAGTTATCAATTTCATCTTGAATTTGATCTCTATCCTTTTCTGAAAGAATAACGATAGTTTTATTACCGTTCATGAAAGATATTTCTCTAATCAAATTCGCCCCGACAGCGGACCAATCTAAAATGACGTAATGATGTTTAATTTTCACCTTACCGATGTTATGGATTCTTTTATCAAACATCGCTTGAAGAATAGATGTCGCTAAACCGATAAGGGCACCAGTAAAGGTAATCATTTGAAGAATAGATAAGATAATCTTCATGATCACAACTGAATTAGGTGCTAAATCGTAAATGCCACCTGTGTTCATCGTAAAGACAGCGCAGTATTCTAGGTTCTTTAAATAAGATGCCCAGTTAATAGCCATCACCACACCATCTTTTTCAATGCCCTTCATCAAATAAGTCATTAATAATGCTGCTAAGGCAATAAGTATTAAGTTATAGATGACTAAAATATTGAAGATGACAAAATATGGATGAGAGTAATAAAACAGTTTAAAACGATTTGGTTGCTTTCTTCTTAACATAATAAAAACCTCCAAAAATCAGTGCAAAACAGCGATATTTTATATTTTTTCAATTAATTTCCAAGTTCCCACCATGGCTTTAACTTTCGCCTTGGCTTCTTTTTCGCTAATCTCATTTTTTAAGAATGAGTGAATTAATCTAGCGACTTCACGGGCGTTAGCTTCAGAACAACCTCTAGTGGTCACAGCCGCAAATCCGATACGTAAACCAGATGTTTTATTTGGTTTTAATGTATCACCAGGAATCATATTTTTATTAGTGGTGATATTGATTTCTTCTAATTTCTTTTGAGCATCTAAACCGGTGATACCAAATGAATCTAAAACGTTTAGTAAGAATAAATGGTTATCAGTGTCACTTACGATATCACCAAGTTTTTTAAATTCATCTCTACATGCTTTAGTGTTTTTAATAATGTTTTTGGCATATTCTTTGAATTCTGGTTGTAAGGCTTCTTTAAAACAGATGGCTTTCGCAGCGATGATATGTTCAAGTGGTCCACCTTGATAGAACGGGAAGACCGCACTGTTGATCTTTTTAATAAGTTCTTCACTATTGGTTAAGATTAAACCACCACGAGGGCCTCTTAAGGTTTTATGAGTTGTGGATGTAACGACATCAGCGTATGGAACAGGATTCATATGTACACCCGCTGCCACTAAACCAGCAATATGAGCCATATCAACCATGAAGTAAGCCCCTACTTCTTTAGCAATTTCACTTAATCTTTTGAAATCTATGGCGTATGGATAAGCACTATAACCTGCTAATAAGACATTTGGTTTTTCTTGCTTGGCAAGTTCTAAAATAGAATCGTAATTTAAATGTCCTGTTTTATCCAAAGGATAAAAGACAAAGTCATAACTATGGGAAGAGAAACTAACGTTACTACCATGAGTTAAATGACCACCATCATTTAAAACTAATGATAAAATCTTGCCACCTTCTGGTAATAAAGCACGATAAGCAGCAGCATTAGCTTGAGATCCACTATGTGGTTGCACATTAGCAAATTTGCTTCCGAATAATTCGCATGCTCTATCGATAGCGAGTTGTTCAACTTTATCAACGTATTCACAACCGCCGTAATATCTTTTGTTTGGATATCCTTCAGCATATTTATTGGTCAAAATTGAAGAGCAAACTTTTCTCACATCTTTGCTCGCATAGTTTTCACTAGCGATTAATTCCACACCTTCATTTTGTCTTTTTGTTTCTTTTCTGATTAAACGATTAATTTCTTTATCCATAGTTATTCTCCTTGCTACATAAATAAAGTTTTATTAGTGGTTTCTCTTTTCTTTAGAAATGAGATTTCTTTAATATTTTATTATTTTACTATGATGAAATGAATACTTTTTATAAAAAAGAAACCCATAACAGGTTTCTATTTAACCTCTAATGAGATTTCTTTTTCTATATCGTCCATCTTCACCTTGATAGTGCCAATTCCCTTTTCGTTTTTTGAAAAGACAAATAGAGATAACTGACCGCCTAATAAGCACTGATCTTTTTCACCAAGCACTCTAATTGGACCGCTAGTTTCGATATGGATAATACGATTAGAATATTGCATTAAGGTTCCATTGTTATCGACATGTTTTAAAACGATTCTGGTCGCATCATAAGTATCTTCATTAACTAATATTTTCTTTTTGCATTCAATAGATAAATCAAATTTAACAGACGCTCCTAATTTCTTAGTGACCACTAGTTCATCATTTTTATATCCCTTAAAGACGAAGCTTTTAGCTTCTCCACCCCATGAACCGATACAGTTATTATAAATTTCCACTACTTCACCATAATTGATCTTATATCTAGTCATGACGTAGAAAAGGAAGAGAAGCTCTCTTTTTCTTAAATGAGTAAAGCCATCCATTGCTGCGTGTGTAAAGCATTTAGCGATCTTTAACCATAATCTTTCTGGAACTTTTTCATATTTAAATGTTTTGCCCACTAATTCATCAACAAGAATTGGAGGATGTGGTAAATATTTAAATCTATTTCTTTTTGGATAAAAACGCTGCACGAATTCGTCGTTTTTAAATAGATCAAAATAATCACAGTTAGTCGCGACATAGATTTCCGAATATTTACCTTCAGGATAATCTCCTGCTTTCATAGAAGATAAAACTTCTAACATCGGCTTCTTATTACCTTGAGAGGCATAAATATAGGAAGATAATTTTGGATTTCGATATAAATCAAAAACACCATGAGGACATATACGATCACCCGAACCAAAATCGACATGGGTGTGATAATCAAATGCACACCAACCAATCGCCCCACAGATATTATAGTATTTAAAATTATCATCTTGGACTTTCGCATGTCTTAACGCTAATTCAACTTTCGTTAATTCATCAGTCGTTGGTTTAACTGGGAACATATGTCCTAAATATTCAGTAACGAGATATGGATGCTTATTAGTTTTCACGCCTTTTGGATTAATTAGACCATGCTCTTTCGAGTCATTAGAAAAGTCGTTATATGCGTAAATATCCTCTAAAAGTTCACTATTTTTGAAGTTTCTGACTCCTAAAGTCTGTCTAGTAGGATCTAATTGATGCGCTAGTTCATTAGCCTTTATATATAGTTCATGATCATCTTGAGATTCATCAATTCTGACGCCATGAGCAATTAAAGAAGGATGGTTTCTTTGAGTGATAATCATCTTCTCAAGATTAGATATGAAATTATTTCTCCACGCTTCTTCTTTACCAATATACTGCCAACCTGGAATTTCATTTACAGTCAATAAGCCAATCTCATCGCAGCGATTTAAGAAATGCTCACTATGTGGATAATGGGATTGTCTGACAACATTTATACCAAGAACATTTTTTAATAAATCAGCATCTTCTTCCTGCATCGCTTTTGGCATCGCATAGCCAACAAACGGATAGCCTTGATGTCTATTCAAACCAACAAGTTTGACCTTGCGGTTATTTAAATAGAAACCATCTCTTTTAAACACTGCGCTTCTAAAGCCAATCTTATTAATGTATTCTTCTTTGCTATTTCCACAGTTAATCGTGGTTATTAATGTATATAAATTTGGTTGATCAATATCCCATAATTTTGGATAATCAACTTTAAAATTATCTTCACCAGATTCTAGGACTAATTGGTTATCGAAATATAGTTTATGAGATACTTCTCCATTACCAAATTTTTCATAACTAACAATAACGTTTCCATAAATATCAGTTTTAACAAAAATATCTTCTAAATATGATTCCGGGTGAATTAATAAATTCACCTCTCTATAAATTCCCGAGAAAGTTAAATAGTCCACAACAAAGCCAAATGGTGGAATATCTTTATCTTCTCTTGAGTCTAAAACAACGATTAATTCATTGCCTTTTTGTTTCAAATATCTAGTGATATCAATCTTTACTTTTGTATAACCAGAAATGTGTTCACCTAAGTCATTTCCGTTAAGGTAAATTCTGGCCTTTAGCATAAAGCCATCAAACACTATTTGAATAATCTTGTTCTTAATATCTTCTTCGACATCAAAAGTCTTACGATAGGTAGAAACAAATTGATAAGACTTCTCATCAAAATAGTTGTAAGGAACTTCTTTTGCGGAGTGAGGAATATTAACTTTTTCTCCACCGGGAAATTTTTCTAAATAGCTCTTTTCATATTTAGGAATAAATTCCCAATCAAAATTTAATGGCTGTCTCATACATTCACCTTATTTATTAAGGATAGAAACACAGAAAACATGTTTCTCGCCGTATTTATTTTTCATGACTTCTAAATATCTAGTTAATTTATCTTTTGGAACAATACAGATAATGGATCCACCAAAACCACCACCATTGATTTTACTAGCACCTTGATAGTCCATCGCGGCATTAGAAATATCAATAGCTTCTGCTAATGAACCTTTATATTCATCGTTCACCATCGCATTTCTTAAATAATTACGAGAAGAGATTTCACTTTCCTTCACACAACTAAAAAACCCTTTAAAATCCCCATTTTTTAGATAAATAACGGCTTTTTCGACACGTTTATTCTCATCGAAGAAGTGTCTCGCTCTTTCGTATTCACCTTTAGTTAAAAGGCTCTTTTTGTTTTCTAAATCTTCTTCATTACATTCTCTTAAAAAATTATGACCAAGCTTTTTAGCGGCGTTCCACATATCATCAGTGATTGAGGAATATAGATGGCTTAATGAAGCATGGCTTTTACCAGTATCCACGATAACAAATTGATAATCTTTAAAGTCTTCATGAAGAATCTCAATCTCTGGTTTTTCAATATTGGCAAAATCGATATAAGAGATGCCCATTGAGGCACAGGCGATTTGATCTAATAAGCCACTCTTCTTACCGAAGTAATTATTTTCAGCATATTGGCCAGCTTTACATAAATCTAAAATTGAAATTTTATTATTGTTATATAAATCGTTAAATATCTTACCGATTAATATTTCAAAGGCCGCGGAAGAAGAAACTCCTGCTCCTGGAGGTACTAATGATTCGGTATAAACGGAGAAACCTCCAATTTTATAACCATGTAATTTGAAATAATGAGCGATACCTCTAATAAAACAAGCGGAATTATCCACTGTCTCTTTTTGTGGTTCTGTGTTATCTAAAGATATTTCAAATTCACATTGTCCTTTAGACACTAATTTCACAATATTGTTAGCTTCTTTACCATATGCTCCTTCAATCACTAAAGAACAGGTCGACGCTAATGTTTTACCATGGTTATGGTCGGTGTGGTTGCCAAGCATTTCAAAACGACCACCACTTTGTAAAAAACCTTCGGCTTCTTTTTGATAATATCTTAGATATTCTTTTAATACTTCTTCTCTCATAATTTCTTAAATGTATAACTTATATAGTGGTTATAAGTTTGGCCTACTAACAATTCCTTTCTATTTAATTGATCCCCTTGAGGTTCTATCGCTAGGCCACGATATTTATTTCTTTTGCTATTAAAGGAAATAAAATCACATGGGAAGTGATCAGTGAAAATTTGTACAGCCTTATAATCAGTTTTAATATCCATCTGATACTTCATTGATTTTAAAGACACTTCATTATCTAATAAGATAAATGAATTATCAATGTCTCCACATTCTTTTAAGCATCTAAATTCATTAAAATCCCATCTATTTAGTAATGGTTGATATCTAACTGGTAATAATCTATCATCCACTTCGATATATTTGTCGGTTTTAATTCTTAAATATAGATTATCTTTATCTTCTTCTCCTAAAGAGAAATATGAATGATTAGTTAACGCTAATAAACAAGGCTTATCACATTCAGCAAGATAATTAACTTTTAAAGTATTGTCAATTAATTCATACATAACTTTTATTTTTAAATTACCTGGATATCCCGCTTCATTATCTTTAGATAAATAGGAAAAAATAACTTTATTATCATGTTTTTCAACATCAAAATATTGATTTGATAAACCATTAAACCCACCATGAAGAGAAACACTGTTATCGTTATCTTCTAATTTATATTCTTTTGAATAATTAATCGGTAATCTACCGCATACTCTTCCAATAGTTTTACCAAAATAATAATTATTTAGTTTGATATCTTCTTTATTTATTGAAGCCACTAACATGTCTTTATTATTAAAGATGATTCTATATATAGAGGCGCCTAAAGAACATAATTCAACTTTTAAGAATTCATTTTCTAATGTAATGAATTGATTTTCTCTACTTTTCATACCTAGTTTATAGTATCTCAATTTACATATTTTTTATATATAAAAATGTTATAATATTAACGAGGTTTTTCTATATGAATGACAAAATAGGAATTCGCCGCTGGCTATCCTTCATCATTGCAGGTTTTGTGGGCCAATTAGCCTGGGCGATTGAAAACAATTATTTTAATTTGTATGTTTTTGACTGTACTCAAGAATATATATTTATTCCCATTATGACTGCCGCTAGTGCAGTGGCAGCCACGCTAACAACTTTATTAATGGGGGCATTATCCGATCGATTAGGCAAAAGAAAAGCTTTTGTCTCCTTCGGTTATATCCTTTGGGGTATATCAATTATCATGTTTGCTTTCTTAGATCCAAAATCAAAGATGTCTATCGTTGCCGGATCAACCTTATTAGCAGGCACAATGATTGTTATTATGGACTGTGTAATGACCTTCTTTGGTAGCACCGCTAACGACGCAGCATTTAATGCTTTCGTAACTGATAACACCACGAACAATAACCGTGCTAAAGTCGAAAGTGTTTTATCAGTTTTACCACTTATCGCTATGATTGCGGTTGTTGGTTTAGGTGGAGCTTTAACAAAAGACAATCATGTTAATTGGCCAATATTCTTTTATATCTTTGGTGGCTTAACCGCTCTTGTTGGTGTGATATGTATTTTCTTATTACCAAAAGACGTTGTTACTCCAAATAAAGAAGAACCATATATCAAAAATATTTTCTACGGATTTAGGCCAAGTGTTATCAAAAACAATGTAGTTCTCTACTTAATTCTTATTACATTCTCTGTTTTCTCAATAGGAATTCAAGTATTTATGCCTTATTTAATGGTCTATGTACAACAAGTTTTAGATATTAAAGATTTGAACTTTACGATTACTCTAGGTGTCGTACTAATCGTTGCTTCAATCATCACTGTAGTCTTCGGTTTATTCATGGATAAAATTGGTAAAAATAAGATTATTATCCCAGCGATCGCTATTACAGTAATCGGTGGTGTCACAATGTTCTTTATCAGAACTATGGTTGGAGTCATGATCGGTGGCACAGTTTTAATGACTGGTTATATGGTGGGCACCGCGATATTAGGCGCAAAGATAAGAGACTATACTCCAAAGAATGAAGTTGGTTTGTTCCAAGGTGTGAGAATGATTTTCTTTGTGATGATTCCAATGGTCACAGGACCATATATTGGTCAAGGTGTCTCTTATATCAATAAGATGGAATATGTTAACGAATATGGAAAAACTGTTGTTCAACCAAATTCATTTATCTTCTTATTCGCTGCGATCGTCATCGCTTTAGCGGTTATCCCAACCATTATCATGTTTAAGAAGGAAAAAGATAATGTTAAACAAGAAACAATATCTTAATGAATATCCTCGTCCTCAACTAGTAAGAGATAGTTATTTATCACTTAATGGCGTTTGGGAATATGCGATTAGGGAAGATGAAAAGATTCCTAATTCTTTTGACGGCGAAATAAATGTTCCATATTCACCAGAAACTGAATTAAGCGATGTAAATAAAATCTTAAAGCCTAATGAGTATCTTTTCTATCGCTTAAAGTTTAAGATTGATAAGTCGTTTATCAAAGATAAAGTCATATTACATTTCCTCGCTGTGGACCAAATCGCAGAAGTCTATTTAAACGGCCAATATTTAGGTCAACATATCGGAGGATATCTACCTTTTTCTTTTGAAATCCAAGATTATATTAAAGAAGAAAATGAACTTATCGTTAGAGTGAAAGATTATTCTGATACTTCTTATTATTCTCGCGGTAAGCAAAAGATAAATAGAGGGGGTATTTGGTATACTCCTCAATCCGGTATTTATATGCCGGTATTTATTGAATCAGTTAGTGATGATTATATCAAAGATATAAAACTTACTCCTGATATCGATAACTCCTTATTAAAAATATGTGTTAACTCTTCTTCAAAAGAAGTGAAATTTATCTTAGATAATAAAGAAGAAATTATACCTACAAATAAAGACGTAGATATTCATATAAATAATCCACATTTATGGTCCCCAGAAGATCCATATTTATATCATTTCAAACTCAAAACAAATAATGATGAAGTTAACTCTTATTTCGCTTTAAGAAAAGTATCAACGATCATCTATAAAGGCCATAAAGTTATCGCTTTAAACAACAAACCTTATTTTATGAAAGGGGTTTTAGACCAAGGATATTATAAAAAAGGTTTATACACTCCTGAATCATATGAGGAATATGAAAAAGATTTATTGTTAATTAAATCATTAGGTTTTAACACTGTTAGAAAACACATCAAAATCGAAGCCCCAATTTGGTATTATCTATGCGATAAATTAGGTTTATTAGTGTGGCAAGATTTCATTAATGGAGGTGGCACATATAAATTCTCAACAATCGCCTTCCCACTTATTACAGGCATTCATAAAAATGACCATAAATATAAAGCTTTTGGAAGAAGTGAAGAAGAAGGAAGAGAATTCGCTATTAAGGAATTTAAAGACACAATTAAATATTTATATAATGTTCCAAGTATTGTCCTATGGACAATCTTTAATGAAGGTTGGGGACAATTCGACTCTAAAGATGTTTATAAAGAAATGTTAAAAATTGATAATACGAGATTATATGACCACGCCTCTGGTTGGCATGATCAAGGTATAAGTGACACTAAATCTTTACACGTCTATTTTAAGAAAGTAAAAATGCCTAATAAGAAAAGGATTAATAATCGTGTGGTTATATTATCTGAATTCGGTGGATTCTTATTACCGATAGAAGGTCACACTCAATACGGTAAAAAGACATATCGTTCATTTAAAAATGAAGATGAATGGTTAAAAACATATGAGAAATGTATCAGTAGAGATGTTATAAATAATATTAATAAAGGTTTAAGTGCTTCTATATATACACAACTAAGTGATGTTGAAGATGAAATGAATGGGTTTATCACTTATGATAGAGAAGTAATAAAAATTAAACCTGACAAAATAAAGGCAATTAACGATAAAATTAAATTCGAATGATTATGGATATTTACGAAGTAGTTTCAAAATTAAAAGCTAGTCATCAAGACTTAGTCATTGTGACCGTCACCGAAAAAGAAGGAATGTCTCCTTCCGATGTCGGAAAAAAGATGGTTGTCTCTCAAGATGGCCGCTCTTTCGGTACGGTCGGTGGGGGTTCTATCGAACACTATGCGATTAATAAAGCTAAAGAATTATTAAAAGAAAGAAGATCAATTACTGAAAAGTATTGTTTATTTGATAAAGACGTCAAACTTGATGATGGAGAAATCAAATTAAATATGGCTTGCGGTGGTAAAGCGACCTTATTCTATGAATTTGTCGGCCCTAAACAATATGTCTACATCTTTGGGGCAGGACACTGCGGTGCGGCTTTAGCAAGAATATTAAGACCATTAGATTTCTATGTAACATTAATCGATTATCGAAAAGAAATAATTGATCAATTAGATGACTCCGCTAACGAAAAAGTTTGTGAAGACTTTGTTAGCTACATTGAAAAAAATAAAAATTTAGATAATAGATATGTTGTCGTATCAACACCAAGTCACATCCACGACTTCGATGTCTTAAATAAAATCTTAGAATTAAAATTAAACCCTGCTTACTTTGGAATGCTGTGTAGCAAAAAGAAGATTAAAGATTATATTTCTTCAGTTTATGAAAAATATGGAAAAAATATTAATCTAAATAATTTCTACGCTCCGATAGGATTAAAAACTGGAGGAGATTCTCCAGAAGAAGTTGCTATATCAATCGCTAGTGAAATCTTATCTATTTATTACGACAAAGATTTAAAAAACGCTCATATGCGAGACGATATTAAAGAAGAAGAAAAATACTTCAAATAAAACAAAAAATGCCGCAAAAACGGCATTTTTCATTAGTTTTTAATGGTTTTAGAAATATAATGCAGCAGCGCCAATCTTACCAGCGTCATAACCTAATGTCGCTTGTTCAATGATAACTTCAGGAGCTTTTCTCATACCATAATTATGAAGCTTCATATAGGTTCTGACACGGTCAAGTAAGTTATCGCCTTCATTAGCCACACCACCCGATAGGACGATGATATTGGGTCTAAAGATATTACAGTAATTTAATAAACCTTCAGAAAGATATTTCACATAATTATTAACGACTTCTTTAGCGGCTTCATCACCACGTTTTTCCGCGAGGAATGGGACTCTAGCGTCTATGCCACCAAGTTCATGAACTATTTCATGTAATAAGCTATTTGGATTTTTATCCATTGCTTCTTTAGTATCTCTATTTAAGGCAGTCGCACTAGCGTAGGCTTCAAAACAACCTTTTCTACCACATCCACATTCTCTACCATCAAGTTCGATAACCATATGGCCTAGTTCTGCACCCATACCGAGGTTACCATTATATAAATTCTTATTGATAACAATGCCACCACCGACACCGGTTCCTAAGGTGATCATTAAAACATAATTATATTTCTTACCAACACCGAATTTAGCTTCCGCAATAGCAGCCGCATCCGCGTCATTAACCATCTTTACATATAGATGGCATTTATTTTCCATAAACTCTTTTAAATTAAACCCTGCCCAGGTTGGTAAATTAGGGCAGCTTACAATGACACCAGTTTCATTATTAAAAGTGCCTGGAATTCCAATTCCAATACCGACGACTTTGTCATCGTATTTATTCTCTTTTAAGGTTTTATTAACTAATTCACATAGTTCACCGATGGTTTCTTCTGGTTTTTTAGTTTTATCCATCGGCATAGAAAATCTATGTAATATAGATCCATCATTTTTAATTGTGGCGCCTTTAATAGAAGTACCACCAACATCGATACCTACTGCTATCATATTTATCTTCTTTCTATTATTACCAATTTGTTAATACTGGTATTTCTGTACTACCAATATTAGTTAATGTTGCACTAGAGAATACTGTATTAGCAGTATCCGCTAAGAAATCACAATTCGCGGCATATAAGAAGTATTCTACTTGTCCGCCTTTTAAATCTTTAATACCAACACCAGTAAATTCCACTAAATCAGTGGTTGGTTCATATACCGGAGCAGTGAAATACATAAAGTCATGAAATAATGTTTTGTCTCCAACTTTTGCTTCTTTATCACCGCAATAATAATTATTATTATCCATATCAAAGTCTAGATAAGCTGAAGCTGCATCTGCGTGATTAGCAAAATACATGCCGTTAATATACCATTCATTTGTGGTTTTACTAGATGAATCTTTACGACGGTTAATCACAAATGAAGCACTATCAGTTTCATTGATATTTGTATAACCATCTTTTAATGTATAATGCCACATCTCAGTAGTTCCAGCGGGTGTATAGTAACCACTATTAACATTACCAGCGCTATCGTTATGCATATATAAACCGTTATCGATAAATAAGGTTTTTCTTGTTAAGGTTAAGGAAGTACCAAAATAGCTTTCTTCTTGTAATCTAGCGATCGCGGCTCCATCATCGATATTTATCTGTGTACTTCTTGTGAAATTATTAGCGGAAGCCATCTTTAATAAGGATGAGGCACTTCTAACTATCGCTACTGAATAATCGCTTCCATTATGAGCGTATCTAGCGTAGATATCATATGTATCTGTAGTGTTACATCTGAAATTACCATTCGCATAATCAATATATGTCTTAGAGAAATCGGTTAAACGGTCGTTATAGCCATCTTTATATCCATATTCAAATGTTTCCCAATCGTCCGCGCCGATCTTAAATTCATCGCCTTGTTTCAAAGAAACATTCTTTAAGCACATCTCATAGGTTTTATTACTAACATATGTGAAAAGATTACTTTGATAATTACTGTTCCATTTATCTACACCATCAAAACTACCCCTTAAATATAAAGGTGTTACCCCATATTCATAAGCTGCTGCGGCCTCCGCTTTCATCATGGCTGTGGAACAACCCGCTAAGCATATTCCTAGGATTGGTAAAAAGATAATTTTGGCTTTCATAAAGTAATCCTCTTCTCTTTTCACAATAACAAACAATAATAATATTTACAATTCATTTAATATTATTTGTTAATAAAAAGACTACCGATGTAGTCTAATTATTTGTCATTCGATGACGCTCTTCTAGTTTTTGTCACTCTTCTATATAAATATATTTCTCTTCTATCAGAAATGAATAAAGAGTTAGGTCTTACATAGTTAGAGGCGCCATGTTGGAACTTCACAGGTTTGTTCTTACTTCTCATAATGAGAACAATTATTAAACCAACCACTAAACCGATAATAATTCCGATTAATAATGACATTACTAATTCTTGAGTAATAGCAAAGAGAATACCGAATAATGCTCCACCAATACCTAAGAAGAATAACATTAAGAATAAGATAAATTTAGGAACAGAAACTGGTAAGTTTCCAGCTACTTTTCCACTTTGTCCATTAACAGCGAACAAATAATTCTTTTCTTTCCATTTTGTGCTTAACACCCAAACTGGATATAAAGCATAGCTGGCTTGTGTATTAGATAATTGGATATTGGAATCTTCAACACTAACATTTGAATAACCACTGATATCATTTCTAAAAGCATCAATTGTGCCTTCACGACATCTTTGAGTGGCTCTTTGAAATGTTTCGTCTTTATCAACGTCATATCTATCCGCAGCAATACCTGCTAAATAAGCAACGCTAAATTCTTCTGCTTGTGAGAAATCAAATGGTTCAATAGATTCCATTAGTTTGTTATCCATCTTTTTAGATCCATCAACTGGGACATGATCAAAAGCGATACCACCTTCACGGATGATGGAATAATATTTGGTTTCTTCATAGTTATAGTTAGAATCAGACCAAGTTCTTCTTCTTTCGCCTTTGAATCTAACTTTACCATTTACATCCGCATCAAAGATCCAGAATGGAACATATAAGGATCTAATTTCTTCAATCGTATTCTCTTTAGAGAAACTATTTGGTAATAACGGTTTCTTTTTAAAGAATTTCTTTAGATCCGCTTGGACATTTTCCTTATCATTTTTAAATGGAATAACATAATTTGGTTTTAAATCACCAGATAGTTGTTTACTAACCACAAGGTTATTACCACAGTACGGACATTTTGTAGATGAGGTTGTTTCATCAACAATAATTTCACCACCACAAGAATCACAGGAATAAATCTTCATTCCTTTCATTTCTTGGTTGGTATATTCTTGAACTCTAGATTCATCCCAAGCTGTTTCTTCTTGTTTATCAGAAGCAATTTCATCAGTGTACTTCTTTAAATCTTCAGTGGTAAACTGCGAGTCGCAATAAGGACAAACAACATTTTGACTCTTATTATCAAACTCTAACGTACCACCACAGCATGGGCATTTTAATTGCAAATTAGGCATATAATTACCTCAAAAATTTATTTTTTGTCTAAATCGTTAATTGGATCTCCACATTCAGGACAGAATTTTGGAACATTGTTTGGATCTTTTGGCGTCCAACCACATTTATCACATTTAATGACATGGGCTTCTGGTTTTGGTTTACCACAGTTAGCACAGAATTTACCAGTGTTAACGGTGCCACATTCACATTTCCAACCGGCGGCTTCTTCTGGTTTTTTGGTGCCGCATTCAGGACAGAATTTTCCGCTTACTTTTGCGCCGCATTTTGGACAAGTCCAGCTACCTTGTGGTTCAGGTTTCTTCTCTCCACACTCTGGGCAGAATTTACCTGTAGCTTTAGCTCCACACTTTGGACAAGTCCAAGCATTAACTTGTGCTTGTTCCGCTTTTTGTTTTTCACCCATTTGATAGAAACCTTGGGCGTTCATACCGCCGGCTTGTTGAGCCATATTCATACCAAAGAATCCCATGGCCGCACCATTTGGGTTACTAGCGGCGTTTTTCATAGCTTCAGCTTGAGCTTCAACTAGAGTTGCACCCGCCATAGAAGCGTTTTTCGCATAAACATTCTTTCTTTGTAAATCTTTGATTAAATCTTCATCTTCTTTTGGTAATGTGACACTACCTAAAGCGATAGAGATAACTTCAATACCTCTTAATGAACCCCATTGTTCATCTAAAGCGGCGTTCATCGCTTTTTCTAAATCAGTGAGGTGAGTCATGATTTGATTTGGTCTTAATTGTAATTCGCTTAATCTACCGAAAGCGGGTTGTAAAGCGTGAACAAATTCAGTTTTTAACTGAGAATCGATTTGACCTCTTGTGTAATTTTCAGAGATGTTACCGCAGACATTTTGATAGAAAAGAATTGGGTTTGTAATCTTATAGGAATAAACACCATTACATCTAACGGAAACATCGATATCGATACCGACATTATTATCAACGATTCTAAATGGAACAGGATTTGGTGTACCAAATTTGTTGTCCATGATTTCCTTCATATTGAAGTAATAGACTCTTTGATCACTTCCTGTATCTCCGCCATAGGCAAAACGTCTACCGATGGTTTTAAATAAACCAACAACTCTTTCACCAAAGCTTCCTGCAAAGATTGATGATTCAGTTTTATTATCAAATTTATATGCACCAGGTTCAGCCGCAAATTCAACAATTTTACCTTGATCAACGATCACCATACATTGACCATCAGCCACAACGATTACGGAACCATTAGAGATAATGTTTTCACTACCCTTTGTGTTAGATGATACTTTGCCGTTGACTCTTTTTTGTCCTTTGCTGACTAAAACTTCAACTGGTAAGGCTTCACAATAAAAATATTCTTTCCATTGATCCGCTAAAGTGGAGCTCACAGAGCCCACAAATGCTTTAATTAAACCCATAATTAGGCCTCCTATATGACAAATCTATTTTAATATATTTTTAGAAATTATCATATAAATGAATAATTTATGATACATATATGTTAAAAATCGGTTATTTGTGGACCGTGTTCTTCATCTTTTTGCTCGTGTTTTTTAAATTTGAAAAGCATAAGATACAAATAGAACAAGAACAACAATAACGAAATACTTCCTCCGATAATATGGGCGATAGTCATTGGAATAAATCTTCCTAACGCTATTTCTGGCTCACCAAATATATAGGTGATAACCACCACACTCATAATTAAAGCGGGTATCCCGGTTATCAAAGATAAGAAATTATTCTTTTTAGTTTCTAATAAATAGAAAGTCACTACCCATAAAGTGGCTGCTGCTAATAATTGATTACTCCAAGCAAACCATCGCCATAACAAATTAAAATGAGATGGATCTAAGAAGTTCCATATACTAATGCCAACCACAATTAAAAACAAAGGAAGAGTTAATATTAATCGATTCTTAATTTTACCTTGGTTAATATGTAGCCATTCCGCTAGAATTAGTCGGCAACTTCGTAACGCCGTATCTCCGCTAGTAATTGGACAAATAACAACACCTATAACCGCTAAAACAGTGCCAACCGGACCAAGTAAGGTAGCGCATATCTCTTTCACAGATGATGAACTACCACCGATAATGGATAAAGCTTTCCACCCATCCGCGGTATTAACGCGATAAAAAGCCATTGCTGCCGCAGCCCATATCAAAGCAATAACTCCTTCTGCCACCATCGCTCCATAGAAGACTTGTCTTCCTTCTTTTTCATTTTTAATACATTTCGCAATCATTGGTGATTGAGTAGCGTGGAAACCACTGACCGCACCACAAGCGACGGTGGTAAACATAAATGGCCACCAAGGTAGACCACCGTTAGCGGCGGAAAAATCTTTAAAATTACCAATGATTTCTAACATTGGATATTTACCTTGTTGAAACATCACTCCACCGATAACCGCTAAAGCCATAACAATCAAAATAACTCCAAAAACCGGATATAATTTACCGATGAATTTATCGATAGGTACTATTGTTGATAGTAAATAGTAAGCCAAAATGATAATCATCCATATCCAAGCAAATACTTTACCACCGGTTAATGATTCTAATAATGAGGAAGGAGAAACCACAAATACCGCGGTCACAAGTATTAATAAAACAATGGAAAATATTCTCATGACTATTTCCATGACTTTACCAACATAAACACGAGATAATTTCACAATTGATTCTCCGTTATTTCTAGAAGAAACCATTCCTGAAAAATAATCGTGAACCGCTCCCCCTAAAATACAGCCAAAAACAATCCAGATAAAAACGATAGGACCGAATAAAGCGCCACTAATCGCTCCAAAGATAGGACCAGTTCCCGCAATATTTAATAATTCAATAAGAAAAGATTTCCATTTAGGAAGAGGAGTGATATCCACTCCATCAGGATGTTTCATCGCTGGAGTTAAACGATGGTCAATACCAAATACTTTCTCAGTGACACGAGAGTATATGAGATATCCACCAATTAATAAGGCAATTGCAATAAAAAACGTCCACATAACGCTTATATTATAATTTTTTTATTTAAAAAATAAATATATAAAAAGGAGCCACCATAGTAGGTAACTCCCTTAGTTAATATAAATAGAGACTATTTACGAACTTCGATTTCTTTAGAAAGATCTTTTTGTTCTTCCACGAATTCATCCGCTTCTTTTTTAACCTTTTTAGTGATTTTGCTATTGTCTTCACTTTGATCATAAGAAACGGTGATTTGTGGGAATGGAATATTGACGTTATTGTCGTCAAAGACAATCTTAATTTCACGGTTTAAATCACGTTGGACTTGATAAATATCAGATTCCTTACATTTAGCAACGAATAATAAGTTCACAGAACTATCAGCGAGTTCGGTAACACCTTTATAGAAAGGACCTTCCACAATCGCAGGAATCTTTTCTTTAATCTTTGGTAAGTTATCAGCGATGATAGATTCCACTCTTTCAATTCTATCTCCGTAGGAGATACCAACGTAACATTTAGCAATGGATAATTCTTTGGTTTGGTTGATAATTGAACGGATATCACTATTATTAACGATCTTGATGTTACCACCAGCATCGACTAATTTTGTGGTTCTGATACCAATGGCTTTAACTTCACCTCTCCAACCATCGATGATAACGATATCACCAACTTGGAAATCACCTTCAAAGACGATGAAGATACCCGCTAAAATATCAGCGACAAGGGCTTGTGAACCAAGACCAATAATAAGGGTTAAGACACCAGCAGATGCAAGCATCATTGTTGTATCAGCGCCCCATGCGGCGAAGATGACGAAGAATGTCACGATAGCCATCACCCATTTTAATAAGTTAAGTAATAATAAGCTGACGGTAATGGTCTTTTTGTTTTCAAATGTAATTTTAGCTAAGAATGAGAGCAAGAGATTTACTAAGATAGCAATGACTACAATTTGAATAGTTCTAATGCTAGCCGGAATAGCTTTGGCGTATAAGTATTTCGCCACGCTTGACCAGTTGTCTTTGGCCACAAAGATTGATTTTGCACCGAAGATCTTGTCAGTGAATACAAAGGATACGATCACCGCCGCAGTGAGTAATCCTAATACTACCCAACCAACAATTTTTAATGTTTTTTTGTTTTTCATAAATAAATAGCCTCCTTGTTTATGAAATTTTTATTATGGTTCAATTTTATATTTAACAATAATATCTGTGATAACTGTATCGCTACTACCTTCTGGAGCAGTAATTCTGAAATACGTACAATACATATTGTATTCGACTTCAAATTCATGGCTTTCCTCTCCATCAGGGCAAGTAAATTCATAGGCATTATAGGTGTCATAATCCCAAGTATCCAGAACTTCACCAGATACTAAAACACATAAAGTAATTGGTTTAGTCACTTTGATGATGACACTGGTAACACCACCAGGTAATGCTGTTTTATTAGCGAAGAAAGCTTTATCAGTGGTATTGAATTCAAAAGCTTCATTAGTTGTGTTATACCCAGCATATTTATAAGTGAATTCACCAATATCTGGTACGTTTGTAGTTACTGTATCATCACCAATACCGCTTTGTAAGATCGGGAGATAACTGTATAAGGAATATCCAATTGTTTTCCATTTAGCATATAACTTAGTGTCTTTAGTAACTGTATATGGGGAAGAAACGAGAGTTCCTCCTATTGGTTCTTCACTCCAACCTTCAAAATCATAAATCTCGGTTGGAGGTACTAAATCTGTTAAATCTTCTTTAGTTGGAAGATTTGCCTCTCCGTCTTTTTCTAATTGTATAGGGCTTAATGGATTAGAAGTTGAACCACCATTCATATCAAATGTGAGGGTCACCATTTCCACTGGTGGTTTTGGTTTCCACTGAGCCACTAAAAGAATATCGCAAGATAAACCAATTGAGGTGCCAGCTTCTAATAAGTCACCTTCACCGTTAACTTTCCAACCAGCAAATTCATATCCTTCTGGAGCCACAAATCCAACCGTTTCAGCAGTAGGTAGATCACCATGATTGTCAGTGATTGTTTGTGGTGGAAGACTACCGGTTCCTCCGTTAGCATCAAAGTAAACACGGAATTCTAAATTATCCTTATTAGGACTACGATAATTAAATAAAATGCTTTCAATACAGCCTTCAATATTGCCGCTTGGAACAGATAAACAGAAGTAATAAGCTTCATCATCATTAGGAACAAACGTGTAACTTTCGCCGCCAGCCATAGAATGGGTTTCACCTGGGTCAGTGACTTTTTGATAAATTGGGGCAGAGCTAAAGCTCATAGTGTAGTCCACCATATAATCTGGTCCATCACTAATACTATTTTGATCTTCACTAGTGTTAATTATGATATTACTAATTGAACCCATAAATGGTCTTGTGGTAGAAACAAATCCACCATCTGTTGAGAAGTTAAGGGTTCCAGAAGTTGGGCTAGAATAAACATTTTGGATAAGGAAATTTAATCCCATAAGATTGGAAATAGGAGTAATATCTGAAGTTGGAGAGTTTGGGAAATAGCTAAATAAGTTGCTATCTGCAGTTGTGGATATTATTTCCGCTGGAAGTTTTTCCCAACCCGCTACTAAAACCGTGTCTTCATTAACAACGATATGTTGGCCAGGTTGGATATTATCGCCTTCGCCATTAATTTTCCATCCGCCAAAGATTTCATCATTATATGGAACAAAAATACAAACAGGTAATACGAATTCACTATTTTTAGGTATGGCGTAAGAACTCATATATCCGTATCTTCCTACAGGATCAAAGGAAATCACAACACCTTCACCGATATCTAAAGTGGATACTAGTTCGGTATAGATCGACTCATAATTATATTCTTGAGATTCTTCGTTTAGAGTGCCTCTAAATATTTCAAAAGTATATTCAGTGGAAGAGTGTAAATTATCAAATTCTAATTCGTTATGACCAATAATCGCTTCTTTGTTATAACGTTCAACATTTTCGTCGTTATATAATTCAACTTTATATTTATAACTAGCAGTGCCAGTAAATATATCAAAAACACATTCAATAGAAGTTTCATGTGGAGTGAGTTTTAAATTGTTCACTTCTGGGGCCATAGGACCAGCACCGATACTCACAATACCGGTTACTAAACAGGCTGCTGCCGCAACTGCGGCTCCAGCGGTGGCTACACCACCTGTCGCAGCCCCGCCAGCGTGACTACTATTCCCATGAGAGCTTTGATGATCTTGGCCCTCTTTATTTTCTTTACTTTCCTTTTTCTCTTTTTTCTCTTCCTCTTTGTGATTAGAAGAGTTTTCAACAGGATTATCATTTACTTCATCACGAATAGAATCCCTATTTTCATTATAGGAAGCTGATTCTTGAGAAGGAGTCGAACCAAATTCAAAAGAAGGTTGCTGTTCTTCGTTGGTGATTCTTACATAATTATATTCGTCATCAAAATAGTTCATAATTCTCCCTCCTATTATATTAAATTACACGAGCGCATGCCACAAAAGTGTCACACAATGAGGAAAAAATGAGATTATTTAATTAATTTTTCCATTTTCACGATATTAATCAAAAAGAAAAGCCAATTTAATTGGCTCCATCTAACTTAATCTTGACCAAACAACAATACAGTTATCAATAAAAGTTGCGATTTATTAACTTCAAAACTTATCTCATATTTTTCTTTTAAATCATATTTTGTTAGATAATTACCACTTATAGAGGCGAAAAGTCCTCCAAATACTTTATTGATATTATCTCCACTAATCTCGTATAGATAAGTACTACCGACACTTCTGATGCGATTATTGCTTATTTCATAAGCTAGGCCACCACCGTTTAGATAAACGTAATTACCTTCAATCGTATAATATTGGTTATTTCTAATATCCCTAATACGATTACCACTGACTTCTAAAACTGGTCCATATCCCACTTTTTTAATATAGCCATGATTAGATAAAGAAGATGAATAAAAATCATCATTTTTAGAACTTGGTTTTTGGTAAACTCGAGGTTCTCTTTTGACCTCACTAACGATAGTTTCTTTTTTATAATTTGGTTCTTCTTCTTTAATTCTATTTTCCGCTTCTTTTTGTTTTTCTTTCATTCTTTTCGCTCGATTTCTTTCTAGTGAAATGTAATAAGCAATCATCAAAGAAAAGATAATAAATCCAACGATTAAAACGATTAAAGAAGTGATAAAGAAAACATCATCCACTTTATATTTGGTAATAGTGAAATAACCTCCGTAGAGGATCATCAAAACACTAACAACGGTAATCGTCCAGGGAAGGGTGATTCTTCTCATCTTATTGGTTTTTTTCTTCCTCTTCGGTCTTGTCAACTTCTTCGTTTATTTGTTCAACTTTTTTATTTTCTCTTTTCTTACTAATTTCATTATAGAAATTAACAATCACAGATGTGAATACAGCTACGACAATAATTCCAAATACACCGAGGATGACCGATAATATTCTTCCAAATGTCGTGGTGACATAAACATCACCAAAACCAATCGTGGTAATAACAGAGAAACAAAACCATAACGCATCCGCGTAACTAGTGATATTTTGTTCCACCACTGTAAAATATACAGAACATAAAACCACTAAGATTAACATAGTTAAAATGATTTCATAAACCATGGTTTTCTTAATGATTTTAACGATGACATTAATTCTTAAAGCTTTATGATATGGGAATAATAAATTCTTACTGCTAGAAACAATAATCATCGCTACATAACAGAAAACAATAAAGTTGGAATTGCTGACTGATGTTCCGTGTTTCGCATATATCGCTGGAAAGAAAAACACAAAGGAGAATAAGAAAGAAAAGACCATACATAAAACATTAAAGATAATGGATTGGACACCATGATCTTTTTTGATGTTTAACAAACGAGAAACAATGATGGTTAAAGAATATAAAAACATTGAGGTAGTTAAAAAATAAATACTATATTTTGTAAAGCCCACTAAAAGGGCTAAAACGAAGATAAAGGCAGTTAAAAATATGTTTTCAAACATATTCTGCTTAAAATTGGAAAGGTGAAGACCAATTCTATTGACCCCTAAAAGGATTAAAGCGATTGATAAAGTATAGATTGAAAAATATTTGTTACTAACTGCAAAAGCGATAACTATAAAACAGGAAACAATCGATAAAATACCACTGATTAATCCTATGAAATAATAGACGTTTTTCTTTCCTTTAACTTCTTCCATATTTTCACCTACCAATAAATATTATTTATATATCTTTTCTTTTTAATCTAGACAATATCAGTCTATCGGTAATTAATCTTTCTTTTTTCATTAGATTAATTTTTACATAATTATCTTTTTTAGTTAACAGTCAACTAGAAAAAAGAAAACCATCAATCCTAGATTGGGGTTCTCAATAAATCAATCACTATAATATTCACCATTCGGGCTATAGATAATTTCGCCATTGTTACACGTAACAGTTGGTTATCACAAAAATCCCACAATAATAAAAGAATAAAAAGTTCGGAATTTTCTATTCAATGATAAATTTGTTTTTTGTGCTTTTTATAGTTATTTTTTATAATCTCACGTTAGCTTGTTCAAATATATTTTCTTCACAAACTTTGATATCGATATCATTGTCTTTACATATATTAATAAATGAATCGATGATACCTTTATCGTAATAGTTTTCACATATATCGATAATTAAAGTTCCGTTTAAATCTACCGCCGCAATAACGCAGTCCCCAATATCTGGCCAGGAACGGAAATCAAAATCAATGAGATGACTTTTTACCTTTTCTGAAAAAGGAACTCGTCCTAAATATGTGAATCCGATATTATCCATAGTTCTTTTAACAATCTTTCCAACAATCTTCATCAAAAATTTTTGAAAGAATCTCGGACGCATGTTGTATAAGAAGTCAGTGGATTTTTTCATCTCAGTACAAGATGAAATGATGTTTTCTGGTTGTACATATAAATCGAGTATCCCACGATATATCGTACTTATTTTTTGTAGATCAAATTCATCAAATTTATCTTGGTATGTAATTACTTTAGTGTTGATGAAATTATGCATCGTATCCATCTTCATTGGAGCGCGGCAATCGACAACTATTCCGCATGAGACATTTCTATTTTTAATATTTTTAGGTAAATGCTCTCTAATCGCTCGAGAAAATAATGGGACTACGATTGCTGAAGGAGTGGTATCAAATTTCTTGGCCACTTTCATGATGTCTGCGGTTTGAACTTTTAAAACATGGCTTGTGCATTTATATCCATTTTTAATGACTTTTAGATCTTTGGCTTTAAATCCTTTTGGTTGTTTGATTTGTCCAAATGATTTAACTGATTCATCATAGATACTTTCAAAGCCTAATTTGAGAGGGAATTCCTTTGGAATCTCGGGTAAATCAACTTGAAAATAGGCATCTAATATTGTCGATAAAAATCTAATAGCCCCTCTTCCATCAGTTACTGCGTGACACCACTCCAAAGATATCGTGTTTTTAAAATAGCAAACTTGAAATAGATATCCATTAGTGTTCTTACCGAATTCTTTAGGTCTATTATCAGTATCGACATTAAATATCTTTAATTCATCGGCATCGTTATCTTCTAGATAATATTGTTTGTGGTAGCCCAATTTACATTTAAATAGAGGGTGATATTCTAAAGCAATTTTAATTGATTGATATAATCTTTGTTCATCGACATCTTCATCTAAACTTGCTTTAAAAAAGGAGGCGTTTTCCATCACTGTCTCCATGACCGCAAGAGGATATTTGTCCATGTTACCTAATTCATATCTCATATATTTAACTTTAGTTACTTATTTATTATCTTAATTATTAACTCTTTCTTCAATAAATTAATATAGAAAAAATAACGTTAAATTGACATTAAAAAGGCGCAGAATACGGATGTCAGATATGCCTGCTTAATTTTTAATATAATTGATAGAGTAATGACCGCATGATTTGCCAAAATAAACTATTTTTGCAGTCTTTTCTGGTTTATTTCTGCTTAAAACGAAACTTTCTACTCGCTTCCAACTATGTTCCGTTGCTTGTTCAAGGAAGGAAATAAATACCTCATCGCCTTTAACCGCATGAATGACTAATTCGAACGTCCCTTTAAACTCAATGTGATAAAGAGAACCACTACCAACTTTTTCTTTTAGGTCTTCTGAAGATACTTCTTTAATGAAATATGGTTTATCTTCGCCATCATTAAAAGCGGTTACACAAAGGTGAATGCTTTCATTACTATCGTATATCAAATCCCAGTTATCAAATAATTTTTCTTCCATAGCAAACCTCTAATCAAACATCACTCGCAGATTTAACACTGCTGGTGATTTCCACACTATTCCTTTTTCTAATAAGAAACGATATTTTAAATCCCATATTTCATGACAAGAACCCAATCCACTATAGGTGCGGTTCTTTTCAATCTTTTCTTCAATCTCATCGATGCAATCGAGATACTCTTTACTCATTTCCACAGGATCGTGTTTTAAGCTTCTGCGATGCCGTTTAATTTCATTAAATAGTTTTTCAATAGTCTCTTCGGGAAGTAACTTATCAACAATCACTCTAACATCATCGCAATCATCATCGACATAATAGTTTTTATCACGAAGAAATTCGTAAAGCATCTCATTAAAATCTTTATCGAGTCCTTCTGCGATTTTCAAGGCTTCCAGTCTATAGATTCCGGCAACCGAAAAGCGACCCATACTTTCATATTGTTCAGAAATAAAAACTAAAACATCATAAGCAAAAGAAAGATTCTTTTCCAAAGACACTAGTTCCGCCAACTCTTTTAAATCAGAGCTGTCGCGATATGTCGCAGCGACGGAATCTCTTCCTTCTTTTCTTTTGTTGATTTGTTCGATTAATTCAATAATTCTTTGTTTGGCCATTATGAGTATTCCTCCATTAATGTTACTTTCTCAAAGCTCTTTTCGTCCTTTTCATCAAAGAAGAAATAGAATAGTCCATCAATAAATTCAAAAATACCTAGTCCTGGATCTAATGGGTCAAATTGAAGAAGGAGTTTTCTTGGTTCATCTTGGTAATTCCAATCTGCTGGTACACCTAATAGTTTTGTGCCTGTCGCATCATCAAGAACTTCTTCAAATTCAATAAGAATTTCGTCGTTATATTGTTCATAACCAGAAACGACACAGTTAAAATCATCCATCACCACGGTTGGGATGCCTTTGTAATATCTCACATCGCAAGTAACAGCGTATTCATCTTCAACATCTAAAAAGAAATATAAATAGCCTTCGTGAGGAAGTTTATTCTCTTTATCTAAATCCTTAATTTCTTCAAGGTTGATTTGTAATAAGAAAATGGTTGTATCACTAAAGTCATTCCATTCTGCGGGTAATGTTGGTTTACCAAAAAACTTAGAAACACCTAAATCATGTTTTCCTTTTTCTTTTTTAATTTTGATTTTTATTGCAGACATATTTATATCTCCTTTTTAAATTTCTTTATACGATCGAATTCATCGATGCTATCATAGACATCTTAATTAGTTTCTTTCTTTGATATATCACAAAGAGGTTTTTCAATAATTTTTAATATAAAAGTGTATTGCTTATTGATAAGATAAGGCATCCACTTTCCTGGATGATCCTTTGAGAATCTAATCCATAACTCATATCCGTCTGGAGAGAACTCGAAACCATTCTCTACAGAACCAGAGATGTATATCTTTAATCCTTGATATGGTTCTTTGTTAGGAAAGGTAATTGGATGGATTGAATCAAGAGAATAGATAAAAGAGTCGATGTTTACATTTTTGTCGTATACATCAATCAATAATGCAAATTTATCCATATGTTTTTCATTAATTATTATACATGTTATATAATGCTGTTAGGAGAATATTATGAGTGGACCTGTGTGGTGCAATTATTGCCGTAGATATACAGTCAACGGACAATGCCCAAACTGTGGGCGTATTTATTATATTAATAGTAATTCAAGCGGAAGTAAGGATAGTGGTTCCACAATTTCTTGGTCAGAGTCTTATAGCGCTAGTGAAGGATCTTTCTGGGCCGGTTTCTGGTTAGCCATTGCAATTAACTTTTTTGCGATAATTATCGCTCACAAAAAGGGAAAAACGCGCATGAGAACAGGTGCAATTGTTGGCACCATCGTCGGAGCTGTAGCAATATTCCAAATTGTCTCAGTGATTGTGTATGGAATATACAACAATTGGGATGAGATAATTGCAGAATTCTTAGAAAAAATAAAAGCCGCTCAATTGAAGTGAACCCCATTTAGTTCACAATAAAGCGACTTTTTTATTATCGTCACAAGGTTAATTATTTTTCGTATCGTACGCCGCTAAGAATTTCAACTTTTCCATTTTCACCATTGAAAGTTACATTCTCTTCGTATGGTTTGTCAAACCACACAGGGAAATAATATTCCACTACTTTATCTTCGTCTTGTCTTAAACCGTGGAGAAGGATTAAGCCCGCTTCTTTATCAATAGCGAAAACACCACAATCATCATCAGCAGCATTTTGAATGGTTGGTCCGTTTTCGACATCATCTGTAATTGTATCTAAAGATACTTCTTCATCTGTTATCGTTTCTTCACCATTCACATATTTATTGTGGAAAATAAGTTTGCCAGGAAGTGTGTTGGTAACTAAATTAACGTGGCGAAGCATGAATGAAGCCGTACCAACACGATAGGAATAATCATTACCTGGTGTATCATAATAATCAAATTTAATTTTAATCTCTTCATCAACTTTGACATTTATTAATTCGTCGCCTTTGCCTCTATTAAGTTTGAGTGTTATGAGGTTGTGTATTCTATCAAACCCTTCCACCACAAACAAATCATCAAAGAATTGGAAAGATGGTTTCTTTTCTATACAAAGTGGATAGCACCACTCATAGCGAACTTTTAAATCGTCGCCACTCTTAGGCCAGTTTGCATCCACTTTAAAGAACAATATATAATCCGCAAGAGCGTATTCATCATCAATATCTTCATCAGCGGCTTCTTCTGGTGCCTCAAGCATTTTTTCTGGAGGACAAAGATAGTTGTACAGTTTCTCAAGTTGTTTTTCTTCTAGCGGTAAGAAATTATATTGACTATCCATTAAACAAAGATATAAAGCTGATGGGAGATAATCATAACCAGAAATCTCCGCCGCCAAATCACTTCCGCCACTACCACGCTCATCACAGAATCCACCTAAATGGAATCCTAATTTATCGCCGATTTGGTTGGTGTTTGCGGTATGAATTGTATAAAAACGATTGATTTTTGCAGAGTTTTGCAGTGATTCATAAGATGAGAAGTCTAGATTAATCTTTTCGATTTTTTCACTGACTTTAATAGCGTTAAATTTAGGCTTGTCCTCACCTTGAAGGTATTCTTTTAACAAATCGGGATCCATGTGTGAATGCGAATCAAAATAGGTATTTAAGTTTCTAGAACGTAATGAACTAGTATCCGTATTCGGATCAATAAGTTCGTAATAATCCGCGAGGATATTAGAATCTAAAGTGCTAGATTTAAAATACTTAATCTTATCTCTATCTTTCGCATCTCTAAGTGAAAACAATAAATCAAACGCTTCAACTTCTTCCCCTAACTTTAAAGAAAAGAATTTTTCGTCATTAAGACGTTTTACTTTCACATTCATAATATCTCCATCTTCAAAGCACGAAACGAAGATGTTTTGATAAACGTTATATTCCTTGTTGCTAGGAACATAATAATGGGTATACATGTTTTGTGTTACTGCGAGAAAATATTTCATATCAATACTTGTTTGTTCTATTTATCTCAACCCTCCTTCAAAAGCAAAATAAATTGCCAATGTAAGATCAAGATAAATATAATCGTCCTATTTATAATATACGTGAGAAGAGCTATAATAAGCAAAAGAAAACATTCAAAAACACTAGGACTAATCTAGATATTTTTTGGTTTTCGGCATTTAAGATAATGGGGGAAAATATGAATCATTATAGTTACAAAGAAATAAAAAATCACTCTAAAGAGTTGGCACATTTTCTTTCTAAACACAATAAATCAAATTTAAAATTTGAACACATCGAAATTGATAATGGTTATTTTGAAGGATACACGATTAATGGTGAACCATTTTTTGGTGAATTACTTTTAGGAGACAACTATTCCTTTGGATTGTTTGATAAAAATGGGCTTTATTATGGAATCCGTTCATCAAAAGACAAACCATTACTATATGGTGATGGTTACAACGGTAGCGTTATCATCCTTGATGAAACTAATAAAGAAAACGAAAGAGTCAGCGCTCACAAACTTAAAAGGGGGCTAGTGGGTGATGAAATTAGCTATTGTAGATGCGAATCTCCAATATTATCAGCTTTATATTTAAAGGGAGAAGATGGCTATTTAAAAAGACTCCTCCCATCTAATATTGAATGTGCTAGATTCTTAAAAACTAAAAATGAGTGTTTCTTTGGTGCAGCAAATCAAACCTCTCCCACCGGTTACGGAGTTTACATTGACATCGAACACAACACATTTGCTTTTGGAAATATTTCAAGTTTTGGAAAAAACACTTTTACATTAGCGGATGACTCACCAGCAATAGGCTATTTTGATAATAGATTGCATATCTTGTACAAGAAATTAATACTTTCTTTCTATGGTGATGAGAACTATTCAATAATCAAAATTGCCAAAAGACCGATTCCGTGCTCAAGAGGATATGCCTATGTTTTACCATTAGATACATTCCCAAGCATCACTATAAAAAAGACTAAAAATGAAGAATTAATTTCTGTAAGTGAACAATATGGGAAATACGAGCAATTAGAATATTCTAAAACCGATAAAAGTTCTAACAATTTCTTCTTTGTTGAAGATTACTTGCTTCCTGTTCAATTTGGTTTATCTTTGATAGACCGGCTTTATAAAGGCGACACTTCTTTAGTAATGAAAATTTTTGATCGCATCGATTCCTCTTTATTAGCGACTTCTAAAAATGATATCGAAAGTTACCTTGCCAAAGGTGAATTTGATGAAGAAGCGTTTATAAGACATGTAAGCGCAATACATAAAGAGAGAGCAAAAAAACAAAAAGAAATTGAACAAAAGCAAAAAGAAGCGGAAAAGAAAATTCGCGAAGAGAGAAGAAAAATCAACGCCGAAAAACGAAAGCGAAGAGAAGAAGAGCAAAGGCGTAGAGAAGAAGAATGGCGTCGCAATCAACAAGCCGCTCAAAAAGCATATGAAGAAAGGCGAAGACAAGAAGCCAGTGCTCCTCCAGCATATAATCCAGGAGCTTTTGAGAGCAATATGGGATTAGACAGTCTTGGCTGGCTAAGTCGAAGCAGATGTTATGATTTCATTCAACAAGCCTGTCCGATTATTGTAGGTAGGCTCGATTTCAATCATGTTTATATTGGTGTTGATATTAACGATAATAACAAGACAGTGACCGGCACAGTAAACGTCTCTTGCTGTAAAGTGATAGGCCCTGACGAGGCCGAGCAGCTTCAACGAAGCTTTATGGCAAGAATGGAAAAAGCTGGAGTAAGAAGATATCTTCCAGGGTATAGCGTATCTGTTGTTGTCAAATATAAAGGGCTTACGAAAATACACGTATAAGTAAATTCTGAATTAACAATACTTTATATTTAATATCCTTTCTTTTATTTGATATGTCTCTTTTTAAAATAATCAGGATGGTTTTTGAAGTAATTGGTGAGAAGAGAATTCTTTGGGATGTAAGAAGATAATTTAGTATCTTGCGCAGCGTGATATCTTAAATCAAAATGGGCTCTGCAACGTAACTCCATTCGTTCTGTTCCTTTTGGATAATATAAGGTAAAAACTTCACCATTATCAGCATCTAGTCTCAATAAATAACCATCAACTATTAGTGAGTCTTTTTCTGCGGTTTGACCAATATGAAGTGTGCCAGTCGCACCTTCGTATTTCAGAATAGGAGAATTATTATCACTTAATTTCACTTTTAAGAAATAGCCTGCTTTGTTGTATTGAACTTCAATAATTAACGCTTTTACGTAATCTTTGCTTGTCCAAGAGATGGCGTCATAGTATGAGTGTCTAAATTCCCATCCTTTAGCACAGTACCCATCATAAAATTCATTAATGAAATAATAGTCAAAATTGTCTTCTGGTTTTGTATAATCCGTGACACCAACACCAGGAGTATTTGGTTCGCTGCAATGTGATTTGGTATACGAATATCTTGAATCTTCTTCGAAGTGAAAATCTTTAGGCAAGAAGGGCGGGATAAACATTTCTTTACTATGGCTACAAATAAATGGTTCTTTAAATATTTTGTCTAAATATCTATTCTCGCTATTGACAAAGGGGGTAGCATCAGTACCAACTGGATCTTCATCTGGAAGATTGTAACCAATGTTCACTCTTTTTGATGCGGAATCTATCAAGAAAAAATAGGTGTTTGGTTTATTGTCGCCAAACATTATTTTTCCTTTGTTTAAATCTACTAATAATTTTCTATAATACCCTGATTCTTTATCTCCTTCTAAAATAATCTCTAGGTCATTAGATGCTGGATCATATTGAATCAATGGAAAACCGTTCTCATCGTTATCCATATAGCCAAACACAAGAGCTTCGTTTGGCATTTTGGTGAAAGAAAAACCATTGGTTTTGAAATTTCTAAATTCGCCAATTTGAAAAGCGTTTTCGCTGTGGAAAATTGCACCAAAGGGGTATAGAGTATGATCATTTGGCTCAAGATATATTTCAGGACTTATTTTTAGCCATTTTTCCATTTGCATTTCCTCCTTAATTATTTACCTCTAACATCGAAACCATGCTAACATCTGATTATTAGTTTTTTGTCTTTTTATACCAAGGAGCACCCATTACAAAATTCTCCTGTATTCATCATACTTTTTTATAGAATAAAGTTATAATATACCTATATATAATATAAGCGAGGTGCACTATGATTAGCAAAAAGAAAATTATTCTTTGGGTTATCCTTTCTATTTTTGCTTTATGCTTCTTGATTTCCGCCACCATAATCATCATTAAATTAGTAAGAATTAACGGTGAGGCTATCGGTGCGGAAGCAGCAATTGGATTATTCTCTTTAGTTGGGACAATTATTGGGGCGGTATTTGTCGTTGTTGAGTTAAGGAATTCAAATGATGTTACATGCTGTCAAACCCTCATTGAACTCAATAATTATTTCCACGATAACGAGAGACTAATGAAAGTCTATTCAGTATTAGATGAGGCTCATGTTTGGAACAAGAACGATAAAGATGCCTGGAAAAAAGTTGATGATCAAGATGTTGAATTCTTCTGTACTTTCTTTGAAAACCTTTATTTATTAGTAGAGCATCATATCGCAAGGATTAAAGATTTAGATAATATCTTTGGGTATCGTTTCTTCTTATTCATGAATAATACCTATATCCAAGAGAAATATTTATTAACCACATCATCTAGTTATGTGAATCTGTTTAAGTTATATGAATTATGGATCACATATCGTGATTTAATGAACAAAAAGGGTGGATGTAATTTAATCGTTGATGACCAAAACAGGTTTACAAAAGATTATTTAAAAAACAAAGTCTATCTTGTTGATAATGGGGTTGGTAAAAAATTATATAGAGAAATTAAAAATGATACACACAATATCCTTATAAGAGATGTCTGGTTTGATGAACTTAGTAAAGTTATGGACTTACAAAAAGAAGTAATTAATAAGATGGATGATAAAGAATTATGTGTTCCATTAACAAGAAATGAATATATTGAATCTCTTCATTTAGATTATGTCTTAGGTGCCTATGATAAAGATGAGCTCGTCGCCATCAGCGTTATCGTTGATAATCGTAAAAGCGATAGAAACCTCGCAACTAAATTCGCTTTGGCATGTAAAGATTATTACACATTCGATATCGTATTTGTTAAAGATGGTTATCGTGGACTTGGACTACAAAAGGAGTTTATCGAAGTTGCTAAAAAACAAGCTAAGATTGATGGCGCAAAACACATTTTGACCACTGTTTCAAAAGAAAACAAACATAGTTATAACAACGTAATCTCTGAAGGTTTTAAACCTTTTAAAGAAAATGTATTGATGTATGGGAATCATCATCGAGAAGTGTTAAAGCTAGACTTATAACAGATTATTACAAAACTCTTCTTTCTCTAAATGAAAAGAAAAGGGCCTTGATTGACAAGGCTCATGTTGGATAAGTAATTTTGTCCAGAAAATGGGGTACTTATGGTTGTCTGAGGTCAGTTATTCAATTTGGTCTAAAATTATCCATTCACAATTATGCCGTACAACTAAGCTCTCGCGAACAAGAAACCATTAAAAAATGATTAATGCATAAATTATTACTAATTACTATTCAACAGTTACACTCTTAGCGAGATTCCTTGGTTTATCAACATTTAAACCTTTCGCTAAAGAAACGTAATAAGCTAAATAAAAAGCAATAGAAGAAATAGCAACGCTTGATAAGTAATAAGCATAATTTTTTACGATTATCGTGTCTTCAGGAGCACTCAGCTCTTTTGTTGAAATAACATAAACCTTTGCTCCTCTAGTTTTTACCTCTTCAATATTTCCTCTCATAGAAGAGGCTGTATCTGGATCGGTAATAAAAACAATTACTGGTAATCCTTCTTCAATTAAAGCAATCGGACCATGTTTTAATTCTCCTCCAGGAACTGCTTCCGAATGAATATAGCTAATTTCTTTAAGCTTCAATGAAGCTTCTAAGGATAAAAAATAATCAAAACCACGACCGAGATAGAAGATGTTCTTTTTCGCCATTAACTCTTTAGCAACCTTCATAATTTTTGGTTTGTAGTTATCTTGGATATCATTAATAACATTGATCGATTGCCTTAAATCATCGATAACTGATTTATCATTAATAAGCGAAGCGGATAGCATCGCTAATAAGGCTACTTGAGCGGCATATGCTTTTGTAGAAGCAACTGAAATTTCAACTCCACTATGAAGGAGCAAAGAATAATCACATTGCCTATCTAAAGTAGAACCACCAGTATTAGTGATAACTAAGTTTTTTAAATTGCGTTCTTTAATAATTTTTAAACAATGAATTAAATCTGCGGTTTCTCCTGATTGAGAAATCATAATGATAAATGGTTTAACGCCAGGATAAGTCGGATGAAAAGCCCACTCAGAAGCAATGAATCTGCTTGTCGATTTGTTATATTTTTCAAAATAACGACCACCCACTAGTCCTGCGTGATAAGAAGTTCCACAGCCAATAAAAAGAATATGATCCGATTCATTTAAATCTTTGATCAATTCTTTATTGAATTGGAATTGGTCATCTTGAAAATATGTGTTAATCAAACGATTAACGGTTTGGGGAATTTCCTCAATCTCTTTTAGCATGTAGTGAGGGTAACCCTTTAAATCATGAGAAATCAATTCGATGTCTTTATGAATGGCTTCTTTGTCTATAGGCTTTCCTTGTTCATCATAAATAACCACTTCTTTACTATTGATATATCCAAATTCATTATCTTCTAGTTCAATAAACTCATTAGTGTACTCAATCATTGGAGAAGCATCAGAGGCGACTAGATTAAAATCTTTCCCCTTCCCCACCACTAAAGGGGAGGCTTTCTTTAATATATACAAAGTGTCTTTAATATCATCGGTAAAGAAAGTAATCGCATAACTACCTTTAATAAGCGACTTCACTATTTTAATCGTTTCGATGATATCGTTATTAATTAAATAATAATATTCAAGTAGATTCGCTACCACTTCAGAATCAGTTTCTCCATAAAAGCTATAATTCTTTTTAGTTAAGAAACTTTTTAATTCTTTATAGTTTTCAATTACTCCGTTATGAACTAAACAAATGTGTTGATTAAAGGAGATATGTGGATGAGTATTGAGTTTTGTTGGCGCCCCATGAGTTGCCCATCTCGTATGACCAATCACAATATTTGTCCTAATCGTATGAGGAACAATAGTAATTAAGTGTTCAACGCTACCGACATCTTTATATATTTTGATTCCGTTATTAAAATAAGCGATTCCAGCGGAATCATAGCCGCGGTAATCAAGCATCTTTAAGCCTTTTGTAACATATTCTTTTGGATTATTTAATCCAACTGAACCAACTATTCCACACATAAAATCTATCTACCTAAATACTTCTTTAATTCAAATTCACTAACTGTGGTATGGTATTCTTTCCATTCCTTTTCCTTAGCTTCAATGTATTTAGGAAATAAATGGTCTCCTAAAACTTCCTTTAAAATCTTGCTTGTTTTAAATTCTTCAATCGCTTCATGAAGTGTTTCTGGTAAACAAGTAATATTTCTACTTTTAATTTCATCAGATGATAAATCAAATAAGTTGTCCTTAACTGGAGGGATTATATTCTTTTCATCAATATTCTTAATGCCTTCTAATCCACAAGCAAGTATGCCCGCTAAAGCGAGATATGGATTAGCGCATGGATCAACATTTCTAAATTCAGTTCTAGTTGCTAACCCTCTAGCGGCTGGAATCCTCACTAAAGAACTTCTATTCGCATCACTCCAGCAAGCATATATTGGAGCTTCATAACCACTAACTAAACGTTTATAAGAATTAACAATTGGATTAGTTAATAAAGAGAGTTCTCTAGCATGTTTTAATACACCTGTAATCCACTTCTTACACATCGTAGATAATTCCATATTGGCCTTAGAGTCATAAAATAAATCACCTTTATCTTTAGAATAAAGTGAACAATTTGTATGCATACCATTACCAGCCTGCCTATTGAGCGGTTTTGGCATAAAACTCGCTAAATATCCGTTTTTTCTAGCAACCATTTTTACTACTTGTTTAAATGTCTGCACTTTATCGCAAGCAGAAACAACATCTGTATATTTAAAAGTAATCTCATTTTGACCAGGACCAACTTCATGGTGACTTGCTTGGACTTCAAATCCCATCTTTTCTAGCATGAGCGCTATTTCTCTTCTTACATCTTCCCCGCCATCAAAAGGAGATAAATCAAAATAAGACGCACGATCACTATAATTAGTGGATACGCTGCCATCACTATTTAATTTAAATAGATAGAACTCAGGTTCAAATCCAACATATAAATCATCAATCCCCATCTCATTCATTTTCTTTACTTCTTTTTTAAGAATATAACGAGGATCTCCAATAAATGGAGTGCCATCAGGCATATATACATCACAAATAAATCTAGCAACCCCACCATTAGAGTTATCTTCAAATGGTAATACTAAAAATGTATTTAAATCTGGATGAAGATACATATCAGCTTCTTTAATACGGACAAAGCCTTCAATAGATGAACCATCAAACATGATTTTATTATCTAAAGCATCATCGATTCGATTCACTGGTATTTCTACCGCTTTTATATCACCTAACATATCAGTGAACTGCATACGAATATATGAGATGCCATCTTGCTTTATGATTCTTTTAATGTCTTCCTTATTCATAACTGTTTTCTCCAAAAAAATATGCTTAAAATCTATAACTACCATATATCTCATGTCAATATAAATATATGTTAACTTTTCTTTACATAGCCTATAAAATGAGCAGTTAACTTTGTTACATATTAAAAAAATTATAGGTAATTTCTTTTTACATTTTTATTTTTCTACATTAAAATATACGGATTTTAGTAAGTAAAGAGCGACATATTCTTTTAATAAGGTAAAGAAAAGCTGTCTTCACTAATGGTCGCTAATTCGTGGCACAAGAAAAGGGGCTGTTAAGAAACCTATGAGGTGACTTAGCCCCTTTTAATTTGCTTTGTAAATGTAACAGATAAACTGTTAAGAAACCTT
>JBGUIX010000011.1:0-7963 GCA_045113315.1 Bacilli bacterium
ATTATATTAATTGGAATGGTAAAGCTGGTAACGTAGGGATATCGGGTAGGAACTACCCAGATGGATATATATTGGAAGATATCATTCGACAATATATAACCCAGATGCTCGGTAATTCAATTGCTGAGTAGGTTCACCGATGTATCCAAAATTAGTGAAAACTTATCCTCACGTTAAAGAAGTATTAACTAGATTAAAAGAAAAAGGATATAAATTAGGTATTATTACAAATAAGATTCATTCTTCCACTTTATATTGTTTGGATATATTAGATCTAAATAATTTATTTGATTGTTTAATTTGTTATGACGATGTGATAAATCCAAAGCCAAATAAAGAACCAATTCTTAAAGCCATGGAACAATTAAATGCGTCATCCTTGCAAGAAGTTTTATATATTGGCGATAATAAAAGCGACTATCTAACCGCGAAAAACGCTGATGTGGACTGCGCTTTAGTGAATTGGGGTCCAAGAAAACTTGATAGTGATTTAAAACCGAAAATGTTTATATCTTCATTCTTCGATTTAGAAAGGAAACTTGATGATGGAAAATTATGAGGCAATTATCTTAGGGGCTGGTCCATGTGGTATTGGAGCTGCACTTAAACTTAAAGAAGCAGGAATTAATTTTGCTATTATCGATGGTGGCACTCCCGGTGGTAAAGTGAATATCGCTCCTCGTGTGGATAATTATCCAGGATTTAAAGAGATTCCTGGTCCGGATTTAGCTTTTAAATTATTCGAAAGATTAACAAATAATGATATTTCTATCACCGCGGATAATATCCTTTCTTTAGAAAAAGAGGGAGACTTGTTTATCTTAAAAGGTGAATACGGTGAATATAGCGCAAAAACTGTTTTAATTGCGACAGGCACAAAAGAAAGAAAAGTTGGATTAGAAAGAGAAGATGAATTATTTGGCCATGGCTTATCTTATTGTGCTTTATGTGATGGACATTTCTTTAAAGGAGAAGATGTCATGGTTATCGGTGGTGGTAACGCCGCTTTAAAAGAGGCTATTTACCTATCTCATATCGTCAAACATTTATATGTCATTCATCGTCGTAATGAATTTAGAGGATCTAATAATTTAGTCGAAGAATTAAAAAAGAAAGAAAATGTCACCATTCTTACTCCTTATATTCCTATTAAATTCTTAGGCGAAGATAAAGTTAGTGGTATAGTTATCCAAAATAAAGAAACAGAAGAAACAAAAACCATCGAATTACAAGGTATCTTCCCACTTGTGGGACAAATCCCTAATACGACATTTGTAAAAATCGATAATGTCTTAGATATTAAAGGAACAATTCCGGTGGACAAGAATATGGAAACTAGTGTGAAAGGTCTATTTGCTGGAGGAGATGTTCTTCCTCGCGATATTAGACAAATCTATCTCGCGGAACATGATGGAAATGTCGCTAGTAAGAATATGATCGAATATTTAAAGAAATAGGTGTTACCAAATAACACCTTTTTTGTTACACTTATAAGTGTATGAAAGAACTATATATTTTATCTGGTCCAAGTGGTAGTGGTGTTTCCTCTTCAAAATTTGTCTTTGAGGAGCTCGGCTATTATTGTGTGGATAATGCCCCTAGTAAAATTACTAAAGCATTATTAGATTCCTTCGCGGAACAAAAAAACATTAAAGGCTTTTGTTTGTTATCAAGAATTAACCATGTCAATGAAATCGTTGACGCCGCTAAAAAGGATCAACGTTTTGTCACTAAATTTATTTTATTAACTACTGATAAGGATGAATTATTAAAAAGATATGCCTTATCTAGACATGTTCATCCTAACACCATATTAGAAAATATATCTTTAGATAACGCGATTGATTTAGATGTGAAATTAAGCGAAAAATTATCTCCAATCGCTGATTATGAGATTGATACCACCCATCTAACCACTAAAGAATTAAGAATTAATTTATATAATAAATTATTAAATAAAGATACTGATAACATCACTAAAATAACCTTTATGTCCTTTGGCATTAAAAACGGCATACCACAAGGTTTAGATATGATGTTTGATGTGAGAATTATTCCTAACCCATATTGGATCGAATCTTTAGCTCACCTTAATGGTGGAGATAAAGAAGTTATCGATTACATCATGTCTTTTGATGTCACTCATGACTTACTTAAAAACATCACTGATTATTTAGATTATTTCATTCCTATTATGCAAAAAAGCGGAAGAGCCTCTTATACGATTGGTATCGCCTGTAGTGGGGGACAACATCGTTCCACATTTGTGGCTAATTATTTAAAAGAAAAATATCAAGATAAATATCACGTTGCCGTGAAACATCGTGATTCACCAGAATTAAATCATTAAAATGAAAAAAGAATCTTTTAGTAAACAAGTTAAGGAAGAACTTTGTTCTAATACCTATACTTCCCAAGATCGTTTAAGAGCCCTTTTAGCGGCCTATATTCGTATCAATGGAACATTATCTTTTCGTGATAAGAAAAGTTATTTAACTTTATCAACTGAAAATGCCAAGATTGCGCGTTTCATATATGAAACCATTAATCGCATTTATGAAGCTGACGCGCATTTTTCTTTTTCTAAAGGCACTAATCTGGCTAAAACTATTACTTACACAATTGAAGTTCAAGAAGCTAGTGAAACCATACTAGAAGATTTAGATATTTCCTTCTTAGAAGGAAAGATAAGCAAAAATATCGTGAAAAATGACGATACGATATCCGGTTATTTAGCCGGTGCATTTTTAGCGAGTGGTAGTGTCAATTCTCCACACACCAGTAACTATCATTTAGAGATTGCTGTTAATAGTGAAAACTACGCGAAGTGGTTATCAAAATTATTCGCTAAATACCACAATAGTGATATCGAACCGAAGGTTATCAAAAGAAGAGAATCATATGTTATCTATTTCAAAAAGAGCGATCAGATATCTATTTTTCTTATTATGATTGGTGCGGTCATCTCCTGTATGGAATTTGAAAATGTCCGTGTTAATCGCGACATGATTAATTCCGCGAATCGTTTAACTAATATGGATACCGCGAATATGAAAAAGACCTATGAAACAGGTTTAAGACAAGTTAAAGAAATCAAATTAATCGATGAGAGATTAGGAATTGATAATATCTCTAATACTAAGATTAGAACTTTATGTCATTTAAGACTTGATAATGAATCTACCTCTTTAAACGATTTAGCGGGTTTAATGAGTGAAGAACTAAACACTAATATTACTAAAAGTAATATAAATCATCTTTTTAGAAGTATTCATGAACTATATTTGAGGTTAGATAATGAACGCTAGTAAACAACTTGGGATGCGTATTAAATATTTAAGAACGATGAGAAGGCTCTCTCAAGAAGATTTAGCTTTGGAATCAGGAGTAAATAAAAATTATCTTTCTGACTTAGAAAGAGGGATGAGAAATCCCACGGTCAAAGTTCTTGAAAAGATTGCTATTGCGTTAGATATATCCTTATCGGAATTATTTAAGGGAATCGAATCATTCTAGACATTTTTTATATAAAAAAGTCTTGTATTTTAATTGTTTTATCTATTTCTCTTGTTTTTTAATTTGCATATAGTATAAACTATATAACGCAAACAGAAGGAGGACATTATTACATGTCAGTTAAAGTTGCAATTAACGGATTCGGTCGTATTGGCCGTTTAGCGTTCAGACAAATGTTTGGAGCCAAAGGTTATGAAATCGTCGCGATTAACGATTTAACTTCTCCAAAGATGTTGGCTAATTTATTAAAATATGACACCGCTCAAGGTGGTTATGCTGGTGTTATCGGTGAAGGTTTACACACCGTCAGCAGCAAAGAACCAGTTCTCGCTGAAGATGGCAAGACCGTCTTAGAACCAGGTAGCATTACAGTTGATGGCAAAGAAATTACTATCTATGCCATGCCAAAAGCTGAAGAATTACCATGGGGCAAATTAGGCGTTGATGTCGTCTTAGAATGTACAGGTTTCTACTGCTCTAAAGAAAAATCCATGGCTCACATCAGAGCTGGTGCGAAGAAAGTTATTATTTCCGCTCCTGCTGGCAAAGACTTACCAACCATCGTCTATGGTGTTAACGAACATACATTAACAAAAGATGATCAAGTTATTTCTGCCGCTAGCTGTACCACAAACTGCTTAGCCCCAATGGCCAAAGCTTTAAATGATTTAGCTCCAATTCAATCCGGTATCATGAGCACAATTCACGCTTATACTGGTGACCAAATGATCTTAGATGGTCCACACAGAAAAGGTGACTTAAGAAGAGCTCGTGCTGGTGCGGCTAATATCGTTCCAAATAGCACAGGTGCGGCTAAAGCTATCGGCTTAGTTATCCCAGAATTAAATGGTAAATTAATCGGTAGTGCACAACGTGTCCCAGTCCCAACTGGTTCCACAACAATTCTCACCGCTGTTGTTAAATTTAACGGTGAATTAACCCCAGAAATGATTAACGCTCATATGAAGAGTGTTGCAAACCAATCCTATGGTTATAACGAAGATCCAATCGTTTCTAGCGATGTCATCGGTATGAGATTCGGTTCCTTATTCGACGCCACACAAACAATGGTTTGTAAGATTGGTGAAGGCTTATATGAAGTTCAAGTTGTCTCTTGGTATGACAATGAAAACTCCTATACCAGCCAAATGGTCCGTACCATCAAATACTTTGCCGAAAATTGCTAAGTTTTGATATCGGGTCGCTAAATAGGTAAAAATTGGCACCTGGTTATCTGGGTGCCATTTTAATAAAAAGGAGAATTAACTATGTTAACAGTTAAACAATTAGATGTGAAAGGTAAACGCGTTATCGTTCGTGTTGACTTCAACGTCCCTCTAAAAGGTGGAGAAATTAGAGACGATAATCGTATCGTTGCGGCTTTACCCACCATCAAAGAATTAATCGCTAAAGGGGCAAGAGTGATTTTAATGAGTCACTTAGGCAAAGTGAAACACAAAGAAGCTCCAGAAGTGGTTGAAGAACAAAAGAAAAAGAACAATATGGCCCCAGTCGCGAAAAGATTAAGCGAATTATTAGGCCAAGAAGTGGTATTTGTCCCAGTGACACGTGGCGAAGAACTTGAAAAAGCTGCTAACGCTTTAAAAGATGGTCAAGTCTTATTGATGCAAAATACCCGTTATGAAAAAGGCGAAGAAAAGAATGATCCTGAATTAGCCGCTATTTGGGCTAAACTCGGTGATGCCTTCGTCATGGATGCTTTCGGTAGTGCTCATAGAGCGCATGCTTCGACATATGGCATTCCTGAATTATTAAAGAAAGAACATAAACCAGTCGCTGTCGGTTATTTAGTGGAAAAAGAAGTCGCTAACTTAACTAGATGTGTCGATGTTAAACCAAGTGACAGACCATATGTCGCGATCTTAGGTGGTTTAAAAGTCAGCGATAAGATTAAAGTTATCGATTCCTTATTAGGAAAATGTGACAAGATCTTAATCGGTGGTGCGATGGCCTTTACATTCTTTAAAGCTTTAGGTCATTCTACCGGAACCTCTCCCGTGGAAGATGATCAATTAGAATACGCTAGAAATTGCTTTGCAAAAGCTCATGGTAAGATCGTTTTACCAGTCGATACTATCGTTGGTGATAGCTTCGATCCAGCCGAAAGAACCACAATTTCTATCTTACCTAGCGTTGATGTCCCAGAAGGATTCCAAGGTTTAGATATCGGTCCAAAGACCAGAGAATTATTCGCTAATGAGATCAGCAAAGCGAAAATGTTATTCTGGAACGGCCCAATGGGTGTCTTCGAACAAGAAGAATTCCAAAAAGGTACTTTAGCGATTTGTGAAGCCGCTAGCGAACTTAAAGATGCCTTCACCGTTTGTGGTGGTGGCGATTCTGCGGCTGCTATTAAGCAATTTGGCTTTGCCAAAAAATTCTCTCACGTCTCAACCGGTGGCGGTGCTTCCTTAGAGATGATTGAAAATGATGGCCATTTACCAGGCATCGATGTTTTGAAATAGTTATGAGAAGAAAATTATTATTAGGCAACTGGAAGATGAACAAAACTTCCGCAGAAGCGAAAGAGTTTGCCATAGAAACAAGAAGTCTCGTCGAACTAGCGAGCAAAAATAATATCGATATCGGTGTGGCTCCAACCTATCTATCTTTAGCCGCTGTTAGAGAAAACGCTGATAAAAGAATGATTGTTGCGGCGCAAAACTGCCATTTTAACGATCACGGTGCATTTACAGGAGAAATCTCCATTCCAATGTTACTAGAATTTGGTATCAATTGGGTTATTATCGGTCACTCCGAAAGAAGAGCCTATGATAATGAAACCAATTTTAAATGCCATGAAAAGATTAAAGCTTTATTAGCTAATAAGATGGTTCCAGTCTACTGTGTCGGTGAAACCTTAGAAGAATTTGAAAAAGGTTTAACTAAAGAAGTCGTCTCTAGACAAATCAAAGAAGGCTTAGAAGGCTTTAAAAAAGAAGAAGTCAAAGACTTAGTCGTCGCTTATGAACCAGTTTGGTCCATCGGCACTGGTAAAAATGCTTCCACAGAAATCGCTCAAGACGTCTGCTCTTACATCCGTTCAATTTTAAAAGAACTATTTGGTGAAGTGAGCGAAGAAATCCGTATCTTATATGGCGGTAGCGTTAAACCTGAAAATATCAAAGCTTATTTATCTTGCCCAGATATCGATGGTGGCTTAGTCGGTGGTGCTTCTTTGAAGAAAGAATCTTACGAAGGTTTATTAACCAATATTCTCTAGGAGAAGTTTATGAGCGATAATGCAAATTATTACGGTAATTTCGCAAATAGTAATGCTAGCAAAAGAGGCCAAGTCGGTTTAAGTATCGCTAAAGTCTATGGCTATATGTTCCTCGGTTTATTAATAACCGCGGCTATCGCCTTAGGTTTAGGTGCCTATTTTGGAAAAGTCTTATTAAAGGACGTTAGTAGTGATATTCCAACTAGATTTCAATCGACTAACGCAATTATTTTGTTAGTTTTACTAATAACATCATTTATCGGTATTATCGTTTTATCCTTTGTCGTACCAATTACAATCGCTAGAGGAAGAAGAAGCGTTCTAGTTCCTTCGATTATCTACACTGTTTTGATGGGTATTATGTTATCCACCTTAGCGATGGTTATCGATTGGTCGATATTAGGGGTGACATTTGGTATTACTGCCCTTATCTTCGGTTTAATGTCATTAATCGCTTTATTATCTAAAGGACGTCTAAATGGTTTAGCTATCGCGGCGATGGGCTTATTTATCGGCGCTGGTATCTTATCATTAGTCCTCTGGATCTTGATGTTAGTGGGATTTTTCTCCGGAACATTATATTGGATCGTCTCTTTATCGGTCTTCGTCGCGGTGATGTTAATTACCATTTGGGATATGGCGAGAATTAAAGCTATCGCCCAAAACGGAGAGATGACCACAAATATATCTTTATATTGTGCTTTTATTCTCTATAACGACTTTATCTACATCTTCTTAAGAATTTTAAGAATCGTGATTCTCGTACTTGGGAATAGAAGATAATTATATATTTATATTAAGGTATATAAGAAAAATATGAGGCTGCATGAATAGTGCAGTCTTTTATTATGAAAAAATTCTTTATTATTTTCTTTACACGTATACGCATTAGTGTATAATAGAAAACAAGCGCGACTTAGGCGCCTCATACCCCCTACAAAAAAATATTTAAAAAAAGTTTCAAAAGTAGTTGACACTAAAAACTACGTAGTGGTATGATTATCAAGCATGCTGCGAAGAGATTCGAGCTATATTACATAGTAATAGGGCATGCACTGATCTTTGAAAACTGAACAGATGTACAAACACAAAACGTCAATTATTTTTTAATACAATAACCAGATAATTATTTTGAACTAGAATAAAACTTTGAGAGTTTGATCCTGGCTCAGGATGAACGCTGGCGGCGTGCCTAATACATGC
>JBGUIX010000012.1:0-3100 GCA_045113315.1 Bacilli bacterium
TTTCTTTATATTTAGAATCATAGATTACACTATCGATATAGCGGAAATGTAATCCGGTTTCTTCTCTAACACGATTAGCAAGATACATTCCCATAATGTTCTTTAAGAATCTGATGTAGCCCACTCCACCTTCATTGGTGTAATTGCTATTTAATGATTCTTCGCTAACAATAGGTGTTTTTGATTTGATTCCTAATAACGACCATGTACCACTACTGAGAATAATTGATTCGTCATCAACATTTACTGATTCAAAGGCACTGGCGGTGTCGTGAGATGCACATAATATTACTTTAGAATTACCACCAACTTCTTTTTGTATCTCCGGTAGTAAATCGCCGACAATAGAACCAGGTTTTTGTATTTTATTAAATAACCTTCTTGGTAATTCTAATTTGTCTAGTAATTCATAGTTGTAATCACCAGTTTTAACATTCAATAACGCTCCGGTTGATTCGTTCGTATATTCATGCGTTTTAATACCTGTTAACTTATATGAGAAATAGCTAGGTAACATTAGATAATCAGTTGCGTTATCAAATCTTCTTTTTTGCTTATCATCATATAGTTGATAAAGAGTATTAAACGCTGCAAATTGAATACCTGTTTTTCTATAAATATCCTTAAAGTCGATGATTTTATGGACTTTTTGCGCACTTTTTTGGCATCTTTCGTTCCTATATGCATAATATGGAGGAATCTCTTTATCTCCGTTTATGAGGACATAATCAACTCCCCAAGTATCTATTGAAATTGATTCGATTTTAGGGAAGATTTCAAATGCTTTTCTTATGCCTTCTTTAATCTCATTTAAGATTCGAGGTACATTCCACACTAAACCATCGGGAGAATCGTCCATCTCGGTTCTAAATCGATGAATTTCTTTTAGTTGAATTTCTCCATCTAATTTATAACCTATAACGTGTCTTCCGCTTGTGGCTCCTAAATCGATCGCTAAGAAGTATTTCATTATTTTTCCTCAATAACTCCTGGCATCATTTTGAGATTCCAGAGCTTTGCTAAACCAATAATAACTTCATCAGGAATTTCGTTGACAACATGGCCTAGGGTTAACATATAGATTTGAGCAGTTTTTTCCACTGTTTCGATTAAACCAAAGGCTTCATCAATATCGTTACCTGCTCCATAAATACCGTGGTTTGTCCAAGTGACAATTCGATGTTCTTTCATCTTTTCGGCAGTGGCCATACCAATTTCATTTGTACCACACACCATGCATGGAAGTACTCCAACTCCTTCAGGGAAAACGACAACTGCTTCAGTATTTGATTTCCAAAGTTTTCTAGTGAAGACCACTTCGTCAGTTGGTAAACACGCACCCATACAAATAGTGTATGTTGGGTGGGTATGCATAATAACTCTATTATTAGGATTAGCTTTAAATCTAACGGCATGACTCATTAAGTGAGCAGGGAATTCAGAAGTCATTCTTCCTCCATCTCTATATCCCCACAGTAAGTGAGCGGTGTGTCCATCGCTATCAATCTTCACTAATCCAAGATTGTTTTCTGGATCTTTGATAACATTTTTGAAATACTTGCCTGTTCCAGTAACTAAGAAATATCTATTTCTTAAAACCTCATCAGCGGTAAATCCTAATTCTAAATCTCTAAGAAAAACATCTTTAGGGAAATATTCTCTAACAAATTGTTCATCGATTAAATATGAAATGTTTCCACCATTTCTTTCATCCCATCCTTGATGATACATGTTGTCAGTAATTTCACTGACTTCTTTGACAAATTTTGATTCTACAAAGTCCATAATTAAGCCTCCTTGAAACTTTTATCAATAAACATTTCCATTTTCTTTAATACAGGTTTACTAACCTTAAACATTGGAATTACTGGGAATGTGTGCATCATATTATGATAGATATCTAATTCACATTCCCTTCCATATTCATCCATTCTTTTTTTGAAACTAACTGAATCATCATAGAGAGATTCACTATCGCTGACGATGACATAACTTTTTGGAAAATTTGAGAAGTCACCATTTAATGGTGAATAATTAGGAAGTTTTAATTTTTCAATATCATTTTCTTTTAAATATATGTCTCTCACTTCTTCGATGAATGTTTCTCCATCCACCATACAATCGGTAGGATTGTTTTTAATAAATGACTCAGTTTTTTCAACATATTGTAATGTTGGTGATAACAAGATGAATGATGCTGGTAATGGCGTCTTTTTCTTATTGACTTCTAGAAGTGTAGCCACGACTAGATTGCCTCCCGCACTATCACCAATCATCGTGATGTTTTTAGCGTCATATTTTTCTAATAGTTTTTGATACGCTCTAACACAATCATTTAATCCTTCTGGATATGGATGTTCTGGCGCTAAAGCGTAATCAACCGCGTAGACGTTATATCCATAGTTTTGCACTAAATATAAGGTGAACATCCTTTTTGAAGCAGGAGAACCAAAGCAGAATCCACCACCATGAATGTAATAGATGATTTTATCTTTCGCGTTTTTCTCACTAATTAGATATTCACCTGATTCATCTTGAATACATTTAATACTTCGAGGGATCTTTTTAATCTGTTTCTTTTCGTTTTCACGATTAGATGTGTAATCAATTCCTGTTTCGCGGTGATAAGTGTGTTTTTGTTTTCTAATAATCTTTTCTGCGATGAGATAAACAATGTCCATATTATTTAACTAATAGTTGATATTTCCCTGGTTCTAATTGTTCTAATTTATCTTTATAGATAAATGTCGCTTTTGTGTTAGCTGGAACTTCAATGTCAAAGATAACTTGATCTTTTTCTTTCTTCCAGCTTACTTTGACTTCGCCATATAAACTGTTATAACTACCTTTTGTGAAGCCCACTCCATCACCGACAACTGGTGAGATTTCAAATGTGTTTTCACCTTTAACTTTGATACCTAACATGGATTTATATAACCATTCCACCATCGCACCTTTGGAATAATGGTTTAAAGAGGATATACCTTGTTGAGCTTTTGGTCCTTCCCAGCCCTCCCAAATAGTGCCTGTATTTTCTTTAGCCATATATAACCAACCAGGCATTTTTTCATTTAATAAGAGCTTATAAGCATAATTTGGA
>JBGUIX010000013.1:0-16336 GCA_045113315.1 Bacilli bacterium
TGCATAGACTTATTTTTATCAACAATATAATAAAAACGAGATAATTTTCGGATTATCTCGTTATTTTTTAATGGCGGAGTAGGAGAGTCTCGAACTCTCGCACCAGTTACCCGATCTACTTCCTTAGCAGGGAAGCCCCTTCACCAACTTGGGTACTACTCCAGTGAACGTTCACTATATTAACATAATGAACGATTAAAATTAATAAATTTTTAATAAGCCTTTGCAAAAAGAACAACTTTCTTCGCTTTTTTACCACAGATAGGACATGTTTCATCAAATGGCATCTGGTTAAATGGCATACATCTAGCCGTAGCTTGATATAATTCTTTTACCTTATCTTCACAAGCTTGTTCTCCACACCACATCATCTTTGAATAGCCACCTTTGTTAAGGGCTTTTTCCATTTCAGGTAATGAATGAACTTCAGTGACATGATCAAGTAAATAACGATGAGCTTTTTCAAACATTTCTTTATGGATAGTATCCATAAGTTCCACGACTTTTTCCGCGACTTCCTCTTTCTTAACGGTAATCTTTTCACCAGTGTTACGTTTCGCTAAAGTGACGACACCGTTTTCAATATCTCTTGGACCAATTTCCACTCTCACTGGAACACCTTTCATCTCATATTCAGAATATTTCCAGCCCGGAGTTTTATCACTTTCATCTAAATAAACTCTAACGCCGGCTTCTTTGAGAACTTTTTCTAATTCTCTAGCGGCAGGGATGACGCCTGGTTTTTGTTGAGCCACAGGAATCACAACCGCTTGAATAGGAGCAACATATGGAGGCAACACTAAACCATTATCATCACCATGAACCATAATAATCGCGCCTAATAATCTTGTAGAAACACCCCAGGAGGTTTGATATGGATTATTAAGTTTTCCATCTCTACCTTGGAATTGAATTCCAAAAGCTTTAGCAAAACCTTGACCAAAATAATGGGTAGTACCACTTTGTAATGCTTTCCCATCTGGCATTAAAGCTTCAATAGAATAAGTTTCTAAAGCACCCGCAAATTTTTCTTTTTCGGTCTTTCTTCCTTTTGTAAAAGGAATAGCTAAAATATCTCTACCTAAATCATCATAGATTTCAAGCATCTTTAAGGTTTCAGTTCTCGCTTCTTCTTCGCTTTCATGCATCGTATGGCCTTCTTGCCATAAGAATTCAGCACCTCTTAAGAATGGACGGGTAGTCTTTTCCCATCTCACAACGGAACACCATTGGTTATAAAGTTTTGGTAAATCACGATATGAAGAAATAATCTTTGCGTAGTGTTCACAGAATAATGTTTCACTAGTCGGTCTAATGATAAGTGGGTCATCAATCTTTTGCCCACCACCGATAGTAGCCACTAAACATTCAGGAGCAAACCCTTCAACATGATCCTTTTCTTTTTGTAATAAAGAAGTGGGGATGACGGTTGGCATATAAACATTTTGGTGACCAGTTTCTTTAAATCTTTTGTTCAAATAATTTTGAATTTCTTCCCAAATTGCATAACCATAAGGACGATAGATAATAAAACCTTTAACGGATGAATAATCCATTAATTCCGCTTTACGGCACACATCAGTGTACCACTGCGCAAAATCATCTTCTTGTCTGGTGATAGCTTGGTTTTTAATTTGTTTGTTTTCCATTATATAAATCTCCTATCGGAAGTTTTCATACATAGTATGTAATCTTGTAATCTTTTTCTTTTCTACAGGAAGCAACATATCGTTAGATGGACTAATTACTTCACTAGAAACAATCGAAATGCCACTCTTAATAATTAATTCAACAGCTTGCCAACCTTCTAAGTCGGTAGCAATAATCGGTTGATTATATTTAAGCAAGGATTCAATTAAAGTGTGGATTGATAATCTAACACGATTATCTTTCTTAATTTCACCCATCATCGCGGCACCAGCAACGAAATAATCGAAGTTTGTGTAAACAGATGGATCGAGTAATAAGTTCTTATCTTGTAATAATAAAGCAATTTCATATCCAAGTTTTCTAAATTTAGTTAGTGAATTATTAAGTAGTTCGAGTTGTGAAGAATTCTCATTAACTTCTTGCTCATCAAAAACAAGGACCAATCTAATCTCTTTAGAGGCTGGAATTTGTGGTAAGATTTCCGCCATATGATCGATATCCATCATCGAAACAGAAAGGAATAAACGGCAATTTTGATTCGGTCTTTCGCTAGCAAACTTTGGAATAACAGTACGAGCAATATTAGCGAATAATTCTCTATTTCGACCGACTCTTGCGGCGTATTTGCTCATTTCTGCAAAGTTTGAGAATGGAGAATCATAGGCTCTAACATATTCAAAATAACCAAATGCTGACCCAGTTCTAGAAGAATCAACAATTGTTCTAAATAGATAACGTAAGTTGTTATTATCTAATAATTTTTCAATCTCATCATTAAACTTAGATAATTCTTGAGCCATTGGTCCACGTGATTTTTGATAGACGAAAATCTCTTGGTCATTTTGTTGAGCGGTAATACAAGCTTCTTGGGCTTTTTGAACAATAGAATCAAAATCTTGATAGAACTGAGCATTTTCCACAACACCAATCGCGAAGTCAACAGAATCAGAATAGCCATTAACGCCAATACATTTCTTTAAAGAGTGAGAAATAGAAGCTGCTAATTGGACAGCATCGATACGAGATTGAATATGTAAATCGAATAATAAGATTTCATTACCGGTATCATCGATGATTTGTCTAGGCTCATGTTTTCTATTCGCATATGGATAAACTTCATTTTTTAAGGTCATCATCATATATCTTTCAATCTTCTCATTGCTCAAAGCTTTTTGACGGATATAGAAGAAGCGAATTGCAAATGTAAATCCTCTTAAGGATTTGTTCTTATCAATAATACCTTTAATCACACTTCTTTTCACAACACCAGTTAAAGCACCTTTGTTCTTTGAAGAAAAGTTTGTGGGGGTAATGTATTTTAAAATATGACTTTCAATATGAATAATACCCACTTTTGGATCATATTTTATTAACTTTAATAATGAAAAATATGTCGCACGACCACGATTCACTAAAACATCGGCTTCTAAATATTGGTCGCATCCTTTAGGGTTAGTGACAATAGAATAAATCCATTGCTGGACTTTTTCGGTATCATTTTGATGGAAATGGAAATAGAAAGAAGAAAGTTCCATTTCCCTTTTATTTTTCATATCACTTCTATTAAAGAAAGTAACTTTATTATTCTTAACATCAATAGCAAATATTCTTGTGGAAATACTTTCTTGTTCAATCTTTTTGTTATATTCTCTTAAAGAATGATTAATGATAGCGGAAGTGATAATAACCGCCGCTAACAAAATAATAATCATTATTATGATTATGAAGAATATTAAGAAATTAGTATCTTGGAAATTCCACCACTTCATACTGAATTATTATAATTAAATAGCTTAAATTTGACTATAAAAAGTCAAAATTAATTTAATAAATTAGCAACTAATTCCGAATTAAAGGATATTTGTGTTATAATTATCGCCGCTGGAGAAGTACCCAAGCGGCTCAAGGGGGCAGTTTCGAAAACTGCTAGGAGATGCAAGTCTCGCATGGGTTCGAACCCCATCTTCTCCGCCAAGACAAAAAATAAATCCCATTTCTAACGATTTGGGATTTTTTATTCAACTGGTTTAATAAAGAAGTTTCCGTATACCTGCACTAAAGCAGTTACTGCTATAAATGCGTGAGGATCAACTCTCTTAGCTAAAGCGATAACACTTTTAACCTGCGATGATGAAACAACCATGTAGACAACTAACTTGCTGGTATGGCTATAAGCTCCTTCGCCTTTTACGATAGTAGCGCCATGTGGGAAATTAGCGATTAATACAGGAGCGAGATATTCACTATTAGTAATAATCTCTACTTGCATCTTCTTATTTCTTAAATTAATCGCATCTACGACTGTATTAGTGACAAATAAATATAATAAGGAGAAGAAGAACACAACAAATCCAACTTCCCAATGTGATTTGTCAGTTATAACTGAAATAAATGAATAAGTTGTAATAATGATGCCATTAATTAAAATTCCATATTTACCAATAGATGTAGATTTTCTTAAAGCAAAATAATAGCTAAAGACATCGATACCGCCACAAGAAACATCTCCTAGATAAGCAAATGCACTAGAAATACCAACAGTTAAAGAACCGAACAAGACTCTCACTAAAACGTGATCCGCAATAAATGGACTGGCCGCAATTGTGGAAGCAAATCCATTATGAGAGAACATGAATAAGAAGGCAGAAGATAAACCTACATTCACTAAAGTATATAAAGCAAATCTTTTACCAATTTTAAAGAAAGCGAAAGTGATAATAGGAACGTTAACAACAAAGTAAGCAATGGATATGACATTGTTACCAGTTAGCCATTCAGGTGCATTTAGGGACTTAAGTATGAGAGCGATTGTCTGGGAAACGCCTGACACACCACCTGTTGCAATGTGCATGCTTGATTCATCGGCAGGTGAAATAAATGCCGCGAATCCGAACGCGAATATTAATGCCGCGATAGAGGCGTGTAAGAAAGCATTGAGGTGATCAAGACCAATTCTTAATGCACGGTGATCAAATAAATAATCATTTATTTTCTTTCTGATTTTCTCACTCTTTTTCATACTAATTCGCTTGTTATTGTATCTACTTAGCAAATAAAAAACAACTGACAGAAAGAAGAAAATGAATTTTTCTTGGTAGACATAAGTCTTGTACGCGTGTAAAATACAAAATAGTTCGTTGAAATTACATATTTGAAGTGATACTATTATCACGCTATATACATATATAGGAGGCATTCGTCATGATAATATTAAGAGCTATTGGAAGATTCTTCGCCCGTATCGGTCGTTGGATTAAAGACACAGCATGGGTCCAACCATTATTAATTGTTGGTGGTATCTTTGCGATTATTTTCTCCATTCCATATTTAACAAAATGGGTCAAATCCTGGTTCAACAATGGTGATACCGCTGCTCAAAAATATTATTCCAGCAAAAAAGTTAGCCTCAAAAACGCCGAAGATGCTAAAAGTGACGTTGATGGTATCTTCGATTATTTAGAAGAATACAGCAAAACAAATACGGTTAATCCTGAGTATAAGAAAAAATACGGTGACAAATTCTTCTTAACATTAGTCCAAGAAGATTGTTCTTCTTGTGAAGAACGTTATGAAGGTTTCCAAACCTTAGAACAAAAATGGGGTAAAGATAGCTTCTCTGAAGTTAGTGATGAAACATTCAAACTCCACACTATCTATGTTGATAGCACAAACAAAGATGGTGACAACTTATTCGAAGATGTTTATGAAAGAAGAGAAGTCGCTGCGATGTTTGAAGAAACCATCTCCTATATGTCAGGCGAATATGTGGATCACCCATATAAAGATAACAGCAACGATTCTTCCTATGTCACAAACTTAGAAAATCTTACTGATCGTGAACAAATCTCCACTCCTACCACCTTCTTAATCGACTTAACCGATAAAGCTCCAGACTGGACAAGCCCACATGGTGTTAGAGAAGTCTTATTCAGCTTCGAAGGCACAAATGGTAGCGATGGCGTTGCTAAAGCTAGAACATTATTAAATTCTTGGACAAACGTTGAAAGTGCTGAAAACGTCTTCTCCAAGGCTTATAGAAAATAAGATGACCGCGAAAGCGGTTTTCTTTTATAAAATAAAAGCGAGAAATTCTCGCTTATTTTTTTAATCTTTTTAAAACACTTTGAGGAACAAGTCCTGATACATCAATTCCTCTTTCATGCATTTCAATAACGGTGGATGAATTGATAAAGATGTTATCGGATTTGCTCATCAAGAAAACGGTATCAACTTCAGGTGCTAAATAGTTATTAGCAGTCACAAGTTGTAATTCATATTCGAAGTCATTGACCGCTCGTAAACCACGAATTAGATGTTTAGAATGGTGCCTCTTAGCGTATTCAACAGTTATACCATCATAACTATCAACTTCCACTCTTGGATTATTGACCGCTTCTTTAATCATTTCTTTTCTTTCTTCCACTGAGAAACGAGAAGTTTTCTTCGGGTTAACAGCGATTAAAACAATGACTTTATCAAAGATATCTAACGCTCTATTAAGTACATCAAGATGACCATTAGTAATGGGATCAAAACTTCCAGGATATATACCAACTGCCATAACTACCTCCACATTATTACGACTTTAATTTCGCCGTATTTATATGTTCTAACTTTGCTAAATTCTTCTTCTTTATAAACGATATCTCTATCGCTTTCCATAACGATTATAGCATTTTCCGTTAATAATTCATTTTCTATAAATAAAGATAATAATTGTTCGTATTTTCCTTCTTTATAAGGAGGATCGAGAAAAACAATATCAAACTTTTCTTTATTATCGATAAATCTTTTAATTGCTAACATATCATCCATATATAGGACTTTTGCGTTATTAATATATAAAGATTTTAAATTCTTATTAGTGGTTTCTATCGCGATTTTATTCTTATCGACGAATGTCATGTAATCGCAACCACGAGAAAGAGCTTCAATCCCCATCGCACCCGATCCAGAATATAAATCCAGTCCTTTAAAACCAGTTAAATCACCTATCGCTGAAAAGATAGCTTCTCTAATTCTATCCTTCGTGGGTCTAATATGACTCGCATCATCTGGATAAGTAATTAATCTTCTTTTATATTTTCCACCAACGATACGCATCATTATTTCTCCTTTGGACATAATTCCGCGTTTAAATCGGAAAATAATATGTTGTTTATATCTTGATATAAATTTCTCACTTCTTTATAAGCATTTAAATATTCTCTCACTAAAGGATTTTCATCTAGATTCTTCTTTGCTAAATGTAATTCCTTTAAAGCTTCTTGAGCTTCTTTACTATCACTAGAAAAATGATTTAAAGCGTCGCTATATCTAACCGCTGCCATATCTTTTTTATAAGCCAAAGACATGATCGTTTCATCATCATTTATTCTTTTTTCTAAAGCGTTTAATTTTGATAAACGAGGATCATTATCAATTACGTCTTTAAGTTCTAAAGTAAGTTTATAAATCTCTTTTCTCATGTCGATTTATTATAACAAAATAATTATTTATTTTCTTTATTATGATAATATTACTGCGTATGAAACTAAAAATTATTAAAGACAACAATCCCATTATGAGGAAGAGAAGCCTTCCAGTCGATATGCCTTTATCAAAAGAAGATAAAGATACATTAGATATGATGCTTGAAAATCTGAAGCTAAGCCAAGATGAAGAATATGCGAAAAGGCATAACATCCAACCAGGTGTCGGTATGGCGGCAATCCAAATCGGTTTATTAAAAAGAATGTTTGTCATCTATTATCAAAACGACAAAGAAATAGTTCAATATCAATTAGTTAATCCTCAAATATTAGAAACAAGCGTCAAAAAATGCGCTTTAGAAGCCGGTGAAGGGTGCTTATCTGTTCCTAAACCACATGAAGGTTTGGTTCACCGTTACTACAAAATAAAGCTAAAAGCTTATGATGCCTTGCAAGAGAAAGCTATCATCATATCCGCCACCGGTTATGACGCCGTCGTCTTACAACATGAATATGATCATTTAGATGGTAAATTCTATTATGATCGCATCAATAAAGAAGCTCCCAATCAAAGAATTCCCGGAGAAGAGATAATCTAGTTTATCTCTACCGGGTTTTATTTTTTATAAAAATTATTGTCGATAGGTTTACATATGTTATAATAAATCCACGAAGAATTACATATTTATAATGTAATAATAAGGGGGAAATACATGGAAAAATCAATTTCTTTGCCCGTTTCAGTTTATGCCTTGGGCGGCTTAGGTGAAGTAGGCAAAAACATGTACTGCATTGAAAATGATAAAACAATTATCATCATAGATGCGGGTGTCAAGTTCCCGGGCATTGAATTCCCAGGAATCAATTATATCGTGCCTGATTTTACGCATTTAAAAAATAATCGTAACAAGATCAAAGCACTATTTATTACACACGGCCACGAAGACCATATCGGTGGCATTCCTTTCCTTTTACAAAATATCCATATCCCTGTTATTTACGCCCCTAGATTAGCCGCTGCTTTAATTAAAAATAGATTAGAAGAGTATCGTATGGCGGATCACGCCACTATCAAAGAATATGATAGCGATACAAAAGTCAAAGTCGATTTATTTACTGTTTCGTTCTTTAGAGTTACTCACTCAATTCCAGATTCCTTTGGTATAGTTGTTGATACTCCCGAAGGGAGAATTGTATCTTCTGGTGACTTTAAAATCGATTTAACACCTATTGGAAAAGATATCGAACTTACCCGTATGGCGGAAATCGGAAAAGAAGGCGTTGATCTATTATTAAGTGAATCCACTAACGCGGAACAAGAAGGTTATACACCTAGCGAAAAGAATGTTTATGATTCCATCGATGAAATTATTAAAAACGCGAACGGAAGATTAATCGTTTCTACATTCGCTAGTAACATATCACGTATTCAACAAGTATTAGAAAGTGCGGTTAGCCATAACCGTAAAATCGCGATCATCGGTAGAAGCATGGAAAAGGCTGTTGATATATCAAGAAGCTTTGGCTATATCCATGTTCCTGATAATTCTATTATCGAAACCGAAGATGTGAAAAAATTCCCAAATAATGAAATATTAATCTTATGTACAGGTAGCCAAGGTGAATCCATGGCCGCTTTAAGCCGTATCGCTAACGGCTCTCATAAAGATATTCATATCATTCCTGGAGACACTATTGTTTTCTCTTCTAGTGCTATTCCAGGGAATGGCATTATGATTGATAATGTTATCAATCAATTAGCGCGTTCTGGTGCCGAAGTTATCACCAATTCCATTCTTAACGATATCCACTCCTCTGGTCACGCCTCAAGACAAGAATTAAGGTTCATGCTTAAGCTCATGAAACCAGAATTCTTTATGCCGATACATGGTGAATATAGAATGCTCAGATTACACGCTGAAATGGCGGAAGATTTAGGAGTTAAAAAAGAAAATATCTTTATATTAGATAATGGAGATTCTTTAGTTCTTTCCAAAGGAAAGGTGAAAAGAGGATATCCGGTTGAACATGGTGTTACCTATATCGATGGTAAAGATATTAATTCATTAGCAGAGCCCGTCATCAATGACCGTCGTGTTTTAATGGATGATGGAATGCTTGCTATTACAGTATCTATTGATAGCAAAAGAAATGTTTTATTAACTAGACCAAGTATCTATGTCCATGGTTTTATCGATCAAGGAAATAAGCAAGCTTCAGAAGAATTAAAAACACTATTAGAAGATAAAATTAAAGAAAAACTATATAGCAAACCCAGCTTTGCGGAACTCAAATTATTAATTAAAGAAGTGGCGGGCTTATATGTTTATCGCCGCACCAAAAGAGCCCCGATTATTATTCCAGTTATCTTAAGTAAGAATTAAAAAATGGTTATATTAGCAAGTGCTTCTCCAAGAAGACAAAATTTAATGCACAAAATCACAAGTGATTTTTCTATTATCACTGCGGATATTGACGAAGAAAAAAGTTATAACTTATCACCATTAGAAGCAGTTTTAGATATCGCGAAAAGAAAAGGTGAAAAAATTAAAGAAAATCACCCTCATGATTTAATACTTTCAGCAGACACCATCGTCGTATTAAATAATGAAATAATTCATAAACCAATCGATAAGGAAGATGCGAAAAGAATATTAAGAAAATTATCTAATCAAAAGCATCAAGTCATTACTGCTTATTGTTTATTTTTAGAAGATAGATTTATCGAAAAGTATGTTGTTAGTGAAGTTATCTTTAACAGATTAGATGATAATTTAATAGATAAATATGTTGCTACTGGTTCTCCAATGGATAAAGCGGGAGCCTATGGTGTTCAAGATAATGAAAGATTTCCAATCATCAAAGAAGTTAATGGAAGTATCGATAATGTTATTGGTTTTCCAGTAAAAGAAATCAAAGAAGATTTTAATAAAATCAAACAAAAAGCTGCGTAATTGCAGCTTTATTTGTCTAATTCCTTTTTCACAAGCTCAGCTTTATCTTCTAAAAGAAGTGTTACTTTATCGCTCATTTCAATGATGCTTGTAACCCCTAAAGATTTAAGTTCATCCTTTTTCATTTTTTCTTTATCAACTAGTTTGATAACTAATCTAGAACCATAAGCTTCACTACTTAAGATATTTTCATTTCCGCCTAAAGCGTCAACCCATGCACTTTTACTCGCCACTATAATTATTGGCTTACTATTTTTCTTTCTTCTATTTAAAAAGAATATTAAAAATAATGTAACAGCAATTATTCCAACTAAAACTAACGCCATCCATAAGGCATTATTTTTCAAAAATTCATTAAAATCATCTTTTAAAGCATCAAATATTTTTAGCATAAAACAAAGCTCTTTCTAATTCTTTTTACATAGGAATGGTCTTTAGAATAAATGACTCTTACTTTTTTATCTGAATAAGAAATAACTATCTCTTTTAAACTATCATTAGTGGTTAAGCAATCAAAACCGACAACACATTCATTAAGATTTCCTTTAAAGGAAATAGATTTCTTGCCTTCAATTACGAATGAGCTTCCTAAAGAACGATAAACATTATTATTAATTGAAGCAATTTCAGTTAGTTCAAGAGCACATAAATCATTATCGATTAAGGCACCACCTAAAGACTTGTTATAAGCCGAGCTTCCTAAAGAAGAAGCCACCACTAAACCATTACCTCTAAATGTTTCTAACTTATCTTCATTAATAAAAACATCACTTGTTAAAGTATGGAATGGATTTTCAATTCTAATTTCGTTTAAAGCGTAGATGGTTTTATTACCATTAATCTCACCTTTAATAAGTGGCAATTCTTTAACTAAATAATTGCCTTTAACTAAGTCAGATAATAAATTATCAAAATCATCTATAGCGAAATCGTATAAGAATCCTAGGGATCCTTTATTAATTCCCACAAACTTTAGATGATCTAATTTATCGATATATTTATGGACCGCTCTTAAAAACGTTCCATCTCCTCCGATAGAGAAGACAATATCAGGATTATTTTCATCATTAATAAAAGACTTATCAATTAACTTATTTGATAATCGTTTAACAAGATCTTCTTGGCCACTTTTGGAAAATATCGCAAATTTCATAATCATCTAATTAAGTGGTATAATCATAGCACAATTATGAAACATGTTGAATATGAAGAAAGAGTAATGATTAGTAAAAGCAACTATCAAAAAATAGTTGAAGATATTAAATCTACTTATATTAATTATCGAAATTTAGAAATTGAAAACACCTATTTGGATAATGATGATTTTTTCATATATAAAAGTAAGAAAATGCTGAGGGTTAGAACTATTAATAATAAAGAAAAAGAATTAACCTTAAAAATTAAAAATAAGGATGGAAGTTGTGTTGAAATTAATGAAACTTTAGAAAACCATCCATTAATAGACAAAGAATTAAATAATCAATTTAGTAAATTTAAACCTATCGCTTCTTTAAAGACCAATAGAATTGAAGCGCAAATAGATGATTATCTCCTTGTAATTGATGAAAATAAATATAGTGATATAACAGATTACGATATCGAAATAGAAGCAGAATCACAGCAAAAAGCCCTACAAATACTGCTTAAATACTGCAATTTATATCATTTAGAATATAATCCGAAATATAAAAGTAAAAGTCATCGAGCAATAAGTAAAGTCATCAAAAAAGATGAAGAGTGTTAATTAAGCTTCTTCATCTTTTTTATGATCACAATCACCGAGATTTGGACAGTTTTCACAAGCCCATTCCGCTAATCGTCTTGCGTGAGGAATAAAAACTCTAATATCTTCAGGATTATAACCTACTTGAATTTTATTATCATCAACCATGATTGGCCTTTTTAATACCGAAGGATTTTCTCTAATAAAAGCTATCAATTCTTTGACGGTCATATTATCAAGATCAACACCACTTTCCTTAACAATCTTACTTCTAGGAGAAATAATGTCTTCAGTGCCGTTTTCACTTTTGATCAATATTTCTTTTAACTCGTTCTCGTTTAAAGTAGCCGCAAAGATATTTTTTTCAATAAAAGGAATGTCTTGTTCCTTAAACCATTGTTTTACTTTACGACAACTTGAACAACTTGGAGAGGTGTAAATCTTAATCATAACGGTGATATTATAGCAAAAATATTGATAATCTATATATTCAATATTTGAAAAACGTCTTTCAAACATCTAAACTATAGTATAAACGAGGTAATAGTTATGTCTGAAAGAATCTTAACTGGTATTAAACCAACTGGTCAATTAACATTAGGAAACTACATTGGTGTCTTACGTAATTTAGCAAAGATGAGTGAACGCGGAGAATGCATTTTCTTTATCGCTGACTTACACGCTTTAACATTACCTATCGAACCAGAAACCTTAAGACAAAATTCTATCGATCTCGCTAGTTTTTATTTAGCGGCTGGACTTGATCCAAATAAAGTGACTTTGTTCTTACAATCAAGCGTCTCTGAGCATGCTGAATTAAATGCTATATTACAAAACTATTTATATTTTGGTGAATTATCCAGAATGACCCAATTTAAAGATAAGTCATCCAAGATGAATGAATCCGCGATTGGCTTAGGTTTATTTGCTTATCCAGTTTTGATGGCCTCTGATATCGTTTTATACGATACCGATATTGTTCCAGTGGGCGAAGATCAAATTCAACACGTAGAAATCACCCGTGATTTAGTTAATAGATTTAACAATCGTTACGGCAAAATCTTAAAGATGCCAAAATACGAAGTGAGAAAAGTTGGCGCTAGAATCATGTCACTTAGTGATCCAACTGTGAAGATGTCTAAATCAGACCCAAAAGGTGATATTTTCTTAAAAGATGATATGAAAACCGTCAGAAAGAAAATTATGTCCGCGGTTACCGATACTGGTTCAGAAGTGAAATATGATCCAGAAAATAAACCAGGTATCTCTAACTTGTTAACTATTTATGCGGCGATGACTGACAAAAGTATCGAAGAAGCGGAAAGAGATTTCGTCGGTAAAAGATATGGAGAATTTAAAACCGCAGTGGCTGATGTAGTCATTAAAGAACTCGAACCGTTCCAACAAAGATATCAAGAAATCGTAAATAACAAATCATACGAAAAAGTTCTAAAAGATGGAGCAAAAAAAGCGAAAGCCATCGCTAAAGAAACTCTTAAAAGAGTACATGACGCTGTCGGACTATTAAATATCTAAAATAAAAGCAAGCTTTTAACGGCTTGCTTTATTTTTAAATTCTTAATTCTTTCTTTAATTCTTCGTAGAGCTTATCGGCGTCTTTCTTATCAAGTTTAGATTTGCTCTTCATACCAATATAGAATTTAACTTTAGGTTCGGTACCAGAAGGTCTAACGGTAATTGTATTTCCATTTTCAAAGAATAATTTCACAACATTGCTCTTTGGAAGAGTGATCTTTTGAGTCTTACCTGATTCAAAAGCTTCTTGTTTAAGATAATCTTCAACGCGAGCAACTTTCACGCCACCAAGCTCTTTTAATGGAGCGTTATGGAGTTTATTCATTAATTCATCCATTGCTTGTTGACCACTACTACCTTTAAATTCGATAGAATAAGCGATATCTAGGTGATAACCATATCTTTGTTGTAATTCATCCCAAACAACATCAAGTGGTTTGCCAAGTTTGTCATAATATAAGGCCATTTCGCAATAGAGCAATATAGCTTGGCAACCATCTTTATCTCGAGCAAATGGAGCGATTAAGCAACCATAGCTTTCTTCATAGCCGAATTCGAAATGAGGACCATTTCCTTTTTTCTCATAATAATCGATACGATTACCAATAAATTTAAATCCAGTTAAGAATTGCTCAGTTTTTACACCATAAGATTCCGCAATTTCTTTGCCTAAAGAGGAAGTCACGATTGTATTATACATCACACCATTATTGCTTAATAAACCTCTCTTTTTTCTTTCAGAAAGGATATAGTCTAATAATATCGCTGCGGATTGATTACCGGTAAATGTTTGATAACTTCCATCACTAGCTAAATATCCTAAGCCCACTCTATCGCCATCTGGGTCAGTCATCACTAATAATTTAGCGCCCACTTCTTTAGCGAGTTTTAATCCTTCAATATAACTTCTTGGATCTTCTGGATTAGGAGATAATGTTCCAGAGAAATCTGGATCTGGATTACATTGGCTTAAAACTGGAACGATGTCATAACCTAAATCTTTAAAAATTCTCATCGCTGGAACATAACTTGTTCCATGATTAGGAGTGAAAACAATTTTAAAATTAGATTTATCTAATTCTTTATTAATCGAGATTTCTTCACATAATCTCACATATTCATCATCAACTTTATTATCTAGTAAAATAGTTTCTCCTAACTTTTCACTTACTTTATAAGTAACTTCAAGCTCATTAGGAAGAGATGCGATAATTTCTAATAATCTTTTAATCTTATCAGGCACTAATTGGCAGCCTGTTTCATCATAAACTTTATAACCGTTATATTCTTTTGGATTATGAGAAGCAGTAATCATAATTCCACCGCAAGCTTTTAAATATCTCACCGCAAAGGATAATTCAGGTGTTGGTCTTAAAGAATCAAAAATATAAGCTTTAATACCAAATTCATTTAAAACTTGAGCGCTTAATAAAGTAAATTCACGAGAAAGATGACGGTTATCATGACTAATCGCTACCCCCATCTCTTTGGCGTTAGGGAATAATTCTAATAAATATTTTGCAAATCCCACTGTCGCTTTGCGAACTGTAAATTCATTTAAGCGATTGGTGCCTGGTCCTAATACACCACGCATGCCAGCGGTACCAAATTCCACATCCTTAAAAAAGGCATCATCAATTTGATTTTGATTCATGTTTTTTAATTCTTTTTTGGTTTCCGCACTGACAAGTGGAGAATTTAACCATCTTTGGTAGTTTTGTTCTGTTAATGACATAATCATTCCCTCTCTTCTTTTAATTTTAACAATAAATCAGTATATTCTTTAGGCATTTCCGCTTTAAAAGATTTTTTCGATAAGTTATCTAACGGCTTTTGTAGTTCACCAAAGTGAACTTCACTAGCGTGAAGAAATTGATTCTTAAAACCGTATTTCTTTTCAATTTCATTATTGATTTTAAAATCACCATATTTACCATCGCCCACAACATGATGTCTTATATAAGACATATGAACTCTGATTTGATGAGTGCGACCTGTAATAAGCGTGATATCTAATAATGTAAAACCGTTAAAGTGTTCAATGGGATGATAAACAGTTTTTGCCGGTTTAGCCCCACTAGAAAGAGGAGCAACCACTACTTTTTTTGTGTCGAAATTCTTTCTTAAAGGAACTTCAACTGTGCCTTCTTTATTAATATCTCCCACTACTAAACAAATATAGTGTTTACCAATTAATTCATGCTTCTGAAATAATTCAAATAAATAGGATAAAGTGTCATGGTTTTTACCAAAGATTACAATGCCGGAGGTATTTCGATCAATTCGATGCGCTGGTCCTGGTTTAAAAGCTAAATCGTTTTGAGGATCGTATTCGCCTTTATAAATCAAATATTCAATAACCATTTGGTCTAATGGTTTTTCGTTATAGTTATCATCTTTTTGGACTAATACACCACGTGGTTTATTAATAAATAAAACATTCTTATCTTCATAAATAATCCATGGTTCGATGTCATTATTTGGAGTGTAAACATTAGTTTTATTAAATTCTTCTATTTGTTTATCGGTAATGAATATCGTAATTTCATCATTTTCAGAAACAATATATTTTTCTTTTTGCCAATGACCATTTACCTTAATATCTTTTTTTCTAAATAATTTATAAATAAAAGATAATGGAGCAGTATTTAAAACTTTCTTCACATATTTTTCTAAAGTTTGGCCAGATTCGTTTTTATTAACGATATATTTCTGCATACAAAACAATTTTACCATTTTTCTCTTTTAATAAAGAGCTCTTTTTAATATAATAAACAAGCACATTACCAATATTGTTCAGCTTAAATCCACGGAGGAATACCCAAGAGGCTGAAGGGGCGGGCTTGGAAAGCTCGTAGACTGGTAACTCGGTGCCAGGGTTCAAATCCCTGTTCCTCCGCCATCATCGATTGTCAAGACACGTACGAAAAAGTGCGTGTTTTTTCTTATTTTTTGGCATTATTTGCTATATTTAGTCTTTTGAATACAACATTAATCAATTT
>JBGUIX010000014.1:0-131879 GCA_045113315.1 Bacilli bacterium
AAGGCATTATCACAAACGAAAAGTATTGTGGTGACTTATTACTTCAAAAAAGTGTTACCATCGATTTCCTAAACCATAAAAGGGTAAAAAATGAGGGTATTGAAGAACAGGTCTACATCAAAAACAACCATGAACCTATCGTTTCTAGAGAAATCTGGGAAAAAGCCCAATTAATTTATGCTCGTAATAGAGAAAAGTTTAGAGGGACAAATCCAGATTCACGTAAATACGCATCTCAATATCCACTAAGTGGTATGCTTGTCTGCCTTGAGTGTGGTGATACCTTTAAAAGAAGACATTGGACACAAGGATATGCAACACCACGAATTATGTTTCAATGTAATGGCTATGTTCTAAACTACGCAGAAGACAAATGTGGAGCCAAGCCAATTAGTGAAGACATTGTTCTTAAAACCACCGTTGAAGTTATCAATAGAGTCTACTTTGATAAAGGCAAAGCTCTAACTAAATTAATGAACAATATCGCCTTGCATACTGAGGCTGGCAACATCCAAGAACAAATTGATGACCTCAAAAGAGAAAAAGAGTCTCTAGAGGATGAAATCAGTGATGTTATTACAAAGAAACAAAACACGATGGATGAAATCGAAAAGATAGTCTTAGAAAAGCAATATAAAGAACGCATCATCGATTACCGTGAATTAGATATGAAGATTAGCGATCTAGAGTGCAAAGCTAGAGAAACTGAATTATCTAAACTTCGCTTATTAGATATGAGCAAGAATATAGGCGGTCAAAGACTCACAGTAGAAACGCTCACTAAACCAATCGTTAATACATGTCTACAAGCCATTATCGTCGTTAACAGACACGAGCTTGTATTCGTCCTTCCGAATAATGAAAAAGCCAACTACCTCTACATCAAAGAAAAGAGAGCAAGTTTGGTTCAACACACACCACTTTTAGAAGGGGACGTGACATTAGAAAGAAGGTATAGGAATGAGCATCTACATTACAAAGTTGTCATGGTATAAGACATAAAAAAGACCTGTTTTGCTACCAAACACGGCAGTTCTGCAGGTCTTTTACTTTATTTTGTAATTGTTGATAGGAATTCTTGATAGGTAAGCACCTGTCCATCAAATGGATGCTTAAAGCTTTTAAGAATCTCTTCTTTATTCTTATCATCATAGACAATGAAGAAGTCGCTCTTACTAATTTTATTGCAGAGAATTCCGTTCTTACTTTGAATGAGATTGATGGTAACTTTTAGAGCATTTAAATCTGCTTTAAGCTCACCACTAATGTTGTATCTTCTTCCAACATTTTCTGGTTTATCTAATTCAGATTCATCAACCGCTAATGAGTTATATAGTTCATGGCCAGCGGTTTTGAGTCTTTTCTTTTTCTCTCTATGAACGAATTTATCCATCCATTCAATTGAGTTTGTTCTAGCGAATTGAGATTCTTTTAAGAGTGTTTTGGAATCCATCTTAGTTAGGATACATATGGCTTCAAAGATTAATCTCTCCATTTCGGCATCATCTCTAGATAGATGTTCTTGTAATCTGACTACGGAGTTAGGACCAACGATTGTCTGGCATGCTTTATGCAATGACATTTGGCCTTTCTTTTCTAGATAAGCCGCTACAAGTTTTTGAACGTCATAACATTCATAGTTGTATGGTTGTAATTTGTATCTCTTACAAGCGTGATAGAGATGAGGGATGTCGTTATCCATTGAATAGGCGAAGCAGATTGTATCAGGATCTTCGACCAATTCTTTAATCTTCTTGTAGAAATAAGGAAATACTGGTTGCTCGAAGTAATAGTCATATTCATATGCTAACTCTAAGTCTTTTTCATGCTTGCGACCTTTTAGATAGAATCTTGACTCTCTTCCTTTACCAGGAGACATTGGAATATCACCAGTTTTCATGACTAGGAAGTTTTCATCGGTGAGAACATAGCCAAACTCACACATTTTTCCAACGCCATTGAAACAGTTGGAACATTCGATATCGAAGAATAAGTATTTCATTAGTTGAGTTCTCCTTTCTCACTAGATGGGAGAGTGTAACCCACTACGATTACACTATCTCCATCTTTGTCATAGCACACTGTGCATTGAGTTGTGTGATATTCTTTTTCAATTTTGTCATTCACTGCTTCAAGGATTTCTTTGACTGTCATGTTGTCATCGAAGAGTGATTGATCTAGGACTTGGATGTAGAGGTTCTTACTAGTCCCATTAATTTTAGCAAGCTTCTTAATAGCTTTCTTAACGGTTTCGATTGAATCTTTCATCATCTTTTCCATTTGCTTACCTTGTTCTCTTCGCCAGGCACTGCTCATGCCCATTGATATGAACTTTCCGGTTTCATCACTTACGATTTCCCAGCGTTTACCTTTGAATCTATTGATGATTTTAAGCTCTGGATGCTCTTTCATATATTCATCGATTAATTTCGCTGCTTTCTCGGAAGCATTTAGCATTGCATTTACTTCTTTTTCCGATATTGACTTCACCGACTTCTCGATGAGAGGGAGTTTGATTTCACAAATCCATCTGTAATCATCGTATCTTTCAGCGAAGAGTTCATAATCTTCAAATGAAGGGTGGACCTTCTGTATCCAGTACTCTACCCACATGATGTTATTGGCATTTTGTTTGATTGTTTTGTTTTCCATTTTGGTTAACTCTCTTTCTGCCGATCTCTTATCGACGTCAATAATGTATAACGAAAAAAGATAACAAAACGTATTTGTCCCAAAATAGGTAACAAGGTTTATTTAAATGATATTTCTTCGTAGCCTAATTCATTAGAAACGCACACATGGTCTCCATAAATTGGTTTTAGCTTTTCAACTTTGATTAGTTCTTTAGCAGGACCTTCATCACGTATTACACCATCATGTATGAGCACTACATTAGAATTTAAATATAATGCGTGATTAGGATTGTGCGACGAAAGAATAATGGTCTTGCCTTCTTTGGCCACATCCTTAAGAATTGATAAAACTAAGTTTTGATTCTTCATGTCTAGAGCGGAGGTTGGCTCATCTAGTAATAAGATTTCAGTATTTTGAATGAGCGAGCAGGCGATTAAAACTATTTGAAGTTCACCACCACTTATCTCACCAAGATTCTTATCAAGTAAATGAGAGATATGTAAACGCTCAGCCATAGCTTCAACGCGCTTCATTTCTTCTTTACCCGGATGTTCATAAAAGGCAAGAGTGTTTGTAGTTCCATAAGAGAGATATTGCCTCACTGGAATATCGTTTGTGACATTAGCCTGTTGAGGAACATAAGCAAAGATTTTGGATCTTTCTCTGATCTTGATTGTTTGAAGATTTTTGTCATCGTATTCAATGATTCCTTCAAGTGGTTTTTCAAGTCCAGCAAGTAGCTTAATAAGGGTTGTTTTACCACAACCATTTAGACCAAGCAATACATTTACTGAACCCGGCTTAATTTCCAAATTTATTGAATTTAATACGTTTTTTGCGGCTTTTTTATCATATTTAAAGGATAAATTAGATATCTTTATGTTCATTTAACTTCCTCCTTTTAATAATCAAAATCACTACAAATATAACAGTTCCTAATAAGCCAGTTACTGCGCTTAATGGAATCTCTGAATCGGTGAATGTTCTAGACAAAACATCGACTAAAATCATGAATGTTCCACCAAAAGTAATGCATAGAGGAATGGTCCTTTTTGCATCTCTTCCTGCAAGCAATCTAACAATATGAGGAATGACTAACCCAATCCAAGAAATGGTTCCGCAGAAACATACGGATATGGCGGTCAATACTGTCGCAAGAACAATAATCAATCCGCGATAGAAATTGTAGTTGATACCCTTTGTTTGAGCTTCAGCCTTTCCTTGATTAACGAGATTAATTGGATGAGAGATGAGTAATAAGACAACAACACATACAATCACCACTCCCATGAGGATGTAGTCGCGTTTCATATCTGCGCTTTCAAATGAACCCATAAGCCAGTATGTAATGCTCGCCAATGTGGTTATGTCGCTTGAGAAGTATTTAATCATTGATAAGATAGCGGACATGAATCCACCAACAATGATTCCAGATAATAGCAATATGGTTGATGATCCGTTTCTAAATAGCTTGGATACCATCACTGTAACAAAGACAGTTAATAAACCCATCAAGAATGCAAATACACTAATCAAAGCAGATGATAATCCTAGAACTATTGCTAGAGCAGCACCAACAGAGGCACCAGTACTAACACCAAGCAAGTCAGGAGACACCAGTTTGTTCCTGAATGTCTCTTGATATAACAAGCCTGATAAAGATAGTCCGATACCAACAAATGCTGCCATTATGGTTCTAGGAAATCTTAGATTCACTATGATGCTTCTTTGAGTATCTAAAGCGCTATCACTAGTGAAGATAGCTTTAAAGAAATCGTCAATTGCGATTTTATATCTTCCTAGCATTAATGCTAAAGCGAAGACAACAACGAAAACCGCTATCGATATTCCGAATGATATCCAAGTCCTTCTTTTTAAGACTTTCTCATTCATTAGTATAACGAGCCACCTTCTGGATTAAGTCCATTGAGCATATAAGAAACTTGATCATCAGTTACGTCAGTTCCAAAATACTCTTTAACGGTTGTTTTAACCATGCTTGAAATATCATATGAGAAATACTCAGGGTAAATCTTATTAGCTTGGTCATAGAAGAATATTGGAGTCATAGCGGATAATTGTTCAAAAGCAGTAAATCCGATTGGGATGTTATAGACTTTATTGTTTTTGACCGCATCTAAATTAACATAGGGTTCTTCTGTTTTGAGAGCATTGATGTTTTTGTTTTGATATTGACCACCACATACAAAGATATCTGGGTTTTGAGATACGATTTCTTCTTTGGAAGGTTGATTTGTTGTTAAGGACGCGCCGATAAAATCAAATCCTAAAGATCTATATGCGTATTCAGTGAAAGATCCTTGGGTGTCAGTATAACCAACACCTTTATCTTTATCTCCACGGACATAAAATACTTTCTTTTTGGTTATATCGTGCTTAGCTAGCTCAGTAGTTACTTCACTAATTGCGGTTGTGACTTTGTTTTCCCAAGCTGCTGCTTTTGCTTTGATATCATCGCCGTCCCAAATCTTAGTGACTAATTGAGATAAGAACGTAACATAATTATCAAATGTTGGATTTCCATATAAGGAAACACATAAAGCAGGCACACCGTGTGCGTTTAAATCATCAGCAATGTACTTTTCGGGAGCGAATACTAAATCCACCCCTCTTGATAAGAAGAGCTCACTGCTATTCTGATACTCATATACATAATGATTTTTACTTTCTGGGTAAATAAGAGGTACCCAATCATTATTTAATGTGCCCTTATAAGCTCCATCAATTTTATCTCCAAGACCATATGCTACTAATAAGTCATATGTTGTTCTTGAGACACAAGCTACCTTTTTAGGGTTTTTGTTGATGGTTATGGTTGTGCCGACCATATCGGTTACAGATATTTGTTCTTGTTTTTCACCTTTATTAGAGCAACCTGTAATAGCTCCAATTGAGGCAAGTGCTACTAAGAGTGGCACGAATGTCTTTTTATACATAAAAGAGTCCCTTTCTGGCGATTAATAATTCAATAACCTTATGGCCGGTAGATACGGTACCGAGACAAATAACGTATCTAGTCGTTTCAATTAATTATTAATCTACCGATATTATATCACATCAATTGATGTATCTCGTTAAGTAATAAGGCTTGGCACCCACCCTAACGCCGCTATTAGGATGGAATGCCGGGGTGTAAAAGAAAGGAGGTGTAAATTTTCAGAAAGGAGGAACGAATATACAACGCGGCTCTAGTAGTTAATCTTTTCTAGGAAGACAAGCTACGATGATTAATCCAATAAGGCCTAAGAATAAGCCTCCGAAGAACCATCCCACTACGCTTCTGTTTTTATATCCAGCGATAATTGGACAAGCGATCATGCTGATGACTGTGTTAATAATTCCTAATACTGTGATTACTGGTGAAATTTCCATTAGCAATAAGCTCCTTCTTGCATTAAGTGAATGCATAAATATCCGTTATCATCTTCTTCTAGGATGTATCTAGAACCACCAAATGCATCTTTAACTTCGTATTCAGGGTTTTCTTCAAGATATTCATCGATCAATTTGGATGATTGTTTTGTGGCATTATCGATTGACTCTAATTTGTAATCCCCAATGCCTATCACTGTTTTTTCAATCAATGGGAGATGAACCACACATTCATATATCCCTTTCTTGTTTAATGTTGGTTCAAGGACTGATTGGCCATCTTCATCGGCTTGAGCAATCCAATTCAATGTTTTAATGACTTCTTTTGCTTCAATTTGTTTCATTTTGTTTTCTGCTTTCTGCCTCATGGCTCCTATATAGTAAATTGAAAAAAATCGACAAAATGAAAATGTCCCAAAAAACGGGACATATAAAAAGTGGCAACCGCCACCGATGTTACTCGATAACGATTGCCTTAATTCCGAGTTTCTTGCATAAGTAGACAAGGATATCCATGTCAACAAATTTGTTGTGCTCGTTGATTATGCGACTAAATGCCTTACGGCTGATGCCGATTTCTTCAGCAAGCTTGGAAACGGATAGCCTATTATCTTTAATAAGCTCTCGGATTTCTTCCATAACATTAGTGGAAGAGCATGTGCCAGTATTGAAGCCCATATAGCAGTACCTCCTCCACACGTTTATTTCTAAACAAAGGAAATACCCACTGGCTCACATATTATATCACTCATCTACTTTTGATTTAATTACAGTTCTTAAAAACTCTATTGATTTAACAACCTCTTCTTCTGTTGGTGCCACTCCATCTTTTGGATGATGGAAGTAGTTTCTTATATAAACAGGTAATGTGCGATACGTATTAACTTTATATTTAGTAGCTCCAACCCAAACCTTTCCATATTCTTGCTTTGTGTAAAGCGGATGGGTTCTTACAGTTTTATCTATATCGGATATAGCCTCAACTTCATACAAATCAGCCATTCTGGTTAATAATTGGTCATGATAATCCATTGATGGAATATGGAAGACTACATAATCTAACTCAGCAAATGTTGGAGTAGGTAAACGTAGGTCCATTTCATTAATTGCTTCAGTTTTTATTTCTCCATCCTTTTTGGATAATCTAACAATCAATACATCATCTCTAGCAATTAATGACTCAAGCACTTTTTCAGAGTGTGTAGCCAAGAAGATTTGCGGAACATTGCCATCGACATCAGTAAGCATTAGTTTAATAAGATTAACGATTTCTTTTTGCCATCTTGGATGAAGTGATGTTTCTGGCTCATCCAAAAGAACACAATCGGTGCCAGATGCCATTTTTCTGATATCTTTTATTTTTAATAAAATTTCTTGTTGCCCCGATGAATAGTTGGTGATGTTATAACCGTGATCTTTTCCATCAATCTTTTTGGTGACTTCTCCACTACACCATACTTCATCTATGTGGTTTTCTTTAAAGATTTGAGTGATTTCGTCATCACCAAGTTTTTCTAAAAGTTTAATGCCTTCATTAATACGATTAACTGCATTATTGCTTCTTAAACCAAATGGGTTTGCTCCACCAGTATAGGTGGCACTATTCGTTGGATACATGTCTTGGCCATCAATCAGCTTTCTGACTTCTTTCATGGCGTTTCTATGAAGACTTCCTTGTCTAAGATAAAGAGCATCAAATGGCTTAGGAACTATTGTATAAGGCGTTTGTTTATCAACGATAAAATCAGACTTTTCATAGTTAAAAATCTCATTCAATATAGTTGTTTTGCCACATCCGTTTTCACCAACAAAAGCCACCACTGCATATGGTTCATTTGTTTTAGGATTGATTAAATCTAATTCAAGGTTCTTTAATATTGGATGATTCTTAATTTTTAAATGAGATAAATACATACACGTCTCCTCTATTCATAGAAGAAAGGCATCTTCTTTTTAAATTCTTCTTCTGGCATTAGTTGTTTTGCACCAGGAGGTAATACAAGCACCACTTTTTCTTTCGTGGTTAAATTGTGTCCTTCAACCCAAATGATTGAATATTGAGCATAAAGATTGAGATTCATAAAGAATGCAAAGATAATCGCACCCAAGAACGCTGTCTCCATAACTGTTGCTAAGATTTGGTTACTTTTACCCAAGCCGGCCCAAATACAAATGATATTGCATGGTACCGATATAATGGCTAGCCATTTAAAGATTCTAAATACTATCTTTTCTTTTCTCGGGAATTTCATTCCTAATTTATCAGTTTCATATTTATAAGATGAATTAGAAGCTAATACATTCACCTCATAAGTTAATTGGGCTTTGCAGGCATAAACGAGATAGATAATGCCAAATACCATCCATGCATTTTCGAAGAATGTAAATGTGCTGTACATCTTAAAACAGATTGTTGAGATGATGGATGTGACGAGTCCTACTATTAATAGTATTAATAAAGATATAATAGCTAGCGTTTTCCACTTACTAAATTCTGATCTGGTTCCAAACCATCTCCAGCTCTTTTTAGACTGCTTTAAAAATGTTTGAAGAATATCGTTTTGAGTTGGTTTAGGTTGAGTGGCATTGGGAGCAACTGTTTTAGGTTGAGCTGATTGCCTTTTTAAATTTTGTATTTCTTTTTCTAATTCAGTAATTCTATCATCTGAATCACTTACTTGGGTTTTAACGCCGGTGATCTCGTTTAAAAGCTCAGCCTGATTAGCTGAAATATCGTCTAGCATCCCAAATAGATTTCTCTCGTCTGACATATTTACTATTTTATCTTATTAGATATTTCTCTTAAATGATATTAAAAACACATGTTACCACTAACAACCCTAGATATAGGCTATCAATAGGCATAATTACTTAATACTGTTAGTATTAAGTAAAAGTGGCATTCATGGGTCATGTCTTTATTCAAAAATATAGATTTTTTATTATAAATAAACAGGTTTTATTTCCTTAAAATCAAGCCAACGATTGTCTCCACGTGTGCGGTCATCGGAAACATATCTACAGGTTGAATATAATTAACATCATAATACGGTGAAAGATATTTTAAATCTCTGGCCAATGTTTCTGGATCGCAAGAAATATAGATTACTTTTTTAATCTTTTTATTAATTAGTGTTGATAGAAATTTATTATCGCTACCCTTACGTGGAGGATCCATGATGACCACATCAATATCTCCTTCATAGCTAGCGATATATTCTCCAGAATCTCCACAAAAGAAACTAATGTTTTTAACATTATTTCTCTTCGCATTTTCAATAGCGTTTTTATGAGCGCCTTTCACTATTTCTATAGAAAGAACTTTCTTCGCTTTTTTTGAGGCGATTAAACCGATAGTCCCCACTCCTGAATAAGCGTCTAAAACAATTTGATTTTTGTCATTATCTAGTAACTCTAAAGCAGTGTTATATAAAACTTCAACTTGCTCAGGATTAACTTGGAAGAAGCTGGACGCGGATATTTCAAAAGTTAATCCACATATATCATCTTTGATGAATCCTGGACCATATAATATCTTTTCTTTATTACCCAAAATAACATTCGTGTGTCTAGAATTAACATTCTCCACGATTGTCGTGATTTCAGGATGTAATTTAATTAATGAATCAATAAAATTTCTTTGATTTGGGAAATTCATTATAGAGGTCACAAGGACCACCATTAGTTCATCGTAATGATAACTTGTTCTGATAAGAACATATCTTAAGATACCTTTCCCAGAATCTTCGTTATAAATAGGTATATTAAATTCTTTTAATAAACCTTTGATATCCCATAAGATAGGCGCAGCTTTTTTATTTTCAATCGCGCATTCTTTTGTGGGAATAATCTCATGACTATTTTCTTTATAAAATCCATAAACAATATTACCTTTCTTGTCTTTAGCAAAAGGAACTTGGATTTTATTACGGTAATTATATGGGTGCTTTGCGCCGATACATTTTTCAACTTTTGTCTCTAATCCGGCGATACGTTTTATAGCTTGTTTGACACGATTAGTTTTATATTCGATTTGCTTATTATAATTAATCTGTTGATATTGACATCCCCCACACGCGGTACAAATCTTACATTTTGGTTGTATTCTATCTTTAGATAGAACATGTAACTTTCTCACTTTGCCAAAATAGACTCCCGCACGATGATAAAGTATTTCAATATCAGCTTCCTCATTAACAAATAATCCATCGACAAAAACGATGTCTTTTCCGTATTTAACAACGCCTTTACCTTCGGATGATATATCGACACAACGACCTTTAAAAATCTTGCCCATATTTTTTCTATTACATTATAATGTAGACACAAAATACTTACATTATGAAAAAGACATTTTTAAAATTAATTCCTTTATTAGCTATCCTTTTAGGTGGCTGCACACCAAAAATTGATAACAGTCATTATTCTTCTAATAACACTAGCAGTGAAAACACTAGTAGTAATCCTTCTTCTAGTGAGACCCATTCTTCTAGTGAAGAACAAGGTTCGTCATCTGAGGATCAAGGTTCATCATCCGAGGAACAAGGTTCATCTAGCGAAGAACAACAATCTTCTGAAGAAGGTGGGGATAAAGATCCGATTAATATCGATATCTGGGCCACGAATGATATACACGGTCAATTTAGAGATAGTAATGAAGATACTACTCATGCTGGTATCGATCATTTATTTACCTATTTAAAAGGTAAAAGAGAAAATCCAAATACCTTATTATTAGACCAAGGTGATACTTGGCAAGGTAGCATCTATTCTAACTATAACTATGGTAACCTCATCAATGATTGTATGAATTATATTCATTATGATGCTAGAACAGTTGGCAATCATGACTTTGACTGGGGTGCAGAAAAATTAGCGGCTAATACCGCAAGAGGATATAACGGCTACACAATGCCCGTATTATCCGGAAATGTTTATAACTATAATTTTGATACTAAAACTATGGGTACTACTTTCCTATCTGATTTAGGAAGAAAAAGTGTTACATATACGTTAGATAATGGTTTAAAAGTCGGTATCTTAGGAGGAATTGGTGAAGATCAAATTACTTCTATTTGTACTGAATATGTGAGAGATATCGGTTTTAAAAACCATGTGGAATTTATCAAAGAAGAAGCCACTCATTTAAGAAATGATGAAAAATGTGACGTGATTATTGCTTCCATCCACGCTCCTCAAAACTTAATTTATGGTTATAACTTAGATAACTATGTCGATTTAGTACTTTGTGGCCACAGTCATAACCAAGAAACTTATATTGAAAATGATCGATTGCTATATTCTCAAGGCCTAGCTTATACCGAATCAGTCGCTCATATTGTTATGACTTATGATCCAAATGTTAAAAAAGTGACTGGTAGTACAGCTAACTTTATCCAAGCTAATGAAATAATTAATGAAACACCCACTATCGATCCAACCATCCAAAGTTTAATAACTTCATATGGTCAAGAATGCGATACAGCCGCTAACCAAGTGCTGGCTAATAATGTTTCAGGTTCATTCTATACATCAAATTTAGCCAATTTAGTGACTAAAGCTATGTATAGCCAATGCGTCAAAGAAGGATATGGAGATATTCTCTGTGCCGTAGCAAACTCCGCAAGAAGCGAAATTGCTAGCAAATCAACTTGGACATTTAAAGACATCTATAAATCTTTCCCGTTTGATAATGTTGTTTATATCGCAGAAATAACTGGTCGCGAATTTAGATATAACATCATAACTGGATATAACTACATTACTCGTAATCCGAATTTAAAAGTTTCTTGTCCATCTTGTGGAGAAGAAATTGCTTTTAACGAATTAACATCTGGAGAGGTAATTACATGTCCTCACTGTCATGAAGACCAAAAAAAAGATGCTTTAGTATCTCTCGCTAGTCAAATCGATTTAAATAAAAAATATAAAATCGCTGTTCTTGATTATGTGTATTTACATTGCAATTCAAGTAGATCATATGATAAGTTCACCGAAACAGGCGGTACTTCCACAATAAAACTTTCTAAAAACTATCGTGAAATAGCTCGTGATTGGTTAATCGCGGAAGGTTACAACACAGGAAAAGCACTTCGTTATCAAGATTTTGCTGCATCACTTTGGCAGCACAATAAAAGTGGTTATACAGTAATAAGCTAATTTAATTTACCAACGAATAATTGAAGCCTCTTGCAGGCTTCTTTTATATTATCTAAAGAAGTAGCAATATTGATTCTAATAAATGAATCTCCACCCTTACCGAATTGATTACCATTAGAAACATATAAACCAGTCTCTTCTCTTAATCTATTAGCGAACTCTTTACCATCCATCTTGTAATAAGAGATGTTTAACCAAAGTAAATAAGTCGCATCGTTATCGATTAAATGTAGATGTGGTAAATACTTCTTAAGATATTCTTGGATATATTTTTTGTTATTAAAGATATATTCGTTTAATTCATCAACATACTTTTCTCCATATGTATACGCGGCAATCGTCGCGAAAGGAGAAAAATAATTCGGTTCACCAATATCATCTTGACCGACCGCGGTTTCAATTTTTTCTTTTAATTTTTGATCTTTAACAAATATACAAGCGGCTTGTAAACCCGCCATATTGAAGGTCTTAGATGGGCTCACTAACGCCACTGCTTTATCGCTAACTTTTAAAATAGAAACATAATCTTTTCCGGGTTTAACAATATCCCCGTGAATCTCATCAGAAATGATAAAAACGCCGTAATTCTCGCATATTTTTGCGATTTTTGCTAATTCTTCACTAGAAAACAGTCTTCCTATTGGATTATGAGGATTACATAATAACAATGCTTTTACTTCATCTTTTTTGGCTAAACTTTCTAGTCCTTCAAAATCAATTTCGTACTTGCCATCTTGATAGATAAACTCATTATCAAACTGTTTTAATCCGTTATTCTTAATGCAGTTATAAAAGATGTGATAAACAGGTGTCATCACTATTACACCATCACCTTCATGAAGGAGGTGTTTAAAGATGGAATCAATCCCAGCAACTACACCAGAAACATAAACCATCTCATCTTCTTTAATATCTAAACCGTGTCTATTTTTATACCAATATCTATAAGAAGAAAAATAATCTTTTGGGATATCAATATAACCATAGGAATCTAATTCGCTTCTCTTTTTAATCGCGTCTTTAATTTCAGGAAGCACTTTAAAATCCATATCTGCGACCCACATGGGTAATTCATTGTCTTTTACATCCCATTTCACAGAATTAGTATTTCTACGATTATTTATTTCATCAAAATTATATTTATTCATTAACGTCCACTTTTATGTCGGTTTTACTTTTATCGATGAATTGATCTTCCAAGATTAATTCTTTGATTTTATAAGCGTGGATCTTACCACTTATAGGATTCTTCACTGAATCAATTTCGGTGGTTACTTCAATATCTAAATCAGAGCAATATTCAAAGCATAAATCGGTATTTATTAATCGACAGTTAATCATCTTTAGATTTTCCATATAACAAAATCCTTGATGGGATTCCACTGTACAGTTTACTAAAGTAATATTTTTAGAATTCCATCCGAAATATTCACCGATAATTGTGCAGTTAATTAAAGTAACATTTTCTGAATTCCAGAATGCATCTTTCGTGGTTAATGTAGAATTTCTGATTTTAATATTCTTTCCACCATCAAATGCGTAATTTCCTAATAAAGTTAAATTATCAATTTCAACATCTTCACTATTAAAACCGAAATAATCACCATTCGCGATTACTTTATTTAATCTAATACCGTTACATTTCCAAAATGTCTCATCTGCGTGAGGCATATCAACACTATTTAAAGTCACTTTTTCACTTCTTCTAAATGTTTTAGGAGCTTCAATAAGAGAATTATTGATTGTGATATTTTTGGTGTACCAAATGCCGCTTCTACCGGTATAAGTAATTTTACAGTCGTGGACTTCAACATCGTTACAATACCAAAGAGGATATTTCCAGTTAAATGTACTTCTAAAGATTTTTAATCTTTTAGATTCCTTAAGTGGAGATTCTCCATCTTCAAATAAACAGTCGAAGAACGTCAAATCTTCTGACGCAAACAAGGCTCTTTCACCAGTAAATCTTTCATTTCTATATTCCATATTATTTCCCACCATTCATCATGTTTTGGATGAATTCCACTTCTTTTTCCACTTCAAGTCTTGGGAATAATTGGTCACCCTTATTTACTTTGACGTTACTAACACAACCAAAGTTATAAACATTTTGATATTTTAATAAATCGCCTTCGACGCCTAATTGAGCAAATAATTTATCACTAGCTCTAGTTAATACTGGTTTTAATAGCATACCAGAAATATAAATAGCGTTGGCTAAATGATTCATCACACTAGCGAGTTCTTCTTTTTTAGATTCATCTTTGGCTAACGCCCAAGGTGTCGTCTCATCGATATATTTATTCGCTCTATTGACGAGTTCATTTACAGAAGCTATAGCTTCAGTAATCTTTAAATCATCCATTAGTGATTCATATTGTTTAACTACTTCTTTCGCAACACTTTCTAAATTACCATCGAAGTCTGTTACAACGCCTTTATAAGCGGGAACAACACCATCGAAGTATTTATTAATCATAGAAACTGTTCTATTTAATAGATTTCCTAAAGAATTAGCTAAATCACTATTTACTCTTTCGACAAATTGTTCAGGTGAGAAACTACCATCTTGCCCAAAAGTTATTTCTCTGGCTAAATAATATCTCACCGCGTCTAATCCAAAATGTTCCACAAGTGGATATGGATCAACAACATTACCTTTAGATTTACTCATCTTACTATCTTTCATCATGAGTAAACCATGGATAAATTCACGATCTGGTTTTCTTAAACCTAAGCTTTCTAAAAACATCGGCCAATAAATCGCGTGGAATCTAGTGATATCCGCACCTAAAATATGAATGATTTCTGATTCTTCATCTTGCCAGAACTTATTAAATAATTCTGGATGATCAGAATCATAACCTAACGCAGTTATATAGTTAGTTAAAGCATCTAACCAAACATAAATAACATGTTTTTTATTTTCTCTAATTGGAATACCCCAAGAAAAACTAGTTCTAGAAACGCATAGATCATCTAATCCTGGTTTAATAAAAGTATTAATCATTTCATTCTTACGAGATTCAGGAGTTAAGAACTTCGGGTTTTCGTCGTAGAACTTTAATAAAGCATCAACGTATTTCTTGGTTTTGAAGAAATAAGCTTCTTCTTCAGCGACTTGAACTGGTCTACCACAGTCTGGGCAAATATGATCAGGACCCACTTGAGTATCAGTCCAGAAAGATTCACAAGGTGTACAATACCAACCTTTATATTTGCCTAAATAGATATCTCCTTTATTTAGCATTTTGGTGAAGATATCTTGAACCACTTTTGTGTGTCTTTCTTGTGTGGTTCTAATAAAATCATTATTTGAAATATCTAATAATTTCCATAACTTATGGAAACCTTCAACAATTTCATCCACAAACTCCTGAGGAGTTTTACCCGCTAAAGCGGCGTTCTTTTCAATTTTTTGTCCGTGTTCATCGGCTCCAGTTAAAAAGTAACACTCAAAACCTCTGAGCCTTTTATAACGAGCAAAAATATCAGTTAAGACTGTGCAATAAGCATGACCGATATGTAGTTTCGCACTCGGATAATAAATCGGAGTGGTAATATAGAATCTTTTCTTTTCCATGGCAAATGAGCCTCCTTAAGCAAAAACTATTATATAAGAAAACCGCATTAAGCGGTAATCTTATCACTTTTCATATTTAATTAAATTTCAATCCAACGACATCTTCCACAGGCAAAGTAAAAGCAATGCCTTGGCCATCAGTTCCTAATCCAGCAGCTTTATAAATCGCGGATAAAACTTTTTCTTTGATAGCTTGATTGACTAAAATCATAATCATTTCTTTATCAGGAGTGATGATGATGTTATATTTCTTTTCCATTTCAGCGGTACCTGTTCCACGAGCGTGAACGATGGTTCCACCTCTAGCGCCTTCTTCTCTAGCCGCGTTCATGACTAAATCAGAAAAGCCAGAGTTCACAAATGCGATAATTACTTCAAATTTTTCTTCCATATAATCACCCTCCTATAATGAGTTAGATAGGAATTGGTATACTTTAACACCAATCATGCTTGTCATTGGAATAGAAAACCCAATGCCCTTGTTATATTTACTTGCGCTGAAAAAAGCCAACAAATCGGGCTTAATTTCTTCAATTTTATCTTTTTTAATAATGGAAACAACGATATCTTTGCCAGTATCTTCAATACCTAAAATATCTCTAATTTGTCTAGTAGCGGTGCCTTCACCTCTTTGGACAAATTGAGCGGAAACCCCAAAGTTTTGGAAAAGTTTAATAACGGGATCCGCTATACCGTGATTAACAATCGTCACGAAAATAGACAACTTTTCGTAATTAACTTGTTGTTGAACTTGTTGCTTAGGAACTTCATCAGTTTTTTTCTTTTTAAATAGTGGCATATGTCCTCCTAGTTGAAGTTAATAATTTGCGCATCATCACTAGAGTAAACGTGGGTACGCATTTTGTAATTAGCTCTGACTGTTTTAAAGTTACTAATAACACCAAGAATTTGTATAGCAATAACAGGCGTTAACGCAATCAAAGCAATAACACCAAATGATTGTTCATAATAATCTGGTTGAACACCATTTTTGCTTCCTAATGCCACTGTAACACCCACTACCATTGGTAAGACAAAAGAAGATGACATAGGACCAGAAGCAGTACCGCCAGAGTCAAATGCCATAGCGGTGTAAATATTTGGACAAATAAACATCAAAACAATAGAAATGATATATCCTGGAACCATGTAATACATGATGGAGAAATTATAAATGGTTCTAATCATCGCTAAAGCAATAGCGACACCAACACCTAAAGAAAGGGTTAATAAAACGCTGATTTTCTTCGTTCTTCCATCAGAAATATCTTCGATTTGCTGGGTTAAAACATGAACAGCAGGTTCACAAACAATAGTCACTAAACCGATAACAAAAGCGATAACAATGATAATCCAAGAAGATTGACTTCCTAATTTAGAACCAACATAAAAACCAATAGGTGTCATAGCGGCGCTTGTGCCAGTTAAGAATATTGATAAACCAATATACGTAAATAAGAAGCCAACTAAAAGCTTTAAAATCTTTTGTTTTGGTAAACGAATATAAAGTAATTCATAAACCATAAAAATAATTAAAGTTGGAGCTAAAGCAATTAAGACATCAAGCAAAGTTCCATTATGACCTACTCCAGTAGGAATTAATGCATCTAAAAACATTTTCCAAACTGGTTCTTCTCCTAAAGTTATATATGTAGTAGTAGGATCAAAATCACCAGAAATTGGACTAACTAAAAGCATAACAGCAACGGTCATAATTGGACCAATAGAGGCAATACCCACTAAACCAAAGCTATCATTTCTTGCGTTTTTTCCGCCTCTAACCATAGCAATACCAGCGCCAAGAGAAAGAATAAATGGCACTGTTGCGGAACCAGTTGTAACTCCTCCACTATCGAAAATAAATGGTAAGAAGTGACGTTTATTTGGATCCATTACCACAAATATCATGAGCATGAAGGTAAGGAAATAGAATAATAAATACCAAATTTTTAATGGTCTATGGAAAATAATTCTAAGAACACCAAAAACAACAAATAATCCTACTCCAACCGCGATTCCGCCAATTAATAAGTAAGGATTAATATTTACTTGTTTAGAAACAATGAGAATACTTGGTTCTGCTACAGTGATTAATGTTCCTAAGGCAAAAGCAAATAAACAAACGATGAATAAACTCTTTTGTTTAGAAAGAGAAGCGCCCATATATTCACCAACTTTAGTCAAACTAGAATTAGCGCCTATTTGGAAAATAGATAAACCGATGATCAGAATAACCATGCCAATAAGTAGCAAAGCATAATCACCACGTCTTGCGTCTAATGGAGCAAGTTTACTAAAAGACAAGATCAAAACAATGGCAATCATTGGTACGATTGATAATAAACTTGTAACTAACGCTTTAATCCATCTGTTTTGCATAACTGTTAATTATTCTATTCCATACCCACAAAAAAAGAAACAAAGTTTCCTTTTTCAGAAAATATTCTCAAAATACCTATTTTGCAATGATGTTGAAAAACAAGAGGAACCAAATAAAAATATCAGCTCTTAGTTAAAACAAATAGACATCAAATATTCTTGTGCTGGATTGAATCAAAGAGAGTGAAAACGCTCTTTTTTTATCGAATTTTAAGCAAATATTAGTGATTTGCGGCTTTTTTTGCTTTTCTTTTCTCAAAATAGGTCTTGATTCCAATAACTGAGAAATGGGTGATGAAAGCGGTACTAACATAAACGAACACCACGATTAATGTCCAAACAATGTTAGGTACATTTGAAGATATAAAGCCAAAGACTGGGAACGTGCTTCCATCGTAGAAAAAGAAATAATCACATTTAGTAATGGCGTCGAATATATAGATAGAAATAGCCAATATTCCAAATACCGCTAAGCCGTAATAAATATCGTTCTTTTTAATGTCGTAATAACCTGTTACCAACATGATTAAAGGGATGATGACATCTAGTGCATGGTAGATTAAGGTGTGTTGACCAAAATATGACAAAGCAGAATTGCCACCAGGGCAACCAACGAATAAAGTAATAAAGCCCATAATCATATTAACGATAACTAAATAGCTGGAAGCGCTTCTTTTGATAACTTCGTTTTTACTAAATATCGCAAACGGAAAAATATAGACAGGCATCAAACAGGTATGTAAAGGTAACATTTTTTTCATATCAAATGGATATTCAGTTGGATTATTCGCGCTTCTAATATATAAAGAGATTAAATAGAAAGCTTCTGCCGCAATAAAAAGGATCCATAAACATATGAGAACTATAGTAATAGTTTTTCTACTTTTCTTTCTTAAATAGAAAGCGAGTAAGATTCCTAAAGAAATGTAAATAAAGATAAAAAGAAAATGATCCCATGTGAAGGCATAGGGTGGTTCTCTATTTAGCCAGTCATCTACATAAACATTCATTTCTTATTTATTATATTCTCAATTTCTTCTTGATGAGTTTTATTATATTCCTCCCACCCATCAATTGTTTCTTCTTGTTCTTGTTCTATTTCGTAGGGTGGAATCTCACTATATATCTTTTTCATAAAGAAAAATTTCTTTCTTACTAATGTATATATTCCTAAGTCAGTCATTCTTTTGGCAAGGTGATCTGCAAATTCCACAGTTCTTGCGTAAAAAACAAATTTTAATTTCGATCTTTTGTCATAATAACGAAATTCATAAAACGTAAACATCACTTTTACCTCCTCAATTTTCCATAAAGAGATAAAAAATACTCCCATCGCTACGACGGGAGCAAATAAAAAGGTCCCATCGTACAAGCTTTGGCACCCAACATTACTTGGGTTGTCGGTGGGTCATAGGGCTTGTCCCTCGCCACACTCTTTATGGATGTATAAATTCTAACTTTATATTCCAAAATTAGCAATGCATTCATCAGAATATTTCATCCGGTAAATACCTCGTTTCTTGTACCATTAGTTTCCATTTGTTGTTTAACTTAGAATCACCAGCATGGCATTCGAAATAGACGATTGTTTTACTAGAATGTTTTAAACAAAACTTGTAAAAATCGTTTGGTATTTCTTTCCCGAAATGTTTTTCAAATAAATATCCAATTTTTTGATAAAGCGTTTTCTTGTTATATCTTTCAAGTAAATACTTGATATCTTCTAAATTGAGTTTAGGGCAATGATCTAAAGCAAGCTCCACTTCTTCTAATCCACCGGCTAGAGAAGGTTCATTTATACAATCTATAATTGCTCTTTCTAAAGATACAACGCGGATACCTTCTTCCATCATTCTGTCACGGACAAATAAATCGCATGTCGATTTTTTAGCTATATATGTGACATCATCAAAATCAAAGTCACGTCGATGTGATTTGGTTAGGTAACTGAATGTGGAAACAAAAGATTGGGTTGCTAAGCCATAATATTCTAACGCTTCATGGTATGAAAAATATGAATCTTCAAATAATCTGCTCGCAATTTGAAATTTAGAAGCGAAAATAAAACCAGTAGATGGATTTACTAAAGCATACAAACCCTTTTTTATCTGTTTAATGTCGCCTTTTTTCATAGCGCGGTAAACAAATAGAGAAAAAGCGGATGGTGTTTTATACTCATCTTTTAAATCATTATATGAGAAGAGTTTAGGCAATCTTTTCATATATAAGATTTTATCCATATTATTTCGTTTTTGCAATATTATGGTATTTTTTTGATATATGTTTATTTGCGTCATCATATTATTTGTATAATGTTTTGAAATAAGCATGTTTTATTATTATCTATCTTCCGATCGAAATGATAATGACCACAAAACCAGTGTTTATAAGAAACAACTTTATCTATAAACATTAACTGATCTGTACAAATATCTCGTCTAAAACCAAATGCTTTGATCACTGTTTTAGTATCAATACAATGGGTAAGCACATAATCCACTTTATCATCAAATTTAGCTAGATTATTTAAAGCATTATCAATATCGTGTTGATTTATTTCCTCTTCTGGCCACCAAGAGACATAAGGTATGCGATATAGCTTATCAATAGAAGTTGCTCCACCAATACATAAAAACTTTTTATTTTCTAATATTAATATCTCTCCTCTTAATATATGAAAGATGTGCTCATCGATTTGATGCATCAATGCATTTTTAAATTCGACCAAGGGAAACGTGTTTAATAATTCAAAGTTTTCATGATTACCATCAATATACAAAATTGTACAGCCTATACTTCTATAAAGGTTTTTATAATACTCTAATTCTCCAACGGACCATACAATTGCGGCGTCACCTAAAATGATTAAATAATCTTCAAAGCTAAGATTCATTTCCTTTAACGCTTGAAGCTTTTTAAAATCAACATGACCATGTGTATCTCCAGTGATAAAAATCATTTATACCAATGCCGTGTTCTTTTTCCTTTCTAAGCACATATTTTCATAATAAAAATAGGTCGTCAATAGACCACCTAAAGTTACCTTATAATAATTATATTAACTACCCTATATTATATATAAAACCTGTAATTATAATTATATATAAGGTAATTTTTTTATTTTTTAACGATTAGATAATAAAGAATAAAGACACCGCGATCATGAATTGAGCGATGTAATATAAAAGATGGTTAGTGATGATAAATACTGGTCCAGAAAACCCGGGAGCAAAATAAGTATTATTTAAAATCAGATCAGAGGCCATAAATAAGATAAAGGCAATCGCCATTAAAGTAATTGTCACAACCTGGAAATGAGTTTGTATCGCTACTGACATATAGATGGAAGTGGTAAAGAATAAGAATAATCCATAGATTAAAACAAACGGTTTCATCTTCTGATATCTAACTTTAGATACCTTTTCCATTAATAATGTCGCGACTGTTAAAAGAATAGTGACAATAATAGGAATAATTAAATATAAAATATTTGAATTAAAATCGTAATAATTAAGGAATAATCCTAAAGTAAAAAATAGATGTCCAAAAGCAAAAGAGAAGAAACCTAATATTGTATAAAACATCTCTTTAGATAAAACGATATATTTTAAATCTAGGAAAATATCTCCTAATAAACCGAAGAATAATCCCACTAAAACAAATATTCCAAAATTAGATTGAGGGTTTTTAGAAGTTAAATAGGCCACTAACCCAGTCACAATAAAGGAAAAAGAAACAAGTCCTTTAATAATGACTGCAACCACTCTTTTTTCTTTACTACGGAAATAAAGAAATGGTAAAAGAGTGATAACTCCTAATATTAATGGAATGAGAAAAAATAACATATTATCTACCTCTATTATAAACTAGGCCATTAATGAACGAATGACTTTTTCACATTCTTTCTTGTTCATAATCTTTGGAACTGGGTATCCTGGGTTACCTTCTTTAAGCGCTCTTTTGACTAATAAAGGTACATCTTCTTCTTTAATGAAGTCAAACTTCTCAGGGATATTCATCGCCTTATTCATTCTTTCAATTTCATTAATGAATTTATTAGCTTTTTCTTCATCAGTCATTTCAGATTTACTAATACCGATAATATCCGCTAATTTTGCTAATTTCTTATGTGCGCTTTTACCATACCATCTAAGGACTTTTGGAAGGATAACTGCGTTAGCTAGTCCATGAGGGGTGTTATACATACCTCCAAGGTTATGAGCTATCGCATGAACATAGCCCACAAAAGCCCTTGTAAAGGCATTCCCGGCATAAAAGGATCCTTTAAGCATATTATTTCTAGCTTCGATGTTTTTGCCGTCTAAATAGGCTTTTTCTAAATTATCATAGATAAGCTTTGTTGCTTCTTCGGCATATTTAATTGTGGATTTCACATTGCTTTTACCAATATAAGCCTCAACAGCATGAGTTAAAGCGTCCATCCCGGTTGTGGAAGTAATATGTGGAGGTAAACCAATTGTTAACATTGGGTCAAGAACTGCATACTTCGGTCTTAAACAAGGATCGGCGATGGCATTCTTTTCATGTGTTAGTGGATCAGTCACCACCGCGGCTAAAGTGGTTTCAGAACCAGTACCCGCGGTTGTGGGTACCGCAAATAAGGGAGGTAATTTTTTATGAACTTTTAAATATCCTCTCATCTTTCTTATCGATTGTTTAGGTTTCACCACTCTTGCAGCAGCGGCTTTCGCACAATCCATGGGAGAGCCACCACCAAAGGCGATTACACCTTCACATTTATTATTTATATAAATATCCTTACATTCTTCGATATTAGATATCGTCGGGTTAGGTTGTACTCCATCATAAATGACATAATCTAAATTAGATTTTTTCATCTCTAGTAACAAAGGATCTAAAATATGTAAATTCATTAATCCTTTATCAGTCACAATTAAGACTTTATTAATTCCTTTATTTTTAATAACCGCTGGTAATTTAATAACTGCGTCTTTACCCTCTAATAATTCGGGTTCAGACCAATCCATAAAACACATCGCAAATTTCAAAACTTTTTGACTGATACGATAGAATAGTTTTCTCATATATAAATCTCCATTAGATACTTCTAACTTCTAATTTCTCAATATCATATATCATCGCCATAAACTTATCTTGGTGATTATTAAACTTATCTTTTAAATATAAAACTTCTTTTTTGGCGTTTAATTCACTAGCTTTAGTTTCATTCATTTCACCAGAGATATTTTTATAAATTCTATTTAATATCACATCCATGTATTTACTTTTCTCTTGATGGATAGAAGCGTGAACCGCTCCACAATGCGTATGAGCTAAAACTATCACTTCTTTGACTTTTAAATGTTCTAAAGCATATTCAATTGAAGCTAATTCGCCTTCATTAATCACATTACCCGCCGTTCTTATCACAAATAATTCCCCAAATGTTTTATCAAATATCTTTTCAGGGATGACTCTAGAATCACTACAGCAAATAACACAAGTTAAAGGATGCTGTCCTTTCACTAATTCTTTTAATAAAGATTGTTCTTTATTTGAATAGTTACATTTCATATTTTATTTCCTACATTTAATGTAATAACAAAAAACCACTTTTTCAAGTGGTCTTCTATAATCTTAATAATTTATTATTTTTTCTCGTCGATACCGTATTTACGATTGAATTTCGCGACACGACCATCAGATTGAACGAATCTTTGTTTGCCAGTGTAGAATGGGTGGCAGTTGCTGCAGGTATCAACTTTAATTTCTTTTAAGGTTGAACCAGATTCGAATGTCGCACCACAAGAGATACATGTAACTGTGCAACGTTGATAGTTTGGATGAATTCCTTTTTTCATAAATTTTCTCTCCTTCCGCCTTGAACAGTACTTCGTTCAAAGAAAGTTTGCTGATAAATAATAACAAATTATATTGTTAATAGTAAAGTTAATTCTTTAAAAGATTATATAACTAGGCATTTGCCTTTTTGGTAAATGTGTATTGTGTTACAACACCAGTACCTGAGGTAACTAATCCATAGGAAACACTTCCATTAGTGTTATAAGTCCCGTATGGATTATAGCAACCAGTTGAGTTTTTATCGAATAAGCGATAGCCATTAGTAAAATCTGTACAATCACCACTTACATAATCAACTCTTATAGAATTACCAGTTTTAGTCCAAGTAAATGTCGTTGTGTCACCATTTTTCTTATAACCTTCGCTATTTTTAGTATAACGTTCATATGTTCCTGTACCATCGCTGTTGAAGGTAATAATATATTCGTTAAATAAATTTAAGTTAGTCATTGGGACAATAAGGTTATATGAACCCGCGAAGACGGTTTTATCTGTGGCTTCATTAACCATTAACGAATAGGTTGCGGTAACTGTGTTATCTTGACCATCAGTATAACTGACGGTAACTGTATAAATACCAGCTTGGGTCATATCATAACCACTAAATGTGGCAAATGAAGTAACTTCTTTTGAACTATTATCAGAGAATTTCGCAGTCACTGTTCCACCAAAGCTAAATGTATCACCAACACATAAGAGCATGGTTGGATTAGCTAAAGTAATTGATTTCACAGTTACAACTGGTCTTTCTACAATATCCACTGTGAAAGATGTGGTTTTTTCAATCTTATCTGTGTATCTAACAGTGATGACTTGACCAGTAACTGCAGCGGAAGAATCAAATCCAGAGAACGTTGCCTCATCTGTGACATCCACGTCAGGTCCACTTTGATAATGAGCGGTAACAGTTGGTTTCACAAATGTATCACCGACATAATATGATGTTTTAGCGTTACTAACTTCGATTGATGTTAAAACATCGCTGCTATCTTTCACTACTGCAGTTAAAGTTGCATCGAAATCAGGCATCACAAATTGATAAACATGTTCTGACATTAATGTTTTTTCAACTGAGTAAGCTGGATCTTCTTCTAGATATACTTTTACAATTTCATATCCAGAAGCAGGAACCACACTAACACCAACACTTGTATCTTTAGTAACAAATCCTTCTGTCACTGGAGAGACATAAGTAATTGTGACGTGATCAGCTTGTTTGATCTTGAAGTAGTTGGTGTGTTCACCAATGTTTGGAATTAAGATAATTTCTTCTAAATCATCTTTAGATGGTTTAACTGACCATCTATCATTTGTATGATCATAACTAATGGTAGCGTCATTATCGCCTTGTAATGATAAACCAGTAACGTTATATCCTTGTTCAGAAGTGAAATAGGTATAGAATGTACCATCTCCAACAGAAGAATCATATTCGGTAATGCTCTTACCGGTAGAGTCTTCAAAATGATAACTAGAAATATGATCAGCGCTACTTAATGAAATAAGAGGATAAGTTGGTTGATCGCCTTTAGGTTCATAAATCTTAAATGAAATTTCAAAGAAACCTTGATAACTATTTTCGCTAATATCATCAGCGTCACTCATAAAGACTTGTGAATCTGTAATAAAGTCATCTGCATTCACATATGCTCTTGTACCAAATAAATGATAACTTGGATCTTTATGGAATCCCGCTTCTTCTAATAAAGCGGCATATTGTGTAATCGCAGCTTTCGCAACTGCGTAATTAGCAATATGGATTCTCACATAATCCTTGGTACGGAAATAATAATCTGTACCAGTTTTATCTTCGAAATTACTAATCTTAGTAACTTCTTCACCAAATGGTAATAATGGGATAAATCTCGAATAACCATTAGCGGTTAAATAAGAGTTAAATGTAGCGACACTATTAACGGTGTTATTAACGGTTTTGCAAGTTGTTTGTAATTGGAATAAACCCTTTGGATAATAATATCCACATGGGAATCTTCTACCAATATCTGCATCAGATCCTAAATAAACCATCTCAATTGTGTAAGTTGTGGTCTTTTGATGAGCGGTATCAACATCCACTCTTTTATATGTTGGATGAGAAGCATCTAAAACTTTGCTAAATCCATCGTTATTAACTAATTTATTTCCGTAGGAAGTAGTTAAATCACCTGACGCCATATCAGTAATTAAGATATGGGTACCTAAATAATCGTCTCTGGTATCAATATCGATAGAATATGAAGAGTCAGTTAAAAATGATGGAACTAAGCCATTGAAATAAGAATTAAATAATAAAACATCACCAGCATCCCAATTTGTTTTTGGTTCAAAGACATGGGTTGGATTATTAACATAAGCTTCTAATGGAGCATTAGTGGTGCTGCCAATATTTTCAAATGTTAAAGAACAATATCCATGGTAGATTTGTTGTTCACCTTCGTTAATGATATACATATCAAAATTCACATCAAACACTAAAGTGTCATTAACGACATTAACATATAATCTTTCAGGGGCCACAAACCATGTGGAGCCATTAAATCCAGTAAAGTTAGATGCGACGGCAATAGAATCAAAATCTTCAGTATAAAATCTAGAATCATTGTCGCCATCTTGAACATATTCACCTAAGAATAAGTTCTCACCCACTAAATCGTATAAAGAGGAAATACCAGCGTCTTTATTCGTTGAATAGAATTCTTTATAAATAAAGTTATTACCAGCATAAACAAAGTTTATATAACCTTGATCTTTTTGATAAATCTTACCAGAGATACCAGAATAATAATTGTTGTAATAAATCTTATCGTTAATATTAACGAAAACATCATCATAAACATCTTCAGTATATTCTAAACAATAAGAATGAACTTTCATCGTATAGTTGTGTTCTGAAAGAATCTTATTTTTAATAACATCTAATTTAGTCGCGGGTTTTGGATCTTCGCTACTACTAGAAGAATCAGTGGATTCACCGCCACTAGAAGTAGATGGTTTTCTAGGCGTACAAGCGGATAATGTTAAACCCGCAAGTAAGAATGAAAGTAATAATGCTTTATATTTCATACATGAACCCCTTTATTTTGTAAATGTTACCGTTGTAGAAGAAATTGAGCCAAAACTCCTGTACATTAAAACGCTAAAATTATCAGAGCTATTAATAGTACAAACTTTTGAAGCAGTGTAATTGACTGAACTATCCCAGAAAGGTGCATATTTTCTGTTATTTACATTTTCTATTGTAGACTCTGCGTCAAAAGTGAATTCTAGACCGTTTGCGCTTTCTTCCCAATTAAAACCAATCATGTTGTAATAGTCAGATTCTCCGAAAGTTCCTCTTCCGTTTTCATTCAATACAATTTTGTAATTTCCGCTTGTATAAGTTCCAGGACTAATTAAATCACTCTCTCCACCTAATACAGTTATTCCATAATTAGTTGTTTTTGTAATACCATTTTCTGAATAACTAACATTAACGGTTTGATTCCCAGGAGTTGATAAATCATAACCAGTGAACGATGCAAAATTTGTTACTGTTTTGGAAGTATCATCTTCATAAGTGGCTACAACTTTAGGTGCAACAAATTCTCCTCCTTCAGCATATTCAGTAATAGGGTCAACAACCGATATAGTTTTTAAGGCATCACCCGAATAAGAAGTTGAACAATTATAACCTAAAACGATTTTTGTAACTTCTATATAGTCATATGCTGAATTATTACTAACTTTAATTCTCAAATATCTAAGTCCACTAACATTAAAAGTTTTAGATGTAAAATATCCGCTTGTTGACTGCTCAACAGTAAAAGTTTCTCCGTCAGTTGATTTAGCAATTTCGACATTCTTCAAGGAATATTCTAATGTAGTAATGGTTATTGAATTAACACCCTGAAATTTAAAATGTTTTAATTCAGTATTCGATTCTGAAAAATATATGTACCCATAAGTTTGGCAAGTATTTGCAATCGTGCTAGATGTAATGTTCGTAAGACTATTATCAACAGCATATGAATATAATTGAAAACCACCAGTTGTTCTTCCGGAAGTGGTTATAACTTTATTTCCAGGTAAAGTACGAGTTCCAGCAGTTGTGCTAAATTCAATGCTTCCAGAAACATCGTCCGCTTGAACTTTATTAAGTAAATTTGTGTTTGGATTCATAGCAAAGAACATTGATGCCGCTACCACGACAGGTAATGCCAATGTTCCAAATCCTAGTAATTTTTTATTAATTCTCATAAGGGTACCTCCAATTCGCTACAGTTATAAAAATTGTAAAAATATTACTAAATAAATAATTTAGTGTCAAATGTTAATTACGCATTTTGAGACAAAAAAGGGGCAATTAGCACTAAAAGTTTTATTTTTTTATTTTCAAATCAAAAGAAAAAGGTTACCCGTATTTGGATAACCTCTTAACTTAGATTTTCGGATAATTATCTACGATCAGATGGTAATTTATCGTGGACGAATAAAGCCATGACTGCTTTAGCAGTGTGGATTCTATTTTCCGCTTCTTCATAAACCACTGATTGTGGACCATCGATAACTTCATCAACGACTTCGTTAACTCTATCAGCTGGTAAAGCGTGCATATATCTACAAGTTGGTTTAGCAAGTTTCATCATTTCTGGTGTACACTTCCAAGCTTTTAAGGCTAATAAAGCATCATCAACAACAGTTGTGGATTGATTTGTAACCCATGAACCCCAGTTCTTTGGGAAGACGACATCAGCGTCTCTATAAGCCGCTTCCATATCGTGAGTAATGGTTAATGAACCACCGTTTTCAGCAGCGTTCTTTTTGGCTTTTTCAATAACCCAATCTGGTAAATCATATCCTTCTGGATAAGCTAATGTCACATCGATTCCATAACGTGGGAATAATAAGACTTGGCTGACTGGAACAGAAATTGGTTTTTTATGAGTTGTAGCCATCGCCCAAATAACAGAAACTTTTAAATTCTTGGTGTGACCGAATTCATCTTCAATAGTCATTAAGTCCGCTAAGGCTTGCATTGGGTGATATAAGTCACATTGTAAGTTGATAATTGGGACTGTGGACCATTTGGCCATTTCTCTAATATATTTGTTACCTAAACCCCAGTTACAATAACGGCAAGCGATCATATGACCGAATGAGGATAAGATAACCGCGGTATCTTTTGCACTTTCACCATGAGCGATTTGCATCATGGAGGTGTCTAAGAATGTCGCGTGGCCACCGAGTTGAGCCATACCACTTTCAAATGAGTTTCTGGTTCTGGTGGATTGTTCAAAGAACATTAAGAAACCGGTTTTACCAGTTAACCATTGGGTTTCTTCATTAGCATAGAAAGCATCTTTTAAATCACGAGACACTTTGAGCATGTAATCGATTTCTTCTTTGGTAAAATCTTCAAGTGTGATGAGATGTCTACCAGCAAATCTTGGTTCAATTTTTTTCATAAAACTTTGTAAAACTCCCTTATTTTTACTATTTTTTCGCTAAATTAGCTAAATATAACTTTGGTAAAACCGCATACATCGCCGCGCAGATAACGAGGTCTTGTTTACGGGTCTTTTCATTTGGAGCGTGAGCTTCTTTTTCATCTCCAGGTCCAAATCCGATACATGGAATACCATATCTACCCATGATAGCAACGCCGTTCGTGGAGAAGGTCCATTTATCGATGATTGGTTCTTTATCGAATAATCCTTCATATCCTTGTTTCATAGATTGGACAAAGATACTTTCTTCTGGAATAACCCAGGTTGGGAAGTAACATTCGATTGGATAATTTAAACCAGTGTAGCTTGGTCTTTCATATTGATACATAAAGACTTCCGCATTCGCGGCTTTACAGGCTGGTAAATTTTTAATTTCGTTAATAGAGGTAACATCGTTTTCGCCAACTGTTAATCTTCTATCAAGAGAAATCCAACATCCATCTGCGACTGCGCATCTAGATGGTGATTTATGGAAGATTTGAGAAATGGTGACTGTGCCTTTTCCTAAGAATGGATCATAAGCTAAGCCACCTTCTTCTGGTTTCTTCTCATTTAATTCTTTAATTTGTTCGATGATTGGCGCCATCTTATAGATTGCGTTATCGCCTCTTTCAGGTGCGGAACCATGGCAAGAAATACCTCTCACATTAACACAGATTTCCATTCTTCCACGGTGTCCACGATAGATACGACAGCTGGTTGGTTCGGTAGAAACAACAAATTCTGGTCTGACTTTATCTTCGCAGATGATATATTTCCAGCATAAACCATCACAGTCTTCTTCTTGGACTGTACCAGTAATCACTAAAGTGTAATCATCTTCTAAATGTAATTCTTTGATAATCTTAGCGGCATAAACCATAGAGGCCATACCACCTTCTTGGTCACTTGTACCACGACCACCGATATGAACATCATCTTCAAATCCTTTATATGGATCAAAGGTCCAGTTTTTAATCTCACCGATACCAACGGTATCAATATGAGCGTCCATACCGATTAAATGACTACCATGACCGATATAACCTAAGATGTTTCCCATTGGATCGATTTCCACTTTATCAAATCCAACTTTTTCCATCTCTTGTTTAATTCTTAAGACGACTTCTCTTTCTTCACACGATTCACTTGGAATAGCGACCATGTCTCTTAAGAATTTAACCATGTCTGGTTTGTATTTTTCCGCTAAAGCGAGTACTTTTTTGAAATCAACAACATTACTCATATTTAATGGTTTTTCCTCTCATCTTTTTAATCTTAGCGTCGTATTCTTTAACTTTCGCATATTCTTTATCCCAGAAGGACATCTTCTTCATGGAATCTAAATATTCTTTAGTATAACCAAACTTTAACCAGTCTCTTTCTTTTTGATCGAAGAGTGCTTGTTTAGCTTTTTTACCACGTGTATCTAAGATATATTTGGTATCCGCACTCATAAAGACGTCATTGAACCAACGATCTAAGACGTGATCGGTAACTTCTAATTCTCTTTCATGTAAGTTCTGTATAACAGAATCGTATCTATCAAAGCTATCGGTAGCGATGGTCACCACGTTATCATCAGGACCGAGTTTTAAATATTTAGCCATCTTAATCGCGCCTAAAATATTACATAAACCAGAGACACCGAATAAATCGACCATCTTCTTAGCTTCACTACGTTTAATACCATGTTTCACTAAGACATCTGTGCCTTCATGAATAACCGCTAAACCACGGACGCAATCTTCATCAACGATTTGAGTGATAAAGTCAGTAGTTAAAACGTTATGGATTAATGTACACATCTTATCGCCGATACCTTCAATACGGTGTTGGCCTAAACCACCATTAGTTAATGTGGAACATTCATGTGGTTCTAAAGCGACGATTTTACATTCTGGGAATTTCTTTTTAATTTGATCGCCAGCGGCTAATGTACCCGCACTACCTGGTGCGCTACAGAAAGCAGCAATACGACCATTACCGATGCCTTTAACAGCTTCGATACAAGAATTACCAGTGACGTGTCTATGGAAACGATAGTTTGGTAATAATTCAAATTGCGCTAATGTGGCGTTCTTTGGATCTTTTTTAAGTTCATAAGTTCTTTCTAAAGTTAAGATAACGTCAGATTCACTACCTGGAGTTAAATCGAGTTTAGCGCCATATTTTTGAATTCTTTCATATCTTTCTTTAGACATGTTGTCTGGCATGATAACAATCGCATCATATTTCATCAAGTTAGTTATATAACTAACACCGATACCGAAGTTACCGGTTGATGGACCTAAGATGGTATGTTTACCAGGGATAATTGTGCCATCGACACAACCTTCCATAAGTGTGGAATAAGCAGGTCCAACTTTATGGGATCCAGATGGGAAGTATTTACCTAATAAAACAACGATATTAGCGTCTACTCCTGTTAAAGCCTTTGGTAAGACGATTTTATTAACGACACCGTCTTTATTATTTTTCCAGCTGATATTAAAGAGGTTGATTGGATCAAGTTCATCTTCTTTTAAGGCTTTCTCAGCTAACTTTCTCACTTTTGGATCTTGGTGAGAAGGGTTCAACATTTCATCATATGTTGGACCAAATGGGATTTTTGCTTTTGCCATTTTAAATAATCTCCTTTTCTTTTAAATATTTATCTAGAATAGCTAGATCGGGTTTCATTACTTCGGGTTGGGTAATTGCCTTTTGTGCATTTGCCGGGTCTTTAAGTCCGTTTCCTGTGACTATGAAGGTCACGGATTCATCTTTTCTTATGATTCCTAGTTTAATGGCCTTCATTAATCCGGCAAGCGAGGCAACTCCCGCTGGTTCCCCGAAGATACCTTCAGTTCGACCTAGCAAGGCTTCTACCTCAAGAATGTCACTGTCTGGGACCGATATCCAGACACCATTACTGTTCTTAACCGCATTAATAGCCTTAATCGGATTACGTGGAATGCCAACAGCGATACTATCAGCAATCGTATTCTCTTCTGCTTCTTTTAATGGTTCGTTATTATGATCCGCGATAACGAACGGTTCACAGCCTGTACTTTGTACAGCTAGAATACGTGGGATCCTTTCTATTAACCCTAGTTCCTTAAGATCATGAAATCCTTTATAAACACCACCAACTGTGCATCCATCTCCGACAGAAACACATACCCAGTCAGTAGGTTTAAACTTTAATTGTTCCGCTATCTCTAAAGAGACAGTCTTCTTTCCTTCCACCATCCATGGATTGATGGCGGCATTACGATTGTACCAACCGTATTTATTAATTGCGGCTTTAGATAATTGGAAAGCAGCTTTATAATCGCCATCCACTTTCACTAATGTCGCTCCATATAAACAAATCTGTGTTGTTTTACCAATTGGTGCTCTTTTTGGAACAAAGATAACCGCTGGTAAACCCATATGAGCAGCATGACAAGCACAACTACTTGCCGCATTACCAGTTGAAGAACAAGAAATAACTTTTGCTCCTGCTTCAATGGCTTTTAAAACTGCGACACCTGAGGCTCTATCCTTACTAGAACCAGAAGGATTAAGTCCATCATCTTTGATATATAGTTCTTTTAATCCTAAATATTTAGCTAAGTTATATGATCTCACTAATGGAGTCCAACCAATTCTAAGCATCTCAGAAATATGCTCTTCGCTGATACCCATTAAAGGCGCATATCTCCACATCGAATAATCTTGATTTTTAGCAAAATATTCACGATTTAAGACTTTTTTGAGCTTTTCATAATCAAATTCGACATCTAAAATACCTTTTTCTCCACACTCAGGACAGGTGAGAGAAACTTCATCTTTTTGATAGAATTTGTGGCATAACGTGCAACGATAACCAAGGACGTAATCTATATTAGCCATAACCCCTCCTATTCAATTGATAATAAGAAATCTTTCAAAATGTTTTTCGACACTCTTAATCGATATTCTTTTGTACTTCTTTGATCGGTAATCGGTGTGATGAATTTTTCCATGTCAGCGACGATCTCATCCGCTTTATCATGAATCTCATCAATTGTTAAACCGATATATTTCTTTTCAACTTCTCTATCTCTCGCCACAGTAATAGAAACACTACCAAAAGCCATTCTTAAATCAGTGACTTTATCGCCATCTAATTCATATCCACCAGCGAACGTGACTTTAGATATTGATTCCGCGGCACGAGAACCGACTTTTCTCCAGTAAGTATTTAAATCATCGTGATGAGGAATAAATATTTCTTTAATTAATTCATTCTTATGACGATGAATCTTTCTGACACCAAAGATAAAGTCTTCAATAGGCACTATACGAGAACCATGAACATTGACTAGTTCTAATTTAGCGTCTAATAAATATAATCCAACGATTGAATCACCCGCTGGAGATGCGTTAGCAACGTTACCCGCTAAAGTGGCCATATTACGAATGTTTGGTGAAGCAAGTTCATCAATTATTTGCTTTAGCAAATCAGGAACTAAATCATTCTCTTGAATGTCGATATATTTAGTGCCCGCACCGATATGAACACCTTTTTCATCTTCATAAATATATTGAAGTTCTTTTAAATTTGAAATGTAGCAAACATCTTTATCAAAGTTAGGTAATAAACCACTTCTTTGATGTTTGACCACCATTAAATCGGTGCCACCAGCCATGATATAACAATCATGTGTGTCTAATATTTTTAAAGCTTCTTTTAAATTAGAAGGAATATGATGATTAACCATTACCATTCTCCTCCTTTTTCAGCGACTTCAAGTACCGCTTTAACAATCGCATTATAACCAGTACATCTACAAAGATTACCAGATAAAGCAATTCTTACTTCCTCTTCACTTGGATGAGGATTTTTCTTTAATAAGGCATAAGTATTTAGAATCATACCTGGAGTGCAGAAACCACACTGGCTCGCTCCAAAGTCTGCAAACGCATCAGCGATACGACGATATTGTTTTGTGTTTCTAAATCCTTCAATGGTAACGACATGTTTTCCGATAATATTAGCAACAGGTGTTAAGCATGAATCGTAGCAAACACCATCCACTAAAACGGAACAAGCACCACAAGCGCCTTCCCCACATCCTTCTTTGACTCCTGTCATATGAAGGTGAATTCTTAATAAATCTAATAACCTCATTGAAGGGTCAACTTTAACAACAACTGGTTTATTATTGAGGTGAAATTTAATGATCTTCATTTTCAATTACCTCCATCAAATATTCAGGATTTGCAGGAATTTTATAGATATTTTTATTAATTGCCATCTCAATTGCGTGTCCTAATGCCGGAGCGCCACCGACGAATGTGAGTTCGCCACATCCTTTCGCGCCACTGGCACCATAAGCAAATAAGTTATCAATTAATTCCGTTTCCATCATTGGTAAGTCAACCGCGGTTGGAATGATATAATCAGATAATGTTTTCTGTCTAAATCTACCTTCGGCAACTTCCATATTTTCTAAATAACCATATCCAATAGCTTGAGCTAATCCACCATCAGCTTGACCGACGACAATTCTATCATCGATCGCATGGCCAACATCATATGTGGACCAGCATCCTTCAACTTTAACTTGATAAGTAACTGGGTCAAAGCTCACTTCTACCACGTTAACACCCCAAGCATAGCCTGGATAAGCATCACCTTGCATAGTGTCTTCATCCCAATGGATGTAATCAGGACCGACATATGGTTCAATCCATTCTTGTTCGACACCTGGTTTCCAGATTTCTTTTAGGTGTTTTGCCGCTTTTTCACATAGATAACCAACAATAATGATTGTTCTACTAGCAGCGGTTGGACCAGTTGATAAAGTATGGTCAGTATCTGGGGCTTCATGAGTAACTTGTTCTTCTGGTATACCTAAGGTATTAGAAACAATCTTCTTTAAGGTCGTTCTATTACCTTGTCCAAAATCAACTTGGGAAGTATATAGATGAACAATATCATTTTTATCTTTTGTTAATTTAAGTTGAGCATTAATAATTGTGGATTCACCACTTCCAGTAAAGCCACATCCATGTAAGAAACAGGAGAATCCAATACCACGATTACTTCCTGGTTTATTATATAAAGCATATTTATGCTTAAAATCACTCATCTCCATGGCTTTTTCCACAAGTTCTGGTAAGATTATCGGATCGTGGAATTTGCCGTTAACAGCGGTCACTTCACCTTGTTTCACTAAATGTTTTAATTTAAATTCCACAGGATCTAAGCCCGCTACTTTAGCGATATGTTCAATAAACATTTCAAAAGCGAAAATAGTTTGTGGTGAACCAAATCCTCTAAAGGCCGCGGTTGGCATAGTGTTAGTGATATAAACATCGCCTTCGATTTCTAGATTTGGAATGCTATAACAATCGACGACTGCGATTAAGGCTCTAGCAAGAACAACACCTGAGCAACCTTTATAAGCTCCACCATTAAGTTGAATATGAGCTTTAACGCCCACTAATTTTCCATTCTTTACATAACCGGTATATGTGGTTTTGGATGGATGTCTTTTTGTGGTATACATCAAATCTTCATCTCTATCGAAGATCATCTTTAATGGTTTCTTGATTTTCACAATTGCAGTTGCCATTTGTGCTGCCATCATAGATGGATAATGTTCTTTACCACCAAAAGCACCACCGACAGCGGGTTGAATAACTCTCACTTTACTTGGATCACATCCTAAAGTTCTGACGACTGCGTTTTTAATATAATAAGGACACTGCATACTGGCTTTGATGGTGATTTTATCTCCATCTAACCACATGATCATGCCTTGAGTTTCTAAATAAACTTGTTCTTGATAACCAGTTTCAAAAGTTTCAGTCAGTGTGTAGTCATAATCTTTACTAACACTTTCTAAATCACCTTTTTTAAATTCTTTATGAATACCACTTTTTTTAAGTTTGAAATTAGGTACTTCTTCGTCATAGTTAACTTGTGTCATTCTAGCAAGTTCTTCTAATTTCTGTTTATCAGGACCAATTAATAAAGCGATGGTTTCACCATAATAATTGACTCTTCTATCAGCGAAGACTGGCCAGTCAGAAAAGATAATATTAACGACATTTTCTTTAACAATATCTTTCGCATCAACGTAGTAATAACCTTTTGGAAGTTTTGGAACATTAACACTTCTTATTCTTCCACTTGGAATATTGCTACGCAAAGGACGGCACCAAAGAAAATCTTTTGCTGGTAAGTCATCAGTAAATAAGGCTAGACCAGCCATCTTCTCTTCATTGTCGATTTTGACTGTGGAGTTTTTAAAATGCGACATGACATTTTCCCCTTTCTAAATTAATGTTTAAATTCAATAGCTTTCACTGGGCATCTAGATGCACATAATCCACATCTAAAACATTTTTCAGAATTAAATGTTGGGACTTTATTTTCATTCATTTCTATTGCGAAATATGGACAGTTTTTCATACATAAACCACAGTGAGAACATTTCTCCGCTTCAACGGACGGAAGTTCGGCTTCATATGTGGTCTCTTTCTTTAAACCAGTCTTGATAACATCTTCCACCGATTTAAATCCATATTTTTCTAATTCTTTTGGTAAATCATCGATAATCTTTTTATATAATTCTTTGCCTCTCAGCATTGGAGCGGATAACATTCCTACCGCAGAAGCTCCGGCTAATAAAAATTCAATGACATCTTTGGCGCTTGATACACCACCAACACCGATAACAGTTAATGATGGTTCTGCTTGTTTAATGGTATAAACTGTGGCTAAAGCTAAAGGTTTAATAACTGGACCAGACATCCAAACAAAACCTTTATCATTATTAGCTAACATTTTTCTTTTTTCGACATCGATAACCATGGATGGTCCTAATGAGTTAATAGCAACAACGCCATTAGCCCCATTTTCTTTAATCACTTTCGCAAATCCAGCAGGATCTGGAATGTGTGGAGATATCTTCATATAGAAAGGTTTTTTGGTGTGTTTTCTAATGGTTCGTACAACTTCTGCAAGCTTTTCGCGGTCTGTACCAACATAGTGACAGCTCACTTCAAAGGCATCCGCAAACTTATCTAATAGGGGGATTAAAACCTCCATATCTTCCTTTGTGTAACCAACAGAAATGATTAATGGAGTATCACCTTTTTTACTAACATATTCTGGTAAAAATTCTTCAATCCATTTCTCTTTGCTATATTCAGTCCAAAGTTCGCAGTTATAAATTGCATTATTATCACCGACGATGCATGGATGAGGAATATGCGCCATTTGGGTAGAGATAGTTTTAGCAACAATCGCACCACATCCAGCGACGTGATTGAGCCAGAGCATCTTCTCAGCGTCACCAACCAGTGGTCCAGCCGCAGGCATTAAAGGGTTTTTTAAATATAAACCGTCAAATTTGGTAGATAGATCCATGATTAATCCTCCTTGATTCTTCTCCAAAGGTCTTTACTAACTTCATTTGCTTCATCGAACAAACGATTAACTTTACGTGAAACAATTTTTCTATTTTTTAATAACAATTTACCAGAAGCATAAACATCATTTGGTCTAAAGGATGGATATAATCCATAAAACACATGACCAAAAGCGTTACCACTATTCATTTCGGTAAACGGTTTATAAGGCACTAATAAGAAATCAGATTCATAATCTTTTTCTATTTTGCCTAGTTTAATCCCAAGCATCTTACTAACATAGTCATAGGAATTATTAATCATTTCTAAAACTTCACCTAATCCTAAGCCTAAAGGTGTCTTGTTATATAAGTGTGTCGTATATAAAACATTTAAATATTCAGTGGCCATATTGGATGATAAGCCATCATTACCCACTAAGACTTTAATGTTATGTTCTAAATAATTTCTGACATTTGGTATACCAACAGCGTTATTCATGTTACTTGTGGTGTTAACAACCATATAAGCACTATTCTTATGAACAATATCTAGTTCTTTATCGGAGATAGAAACACCATGAACGATTAAACTATTTGGATTTACTAAACCAAATTTATCTAATCTTTCCATAATTGACATATGGTATTTAACGAAAGAATCATTCTCATCCATCTCGCTTTCCGCGACATGAATATGAATTGGATTATCGCCAAGTTTTCTAGCGACCGATTTTAGGGTTTTATCACTAAGAGTCATAGAGGCGTGCATACCAAATAAGCCTCTGACATGATCACTTTTAAATTTATCCATGAAAGAGATGTTTTCTTTAATACATTTATCAACTGGATAACGATCACTAGTTTCAAAACATAACAAGGCTCTTAAACCTAAATCATCCACTAATGATTTTTTTAACATAGTTAATGACTTAATGATATCTGTTCCAGAAGCGTGGTGATCAATAATCGTTGTCACACCATTTTCGATAAACTCTTTACCGGCGCATATACCTGAATAATATGTGGTCTTGTTATCAATCTTGGCATCCATCTTCCACCACATCTGTTCAAGTATTTCTAGGAAGTTATGAGGATTAAATGGTAAGGCTAAGCCTCTAGCGAAAATGGAATAGATATGTGCGTGGTTACAAACAAAGTTCGGTAATAATAATTGACCGTTACCATCGATTACTTCATAACCATCATTTTTAAAGTCAGACATCTTGCCAACTTTTCTAATCTTTTCATCAAAAATGACAAAACCGTTTTCGATATAGTTCTTATAGTCATAAATACGGACATTGATAATCGCTTTCATTAGAATTTGACCTCCTTGTCACAGTTAATTAATTCACCTTTACCACCTAAGAAAACTTCATCTTTTAAAATGAATTTTCCACGTAACATCGTATGAACAATTTTCTCTTTAACTTTGATACCTTCATAAACACTGTAGTCACATTTTCCATGTGGTTTACCAATTGGATATTCGTCTACTTCTTTGATAAAAGCTAAGTCAGCGTCTTTACCAACCGCTATACTTCCTTTTTTCGAAAAACCATTTAAAAGTGCGATATTTTTACTCATTTTGTCGATAATTTGATCTCCAAATTGTTTATGAAGGATTACAAATGAAGATTCAATACCACCGATACCTAATGGGTGTCCCACTAAAGAAGGATGATTCTTTTTATCGCTCGACATAAAGGAACAATGGTCAGTTCCAATCGTATTTACATAACTAATATTTTTAATTAATAATTCTTGTTCTTCCTTACTTCTAAGTGGAGGAGCAAATGTATATAAATAGCCTTTGTCCGTATTCAAAACTTCTTTATTAAATGTGAAGTATTGAGGGCAACTTTCCACAAAGAAATGTTTTCCTAAAATATCACCATATTGATTAATTAATCTTTGTAATGTTTCACCTGATGAACAGTGGACCATATATAAATAACCTTGAGTGTCTTTAGCAAAACCTGCGAGTTTAAGAGCTTCGCTGTATTCACATTCACTTCCTCTAGCTTCAGATATATATGTACATGCGTATTCAGGTTTTAAAGAAACGAGTTCATCGTTTTCAATATGCGCGGTAACTAGAAAATTATATTTCTTTGTTAATTCTAATAATTTGATGATGTCAGGATCATAAGTACGACGTCTAGTTTCAGAATAAGTTGTAAATAGCTTAATTGTATTCATCCCTAATTTCTTCATCATTAAAACATATTGTTCTAAATCACCATCAGGTTCTTTAATACAAGCGTGAAAATGATAATCAACATGTGAGTCTTTAGCGAGCTGTAAACGGTCATAAAATGATCTTTCTAATTTTCTCGCATTTCTAGTTGGATCTAAAAAATCAATAATTGTGGTAATACCACCATAAGCGGCACATCTACTACCAGCCTCAAAATCATCAACAGATGTGATAGTGCCACAATAAAGAGCGAAATGAACATGTGGATCGATTAATCCTGGAATAATCTTTAAACCAGTCGCATCGATTATTTCATCCGCAGTCTTTTCTTCTTTTCCGATATAAGCAAAATGTTCATCCTCTATAAGGATATTGACGTCTTGCCATTTATTATCGATATAGACTTTTCCGTTTTTGACTAATTTAGTCATTATTTCCCCTCTTTTTCTTTCATCGCTTTAAGAATCTTTTCTGGTGTGATTGGTAAGGAATTAATTCTGACTCCAACAGCGTTATAGATCGCGTTACATAAAACCGCGGGAGGAGTATCGATACCAATTTCACCGACAGATTTCGCACCAAATGGACCAGTTGGTTCATAAGAATCAGCGAATTCAGTTGTTAAATGTTTAATAGTTTTACATGTTGGAACATGGTAATAGAGGAAACTATTTGTTAATAGCTGTCCTTTTGAGTTATAGATAACTTCTTCCGTAGAAGCCATACCAAAGCCTTGGGTAATACCACCTTCGACTTGGCCTTTAGCTAACATTGGATTAATGGTGGTACCACAATCCACTACTGAGACATAATCTAACACTTCATATTCACCTGTTTCTGTATCAACTTCCACTTCTGCATAAGCAGCCATAAATGGAGGTGGAGAAACATGTCCAATATATGATTCAGTAACCGCTACTTGATGTTGTGGAGCGGAATATATTAATTTATTTGATAAATCAAATAATGAAATTTCTTTATTACCAGCTTTAAAGGTTTTACCATCAAAGATAATATCTTTTTCTTTTACTTCTAACATGGTAGCCGCTTCACTAATGAGTCTTTCTCTCATCTTAATCGCCGTCTTCCATGCCGCATTACCAGAGATATATGTTGTGGAAGAAGCATAAGCACCAACATCGAATGGAGCTAAGTCAGTATCAGAAGAATAGATAATTACTTTATCCACTGTGGTCATTAATTCTTCAGCAACAATTTGGCTGATTAAAGTATCAGAACCTTGTCCGATATCTGTCGCACCACATCTCACCATATAGAAGCCACCATCTTGTAAGGTAATCGCACAACTACCCATATCAGAGAATGGAATACCACTACCTTGCATAGCAATCGCGCATCCTACGGATCTCACTTTGTGAGGCCCAACTTGTTTTCTTGGATATTTCTCTTTCCAACCGATTAGTTCTGCACCTCTATCAATACAATATGGAAGTTTACAAGATTCCATAATCATCGCTGTACCTTTGGTACCTTCGCCCATGATTTCAAAGATTGGGGAAGTTTCTTTTTCTTTCATGGAATTCTTTTTACGAAGTTCCACTGGATCCATATGTAACTTTTCAGCGAGCATATCGATCGCAGATTCTAAAACATAGTTACCTTGAATCGCACCATAACCTCTATAGGCACCCGCAGGTACGTGATTAGTGTATAAAACTCTACCACCAAATCTCACCGCTTTAACTTTGTTATATAAAGGTAAAACTTTGCTACCCACAATCATAAAGACTGTTAAAGCGTGTTCACCATAAGCACCTGTATCACTTAATGCGTGACAATCAATAGCTCTAATCGTGCCATCTTTATCCGCACCAATTTTCATAGAGATATACATCGGGTGACGTGTATATGAAGAAGCAAACACTTCTTCTCTGGTATAAATCATCGATGATGGTAATCCAGTTCTTAATGTCACTAAAGCGACAAACATTTCACCATGGAATTGTTGTTTACCACCAAAGCCACCGCCAACACGTGGTTTAACGATTCTAATTTGTGATAATGGCATACCTAAGGTTTGAGCCATAATTCTTCTCACATGGAATGGAGTTTGAGTGGATGAATAAATGACTAAACGATTGTGTTCATCAAGTCTTGCGTTACATGTATGTGGTTCAAGCATCGCATGCGCTTGGGCTTGTGTTTCCGCAGCGTGTTCAATAACGACATCACATTTTGCTAATTCTTTTTCAACATCGCCAACTTCCATTTCATAACTAGCGGCGACATTATCTTTTGGTCTAAAGCCCATTTCAAAGGCTTGAGAAATGCCTTCTTCTGGGTGAATAACATTCTTACTCTTATATGCTGTTTTATAATCTAAAACTGGCTCTAATACTTCGTATTCCACTTCAATTAATTTCAAAGCATCTTCTGCGATTTGTTCATTAATTGCCGCAACGCATGCCACTTCATCACCGACAAATCTCACATATTCATCTAAAATGAATTTATCAATTGGAGATGGTTGTGGAGCACCTTGTCCAGCACGAGAGAAGGCCACATGTGGAACGTTTTTATATGTTAAAACGCATTTCACACCATTAAGGGCTTCCGCTTTCGAAGTATCAATTTTTTTGATTCTAGCAAAAGCATGTGGAGAACGTAACATCTTTAAGACTAATGAACCTGGGACTTCATAATCTTGGGTGTAGACCGCTCTACCCATCATCTCAGCTTGTCCACAAACGGAATGGGTTTTGTTATTAACAACTTTAAATTTTTTCATATTATTTACCCTCCGCTAAATAGGCTTTAATAGCCTTGAACTGAGAATGATATCCAGTACATCTACAAATATTACCCACCATAAAGTCTCTTATTTGTTCATCAGTGGGGTTTTTATATTCTTTCTTTAAAGCATGGATAATAATGGCCATACCAGAACCACAGTAGGAGCATTGATTAGCGCCTTCTTCACCGAAGAAATGAGAAATTCTCGCCACTTCTTCTTGAATTCCTTCAACTGTAGTGACATGTTTACCGTTAACACTAATTGCTAAAACGGAGCAGGAAAGGACTGGCTTTTCATCCACTAAAACTGTACAGCTTCCACAGATAGACTCATCGCATCCCACTCTAATTGAAAAGATGCCATGTCTTCTAAGAGCGTTAGAGAGATATTCGTCTGGTCTTACATCCCAAACGACTTCAGTACCATTTAAGAAAAATTGTAATTTCATTATTTATTAACCTCCTCTAAGCCTCTTAAAACATAGACTTTAACTAAGTCTTGTCTATATGCTTTGCTAATATTGTTACTATCTAAATAAGATAATTCTTCCGAAGCTAATTTCGCGGCTTCTTTAAATTCGCCTTTATCTGCCTCTTCCATCGCTTTTCTGGCTAAGGAGGCGACTAATGGACGAGAGCCAACGGCAATATAATGTTTATTATTTCTTTTAGAAATAGAGATGTTAACCATTGGAAAATCTAAAGAAGTGGCTTTCACTTTATGGAAATATCCTTTGCCTTCTTCTTTTTTGATAACGATTTCCGTTAAGATACCATCAACCTTGCCTTTGATATTTAAGAATTCTTCTAAAGAATAAGATTGTTCTGGATATAATTTCACAGTGACATCAAGCGGTAATAAGCTAGCGATAACATCGGAGAAAGGGAATCTACCAAAGATAGAACCACCTATTGTCGCGGTGTTTCTAAAAGCAGGACCCACTACTTCACTAACACCAAATGAAGTTGCTCCTCCATTTAGTTTCTTGGTTTCTGGATTAGTTTCAAAATCTCTTAGTGTCACTAATGCGCCAACATGGATTTCATCTTTACTGACTTTAATTTCATCAAGATGAAGTTCACTTAAATCAATTAGTGTTTCATAAGATAATCCAGTTTTCTTCATCCATAATCCACCAGCGATAATCGCGTTTTTAGGATTATCTTTTAGTTTTTGGTAAGCATCATCTAATGACGTTGCTTTGTAATAGTTGTTTACTCTTAGACTCATAACTATTTCCTTTCTTCTTTTATTTTTAGATACTCACTTAATGTATCGATATCTCTTAAGATGTTTTCATCATCCACTTCAATGGATTCTTTGTCTTGTTTATCCCGAAAGATTTTTAAGTTAGATTCCTTATCTTCTTTTAGAAGAGATTCTTTTAAATCTTTAGATATAAATAAGGGATGGCCATCTTTTCCTTTATAAGTGGGGTATCTCACTTTTTTAGAACCATTTAATAGAGCCATAAATGTTTCTTTTTTTATAAAAGGGATATCACCTGGAAGAATGAAAAAATCTTCCTTTACTTCCTTTACTCCTTTTAAGACACTAGAAAACATCCCATCGGGATAGTTCTCATTAAAAACGATTTTGATAGTAGCGTCTTCATTTAAAAAGGATCTGATATCCTGATCATAGTGACCAGTCACTACGATAATCTTACTAACGAAAGGTTTGATTGAATCGATTGTTTTTAGTAGTAGCGGTTTATCTTTGATAATTAGATGCATTTTATTTTCACGCATCCTTGATGAAAAACCTCCTGCTAGAACAATCGCTTCCGCCATTAAGATCTCCGAGTTTATATGTTTATTTTATTAAAAATATTACGTGCTCGCAAGCAAATGCACGCACACAAAATAAGAAATTTCATGTAGTTGTTAATGATTAAGAAAAAAAGTAAACTTAATTTGGTGATTAAAAAATGAAAGTACTTCTCTATTTTGAAAAAGAAGAAAAAATTAAAAAGTCAGGTATCGGAAGAGCTCTTAGACATCAAATTGCCGCGTTAACTTCCGCAGGTATTGAGTATACCCTAGATCCAAAAGATACCTATGATATCGCTCATGTGAATACATATTTTCCAGCGAGCAAAAGATTAGTTAAAAAATTAAAGAAAAAACACATCCCTGTTATCGTCCATGGTCATAGCACAAAAGAAGATTTCATGAATTCTTTTAGATTATGGAAATTAATGAAACTTTGGTTTTATCCAAATTTGATGTGGTTTTATAAAAACGCTGATTTCATCATTACTCCTACTTTATATTCCAAGAATTTAATTGATTCTTATAATTTAGGAACTGAAGTAATTTATGTTTCTAATGGTATATCACCAGAAGAATATGCTTATGATGAAAAAAAGATTAATGAATTTAAAGAATTCTTCCACATTAAAGAGGGAGAAAAAGTAGTCATTGGTATTGGCTTCCCATTCAATAGAAAAGGAATTAAAGATTTCTTCGCTGTCGCTAAAGAAAGACCAAATGTCAAATTCATCTGGTTTGGTTTCTTACAAAGAATATTAACTCAACCAAATGTTTTAAAAGCGATTAAGAATAGACCAAATAATGTCATCATGCCTGGATATATTGATAACGCCATTATTAAAGGGGCATTAAGATACGCTGAATGTTTATTCTTCCCAAGTTATGAAGAAACAGAAGGCATTGTTGTTTTAGAAGCCCTAGCTAGTAACTGCCCAGTCTTAATTAGAGACATTGGCGTGTACGCTGATTGGTTAGAAGATGGCCGTGATTGTTATAAGGGAAAGAACAATGAAGAGTTCCTAGAAAAACTAGATAAAATCATGACTTCCGATAATTCAAAAATGGTCGCAAATGGTTATAAGTTAGTGGAAGAAAGAACACTAGAAAAAGTGGGTCAAGAACTCAAAGTGGCTTATACCAATTTATTAGAAAAATTTAACAAAAAACCTGCAAAATAGGGTTATTTTGATAGAAAATTAACAAAAAGTGAGGATTTTTTATGGCAAGATATGTTGTCTCATTAGGTGGCAATGCATTAGGCAATAATGCGGAAGAACAAAAAGAATTATTAAAAGGTGTTGCTAAGCCAATCGTGGAATTAATTAAACATGGACATGAAGTTATTATTGTCCACGGAAATGGTCCCCAAGTTGGCATGATTAATCTCGCATTCACCGATGCAAAAAGTGTCCCAGATATGCCTTTCCCTGAATGTGGTGCGATGAGCCAAGGTTATATTGGTTTCCACATTCAAAACGCCATTGATAATGAATTAAAGAAACAAAATGTTCAAAGAAATGTTGTCACAGTTGTTTCGCAAGTACTAGTGGATAAAAACGATCCATTATTCCAATCCCCAAGTAAACCAGTCGGCGCTTTCTATAGCGAACAAGAAGCTAAAGAAATCGCTTCTAAGATGGGATATACCATGAAAGAAGATGCTGGTAGAGGATATAGAAGAGTAGTTGCTAGTCCATTACCAATCGATATCATTGAAAAAGACTCAATCTCTGAATTAGTTAGTAAAGGTCATGTCGTTATCTGCGCAGGCGGAGGCGGTATCCCTGTTATTAGAAATGAAGACGGCTCTATTGAAGGTATTGCTGCAGTTATCGATAAAGACTATGCTTCCGCAAAAGTCGCAGCTTTAGTAGATGCTGATTACTTAGTAATCTTAACAGCGGTTGATAACGTTTATATCGATTTCAAAAAGCCAACAGAAAGAAAATTAGAAAAAGTTTCTGTTAATGAAATGAAAGAATATATGAAAGGCGATTATTTCGCTAAAGGAAGCATGTATCCAAAAGTGAATGCCTGTGTAAAATTCTTAAGCGAAAAGCCAGGTAAGGTCGCAATTATCTCTTCTTTAGTGGCTGCTAAAGACGCCTTCTTAGAAAAGGCTGGAACAATCATTAAATAAACTTATCAAAGCAATTTAAAAAAGTAATTATTCCAATGATTCAATCTTCTTAATTGCTTCTTCTGCCCGAGAGTGGAACATCAATGTTTTGAATGCTTCAATAATCTTTGTAGCCCATCCACCTGCGGTGTATCCTTTATCCCATACTTTAGCAACAACTTGGGCTAAAATATAATCCGGTCCTTCATTAGAATGAATATAGATATAAGGGAACTCGTTTTTCTTTGTATTGAAACGTTCTTTGAAGTCATTGAAACTATATTTGTTTGCAAGATTAACGGGGTAAGCGAATGCGACTTCAATATTCTCTTCATCAGGAATGTAAGCAGCAAAGAAATACTCTTGAGAATATTTTTTTCCAATTCCTTCAATCATTACTCCATTAGCTGTTTCCCTTTTTGTAAAATTGCCTTGGAAAGCGCTATTCATTTCTTCTAACGCCTTTTCGCCTATTTCATAAATTGAAACACTCATATTCATTCCCTCCAGTTAATAATGTTATTTTAACATAATTAAGAAACAACAATAAACAGTAAAAAAGAGTAGAAAAGAAAAACCGACAACGTGAAGTGAAGTCGGTTTTTTTAATTTCAGAGAAATTAATGAATTGCTCTTACTCTGATAACACCAGGTAATTTACCCACTGCTTCTTTCGCACATTTTTCCACACCATCTTTATGTGTGAATTCAATGACTGTTGCAGCTTTTTCACCTTTGACACCAGTAGCAGACTTAACAATTTCTTTACATTCACCAACGACTTTCAATATTTCGTTAGCAGATAAGCTCGCTTGATGAAGAACTACTAATCTTCTATGGCCTTCTTCTTTTTCACCCATATCAATTCTTGGGTAATTAACAGAATTAATGATGTTGCCTTTTTCGATAAATTCAACGATTTCTTTAGCCGCCATAGCAGCACAGTTATCTTCAGCTTCTTCTGTAGAAGCGCCTAAGTGAGAAATAGCGACAACGCCTTCCATATTCGCAGTCTTATAATTTGGGAAATCAGTCACATAACGACGGACTTTCTTGTTTTCTAAAGCTACTTTCATATCGTCATCATTAACTAAAGCATCTCTAGCGGCGTTAATAATAATTACACCATCTTTAGCCTTAGCTAATAAGCTAGCGTTAATCATGCCTTTAGTGGCGTCCATTAATGGAACGTGAACAGAAATATAGTCGGCTTCTTTAAGCATTTCATCCATTGAAACAATCTTTGTGCCTTTTAATAATTCTTTATTACGTTCAATAGTGGCTTCGCTTGGTTCAACACCTAAAACTCTCATTCCCAATTTATGAGCGGCATCAGCCACTAAAGCGCCGATCGCGCCACAACCAATAACACCTAATGTCTTACCTAATATTTCTGTACCTGCATAAGCACCTTTGGCTTTTTCCATGGATTTATTAATGAGTTCATCGCCTTTATTAGCTTTCACCCATTCCATGGAGCTTTGAATATCTCTAGCTGCTAAAAGCATCATAGCGATTGTTAATTCCTTAACAGCATTTGCGTTAGCGCCTGGTGTATTAAACACCACGACACCTTCATCCGCAAATCTATCTAATGGAATATTATTAACACCTGCACCTGCTCTAGCGACACATAAAACTGATTCTGGTAAAGTCATTTCATGCATTGCTGCACTTCTTACCATGACCGCAGAAGCGCCATCAATACTTTCTGTGGATACTTCGTATTCTTTTGGTAAAACTTTTAATCCAACAGGTGAAATTTTATTTAAACAAAATACTTTCATAAACTTACCTATTTAATCCAAGCATCTTTATGCTCATCTTCAAATTCTTTCATATATTTTACAAGAGCTTTAACACCATCAATTGGCATAGCATTATAAATAGAAGCTCTTAAGCCACCTGTAGATCTATGACCTTTTAAGTTTGTGAAGCGATATTTCTTCGCACCTTCTAAGAATGCGGCGTCGAGTTCTTCACTTGGTGTTCTAAAGGTAACGTTCATTAATGAACGAGAATCTTTATCAACATATGGAATGAATAGATGAGAACTATCTAAAGCATCATATAAAATTTTGGCTTTTTCTTCATTGACTTTCTTACGTTCTTCTAGTCCACCATTCTTTAATAGCCATTTGAAGACTAAACCACAGACATAAATACCGAATGTTGGTGGGGTATTATACATAGAACCGTTTTCAGCATGAATTATATAATCTAAATAAGCTGGAAGTGGCACTCTTGGGGCACGCGCTAATAAATCTTCTCTAATAATTACTATAGTAACACCTGCAGGTCCCACATTCTTTTGTGCACCAGCATAGATTAAACCAAACTTTCTAACATCAACTGGTTCACTTAAGAAACAAGATGACATATCAGCCACTAATGGGATATTTCCGGTTTCTGGATATTCTTTATATTTAGAACCATAGATTGTGTTGTTATCACAGATATAAACATAATCAGCGTCTTCTCTAAATTTTAAACCTTTAACATCTGGGATCTTTTTAAATCCGTTTTCTTCACCAGAAGCAACGATGTTAACATCTGCATATAATTTGGTATCTTTAATAACTTTCTTGGTCCATACACCAGTATGGATAATATCTACTTTTCCATTAGTGGCAAAGTTCATTGGAATCATGGAGAACGCTAAAGTCGCGCCACCTTGCAAGAATAAAACTTTGTAGTTTTCTGGAATGTTTAATAACTTTCTTAAATCAGCTTCCGCAGTATCAATAATATTTTGATAAACTTTGGAACGGTGACTCATTTCCATGACCGACATGCCTGATCCATCTTTATCAAGCATTTCTGCTGCGATTGTTTCTAAAACTTCTTCAGGCAACATCGCTGGTCCAGCAGAGAAATTGTAAATTCTGTTTCCCTTCATATCACAAAACTCCTTTTTCTTTATATTTCTCTAAGCAATTTTCTTAGCTTCGAGATAATAACGTTTTTCACTGGCGTGACCCATCGAGAAACTCTTTCTAGGTAACACCATATCTTTGGCGACAAATTCAAAAATGTCACCCTTACCTAACGCTGGCATATTGATTGCCATACTACTAGGATTCTTGTTCGCTACATCTAATAAACTTGATTCATCATGAATAAAATCAACCTTTGATTCAGGATGAGATTTTAGATAAGAATCGATGTAATTTTGCACAATTTGATAAGTTTCTGCTGCGTTTTTCGGTGTTTTTAATGGTTTTTTGCCATCTTTCTTACTATAGACATAAACGCCTTGTTCTTTTCCTTTACAGGTAGAAACTAATCCATCAGCAAAATCTTTATCTGCGTTAAATATCACACGATGAATAGGCTCAAAAATAATACCTTCATCATAGATATTATTCGCTTCCACTAAAGCAAATCTTGCTGGGTGATTTTCTCTTTCTTTTTCACTCAAATTGGCTTTGATATTTTCCCAGTGTGCTTTTGCGGTAGCTAAAGAATGATTCCCATCACCCACTACAAACATCAAACCGTTGTTATTCTTTTTAAATAGTTCATTAAATTGATCAATAACCCTTTTTGTGTCCTTAACAATATAGCCTTTGATATGACCACCTTTTTGATTGAGTTCAAAATCATAAGCCACAGGCAAAGATTCTCTATTTTTATATAGAGATTCCACTATTTGTCTTTCTTTATCATCAAAGAGAACTAAAGTATGTGGCAATTCAATAGGTGCATCTTTTCTAATCTTTAGACGAGGAGGAATTCTTTCTACGATTGTAGCTTCGCTAGCTTTAACCGTACATGGAACTCCACGTTTATAAGAATATTCTTCTAGATCGATTGAGATAATTAATCCTAATCTTCTAACACCATAATCAGTTACTCTTTCTACCAATATGAAAGATTCACCGATATCCACTAAAGAATTATCATTTAAATAACGTTTGATATTTTTATTAATTTGTTCAATATATTTTTCCTGATCCGTATTTTCTAAATACGCTTCTGGATAAATCATATGAAACGTTGATAATTTATCGCCCACCATATCTCTTAAATCGTTCCAATACTCGATTTGAGAAGTGAATTGATCACACGCTATGACAGCATAGCTTGTCATATCCGTACCTTTTCTAGGTAACAATATATGGGGAGCAACAACTATTTGTTTAGGCATTATTAGCAGACACCTTGTGCGAGCATCGCATCATATACTTTTAAGAATCCAGCAATGTTAGCGCCTAAAGCTAAGTTTCTGGGTTGACCGAATTTCACAGCGGTCTCATGACATTGTTTGAAGATATTTTTCATAATACCTTTAAGTTTTTCATCAACTTCTTCGAAGGTCCATGATAAGTGCATGGCGTTTTGACTCATCTCTAAGCCAGAGACAGCCACACCACCTGCGTTAGAGGCTTTACCAGGTGAGAACAAGACTTCGTTTTCATTAAAGAATCTAATAGCCTCTAAATCACATGGCATATTCGCACCTTCGGCAAGCATATAGCAACCATTCTTTTTAAGTTGTTTGGCGTTTTCTAAATTAATTTCACCTTGTGTCGCACATGGCATAGCGATGTCACATGGGACATTCCATAAGTCTCTTGAACAATCACTATGTTTAACACCTGGGTGTTTAGCGACATAATCTTTAGTAAATTCACCTTTAGCTTTAGCTAAGGCAATAATTTCTTCAGCGTCCAATCCATTTGGATCAGCAACATAACCATTGATATCAGACATGCCAACAACTTTAGCGCCTAATTCAACGACTTTCTTTAAGGCCATAGAGCCAACTTTTCCAGAACCGGAAATAATAACTTTCTTGCCTTTGAAGTCTGTCTTGAAATATGTTCTTAGCATTTCTTCAGCGAAGTAACAGAGACCATACCCTGTCGCTTCTGGTCTACCTAATGAACCACCATAAGAGAAGTTTTTACCAGTAAAAACACCAGACCATTCATCAACTATTCTCTTATATTGGCCAAACATATAGCCAATTTCTCTAGCACCAAAACCTAAATCGCCTGCGGGTACGTCAGTGTTAGGTCCGATGTGACGATAGAATTCAGTCATAAATGACTGACAGAATCTCATGACTTCACCATCGCTCTTTCCACGAGGATTGAAATCACTACCACCTTTACCGCCTCCCATTGGAAGACCAGTTAAGCTGTTTTTAAAGGTTTGTTCAAAACCTAAGAATTTAAGAATTGATAAATTAACACTCTTATCAAATCTCATTCCACCTTTATAAGGTCCAATCGCGGAGTTAAATTGGACACGATAGCCAGTATTAACTTGGATTTTGCCAGTGTCATCAACCCATGGAACACGGAATTGAATAATTCTTTCTGGCACGACTAATCTTTCTAAGATTGAGTACTGTTCAATTTTTGGATCTTTTTCAACTAAAAAATCCATAGAATCTAAGAATTCTTCAACAGCAGCTAAAAATTCAGGTTCATTTGAATATCTAGCTTTGACATCACTTAGAAGGTTGTTTAGGTAATTACTTTTGTACATGTTGACCTCCTTCTTCTCTAAGGGAAAGCAAAAAATTTCCCCCATAGAGAAATCACTTTAGACAAATATAGTAATAAGCCATAGTTCATTATTAAATTAACATTTAATGGCTATAAATTCAATTATTAACAAAAACAAGTAGATTTAATCTACCTATTTTTCTTCTTTAACTTCTATTAAATTTTGATCATCAATAACATCTTTTTTCTTTCTGTTATCAATGACTTTTTTAACACCAATTGTGGTCACGGTTGTGGCTAAACCTAGACCTGCCGCAACGATCATTGCCCCAGTTAAAACTTGTTCACTTTTTGCTTCTCCATCATAACAATATCTCGCAAAATGCTCGCAGTTATTGGTAATGAAATTGTATGGTTTTCCACGAAATAATAGGGAATTTACATAGTTTTTTGCTCTTTTGACCACTTCATCACGAGAAAATTTAGAAGAGAATGGTTCTAGTATTTCTGGTACATCATTTAAAGCAAATCTATCAAAGGAAGTCTCGATAATTTTTAAATCTTTCTTGTCGTTAGATAAGTCGCCTTGACTAGCGGTAAAATGGATAACTCTTGATTCACTAACAGCTATACCAAAATGATAGTAACCCGCTTTTCGTTTTACTCTTAATAAATCACCTTTTTGAGGAACGATCTTTTTAACAAATTCCATGCGTCTATTTTATAAAAGAAAACTGGATTTCTCCAGTCATCTTTATTAATAGAGTGTATGTTTTAAACTCATGTATTCCCCATAAAGTTTTAAGCAAGCTTTACGATCGAGTTCAATCACTAATTTTTCTCTTTCTCCAGGTTGTTGCATTTGATAGAACTTAGCATCTCTAAATCCAATTTCTTCTGTATCAATTATATTACATCCGTAATATACTTTTTCAATATTTGCCCATAAAATTGCGGACATACACATTGGACATGGTTCACCAGTGGTATATAACTCACAACCACTTAAATCAAAAGTTCCTAATTTCTTACAAGCTTTATGAATCGCCATCATTTCACCATGGCATGTTGGATCGTTATTTTTTAAAACTTGGTTATGGCCTTTACCGATAACTTCGCCATCTTTAACAATGACCGCACCAAAAGGTCCACCATGACCTGCTCTAATACCTTTTCTGGCTTCACTGATTGCCATTCTCATATATTTGTTCATTTGTAATACCTCGTTTTTAATTATACAAAAGTTTTTCCTTTTATATTGATAATTAATTAATTGGCTTATGTGTATAACAATACAAATTTATTTGTTTATGTTATAATTCAAAGGCAAAAAAGAAGGAGGACAGTTATGGTTAGTAAGAAATTAGCTATTGATGTTCTAAACGCCGCTTTAGAAACTGGAGCTGATTATGCTGAAATCTTTTATGAGGATTCACGTAGTTATAGCTTAAGTATTGAAAACGGCAAAGTTCAAACATCTTCATCAAATGTTATGAATGGTGTTGGTTTGAGATTATTAAAAGAAAATCAAACTGTATATGGATATACAAATGATTTAACAAGAAAAGGATTACTCGCTTTAGCGGAGTCATTACGTTCATCTTTTAAAGGTAAAAGAATTATCACTGTTACCAAACTCGATATGATTCGCGCTAAAAATAGAAACCCAGTTAAAAATAGTTATGAAAATATCTCTAGAGAAGAAAAAATTGCCTTAGTTAAAGAAGGTATCGAAGAGATTGAAAAATTAAAAGATCCTAGAATCGTGAGATATATCGGAAGTTTTGCTGATAATCATCGTTTTGTGGCTGTTTTTAATTCAAAAGGAATATGGTTCAAACGTGATTCTGAATTCGGAAGATTAGCCTATAGCATTATTGCCGCTGATCAAAATGGTTTTGAAACAGCATTCGAAGGTCCAGGTGCTCAACAAGATATTTCCTACTTCAGATCAGTCGTAAATGTGAGAGAAGTAGCGAAAAAGGCTGCAAAAACCGCCTTATTAATGCTAGAAGCGAAAGAATGCCCAAGTGGAAAAATGCCAGTTGTTATCGGTAACGGTTGGGGGGGCGTTTTGTTCCATGAAGCTTGTGGACACCCTTTAGAAGCTAGCGCTATTTCTAGAGGTTTATCTTGCTTTAATGGTAAAGAAGGCGACTATATTGCTTCTCCACTTGTCAGCGCTGTCGATGATAGCACCATCCCACAAGGTTGGGGCTCTATTGATATCGATGATGAAGGTAACTTAGGTACCAAACGTTTATTAATTAAAGATGGTAAATTAGTCAATTACATGATTGATGACTTTAACGGTAGAAGAATGAACCGTGAAGGTAATGGTGCTTGCCGTAGACAAAACTATAAATATTGTCCTACATCTCGTATGTCTAACACATACATTTGTAATGGTAAAAGTACACCGGAAGAAATTATCGCTGCTACAAAATTAGGTTTATATGCGGTTGGTTTCTCAGGCGGAAGTGTTGACCCCACTACCGGCGAATTTAACTTTGGTTGTTCAGAAGCTTATATCATCCGTGATGGTAAGATCTGTGAACCAGTTAAAGGTGCGACATTAATTGGCCATGGAGATGAAATCTTAAAACATATCGATATGGTTGGTAATGATTTAGCTTTAGGCCAAGGTATGTGTGGTGCTGCATCTGGTTCAATTAGAACTAATGTTGGTCAACCAACTTTAAGAATTAGCGAAATCACTGTTGGTGGTCACGGAGGAGAACTTAAATAATGAAATACGATAAGTTTTTTGCCCTCGCTAAAGAAGCGGGAATTGAAGAAGCAGAATTATATATTGGTGAAAGTTATTCATTATCTTTCTCTTTGTTCCATTCTGAAGTTGATAATTATTCCTCTAATAAATCGATGACTATTTTAGCTAGAGGTATTGTTAACGGTAAATTCGGTACCGCTAGCTGTGACTCTTGGAGTGTTGCTCATGCTAAATTTTTAGTGGATTCAATTGTCGCTAATGCGAAAGTCATTGAAAATGAAGACCCTGCTTTTATATTTGAAGGCAGTAAAAAATATAAAAAGATTAATACATTTAATAAAGAATTAGAAAAGATTTCTATCGATGAAAAAATGAAGAAACTTTTCGAACTTGAAAAAGCCATCAAAGAAGGCGATAAAAGAGTCGTTGAAGTTGGTGGGGTGGAATATAGTGAAGATGCAGAAAGCGTCACTATCTTAAATTCCAAAGGATTAAAACTAACACAAAAATCTAACTACTTTGTTTATGTTGGACAAGCTGTTGCTAAAGAAGGAAAACAAACCAAATCAGGTTACGAATTATTCTTAGATAACGACTTCTCAAAATTTGATGTTAAAAAATTAGCGAAAGAAGTTGTTGATAACACAGTTAGTCAATTAGGTGGGGAAGCTTGTGAATCTAATACATATAAAGCAATCTTATCACCTGATGTTGTGAAATCTTTCTTAGGCTTTTATATTGGAAACGCTGATGCGGAAGATGTCCAAAAGAAATCTTCTTTATTCATCGGTAAATTAAATCAAAAAGTGGCTTCTAGAAAGATCACCGTTGAAGATAAACCATTAAAAAGAAACGTCTTCTCACGTTGGTTTGATGACGAAGGTGTCGCAACCTACAATAAAGCAATCATTAAGAATGGTATTTTAATGACTTATCTCTATAATTTAACTACCGCTAGTAAAGATGGTGTGGAATCAACTGGTAATGCTTCTAGAGGTGGAAGTAAGATGGGAACATCCACTTTCTATTTAGAACTTAAACCAGGTAAAAAATCTCAAGAAGAATTATTTAAAGAGGTCCAAGATGGTGTTTATATCACTGAAGTACAAGGATTACATGCAGGACTTAATCCACAATCTGGTAATTTCTCACTTCAATCATCAGGTTTCTTAATTAAGAATGGTAAAAAAGATAGAGCGTTAGATGTTGTTACTGTTTCTGGTAACTTAATCGATGTCTTCAAAGATGTTTTAGAGGTCGGAAATGACCAAAGAGTATTCCCAAGTGGAATTGCATGCTCATCTTTATTAATTAAAAAGATTATTGTCTCTGGTAAATAAACATGAGAAAGATATTTAAAAACATTGTTTTATTATCAGGATTAATGGCTTTATCAGTTGCAGGCGCCTCTGCTTTAGCTATTAAAAGTCTAAATAATGAAGCTTTTGTGGCGGAAGCCGCTCAACACAAAGAAGCTTTCGACCCTTATGTTTATACAGGTTCATATTATGCGGATGGCAATATTACAGTTGATGATACTGGTGATTCTTTACGTAGTAAATTGACCAGTTATATTAACCCTCCAAAAGTTCCTGAATATAGTGGTAAAGGTTCTGGTTCTTTAGCGGAATACTGTCAACAAGCTGATGAAGATCCTACTAATAAATCCAACATGATTTATCTATATACTAGAAATTCATTAGCGAAGAATCCTGCTAATTCATGGAATAGAGAACACGTTTGGCCAAAATCATTATCTAATGGTAACTGGGGCGAAGGACGTGCAGGTGCGGACTTATTGCATTTAAGACCGACATATCCAGCCACCAATAGTACAAGAAGCAATATTCCTTTTGGTAATGTCACAAATGGTACCGAAAGAACTTATGAAGGAATGACATATGCTTGGACAGGCGGTGGATACTTTATGCCACTACCATCAGTTAGAGGTGATGTCGCTAGAATTATCATGTATGTTTGGACAGCTTATTATGATGAATATGCATCAAGAAGGCCGCAAATCCTCTCTGTTTTCCAAAGTTATGACACTTTAATGCAGTGGCACATTGAAGATCAACCAGATGAAATGGAAGGCCATAGAAACGATATTGCGCAAGGCACATTCCAGAAGAATAGAAACCCATTTGTCGACCATCCAGATATAGCGTGGAAGATTTTTGGTAATCAATGCTCGAGCACAATGTTATCAAGAGCAATGTCAACTTACCCTGCTGATTGGAATCAATCTCCAGTCGCTAAAAAGATTTATCTAAGCGCCAATGAATTAACAGTGAATGTTGGTCAAGTTAGTAAATTACTCGCCAACGTACCTGCTACTTGGTCAATAAGTAAGAAGGCAAACGCCACATTAGAAGTTTCTAATGATAAAACCGCTATTAATATTACTGGTAAAAGAATCGGAGAAACCACTATTACAGCCAAAGATGAAAATGGTAATACCGCCACTTGTAAATTAACAGTTATCCCAGGAAGAAATGGCGAAACTGGTGAAGATGAAAATCTTAAGTGGATTATCCCTTTAGCAATTATCGTTGGTGTATTCATAATTGCGGGTGTAGTAGTTACTATTGTCTTAGTTTCAAAAAGAAAGAAAAAATAATTGTTTGATTCAATCGATATTTTTTAATCAGTGATTATATTTTATATAATATAGGTATACAATAAACTCTCGAGTTTAATAACTTGAAGTTGGTACTTATATGAATCCTAAAAACAAACACCGTATTATTCTAGCAGCAGGACTTGCTGCCACAGCTCTTTCTTTATGTGCTTTATCTTCATTACATAAAGAATACAAACAAGTTAAAGCAGTTGATATTAACGACTATACAGAATGTGATAAAAAGCACCAGGCTAATAATGCCTCTGGCTTAATGGAAGAATTAGAAAAAATAACCGCACCAGGTTCATCTGGTTCTTATGATGAGTTATGGACCTCTTATGAAAAAGCTTATAAAAGGGCAGACGGAAAAATATTCGATTATTATTCAAGCATCACAAATTACACCCCTGCAAATCAGTGTGGAGGCTGTGATCATGAAGGTGCCTGTTATAACAGGGAACACTCGATTCCTAAATCTTGGTGGGGTGGATCAAAAAGTAACCAAGGATCGGATCCTTTTATTGTGGTTCCTACCGATGGTTATGTTAATAACGCAAGAAGCAACTTCCCGTTTGGTTATGTTGGATCCGTCTCGAAGCCCTTTTCTAATTCGAAACTCGGAACTGTGGCTTCTGGTTGGGGCATTAGTGGCACAGTATTTGAGCCTGACGATTCTTTAAAAGGTGATTTCGCAAGAATCTACTACTATACAACTGTTAAATATAATGTATCTAGTTGGACTAGTGGTGATGGATCGAAATGCTATTCCGGAAATGAAAGCACAAATTTCGGATTAACAAATTACTCAGTTAAACTATTTTCTGAATGGAGCGAACTAGATCCTGTTAGTGAATGGGAAGAGAGTGTTAATGATAAATTAGCTAGTATCCAAGGCAATAGAAATCCGTTTATCGATCATCCTGAGTACGCTAATACACTTTGGGGAACGAATTCTAATTACACACAATATACACACGCTTCTTCATCTAATTGGGTGAAGATATCCTCTACATCAGAAAGTATGTCAGTAGGTGGCGTTACAACTCTTTCAGCAACTTCTAGTGACGGTTCAAATATTTCTTGGTCTAGCTCTAGTCCAACAATTGTTGAAATTGGTGCATCTCCCACAGCAAGCGGAACTCCTATTACATTAACCGCTAAAGCGGCTGGTTCTGCTACTATTACAGCTTCCGCAACTATTGATGGAAGCACTTACTCCAAACAATGTTTAGTTGTTGTCACAAAAGCATTAAAATCATTAACTTATACAGGCACTCCTACTAAGACTACATATAATTCTGGTGATTCTTTTAATCCTAATGGATTAACAGTCACCGCTACATATACTGATACGACATCTGAAAATGTCACAAGTCATGTGGTATGGACACCAAATCCATTAACTGCAAATATAACATCCGTCACAGGTACATATGGTGGACTAACTGTCACCGTTTCAGGATTAACAGTCAATCAAGCAAGTTCGATGTCGATTATTAATACTGATGTGCCTAATGGTAGTTATCCAAAAACACCAACAGATTTTACAGCTGCTTCAGGTTTAAAATTTAAAGGCTATTATACCGGTAATTACGAAAGCTCAATTCAATTTAAATCCGGCCAAGGTTATCTCTATAATACCGAGGCTCTCCCTCTTTCTTCCCTCACAATAAATGTCAAATCAGGCAGTTTTACTGTTTACGGTGGTAAAGCCGAAAACCCATCCACTGTTATAACAGGAACTAATAATACGTATAATCTAAACTCATATTCATATTTTAAAGTTGCTAATACAAGTAGCAGTGTTGCTAGAGCCAATTCAATTGAAGTTACCTTAGGAAGTTCTGAGGTATCTAAACTATCAAGCATCACTCTTAGCGATATACAAGAAGACTATTATGTTGGTGATTCCTTTGTTAAACCAATAGTCACCGCTCACTATGAAGATGGCGGAAACGATGTAGTTACTTTAAAAGCCGAGTTCTCTGGCTATAATATGTCTTCAATCGGTGTTCAAACTGTCGAAGTTAGTTACACCGAAGGTGGCGTAACAGCTGAAGCTGATTTTGATATCGAAGTTAAAGCAAAACCAACTTTATCTTCACTAGAATTAACTGGCGATCCATTAACTACAACTTATTACCATGGTGATGTATTCTTAAGTGCTGGTTTAACTGTAACTGCTCATTATAGTGATAACACTAGCGATGACGTCACAAAAGATGTTGTCTGGACACCAAACCCATTAACATATGGCATTACTTCAGTCACAGGTACATATGAAGGTGAAACAGTTGTCGTTAATGGTTTAACTGTTAATAAATTATTACCAGTTTCTTTATCCACTACCGGTCAAACCACTTCCTATACAGTGGGAGATTCATTCTCATATGACGGTACATGTAAAGTTACTTATAACAAAGGAACAACTAAAACTGTTACACCAACAGTAGATTCTTCTTTAGTCAATATGTCTAAAGCGGGAACTTATAGTGTTTCTCTTTCATATACTGAAAACGAAACAACTGTTTCTACTTCTTATAACATTACTGTTAGTGACAAACCATTTGTTAACACAATTAAAGAATGTTATAACAAATCTTCTGGAGCATCAGTAAGCCATGTGTATGGTTTATATGTTGGTTTATTTAAGAATAATTCAAAAACCACAAGCACAATGATTATGAATGGCGAATATGGAATTATGCTTTATGGCTCAGTTCCTGATAATGCTTGGGTTGAAAATGAAACATATATCGATGTCACATCCGGAACTTTAGATATTTATAACAATCTATATCAAATTAAAAGTTGTGCTGTTAGCACTGAAGAGCAAGAAAAAATTAAACCTAATGTGGCTCCGGTTAGTGTTTATACAGTAACAGGTGAAGAAAGCTCAGCTGATTTAACTGTGGCTAATAGATTAACTATCTTAAGTGGAACAATTACAGTTAATAGTTGGACTGAAGGAAAAGATAGCAACATTACAGTTAATGGAACCACAATATTTATTAAAGGTGTTTCCGCTACTGCAGAATTAAAATCAAAATTAGATTCATATGGAACAACCAAACCAGCAACATTCAAATGTTTTACAGGTTTTTATAAGACAAACTTCCAAGTGCAATTTAAAGAATTAATGGAAGAAGATCCAGGTATTACCGCGGAATCATTCTCTTCTAAATTATTAGAATTAACTAATCCAATCTGTTCTTCTTCTGGAGAAAAAGAATCATCTTTATCTAGTGTTTGGATTAATTTACAAACTAATTATTGGGCAAAGATGAGTGATTCTCATAAACAGACATTAATTAATTCTGGTAAGAGTGAAACAGGTACTCCTATCGAAAAAGCGATGGCTAGATACGATAGAATATGTCAAAAATATAAATCCTGTACCAATTTTATTGGTAGACCAGGAGCGGAATACGCAAAAACGAATCTATTAATTAATATTAACACTAATGCGATGATGATCATTTTAATCTCCATCGGAGTGGCAGGTATTTCTGCATTAAGTTTATATATGTTTCTCACTCACAAGAAGAAAAAAACATCTAATGTAAAATAACATTAGAAGAAAAAACAAATATTTGATAAATTAAATCTGCACTCAATGAAAAAATCATTAAGCTTAATTAAATTTTTAGGCGCCGGCTTCTTAAGCCTCGGCGCTATTTCCATATCTGCGGCAGCAATGAATCATACTTTTTCCAAAAACCAAAATGAAGTTGATGCAACAAGTGTGGACACTTATTATTCCACTGTTAGTGGTGATAAAAAAACAATCAACAAGGCACGTATAATTCTTTATTAGAAAGCATTAACACCAAAATAACTAATGGGATTTCTTACACAGCTTATGACAATCTCAAAACCGCTTATGCAAAGACTTACGTTAGAAGTGATGGTTACACCTATGACATTTATTCCGATGTAACACAATATACAGCTGGATCTGCTCATACAAGTTCAAGTAGTTATGTCGGTGGTGGTTACAATAAAGAACATACCATCCCACAATCATATTGGGGAAAAAGTACTAGCCAACAAGGGTGTGATTTATTTATTGTTCTTCCTTCAGATACATATGTGAACGGAAAGCGTTCAAATTATCCATACGGCATTACTTCTTCCGGAACATCATATCGTGGTTCTGGCGATCCAACAGGAAATAGATTGGGAACAACCACCAACACTAGTTATGTAAAAAGTGGCACTGTTTTCGAGCCTTTTGAATCAAGAAAGGGCGATCTTGCAAGAATATATTTCTACGCAGTAGCGATGTATTTAAAAAATGGGGCTCAAAATGGGGCCGTTAAAAACTGGACTGGCGGCGGAGAAGTTGATGGAAGCAAAACCATCTTCGGTTCCGGTACAGGATACAAAAGTTTTATCTATTCAAATTATTTAAATATGTTACTTGATTGGCATAAAAACGATCCTGTTTCTGCTGATGAGATTAAATTTAACAACGCTATTGAAGGCGTTCAAAAGAATAGAAATCCATTTATCGATCATCCATCATGGGTAGATATTATTTGGGGTGGAACATACGGCGCAAGCCAACAAAATGGTGAAGACACATCAAACGGTAATGCTGTTGTTGTGAACGGCCAAATTGAAGGTACAACACCATCTACAGATCCAACAATTACAATTAATCCAACTTCTTTAACATTAACTGAAGGTGGAAGCACTGGAACAATTACTGCCACAGTTGCTAATGGTTCTGGAAATGTAACATGGGAAAGCTCAGATACAGATGTTGTTACTGTTTCTAGTAGTGGCACAAATCAAACTACATGTACAGTTACTCCTGTAGCAGCGGGAACCACTACTATTACAGCATCTTATTCCACTGCCACACCTGTTACGTGCTCTGTTACCGTTAATTCTTCCGGTGGAGGTGGAGATGACCCTGAAGTTGAATCAGAAATATTAGATTTCACTGCTCAAAGCTATTCCGACCAAGAAGTTGTAGAAAGTTTATCAGGAACATATAGTTCTGTATCTTTAGATAAAGGCACAGGGAACAATGACCCAAAGTATTTTTCAAACGGAACTTCTGTTCGTTGCTATGGAGGAAACACTTTCACCGTTTCTAGTTCCACAAAAACAATAAAAAAGATTGAATTAACATTTGGAAGTAGTGACGGATCAAACGCCATAACCACAGATGTTGGAACATATAGTAGCGGAACTTGGACAGGAAGCGCTTCTTCAATTACATTTACAATCGGTGGAACTTCAGGAAATAGAAGAATCCAAAAAATAACTGTTTATTACGAATCATCAACACCAACTCCAACACCAGTCATATCATTAAATAAATCATCTGATGAAATTTCTGTTGGAGACGATACCTCATTGACGGCCACAGCTTCAGGTGGAACAGGAAACATTACATGGTCTATTAGTGAAGGAGATGAAGGCGTTGTTTCTTTAAGCTCTACAACAGGTACAACAATCACTATAACTGGTGAAAGCGAAGGTACGGCCACAATTACAGCCACTTATAGTGGAGTTTCAGCAACTTGTGAAATAACAGTATCATCATCTGTTGATCCAGTAGTTTCGGGCGATTACACAATGACATTAGATTCAAGCGTGAGCGGCCAAAAAAATGTTCACTGGACATCAGCATCTCAAGCATCTCTAGAATACGATAATGTTACATGGTCAACTTCTATAACTGGTACCACTTCAATCACTACTCAAACAGAATATGCTCAAATTGGATCAAAAAACAACCCAGCAACGAAAATTACTATTTCTACTACTGCATTTGCAGGTATGAAAATTACTAGCGCCTCATTAACTGGCTATTGTATGAGTAATACCGGCCCAACTATAACTATTACAGCTGGATCGACAACGATGCTAAATGCGCAAAGTCTAGTTAAGAACGAATCAACAGTTTATGAAACAACATCAGATCCAGTAATTTTACCAGCTAACGGTGTGTTAACATTTACTATTAATTCTTCAGCTAAAGCTGGAATAGCAATTAGTGAAATAGTTGTCAATTACGTCGATATTCAAGACGTTGCGGAAAAATATGCTAAATCATTTATGGAGTCTGGCATATGCGGTACTAACGACAAAACACCGGCCAGCGCTTCAATTTGGAATAGCATGAACCAAGCTTTCCAAGATATTGATGAAGACGCTCAAGATATTTTAACAGAGGGTATTGCTAATCCTTCTGACACCAAATACTTAGGCAAATGTTTGGCTAGATATGATCGAATTCTTTATTTACATGGTAAAGATACAACTCACTTCCCAGACTTCATGCATCGTAATGATGAAAACGGAGCAAACCAAGTTCGTGGATTGATAACAAACAAATCTAACACTACATTAATATTAATAATGATTAGCATCACATCCACGATGATCGGATTCATATTCGTTGGTTATTATTTAAAGAAGAAAGAGAGATAAGTTAATAAGCTTATCTTTTTTTCAAAAAACTCTAATAATTAGTATCCTTATTATTTATAATATATACGTTCCTTTTGAAGGTTGGACACTTAAGGAGAAGTATGAAAACATTAATTATGCTTAGTGCTGTCCCAGCAGCCGGTAAAACAACCTGGGCTAAAAAATATCAAGCTGAACATCAAAATGTCTACATCATCAATAGTGATGAAGTAAGACTAGAAATAACTCATGGAGATTATCAGGATCATTCCCATCAAAAAGAAGTTTGGGAATTATTTGAAAGACGCATTCATGAATACGCGAATAAAGGTGATGATGTCACCGTTATATTAGATGCTTTAAATGATGTTAATGAGGTGAGATATAAATATTTAAGCACCACTCCTGAATACGATAAAAAGATATTAGTCTTATTCCCGACATCATTAGAAAAATCATTACATTATAATGGTGAAAGGGTGTGGCCTAATAAAGTACCGGATGATATCCTTGTGGGGTTAGTTCATAAATTTGAACAACCAAATGAAAAAGTTCTATCACTTGTAGATGAAGTTATTACTATTAAATGGTAATAATTTTTTATTTTGTTATTATTATATTAACTACGTATACATAGGAGTAAATTATGTTATCGATTAAAAACCTAACAAAGATTTACAAAACAAAAGGTGGAGAAGACACTAGAGCGTTAGATAATGTCTCTTTAGATTTTCCTGAAAAAGGAATGATCTTCTTACTTGGTAAATCTGGAAGTGGTAAATCCACATTATTAAACCTCATCGGTGGTTTAGATTTCCCAACCTCTGGTGAAATCATTTTAAAAGGAAGAAGTAGTAAAGATTTCTCTCAATCCGATTTTGATAGCTATCGTAATACTTACGTTGGTTTCGTCTTTCAAGAATACAATATTCTTAACGAATTTAACGTTGAACAAAATCTTGCTTTAGCGATTGAATTACAAAACAAAAAAGTTAAAAAAGAAGATGTTGATCGTCTATTAAAAGAGGTCGATTTAGAAAACTTTGCGAAAAGAAAACCAAATACCTTATCCGGTGGTCAAAAACAAAGAATCGCGATTGCTAGAGCCCTTATTAAAGCTCCTAACATCATTATGGCGGATGAACCAACAGGCGCTTTAGATAGTAAAACCGGCGAACAAGTTTTTGAAACATTAAAGAAATTATCTTCTGATAAATTAGTTATCGTTGTTTCTCATGATCGAGATTTCGCAGAAAGATTTGGTGATCGTATCATCGAACTTAAAGATGGAAAAGTGTTAAGCGATGAAACAAAAGAATATAAACAACCAGAAAGAATCTCTGATAACGTCGCGATCATCAATACTCATGCGATTAAGATTGAAGATGCGAAGAAATTAACGAAAGCAGATTTTGAAAAATTATATGATGCGATTAAACAAGGCGATGGAAAAGTCTTCATCTCCAGTGGCGAAAACGCGACTAAATCCATGAAGGTCGCTCGTATCCAAGAAGATGGCACTAGCGATGAATTTGCTAAGACTAAAGAAGTTAAAGTCAAAGAATATGACGCTAGTAAAACTAAATTTATCAAATCCAGAATGCCGTTAGGTAAATCCATTAAGATGGGTTTATCTTCCTTAAAAACTAAACCAGTGAGATTAGTATTTACTATGCTTTTATCCGTGATTAGTTTCTCCCTATTTGGTGTAGCGGCTGGCTTAATGTTATATAACGATTCACATACTTATAGTGAAACATTAAAGAAAACTGACTATTTAGCGGAACCATTACAAAAGATTTCCAAAGGTAAACAAGTTTATCAAGAAATCAGTGATGGTAAAGTGGTTAGAGAAAATAAATATGATTCCACGCGTGAAGAATTATTTGGTGTTAATGAAGTCAAACAATTAAATGAAAATAGCCATGGCTTAGTCTATGTTGGTGTTGGAGGATCTAATAATTACGGTTCCTCTAATTTCCCATTCATGGGATTAGGCATGAAAAAGAACGCCAAATTCTATAGCACTTATTATGGAATTAATTATTATTCTGATCTTGGAGAAGAAGCGATTAAAAAGCTCGGTTATCAAATTGAAGGTAATTATCCAACAAATAAAGAAGAGATTCTTTTACCAAAAATATTTGGTGAAATGCTCATTGATTCCGAAGCCACCACTAAAAAATCAATCAATGAATTAATTGGTGAAGAATTTAATTTTTCCTTTGGAAACAGCACTAAACCAATAATTCTTTCTGGTTTCTATGACGCAGGCGCTATTCCAGAAAAATATAAACAATTAGCAAACGAAGAAAGCAAATTATCCTCTAAAGAAAAAGATGATTTATCTAATGATTTCTATGCCTTTATGGGTGATAGCTTCAACTGCGTAGCTTTCGTTACTTCTGATCTATATGACACAGTTGTTCAAAAGAATTCTTCCTCTGTTTATATTCCTCTTTACTATCGTAATGGTATTAGACTTAGCGAATACGAAATTAAAGAAGATATCACACCAGACTTTGGTCAAGCTTTCTATACAGAAACTACTTATAACACAAACAAAGCTTATATTAAGCTCTACGATAGAAACGGTAATCCAGTTACTGATATTTCATCATTAGGCGATAAACAAGCTTATGTTGGTGAGAGTATGTTCTATGGTAACTCACAAAGTGTTGTCACTAATTTCTATCTAGATTTCTTAAATTCTTATAATAGGAGTGAACTTTCAAAATTCATGCCCACATATAGCATATATGCACAAAGCGCTAGTGATCAAATTCAAGAGCTTATTTCAAATATTGGTGCCCCTGAATCTTTAGAGCAAGCCGCGATGATATATGAAACATTTGGGGATGAATTTGAAGTTGCTTATAAAATCCAAAAATTCTTTGGTGAGTTTAGAGGTTCTCCATCTTATTCCACTCTTCCTCAAACGGACAGAACAAAAATAGATGAAATTTATAATTCTGAATATAACGAAACTAGCGATGTTGAATTCTTATATAACATCATGGTCGAACATTTTGATGAATTTGTTCCAAACTATTTACCATATTATTATTTAAGCCTAGCTTATAACTATCGTGACACCCAATATCAAGAAATCTTTGATAACAACCCAGACATGGTCGCTTTGGCTGAAAAGAATAGAGAAGAATGGACCTCTCAAGACGTGACAAAAGTCACCGCATTCCTTGAAGATAATTTCTCAAGAAGTCTCTCCCCATATTCGTCTGAATGGTATTCTCGCTTAGCGGGTTATACATTTGTTAATTATAAAGCCCCTGCGGATAGTGTCTTTAATCCAGCTGGTATTTCTAAATTGAATTATAAAAACTACAATGGCGAAACAGGTAAAATCGATGTTGTCGGTTATTTCACCGTTGATGCTGAATCTTATGGTGGAGATATGATCTTAATGAAACAATCATATATCGATTCCATCACCTTAGAAAGTAAGGGTGGCGGTAGTCAAAGCATTTACTTCTACGAAACTAATTATGTCGCTCCAGAAGACGCTAGATATACACGAGCGATGGTTCAAACCAATTATTCCTTTGGCGAAGTTGAATTCATGCGTAAGAGTAACGATAAAACTTTCACTTATAACTTAACTAGCCCTGCTTATCAAAAAGCCAATTTTGTTGTCGCTATGATCATCATCTTAAAAAATGTGTTCTTATGGGTTGGTGTTGGTTTCGGTATCTTCGCCGCGTTAATGTTACTTAACTTTATCTCTGTTTCTATTTCTTCTAAGAAGAGAGATATCGGTGTCTTACGCGCGATTGGTGCAAGAAAGATTGATGTCTTTAAAATCTTCTTCTCTGAATCCTTGTTTATTGCTGCATTATGTTCAATTCTAGCGATAATCATAACCGTTGTGAGTGATATGTCATTAGATAATTACTTTATCTCAGAAATCGGTTTATCAATCTTACAATTTAACATCATTACATTCTTATTAATTGTTGGTATTGCTTTGGTCATATCATTTATCGCCACATTAATACCAGTCTTACATTCATCAAGAAAACCTCCTGTTGAATCAATAAGATCGTTATAAGATTAGAAGATAAGAAAACGAGAGCGTAAAAACTCTCGTTTTTTAATGAAATAATAAGGATTTGCTATTATTTTTTCTCTTTTTTCTTCTTTTCTACTGGTTCTTCGTACACAATATTATATTCGCTTAGTTTCCAGTTTGGATGAACTTCATCGATTCTTTTTAAGACATCATTATAAAGTTCCGCTTCTACTTTTCTTCTTTGTTTTGGAGTATTGTTAAAACACTTTCTCACTTTGTTAATTGCGAACAAGCATTCACTCTTACTATTATCTAATAAACCAGACATTAGGATATAAGTACGAACACTAACCATTGAAAAATCATTAGAGATATCTCTTCTCTCTGACATTGGAACTTCTTTATCATAGAATTCTTTAGCTTCTTCAATTGGTTTAGTAATGATGTTGATATAAATCTTTTGCGCCCTAGCTCTGTTATAAACTTTTGGTGATAAAGTTTGTTTGCCATTAAGAATAATATCTAATAATTTCTCTGCTTCTAAAAATTCTTTCTTATCTAATAGCATATAGACTTTATTTAAGTTAAGTTCAGCGGTGAAGTTAGTGATTTCGTTAAAGGTAGCGATTTCGACATCTTGTTGGCCTTGGCTAATCGCATATTCCACACGTAACAATTCATTAAACGCAATCTTATTAGCAGCGTTGGTGGTCATTCTCATACGATAACCATCAGTCATCGCATCTAGTTTCATCGGTAAAATGTTATATAAAAGAATCATACCTCCAATAACTACTACGACTAATAAGAAATAACCAATGTTATATAAAACCATGTTGGCTTTATTATTAAATAATGTGAATAAGACAATAACGATGATTAATTCCACTAAATAGAATAATGATCCTAAGATTAAATATGGTGTGGGGTTAGGCTCTTTATCCGCATCTTTCTTGGGCAAGATTTTAGTTTCGCCAGTTAATCCATCATAACCAGAGAATTTAAATTTGGTTTTACCTTCATCTTTAAACCATAATAAACCTAAAATACAGACTGATAATATTTCATATCTACCTGCGCGTGCGCCTAATATATGGGCAACTTCAAACATGACAGCATTTAAGATTACACCTGTTGCAATTGCGCCTAAGATAAAGAATACATAAACATATGTTTCCATATCCGAGTTTGCTGCGTGTTCTCTTAAAACTGTAATACCAAATACTACAGCGACCGCTAATATCAATAGATAGACTATAAATCCTGATACATCTTCTTTTCTCATAACAATTACCTACTTTCTATAAGCAAGATTTGAATATCTCTCTTGCTACCTCTCCGTCCATCGGCTTTACTTGATGGGCCACGACACGTGTGCCTTTATCGGTAAATAGTTCCACAAGTCTATCGATATCAATCCTGCCTACATTAAATTCCATTAATCTAGATGGCATACCAATATAACGGAAGAATTCTTCTAACATCTTTATTCCTTGTCTGCCATTATCTAATTTATTAGGAATATTGCTATCCCATACATTTTTAGCAAACATATCAAATTTATCAACATCATATTCTAAATAATATTTAGCCCAAGCTGGCCACAAGACCGCTAATCCTGCTCCGTGAGGAATACTTGGATATAAACCAGATAAGGCGTGTTCTAATTGATGAACAGGCATCATAAATGGTTTACCAATATTTGTTAAGCCGTTATGAGATAAGCTACTCATCAGCATAAGGACACTTCTTGCCTCATAATCAGACGGATTTCTCATCACCTTTTGTCCCGCTTTAATAACGGATTTTAATAGGGCTTCTCCAAATCTATCCGCAGGTTCATTATCACTAGATGGTTGGAAATATCTTTCAATCGTATGCATCATGATATCAACGATGCCACATGCCGTTTGATAAGGTGAAACTGTATATGTTAATTCTGGGTTTTCAATCGCAAAAACTGGACGAATTAATGGAGAATTAAAGCCTTTTTTCTCATTTTTAGCGTCATTTTGAATAACGCAAGAGGTTGACATTTCACTTCCCGCTGCGGAGATAGTTAAGATAACTCCAATAGGTAAAGCTTTATTTGGTTTAGCCTTATGAGAATTAAAATCAAATGGATCTCCATCATAATAATAACTAACCGCCATTGACTTAGCGGTGTCGATTACTGATCCACCACCAATTGCTAATAAATAATCGGGATGAAATTCTTTTGCAATCTTATTAGCGTCATTTACAAATTCTAATGTTGGGTTAGCTCTTACTCCTTCGATGACACGATAAATTATTTTTTCTTCTTCAAGCTTAGTGATGACTTTGGTTAATAAGCCACTTTTCTTCACTGAACCTTGCCCGATAATAATTAAAACTTTATGAGCATCATAAGAACTTAAGATTTTACCAATCTCATTTTCTTTTTCTTTCCCGAAATATATCTTCGTGGGTACACAAAATTCAAAATCGATCATTATTTACCCCTCACTAGTAATAATCTTTCCACCGCTATTTCAAATGTATCGCTTGGTTCGAAGACAAAACAATTCATTAAACCTTCTAAGGTTTTATTCTTATAGGTGGATAAATAATAAATAATGCTATGAGAATATGCTAAAGCATAAAATCTCGCTACGGCTTTCTTATCATTAGTATGAAGTTTCTTACTATTTGGTAAAAGAGTGATAAATCTTAAGAATGTTTTATAGCATGCGTTATGCATGAATTCTTCCACTAAGCTTTTACCCGCGGAGTTAAGTGAAGCATCTAAAAAAGCTTTATTTCTTGTGTAATATTTGAATATTAAAGTTAACATTTCTTTAATATTGTTTGCTTCAAATAATCCAGGAACTTCTTCATTTAAATAAACTAAAGTTAATAAATCATAAATATCGTGGAAATGATAATAAAATGTCTGTCTATTTACATGGCATTTCTTTGTTAAAGAGGTCACTGAAATAGAGTCCAATGGGACTTGAGACATCATTTCCTTAAGTGCTTCCGCTAAACGATATTCAGTTTTCATTATTTAAGTTTGCAATACTCCTTAATGATTTCACTACCTACAGCAGCGTTATTTAAAACTAATTTAATATTACTCTCTAAAGAGTCACCACCAGTTAACTCGACGATAGTCTTTAATAAGAATGGGGTGGTTTCTTTACCTTTAATACCTTGTTCATTCATCATCTTTAAAGCTTTTTCAATCGCTTCATCGATGACTTTTTTATCCATAGAATATTCTTCTGGAATCGGATTAGTAATTAAGATACCACCAGCAAGATTATTTCTTTCTTTTTCATACATCGTTAAAGCGGCTTCTTTAGCGTTTTCTAATTTATAATCAACTTTTAATCCACTATGAGCGGTATAAAAAGCTGGTAGTTCTTCAGTTTGATAACCAAGGACTGGAACACCCATGGTTTCTAAATATTCAAGTGTTAACGGTAAATCTAAAATCGCTTTAGCTCCCGCGCAGACAACCGTGACATTAGTCTTCGCTAATTCTTGTAAGTCAGCGGAAATATCCATGGTTTCTTGGGCGCCTCTATGAACACCACCAATACCACCAGTCACAAATAATTTAATACCGGCTTGATTAGCGATAATCATTGTCGCAGCCACTGTTGTAGCGGCCCATAATTTCTTCGCATATACAACTGGTAAATCTCTACGAGAAACTTTAATAATTCCTTTTCTTTTACCAAACTCTTCAATCTCTTCTGGTGTCATACCAACAATGGCATCACCATCGATAATACCAATAGTGGCAGGAACTGCCCCGTGATCTCTGATAACTTTTTCCACCGCTAAAGCAGTTTCGACATTTTTTGGATAAGGCATACCGTGGCTAATAATTGTGCTCTCTAATGCCACAACTGGTCTATTTTCCATAATAGCCTTTTTAACTTCTGGATTAATTTTTAACATCTTGATGTTCTCCCCTAAATATTTCAACGATATATGTAATGATTAAATAAATCGCTGTTAACATAACAATAATTATAGCAACCACTAGCCAATTAACTAAAGTTAACGATTGAAATTCGATACCAAAGGTAAAGAATTTGTATAGTTGTGATTCTTTGTTAGTGACATTATAAGAAACTATACCCGCTGCTATTAACGCCGCAATTTCAATTAATGAACAACCGCCAAAAACAATAGCTCTATATTTATTAAGCGGTAAACAAATCTTTAGTAATATTACTAAACCTAAAACCGTAAAAGCAATAACGCACATATTCGTGGCAACTTCCATCGAATAAATACCTGTATATAAAATTCTCTTCTCTTGGAAGATATATAGTAAATATATAACCGCTACTGGAACTAATAAAACTATAACTCCAGGAATCGCTTTTCTAAATATTGAACCCGCAAAGCTTCCTTTTAATGGTTCGTTATTAGATTCTAAAGCTAGGAAGAAAGCGGATACACCAATGTTGAAGACACTCCATAACTGGAAGTGTGTAGCTTCAAATGGATAAAAGACTTTAGAGGTAATTGTTAAAATTAAGAATGCTGTAGTAGTCGTAACCGCAAAGATGGTTTTTACCAAGAATAAAGAAGCAGTTCTTTGTAAGTTATTAATAACTCTTCTACCTTCCGCCACTACGGATGGTAAACAAGAAAAATCAGAATCGACTAAAACAATATGAGAAACGTTTTTCGCAGCTTCAGATCCGCTATTCATAGCAATAGAACAGTCTGCTCTTTTTAAAGCTAATATATCGTTAACACCATCACCAGTCATAGCGACACAATCGCCGTTACTCTTTAAGGCTTTAACAATGATTTCTTTTTGTTCTGGAGTAACTCTACCAAAGACTTCATATTCTAAAGCGGCTTTTTCAACTTCTTCGTTTGACAAACCTGCTAAAGATATAAACTTTTCAGCTCCTTCAATACCGGCTTCACTAGCGATATGGCTAACAGTTCTTGCATCATCACCAGAGATAACTTTGATTTTGACATTATTATCTTTAAACCATTTAAAGGTTTTAATAGCGTCTTCACGAATATGGTCTTGTAAAACAATAAAGGCTATTGGTTCAACTTCACCTTCAACTTTTTCTCCAGTAATTGGCTTACTACCTTTACATAAAACAAGAACTCTTAAGCCTTGAGATGTATATTCTTCAACACGTCTTTGAACGGACGATAAATTTTTGATATTTAAGAATTCCGCGGCTCCTAAAACATAGGTCTCTCCACCTTTAAATGAAGCGGCTGAATATTTGTTCTCGCTATTAAATGGTAAAGCCTTAACAACACCCTTAGTTAATTCGTATTTAAATGCTTTTTGCAGGCTTTTTGCAGTTAAATTGCTATCTTTTGTGGCTTTTAATAGATTTGACATGATTTGATCGATGTCTTGTTTGCTATATCCGTTAGGACCATAAAGAATGACATTTTTGACATCCATCTCACCATTAGTTATAGTACCTGTTTTATCAACGCATAAAACGTTAATTCTCGCTAGCATTTCAACAGAATAGAAATCCTGTACTCTCGCACCTTTTTTACTAAGTTTTAAAACTGCGACCGCCAAAGCAACAGATGTTAATAAGAATAGTCCCGCTGGTATCATCGCAATCATCGATCCAGAGATACCTCTCATCGATTGTTTAAAGGATGCAAAGCTATTAAATTGACCTCTAATCGCATAGATAGTAAATGTCGCGATACCTAAACCAATAACAACACCACCGATGACTTTAAACATATAAGTTAATGTTCTTAAGATTTCAGAAGGTGAACGTTTAAATTTCTTGGCTTTGCTTTGAATGGTTTCAATATAACTTTCTTCGCCAATCTTTTCCGCATGCATAACACCAGTGCCACTAATAACGTAAGAACCGGAGAACAACTCATCTCCAACTTTCTTTACGATATTTTTACTTTCACCAGTTAATGCCGATTCATTAACAATGACTGAACCACTTAATAATTTGCCATCAACACATATTTGATTTTCACTTTTTAGTAATACTAAATCATCTAAGACAATGTCTTTACACTCAATGGTTTCTTCTTTACCGTTTCTAAGCACTCTAGCTTTTGGCTGAGTTAAGACTCTTAATTTACTCATCAAGTGTCTAGCTTTGATGTCTTCATATAAACTAATGCCAATGTTAGCGAACAAAACAATACTAAAAGTAAGGCCAGCCCAATACTGCGCGGCAATCATTAATCCCATGATGATAAATAGCAAAATGTTAAAGAAAGAGAAAACATCTGAAAAGATAATTTCAAAATATGTTTTTCCCACAACAACTTTAGTTTTGTTAATTAAACCTAAAGATTGTCTTTGACTTACTTGGTCATTACTTAAACCTTTTTCAATATCAGGAATTACTCTAGTAATTTGTTCTTCGTTTTTCATGTGCGTGTATATATGATAAAAAACTTGGACATAAATTTAAAGTCCAAGTTTCTTCTTTTCTTCTCTTTTGTTTTTGAAGTAATCACTTATAAGTGAAGAACATTCTTCTTTTAGTATTCCTTCATGTACTTTCGGATGATGATTAATATTCTTTGCGTCCAATACATTTATAGAACTTATTAGGGCTCCTCCTTTTGGATCGCTAGCCCCAAAATAAATGTTTTCAATTCTTGATTGGATAATGGCTCCAGAACACATGATACACGGCTCTAATGTGATATAAATATCACAACCTTCAAGTCTCCAAGATTTTAATTTCTTGCTCGCTTTATTAATAGCTTCAATTTCAGCGTGTCCAAGTGGAGAATTTTTACTTTCACGTACATTATGGCCTCGTGCGATTATTTTGTTATCTTTAACAACCACACAGCCGATTGGCACTTCATCAATAAGCAAAGCTTTCTTCGCTTCTTTGATGGCTTCTTTCATGAATTTAATTTCTTTTTCCATAAAGCAAACCACCGCACATGAATAAGATACTTAAGGCTGCTACATTCCTGTCCTGACCTGGTTCGTAGATACCCATCGCGATGGCGGTGTCATTATACCACACTTAAAGAACTCTAATAAAGAGTTCATTTATTAATGCAAAAAAGACTAGGATTGCTCCTAGTCAATTTCTCAAATAAATAATAAATTATTTAACTGGTTTTAAAACTTTGATTCCGCCCATGAATGGTTGTAAAACTTCTGGGACTAACACCGAGCCATCTTCTTGTTGATATTGTTCTAAGATAGCAGGGAAGATACGACTTGTCGCTAAACCGGAAGCATTTAATGTATGCATGAATCTAGTCTTACCAGTGGCCTTATCTTTATAACGCATCATACCACGTCTAGCTTGATAATCTCTTGCATTGCTAGCAGAGCTAACTTCTTTATAAATACCAATACTTGGTAAATAGACTTCGATATCATAGGTTCTCGCCATGGAGTGAGAAATATCACCTGCTGCTAATTTAGAAACTTGGAAATGTAATCCGAGTTTACTAACTAATGAAACGGCTTTACCCACTAATTCTTCAAAAGCTTTATCACTATCTTCAGGTTTGGTATATTGAACCATTTCGACTTTGTCGAATTGATACCCACGAATCATACCTCTTTCTTCGGTACGATAACTACCAGCTTCTCTTCTATAACATGGAGTATAAGCGAAGAATTTTCTTGGTAATTGATCTTCGTCTAAGATTTCATTTCTATATAAATTCACTAAAGCGGTTTCTGCAGTAGGAAGTAAGAATCTTTTTGGTTCAGTTCCTTCGAGCCAGAAGACATCTTCTTTAAATTTTGGGAATTGACCAGCAACAAAGCCAGATTCTTCATTCAATAAGTGTGGAGGTAGGATAAATTCATATCCATCTTTTAAATGTTCTGAAATGAAGAAGTTCAAGATTGCCCATTCAAGTCTAGCACCTAGATTTGTGTAGATCCAACTACCACGACCAGCAATCTTCCCACCTCTTTCATAATCCACTAAACCGAGTGATTCGGCTAAATAGACATGATCTTTCATCGGGAAGGAGAATTCTGGTTTTTTGCCATAGACATGAATGACTTTATTATTCTCTTTTCCGCCACCCACTAAATCATCATCCGGGATGTTAGGCAAAACGATTAAGAAGTCATGAATTTTTGTTTCTAATTCTTTGAGCTTGGCTTCGTTTTCTGCGTTATTTTTCGCAATTTCTTTCACTTTTGCAAAGATTTTAGAGACATCTTCACCATTTTTCTTAGCTTGTGGGACAGAGGCGGATAATCTATTCATTTCCGCTTTATTGCCTTCCACAGTTTGTAATAAGGATTTTCTTTGTTTATCCCATTCTAATAATTCTGTGAAATCGGTTTCCCATAATTTCTTTTTTAAAGATTCTTTAACTTTTTCTGGATTTTCACGTATGAGATTAATATCTATCATAACTTTTATTCCTTTCTAAATCTTTTTTAAATTAATTTGTTCTAAATAGAAATATTCTAACTGCTCGCCTGTAGCCTTTAAATTACATTTACTGGCCTTAATATATGCATCATCAATTGTAGGTTTTAATCTATCACTCAAATAATCTTTTATTAATGAGGTGATAGTTTCGGAATATTCACCTAAATATGCATCTTTACCATCTTCTAGAAAGCCATCTAAGATTGCTTGTTTTCTAGCGATGATTTGACATTTAGAGGCCATTGCATCAAGAATCGAAATGACGCCTGCGGTTTTATAACCTGGTAAGACAAACACTTCTGCGTTCAACAAGGCACTTCTATATATATCATCAGGAACAATAGTGACAAACTTCATGTTCCTAGGAGCAGCATTAATCATCTTTTTAATTCTTAATGAATTATAAATACCTGGTATAGTTTCTTTTCCAATATAATAAAACAAGGCTTCTGGACAAATCTTTGCGGCGTTAATCATCGCATTGATCCCATCCATCTGATTATCATATTCACCTAAACCAATAACTAATTTACGTGAACTATCTTCTCTAAAGTAACGGAAGAAAATAGTTTTCTCGTCCTCTCTAGAGAAATCAAATCGAGACATATTGACTCCTGGTAAAGCGATTGAAATGTTTGAGGTGACTCCGTTATCTATAAGATAACTTCTGACATTTTCCGTCGGCACCAAAACAAGATCAGCTTTATTTAAAAACTTTAAAGTCTTGTTTGAAATATCCGTGGTTCTTTTTCCGTCTTTGCTTTTATATTCTAAATAGCTCGCCGATGGATCATCTTCACAATAACAAGCGCTGACAACAACAGGAATATTCTTTTCCTTAGCTTCATTAATTCTATTTTCATCATCAACAGAAATAAGATGCATGACATCATATTTATCAAGTTCATTACTTGTGTGTTCAATTCCCACCATTTCAAGGGCGCCCTTAATGGTTTTTCTCAAACGAACGCCCTCAAAATCAGGATATTTTTTATTTGGCTTAAAACTAACCAAGATTTTCATAATTATTCTTCGCTATTAACGACTTCTTCGGCTGGAGCTTCTTCGCCTTCAACTTCTTCTTCAGGTTCTTCGTGAGGAACAATAGCGATAGAAGAAACTCTTTGTCTACCTTCAAGGTTCATAATCTTAACACCTTGAGTGTTACGACTAGCGACACGAACTTGATTTAATGGAGTTCTAATGACAATACCGGCATTAGTGATAACCATTAAGTCATCTTCAATATTCACCGCTCTAACAGCGACTAAATTACCAACTTTATCAGTGGCTTTTAAGGTTGAAACACCTTTTGTACCTCTTTTGGTAATACGATATGTTTGTTCACCGTCATCATCGATGACTTTAGTCATCTTACCATAACCTTTATCGGTCACAACTAAGATGTGGTCACCTTCATAACCAGCGGTACAACCAACAACTTTAGCGCCTTCGGCAAGTTCGATACCTTTCACACCAGAAGCGCTACGACCCATTGGTCTGACTTCTTCAACTGGGAAGTTAACCATCTTACCGTTACTGGCGGCAATACCGACTAATAATGGTATTTCATTACCTTTTTCATCAGTAACGCCTTCAACCTTTTCGGAGACTTGTTTGACGTTTAATAAGTTATCACCTTCACGTAAAGTGATGGCAATCTTACCATTTTGACGAATGGATTCATATTCTTTAATTGGAGTGCGTTTGACAATGCCTTCTGTGGTGAAGAACATTAAGAAACGATTATCTTTATATTCATCCACAGCGATAATAGATTTAACGTTTTCGCCTTTTTCAATATTAATTAAATTGATCACAGGCACGCCTTTACCAGTTCTTTGATATTCAGGAACTTGGTAACCACGAATACGATAAACTTTACCTAAATCGGTGAAGAATAATAAGTCGGTGTGGGTTTTAGTATAAATCATTAATTCCACAACATCGTTTTCGTTTAAGGAAGCACCACGAACACCTCTTCCACCTCTATTTTGGGTTCTGAACGTGTCAGCAGATAATCTCTTCACATAGCCACCTCTTGATAAGGTGATAACAATATCTTCTTGTGGGATTAAATCTTCATCATCGATAGAAGCATCACTATTAGTGATTTCAGTTCTTCTCTCATCACCGAATTTTTCTTTGATTTGTTCTAATTCTTCGATGACAACAGCGACTTCGTTTTCTCTAGAAGAAAGAATACGTTTATATTCCGCAATATTCTTTTCTAGTTGCACTCTTTCAGCTTCTAATTTTTCATTTTCAATACCGGTTAAACGACGTAAGTTCATCGCTAAAATAGCTTGGACTTGTGGATCGCTGAAACCGTATTTTTCCATTAATCTATTGGTGGCTTCTTCAGGTGTGGAGCTATCTTTGATGATATCAACGATATCATCGATATTGTCGTGACACTTGATTAAACCAACAACGATATGATCACGGAATTCATCTTTTTCTAATAAGTATTTGGTTCTTCTTTCAATAACGGAAACTTGGAAATCCAAATATTCTTGTAACATGGTTTTTAAGGAACACACTTTTGGAGCGTTGTCCACTAAGCAGAGGTTGATGATACCAAAGCTAACTTGTAACTGTGTCATCTTAAATAATTGATTTAATAAGACTTCAGGAATAGCGTCTCTTCTCACTTCGATAACGACACGGATACCATCTTTATTAGATTCATCTCTAATATCGGTAATGCCATCGATAACTTTATCTCTAACAAGGCTCGCCATATTTTCAATCATGTTGGCTTTGTTCACACCATAAGGAACTTCGTCAACAACGATTCTCTTTAGACCGTGTTCACCACGTTCTTCGATATGACATTTACTTCTAATAGCGATGCTACCAGTACCAGTTTCATAAGCTTCTCTGATACCACCTCTACCGAGGATTAAACCACCGGTTGGGAAATCTGGACCTTTAACATATTCCATCAATTCTTCTGTGGTAATATCTGGGTTTTTGCTTAAAGCAACGACACCATCAATGACTTCACCTAAATTGTGTGGAGGAATGTTTGTGGCCATACCAACAGCGATACCACTACTACCATTAACAAGTAAGTTAGGGAATCTAGATGGTAAGACAGTTGGTTCTTGGTCAACACCATCGTAGTTATCCATGAAATCGACAACATCACAACCGATGTCTCTGACCATCTCTAAGGCCATCTTAGCCATACGAGCTTCTGTATAACGGTAAGCCGCAGGTTCATCACCATCGATGGAACCGAAGTTACCGTGACCTTCAACAAGTGTATATCTCATAGAGAATGGTTGGGCTAATCTGACTAAAGCACCATAGATTGCCGCGTCACCATGAGGGTGATATTTACCCATAACGTCACCGACGATACGAGCGCACTTCTTAAATGGTTTATCTGGAGTATTGCCTGATTCGGACATCGAATAGACAATTCTTCTATGAACAGGTTTCATACCATCTCTAACATCAGGAATGGCACGTGCGACGATAACACTCATCGCGTAATCAAGGAATGATTCTTGAACTAATCCGACTGTATCAACATCAGTTAAGCCCGCAACAATTCCTTCTTCAATATCTTCTGCTTCTGGAGCAGTTTCTTCTTCAGATTCATTAACTTGTTCATCAAGTTTCTTTTCTTCTTCAAATAACATGAATTGCTACCTCCTTTACTAGATGTCTAAGTTCTTCACGAATTTCGCATTAGCGTGAATGAACTCTTTACGTGGGTCAACATTATCACCCATTAAATCGGTGAAGACTTGTTCCGCTTTAATTGCATCATCTAAGGTGACACGAAGCATCTTACGATTCTTTGGATCCATAGTGGTTTCCCATAATTGTTCGGCGTCCATTTCACCAAGACCTTTATAACGTTGGAATGGATAACCTGGTTTTAAATTTAATCTCTTCTTAATGAGTTCGAGTTGATCGTCGTTATATGCATAGTATTGTTTACCATGATATTCGACTTTATATAATGGAGGTTGAGCGATATATACGTAACCTTCGGTAATCAAAGGACGCATAAATCTATAGAAGAATGTTAATAATAAGATTCTGATGTGACTACCATCGACATCAGCATCGGTCATAATTACGACTTTGTGGTATCTGATTTTAGAGGTATCAAATTCTGGGTCAATGCCCCCACCAATCGCGGTAATCATGTTACCTATTTCTGCGTTAGCAAAAATACGTTTTGCTTGAGCTTTTTCAACGTTAAGAATCTTACCACGAAGTGGAAGAATAGCTTGTGTTTCACGGTTACGACCGTTTTTCGCACTACCACCAGCGGAATTACCCTCAACGATATATAATTCACACTCTTCTGGGTTTCTAGAGGAACAATCTGCTAATTTACCAGGAAGTGTGGTTAATTCTAATGAGCCTTTTCTACGGAAATCTTCACGAGCTTTACGAGCCGCCATACGAGCGTTCGCAGCCATGACGATTTTTTCCATAATCATTCTGGCTAGTTTTGGATCCTCTAATAAGAATCTTTGGAATTGTTCACTAACGATACCGTTAACAATCTTTCTGACTTCAGAGTTTCCTAATTTAGTTTTTGTTTGTCCTTCAAATTGTGGGTTTGGATGTTTGACGGAGATAACAGCGGTTAAACCTTCAGCGATATCTTCATAAGTTAAATCATCTTCACCATCTTTTAAGAACTTATATTCACGACAATAGTTATTAACAACCTTTCTCATCGCTTCTTTGAAGCCTGTTTCGTGCATACCACCTTCATGGGTATGGACGTTATTACAGAAGGAATAGACGTTAGCACTATAACCATCATCATATTGGAAAGCGATTTCTGCATATACGTGAGCGGTGTTTCCGCTTGCTAATGTAATTGGGACAGAACCTTCACAATAGATAACTTCATCAAAGAGTCTAGTTTTGTGGTTATTGATGAATAAGACATATTCTTTAATACCACCTTTATAGCAGAAACTTTCTTTGACTGGTTGTTCGCCTCTATCATCAATGACAGTGATTCTAATACCTCTATTTAAGAAAGCGGTTTGTCTCATTCTGTCACGGATGGTTTCATAACTATATTCAGTTGTGTCTTGGAAAATGGCTGGATCAGGCTTAAATGTGACTTTGGTACCATTTTGGTTCTTATCGCAAGTACCGATTTTCTTTAAGTGCTCAACAATGTGTCCACCATTGACGAATTTGATGTAATAAACACCACCATCTTTTTGAACGGTAACTTCACACCATTCAGAAAGGGCGTTAACAACTGAGGCACCAACACCGTGAAGACCACCGGAAACTTTATATCCTCCGCCTTCACCGAATTTACCACCAGCATGTAAGACAGTATAAACTGTTTCAACACCAGATAAGCCGCTCTTTGCGACCACGTCAACAGGAATGCCACGACCATTGTCCACAACTGTGATTGTGTTTCCTTTATTAATTGTTACTGTCACTTCTGTACAGTATCCCGCTAAAGCTTCATCGATTGAGTTATCGACGATTTCCCACACGAGGTGGTGTAGACCAGCCGCGGATGTTGTACCAATGTACATACCTGGTCTTTTTCTGACTGCTTCAAGTCCCTCTAAAACTTGAATGTTGGTTGCTGTATATTTCGCATCAGCTTTTTCGAGTTGAGCTTCTTCTTCGTTCATCTCGGAAACTTCAACTTTAATCTCTGGAGCGGGATTTTCGGTTTTTGTTTCTTGTTCAGCAACTTTCTTTTCTTCTTCCATTTGAAGACCTCCTATTCTTTACTTTTTTATCTGATACTGAGCAGCGCCTTCGACCTCAAGCTTGGTCGCGGTGATAAAAACCTGCTCTAGTTTCTTCACAAATTTGATTAATCTAATGCGATGGGCTTGATCGAGTTCACTCATCACATCATCAAGGACCACTACTGGTCTTTTGTCCTTATCCTCAATTAAGAAGTAAGGGCTGAGCTTTAAGGCGAGGGAGACGATACGGTTTTCACCTTGAGAGCCAAACTCCCCAATATCACGTCCATTTAGACTGATTGAGAAGTCTTCTCGATGAACCCCGATAGTTGTCATCTTCTGACGTAAATCTCTCTCCTCACTCTTCTTAAACGCTTCTAACGCTTCTTTTTGGAAATCTTTTCCGTATTCGATGAAGGGCTGATAGATGATTTCTAACTTTCCTTCTTCGCCCGTGAGCGCGCGCGTTATTTTTATAAGGATATCATTGATATCCTTGACATACATCTGCCTATAAGAGACGATTGGACCACTTAGTTTGGCCAACATTTCTGTCGTTGTTTCTAATAGAACGGGGTCGACTTTATCGCTCTTTAATAGGTCATTTCTCTCCTTTAATACTTTGTTATAACGAGAGATGTAATCGAGATAGGGTTGACTCTTTTTACAAAGATTAATATCTAAGAAATTCCTTCTGGTTTTTGGAGAACCTCTAAACATCAATACGTCTTTAGGTTCAAAGAGCAGTACATTCATAACATTGGATAGTTCCGATATCTTAGATATCGTTTTACCATTTATGAAGATCTGCTTACCTTCAGGAGTAATTAGGATTCTAATCTTTCTTTTTAAATCTCCTTCTTCGCACATCGCGTTAATTTCCGCTTTATCTTTGCCTTTTTGAATTAGATCGGTTTCTTCATTAGCTCGGAAGCTTCTCGCTAAAGAGAGAAAATAGATGGCTTCCGCAACATTGGTCTTTCCTGCCGCATTTGGTCCAGTCAATATGTTTAAATTTGGCGAGAAATCATATGTAAGATAAGCGTGATTTCTGAAGTTCTTGAGGGATAATGTTTTAACAATCATGCTTATTTGATAACAAACAGCGCGTTAGGGAGCTTTATTTCATCACCTCTATAAAGTTTACGTCCGCGACGATTTTCGCTCTCACCGTTTACCAAAACAACGGTTTCTGACAAATAAACTTTCGCCATTCCTCCAGTGGGAATTTCGCCGACAATCTTTAGCAAAGACTGCAAGGTGATATACTCTTCTTCCTTGTTTAGAAACACTTCTTTTTGGCCCACAAAAAACTCCTTACGATAATTGTATCATATATAAATAAAAAAGGGAATAATTTATTCCCTCTTCTATTATATGTTCTAAATTACCTATTTTTTGCTTAATAAGTGCGCACTGGAGTAACGATTTGAATGACCGAGTCATCTGAAGCGTTTTGAACGATAAAGGGCTTCATTTCGCCTACAAACGCAAAGGTGACATCTTCACAGTTTAAAGCCTTCACTGCAGCAACCACAAATTCACTGTTAAATGAAACCTTTAAATCTTGTCCATCGTATTTGAAAATATCAACTCTTTCAATAGCGGAGCCAACCTGTTGGCTTTTTGCTGAAATTTCAACACCATTTTCATTCATTGATAAGTCTACAACATTCTCTCTATCCATGGACAAAATGTTCGCACGGTCAATGGCTTTAATTAAGTCAGAAGCATTAACTTCTAAGTGATAATTAGTCACCCTTGGAACGATGTTTTTGGTGTTTGGATAATCACCCGCAATTAATCTAGAGGCAACAACTGTTCTTCCTAAAGAGAATAGGGCTTTTTTATCAGAGAAACTGACATCGACTCCATCCAAACCTTCTAATAAGTGATCGACTTCAATCATCATCTTGGCAGGAACGTTAGCGACAAAATTAATTCCATCAGGTATCTTGATATCTTTTCTCGCCATTCTTGCTGAGTCAGTCGCAGTGGCGGTTAATACGCCGTTAGCGGCTTCTAAATTCATCGCAGTAAGAATTGGTCTTTGTTCTTTTAAAGATGCCGCAAATGCGGTTTGTGACACTAAAGAATCAAAATCTGCTTTAGTAAGAGTTAAGGAGGTTCCGTTTGGCTCTAAATCTAAATCAGGATATTCCTCTGGTCTAACACAATTTAATTTATATTCGGAACGATTATCGCTAATAGTAGCAATTGTGGAATCAATGACATCGAAAGTGATTTCTTCAGACTCCATCTTTCTAGCAATTTCAGTAATAAGTTTGGAATTAATTAAAGTAGCACCCTCTTTATAATTTCTAATGATTTCTAAACCATTTAGTTTATAAGGAACTTGTGTTTTGATTGTTAAATCGTAGTTAGATCCAGTAATAAATAAACCATTTTCATTTAATTCAATTTTTAAATTAGCTAATACCGCAACTGCTACTTTGCTAGCAACTGCTCTAGATGCAACTACTAATCCTTTTAAGAATTCTTCTCTTTTAATTGTGAATCTCATATTAATTCCTTTCTTTATTTATTATATTAATAATAATTATAATCTCTGTGGATATGTGGATAACTCCTAAGGTTTCTACTTTTTAAATCACCAACATTCATTTTATCACAGGAGCCTTATTTTGAGAATTTTATTTTTTTAAATAAACAATATTACGCTTTCAGTCTTTTTTTTAGTTCGTTAACCGCTTCTTTTGTTGTCTCATCAGTTTTCAACAAGTTTTCCACTTTTGTAATAGCACTTATCACCGTTGAATGATCTTTACCACCGAACATATCACCTATCTTTTTATAAGGAAGATGGAGAATATCTTCAATTAAGTACATAGCGATGTGTCTAGCTAATGCGATTTGAGCGGTTCTGATCTTTCCTGTTAACTGTGAACTGGTTAAGTTGTAATAATCCGCGACAACATTAATAATCTTTTGTTCATTAAGTTGTGTCGCTAGTTGTTTACCACCCACCAAACTTGAAACAGCTTCCACCGCCACTTCCATAGTGATCTTGTCTGTTTTCTTCATAGATACAACTATAAACATTAACCTATTTAACGCACCTTCCAGCTCTCTAACATTCTTTGAGAATTTATCAGCGTAGAAGTACAAGACGTTTTCGTCGAAATTATTGATATCTAAACCGTTTGCTTCAATCTTTTTTCTTAAGATTTCGACACATGTGTTTTGATCAGGTTCTTTGATATCAACAACTAAGCCCTGAATGAATCTGGTAACCAATCTTTCATCGAGTTTTGCTAATTCGTTTGGTTGTCTATCTGAGGTTATGACAATTTGCTTACCGCGATTGATTAAATCAGAGTAAATATAGAAGAACATTTCCTGAGTTTGCACACGATTTGCTAATAATTGCACATCATCTAAGAGCAAAACATCAACGGTTTTAAAGAAGTCTTTTAATGATTGAGATTCCTTTTCTCCACGGACATATCTAACGTATTCTTCAACGAAATCATTAGCGTTGATATATAGGATTTTAGCGTTAGGATTTCTTTCTTTGATTAAGTAATTCCCGATAGCGTGTAAAAGGTGAGTTTTACCTAAACCTGAATGGGAATGGATAAATAAAGGGTTATACATTTTTCCTGGGTTGGATGCGATGAGTAAAGCAGCTTGAGAAGCCTCTCTATTGAATTGACCTACAACAAAGTTATCAAATGTTAAGTTTGGATTTAAAACAGCATCAGGAAAATATTGTTGTTTTTTGACGGTTACAGTTTCGACTTTTTCACTCTTTTCTTTCTCTTTGAGTTCTTGATCAAAAACAAATTCTAATTGGAAGTTAGATTGAGTGATTTCGTTCACTACGCTTGTGAAAAGATCGTAATATTTAGTTTGGAATAAAGTGACACCTAACTTAGTGTTTGCGGCGACAATTATTTTATTTCCTTGTATTTCATATATATAAGTAGAAGCGAAAAGAGAATCAAATAATTGCTTTTCCCCTAATTGTTCTTCAATTCTTTTTAAGGTACGGTCCCATAACTGGGCAATCTCTGATACTGAGCTAATCATAAAATAAAAATCCTTTTTAATTTAGTGCCTCAATTATAAGTAATCCACATACGAGATTAAAGAAAAAAATACAAATTTTAAATTATCCACAATTTGAATAAAAAATTAAATATATTTAGGGGAGTTTTCCACACTTTCAACTTTTTAACAATGTGGAAAACTTTGTGGAGAGATTTTTCCACCCCAAAAATATAGTGCAAAACAAACATGTATACTATGGTTGGTAACCTAAAAATAACTTTGTTATTATTTAACATTATTTAGTTTTTTATCTTGTAGTATAAATTAGTGTGGAAAACTAAATTTTTGCATGTTTCAGATATGTATTTTTCTGTCTCATTTAAGATAGATATCCACATTAATTTTGGAAAACGTTCTCTTTTTTACTTATTTTTGGCAAATAATTACTTTGACATTTATAGATAAATGCCCATATAATTTTAGACGCTATGTTTAAGGAGGTACACTTATATGAAACGTACATATCAACCAAGCAAAATTAAACACCAACGTAAAGCTGGCTTTAGAGCGAGAATGAAAAGCGATAAAGGCCGTAACGTTTTGGCGCGTAGAAGAGCTAAAGGTCGTAAACAACTCACTGCCTAATTAGGATGAATTAATGAAAGTCGTTAATAGAATTAAGAAAAATCAAGACTTTGCATTAACCATTAATAAAGGTCAGGCGTTTCGCTATCCAAGTTATTTAATTTATGTTAAGCAAAATGAATTAGGTTATACCCGTGTTGGTATATCCGCATCTAAGAAACTTGGAAATGCGGTAACAAGAAATCGTGTCAAAAGACAAACTAGAGCGATTGTAGATAGTCTTATAGACTATAACAAATATGCTTTAGACATCGTCATCGTCTTAAAACTTAAGTTTTTAGAAAAAGATTTTGATGATAATAAATCACAATTTTGTGATTTTGTGAAAACACAGGTAGGGTTATAAAATGAAAAAAGGTACAAAAATAGGATTAGGTTTGGCCTCACTCCTTTTAGGAGCGATGGTTTTAACTGGATGTACAAACTCTTTCTGTTCTTCCAAGGATAAAGCCCACATTCTTTACGCTATCGATCATGGTGTGTGTGCTTACTATACCGAAGAAGGTGCCCAACAAGCCAAACAAGAAAACGATGTTGTTGGACAAGTTGAAGGCTTAAATAATGTTTGGTATGTGGCTAGATTTAGTAACTGTAAGTCACTACAAAGCTTATATACAAATGCGAAAGACAAACAAAATTTAAACGTTCCTTCTCTTAATTACTACATCGAATTAGATAATGTCGTTTTAAGACATGCTATCGCCGCGGAAAATTTAGATCCTTCCACGGTTACTGTTGAACAAATTATCGGAGATAATAAAGAAGATCGCGGTATTTTGATTAGACAAGGCTATTTAAAATATTACGGCACTAACGAAAAGGATAGTAAAAAACTTTGGGAAAACTGGGTTACTTATAGTAATGAAGCCAGAATGTCTGACAAACTCAGTGTGGATGAATGCCCCACTACAGACTTCAATAACTTCTATCAAACCCAGATGAAAAATTCGATTAATGGCGCTCGTTCATGCTTAGCCACCAAAGGTGGATTCTATGGAAACTATGGTGAAGGAGTGGCAGCTGAAATCGAAGAGAAGAACTGGGGTTATGCCTGGGGTAAAGTTGGGTTCTTATCCGGATTATTGGTTTATCCAATCGGATGGTTAATCGATACATTTGCTGTCGGCTTTAACGGCGGCAAACAAATTGCACCTACTGGAAACGGTGTTCCACAATTACTGGCTATTTTATTTGTGACATTAATTGTGAGAGCTATAATGTTGCTTGCAACATTTAAACAAACAACCGCCTCTAGCAAGATGCAAGAACTACAACCAGAAATTGCGAAGATACAGGCTAAATATCCAAACTCAAATTCTAATCAATACGAAAAACAACGTATGGCGCAAGAAACACAAGCGTTATACAAGAAACATAAGATTAATCCGTTCACATCTATACTTGTGATGATTGTACAGTTCCCTGTCTTCATCTGTGTATGGGGTGCTATGCAAGGAAGTGCGGTTTTATCATCCGGCACATTCTTAGGATTAAACTTATCGCAATCCATTAGTAGTGTTATGACAAATTGGTCTAACTGGAAAAATCCAGCGTCAGGTGTTTGGACCGCTCTCGGACTATTCTTATTAATGTCCGCGGCTCAAACAGTAGCCATGTTATTACCACAATGGTTAGCTAAAGCTAAAAAGAAAAAAGTTGCGAAACTAGGACGAAATCCAGCTCAAAAAGAAGCTGATAGCAGAACAAAATGGTTCACCTATATTATGTTAGCTGTCATTATCTTCATGGGATTCTCTTTAGTTTCTGCGTTAGGTGTTTATTGGTTCGTTGGTGCTTTGTTCTCCATCGGTCAAACACTTGTTACACACTTCATTATGAATCGCAAGAAGGGTGTCAAAAAATCTAAATAAGGAGAAAAGTATGAAGTCATATACTGGAAAAACAGTTGAAGAAGCTTTACAAGCCGCTAGCGAAGAAGCCGGTACTCCTGTTGAAGAATTAATTTATATTGTCACAGATAAAACAAAAGGTATTTTCTCAAAGAAAGTCGTTGTCGAAGTCTATGATTTATCTGATGTAATCAGATTTGCGGAAGATTATCTTTTAAATGTTGTTGATAACTTAGGTATTGAAAGTACAGTTAATACTAAATTAGATGACGATATTATCCGTATCACAATTGATTCCACACACAATCCAATTTTAATTGGTAAAAACGGAAAGACACTTCAAGCTTTAAATGAATTAACCAAATTAGCGGTTAGCAATCATTTCCATAAAAGATTTAGAGTTTTACTCGATGTAAATGGTTATAAAGACAACAAATATGATCGTTTAGAAAGAATTGCTCGTAAATTTGCTAAGGAAGTGCAAAGAAGTAAAACAACATATACATTTGATCCAATGCCTGCGGATGAAAGAAGAATCATTCATAATGCCTGTTCTGGTATGAAGAATATTCGCACCGAATCCACTGGTGACGGCACACATCGTCAAGTGCAAATCATTTATGTTGAATAATTAGCACCCGCCTGGGTGCTTTTTTGGAAAGGTATTTATGTTTGAGACAATAGTAGCATTAGCAACTCCTCCAATGAAATCAGCTTTAGCCATCATTAGAGTATCTGGTGATGATTGTTTTGCTATTGTCAGTAAATGCTTTTCCAAAGACATTACAAATATTCAAGAAAGAACCCTCTTAGTGGGGTATATAGAAAATAAAAAAACCAATCAAAAAATTGATGAAGTTGTTCTAGCGATTTATAAAGGTCCAAAAAGTTTTACGGGTGAAGATTTAGTGGAGATAATTTGTCATGGAAGTTCACTAATTTCACAGCAAATTCTCGATATTTTGATCGAAAACGGGGCTAGAATGGCCACAAATGGAGAATATTCTTCTCGTGCTTTTATCCATCAAAAAGTCGATCTTGTTCAAGCGGAAGCGATTAACGATATCATTAATGCTACCACTAAAGAAGCTAAAGATATTTCCATGTTTTCATTACAAGGAAAGACAAGCACTTTATTAAATCCTGTTAAAACCCGTTTAGCGGACATCATTTCACTTATTGAAGTAAATATCGATTATCCAGAATATGAAGATATCGAACAAGCTAATAAACAACAGATTATTACCGTTTGTGATGAGATAAACCAAATGATTGAAAAGCTCATTGATGATGGTGAAAAAGCCAAAATTATCAAAGATGGTTTAAAGGTCGCAATTGTTGGTAAACCAAATGTCGGAAAATCATCTCTACTAAATGCTTTAATGGGTGAAGAAAAAGCGATTGTTACTGATATTGCTGGAACTACTAGAGATATTGTTGAAGGTGATATCAATTTAAATGGAATCGTTTTGCATCTACTAGATACTGCAGGCATAAGAGAATCTAATGATGTAGTAGAAAACATCGGTGTAAATAAAGCTAAAGAAACACTAGAAAAAGCCGATCTTGTTTTAGTGGTTTTAGATGGGACTAATAGTCTTACTAAAGAAGACGAAGAAATATTAAAAATGACCGAAAAACTCAATAGAATTATTATTTATAATAAAGCAGATAAAATTTCTTCTAAAAACAAAGATAATATTTATATTTCCGCGCTTAACAAAGACATTAATCCATTAGTAAAAGAAATATATAAAAACATTGGATTAGAAGAACAAACATTTAAACAACCAGCTTTAGCTAACACTAGACAAATTGGTCTATTAAAACAAGCTAGAAGTTCTTTAAATAAAGCTAAAGAAGATGCTTTAAACGATTTACCGGTTGAACTACTATCAGTTAATTTAATGGATGCCTATAACGCTATATTAGATATTTTAGGAGAAAGAAACAAAGCAGATTTAAGCAAAGAAATCTTCTCTCGTTTCTGCGTTGGTAAATAATGATATTTGATACGCACTGTCATTTAAATTCCCCTGAACTCTATTCAAGAATAGATGAAGTTTTAGAATCCGCTAAAAAAGTGGGTGTAGATAAATATTTAGTGATCGGTTGGGATAAAGAAAGTTCTTTATTGGCCGTTGAACTCGCTCATAAATATAAAGAGATATATGCTGCTATAGGTTTTCATCCCACTGACATCGATGGAGTAAACGAAGAAGATTTTAAGGAAGTTATGTCTCATGTTAACGATCCTAAAGTTGTGGCAATTGGTGAAATTGGTTTAGATTACCATTGGGTTAAAGATCCAGCACAAAGAGAAAAACAAAAAGAATGGTTTATTAAGCAAATTAAGTTTGCTAATGAACACCAAAAACCAATCTCAATACATAACAGAGAAGCCTTTGAAGATTGTTTAAAAATATTAAAAGAAAACCGCCCATTATATAGTGGCGTTATGCATTGTTATTCAGGAAGTGTAGAACTTTTAAAGGATGTTTTAGATTTAGGATTATATATCGGCCTAGATGGACCATTAACCTTCACTAATGCTAAAACACCAAAAGAGGTTTGTGAGAAAGTACCATTAGATAGATTGCTTGTAGAAACTGATTCCCCATACCTATCACCACACCCATTAAGGGGTACAGTTAACGAACCAAAGAACATTGCTCTAGTAATTGATGAAATAACAAGACTTAAAGGCATTTCTAAGAAGCATATATTAGAAGTTTTATATGATAATTCATGTAAATTGTTTCACGTGTAAATTATGAAATTATTTTTTGATGGGATTATAGTTGTTGAGGGCAAAAATGACGCTTCATATTTAAGCAGTTTTGTCGATACAGTTTTTGTCATTACTAACGGATATGAAATCCCTCAAAAAGAAATAGACTTTTTAAATAATTCCGTTAAGCACAACAAACAAATTATGGTGTTAACAGATTCTGATGAAGCCGGTTTCCTCATTAGAGAAAAGTTAAACAAATTAGTTCCTGAATCCACTAATAAATTTGTCGACTTGTCTCTTTGTAATAAAAAAGATAAACACGGTGTTGCTGAGTGTGAAAAGAATGAATTATTGAGGGTTTTGAGTAGCTTTTGCGAGGAAAAACCATTTAATAAGGGAAATTTGTCACTTAACGATTTAGAAGATCTACATATCAAAAAAGAAGAAAGAGAATATGTTTGTAGTAAGCTTTCTTTAGGTATCTGTAATTCTAAAACATTTCTTAAAAGATTGAATTTTTTAGGAATCAGTAAAGATGTATTGAAAGGGGCAATAAATAGTTATGGAAATTAATCGTAGTAACGTAATGGAAATAATTGATAAATCTGGGCTTAAGCCAGACAAAGATTATGGCCAAAATTATTTATTGGAACCAGATATATGTAAACGCATTGTTGAATTCTTAAATATTGAAGAAAAAGACAATGTTTTAGAGATTGGGCCGGGTATTGGATCGCTCACTCATTTCTTATCTACTTATAAAAGCGATATTACACTCGTAGATATCGACGAAAGAATGATTAATTTTTTAAAAATCTTATATAAAGAACCAAACATTAAGCTTGTTTTAAGTGACATTCGTAAACACGATGTATCAAATTATACAAAAATCATTGGAAATCTACCCTACAACATTACTACTGAAACAGTGGAATATTTAATAATGAACGCGAAGAGATGCAAAGTCATGGTTTTGATGTGCCAAGCAGAAGCTTTTCCCAGATTTAACGATGTTTCTGGTAAAGATTATGGGCCACTATCTGTGTTAATTCATCTATTAGGGAAATCAAAAAAACAATTTAATGTAAAACCAGGTAGTTTCTATCCGGCACCGAAATGCGCCTCCACTGTTTTCACTATCGAAAAAGATGATAATGCTAATTATGAAGATTGCTTAAATGTTTATAAACTTGCCAAAAAACTATTTTTAAATAGAAGAAAAACAATCTATAACAATTTATCTAGTTATCTTAATGATAAAGAAAAGGCTTTAAGTGTTTTAGAGGCGGTTAAAATAGCTCCAAATAGAAGACCCGAAGAGATATCGCCTATAGAGTTTTATCAATTGCATAATGCTTTAAAAAGCAACTAACGAATTGTTTTATATCTAAACTAATATAAAATTAAATTGACCAAAGTAAATTAATTTGTAAAATTAGAAGTCTATGAAAAGTTTATTATTAAAAAGCTGGGCAAAAATTAACATCTGCCTAAATGTCGTTAACAAAAGACCTGATGGATATCATGAACTTGATATGATCATCCTTCCTTTAAAACTACACGATTCCATTTTGTTCTCTGAATTAAAGAACGCTACTGATCACTTTGTAACCATTGATGATTTTTCTCTTGGTCTTCTTAAATATAATATTGCTACTGCAGCAATCGAGAAGATGCAGAAGAAATATAAATTTAAAAATAAATTTAGAATCACCATTCATAAAGTTATTCCAATGCAATCTGGATTAGGTGGAGGTTCCTCGAATGCTGCGACTGTTATTAACGGAGTTAATTCTTATCTTAAATTAAATCTTCCTTATGAAGAGTTAGTGGCTATTTCCACTGGTTTAGGTGCGGATATTCCATTCTTTATCACTAGTAAACCTGCTAGATGTAGAGGTATTGGTGAAAAAATTGATTTCGTTAATGTGAAAAATGATTATTACTGTTTAATTGTCAAACCAGAACAAGGTTGCTCCACTCAAGGTGTCTATGAAGTGTCTGATAAGATGGATTTAAAGACTGGAGATGTGGAATTAGTTAAAAAGGCCTTAGAAGAAGGTGACGATGATTTATTAGCGGCTTCTATTTTTAACGCTTTAGAAGAACCTGCAATATCATTAGTTCCAGAGATTTTAGTTATTAAAGAGAAATTAAAAGCGCTTGGTTTAAAAATTGTACAAATGACAGGATCAGGATCCTCTGTTTTTGCCTTAAGTACAGATAAAAAATTAATCAAAAACGCCGCAAAAGCGTTAGAAAATCAATATTTAGTCGAAGTTACTAAAGTTTTGAAATAGGAGAAAAGCATGAATAGAAACGCCATTATTTTAGCAGCAGGCAAAGGAACAAGAATGCAATCTTTAGATCCTAATACCTGTAAAGTTGCTTATCCAATTTTAGGCAAACCAATTATTAGATACGTTTTAGAAGCTTTAAAGCCACTCAATTTTAATATGATGGCTGTTATCGTCGGATTTGGTGGAGAAACCACAAAAGAATTAGTTGGTAATGATGCTGAAATTGTTTGGCAAAAAGAGATTTTAGGAACTGGACACGCTGTTAGACAGTGTGAAGATTTATTTAAAGATCTCGATGGTGAAACATTAATAATTTATGGTGACACACCACTTATCTCTACTGAAACCATTGGTCAAATTTTCCATATCCACGAAAAAGAGCATAACGCCTTAACAGTGGTCTCTTGTGTCTTACCAGACGCTAAGGGTTATGGCCGTTTAATTAGAGAAGAAAAGAGCAATCGTTTATTAGCAATTAGAGAAGAGAGCGATTGTGATGAATATGAACTCGATGTTACAGAAGCTAACACCGGTATCTGTATTATTAACAACAAAATCTTATTTAAATATTTACCAAAATTAACAAACAACAATAAACGTCAATTGTTCTATTTATCTCAACTCGTTGAGATATTTAACGAAGAAGGCTTAACTGTTGGCTCTTATGTTGTTGAAGATATGGTAGAAGTATTTGGTATTAACGACCGCATCCAATTATCTTATGCTGCGAAAGTTATGAGAAAGAAAATCAATCATAAATTAATGCTTGAAGGTGTCTCTATGGAAGACCCAGACACCACCTATATTTCTCCTGATGTTAAGATTGGTAAAGATACACTCATTTTCCCTAACACAACGATCTTAGGTAAATGTGAACTAGGCGAATCAAATGTTATTGGTCCTAATGTTGTTTTAGAAGATGTCGTTATGGGAAATAACAATCGTGTTTATTGTTCCAATGTTGTTGGCAAAGTTATTGGTAACAACGAACACATTGGCCCTTATCAATATTTGAAGAAATAAGTATGTTAATTATTAATTCATTTGGTAAAAACATTATTATAGGTGATCAAGTCGTTGGTTATATTCAAGATAATGAACTTATTATTTCTCGTAAGAAGTTCGCTGATATAACTGATGATGGTGTTATCTCTTATAACGATTCCGAAATCGGATTTGTCGATGATGATGGAGCAATCATTATCCACGATAAAGAAGTCGGCTATATCGATGATGGAAACAATTTTGTCTTTTATAAAAGCTTCGCAAAAATGTAAAAATACGCTGTTTTTGCGGATTTTTTATTTAAATTATGGAAAAAACAATTAAAAGCAACGTTATCTATAAAGGTAAAATTCTTCGTTTAAATTGCGATGATGTTTTAGCTAGCAATGGAGAAAAAGTTAAAAGAGAAATTATCCATCATAATGGTGGGGTTTGTGTTTTGGCTTTTTATAACAACAAGATTCCTTTAGTGAAGCAATACCGTTATTCATACCAAGAAGAGATGTATGAACTTCCCGCGGGAAAATTAGAAAAAGGCGAAAATTCTTATGACGCTGGTATAAGAGAACTGGAAGAAGAGGTAGGACTAAAAGCAGATTCTTTAACAAGTTTAGGTGTTATGTATCCTTCTTGTGGTTATACAAATGAAAAAATATATCTTTATAAAGCTAATGATGTGAAACAAAGCAAACAACATTTAGATGCTGATGAAGATATTGTTGTAAACTATTTTTCTATCGATGAAATCTTACAAATGATTGATTCGGGTGAAATTAAGGATGCAAAGACAATTTGTCTTGTATTGAAATATTTAAGAACAATTCAATAAAATATTAATGATTAAGGAGAATTGATATGCAATTAGTTATTTTAGCAGCTGGTATGGGTTCCCGTTTTGGTGGATTAAAACAGATGGAACCAATGGATGATTATGGAAACTTCATCCTTGACTACTCAGTTCATGATGCGATCCGTGCAGGATTTGATAGCGTCATCTTTATTATTAAAAGAGAACATTTAGAAATCTTTAGAGAAACAATCGGCAAACGTGTTGAACCACTTATTAAAACCGAATATGCTTTCCAAGATTTAAACGATTTACCAGAAGGATTTAAATGTCCAGAAGGTAGAGAAAAACCATGGGGCACCGCTCACGCTATTTTAGCGGCCAGAAAATTAATTAAAGATAATTTTATTATCATTAATGGCGATGATTATTATGGTCAAAAGACTTATGAAGTAGCCGCTAATTATTTAAGAAGCTTACCAAAAGATAGCGTAGGTAAATATGCTAACATCGCTTTTGATGTCGCTAATACTTTAGCGGAAAACGGCTCTGTAAAAAGAGGTGTTTGTTTCTATGATGAAAAACATTTCTTAACCAAAATGATTGAATCTAGTGTCTATAAAGACGAAAAAGGTGTTATCCAAGCGGAACCATTAGATAAAAATGAAAAACCATTTGTCTGTGTTCCTGGTCAATTAGTTTCTATGAACTTATTCGCCTTCTCCAAAGACATTATCGCTAGACTCGAAGAACAATTACCTGTCTTCTTAAAAGAAAACATCAATAACTTAAAAGCAGAATTCTTAATTCCTGATGAAGTTTCTCGTTTAGTGGGTGAAGGTAAAGCATCCTTAAAATTAATTTCCACTCCTGATGTTTGGTATGGCGTTACTTATAGAGAAGATAAACCTTCTGTGGTTAAAGCTCTTAAAGAATTAACCGATAAAGGATTATATAAAAAAGGATTATATTAATAAGATAAATATAAGAAAGAAGCCTGCGACATAAATTGCAGGTTTTTCTTTATAAAGAAAAGCCCCTAGTTACCTAGAGGCTAATTTATTGTTTAGAAAGTTATTTCTTTCTTGGATGTCTGATCGCAGCTTGAGCAGCAGCTAATCTAGCAACTGGCACACGGAATGGTGAGCAGGAGACATAGTCTAATCCGACTTGGTGATAGAAGTCGATGGAGTTTGGTTCGCCACCGGTTTCACCACAGACACCAACGTGTAAGTTTGGTCTAGTTCTACGGCCATCTTCGACGGACATCTTCACTAATTTACCAACACCATGTGTATCTAAGGTCTTGAATGGATCTTCTTCTAAGATCTTGTTCTTGTAATAATCTGGTAAGAATTTACTAGCATCATCACGAGAGAAACCAAAGGTCATTTGTGTTAAGTCATTTGTACCAAATGAGAAGAATTCAGCTTCCTTAGCGATTTCATCGGATAATAAGGCAGCACGTGGAATTTCAATCATAGTACCAACATGGTATTTGAGATTGACACCAGCTTCTTTAATGACTTCATCAGCAGTCGCACAAACGATAGCTTTGACATATTTTAATTCTTTTACGTCTAAGGTAAGAGGAATCATGATTTCTGGTTCGATATGTAAACCGCGTCTCTTATTAACAGCAATAGCTGCTTTGATGATAGCGCGTGTTTGCATTTCGCCGATTTCTGGATAAGAGACGTCAAGACGGCATCCACGGTGACCCATCATTGGGTTGAATTCGTGTAATTCTTCAATTCTCTTATGGATGTAGGCAACTGGGTGACCAGTAGCTTTGCTAAGTTCTTCAATCTTATCTTCTTCTTGTGGTAAGAATTCGTGGAGTGGTGGGTCTAATAAACGGATGTTAACATTGAGTTCGCCCATTTCTTCAAATAAGCCTTCGAAGTCTTTTTGTTGTAATGGTTCGATTTCTGCTAAAGCAGCTTTTCTTTCTTCAACGTTATCCGCTAAGATCATCTTTCTGAAGTGGAAGATTTTATCTTTATCGAAGAACATGTGTTCTGTACGGCATAAGCCAATACCTTGAGCACCAAAGACTTTCGCTTGGTGAGCATCTCTTGGTGTATCAGCGTTAGCACGGACTTTTAAGTCACGGGCTTCATCAACCCAACCCATTAAACGACCGAAGTTACCACTGGAGAGGTCTGGAGCGACTTTCTTAATATCACCAACATAGACAGAACCTGTAGAACCATCTAATGAGATAACATCGTTTGGACCATAAACTTTTCCACCGATGGTTAATGTTTGTTTTTCTTCATCGATTAAGGCAGCCGCACAACCTGTAATACAGCATTTACCCATACCACGAGCAACGACAGCCGCGTGTGAGGTCATACCACCACGCATGGTTAAGATACCTTCAGAGGCAATCATACCAATTAAGTCTTCTGGAGAAGTTTCAGCACGTACTAAGACGACTTTTTCACCAGCATTGTGTCTTCTTTCCGCATCTTCAGCGGTGAAGGCTAATTTACCTGTACCGGCGCCTGGGCCAGCAGGATTGCCTTTGGCAATTAAACGTGATTGAGCAGCCGCTAAATCATCTTTGTCAAAGTTTGGTAATAATAATTTATCGAAGGAAACTGGATCGATTCTTAAGACGGCTTCTTCTTTAGTGATTAAACCTTCATCGACCATGTCGCAAGCCATCTTCAAGGCTGCAGCAGGAGTTCTCTTACCACTTCTAGTTTGTAAGAAATATAATTTTCCTTCTTCAACTGTGAATTCCATATCTTGCATATCGCGATAATGGAGTTCCATGTTTTTAATTGTTTTGACGAATTGGTCATAAACATCTGGCATTCTTCTTTTTAATTCATCGATGTGTAATGGTGTACGAATACCAGCGACGACGTCTTCACCTTGAGCGTTTGGTAAATATTCAGCGGAGATAACTTTTTCACCAGTGGCAGCGTTTCTTGAGAAAGCAACACCGGTACCGGAAGTTTCACCTTTGTTACCGAAGGCCATGGATTGAACGTTAACAGCGGTACCCCATTCATAAGGAATGGAATATTGCATACGATAAACGTTAGCACGTGGGTTGTCCCAGCTTCTAAAGACCGCGGCGACAGCTTCCATTAATTGTTTTCTTGGATCGGTTGGGAATTCTTCACCAAAGGTCTTTTTGTAATATTCTTTGTAACGTTTGACTAAGTCTTTTAATTGTTCGACTGTGACTTCTGTATCTAATTTATAACCGTTTTCTTCCTTTATTTTGTCGAGCATCTTGTCCATATCATCTCTTGGATGACCTTTGGCGATGTTTGTGAACATAAGGATGAAACGACGATAGGAGTCCATTGCGAATCTTTCGTTACCTGTTTCTCTTGCTAAAGCAGCAGCAGTAACATCGTTTAAACCTAAGTTTAAGATTGTATCCATCATACCAGGCATACTCACACGAGCGCCGGAACGAACAGAGACTAATAGTGGGTTGTGGTCACCACCGAATTTTTTACCAGTTTTCTTTTCCACACCTTCAACTGCGTCGAAGATTTGCTTTTGGACGAATTCTGGAATTGTTTTTCCACTTTGATAATAGAGTGTGCAAGCTTCGGTTGAAATTGTAAAACCTTCTGGAACTGGGACACCGATATGTGTCATTTCCGCTAAGCCAGCACCTTTACCACCGAGAAGCTCTTTTCCTAATCCATAAGCTTCATCGAAGGGGTAAACATATCTTTTTTGTTCAGCCATATATATCCTCCTAATAGGCATATTGTGTTTGAAGCGCTCTTGCGCTCACACCAGCGTATATATCGTATCACACGTGCGAAAATATTTGTTATATTTTTCGTATTTTTTTAAAAGGTGTAATATATTTAACGAGGTAATCTAGATTTATGAAAACTAATCCTTGCGTCTTAACACTTGATTTTGGTACTCAATCAGTACGTGCCGCTCTTATCGATAATAAGGGTGAAATCTTAACTATTATTAAATCAAAATATGAACCTGCATATTTCTCTCCTGAAAAAGGATATGCGGAACAAAATCCTGATTATTACTGGGATTTACTAGTAAATTGTTTAAAACAACTAACAGAAAAAGGTAAAGAATATCTTGATAATATTGTTGGTGCTACCATCACCACATTTAGAGATTCTTCTGTCCAATTAGACAAAGATTTAAAACCAATTAGACCATGTATTCTTTGGTTAGATCAACGTATGGCGAAAGCTAAAGAACCTTTGCCACTACTTCATCGTTTAGCTTTTAAGCTAGTGGGAATGACTAACACTATCGAATTAAATAGAAGAAGAACTATCGCTCATTGGTTAAAAGAAAATGAAAAAGAAACATGGAAGAAAACATATAAATATGTCAACATCTCCACATACTTAACATATAAATTAACTGGTAATCTCGTTGATAGCGCCGCTTCCTTTACTGGCCATTATCCAATCTGTTTTAAAAAGAGAAAATGGTATAAAGAAGGGGCATTAAAAGGAAGAATATTTGGAATTCCAAATAGAATGCTTGCTGAATTGAAACAACCAGGGGAAGTTCTTGGAGAAATCTCAAAAGAAGTTTGTGCTGAGGTTGGCTTACCTTTAGGTATTAAAGTTATCGCTACTGGATCCGATAAAGCTTGTGAAACAATTGGTTTAGGAGCTTTATCTAAAGATGTTGGTGCAATTTCCTATGGTACCGCTTCCACAATCGAAGTTTCTAATAAGAAATATCATGAACCAGAGAAATTTTTACCAGCATATCCAGCTGCAGTACCTGGTTGGTATAACATGGATGTTCAAATCTATCGTGGATATTGGATGTTAACTTGGTTTAGTAGAGAATTTGCTTCTGAAGCTGTAAGCGAAGCTAAGATTCAAGAAATGGCGGTTGAAGAAGTATTAAATAGAAAACTTGATCACATTCCACCAGGAAGTGATGGACTTGTTTTACAACCATATTGGGGACCAGGTTTATCTAGACCTTTAGCGAAAGGTGCAGTTGTTGGCTTTTCTGATGTTCACACTATGGAACATCTATATAGAGCAATTATTGAAGGTATTGCTTATGCTCTAAGAGAAGGTTTAGAAGGTATTGAAAAATCTCAAAAACATAAAATTAGTAGATTAATGATTTCTGGTGGAGGATCACAAAGTGATGCGATTTGTCAAATCACCTCTGATGTCTTTGGCCTACCAGTTTCTAGAGTTCAAACATTCGAAACAACTTCTTTAGGTGCTGCTATTGCAGTATTCACTGCGTTAGGTGAATTCGCCTCTATTGAAGAAGCGATGGAAAAGATGTCTAGAATCACTTCTACATTCACACCTGATGAAATAGCCCATAAAAAATATAACTATCTATACAAAAAGGCATATGTCAAAATGTTCCCTCAATTAAAAGAAATATATAAGGACCTTAAAAAGTTCGATAAAAAGGAGTTCTAATATGAAAAATTTTGTTTTTATTTCCCCTCATTTTCCAGATTCATTCTTTAGATTTGTAGTGGCATTAAAGAATAATGGCTTTCGTGTATTAGGAATTGGCGATCAAAGCTATGATACTTTAAATCCAGAACTTAAAAATGCATTAACTGAATATTATCGTTGTGACAATATGGATTACTTTGATAATGAAGTGAATGCAGTGAGATATTTTGAACAAAAATATGGTCATATCGATTATCTAGAAAGCAATAATGAATACTGGTTAGACAAAGACGCAAAACTAAGAGAAATCTTTAATATAACAACAGGTCCTGTAGGTCAAGAAATCGATTTTTATAATCATAAATCTTTAATGAAGATTGGCTATAAAAAAGCAGGATGCAAAGTTGCAAAATTTATCTTAATTAGCACAGAAGAAGCTTTAGAGAAATTTATTGAAGACGTTGATTATCCTGTCTTTATCAAACCTGATCATGGTGTGGGAGCGGAAGGAACTTTTAAAATTGAAAAACCCGCAGATATTGTTGATTTTTTCTCAAAATGCGACCCAAATGTGACATATATTTGTGAACAGTTTGTCTCTGGAAACATTATTTCTTTTGATGGAATTTGCGATTCAAAGAGCAACGTTGTTTTCTGTGCATCAAACTTTTTCCCGCCTTCTATTGCGGATATTGTCCATGAACAAAAAGACGTCTTTTATTTCACCTATCCACACGTTCCTAAGGATTTAGAAGAAATCGGAAGGAAGGTTATAAAAGCATTTGGTGTTAAACAAAGATTTTTCCATCTCGAATTCTTTAGATTAACCAAAGAGTGTAAAGGTTTAGGTAAGGTTGGAGATGTTGTTCCACTTGAAACAAATATGAGACCCGCTGGTGGATATACTCCAGACTTAATTAACTTTGCAAATTCATCTAACGTTTATCAAATTTATGCTGATGTTATCGCCTATGATGAAAATAGACAAAAAGATGAATTCCCACACTATTATGCTGCTGTTGCATCTAGACGAGATGGGGTTAGTTATAAACTTAGTGATGAAGAATTATTAAATAAATTCAGAAATGTTATTTGCCACCACGGTAGATACGCAAAGATTTTCTCAGATGCGATGGGTGATAGGTTCTTCATGGCTAGATTTGAAAATGAAAGCGACATGAATGAATTTAGAGATGCCGCTGAGGAAAGATGCTAATGGAAGAAACTAAAAGAAGAAAAAGAAGACATCGTCGTTTAACTGGCGAAGACATAGATATGTTTCGTGAAAGAGAACAGGAAAGACGACAAAGAAGAGATGAACCTATTTGTGATAGGCATATAGATGGCGCATAAGCCATCTTTTCTTTAACACTTTTTTACATGTGTAACATTTTGATAAAAATCAATAGAGATATTCTATGATATCAATCATTATTAAATACGGAGGCAAAAAAACATGGCAAAATTTAAAATTTTTACCGATTCATGTAGTGACCTCAGCACCGTTACAAGAAAAAAATACGATATTGAATACGTCCACATGGGTATTGTGGTTGATGGAGTAGAAAAACCCGCTGACTTAGATTGGCAAGAATACTCACCAGAAGAATTCTATGGCTGGTTAAAAGCGGGTAAACGTGTAAAGACAACTCAAGTTTCAGTTCCTGAATTCTTAGATCGTTTCACCCCAGTTCTTAAAGAAGGATATGACATTATCTATATTGCTTGCTCTAGCAAACTTTCTGGTTCTGTAAACACTTGTCAAACATTAGTCATTCCTCAATTATTAGAATTATTCCCAGATAGAAAAATTGTGGCTGTTGACACTTTAAACGCTACTGCCTGTGAAGGCATGATGGCGATTAAAGCTTCTGAATTTAGAAAAGAAGGCAAAACTTTAGAAGAAGTCGTTGATTGGCTCGAAGAAAACAAATTACGTTTCAATTTCTTCGCGACAGTTGATACCTTAACTTATTTAAAAGCAGCTGGCCGTATTAAAGGTGCGAAAGCATTCTTTGGTAACATCATGGGTGTTAAACCAATCTTCATTAGTGATGCTGCTGGTAATAACTCAGTTATTAAAAAAGCGAAAGGCACCAAGAATTCTATTGAAGAGATCATTGCTGCTGTTAAAGAAGCGATTGAACCAGGTGAATGGGCTGAAGTTTATGTTGGACAAGGCATGGCACAAGATAAAGCCGAAATTATCAAAAAGAGACTTGAAGATGAACTTAACATTAAAGCCACTATCTTCTGGATTGGCCCTATCGTTGGTACAACCTGTGGCCCTGGCGTCTTCGTTGGCTGCTGCTTTGGTAAAGAAGTGACCTTCGTTGAAGGTGCTGAATAATTTATCTATTAAATTAATAAGTTGATTAAGGTGGAATTTCCACCTTTTTCTATTTATCATTATTAACGTATGAACGGAATTATTATTGTTAATCAAGCGATTGGTCATAACCAATATAAAATCAATAGATTCAAAGAAGAATTCTCTAAAAGAAATATTTCTATCGATGTTTTTGTTAATGATGGAACATTAGCGGTTATTAAAGATAACAACGTTAATATTAAGCTTCCTAAAGCGGACTTTGTTTTATATTTAGATAAAGACATTTATTTAGCTAAGCTACTTGATAAAGCCGGATATCGTCTTTTCAATAGACCAAACTTTATTAAATTATGCGATGATAAAATGCTGACTTTTATCGAATGTGCGAACAAAGGCATTAAGATGCCAAAGACTATCTCTGGTCCGCTTGTGTATTTTGATTTACAAAAAGACAATTATAAATTCCTCGATGATGTCATTAAGGAACTTGGTTTCCCAATGGTGGTCAAAAGAGTTTATGGATCTTTAGGAGAAGGCGTTTATTTAGTCAAAGATAAAAATGAATTAACTAGCGTATACAAAGAGATTGCTCGTAATCCTGTTATCTTTCAAGAATATGTCAAAACTAGTAAAGGAAAATCGATTAGAGTTTTAATTATTGACGGGAAAGTTTTTGGTTCATTTATTAGAAAAAATAAATATGATTTTAGAAGTAATTTTGGAGATGCCGCAGATAGTGAAATTTTACAAAATTCATCAAAATATGAGGCTTTTGCGCAAGAAATTGCTGATAAATTACAAATTGAATATGCCGGAATTGATTTATTAACTTATGAAAATGATGAGCCAATTTTATGCGAAATTAATTCCAATGCTTTCTTTGAAGAATTTGAAAAAGTAACTGGTTTAGATGTCGCGAAAGCATTCGCTGATATGGTTGTTAGAAAGGTAAAAGAACATGAATAAGAATAAAGCTCGTGATACTAGGCCTTCTAAAGACTATAAGAATTTAAAACAATATGTCGTAAAAGAAGAATGTGAACTTTTGGAATTTCTTTTAAAGACATTTTCTACTCAATCAAGAAATTCTGTTAAGTCTCTTTTATCATCCCATCGTGTCAGCATTGATGGAGCGCCGGTTACACAATTTAATTTCAAATTATATAAAGGTGATACTGTCATTATCTCTAGCTCACCTATTAGAAAGAAAACTAGATCTAATTTACCAATAATATACGAAGATGAAAATTTGATAGTTATCAATAAACCGACAAAATTATTATCTGTGCCTTCAGATAACGAAAAAGGCTCCACTGCTTTTAGAATGGTAAATGACTATTTACAACAAAAGGATAAACACAACCGCGCTTTTATTGTCCATAGATTAGATGAAGATACTTCTGGTGTTTTGATGTTTGCGAAAAATGATCGGATGGCGAAAGCTTTAACTGATGGTGAAAACTGGAATAAATTAACCAAAAAACGTGGCTATTATGCAATCGTTGAAGGACATCTAGAAAATAAAGAAGGAAGAATATCTTCTTATTTAAAAAAGAACTCTCAAAACATGATGTATTCTTCAAAGAAGAAAGGCGACGGCCAACTCGCTATTACAAATTATAAAATTATTAAAGAATCTCCGTTATTCTCTTTAGCGGACGTCAATATTGAAACTGGTCGTAAAAACCAAATCAGGGTTCACTTTGGAGATATGGGTCATCATATCATCGGTGATGATAAATATGGTGAGCCATCTAATCCGATTAAAAGACTAGGTTTGCATGCTTATGAATTAGACATCATAAATCCTTTAAATGGAAAATTGATGAAATTCACCGCGCCTATGCCTAAAGAATTTCAAACCCTAATGGATGGAAATTATACCCAAAGTAAAAAGCCTGAAGGTAGAAAAGGAAAAAACTAAAAGAATTAAATTCTAAGTTGTTTCTTTATTTAAATGTAAATAATTATTCTTTTTCTAACGCTTTTTGATGAGCGTCATATTTCTTTCTTTCCACTGTGTTAAGAATCTTTTTTCTCATTCTATAAGTGCTTGGAGTGATTTCCACAAGTTCATCAGAATTGATGTAATCTAAACAAGCCTCTAAAGACATTTTTCTTGGCGATTTTAAAACCACAGTGGTGTCTTTATTTGCGCTTCTCATATTGGTAAGAGCTTTCTTTAAAACGCAGTTAACCGCTAAGTCGATATCATAACGATTTTCACCGATAATCATACCTTCGTAAACTTCAGTGCCTGGTTCGATAAACATCGTTCCTCTTTCTTCGACGTGTTCAATTGCATATGGAGTAGCAATACCGGCTTCCGTAGCGACAAGAACACCTAATGGTCTTTCACCTAAGTTCATAGAAACCATTTCACGATATTCTTTAAAGACGTGAGAAAGGATACCATAACCTTTGGTTAAGGTCATAAAGTTAGTCACATAACCTAACAATCCACGAGAAGGAATAACATATGTTAATTTAGTTGTGGCTTCTTTAACATCCATGTTGATCATTTCTGCATCTCTATTACCTAAAGAAGTCATAATGTCACCAACGAAATCATTAGGAACATCTATTTCTAAATCTTCGTATGGTTCATATTTCACACCATCAATTTCTTTGATGATAACTTTTGGTTTAGAAACTTCTAATTCAAAGCCTTCTCTTCTCATGTTTTCGATGAGAATACCAAGGTGTAATTCACCCCTACCGGAAACAATCCAGGTTTCACTATTTGGCACTCTTTCAACTTTTAAAGCAACATCTTTTTGAGTTTCTCTAAATAATCTTTCTTCAATCTTTCTAGCTGTTAATAATTTACCTTCTTTACCAGAAAGAGGAGATGTATTTGTGCCGAAAGTCATCTGTAATGTTGGTTCATCAAGATGAATTAAAGGTAATGGATTAATATGATTTACATTACAAATAGTTTCACCAACATTAATATCCATTAAACCCGCAATTGCGCAGATTTCCCCTGCAGAAGCTGATTCAATTTCTAATCTTCTAATTCCTTGGTAGCCAAATAATTTCATGACTTTGAAGTTTTTAACACTACCGTCAAGACGGCAAACAGAAACAGTATCATTCACATGGATAGTGCCATTTTTCACTGTACCAATACCAATTCTTCCAACGAAATCGTTATAGTCTAATAAAGATACTTGTAATTGTAATGGTTTATTTGGATCCGCTTTTGGAGCAGGGATTTCATCGATAATCATTTGTAAAACGGCGTCCATACCTGGTTTTTGAGTGGATGGATCAGGATCTAAAGAACTCGTTCCTTGTAAAGCGGAAGTATAGACCACTTTGAAATCTAAAAATTCATCAGGAGCACCTAATTCAATAAATAAAGTTAGAACTTCATCTAATGTTTTAGCGATATCGATATTTGCTCTATCAATCTTGTTGATACAAACAATCGGTTTTACATGTGCTTCTAATGCTTTTTTTAAAACGAATCTAGTTTGAGGCATGGTTCCTTCAAAAGCATCCACTAATAAAAGACAACCATCAACCATGTTCATAATACGTTCCACTTCACCACCAAAGTCAGCGTGTCCTGGAGTATCTAATATGTTAATCTTTGTATCTTTATAAATAACAGATGTGGTTTTTGCTAAGATAGTGATACCTCTTTCTCTTTCGATATCGTTACTATCCATGACTCTATTAGCGACTTCTTCATTCTCACGAAAAGCACCAGAAGATTTTAATAATTGATCGACTAAAGTAGTCTTACCGTGGTCGACGTGAGCGATAATTGCAATATTACGAATATTCATAAGACTACCTCCAAAAAATCTTTTCTATCATAGAAAAGCGAGAACAAAAAAGCAATAAAAAAGTAAATTACCTTGTCGTGTATGTGTGTATAATATGTATACATGAGTAACGCGATCGTTATCAAATCAAAGAAGAAATTTGTCGATTATCTCCCTTCTTTTATTAAGAGTATTCATTCGATGTTTTACTATTATCTATTCCTAATTATATTAGGAATAATCTTCTTTTCTAGCTCATTATTTATCAATTATTTTACCACTCCATTTACTGGTGATTACACCTCTCAACAATTTGCTTTTTATACAAATGGATATGATGATTGGTGGCACTTTTTTAAAACTGGAGAATTTGTCTTATATGATCAGAACACCTTTTTAGGTGCGGATAATATTGGATCTAATTCTTTCTATTATTTGTTCGACCCTTTCTTCTTACCAATATTATTAGTTCCTAGACAACTTATCCCACAGTTTATGGTGGTGTTAACCATCTTAAAGATATCCGCTGCTGGTATGGTTTTCTTCCTATATATGCGTTATTTAGGAGCATCTAGAACTGCTAGTAAAATAACTGGCATTGCTTATGCCTTCTCAGGTTGGATGACTTGGTATTTATGGTTTAACCATTTTACGGAAATAACGATTGTTTTGCCTTTAATCTTATTAGGAGTTGAAATAGTTCTAAAAGAAAAGAAACCTTGGGTATTGATGTTTGCTATCGCCTTAATGGGATTTGTAAATTATTTCTTCTTAATATGTTTTGTGATGTGTGCGTTTTTATACGCTATGTTTAGATACTTCCAAAGAATTAGATTAAATAAAGCAAAAGATAACTTATTAATTTTAGGATTAGGGTTTGTTGGTTTCTTGGTTGGAATAATCATTCCTATGATGGTTGTTTTTCCATCTGCGATGCACGCCTTAACTTCTCCTAGAGCGAGTGGTAATAACTATTTAGTGTTTTTAAAAGATGCTTTTAAGAGCCATAACTTTAAAAGAATTATGGATTTATTAACTTCTTGGACCGCAAATGGAAAGACTGATCAAAATAGAGCTAGATCTTTATACCCATTTATTGATTTTATATTCCCTGTCACTAGTGATAGAGGAACACCTTTAACAGTTTATGGTAACGAAACATATGATAACGTAGCCGGATCAACTTATTGTTTCTTACCGATGATGATGTTATTAGTTCCTGCTTTTATAAATTCATTTAGAAAGAAACATTTTTCGGTTGTTATTCCACTAGCGTTTTTTATCTTCGCTTTATTTACACCCTGTTTTTATTATTTGTTCCATGGCTTCACACAAGCCTATAGTCGTTGGACCTTATTTGTGACCACTTCTATATTGGCTTATACAGGGTTACATCTAGATGAAATTAAGAATAAGAGTTTTATAAATTTAATCATCGGCGGATTAAGTTTAATCGTCTTAACTTTAATCGCGGGATGGGCCGCAAATGAGATTGTAAAAAAGTATAATCAAAGCTTCACAGAAAGAGTTCCAATCTGGTTAGCAATACTTATTGAATGTATCTATATCGTTTTATTTGTTTCTATCTTAATTCTCACAAAATTTAAGAAAAAACTGAACTTTTACGCGTTTTTTACTGGTTTTATATCTCTTGAAATCGCGGCGATGGGCGCCTTTGTGATTCAAGGACATGGTGTTGAAGATTACTATTATACAAACAAAGGATTTATCAAAAATGATGTTCTTCATTCATTAGTGGAGAAGACTAAAAAGAAAGATCCAACTTATTATCGTAGTTTCTCTTCTCTAGCTTCTAGCGATGCTTCAAATGATGAGATGAGAAATAACTATAATGGAGCATCTTTCTTCCATTCTATTTATAACTACAATGTCGCTGATATATGTAACTGGTCTTCCATTACTGGAGGCGTAGCTCCAGGTAGTTGGAGTGGTCATTTTGTCCAAAAGAGAAACAATTTAGATTTCTTATTAGGTATGAAATATTACTATGTTGAAGATGACTATTTCTATTATCAGAATCGTAAAGAAGCTAGTTCAGATAAATTTAGATATAATGTTCCTTTAAATTATTTAGACATTACTTCCACTATGCCTAATAAAGAGTTCCGTATTTATAAAAATATGGACTATGTTGATTTTGCTTTGACCTATGATACGGTTTATCCAACCTATGGTAATCCAAATGAATCCGATTCCTATGAAGGCTTATATAGTGCCTCTTCAAGAAGCGTTCTTGCTCTTGAGGAATTATATTTACAAGGAGCGATTATCAATAAATATCGTGATGAAACAATTGTGGATGATATTAAGAACAACCATCCTGATATTGAAGTAAGTGATATTCCAAATAGAGTTCCTTCATTTTATTACACTTATGTAAAGACTGAATCTTATAAAGAAAGTGGTGGTTCATCATATTATGATGCGATGATCACTTTCTATGATATTTATAGTTCTAATCAAGGATTAAAATCATTAGATTTAACCGCGAAAGATTACGTTACTTTATTAAACACAAACAACAACACATTTGTTAAATCTTCATCACCAGAAAATGGAGATTTCTATCGCCGTTACTGTGCTGTCATGGAAGCAAAAGGTGAATGCTTTCCTAACTATGATCCTAGTGGAAATATTTTCTATTTATCTGCGACGTTTGCTAACAAATATCAAATCGACGTTTATTTAGTGGACACGAACAATCAAATCGTTACTTATGATAATCATAATGATGGTTATTATAGCGGGACTAGAGGCGGTAAAGAATATCGCACTTTCTATACCGCTCCGGAATATGGTTTAGATGAAAATGGTCAATTAGTAATTAAAAGCCCCGCCCCTAAAATTAAAAAAATTATTTTAGCGTCTAGAAATTATAGAATGAGAAGTTCTTATCCTTTATATATTGATAGTTATACTAGTTGGAATAATAAATTATCTAATTTCAAAAACTATCCAGTTACTGATGTAAAATCGAGCGCGAATAAATATACATTTAAGACCAATTTTGACAAAGAAAGAGTGGTTATGACACGTTTAGCTTATGAAGATGGTTTCACTCTTAAAATGGTCGATTCTAGTGGTAAAAAAAGCAATGTTAAAGTATTTAACGGACAAGGCGGATTTGCTTCATTTATCAGTGGCACTGGTAACTGTTCTTATGTTTTAGAATTCTATACACCTTATTTACAATTATCTTCATATATTTCCATGGTGGGTGTTTTATCGTTCTTTGGTTCGATAGTTGCTTATACTTATTTTGCAATGGAAAACGAAAAGAAATCTGTTTTCTATAAATTTAAAAGACAATAAAAAACCGCTCTAGAGTTTTTGAGCGATTTTATAGACGAGATTTTTGGGGAGGTTATACTCCTCTTTTAATATTTCGATCGCGGTCTTTTTGCTTGCTCCTTTATCAATAAAGGATTTAAGCTTCTTTTCAATTAGTTCTTCATCCACCGCTTTATCTTTCAATTCTTCGTTTCCTTTTATTATTATGACCATTTCGCCTTTTAAAGATTCGAAGTCGATATTAACTATTTCATCAAGAGAACCACGTATATATTCTTCATTTATTTTTGTTAGTTCTCGAGCGATAACCACTTCTCTATTTTTAAAAACTTCATGCATTAATTTAATAGTTTCTTCAATATGATGTGGTGATTCATAAAAGATTAATGTTTCAGGCTTGTCCACTAATTTGGTAAGTTCATTCTTTGCTTCGTTTCTCTTCTTTGGTAAGAAACCATAAAAATAGAAATGATTAGTGGGTAATCCAGAAGCTACTAAAGCGTTGATAAAAGCTGAACTTCCTGAAATGGTGGAAACATTAATGCCTTCTTTTATTGCCATTTTTACTAAGATGTTTCCGGGATCACTTATTCCAGGATAACCAGCGTCACTTACATAAGCGACTTTTTTGCCAGATTTAATTAAATTAATTAAGTGATTAGAGGCTTCTACTTCATTATGTTCACGAAGTGAAAATAATTCGGATTTAATTCCGTAACACGATAATAACTTATAAGTGTTTCTAGTATCTTCTGCAGCGATTAGATCCATTTCTTTTAATGTCTCTAACGCTCTTTCTGTAATTTCTTTTAAGTTACCAATTGGAGTGGCAACTAAATATAGAAGAGGAGATTTGTTATCAAAACTTTTACTTCTCTTCATTACGATTTTTTCTCCAACGAGCTTGTTTATTTAATTCTTCAATTGGTAAGAATTTGACGTCTTCTTCGTTTTCAATTTTTACCACTTTAGAAATAACATTCACACCGGTGACCGTATATTCAGTTTTGTCAATAAATAATTTGGTGCCTAATTCTGGGAAGTTTTTCTTCTCTTCACTATAAGCATCATCTTCATATTTTAAACAACAAATTAATTTGCCGCAGTGGCCAGAAAGTTTTGGGATGTTAATCGCTAACATCTGGTTTTTGGCTCTATTAATGGATATACCATCAAATTCATTTAAGAATGTGGAACAGCAAAGTGGAAGACCGCATATGCCTACTCCACCAATCATCTTAGCTTTATCACGAGAACCCACTTGTCTTAATTCGATTCTAGTGTGTAAACGAGAGGCTAAAGATTTTAATAATTCACGGAAATCTACTCTTTCATCTGCAACGTAAGTAAGGATAACTTTTGTCTTATCTAAGGTGTACTCACAAGAAATAAAGTTCATGTCGAGCTTTAATCTATTTGCTTCATTTTTACTAATTTCTAGCGCAGAAGCCGCGTCTTTTTTGTTTGATTCGAATATTTTAACGTCGATATCGTTAGCTAATCTAATGATTGGTTTTAAACCTAATTCAGATTCATATTTATCAATATCGATTGGAGTAAAAGCGATTTCTCCGAGTTCTAAACCACGGATAGTTTCAACGATTACTTTATCCCCATCTTTAACTTCAAGATCTTCTTTGATACCGAAGTAATAAGTTCTTTGAGTGTTATAAAAACGGACACCGACATATTGTCTATATTCGGAATTATCTATATTGTTTATGGAGTTTTCTTTTTCTATCATTTTAATTCTCCTTAATGATGTGAAGGACCAAATGGTCCATAAGTAATGAGATGTTAACGTTAAGATTAATTAAGTTACGATCTTTTAATATCTCAATCAAACTTTCATCTATATGAGAAAGTTTTCTGGCGAGTTCCTGAAGAATTGTATCATAACTTTTTAATATTGGCGATTTGCCGTGTTGAATATTTAATAAATCTCCAAAGGCTTCTACGAGCATATCTAAGAAGAATCTTGCGCTTTCTTTAGTTTTTACTAAAGGGATAATTGATTTTTGCGAATAGAAGATAGCTTTTTTATTATCTTTATCATTTAGCGCTTTTAAGAATTCAACGAATGCATTTTTCGCATCATCATAATTCTCTTTTTCTTCCTTATCGTTTAAGACATCGTAGATGAGCTCCCCATCGTTATAAAAATATGATAGTAATTCTGCATCTTCCTCTGGAACATTTAAAGATATTGCTTCATTAATTACTTCTTTTCTATCAACAAGTTTTAATCTTAATAATTGGCATCTAGAAATAATTGTCGGAAGAACATTATTCTCATTATTTGTAGTTAAGAAAGCATATATTTCGCTTCCTGGTTCTTCTAAGAATTTAAGAATGCTATTAATAGCTTCAACTGACATATTCTCAACGAGGTGAAGAATATAAATCATCTTGCCTTTGGCTTCAAAAGCGGTTTTTTCAAATTGAGTTTCAATATTTCCCACTTCTTCTTTTTTGATGTTCTTTTTAGAACCATCTAAAACAATAAAGTCGGGATAATTATTATCATCAATTCTTAGACAAGTAATGCAGTTATTACAGGCTAAAGGATCAGGGGAATCACAAAGGATAGATTTTGCTAAATATTTTGCGACCTCTAAAAGAGGTGTTCCTGGATTACCACTGATTAAATAAGCATGAGAAAGGTGCTTATTTTGTAAAGACCGCACAAATGTGCGGTATATTATAGGTTGCTTATTTTCTAAATATTTCGCTACTTGCATAGACGAGATAAGATAGCCTCCATCGTAGCTTTTGCAACTTCTTCTTTTGATTTACCAGCATCGATAATGACATATCTTTCTGGGAATCTTTTCGCTAGATTTAAAAATGATTCTCTAACTTTGTTATGGAATTCAATTTTTTCTAAATCTAAACGATTAACTTCTCGACCAGCATTAGCGCTGATTCTAGCTAACCCAACTTCTGGTTTTATATCAAATAATAATGTTAAATCTGGCCAAGTATTTTCTGTGGCAAATAAATTAACGTTTAACACTTCTTCGATACCTAAACCTCTTGCTCCACCTTGGTAGGCTAAAGAACTATCTAAATAACGATCACAAATAACAACTTTGCCTTCTTTTAAAGCGGGCCAAACCTTTTCCACTAGATGTTGTCTTCTGCTAGCGGCATATAAAAGGGCTTCTGTTCTAGAATCCATGGCTGTGTTTTCTTTATCTAAGATAACGTTACGAATTTGTTCAGCGATTGGTGTTCCACCAGGTTCTCTAGTGCGGACAACTTCATATCCCATCTCTTGTAATTTTTTAACAGCAGATTCAACTGCAGTGGTCTTTCCAGAACCTTCTGGACCTTCGAGAGTAATAAACATATTTTTCTCCTTAGATTTTACGACGGCCTTCAATTGCTTTTGACAGCGTCAAAGCATCAGCGTAATCGAGATTTCCACCCATTGGCAAACCATAGGCTAAACGAGTCACATTAACATTCTTGTCTTGTAATAATTTAGCGAGATATAAAGCAGTTGTTTCTCCATCCACTGTTGGGTTTGTGGCTAAAATAATTTCTTTTATCTCGCCTTCATCAATCCTCTTTAATAAAGAATCGATATTTAAATCCTCAATTCCCTTTCCTCTAGAAATGGAAATAGTTCCACCTAAAACATGATATAGACCTTTATATCCTTCGGCATTTTCAAATGCTAAGACATCTTTTGGCGAAGAAACCACCATTAAAGTAGTTCTATCTCTAGATTGATCAGAACAGATTTCACATGTTTCTTTTTCAGTAATATTTCCGCAGATTGGGCATAGATGAATCTTAACCTTCAAATCTTTAACAGCATCGGCGAATTCATTAAGATCATCCTCATCCATATCAAGCATCGCAAAAGCCATTCTCTCAGCGCTTTTCTTACCAACGCTTGGGAGTTTGGATAACGATTCTTGTAAACGAATTAAAGATTTAATTTTATTCATTAAAATGCTCCAAAACCAGCACGAGAACCAGTGATTCTTTCATTCACTTCTTCTTTAGCAGCTTCGATCTTTTCTTGAAGTTCATTGACCGCTAAAACGAGCAAATCTTGAACCATTTCTTTGTTTTCTGCATCAAAAGCATCATTATCGATTTCGATTGTTTTTAAGGAACCATCACCCATCATAGTGACAGTGACAGCACCGCTTTTGCTAACAGTAAATTCTTGTTTTGCTAGCTCATCTAATGCTTTTTTAAGTTCTCTTTGCATCTTTTGAGCTTGGATCATCATTTGTTGCATGTTCATAAAGTTATTCCTCGATAAATTTAATTTCTATTGTATCTGGCTTAGGTAACCAACCTAATTGTAATAAGTTGATATATGTTTGTTGTAGATCAACACACTGTTTTCTATTAACTGCGTAGACAAACATCTTCTTTCCAAAAGTAGTTCTCATTACATTTTGAATGTCCTTTTGGTTTTTAATAAGATTCATTTTCTCCACAACTGTGTCTGTTTGATATTCAAGAACGACGATTTGGTTGGACGCTACTAATGGTCTACCATCAGATAACATGGATGCAATCTTTCCTAGCTTTGGATGTGCCGCTAATCTCTTCAGGTTTTTCCAATTTTCTAATAAAGAATTTTTAATTTCTTTTTTGGAAGTAACCATGATGTTAACCATAGTTTTTTCATCGATTGAATAACTATCTTCGTTTTGTGTGTTTTCTATATAAATAACGCTTTCGTCTTGAGCTACCGAGTCATCTTCAAATAAAGATAATTGATCATCGTTTTCTTCTTCCATAACTTCTGGTTCTGAAACAACTGGTTCTGGCTCTTTGACTGTTTCATGGATTAGCGTAGGAGCAGGAACAGGTTTTTCTTCGACCTTGGTTTCTTGAACTATTGGTTTTGGTTCAGGTTTTTGTGTTACTTGTGGTCTACTAACATTTTTAATTGAAACAAGTTTCAATAAAGTAACTTCAAATAGTGGAACAATAGAAGTAACGTTCTTGTATTCCTTTAATGTATCCATTAATACAGAAATCATCTCCATCGCTCTAGCGCTATCAAGTTTATTTGTTAATTCACTTACTTCTTCCTCTTTGAGGACTTGTAAATATTTTGAATTGTATGAAGTTTCATAAATCAAAACATCTTTAAGCATTAATAATAAATCGTTAGTTAATCTTTTGATGTCTGTGCCTCTAGAGACATAAGAAGACAATCTTCCTAATACATCGCTAACATCACCATCTAAGATGGAATTAATTAATGATATTTTTTCAGTTGTGGATTCAAGAGCGAAGATATCTAATACATCTTGAACATTTAATTTATCACCTGAATAGGCTAAAACTTGATCTAAGATTGATAAAGCATCACGCATTCCACCATCTGCTAATGAGATAACTAAATTAACCGCTTCTTCGTTAAAAGCGATACCTTCTTTATTAAGAATAGTTTTAATTCTCTCTCTAATATCATTATCGCTGACTTTAGAAAAGTCATATCTTTGACATCTTGACAGGATGGTAGGAAGAATTTTATGAGGTTCTGTTGTCGCTAAGATAAAAATGACGTGTTCTGGTGGTTCTTCTAATGTTTTTAATAAAGCATTAAAGGCACCTGGAGTCATCATATGGACTTCGTCGATGATATAGACTTTATATCTTCCGAGAATTGTGCCGTATTTGACTTTGTCAATTAAATCTCTAATTTCGTCAACACCATTATTACTAGCAGCGTCGATTTCTAAAACATCTGGGTGTGTACCTTCATTAACAGCTTTACAGTTTTTACATTCATTACATTGGCATCCAATACCATGTTCACAGTTAAGAGCTTTCGCTAATAACTTAGCCATCGTGGTTTTGCCTGTTCCTCTTGGACCAGCAAATAAATAAGCATGAGCGATTTTACCAGTCGCCAATGCGTTTTTAATTGTTTTAACAATGTGTTGTTGTCCAGCAACCTCATCAAAGGTAGTTGGTCGATACGTACGATAAAGAGCTTTATATGCCATTTTATTTCACCCGCATTGATTATACACAATCATTCTTCTTCATTAAAGATTAATATTAATATTAAGAGAAAAAACAACATACCTTTTTATTAATAAGCACATTGTGGTAAAATACTAACCGCGAAAAAGAGGAACAACCTATGGAAGAAAGTATGAGACAACGTCTAGAATTCGCTGTTAAAAGATTAGCGGAAATAGATGAAGAATTATCAAGTGAAAACGTCATGAAAGAATTGGCGCATTTTCGTGATATTTCAAAAGAAAGAGCTAATTTAGATCCACAGGTTGAAGCATTTAATAAATATAAAAAGAACGAAGAGGAAATTGAAGGAGCCAAAGAAATGGCTAATGATTCTGATCCTGAGATTGCCGAAATGGGAAAAGAAGAAATCAAAAGATTATCCTTAGAACAAGAAAAACTTGAAGAAGAACTAAAAGAATTATTACTTCCTAAAGATCCAAATGATGATAAAAACATTATCGTGGAAATCCGTGGTGCGGTTGGTGGAGATGAAGCCAACATCTTTGCTGGCGACCTATTTAGAATGTATACAAGATACGCTGAAGCACAGGGTTGGAAAATCCAAATGTTAGATGAAAATCCATCAGAAAGTGGCGGTTTTGCGTCGGTTTCTTTCAAAATTAGCGGAAAAATGGTTTTCTCAAAACTCAAATTTGAAAGTGGCGCACACCGTGTTCAAAGAGTTCCTAAGACTGAAGCCAGTGGTCGTATTCACACCTCTACTGCGACAGTGTTAGTGATGCCTGAAGCAGAAGAAATTGATATTGAAATTAATCCAAGCGATTTACAAATTGATACCTATCACTCTCAAGGCGCAGGTGGACAAAATGTTAATAAGACTGAATCTGCGGTTAGAATTACGCATATTCCAACCGGTACTGTTGTGGCGTGTCAAACTGCAAAATCTCAAATCCAAAATAGAGAACTTGCAATGCAGATGTTAAGAACTAAAATGTACACCGATCAATTAGCCAAACAACAAGAGGAAATCGGTAATGAGAGAAGGTTAAAGATTGGCACTGGTGAAAGAAGTGAAAAAGTAAGAACTTATAACTATCCTCAAAACCGTGTTACCGATCATAGAATTGGTTTTACTATTCAAAAACTTGATCGAGTTATGGAAGGTGAATTAGACGAAATTATCGATGCCTTAATTCATTATGACCAAACATCAAAGATGAACGGTGAACAATAATGCCTACTAATCGAGAATTATATTTCTTATTAAAAAAGGAAAATAATAAATATTTATCTAGAAGTGTCATTGTATCTTTATTAATGGATGCAAGTGATTTTTCTGATTCAATGAATCTTTATTCCAATTTCGATAGAGAGGTTAAAGATGTTGAAAGATTTTATAATAATGTGACTGATGTTAAAAAGGGGATTCCTTATCAATATGTTTTAGGATATTCTTATTTTTTAGGTCACAAAATTAATGTTAATAAAAATGTTTTAATTCCAAGACAAGAAACTGAAAACCTTGTTGTTGATGTTATTGTTTTTATGAAGAAATATTTTAAAGAAGGCGATAAACCAGTTGTCGCTGATATTTGTACTGGTAGTGGCGCCATTGCGCGTGCTATTAAAGAAGAGATAAAAGACGCAATTGTTTATGCGACTGATATTTCTAAAGATGCCCTTGAAGTAGCTAAAACAAATGTTAAGGATGTGACTTTATTAGAAGGTAATCTAGTGGATCCTATTATCGATAAAGGTATTAGATTAGACGTCTTAGTTTGTAATCCTCCATATATTGAAGATGAAACTAGAATTGATGAACAAGTATATAAATATGAACCTCATTTAGCATTATTAGCTAAACCAGGTACAAAGTATTATGAAGAAATATTTAAAAAAGCCGATAAAATTATGAATGAACATTATTTAATGGCGTTTGAAATAGAGGATAATATGGAAAAACCATTAATTAATTTAATGAATAAATATCTAGATGGGTGTACATATCGTTTCCATAAAGATATGTATAACAAATTAAGATTTCTTTATATAATAAAGTAATAGGAGTATAGCTATATGAAAATTGCAATTGGATCAGATCATGGTGGTGTTGATCAAAAAGAAAAAATCATCGCCCATTTAAAATCAAAAGGTTATGAGGTCGTGGATGTAGGAACAAATTCTCACGATTCTTGCCACTATCCATTATTTGGTGCGGAAGTTGGAAGAAAAGTTGCTTCTAAAGAATGCGATTTTGGTATTGTAGTTTGTACTTCTGGTGAAGGTATCGCTATCGCCGCAAATAAAATTAAAGGCGTGAGATGTGGTATCGGTTATAACGATGAAGTTTCTAGATTAATGAGACAACATAATAATGCTAACGTAATATCTTTTGGCGCCAAGTTTATGGCGGATGAAGATGTTATTAGACGAGTAGATATATTCCTTTCAACAGAGTTTGAAGGAGGAAGACATCAAACTCGCGTTGATATGATTTCTGACTTAGAAAAGTAAAATTTTTGAACATATTTCGGATAATGCCCCCTAGTAAATATATAGAGGGCTTTTTTATTTATGATCAAAGAAACTATCAACACAACTTGTGGACAATTATAAAAATGGAATAGATTCCTTAGTTCATGCGGTATGTGGATCTCAAAGACACGAAATATACAACACTGAAAGGAGAAATATGAGCAAGAAAAAGATTTATAACAAACACTTAGAAAAAGGAAGATTCTATCTTCATAGTGACGGTCATGGTGGGCATCCTGCTCTTTTATATAAAAAAAGAGATAAAAAGAATAAATATTATGTATTGATTTTTACATCTTCACCTGGACCTAAAAGAACCAGGCTAAAACATAGTATTGAACCAATAAAAATAAAGATTTCATTTGTACACAACGTACCTTCAATAAGCAAAAGAAGAGATTTTAAATCTAAAGAATTAAAAGGCATCAGAATAAACAAGGAAGATAAGCCTTTGATTAAGTCTATAGAAAAGAAAAAATGATTCACAGGAACCAACGAAGGATTCCTACATGCGAATCACTACATATATTTAATCAAAAAGAAGGGGGTGATGCAATATAGAAACTTATAAATGCCCTATTTGTGGAAGTTCTGATAGTCGATATGTTGGTATTAGAAAAGGAAAACCCTATTGTCGAAAATGTTTAACATTTAGAGGGCAAGAAGCGACTGGAGATTATTTTCAATTACTTAATGCAGATTATTCTTTATCATATGAGTTATCAAATGATCAAAAGAAACTGTCCGCCCAACTTGTGGATAATTACAAAAACGGAATAGATTCCTTAGTTCATGCGGTATGTGGATCAGGCAAAACTGAAATAGTGTTAGAGATTATTTCATATTGTATTAGAAATGGTCTTAAAGTCGGATTTGCTGTTCCTAGAAGAGATGTGATTAGAGAACTATATTTAAGATTTAAAAACATCTTTGTGAATAATAAGGTGGTGGCTATTTATGGTGGTCATGTTTATTCTTTACAAGCGGATTTAGTTTGTATCACCACACATCAATTATTTCGTTATGACCATTATTTCGATTTACTCATTATTGATGAAATAGATGCCTTTCCTTATGAAGGCAATGAGGTGTTAGAAGCATTCTTTATAAGATCGATTAAAGGACATTATATTTTGTTGTCCGCAACACCTCCTGATCATGTAGTTAAAGAGTTTCAAAAAGAAGGAAAATCAATACTTAGATTAAATAAGAGATTTCATAAATTTCCTTTGCCGGTTCCGGTGTGTTCTTTACATCGTGGGATCATGAAATATTACCATTTAAAGCGAGAAACGCAGCGTTTTTTGTTAGAAAATAAGCCAATTTTTGTATTTACACCGACGATTGATATCTGTGAACAAGTCTATTCAGTCATGCGTTTATTTTTTAAAGATATTAGTTATGTTCACTCTAAATGTGTCGATAGAAATGAAAGGATAGAAAAGTTTAGAAATGGTAAGACGAAAGCACTTATTACAACAGCGGTTCTAGAAAGAGGAGTAACAGTCAAAAATCTACAAGTTATTGTCTTTAAAGCAGATCATCCTCTTTATACATCTGCCGCTTTAATTCAAATATCAGGAAGAGTGGGTCGAAAGAAAGACGCTCCAACAGGGGAGGTGATATATCTTGCCGATAAGAAAACAAAACAGATGGAACAATCTATTGACGAGATTAAGCGTGCCAACGAAGATTTGTAAATTATGTTTTAAGGATATAAAAGACATTTCACTTATGAATCTTATTAATCCCGATATTGATGTTTGTAAAAGGTGTTATCAAAATATCAGACCAAAATTTAAGAAGTTTGATGTGTCAGGATGTAAGGGATTATCTATCTACGAATATGATGAGAAAATTCAATCCTTGCTCTATCAATTTAAAGGATGTTTTGATATTGAACTTAAAAACTTATTTTTTGATAGATACATAAATGTATTAAATCTATTTTATCGGGGTTATATTATGGTGCCTATTCCTTCATATGAAGTCGATGATGCGATTAGAGAATTTAATCATGTCGAGGAAATGTTTTCTAAATTAAAAATTCCTAAACTTAAGCTGATAAAAAAGACAAAAGGAATAAAGCAAGCATCGAGTAATTTCGATAAAAGAAAAGAGATTTCTAAATATCTCGAATTAACTGATTTGTCTCCATTAATAGGAAAGAAGATATTGATTGTCGATGATGTTTATACCACTGGTTCAACGATGAAAGCGGCGATCAAATTAATTAGAGATCTTCATCCAAAGAAAATCAAAGTGCTAGTAATGTCTAAAACATTAAATAAAGATGAAAAAAAGTGAATAGTAATATTTACTATTTGACACTTAAATACGGTTAACGATAGTATATAAAAGCGAATGTTTAACATTCTTCAGTATATAAAGAAAGGCATAGCGGTTTGCTATGTTGGTGAAAATTATGGGATTTTTTGATAAAAGAGCTATTAAAAAATACGCAAAAGAAGCGGATAAAGTTATCGCTTATGAGAAGACAATGGAAGCTTTAAGTGATGATGAATTACGCGCTAAAACAGATTACTTTAAAGAACAATTAGCTAATGGTAAAACATTAGATGATATTAAATATGAAGCTTTCGCAGTGGCTAGAGAAGCAGCGAGAAGAACCATTAAAGAGTTCCCATTTAAAGTTCAAATTATGGGCTCTTTAGTTATGCACGCAGGTGATGTTGCTGAAATGAAAACTGGTGAAGGTAAAACCTTAACCGCTACTATGGCAACATATTTAAACGCTTTAGCGGGTAAAGGTGTTCATGTTGTTACAGTTAATGAATACTTATCTGCTCGTGACGCGGAATGGATGGGCCAAATCTATAGATTCTTAGGTTTAACTGTTGGTGTTAATGCTCGTGCTAAATCAACCTCTGAAAAGAAAGCGGCATATTTATGTGATATTACATATACCACTAACTCCGAATTAGGCTTTGACTATTTAAGAGATAACATGGCCACCGATATGGAGCATCGTGTCTTAAGAGGTCTTAATTTCTGTATCGTTGACGAAGCTGACTCCATTCTTATTGATGAATCAAGAACCCCATTAATTATTTCTGGTGGCGTGAAAACTTCTTCTAGTCAATACACAGTGGCTGATAGATTCTGCAAAGCCCTTAAAAAGGATGTTGATTTCACTGTTGATGTGAAAGAAAAAACTGTGGCTTTAACCGATGCTGGTAATGCCAAAGCGGAAAGAATGTTTGGTATTAATAACTTATACGATCCAGAATATTTCGATTTAGTGCATAGAATTCATAATGCTTTAAAAGCAAATTATATTATGCAAAGGGATGTCGACTATTTAGTTGATGGCGAAGGACAAGTTCAAATTATCGACCAATTCACAGGTCGTGTTCTCCCAGGTAGAGAATGGTCTGATGGCTTACATCAAGCTGTTCAAGCTAAAGAAAACGTCACCATTAAACAAGAAACAGTTACTATGGCGACAATTACTTATCAAAACTTCTTCCGTCTTTATAAGAAGATGGCAGGTATGACTGGTACCGCGAAAACTGAAGAAGAAGAATTCCGTAAGATTTATAACATGCGTGTAGTATGCGTACCTACAAATAAACCTGTTATTCGTGAGGATGCGATTGATTATATTTATGCGCATAAAGGACCAAAATTAAAAGCCTTAATTGAAGAAGTTAAAACTAGACACGCGAAAGGTCAACCAATCTTAATTGGTACTGTTTCCGTTGAATCATCTGAAGAAATTTCAAATTTATTGAATGAAGCTGGTTTGCCACACGAAATGTTAAACGCGAAGAACCACGCTCGTGAAGCGGAAATCATTGCTTTAGCAGGTAGAAAAGGTGCGATTACTTTAGCCACTAACATGGCAGGTCGTGGTACTGATATTAAGATTGATGATGAAGTAAGGGCGTTAGGTGGTTTATGTGTTTTAGGTACAGAAAGACATGAATCTCGTCGTATTGATAATCAGTTACGTGGACGTTCTGGTAGACAAGGCGATCCAGGTTTCTCCAGATTCTACGTTTCTTTCGATGATACTTTATTAGTGAGATTCGCCGCTGATGCGATGAGAAACTATATTGAGAAGAACTTTGGTGATGAAGCTTTAGAAAGTAAAGTAGTTAGTAACGCAGTTACCAGTGCTCAAAAGAAAATTGAAGGTATGAACTTCGATACTCGTAAAAGCTTATTAGATTATGATGATGTTTTAGCTAAACAAAGACAAAACGTTTACGATAAACGTGACCGTATTATCGAAGGTAGTGATATTAAAGATATCGTTGATGAAATGTTTGCTCAAACAGGTATGTTCTTAGCGAAGAAATCAGTTCCTCAAGGAAGTAACGATCAACTTATTTCCGCTGATTTATTAATTAAACAAGTGGAACCAAGATTCTTACCTGAAGGTAGTATTAATAAAAATGCCTATGAAGATGATCTTGTGGATAACTGTGGTCAAGATTTAGGTGAATTAATCTTACGTAGATACACACGTAAGAGAAGTAAACTCAACACTGAGTTATGTGATCGAATTGAAAGAGATTTAATCTTACATTGCTTAGATCAAAACTGGACCAAACATATTGATGCGATGGCGCGTTTACGTGAAGGTATTCACCTCCGTGGATACGCGAATGTCAACCCATTACAAGATTATGTTAATGAAGGCTATGAGATGTTTAGAGAATGCTTAGAAATGGCATCTGTCGACGCTGTTTTAAACCTTGTAAATATTGATAAATTTGTCAAACAAGTAGAAGATGCTCAAGAAGCTGCTAAAGCCCAAGAAGAAGCGGAAAAAGCCGCAGAAACGGCACAAAATAAGCAAAAAGATGTCGTAGGCGAAGCAAAAGACGAGGATAAAGAATAATGAAAGACATCGTTTCTTTAAGACAGGAACTTTGTGCGGTTGGTGAAAGAATCCACCAACTCGGGTGCTCTCTTTGACCTCGCTAAATTAGATCAAGAAATTTCTGAACTTCAGAGGATAAGCGAGAAAGAAGATTTTTGGAATAATTCAAGTGAAGCCTTGAAGATTATTTCACGTCTCAATTATTGTAAGAACTTAACTGAAACATATCGTAAGCTCGATTCTAACGTAAAAGATTTAAGTGAATTATTAGAATTAGGTGATGAATCTTTAATTGAACAGATAGAAGAATCTTTTAATGAACTAAAAAAAGAAACTGAAGATTTTGAATTAGAGATTTTATTCTCTGGTGAATTTGATGATATGCCAGCGATTATTGAAGTTCATCCAGGCGCTGGAGGGACGGAAGCTCAAGACTGGGCGGATATGCTTTATCGCATGTATGTTTTATATGCAGAGAGACATAAATTTAAAATGTCTTTAATATCTTTTGAACCAGGTGAAGAAGCAGGTGTCAAATCAGTAACACTAAAGATATCCGGTCATAATGCTTATGGCTTATTAAAAAGTGAGAAAGGCGTCCATCGTTTAGTAAGAATTTCTCCATTCGATGCGAATAAGAGAAGACATACTTCATTTGCTTCAGTGAATGTTGTTCCTGAATTTAAAGAAAATTCTATTGATATTCAAATTAATGATTCTGATTTAAAGATTGATACATATCGAAGTGGTGGCGCAGGCGGACAAAATGTTAACAAAGTTGAAACTGCAGTGAGAATTACCCACTTACCCACAGGAATTGTTGTCTCTTGCCAAGTAGAAAGAAGCCAACTCATGAATAAAGAGATGGCGATGAATATGCTTAAAGGTAAACTCTATTTAATAGAGTTAGAAAAAAGAGAAAAGAAGATTAATGACATCGTTGGCGAAAAGAAAAATATTGAATGGGGCAGCCAAATTAGATCATATGTTTTCTGTCCTTATACATTAGTTAAAGATAACCGCACGAATTATGAAGAAACTGATGTTGAAGCAGTGATGAACGGTGCGATTGATGGATTCATATATGCCTATTTAAGAGAGGAGGCTAAAAAGCATGCCTAAAACAAAAATGGATTGGTTCAAATTAATTTGTCGAACCATATTAGTGATTATTGGAACTATTGTTGTTGCTATTGGTAATATCGCTTTCTTAGTACCTCTAGATATTAACGCTGGTGGATTGTCAGGTATTGGTATTATTGCTAGATATTTCGTCGATCCAAGCTTTAAAACAATAATCTATAACATTATAGTTACTGGAGTCTCTATTATTCTTTGGTTAGTTGGTCTTTTATTTATTGGTAAAGACTTTGCGATTAAAACATTAGTGGCCACTATTGTATTTCCAGCAGCTAACTGGATATTAACTACTGTTCCTGGTATCTCAACTTCAATTGCTAATTTTGGTGAATTAATTAAAACATCCGGAAACGGACCAACCGCTGGTAACTATTTACTAGCAGGATTATTTGGTGGAGTATTTGTAGGAACTGGTGTTTCTATTACATTTGTAGGTGGCGGTTCTACCGGTGGTGTAGATGTTATTACATTCCTATTTGAAAAATATTTAAGAATTAAACAATCAATTGCTTCCTTCTTAGTGGATGGAACAATAGTTGTTCTTGGTTTACTTCTTCTTTTACCAAGAGACAATTCATTCTTATTACCATGTTTATCCGGTATTTTATCAGCCTTTGTGACTGCATTAATTATTGAAGTTATCTTCATAGGTTCACAAACATCGTATCAAGTTGATATCATCTCTGAAAAATGGGAAGAAATATCTAAATTTGCACAAGACGAAATGGGACGTGGTGCCACAATTATTCCTGCAAAAGGCGGATATCGTGGTGAAAATCGTCCAATTTTACGTATTGTTTTTGATAAAAGACAATATAACAAAATAAGAATGTTTATCTCTAAAGTTGATCCAAAAGCTTTCGTTACATTTACAAGAACTAATGCCGTTTTTGGTGAAGGCTTTAAACCTCATATTGAAGAAAACACTATCAGTCAAGAGATTAAGAAAAGGAAAAAGAAATAATGGATAATAGCCATCCTTTTAAAATTGTTTCTCCTTTTAAGCCTACTGGTGACCAGCCCACCGCTATTAAGAAATTAGTAGAAGGTGTAAAAGAAAATAAAAAGTTCCAAGTCCTTTTAGGAGCTACTGGTACTGGTAAGACTTTTACAATGGCTAATATTATTGAACAAGTGCAAAGACCGACACTTGTTTTAGTGCACAATAAAACTTTAGCGGGTCAATTATATTCAGAGTTTCAAGAATTATTTCCAAATAATCGTGTCGAATATTTCGTTTCTAACTTCGATTTTTATCAACCTGAAGCTTATATTCCAAAAAGCGATACATATATTGATAAAAACGCAGTTATGAATGATGAAATTGAAATGCTTAGAACTAGTGCTATTAATTCTGTACTAGAAAGAAGAGACACTATTGTTGTAGCTTCTGTAGCTTCTATTTATGGTTTAACTGATCCTGATGAATATCGTAATTTAGTATTTAATATTCGCGTTGGCGAAGAGATAGATAGGAACGTTTTATTTAAACGTTTAGTGGATGCTCAATATAAGAGAAATAATATCGACCCCGCACCAGGTAGTTTTAGAGTTAGAGGAGATATTATTGAGATTATTCCAGCGAACATGGATAACAATAATGTTATTAGAATTGATACCTTTGGTGATGAGATAGAGAAGATATCTCAAGTTGACCTACTTTCTGGAGAAATAAAACACACCTTTCACACCTATCCAATATTCCCTGCTTATGATCATGCTTCAACAAGAGAAAGAATTAGAGAAGCTTGTGAAACTATTAAAGAAGAACTTAAAGAAAGACTTAAATTCTTTAAAGATGAAGGCAAATTACTAGAAGCTGAAAGATTAGAATTAAGAACTAATCAAGATATCGAAAACATGCAAGAATTTGGCATGTGCCCAGGTATTGAGAATTACTCTCGTCATATTGATAAAAGAGCTCCTGGAACTAGACCATGGTGTTTAATAGATTATTTCCCAGATGATTTCTTATTATTTGTGGATGAATCTCATGTTACCTTCCCACAGTTAAGAGGAATGTATAATGGAGATCGTTCTAGAAAAGAAACATTAGTGGAATATGGTTTTAGATTGCCTTCGGCACTTGATAATAGACCACTTAATTTTGATGAGTTTGAAAAGATTATGCCTCAAACCATTTGTACAAGTGCGACACCTGGTGATTATGAACTAAGTAAAACGGACAATGAAATAGTGGAACAAATTATTAGACCAACTGGTTTATTAGATCCAAAGATTGAAGTTAGACCAACGATGGGCCAAGTTGATGATTTATTACAAGAAATCAAAGCTCGTAACGAAAGAAATGAAAGAACTTTAATTGTCACTTTAACGATACGTATGGCGGAAGACTTAACTACATTTTTAAAAGAAAGAGGAATTAAAGTTGTTTATCTCCATCATGAGACTAAGACATTAGAGAGATCTGAAATAATTTATCAATTAAGAAAAGGCAAATATGATGTCTTGGTGGGAATTAACCTATTAAGAGAAGGCTTAGACATACCTGAAGTATCATTAATTTGTATTTTAGATGCGGATAAAGAAGGTTTCTTAAGAAGTGGAAGATCATTAATTCAAATTTGTGGACGTGCCGCTAGAAACGCGAATGGTTTAGTGGTGATGTATGCGGATAATATAACCGATTCTATGAGAACTGCGATTGAGGAAACTAAACGTCGTAGAACTATTCAAAACGCCTATAATATCGAAAACGGTATTATCCCTACAACAATCATTAAAGAGATTAGACCTCCAATTCATAACACTGATGATGAAGTTAATGAAATTATTAAAGCAAGTAAGAAAGCCACTAGAAGTGAACTTCAAAAACAGATTAAGGATTTAGAAAAGCAGATGAAACAAGCGGCTCGTGATTTTGATTTTGAAAGAGCGGCAGAATTAAGAGATATAATTTTTGAAATGAAAGCGGAATTATAACGAATTGAATTCGTTGTTGAATTATTGTTCCGATTTGTATAACATAAATAAGCAACTTGAAGAAAGGAAGTAAGAAGCATGTTACATTGGTACGACTGGATTTTTATGGGTGTTGGTATCATTATTATCATTCTTTGCTTATTGCAAGGTGGTAAATCTGAAGGTGCTTCTGGCGCTATTACAGGTGGAGGACTTAACGTCTTCGTCAAAACCAAAGAAAGAGGTGCGGAAAAAGTTGTTTCCATCCTCACAATGGTAATGGCCATCATCTTCTTCATCATTGCGATTATCATTGAATTAACTAATTCTAATGCCAGTGCAGCATCCGGAATTAATATGATGTTTTAAAAAGTGATTCAAGTGAACCACTTTTTTATTAATTATAAATAATTAATCTTCTTAAATTAGGAAGATTTTTTCATTTGTAAAGCGGAGAAAATAATAAATAAGATACCTAACACCACTAAAGCTGTACCCATTAAGACATAGGCTAATGTCACTAAATTATCAGCGAAGCATAATCCTAAGATACCTATTGTAATTGCAGCCGCGGCAATGATAAACATCGCAAATACCATGATTCCTTTTTCATGATAAACAATTAAGAAAATAGCTTTTAATAAAGAAACTACGCCTAATACTATAAATAGTATTGAAGATACATAAACTATTAGATTTCCGCTAAAAGAGATATGTAATCCGAACCTTGCTACTAATATGGAAATACCTAATCCTATTGAAATTGATCCTAGTAATAAGGAAGGTGTAAACATTTTATGAGTTTCTGATAATAAAGAACTAAAAGTTAAGAATAAACCTAAAACCATTAAACCAACGGAAATAACGATATTGATGATTATTGGAACATTGCCAGTTCTTAAACTAGCAAAGATAATAATTAAAACACCGAGAAGGATAATTCCTCCACCGATGACAAATCTGAGCCACTTATATTTCTCAAAAACAGAATTCATAACATTTTCCTCCTGGTTATTATAGAATAATTCCGGTAAATATCAACGGAGGCATTTATGGATTTAAAGTTATTAAGAGATTATGCAAGACTAATTGCTAAAACAGGCGGTCATGTCATTAAAGGTGATGAAGTTTGGATTGAAGCGGGACTTGATCAACCAGATTTTGTCGAATTAGTAGTGGAAGAATGTTATAAATGTGGTGCGAAAAAAGTGGATGTCAGATTTTCTCATGACCCATTAGCGAAATTACATTATAAATACATGACAGTTGGTGAATTATCAAAGGTCTCACCAATGACTATTGCAAGATTTAAATATATGGCTAAAAAGCTACCAACAAGAATTTATTTAATCTCTGAAGATCCAGATGGATTAAAAGGTGTAAATCAAGCAAAAATGGCAAAAAGCTCTGCAAAAACCTATCAAAAGATCAAAAAATACAGAGATTTAGCAGATGGAAAATATAAGTGGTGCATTGCTGGAGTACCTGGCAAAGCATGGGCTAAAAAGGTGTTTCCAAAACTAAGTGAAGAGGAAGCGATTGAAAAACTTTGGGAAGCGATACTAATGACTTCTAGAGTCGATGGAAATGATCCAGTGGAGAATTGGAATAAACATAATGTATTCCTTATTCAACAAAGAAACAAATTAAAAGAATTAGATTTAAGAAAATTGATTTATAAAGCTAGTAATGGCACTGACTTTGAAGTGGATTTAATACCTGGTATTTCTTGGGGTGCTGGTGTTGAAGAAGCACCAGGTAAAGGTGAATTTAATCCTAACATTCCTACAGAGGAAGTTTTTACTTCACCAATCGCCGGCAAATGTGAAGGTACACTAGTAGCTTCTAAACCTTTAAGTTATAGCGGTGAATTAATCGAAGACTTCTCCTTTACTTTTAAAAACGGAAGAGTTGTCGAAGTTAAAGCTAAGAAGAATCAAAAATTATTAGAAAAGATGGTGGCGATGGACGAAGGAGCCGCTCAACTTGGCGAAGTAGCTTTAGTGCCTTATACCTCCCCAATTAATCAAAGCGGAATCTTATTCTATAACACTTTGTATGATGAAAATGCTGCTTGCCATGTCGCTTTAGGTCATGGGTTTAAAGAATTATTAGATGTTAATTTAACTAGCGAACAAGCTAAAGAAAAAGGAATCAACGATTCCATGATTCATGTCGACTTTATGGTGGGCACTAAAGATCTAAATATTGTTGGTTTAGATGCTAAGGGCAATAAACATCAAATCTTTAAAGATGGTGAATGGGCTATTTAATTCCCACAAGGTCTTTTAGATAAATAATAACTTCGTTATTTAATATCAATTTACGATTATAAGCATCTATCTTCTTGATGGTGCTTTTTTCTACTAGAATTCTTCCTTTTTTGTAATAGCAGAACTCTAATTCTTCCCCGTGATAGTTCACTAATTTATCATTTATTTCTTCTGCTTCTTCGTTACTAATTTTAGGTTTTTCCACTAGTTTATTCTCTTCATCAATTGAATCTAGTGTTTCCCATTGTTCTTGAAGAGTTTTATAAGGGGCCCATTTTTTCATTCCACGATCGCTCATTTACGGTGCCCTCCTATTTGATTATGTCTTTCTATGGCGGTGCTTTCTTCTGTTAAAGCACTCGCTCTTAATAATATATTTTTACCATATTTATCTTTGAGTTTGTCCATGGCTTTATTTAATTCATGATTATTCTTTTCTTTTTTAGCGTCACCAAAAATATCGATTTGTTTATAACCAGAAGTTGATAATTTGCCAAAGTTTAAACCCACTCTTCGGATTGGATAATTTTGAATATGTTTATGGAAGATCTCCATTAAGGCTTTAAATAATTCTTCTGTATCATCGGTCGCGTGTAATAGAGACATTTGACGAGAGAATCCACCCATTGTTTCTTTTGAATAACCGATAAATAAACCGACAAGTCCGCTTTGTTTCTTTTCACTTCTCAGTCTTTGTGATAAATCGTCGCACATCTCTCTAATAATCGTCACTATTTCTTTTTTGTTATAGTCTTTGAATAACACTTGTCCCACGGATAAAGAAGTACTTTCTGGAACATATACTTCATGAATATCCGATTCATCTAAACCATTTGCGTGCGCAACTAATTGATCACCAATAATACCAAAATTATCATGAATAAAACTCTTATTGGCTCTCGCTAATTGACCGACATCTTTTATACCTAAAGCCTCTAATTTTGCTGCAGTTCTCTCACCAATTCCCCAAATTTTGGTTAAAGGAGTGATTGGCCAAAGCTTTTCTTTAACATCTTCAATATGGATAGTAGCTACCCCATTAGGAGAGTGTTTAGCGTATATATCTAAAGCCACTTTCGCTAAGAAGAAATTATCACCTATTCCACCTGTCGCTTGAAGGTGTGTCTTCTCTTTAATCCTATTAATAATATTTAAAACTAAATTAACTGGTGTTTCGTGATAGTATTCGAGATAACTTGTTAAATCGATAAAGGCTTCATCGATGGAATAAACATGAATATCTTCTTTAGAAACAAATTCCATCATGATTCTAACTATCTCCGCACTTTTTTCGACATATCTTTCTATTCTTGGAACAGCATAGATATAGTCATAACCTTTTGGTAAATCTCTTATTCTTAATCTAGAAGGAACCCCTCTTTCTTTTAAAAACGGAGAGACACTTAAAACAATCGTGTTCTTCCCTCTTTCTTTATCAGCGACAACGAGAGGTACTTTCCACGCATCTAAACCACGGTCTACACATTCTACGAATGAATAAAAGGCTTTTAAGTCGATAACAGCGATAGTTTTTTTAGGCGCCATAACAATATTATATTTAGAAAAAATATTAATATTAGTCTTGACATGATAATAATTGAAAAAAAGTTCAAATACTTATAATATATTTACCGCATGGGTCTGTAGCTCAGTTGGGAGAGCGCCTCGTTCGCAACGAGGAGGTCGTCGGTTCGAACCCGATCAGATCCACCATTTGAATGAAAATTTGTGGTTGTCCAAAGTCACTTATTCAAAATTGGACAAAACTACTTATCCAGCATAGATTAGGGGCTGTTAAGAAACTTATGAGGTGACTTAGCCCCTTTTAATTTATGAAAAATAGGTGAAATCGCAAGAAATCACCTATTTTTGTTACAATACAACTGTTCTATGGAGGTATTGTATGCCTTATTTTACCACAAAACAGTTGGGTTTGTTTTCTTCCTACCAGTTAAATAAGAAGGAAGAGG
>JBGUIX010000015.1:0-76256 GCA_045113315.1 Bacilli bacterium
CGCGCGTGTCAAGGCACCCCGTGTCAGGGAATAGAATATGTTTAAAAGAATGCAAATTCACTTGCATTTATTATATAAATATAATAAACATTAATTTTTTAATTGAATAGGTGACAGCAGTGCGCCATCAGTGATTTTATTAAGTCGGCTATCTATTTTTCGAACATCTTCTTCCAAAACACCAAAAATGATCACATAACAATAGAATTTTCATTAACAAATATTGATTATTTTATTACTTTTGGCTAAAATCTAATTGAATTCGGAAAAAGTCAGAAAGGAACCAAATACTATGCCTTATATTAATAGAGCAATTGAACCACTCTTGATTAAAAAATATCAATCGTACAAAAGCGTAGCTGTCACTGGCGCAAGACAAGTTGGAAAAACCAGAATGACTAAAGAACTATTTCCTAGTGTGAAAAGAATCAATTTAAAAAATCCAAATCTTCTTAACGCCGCTAGTAGTGATCCTCAAGGCTTTATGGAAAGCTTTGATAGACCTTTGTTTATCGATGAAGTTCAGGAATGCCCGGAATTGTTGAGTTCAGTTAAAGATATATTGGATAATGTCTCAACTTATAGCAATTATCTTTTTTCGGGTTCTCAGAAGTGGTCTTTAATGGAAGGGCTATCTGATTCCTTGTCTGGGATGGTTGGAATTATTGAACTAGCAGGTCTTTCTTTGAGAGAAATTAACAGCATAGATTTTAATGAGAGGTTTATTCCAACTGATGCATATATCAAAAATAGAGAAAAGACATTAAAAAAATATACAGACATATGGAAGATAATTCATAGGGGTTTTTATCCGGAATTATATGAACATCCAGAAAAAGATTGGGAAGAGTTTTATCAAGATTATGTCAAAACATATATTGAAAGAGATGTTTATAAAATTACCAAGATAAGAGATTATCAAACATTTTATAGATTCTTGGTCTCTGTTGCCGCTAGAACAGGGCAAATACTTGATTACACAAATATCGCTAATGACATTGGAATAAGTGCAGATACAGTCAAACTATGGATTGGCATTTTGGTTAAAACGGATATCATTTATTTGCTCCAACCATATTACAATTCACATCTTAACCGTGCAATAAAATCACCTAAGATATATTTTAGAGATACTGGATTAGCATGTTTTCTTACATCTTGGTTGACTCCTGACACTTTGAAAAATGGTGCTATAGCAGGTCATATGTTTGAGACTTTTGTGGTTAATGAAGTTATCAAATCGTTTATAAATGTTGGAAAAGATTATTCAAAATATATTTATTATTACCACGGCAAAGATAAAGTTAAGAAAAAGAAAGTAGACCGTGATGGAAATATAACCGAAGAAAACGAAGAAAGCGAAATTGATATCATCATTGAAGAAAACGGAATTCTTTATCCAATAGAAATAAAAAAAGGAAGTAATCCTACCGCAAGCGATGCTGATGCTTTTACCGTTTTAGACAAAGACATTGACAAAAAAAGAGGCATGGGTGCAATTATTTGTACAGGCGAATACAAATTGAAGTTAAGAGAAAACCTCTACTCCCTTCCAATTGAATATATATAATCTGGTTTATGGAGAAAAATAATTATGAAAACTATTAAATTAGAATTAGACTTTCTAATCGGACCAATTGTTAAAGATGTTTTTAGCGTAAGCCAAAACAAATTAATTACTGGCGTCGATTCAATCGATAACAATAAATCAATTAATGAACTTAATGAAAAGATCTCTGCTTTATACAGCTCTTTTTATGATTTTGATTCTGGGGATGAACCTTGCGTATTTGATGTTGAGTTAGCCAAGGAAAACAAGGATCAATTGGTTAAATTAATTGATGACTTGCTATCTATGTTACAAGCCGTCAATGATGGCGGTTTTGAAATCGTTAACAACATCAATTTAGATTGGTAAAACATAGTACTTAATATGCATATTAAAGAAATCAGGAATCTGCAAAGAAACCTGATTTTTTTAATTGGCAGCCTACATTTTATAATACATTCGTATTATAAAACAAGACAAAAATCACCCCGTATCAGGGAATAGAATATGCTTAAAAGATGCAAATTTTCTTTGCATTTATTATATGTATATAATAATTCGTTAATGCTAAATTGAATAGGTGACGACAATATGCTGTTTTTTTGATTATTCTTGAAAGAATATAATATCAAGTTATATAATGAAATCGAAAAAAAGGTAGCAATTAACCAAAAATGAGATTTTATGATTGAACGTACAAAATATTTAAATCAACTTATTAATACAAAAAATAACGGATTTCCTAAAGTCATTACCGGAATACGTAGATGTGGAAAGTCTTATTTGCTAGATACAATTTATAGGGAGTATCTAGAAAAGAATGGTGTTAATCCAGACAATATTCTCTATATAAATTTAGAAGATGCTTTGAATTATAAATACTGGGATCCTTTGTATTTGTATGACTATGTTTTGAATGTCTCGAAAGATAAAGATGGTGTTATTTATGTCTTCATTGATGAAATACAACATGTATATAAAATTCTTAATCCAAATTTGACAAATGGTGAACATGTTAAAGCGAACGATAATGATGAGGACGTTATTTCATTTGTTAATGTATTGCTTGGTTTATCAAAAAAGAATAATTTAGATGTTTATGTTACTGGCAGTAATTCAAAAATGCTTTCAAGTGACATTGTTACCGAGTTTAGAGACAAAGCAACAAGAATCCATCTATCTCCTTTATCATTTGAAGAATACGCTAACTATAAAAAAGGGTATGCCCCAGAGATGATAAATGAGTACATGACATATGGTGGTATGCCTTTAGCGGTTTTAGAAGAGAATGAAGAAGAAAGAAAGAACTACCTTAAAGGTCTTTTCAAAACAACATATTTTAGTGATATCTTAGAACACAATAAACTCAACAAAAGTGAAGCTCTCGATGAGCTGTGCGATATTATCAGTGATTCAGTTGGGGGATTAATTAATTCCGAAAGAATATCAAACACCTATCAAAGCATCAAAAAAGAAACAATTGATAAGGACACTGTTACTAAATACATTAATTACTTTGTCGATGCATTTATTATCCAAGAAGCCACCAGATATGATGTTAAAGGAAGAAATGAAATTGGTGCATCAAGAAAATATTATTTCACAGATTTAGGTCTAAGAAACGCAAGACTCAATTTCTCTAAACCAGATGAGGGTCATATGCTGGAAAATATTATATTTAATGAACTTCTTTATAATGGATATTCGGTGAATGTTGGGACTTATGAAAGAGTGGAGCGAAATAAAGATAATAAGAATGTTAAAAAAACATATGAGATAGATTTTTTGGCCACAAAAGGAAATAGGATATTCTATGTTCAAGTGGCAGATGACATATCAAAGAATGAAACATTGGAAAGAGAAAAGAAACCATATAGCCACTTGAAAGACCCTATTCAAAAAATACTTGTTGTTAATAAGCCATTCAAAGAAATGAGAGATCCAGAAGGATATGTGCTTATTGGGATTGCTGATTTTTTACTTAACTTTATAAAATAGTTATATTTTTATAATACGAATTTATTATAAACCAAGACAAAAATCATCATCACAACTTGATTACTACACTGGGGTTGTCGTGTTTTGATGATTAGTAATACTATGTTTAAGAACAAAACCTTAAGTTTTATTTTATAAAATCCATTATTTCCTTTTTTGTAATATTGATTTGTTCTTCTTTACTGATGGAAGATACTCCATCATGTCTTTGGAAACCATAATCTCCAAAGTTGGAGTGATTGCCACCTTCAATAATGACTTCTTTATAGTTAACAGGGAAAATAGAGATATTCTTGTTATATTCTTTCTTGTTAAGCACTAAGTCATTAGTGCCATATATTGATAAGCATTTATATGAATCATTTAGTTTCTTATTAGGATAACTGGCTAAAAAGATGATTCCTTTATAGGAAGTATATTTTGTTTTTGATAAATATAATGCCGCGGTGGTGCCTCCTAAGGAGTGGCCCATCATATATAAATAATGATGTTTATTTAAACTTGCGACTTGATCCGCGGCATTCATATTTAATAATGGGAAATATAAAGGCATCTTCATCAGGTAGACATCAATTCCCATATGGGCAATGTTATTACATAAAGGAGAATAGGCGATTGGATCAACTTTCGCGCCACTATAGAAGATGATCGCGGTGCCATCATTTTCTTTATTATCAAAATAATACCAATGTTGATTGATATTTAGATTAATTTCCTCATCACCTTTTAAATAACTTTTCGCATTTTTACTCGCGGGATAATTAAACGCAAAATAGCTAAGAACAAATAAGAAAGTTAATAGGAGTGATGAAAGTGGAATAAGAACTCCTTTCATCCATCCTTTCATCTTATATTTCTTATTTATTAATAAGACTATTAATATTGATATTGATACCGCTAATAGAATCGCGGAAAGAGAAATGAGAATATATTTCATATATTTGATATTATAGTGATTGAATAATATTATTCAATTACAATCTAGAATTATCTTGAATTGTTCAAGATATATATTTTGGAAGGAAAATAACCTTTGTAATATCATAATAGTGGGGGTAGTAACTATGAAAGTATTGATTATTAATGGTAGTCCACGTCTAAGTGGTAATTCATCGAGATTAATTAATGAGATGATTAACATCTTTAATAAAGAAGGTGTGGAAATTATTAATTATCAAATAGGCCCAAAAGCTATAAGAGGCTGTATGGCTTGTAACTATTGTTATGAACATCATGAATGTGTCTTTAAAGATGATGTTAATGATTTAGCCAAAAGATTTGAATCCGCTGATGGCTTAGTGATTATCTCCCCTGTTTATTATGGCTCGGCGAATGGCTCTATCATTTCTTTATTAGATAGGTTGTTCTATAGTTCTCATTTTGATAAACGCTTTAAAGTAGGCGCTGCCTTTGCGGTTGCAAGACGCGCTGGAACCACAGCGACATTTGATGAACTAAATAAATATTTCACTATTAACCAAATGCCAATCGCCTCTGGTAGGTATTGGAATAATGGTTTTGGCAGAGAACAAGGCCAAATCGAAAAAGATGATGAAGGTCTACAAAACGCCAGAGTGGTAGCCCGTAATATGGTTTTCTTAATGAAAGCCATTAAAGACGCAAAAGAGAAATATGGTCTACCAGAAATAGAAGAAACGACATTTACCCATTTTATTAGAGATTAGCGAATTGATGCCGCACTAGTATGAGCTCCTTTATTGGAGTTTTTTATGAACATCACAATTATCCAATGTGTAAGCACGAAAAGCATGATGGCGACTAAAAAAATATAGTTAAGTGACACAACACCTTAGTTGAAAAATGCCCAAAAGCATAGTATACCAACATTCAATTTAGCATTATAAATATAATGCTATGACTAGGTTCACACGTGTGATTAACTACTAGAACACAAACACAATATAAAATCGTACCTGTTTTATAGTTTTTGCTAACGTTTCAAAATAAACGAACCCATTTTAATTAAAGAAAATTAATCGTTATCGTATAATACTTATAGTATGGGATTGTTTGATAGACTTTTTAATAAAAAAAGAATTGAAAAAGAAGTAAAACAGCCAAAATCATATTCGAACGATATTGTTTCCAAAGCTATTGTTGATATCAATTCTGCAGTCACTTGTTCTTCCTTTTTATCTAGAAAAGAATATTTGGACATTCTTGAAAGATACTCTGGATTAAGCAAGGAACTTAAAACAATGAAAGAAAGTGGAATGCTTTCTGAATATTGTGACAAGAAATCCATTAATCCGACCGATGTCGAAAAACTATTAGCTTTTTACCTTGATGATAGCATTAGAATTGCCCACAATAATGTATTTACCACCAAAGAAATAAATGATAATAAAGATTATTTTGCCCATATCTTAGAGGCTTTTGATCCAAATGTAAGATTAGATAACGACCAATTGAAAGTAGTGGTCAGAGAAGAAGACAATACTCTAGTTGTTGCTGGTGCAGGTGCCGGCAAAACAACAACTGTTGCGGCGAAAGTTAAATACCTAGTAGACAAAAGAAATGTTTCGCCAGATGAGATACTTGTTATTTCGTTTACAAATAAAGCTGTCGATGAATTAAAGGAAAGAATCAACAAGAAACTTAGGATAGCCTGTGATATTTCCACATTTCACTCTGTAGGTTCATCAATTATTTATAAGAACGAAGAAAGAAAAACTATCAAAGAAGAACAATTTCTCTTTTCAAGCATACGTGATTATCTAAGAGGCAAAATCCTTGTAGACAAAACGATGACAAATAAAATATTGCTGTTCTTTGCTAGTTACTTAGATCTTCCGCCAAGATTCGATATGCCACTTGATGAATTCTTTGCCTATGTGAGCAAAAAGGACTTCATCACTATGAGAAGTGAGCTTCAAGACAGAGCTAAAACTATTGCTGAAAAACGTGATGAAAAGAATAAGACGATTTGTGACGAGACTGTAGCTTCTTATCAAGAAATGCAAATAGCAAACTTCTTATATATCAACGGAATTGATTATGTTTATGAAGATCCCTACAAATTTCAAATCAAAGGTTCTCATAAGATTTACACACCTGATTTTCATTTAATTCAAGGAAACAAAGATGCTTATCTTGAACATTTTGGTATGGTTTCCGATAAAGGAACCAACGATTCTCGTTCTCAAGCTGAAATAGATAGATATATCAAAGCCATTAGAGATAAAGTAGCTCTTCATAAAGAACATGGCACCATGCTATTAAAGACATTTGGTGCATATAGTGATGGAAGGGATATTATTTCCCATTTAGAAGAAGAATTAGTTAAACACGGATTTGAGCTTCATAAAAAATCGGAAGAAGAAATATTCCAGACCATTTTAACTAGCGAATCTAATAAATATATCAACCGTATGGTTTTCTTTATTAAGGATTTTATCAGTGCATACAAAACTAACGGATATGGTCCTGGCTATTTTAAAACTCTAAGAAGTAAAACCAAGAATGAAAGAGATAAAGTATTCTTAGATATTTGTGAAGGCGCATATAACAATTATCAAAACGATTTGCGTATTAATAACGCCATTGATTTTTCGGATATGATTAACGATTCTGTTCAAATTATAAGAGAAATGCAGGAAAATCACGAATCCTTGAAATATAAATACATCATTGTTGATGAATATCAGGATATATCGCATCAACGTTATAATTTAACAAAAGAACTATCTAAAATTTGTGATGCAAAGATAGTAGCTGTTGGAGATGACTGGCAATCAATTTATGCCTTTAGCGGTTCAGATATCACTCTTTTCACCGAATTCAAAAAGAATGTTAAAAACGATAGACTTGGTTGTGAACAGTTATATATAAATAACACATATAGAAATGCTCAAGAGCTTATTAATATAGCAGGCAGATTTATTCTTAAAAATAATACTCAGTACGTTAAGCAATTGAAGTCACCAAAAAATCTTGAAGATCCTGTGATTATTTATTCTTATTGCGACGATAAGAAAAAGATAAAAGAACAAGATTTAAAGAATGTGACATATCAAAAGGCGAACGCTCTTCAAATAATCCTTGATAGATTAGTTTCTGAGAATCCAGAAATCTTAAATAGAGAAAAAGGCAAAGAGCCAATTCTTTTAATTGGCCGTTATAACTTTGATGCTGAACGCTTGTCTGTTGGAAGAGATAAAACACCTGATTATGACAATATGACAGAAGAAGAGCGCGAGGCTTATAACTTATTTGATTATAGCGAAACCGAGAAGAGACTAATTTGCAAAAAGTATCCAACGTTGAGACTCGCTTTTATGACTGCTCATAGTTCAAAAGGATTAACATATGACAATGTCATCATTATTAATGGCATGAATGACTTGTGGGGTTTCCCTTCAAAGAAGGAAGATGACCCAATTATGGATTTAGTTATTAAACGCGACAATAGTGTTGAATATGCGGAAGAAAGAAGACTTTTCTATGTTGCTTTAACAAGAACCAGTAATAGGGTCTTTATTCTTGCTCCTGAAACCAAGCCATCTGAATTTGTGTCCGAGTTAATAATGGATAAAGGATATAAGAATGTAGTGGTTAAAGGTGTTTTCAACGAAACACTAAAGAAAGATCGAGTTTATTATTGTCCGGATTGTGGATTCCCTCTTAAAAGAATTAAAGGTAACAACATAGGCATCCCTCTTTATGTTTGCACTAATGAGCACGAGTTATGTGGCTTTATGACGAACGACATCAAGGGTGGAAGATTAAGAGTTCTAAAATGCTCGTGCCTTGATGGTTATTTAATTGTTAAAAAGAAAACAGAAGAGAATTCATTCTTCTTAGGATGTACAAATTACAAGAGTGATGGTACTGGCTGTAACGAAACTATGTCTATACAACAATTCAATCAGCTTTATCCAGTTGGTGAGATTCAAAAAAGAACGTTGGAAGAAGTTAATAACAGAACTGGCTTGAAATATAAAGGCGAAGAAAAAGAAGCTATAGATACCTCAAAAGCTATTGAAAAAGCCAAGTTTCTAAAAGAAGAAGAAAAAGTCGCCAATGAAAAAGCCAAGATTAAGCAAACAGAAAGCAATACTATTTTAATTTCAAATATTTGCAAGTATTGTGAAAAATATAGTGGATATTTACGTTTGCTATATTTTGAAGATAAGAAAGCTTTTATTAAAAAAGGAAAATCATGGCACTGGTTTTGGGTTGACTGCAAAAAAATGACATTCTGTTATCACTTTGCTCACAAAGATGAGTTGAAAACTATTCCTTTAAATAACCTCACTATTTCGCGCATTTATGAAGTTATTGATGATTTGTTAACGAATTACTATAAAACAACTCGGAGGTCTTTAAAAAAGGATTCTGAGAAGACTTTAGAATCAGAAGAGAAAAAACCTGAAAAACTAAAAAGACAAATAATTATTGATAGTTACGTTAGTTCTTTTATTGGAAAGAGGATTGAAGATACTGAATTATTCAAGGATCTGAAAGAATGGAGAATAGCTAAGGCAAATGAACTAAAAGCGCCTGCTTTTGTTGTATTGACTGATCACGCAATGGCTCAAGTGGTCATTAATTTACCAAAGAGTATGAATGAGCTGATGAAACTTCATGGTTTTGGAAAGAATAAATGTGCTCAATATGGCGAGCAAATATTAGAAATAGTAAAAAAATATCTTTAATGCAAACTACCATCGTACTCACGTGTTACATTAAATAAAGTGATATGAGATTTATTGATTATTGTAAACAACACAAACCTCAAATATTGAATGAATGGAATTCCAGCAAGAATGGTGTCCTTGATTCATCACTTTCATATGCTTCGCACAAAAAGTATTGGTTTATATGTTCTAAATGTGGAACATCGTTTGAAACATCGCCACATAGCATAACCAATTCCAAATACAATTGTTGCCCTAAATGTTGGATTACTAATAGAGCTGAGGCTAGACATGTAACGTCTTATAAGAAAAGAAGTTTGGCAAGCGTGGGTGGCATTCTTCTAGAAGAATTTGACGTTTCTAAAAATGGAATAAGCACTTCAGAAGTTTCTGCTAATACGAATAAAAAGTATTGGTGGAAATGTTCAATATGTGGACATGAATGGATGGCTTCTGTCAGTAATAGAATTAAAGGAACAGGGTGTCCACATTGCAATAAAATCACTCATACATCCTTTCCCGAGCAAGCTATTTATTATTACATAAAAAAAGAATACCCTGATGCCATTAACAGTGATAAACATCTTGGAATTGAATTAGATATATTTATTCCGTCATTGAATATTGCAATCGAATATGATGGCGAAGCATGGCATCAAAATATTAAAAAAGATGAAAAGAAAAACAATATCTGCGCTAAAAATAAAATTCTTCTTATTAGGATTAGAGAACAGAGCTGTTGGTTTTGGCCAGAGTCTACTTATTTAAAATGCATATCAAGTATATCTGGAGATAATAATGAGTTAAGCGAGTCAATCAAAAGGTTATTTTTCGCTATAAGGAATGATTTACATGTTCCAGATATTGATGTTGTTAGAGATGAGAAAGAAATTCGAGCTGAATATATCAATGCAAAGGAAAATAACTCGTTAAAAATGAAATATCCAGATATAGCTAAAGAATGGGATTATGAGAAAAATAAGCCAGTGGTACCTGAAAAAATAGATTATGGTTCTGGTACAAGATATTGGTGGATATGTTCTAAATGTGGGTATTCATTTGAAGCGAGCCTCAACAGCAGAACGTGTAGAGGTTCAGGGTGCCCTTCTTGCGCACATATTGTGGCCAATCCAGGTGTTACTGATTTAAAGACAAAAAGGCCTGATTTGATGGAAGAATGGGATTACGTTAAGAATAATAAACTTGGTCTTAATCCATCATGCTTATTACCATATTCAGAAAAGAAAGCGTGGTGGAAGTGCCGGGTGTGTGGTTATGAATGGTTTGCCATGATTGGAAACAGAACGAGAGGACGTTCTTGCCCATTGTGCGCAAAAGAGAACCACAAAAGAAAGGTAAAGAATTTAGACACAGGTATGGTGTTTAACAGCGCAAATGAAGCCGGGAAATACTACGGCAAAGAAAAGAATCATCACATAAATGAATGTTGCCAAGGCAAAACAAAAAGCGCTCTTGGATACAGATGGAAGTATATTGACTAGTGGCGTAAATTGCCGCTTTTCTTTTATCCGTCGTCGTGATATGCTTTTGTGGTAAATAATACCACTTTTATATAATATCAATTATTATATAAGTTAAATGTCTTGCACCCAGTATTAAGGAATATGTTTTTATTATTCAATATGGTTTCGTTATTGTGCCTCGTTAAATATGTAATAAGGTCTTAATTAGCGTAATCTTAAATTGAATCAATCACACAGCGATTCAAAAATCCAAATAAGAGTAATTATGTGATGGTTAAAATTGTTAGTCTATTTGTAATTTGCTACAATAAATAAAAAGGAATTGTTATGCCAGATGTTGATAAAGCAGTGAGATTGCTCACTCACGCGTGTACTTCTTATTTTCATAATCAAAGCGAATCGTATAAAAGGTCAGTAATATCTGAATTTGTTGATTTACCAGATGCTAATAAACCATCTGAAATTCGAGGAAAAACACCTCATCAAATTTATGATTATTTTAATCGATTATATTGTGATGTTGTTGAAGCCATATCTGATACTTTTGAATGCGATGTAGTAGAACTAAGAGAAGATAGCAATAATAATAAAATTGGATCAGATTTAATCGCCACAATTCGGTATGGCAATTATATTAAAGAAGAGAAGATTGAACTAAAATTTGGAAAAGAAACATTGAAAGCGATAGGACTAGAAACTTTTGACAAAATATTTGTAGTCGATTTTGAAAAAGGGTTCTTTACTGAGACATTTGCTGAAGTTAAAAACAATCAAAGAGACTTTGCTTATAATCATCCGGGTAATGTCAATATGCTTATTTCAAATTTGGAAAAACAACTACTACCTATTATAAATAAAAGCAACGAAATGGTTAAAAATGGTCATTTAAGAATTAATTCTAATGAAATTGCTTCACAACTGTCTGGTACCGGTTCAATCGACAGTAATAAGATTGTTGATATTCCAACTAAGCTTTTTGTTAATTGGAACTCAATAAACGTTTCGGAAAAACTTGATATGTCAGGTGACTGGAAAATTATTGAAATTAGTCCCTCAAAAGAAAAAAGGAGCGAGAATTAATTTTATAGTGAGTAACGGTAAAGTTGAGGCCAAATTTTTGCTTCATTGGAAAAATACGTTAAATTTCTGTGGAATTGATTATCCACCCAAAACCGGTATAAATACCTATTGCTTTAATGTTTGGGCATGGAGGGTAAAATAATGGAATATAGTTCAAAAGGAACAAAAAAAATAAAAGATAGCAATAACAATAATAAAAAATTAGATAAATTTTATACTAATTCGGACATCGTTGATAAAGTCATTAATTACTTAATTAATTTATTTGCCGATAATAGCATTGATATAAACAAATATTCATTTTTAGAACCATGTGCAGGCGGAGGAGCATTTTTGAATGGCTTGGAAAAAGCGTTGCCTAAAACCAAATGTGTTTCATTTGATATCGCTCCAGAAGATCCACGAATAAAAAAAGCAGATTTTTTAAGCATAGAACATCACTTCAATCCTAATCTTATTACTATTGGAAACCCCCCTTTTGGATATAAGGGCGATTTAGCCTGTTCTTTTATCAATACATGTTCAGAGTGGGGTCCAATCGTTGTATTTGTTTTACCAATTCAATTTAGAAGATTTAATATTCAAAAACATATTTACCCTAATTTGAAATTGATTTATTCTTCAGAAGATCTTCCTAAGAACTCTTTTAATTTAGAAGGGAAAAAATATGATGTGAATTGTTTGTTTCAAATTTGGGTAGATAAGTTTTCTGGATTATTTGAAAACTATGAGGATTTAAGACTTTTAAAACCTCTTCCAAATAAACATGAAGATTTTAAATTGTTTATTCACAACAACACTATGGAGACACTTAAATATTTTGATAAAGAAAAATATTGTTGGGATTTTGCTGTCGCAAGGCAAGGCTTCTATGACTATTCTAAAAGGATTACAAATCCAAAAGAGCTTCAGCAACATGTCCAATATTTATTTGTGAAATATGTTAATCCTGTTTCAAAAAAAGTTTTTGATCACATAGATTTTGAAAAATTATCACATGTAAATACAGCAATACTTGGGTATTCAAATACAGATGTTGTTGCTGAATACATTCGTGTTAAAAATGAATTAAAATTATAATTTTTTGGTTTTTAAAAGATTATATTGTCTTTTCCATCCTTTAGGAGGAGTTGTGCAAATATGCGATTCGTTATAAAGACCGCATGTATCATTCATACAATTCTTACATATTTCAGGATTGTATGCTCTGCAACCATAAGTTTGCGTTTCCGTATCTAATGCGCAAAGAGGATCGTTTCTGTTAATATGATACTTCATACAAGAAAGTATATAATTTAATAAAAAGTTTTGTAAGGATAAAATGTATGAGTGAATTGGTAAAATTTTTAAAAGATGTCAGTGAAAATAGATCATCTTTATTACAGGCACAAAATGGTGAAACTTGTGAACAGTTATTTCGTGGCAAACTTAAAACTTATTTTGTTGACATGTCCGCTTCTGATGATGAAAATATTCTAAATTTCAAGAAAAGCATCAAAAATAAAATATTAAACAAGAACGGTCCTAGCGTTATCGAAAATACTTTATATAAGAATACTCAAAATGGGATGTATAAGGACTTTTTTATTGCACAACCCTATGGGACCCAAAATTACCCTGATTTTCTTATTTTTACCAGTTTCAGAGTTTTTTCAATTGAGATAAAGTATTCCACAAAGAAGTCTGTTAGGCCTATGTGGAATTCCAATCTACCTAAAATGGATGGAATCTATTTTTTTGGTTGCTATAGATTAAAACAATTGACTTTTTTCAGAGGCGAAGACATGTTGCCATTCAAGGAAAGAGAAACACTTTTAAATATATGGGATATGTTGGAAAAGAAGAAAAAAGACTGGGACAAAACATTCAAAAGAGGAATTAAAACCAAAGAGTTTGAAAATGAATATGGTTTTGGACCTTATATTAGAAAGGCCTATTCACAATCAAAAGAGTTCAATAAACACGCTACTATTAATCTTTTTGACAATCCAAAAAAATCTCAATTGGAGAATAAAGTCATAGAGTTTGTTGAAGAAAAAGACAAATAGAATTGATATTTATAATAAAAGTAAGAAAAATTACTTTTGTGAATAAAAATAATGTTCTTATATAAGTACAAAAAAATAATGTTTTGTTATGGCTTATAAACTTCTATATCATTAGAAGTGGAGGTAGATATATGGCTATTTCAGATACTAGAATTCATAACATAGAATTATTACTTACGTTAGATTATTTATTAAAACATACAGATGAGAATCATCCTGCGACTCAACAAGAGATATGTAAACACGCGATTAAATATGGACTTAAATATGATCCTAAAGCCACTAAAGGCAATGATGTAAGAAGACAACGTATTGGAGAATGTTTAAAGTTTTTAAGTGAGATCTGCGGTAAATTTCCTGATGATACACCTTTTATTTTAGAAACTACTGATTCTGGTAAATATTATATTGATCAAAGACAAGGTCTTCATGATTTACAAGTGGCCAAGATACTTGCCGCTATTAAAAATGATAGATATACAAAAGATGAAGATGCTTCTTTTTTAATAGATAAAGTATTAGATGCTTGTTCAACAAGTGAATATAACCGAGCAGAGATAAAAAGAATATATAAAGAATTAATACGTAGTGTTAGAAAATACGATAGTGAAACAATACGTAAGATAAATCTTATTGAAAAAGCTTATAAAGAAAGCAAATCAATTCTAGTTAGACATAGTGTTAATGATCCTAAACGTCATGTCATTGTAGATTATGATTTCTTATATCGTGTTTATCTAGTTAAAGAATATAACCACGAATTATATGCTTTGTTAATTCCAGTGGGCCAACTCAATGTTAATGAAAAGATTGGTAGATTAGTTTTCTTTAATAACTATATATTCGAGCCTATTAGTAAGATTAATATCCCCAACATAGAAGCGAGACAATTACTTTGTACTGACGAAAAGAATAGAGATTTCAATGAACTATTTAGAAAAGCTAATCCTTTATTGGCGAAGAAATATCATACTATAGATGAAATGTTAGAAAAAACCATTCTTCCTAAAGGTGGTAAGTCATGTATTGTTTCTTTCTATTTCCATCTTGGATTAAAAGATATATTAAGAAGATCTTTTGAAAACTACTTTAATGAAGAATTCAGATATCAAGAAACTGCATTAATAAAAGGAGTGGAATCCACTATAAAAGATGTGGTTCAAGGCATGGATAATTGGGTTATTATAACGGATGAAAATAAAGATCTAAAACCAACACATGGCTTAGTTAATCTATATGTGGATAATAAAGCGTTCAAATCATGGTTATTATCTGATCCACATGGAGAAGGTAATTTCTCTATTATGGATATGATTACTTTAATCAAACCGACTTCTTTACATGAAGAAATCGCTAATTACTATAAGAAGAGATTAATAAAAGAGATTAACTATTTAAGTGAAAATTCAAAGGATGAATTATACGATGCACTCATACAAAACAATAAAAAATAAATTTTAACAGTAGTTAATTTTTGTCAAGACTTGTAATTATCATTTTCTATTACCATAATATATAGCGTCATAAAGAGAACGGCGAGGGACAAGCCCGTTGACCCGTCAGCAACTTACTCAAGTGAGCAAAGTGCTAAAGCTTGTGCGATGACTTATTTTATTTTGCTCATCGCGAAATGCGGTGAGCATTTTTTATCCCCAATCTTCTCAAAGCTATGTACGCATACAAGTACATAACTAATCAATTGAGAAACACACATGTAATTGCGTTTTATAGTAATTACGAAGCTAAGCTAGAAACTTATCTTCAATCGTTCTTTGAAAACTAAATAATTAACCGCGCCAATACCTTACTTTACCTATTTTTATTTAGAAAGAGAAATGATGAAATGAATTGTTTAAACTATGACAACAAAGAAAAGTACATCAGTGAAATAAATAAGCTGAATGATAAAGAAAAAAGAGAACAATATGAATTATCATCAGCGATAATTAATCACATTGAATATGACTATAACCTATTAAAAGCTACAATCTATTTAAAGTTCCTATTACCTATTAGAAATTTTTTAAGAAAAAACATATCAATAGATGATTTAAAAAAAGCCGTGTATGACTGTTTTAACTACTGTATTGATAACAATTCTTACTTCTTACATTTTCATAGCAGTATCGAAGATAAGAATGAATTTGAATATGTAGAAAAACGTGAAGATTCTCCGATAGAAATTATTGATGGTTTGATTGATTATTTATATGACGAGACACACAAAAATTATGATAGATTGATGAATTTATATGTGTCATTTAAAGAGTTCTCAAATTATGTTTTTAGAAAACTATCCACGTCACATAAAAATTTTGAAAATCAAATACAAAAATTTGAAAAAGAAAATCATATAAAAACCGGCGAAGACATCTACCACACTCTACAAAGTGTGTTTAAAAGAACAATCTTCGAAATATTTTTAATCGAAGAAGTTAACCATGAAGAAAGATAAAAGAAAAGAGGTACCAAAAATGACAGAAAACAAAAAACACTTATTAGAAGATAACTATGATGTTATCGAAACAGATGACGAAGAAGAAGTAGTAATAAAATATCTTAATGGCCGTCCTTATGTAATAAACGAAGATGGGGAAGTCATTTTTAAAGATAATGTTCCATCATACGAATTAATCTATGCTTCTAAATTAAAAGAAGATGAAAAGCCCCTTGGTAATGTCATTGGCCACGAGAATCAAAAGAAAGAACTTCTTTCTGTGATTGACTGGTTTAAACATTCCAAAGAATTAAAAGCTAAAGGTGTTTCAATTCCTAAAGGAGTTGTCCTCTTTGGTGCCCCTGGAAATGGTAAATCATTATTAATTAAAGAGATTATTAGATGCTGCGAAGCCCCGGTATTTATTTTTCAAGGTGAACAAATAAATGTTGTTGGTGGAATTGTTGAAACATTTAAAAAAGCTCGAGAAGCCGGGCACGCTATTATTGTCTTTGATGAATTAGATTTACTTATTAATAGAGAAAGAAGAGTGGTAAGAGCCCTTCAAGAAAATCTTGATGGTGTTGAATCTAACGATGACATTTTAGTGTTAGCAGCGACAAATTATCTTGATGAAATTCCCCAACCATTATTAAGAAATGGTCGATTAGAAAAACTTATTAAAATTCCATATCCAACTGGTGAAGAAGCTCTAGAATTATTCAAAAAGCACTGTAAAGAATTCAAAGTAACATTACCAGAAGATTTCGATGATGAAGAAGTAGCTTTATCACTTAATGGAATTACTTGCGCTGGCGTTAAAGCAGTAGTGAACGATATTGTTTTAAGAAATGGTTTCGAAAATATCACTAGTGAGATGATTGATAATTCTATTTATAACATCACAGATAGAGTGAAAGATGCTCCTGAAGAAGATAATTTAGAAGTTGCTATCCACGAAGCTGGTCACGCTGTTGTTGCTAAATCATATCCACAATATTTTCTAATCAATAGACTTAATATTTCAGGGGCAAGTGGTGAATTTCACGCTAAAGAAGTTGAGAAAGATTTCTGGCCTTATGAAAAAGTGATTGCCGACATCAAAGTTTCGATGGCGGGCATCCTTGCTCAAAAGATTATCTGTGGTAGAGGTTCAAGAGGTTGCGATAGCGATTTACAAAGAGCAAGAATCAATGCTTACAATATGCTTAATATGTGTGGTTATTCATCTTGCGCTGAAACACTCCCTGTCATTAGACAAGGCGCTAGAACCGAAACTTCCATTAAGCGCAGAAAGATGGAAAAGAAGATTGAAAAACTTCTTAAAAAGTGTGAGAAAGAAACATCTAAATACATCAAAGAACACAAGAGTCAAATCAATGCGCTTGGTAAGCTTCTCTTTGAGAAGAAACATCTTAAATCATCAGAAATCCTATCCTGTCTTGGGTAGGATCTCTGATAAGGAGAATCATACATGTTAGAAGATATTAAATATGTCCGTTTGGGATTAGAAAATGTCGAAATTATAGATATCAACATTAAAGACATTGACCTAATGATACAAGACATTAGTGAGTTTGATTTAACCGTAATGAATAGCAGCCTTATTAAAAGAAGAAAAGAATGTAAAAAAGCATTCTTCACTCTTCTTAAAACCGCAGATAAACCATACGACGAAAAGAGTGAAACAACAGTTTTTGAAAGACTAAGAAAATTTAATGATATCATTGACATTTCTTATTTAGACGAAAACAAAAACGAGATAGATACAATCTATATGCCCTGGGAATATAACACATTTAATCTAGCGGAAAACATCTATCAAAAATCAAAAATTGATGATTATGGAAGATTACAGATACTAATTGAAAAAGGAGAATAAAGATTAATAAATGGAATTACCAAAATTAACACGTAAGATTGCTAAACAAGTTGATGAAGAATATAGAAAAGAAGAAAAGAATAAACCCGATATCAAGGCTATAACTATTGATGATGTTTTAATTATTAATTCTCTTTGTCTATTTACAGGCGAACCACATCAAATTCTAAATAAAGCAGCAATCGAATCCGCTCTTGGCAATCAATATCAACCTTATTCAAGACGTGAATTAGCGTATGCAAGTGTCTATAAATCATTAGTCCTTAACCATGGATTTATGAATGGGAACAAACGTACCGCTGTCATTGCTTTATATATTGCAAGTTTATTGATAGGCAATGATTTAAAAATCAATGATAAAAATTTAGCAAAGTTAACTTATAGGATCGCTGGTGAAAACGGTAGTCAAATTCCAGTTGAAGAAATTGCTGAGAATGTCTTTAAGTCATATACATCATATGACGATTTCAAAGAAGTTAATGATGTCGCCTATTATGTTCGTAAATTTATTAATGAACATGAATGGTTGATGAAGGAACTCGGAAAATAGAAGGAAAAAAAGATGGAGTACGATTTAACAGAAATTATTTCAAATATTAAAAACAAAGATAAAATTTCTATTTCATACATTCAAAGAAACTTCTCGTTTGGCTTTAATAAATCTTATAAAGTTTTTCAAAATCTTATTGAAAAAGGTTATGTAGATAAAGAAGGCAATGTTAATAAAGAAAAAGTCGATTCAAATTATGTAGAAGGACCAAAAGTTATCTTTCTAGATGTCGATGGTGTTCTTAATTGTCGTTCTACAAAAGATAAATGTGGTGGCTATATCGGGATTGATGATAACAAAGTCGCTTTGCTAAAAGAAATTGTGGATGCTACTGGAGCTATTATTATTCTTGTCTCTTCTTGGAAAGAATGGTGGACAAACAATCCAAGATATAAGCCCAATCAAGATGAAATGGCTACATATTTAGACGAAAAACTAGCCAAACAAGGTTTGATTATTAGAGATAAGACTCGAGATGGTAATTCTTTAAGAAGAGGCAAAGGAATTATTCGATTCATCGAAATGCAAAAGGAAATCGGAATCGATATTAGTAAGTATATTATTCTTGATGATGAGATGTTTGATTATTTAGAAACTAAAATGACACGTCATTTAATTCGCACTAGTTTTGAGCAAAACGGATTAGAAAGAAAACACGTGAGAAAGGCGATTATGAAATTATGTTAGGCGCAATTATTGGTGATATGGTAGGTTCAATGTATGAATTCCATCCATGCAAAACAAAGAAGTTCAATATTTACGATCAAAGAATGAGAATGACTGATGATTCTTTACTGACAATAGCAGTCGCTAAGACTTTATTAAAACATTATCCAATTGATTATTCAGATGAGTCTTTAAAAGCAATTCAAAATGATTTGATTAAAGAATTTGTAGAAGCTTGGAGATTTAATAAAGGTGCGGGCTTTGGTGGCATGTTCTTTAATTGGTGCATGGAAGCAAGATATGGAAGAGCCAAGCCTTATAATTCCTATGGTAATGGTAGTGCGATGAGAATATCTCCGGTTGCTTGGATAGCGGATTCAGAAGAACACTTAAAACTACTATCAAAAACAGTTACTGAAATCACTCATAATCATCCTGAAGGAATTAAAGGAGCAGAGGCAGTAGCGATGTGTATCTATCTTGCTCTTCATGGATCTAGCAAGGAAGAAATTAAAGAAAGAATGGTCATTGAATATTACCCTGAAATTGCTTCATTTTCCTTTGAAAACCTTGTAAAAACCTATGCTTTTTCTGAAATTTGCCAAAAATCAGTACCTCAAGCTATTTACTGTTTTCTTGTTTCGGATAGTTTAGAAGATGCGATTAGAAACTGTGTAGCAATAGGTGGGGATTGTGATACGACCGGAGCGATGGCGGGAGCAATCGCAGAAGCCTATTATCAAAAAGAAAAACTATCAGATTTTGAAGATAAATTTCTCTATCTCATGATTGATCCTGATGTTGAACAACTAATAAAACAATTCCATAAAACCATTGGCAGTAAGAAGTTTTAAAATGAAAGAATATGAAATAAAAATCATCCTTGATAAAGTGGAAATATCAAAAGATTTCAGAGTTATATGTTGGACGGAGATATATAAAGGCAATAAACGAGGCGCAATTAAAAGAGCAAAAGAATTACAGAAAGAGTGGAAAGCGGAGTTCTACGAAATTAACAAAATTCAGAAAAGAGGATTTAATAATGAAATTTGACGTAAATAAAGTAATTGATGAATTAAAAAGAAAAAATCAAAAAGGTTTTATTTTGGAATCACATCTCCAAGTTGAATTTGGTTACGCTATAAAGGAAGTGTATACAAATGCTGAGATAGTGTTTGAATATCCTTTTGATATGAATGGCAATAATAAAAGAATGGATATTAGAGCAACTATAGGAGAAGAAACTATTGGCTTTGAATTTAAATATTTTACAAAATCTCAGGAGCTTGAATTAAGAAAAGGTTTTATTGTTCCTCTTAAAGACCAAGTTTGCAAAGATCTACACAGGATCGGTTTTTGGAAAGATGTTCAAAAAATAGAATACGCAATCAAACATAACCTTATTGATGAAGGATATTGCATTCTAATGACAAATGATTTGTCGATTTTTAATCCAGTTAAAGCTACAAATAATGATAAGGATTTTGATATTTCAAAAGGAATAAAGCCTGGGAAAAAAATATTGAAATATCCAGGCAAGCCACAACACGATGTATCACTTATTAAAACAGACTACAGTTTAGACCATTGCGCTTATTCTGAATATTTAGAAATAATGTGCATTCCAGTGACAAAATAAATAATTTTTATACACATCCATAAAGAGTGTGGTTAGGGACAAGCCCTATGATCCACCGACAACCCAAGTAATGTTGGGTGCCAAAGCTTGTACGATGGGAATAATAAAACTATTTAATACTCCTATCGTAACGATGGGAGTTTTTAATTCCTCTTTATGGTGATTTAAGGAGGAATTATGGAAGACTTATTAGAAAAAGACTGTATTGTTGTTGCAAACGAGTGGGAACTTTTGTCTTTGTGTTTGGAATATAAAATCCCATGCAAACCAATTCATACAAGTTTCTTTAACCGCGATTCAACTAAATATGCATTTGTCATTTCAAAATGCGGAGTTAGGGAATGCGATGCAAATGTTCCGGTTGATTTAACGGTTTTTAAAACAATTAATTCTTTAAAGTTTTATCTTTTTAAGCATGCTCTTTTCAGCGGCAAAATTGTTGTTCACAAGGTGAATTATCACATTTATCTGAAAACAATTAAATATCTCAGGAAATTAGGTATAAGAACTATTAAGGATAAAACATATTTTGAAGATGCCGACAGTTTCTATGTTTCTTGTGGGAGTTTCAAAGAACTTAGTTATTTTGGATGCAAATGCGTTGTAACGATGACAAATGGTTTGCAATTTAAAGCTCGTGATTTTTTGAACACTCTCAAAGAGTTTTTTAAGAATAGAAATGACTATAAAAAGCATATTACTTATTACCAATCAAAGGTGGGGGAGGAATTATAAATGAATATTAATAATGACAGAAAAAGACCATTTTTAGAAGAACCTGTATATAATGGTTGTCCTATTTCTTGGGCTGAACGTTTTTTTCAAGGCAAAGTGTCTGAATTCCGCAAGGCAAACAAAGAATTTGATTCATTTCTAATCGGAATAGAACAAGAAATCAGAGAAAGAAAAATTACGTATTGCAACAATATTTTGCTTTTTATCAGTGGTGGAGCCAAAGTGAATTGGGTTTCGCCTAAAAAATCACTTTTTCGAACATTAATTAAACTATACAACTACGACTTCAGTCCTAAGCAAGCAGTTGATCATATTGAACGGTGCTATTCGAATTATCAAAGACTATTAAATGATGAACTTGAAATGGGCAATGATTATGAATTATTTACCGCCAGAATACGATGGGATTCTTCTATGAAAGATTTTGTTGAATTAACTTTGTCTCCAAAGAGAAAAAATCCTTTGATTTTAAAACCATATTGGATACGTGTGTGTTTTTGTTCTATGCAAATCGATATAGGCAATAACCCATACAATGATTATCCTGACGATGATAACAAAATAGATTTAATTGCAGACGAATCAACGTATGAAGACGCATTATCTTTATTTGATTATTGCAATGGAAATCATTTTACTAGAAGAATCATGAATATCACGATTAAAAAGTTAATTGAGAATAAGATAATTAGCAAGCAACCAGATGAAACAGTCAGCGGATATTCAAAAACACATTTGTTCACATATTCAGTTAACGTCAAACGTTATTTAAAACTTAAAGAAGATAAAGGGTGGTGATGGCAAATGTCGATAGGCGAATTAATTGGCAATAAACAATATATGTTTGCACGCGACAACTTTTGGTCAAAGCTTAAAGAAAAACTAATTGAAAATGGGTATGAAGACGAAGTTGGAACAGAAAGTTTCGTGGCGATAGTTGTCGATAATGAATACAAATGGTTTTATCCGGTACCAGGTATATTTATGTATTGGAAATATAGTTTAAATAGAAAACCGCCATTAAAGCAATTGTCAGCAAAAGATATCTTTGATAATTTTGAAAAACTAATTATAGAGAAGGACATTGATTTCTATAACAAACTCATTAGGAGCTAGAGAAATAGGAAATAGAGCTTTTTTGCATTCTATAAACAACTAAAAAAATTTTTGAATGTAAATCGGTTGAACTTGGGTATGAACGCATTTGCTTGAGCCAATATTGAAAGAATTAAAATAGGCAGAACGATCGAAATAATTTCACACATATATTTTGGTCAAATAGTGTACTGATAAGAGTACATATTTTAAGCACACATTTTTCTTATATTAATGGTGTGTATATTGGAAGCATAAAGTGAGGATTTTTAATTATGAATTGTTTCAATTTCAACAACAAACAATCTTATATGGACTATGTCCAATCATTATCTGATGGAGATATCATTCTCCAAAGAAAACTTATGTCCAATTTATTAGATGATCTTAAATCTAAATATTATGACATTAAGTTAAATATCGAATTAAGTGTTATTCCAACCTTAAAATCAATCGCTAGAAAAAGAAGCCTTTCTGCAGGCAACCTCTATTTCAAACAAGCGCTAGAAAATTTCTTCAGTATGCATTCATGTGATAAAGAATATCTTAAAAGCTTAAAGAATTACTCTAACTCTGCTCGCGATGATTCTGAATATAGTAAAGAAGATTCTATCCAAATTATTGAGAATACATATAATCAAATCACTTCTGAAGATGAAAGTGGTGTATACGATAAGTGCCTTTCTTTACTTAACTTAATCATTAACCAAAGCGCGATTGTTATGTATAGACTATATAATGTCGCCTTATTAGATGAAGAAGAATTAAGACCGTTCTTAACCGCTCCAAAAGTTTTATTTGGTGGTCTTAACGAAAAAGGCGAACCAGATCTTAAATATTCAGTAAGAAGATATATGTATCAAATTCAGTTCGACATTAAGTTTGTCGAGAATAACTTCTAGCAGAAGGAGGATTATTTTATGTTAAAAACATTAACTTTAAAATTTTGGGAGCCTTTCTTTAAAGTTGCCAAAATTAATGGAGGCTGCCCTGTAAAAATTGTTTATGGCTGTCCAGAAGGTAAGACATCAATTATCTACGATGATTTAAGCAAAGCCGAGAACGTTTTAGTTTATGGCACGACCGGTAGTGGTAAGTCAGTCTTTTTACATGTTTTTATTAAAGGGGCTTCAATAGTCAATACTGTTGAAGATGTAAGATTCGTTCTGGTCGATTCTAAAAAAATTGAATTTAATCAATATAAAAACAGCGAATTATTACATTGCCCAATTATCAATAGGGGTGATGAATTATTAGCTAAAACTAAAGAATTGATTAACGAGTGTCATAAGAGAAAAGAAGTAATTGGAGATAACGACTTTGAAGCTTCTAGAAAGCAAAATAACCAGCATTTTCCATATATTTTGTTAGTTATTGATGAATATGCCGATATAGCAAATAAGGAATTAAACAACACTTTATTAGAACTTATGAAGGATGGATTTAAATATGGAATCCATGTAGTTTTATCCACACAAAGAATAAGTGAAGATAATATTAACTTCTTTAAATCTTTCAAAACCATTGTTTGCCAAACCAATTATGATGAAAAAGAAACGCGTGCACTAATTGGAGATTATGTTGAACTGAATGGTGGTGGTGACTCGCTGGTTCTTCGCAATGGCGAGTTAACCAGAACACAAGGTTTATATACTTCCTATAATGAAGACTTATCCGCAAAAGTGGATGAATGTGTTATGTCTATGGAAACGTGGATATTTGAAATGTTAGCAAAACACAACGATGAAATTCTAGTTCCAGTAGATGAAAACAACGAAATCATAATCAGAAAGAAAGTAGTTACTATTTATAATCCTTTGAATTATGTAAAAGCTGATATTTATGATAAGCATAGAAAGGTAAAAATGAAATTCTGGACATTATTGAAATCAATTAGAGGTAAGAGATTAAATATTCGATTGGAAAATAATTATTCTTCATACTATTCGTGTCGCATGCACGAGGGATGGTATAATCAATGGTGGAAGAAATATAAAAACAACTGATATGCCTAAGGTTTTAAGTTCTGTTGATTTTCGAAAAGAATCAAAAAAAGTATCGCCAAACTTTTTAGCTTGTTCTTTTAATAAGAACACAACATTATCTTCAAACACTAAATTGATTATAGTTGGAACGTTAACTCCACCTGACACCGCTTATTTTTACTGTTCTTTCTTTAATCGGATTTATGGTTATATAGATGAAGCATTAAAACAATTAGGCAGAAATGGTCATAGTACTTTGAAAGAATTAAAAAGAGGTCTTTCTAGAGTTCAAACGAAAAGAATTAAAATTGACCTTTTGCCAAAAGAAGAAGTTGATGAGCACGTTGCAGCAATTAAACAAATTCTGGATAAAAACGGAATTGCTTTTCTTGATGTGATGGATAAAGCAATCAGGAAAAAGCTAACCAGCTACGACGATGATATTAGGTTCTTTACTCTTGCTTATGATGATTTTAAAAATATCAATCCCGATACTGTTATTGTTGCAAATAGTAAACTAGCGTTTGATTGCTGTATCTCTTTAAATGTAAAATCACAATTTTTATCTCAAAGATTTGACGGGAAAGAAAAGTGGGTAAAAGCGATTGTTAACGCTATTAAATAGTTAGGATTTTAGCTTGTTTAACACTTTAACCATGGCCAAAGTATCTAAGCAACAATATTGAAAGAGTCCTTTACGGATTCTTTCTTTTTCTTCAGGCGAAGCCACCAACATTTTTGGATAGATGTCCATTGCTTCTCCACCATTATGGACAACTGGTAATGCGTGGTAATCTAGCTCAGGGTCATTCGGATATAAAGCAGGTAGTACAGCTTTGATTGAATTGCTACCACCCATGTCTTTGTGATAATAGCTTCCATTCCTAAAAGGAACAATTAAATCTACAACATTGTTACTAATGCTAGATAAGTGTTCTCTTAGATCTGGATATAAGTCAGCAAGCTCATTTAAACGTTCACATTCAAAGGCTTTATTATAAGCAGTCACACATGCATCTGCTGGAATGTTTTTACATAAAGATTCAGCGATCTCTCTACGTGGATCAATCGAATCTCCTAAAAACTCTTTGTGCTCTAATCTTCCATCTTCGTATTCAATATGAAGCGAATATTGAGTTGGGATTTGTTCATAAGGCCAGGCATCATCGGATGGTGGAATTGGAGTTTGATATGATTCAAAGTCTAAATGATAGACAGGGTATCTGAAACTTTTTAAGAAAGCTTGAACGCCCTTTTCATCAATCACTGTTGTCTTATTATTTAAATAAGCATCGATTTGAATCTTTTGTCTTTTGTTAAGTTTAACATTGCTAAAAAGCACATCGTTATAGGTGATAATGCCTTTGTTGAGATAGTCATATCCATGAAGTCCATTGATATCTAATACACTAGGAACAGGAATATCTTTATGACAATATTTCATAAAAGGACATTTCTTGCATCTAGAAAGAAGAATAGCGGTAGGCTCTTGCTTTGTTTTGAGAAGTTTTTGAATGCTTTCAACGTCGTATTTGATGTCTCTAAGTGTTTGTAAAAATAGTGGTGATAAATCAACCTGTTCTTTTATAAAGAGTTGACTTAAATCAAGTTCGCCTTTTCTTCTATAATTCTTGTTTAAATGGAGAATATAAGTTTTGACAACATTAAACCCACGTTTTTGAAGAACATATTTTTGAAAAGCAGAATCTATCAAATGTTCTTTTTCTACTTTTGTTGTGGCCTTTACTTCATATATTTCATATCCGTCATCAACTTTATGCAACAAATCGATAGAGCAGAATAAACCGTCTTGTGAGAAAGAAGCTTCGGCGATTGTTTCTTTATTCTCTAAAAGATAACTGTTAGTTAAGCCAATCATATTTTCAATATCTAGAGAACCATCTTCTTTATAAGAAGTAGTGTCAGCAACATTGTTAAAATAATGTTTAGCTAATGCTCCGACTTCTTTGCCTTCTTCAATATGTTTTAGAGCGGACGGATCCTCAATATATTCTTCTTTCTTGTTTAAAAGAAGCCATAAAGATTTAGGGCAAGTTTTATATGAAACGAATTTACTTTTTGAAACAGTTTTCACGATATCTATTTTACAGTCTTTGTGGTTTTCGTTCATCTTTAAGTAAATATGTGCGTCTATAAGTACATTTAATTATTATCATACGCTCGCCAAAAATTTCATTGTTATTATTGAATTACCAAAACAACCAAAGAGGAGAAAACCATCATGTATTGTTTACTAATTAAAACTATGAAAGATGACTGCCTCAAAAGCATTTCTTCAAAAATATTTAATGATTTTGATGAAGCGTATTCCGCATTAAGAACCACCCTTAGAGAACTCGGATTAACTAAAACCGGCGTATTCGATGGTCAAGGAAATATCAAAGAAATGAATAAGTATTTCAAAGATATGAAAAAAGGCTGTTGTAATGAAGATTGGTGGTCAGATGATTATATGAACCCAATTAAATATATCAACGCTTTAGTGTTAAATGGCGAATTAAAATTTAAACCATTTGCTGAAAGTGATTGCATGATAACTTGGAAATATAGAAAACATATTTTTGAATTGGTTTATGACAATGAGGGCCCAATTAATGGAATTGTTCCGATAATCAGAACAAACATCGATTCGAAAAACCAAGAACATTGCTATTTCTATGTAAATGACAACTTTGGTGGCAATGGTCGTGACGAATATAGTGTTAATGAACTCTTTATTGATTTGGTTAAAGTGGAATAGTGGGAGATTAATTAAATGGCTAAATGGATTTTGACGGTAGATAACGAAACATTTGATTTTAACAACTTTACTGATGCTGTGACTATGTTTAAAGCAGAGATAAGTAAACACATGGAAGCTAACGAAGATATTTTTGGAAGAGAAGGAGAGCCATTCACACCAGATGTTTTTCTCTCTAGTAAATATGACGACGGAACAATTAGTGATGAAGAAATTGTTGTTCAAACACGAATGTCAATGCTCTGTAAATCTTTTATGTGGCGAGGCGCAAATGACTCAAAAGAAAACGCAATTAAATCGTTAAAAGGAGATATCCATTATTTTGGCAAAAATGAGTATGACGAAGAGCTGGAAATTGATATCGAATCTTTGCCTGAAGAAGTGATTTTAGATATCACTCATTTTGATGGAGTCAAGGATCAAACTTATATGCGTTCAAACGCCTTCATCTTTGATGATCCTAATAAAGTTTATTATTTTAATTCTCACCAAATCATCACAACAACCCCAAAAGAGAAAAATCTTGGGAAAGTTATAGATTTTAATGTTGTATTAAAAGGAGAAAAGTGATGATGAAAAAACTGAATGATGGAAAAATATTAAAGCTATTGAAAGAAAAAAATGAAGAATTGCCAAAGGAAAGAGCAAAGTTTTTAAAAAGAGAAATAAATATTATTTTGAATAACAATTATCTTAAATATTTTAATCTTGCATATGTAATTGCAGAGTATTTAAAAAAACATAACATTTATTACTATCTTGGTGGTAATTTGGCGTCCTCATACGTTGCATATGAATTAGGTATCCATAACATCGACTGTTATAGATTCAACATCCAGCCTGAGATTTGCTATGGGGCAAACTGCGACAACAAATTCGATTTATATTTTTATATCCCTGAACGATTTAAAAAACAACTTTTTGCTTATATTGACGAAACAATTTTTGATAATAAGCCAATATACGTAACTTACAAACAATTTGATGGAACAGAAAACATTGTCGACTATAAAAGAGTGTTTGTTGATGGAGATATCCAAGGCATTAGATCGATTGATGTTGAATTGCTGCGCGACGGTCGTTTTTCATATATTTGTTTGAATATTGTTGCTTCAAAAAGACTAAATCATTTTTTATCTTTAGGAGCGAAGGATATGTTTAATTTAGAAAGAATTAAAGAAGAAGAATATTCTAGCAACAATGAAGCGGTGTCATTTTTAGGTTACGTTTTCAAAGCAAAAAGTAGAATTAAGAAAGATTTTGTCTTTAATGATCGCTTTGCTTATAAATTAGCATGTATTATTAAGCCACATAATTTTAAAGATTTAATCAAAATTATAGGTTTGTGCAAATGGCCAAATTTATGGAACAAAAACCAAGATACCCTATTTGAGAATGGTTCTATTACTGCGGAAGATATCATTGCAACCAGAGACGATCTTTATGATTGTTTGATTGATAACGGCTTTGATAGAGAAAATGCTTTACTGTGTATGGAATGCGCTAAAAAAGGACTTCAACTTCCAAACATTGTTCCTATGAACATTAGAAGAATTTGTGAAAAAGCAAAATATTTATGGCCACGAGCACATATTGTCGCCTTATTGAATACTGACATGTTTTTGCTGTTCAATTCATCAATTTACGAAGAATTAGAAGAAATGGTTTATAATAAAACCAAATTAGAGTCGGAAGCTTATATCATAGGACAATATCGAAAGTATGCCTGCGTTGGTAAAGACGCTAAGATTACCAAAATTGATGAATGGGCATTAAACAAAGTTAGCGCCGAAAACAATTTCGATGTTCATGAATTAAGAGAATTACTATTTAAAGACCATAATTGAATATGAAACTTATCTTCTTGGATATTGATGGTGTTTTAAACTCCGCAACTGGTAGAGAGCCATATGTTTCTGATATGGAAATGGAAAAACTTAAGCTGCTCAAAAAGCTTATAGATGATACTGGTTCTTCTGGTGTGGTTATCACTAGTGATAGAAGGTATTCCAAGATTGATATGAAACATAAAACTGAAGCGTTCGACCAGTTTGAGATTTATATTGTTGGAGAAACAAGAAGACCCAACCAAGATGATTTGGAAGATAATCGAGGGAAACAGATTATGGATTACTTATCATCTTCAAAAGAAGATATTGATAGGATAGTCATTCTTGATGATAACGATGATGGCATATCTAACTTCTTTGAAGAAGAGTTTATATTAGTGAATCGCTTTTTTGGTTTAAACGAGGATGCTTATCAAAAGGCTTTAGAAATACTAGGATAAGTAAAAAAGTATGATATATTGTTATAAAACGTAGGAGATAATTATGAGTAATGAGTATAAAGATTTAAGTGTATTTAATGCATTAAAACAAATTAATTCTGGGGATATTATAATTCCAGATATTCAACGTGAATATTGTTGGTCTCCAAGTGATATTATCGAACTTTTTAAATCTATAATAGAGGAATATCCAATCGGCTCATTTATTTTTTGGAAAGCCAAAGGAGAACAATTAAACAATTGTACTTCTGATTTTTATGATTTTCTTCATACTGTTTGGAGAAAAAAAGACGGTTTTTTTCAACCGGAAAATAAGTTACTAAGTAAGATTTTTGAAAATAATAAAATATATGATGTTGTTCTTGATGGGCAACAAAGACTATCTTCACTTTTTCTTGTTTTTAAAGGTGAATATAATTTTAAAAAACCAGGTAGAGGTCATGATGACAAGGAAAGCAATTATGAACCTAAAGAATTATATTACATATATAATTGGGATATAGATAATGAAGACGCAGATAAAGATGAACCGTTTCAATTTTTAACGCAGGAAGAAGCCAACGATAAAGAATGTTATCGCGTTAAAGAGTTGTTGAAATATAAAAACTATGAAGAGTTTTGTACAACAATTGACGAGCTGACAATCAACATGTCAAACAAGACTTCAATCAGGAAATATTTAAAAACATTGTTTAAAAGGTTAGATAATGAATCACAAAACGAATCCCTAATTCATTATTTTACTATCAGTTCTGATAAATTTGATGATGCATTGGACGTTTTTGTTAGAGTTAATTCTACTGGCAAAAAATTAAATAAAACAGATTTGTTGTTTGGAACATTAATAAATAAGTGGCCAAAAGAAAATGGTGACTATGACGGAAGAAGAAAAGAAATAGAGAAATTTTTAAAGCATATAAATGAAAAATACCATTTTGGTTTCAATAAAGATTTTTTGCTTAGAACATGTTTAGTTTTAGTTAACGATGGTAAATCTGGAATAACGATGCAAGAATTAGCAAAAACAAAAACTATTGAAAACATCAGAACTAAATGGGACGCGATAAAAAAGACATTCGAAAAATGTTCAGCAATTATGAAAGATATTGATTTAGATGATGAAAAAATTCTTTCCTATAATGCGATCATACCAATAATGTTTTATTTATATAATGGTGGTAAAATCCACGATTATTTAGAGAGGGAGGAACTGAGAAAATATTTTGCTGTGTCCTTTGCAAAAGGTCTCTTTGGTGGATCTAGTAATACTGCAATTACAAATACATGTAATTCAATTAAAGATAATATTAAAAACAAATTCAGTATTAAGTTTTTTGAAAAGACTGAATTTTCTGGCGGTAGAAATTTCCATGTGGATATTCAATTAATTAATAGATGGTTAGAAACATATAACAAAGGTGCTAAAACATACTTTATTCTCATGTTATTGAGCCCGAACTTAAATCTCTTGGAGGATAATTATGATCAAGATCATTCTCATGCTGATACATTGTTTAATGATTCAACCTTAAAAGAGAATAATGTTCCTGAAACGAGAATTAGTCTTTGGAAAGAAAAAAGGAATCATCTACCAAATCTTAGTTTTATGCAGGAATCAAGAAATCGTTCAAAAAACAAAACCGATTTAGCGACTTGGATTAGAGAAAACCCTGATAAAGTTTCTTCTTTAAAATTGCTGCCAATTGACACCTCGTATGGCTTAGCTAATTTCGAGCATTTCTATGTTTTACGTAGGAGTTTGATGAAATATGTTCTAACTAGTAAATTTGACGTAGAAAAAGAAGCGATTAAAGTAGGAGACGAAGTTACGCTTAACACATCAATCCAAAAGGGGGAATTCGGAAATACTGAAAATATGTTGTTTGGTATGCACGGACATGTTACTGATGTAAACGGGCTCTCATACTTTAAAGGTGGAAAAATGGTTCAAACTGTATTTGTTAAATTTGAAAATGATAACAGAATAATTTTTGGTCAGTATGTACCAACTCAATTTTTATATCTTGTTGAACCTTTTGATAAGGAAATGAACATATAGTTAAGTCATCTTCTCTGCTTTCAATTGCATACTAAATTCTTATGGTTAAATTATCGAAGCAGATTTCATGATTAATGAAGGTGTGTTTCCAATTACATAAAAAAGACTCGTCATAATTTGTTTTGGGTAGTGAAAAAGACTTATCATTTGTTGCTACCATGAGTAAAGGCCATACATATCTAATTTCGGTACACCTTGTATCAGGGAATATGTTTAAAATTATATTACTATGTAATACTGAAACTATTTTTTAGTATTTCATTTATAGTTTTTATAAAATAAAATTGATTTAGATAGGAGAACATAATTATGGAACAAAAGAAATATAAAATTGGTCAAAAAGAATATAGTGAAGAAGAATTATATTTATTAGGAGTGGAAAACTCTCCAAAATTATATTTAATTCCTCGTATTATTAGTGTGGTTATATTCCCCACATTTTTCTTTATTGAAGTAGTGTTAGGTATTTTGACTATTGTTTTCGCTAATACGATGGATAAAGATTTTCCGTTATGGGCTTTCTATATTCCATTAATCATTATTGGAAGTATCTTAGTGTTATTAATATTAATATTTATATTCTCTTTCTTAACCAAAACTAAAAAGAGATATATCAAATATGGTTATGACTATGTCATGAAAGAAACTAATAACGGCACTAATGATAAAGTCTTCACCGTTGGTAAAGAAAAAGAAAAAGAAGAAACATTAGCGAGATACGAAAGACTTCTTAAAGGTGGAGTAATTACTCAAGAAGAATTCGATAAGAAGAAAGCTGAACTATAATAATAAAGATTCCACTTAGTTGTGGAATTTTTTATACCTAATGTACGAAAAAACGGACATTATCTTTTGTATTATATTGTTGCGAGGTGAAGGAAGATGGAAAGAAAATGTCCAATTTGCAAAAGCAACAAAACAAAAGGTTCTACGTGTTCTGATTACTGCAATAAATGTGGTTTATTCTTAGGTAAAATCAATAAAGAGAAAGTTATCGAAAGTGTTAACTCGATGATCGAAAAATGGAATAGTCCAAAGAAATTTGATTATTACACAAAATGGAGTGATGGTCATATCAGATTTGAATATCGTGGAGTTAAGAAGATAATTGATAATATTATCTTTGGCGATGAATTGAACTTCGAGCAATTCGGTTCTCTAGTTCAGATCATTACTTATTTAACAATTGAATTTGACTATAACACCACATCTTTAGCGTTGACGCTTTTTGCGTTTGGCTCACAATTCTTTGAGAATGCAAAAATACCATTTGATTATTGGTTAAAGGCAGGGCTTAAGGAGAAAAATAGGACAGCCTATGACTATTTACTTTTCAATATGTATTCGGCCGAAGCGGATAAGACAAGAAGAGGAAGAAGAAAAATCGCTAAGATTAAGTCCATTATGAGACATCTTCCTAATTTCCAAATCTAAATAGAGAGGTCAAATATATGAGAACAGGTAAAGATATTGATTTTACACATGTTGATTTTATTACTTATGCATTAAATGAATACTGGAAGGATATACCGATATTAAAGGTAGTAAGAAACTATGTTTTATTGCAGCAGATTGATAAAGAAGCTTACTTCGGTGAATTTAAAGATGATAAAGGAACTCATAAAGTAGTAGTGTTCACTGATGTTAATATTGTCACTATAGATGATAAGCCAGTTAATCCTGAAGAATTCATTATGATATTTGAAGGTGAAGAAACTGATCCTATCCCTATTATCTATAAATTAACAGGAGTGGATCACGAGGATTATATCAGCGATGTTCAATATAGCGATGGCACCATTGAACTACTAGAAGTTAAAGGCAAATGCCTTCTATTATTTGGCTACTACAATAGTAGTCAATGCGATGACAAGCAATAAGGATTATAATTATGTTAATGATTGAAAATAAGAAAGCCTCAATACTGTTGATATTAAAAGTTTTAGAAGAATACTCTGATGAGGATCACTTTCTAACGCAACAAGACATCATCGATAAAGTTAATGAATTATATGGAATTGAATTAGAACGCAAATCAGTGGCCTTTTCTATATCACTCTTACAAGAACTCGATTATGACATAAATAAGTCTCCAAGAGGCGGATATGCGTTATTATCACGTAATTTCGACAATAGTGAAGTGAGATTTATCGTTGATTCGTTATTTTCTAATAAATCTATCAGTAAGAAACAAGCCACTTCTTTATCTAAGAAACTTAGTTCTTGTTTAAGTAGATATCAAAGAAAAGACTTTAATTATATTTATAAAACTGGTGATTTTCCTATTTATGAAAATAAAGATCTTTTCTATAACTTAGAGCTAATCGAAGAAGCAAAAAGAAAAGGCAAAAGAATATCTTTCCAATATCTATCATTTGATAGTAATGGTAAACCATTCACTAAAATGGATGGTTATCGATATATCGTTTCTCCTTATTATTCCGTCAGCAGTGGATCTCGTTATTTCTTGATGTGCAATTATCGAGAAAAATATCGCCCGATACAAATATTTAGAATCGATTATATGGTCAATCCTAAAATTGAAGATGAATGGGACATTAAACCAATTGAATCACTAGAAGGAATGAAAGACTTTAACATCTATAAATATCTTAAAGATACGGTCTATTTATTAGAGGGAGAAGTTATTACCGCTTGCTTCATATTAGAGGATGAAAAAGCGATTCAATATGTAGTGGATTGGTTCGGTAATAACGCAAGAATTTATAAATATAAAGATGATGGGCCTCAATACGCCACTATAACATGTAATGAAAACGCACTGTTCTATTGGTATATGCAATATAGTGAATCTATTACTGTGGTCTCTCCACAGTCATTAATACAAAGAGTTATAAACGAAGCAGAAAGGATTTTAAAAAAACATGAAATTCGAAATTAGGTATTATTTAACAGAAAGCGCTAAACGATCAGGCATACCAGCTTTTAAAGAAGTAATTGATGGTGATAGAAACTATGTAGAAAGATGGGCACAAAACAAAATTAGAAGTTCTAAATTTGTTGCCTACGATATAGTACAAAAGTAATTATGGTTAATTTATTTGATTACGCGACTAAAGAACTTAGCCAAGATGCCTTTTTGATGTGGTTTTTAATGAGTGATATAAACGATAGTGGAAAGAAACTCATCGCTAAGTTTATTGGTAGAAAAGATTACAAAAACATCTCTAACATCGAAGTGCATGCACAGGCTAGTAAAATCGATATCACTGTTGACTTTGAAATAAATGGGAAAAAATGCGTTTTAATTATCGAAGATAAAGTGGGGTCAAATCCACACGATAACCAGTTAATAAAATATATGGATGTAGTTAATAAATGGAATAATGGCGATGATAGTGATAGGCCGAGCTATTTTATCTATTATAAGCCTCGTATATTGTCCGATTTTGAACTGGGACAAATTAAAGAGGCCAACGATAAGTACAAGAACAAAGGTTGGGAATGGAAAAGCTTTGATATAAATGATATTCATAATTTCTTTGTTGCTTATAAGGATTCTGAAAACCTCATACTTAATCAGTATGTCGAATATATAAGTAAGATTTATGAGTATTGTAATATTGATAAATTACCTACTGAGAACAACATCGTTGAATGGGAAAACTATTTTAGAAAATTCATTCACGATAATGTTTCTTCTGGAAAATACGATATTTACCAAGCAACATATCGAAACAGATACGCGATGATTATTGTTTCTTGTAAGGGCGAAGAAAACAAAAACCATCCATATTTAGAAATTAGGAGCAGGGATTGCTTAGATGGAAATGTTATTGGAAGAATCCTTCTTTACGGTAAAGTGCTGACTGATGAGGAAAAAGCAAAATATAAAAAGCTGATTGATGAACATTCCAAAATGTTTAAAAACGAGGACTATAAGCAACAGCTGGCTTCGACTAAAAAGCTCTCATATAAAGATGAGAATGAATTCAAAGATATTGTCAAAAACTTGATTCATGAATTTATTGAAATTACAGATTTATCAGACAAATAAGAAAAGATTCCACATTCGTGGAACCTTTTATTAATTGATATCACCACTTGGTGGTAGTGCTTCATTAACAACTGTTTCAACACCTTTATATGAGGTGTTATATAAGGCCATAGAATCAAATTCACCAGTGTAGGAGTAAGTACCATTATTGGGGATATAGATACTTATATCTCCGTTAGCGAGTTTTTCCGCGCATAAGGTATCACTTACCATCGTTTTATCTTTATAGGTGAAGATATCTTTCTTTAGATGATGTTCATATAGAGTGAATGAAGTAGGATTAGAGATTTTAATAATTTGATAATTACCATCATTTAGTTTGACAGCTTTTTTGCCGTAGAATCTACTGTCCGCGCTTTTTAAGAAGGTATAACATAATTCCATCGTATGAGCGATGATAATACCTAACATGTTATCGCGATTAAATAATTGTAAAGCGAGGTCTTTTCTCGTTTTAAAGGATTGAACGAATAAGACTAATAAAGGCATATTGCTATTCACTAGTTCACTAATCGCCTCTTTGTTATTTTCGTTATAACCCATGATTTGATAAATCAAAAATCTCATGTCGTTATAAAAACCAGTCGCATTATCTTGTAAGATTTCTAATATGAGGTTTCTAACATATGTATATGTTGAAAAGACATCGATAATATTACTTGGATCGATAATCTTATCACCGATTTCTGAATTTAAACCATTCATCGCTTTAAAGACTTCTACTAAACCGTTTTGTACAAGACTTGCGTAAGTAGGACGATCTTGCATAGCTTTCGCTAATTCTTGAATAAAGGTTCTAAAGAATCTAGATAAAGATGGATGAAGTGTTTCTCTTGGTAAATTAAATTTATCACCATATTCTTGACCTGGATCAAAGAACTTCCAGTTATCGATGCTATATTCCATAAAGTCATGAGCGCCTTTGGTGAAGTGATAATTACTGACGATTTTATATCTTTCAGTCGCATCGAAATAAATATCAGTTAAACGATCTGGATAATAATAATCCTGTCCATAATGTTTAAAGCCCCATTCATATGGTGCAAGCATTGGGACCACATCGTTCATATTAATGACATTATGAATACAGCTATATAGATGATCACGAGCCACTTCATCAGAGACTAAAGCTCCAGCAGGTGGTTCAAAGCAATAGGCATAGATATCATTACTTGTGGTTTTAACACCCTCGACGAATTTATCTCTCACGATATCATCGAGAATCTTCGCGCTAGTCATATTCGCGGTTATCGCTCCACGAGAGAAACCGTTTATCCATAGTTTAGTGCGGCCAACGATCTTATGATCAGTTAAATATTTATAGATACCTTCTTTAACTTCGTAACTAGCGTTATCAAATCCTTCGGCATCACCTTCACTTCCTAAGGTGACGTTACTTGCCCATTCCGCTTCATATTCTCCGCTTCTAACGGAGATAGCGATGAGATTAAATTCTTCATCTTTTATTTCTACATGTTTATTACTAATTCCATAACCAATAGAGGTCGTGGTGGGTTTATTAATAAAGGCATCATTAATATAGAAATCTTTAAAGCCTTCTTTCTTCCATAGATCTAATAAGTTATTAGCTTTCTTGTTATAATCAGTTCCACCTCTAATTGTACTAATGGCATTAGCGATACTCACTAACGCTAGTTCTTGATGATAAACGTTATTATCAAGTAAAAAGTATGAGTCATCATAACTAGTTTCTAGTTCATGCTCCATAGTCTTAAAAGTAATCGAGGAAGATTTGGAACAACTACTTAGTAGTAAAATTGGTAAAAAAAGTAAAATAATTGCTTTAGTTTTCACGCCGGAATTATACAATAATTTATGATGCAAATCTATCATTACAACCAACAGCTAGTGAAATTAAGACAAGATAAAGGTTTATCTTTAAAAGATGCCGCAAAAGGGATTGGAATCTCTTATTTATCTTTGTATTTATTTGAGATGGGTTATATCCATCCTAGTAAAAAGAGATTAGCAAAAATTGAAAAATTTTATGACTATAAATTTAATTTAACAGGTGATAGAGATTATCCTGGTCCCATCTTAGTTAAACCGAAAAAAGAACAACATCACCAAAAGAAGAAACGTTTATTAACTTCTATTATCCTCATTGTGGTTTCTCTCTTTGGGATGTTTATCGGTTCATCTTTTATGACTAACTCGACTTCTAGTAGTACATCTAGATATGGAAAAACGTATATCGCTTTAAGAGAAGCGGCGTTTGAAAGAGGGAAAAGCGGAAGAGATATCATCACTGACGCGGAATATTATTATTTAGGTCATGTCGATGGATCAGAAGAAGTATCGATATCCTTTTATAAAACAGAAAATATTTTATATTTTAATGAATGCAATTATTCCGTCAGTAAAGGGATGGTGGATTTTCCAGAATTAGGTATCGCTAGATTCCACTGCAAATTCGGTGGTTCTTTAGCGGATAGTTCCTATCGTTGTTTCTTTGATTTAGGTAGTAGTAAAACAAATGATTTCTTCTCCTTTAGTGCGATATATAAAGGCGATAAAACCTTTGGTAAAGTCGAAAACTTACAAAGAATTATTAAAGGTGACTTAGAACTAAATGATGAATATATTCATGCGATATTTAAAAATGCGATGGCGGAAGCTATTTATTATCTAGATAATTTAGTTTCTGAAACATTATCAACACCCGTGGATTTTTATCAAGATTTCTTAAGGGATCGTGAACAGGGTAGAAAAGTTAACTTTGCGATGCAAATGGGAGGATTAGTTTCCTTATTCCCATCGATTATTACTTTCTTTATCGGTCTATCTATCGGGGCCTTTACGATTGCGGCAAGTAGAAAGAGATATCTTATGCCTTTACAAAAAGATGGCTTTGAAGGTATAGAAAAAGATAATAATTTACCAAAAGATATTCATCTTCCTTTTGTGATACCGGATAATTTCTTCTTATTAGCGGCGAGTGTCATTAAATATTTAGCCTTAATTTTATTAATTATTTCCTTCTTCGGTAATTTTGAAATCTCTTTCCCCTCCTTTTTCACTAGTCAAGTTTCTTTAACTACTTTTAGAAATCTATTTATCGGTTCGATATTCTTAGAACAATTTGTGATGATTTCCTCAATTAGGAAAGAGAAGACTCTTTTCTATCAAATTATATTTAATTCTTTAGTCTATTTATTTATCGCTAGTATGGAAACAGCGATCGTGGGTGTTTCTCAAGCTTGGGGTTATAGCTTTGGTGACTTCTTATATAACTATATCCCAGGTGGTGCTTATCAGATATTAGTCTTAAATTATTTAATTTATTTCTTCATGTTCTTCAAACCTAATTTTGTGAAAGGCAAAGGTATTATTGTTTGGAGATTATTATCTTTATTACCTTTAGGCCTATTAGTGGCCTCAATCATGATTAGTAATAGTTATGATTTAGTCTATGGCGTGCCTAAAAACATCTATTTGAAGTTCTGGTTCCCAGATTCTTTATCCACAGTCGCTTTTGTGGGTGTGGCATTTATCTATATCTCATTCTTACTTAGATACTTATTAAAGAAGAGATTTTCTAGTGGACCATCCTTAAGATATATCTTCTCTAACCGTTATATGATGATCTCTAATTCGATATACATCTTATTAATTGTCATTATCGTTTTAATGGACGTCTTATTCTTTAAGAATGAATACGCTTATTATTTCGGATTTAGAAATAATTATTGGTTATTAACTTTAATCCCATTTGTCTTCTTCTTAAAGTGTTCCCCAAGTACGATTGAGATGATCGAAAAAGAGGTCACTCTCGACTAATATGGAATATATTTTATTTGCCTTTTTAGCGTTATTATTTTCTTCTGGCAATACGATATTTAACCGTTTAGGTAGTAACCATGCCTCCGCGTTAATAAATGCGACGATCAAATCTTTTTATATTATCTTTGCCTGCTTTATCATGGTCGTGGCTCACGGCTATTTAGAAAACCTCTATTCTTTAACACTAGAAAAGTGGTTATGGATTATCCTCATGGGAGTGTTAACCTCGATTGACTGGTTTTTCTATTTTTTAGCCATTAAGGACGCTCATTTAGAGGCTTTCGCTCCATTAACCACTTCCTCTATTTTATTTCTCTCAAATAGCCTATTTTTAATATTTACCTTTAATATGGTCACTAATGGGGGTAAGTCGTTAAATATTATCTTCTATATCATTGGTTTATTAGCTTTATTAGGAGCGATGCTATTTATCGTCTTTAATAAGAAGATTAATCCGAACGCTAAATGGAAATGGGTGATTTATACATTTGTTTCTGTTTTAGCTTTTGCTTTTGTTTTATTAATCGCCAAAACAAAATTAAGTGACATCGATAGTAGTATTATCTCTTTCCATCAGATGAGTATCGTATTTGTTACGATGTTTATCACCTCTTTATTTACTAAAAAGATTAAAGAAGTGGTGACGATTAGAAAAATCGATCATCTATATATCTTTATCGGAGCGGTTTTTAACGCTTTTATGATTATGGCGAGATATCAAGCTTTTTCTTACGAAAACGCTGTTCCGGCGATAGTCAATGTTATTGTGGGTTTAGACTTCGTGATTGTTTCTATCGCCACGATTATATTCTTTAAAGCCAAAAATAAATTGCCATTAACTATAGTTATTATCCTTGTCGTGGCGGGTATGATATTTGATACTTTAGCGGGTTTAATTTAATACTTTTGAGAAGGCACTTATTGACAAAATGCCGTCCGAAAACTATGATTAAGGTATGATCTATACCTACGAAGAAATAAAAAAAATATTTGGTAATTACAGCCACGTTCAAAAGCAAATAAAAGATAAAAAACTTTTTAAGGTGTCTCATGGGTTATACACAAATGAATCGCCTCATTTGATTGAACTAGAAACTATTTTTGCGACTTATCCTAACGCTATATTATCTTTAGAAAGCGCTTTTGCTTACTATGAATTATCTGATTATGTTCCGAATGTATATACAATTTGTACATCACGTAAAGCACATAAAATTAAAAATGATAAAGTTAAACAAATCTATGTAAGCGACGATTTTTTAAATATCGGGAAGACAGTAATTAAAACCAAGGACGGACAGATTAACATATACGACAAGGAAAGGCTTCTTATTGAACTCATAAGGTTTAAAAAAAGATTCTCGCTTGATTATTACAAACAGGTAGTGAATGCTTACCGTGAGCTTTATAAAAATGATGAGTTGAATATACAAAAAATTGTCCTATATTGCAAAGCAATTAGATGGGGACAAGAAATAAGAAGACAAATTATAGAGGTTGTATTGTGAAAACTACTATTGTCACACACCAAGTAAATATAAGTTGATATCAAATAATAATTTAGAGGTATCTTTAGATATCTCTTTTATACTATATTGACCTTGTTCGTCATAATTAGCTTTATATAAAGAATACATTTTTTCACCTTTAAATGAAGTGAATGATATTTTATATTCACCCACGAAGTTTTTAGATAACGCTACCTTATTAGTGGCGGATAAATACGCTGATGGGATATTGATATCTTTATCATTAGATAAATTCTCTTGACCAACAGTGATGTCATAACTAGATATAGAAGGAACATTATCTTTAAATAAATCTAATAATAAATCATTACTAACTTCATTAACATGAACATCGATGTAATAAACTTTTTCATTATTTATGCCAGTGATATATAAATCATGATCAAGATAATTAATCGTGACAATCGAGGAGATATTAGAAAAGGATAAATTATCTAATTTGTTATTGATATAAGTAAATAGATGATCATATCTATCTTTACTTCTTTCGTCGATAACATAAGAAGTTTCTTCATTTGAACTAGAAGAAGTCTTTTTACTTTTATTTAAGAACTTCGGTAAGAAGATGATAAAAAGGATGATATCAATGATTAAAAATACACCGACACCGATCGAGATATACAATCTTTTCTTCTTATCACTTACCATTCCTTATTTATTGTGTATCAGTTTGCTATTTATGTCATCTTTTTAGATATTTCAAAAATTTTTAATTGCATAAAAATCGCGAAAAATATGCAATTAAACTTGCTCGGGAATCAAAGATATATTAATATATATTCATGAAATTCATAAATCTCAAAGAACAAGTTAGCAAATTAACTAGCCCTCGTATCTTAAATATGCTTCAATCTTTAGAAGTCAATCGTGGGAGAACTTTTAATTTACCGAAAAAGATAAAAGTAAATCGTCTCCACGATATCAATAAAAGAAGAAGTGTCACCAGCAGTAATGAAATTGAAGGGATAAGAATTTCCACTAAAAGGGAAGAGGATATTCTATTAAATAATTTAGAGCCAGAGACTAGAGAAGAGTTTCTTTTGTTTGGTTATAGCAAAGCTCTAGAAAATGTTTTTAATGTTTATAAATATCAATCCTTAAATGAATCTTACATTAAAGATTTACATTATTTCTTATACGAATCATTAACTCCAGAATTTGGAGGGAAATATAAAGTCGAACAAAATTATATTCGCGAATATGATAAAGACGGTAACCTTTTAAGAACAGTATTTATACCTTCTAAGCCGGAAGATGTTGATTCATTAATGGGGAATTTGGTTTATCAGTTTAATGAGTGCATTAGCGATCCAAACTGCAATATTTTATTAACGATTTTTACTTTTATATTAGATTTCTTATGTATCCATCCATTCTTTGATGGAAATGGGAGAGTATCTCGTTTGTTAACCACATTTTTACTTTTAAAATACGGCTATGATCTAGATTATTATTATCCACTTTCATATATTATCTTAAATAATATCGATGATTATTATCGCGCTTTAGAAAAGTCGTCTATTGGTTGGCATGAAAGCAAAAATAATTATGAATATTTTGTTTTCTTTATGCTTAGATGTCTAAGAGACGGATATCAAAAATTGGCCTATATTATAGAAATCAATTCCTCATCCGGCTTAAATGAAGAAAAAGTGCTGCGCATTATTAATGATTCTAAAAGCCCTATCACAAAAGCGGAGATTGAAGAAATCTTAGTTAATTCCTCAAGAACAACTATTGAAAAAAGCCTTTCTGTATTATCTAAACAAAGCAAAATACAAATCATTCAAAAAGGAAAATACGCTAAATATTACAAAATCTAATTGCATAAAATTCGCCAAAAATATGCAATTAAAATCATAAAGAAATTCTCTCATATATAATATGATTGAAACGCCTCTAGTTTCTTTTTAGAATATATTTAGAAGGTGTTATTTATGAAAAAGAAATTATTATTCCCTGTCTTTTTGTTAATGGGTTCGTTGCTTTTGTCTGGATGTATAACTACGAAAAAAGCTAGTCAAAGCGAGGAAGATACATCAAATACTTCACAAGAAACAACTAGCGAAGATCAAGATCAACCAGAGCCAGGCGATGTTTATATCACTGTTCCATATAACAATAGTGGCACACTTCGCTTAAGAGCCCATAACTGTGTGGTGGAAAATAACTCTGTCGTCATTAAAGCGGGACAGTATGGTTACTTTGTAAACGCTGATCCAGTTGATAATGGTTTTAGCCTCATTGAATCTCGCTTGGTTAATTCTAACTATTTCACCGTTGAAACCGCGGTATTCTGCTCTTATAATCGTTTAACTTTAGACAAAATTAAAACCGGTTACTATCAAGATTTAATAATGATGGCTAATCGCTTTTCTGGAGATGATACTTTAAGTGCCTTAACTCCTGCTTCTTGCCCTCAAATGGCGGAATCTCGTTATTTCCTTTCTCTTTTATACGCTGCTGATAAAGATGTATTAAATTACTGACGTTAGAATCTGTTCAGGTGGTACACCTGTGGCGAAAAAAGATCCAGCGATACAATTTACTGATTTCACCGCAAGTGAAAAAGCTTTGATTAATGAATGCTTTGGTATGGATATACCTTTCTTCGGCACTAGAGCTTTTAGAATGGAACAAGAAACTGTTAGTGAGATGAAAACATTAATGTTCCAAGGTATGTTCTTACCCACTAATTATCTTAATAATTTCACCTCTAATGGTTTTGAATTAGTGCAGGATATGGGAAGTTCAGTTTATCAAAAAGTAGTGGAAGATAAAGTCTATACCATTACTTTTGCTTCAACAGGTTCACCTTTAAATTATTATCAACTTGTATTTACTAAAGATTATCCATCTCTTAAACCAGGTGAATGGCCATCAAGTACTATTAATCAATATCTAAGTACTGACTTCGCGTCATTTATGAATGATCATCCATTTGATGGAACTGATTATTCTTACACTGGTGTGGGTATGGCGATGTCTGATTTTGATCACGCTGTGTCTATTATTCTAAAGAATGATAACAAGGATAGAGCCACTATTATTTCTGATGTCACTACATATTTACAACACCTAAAAGACATCACATCAAATTATCAATTTGTTTTAGATGATCCCGTTACTAATCCTGAAACCCATTATTATTATTTGAGACTTCATGATGCTCATGATGAACATAACGTAGCCTTTACGGCCACAATCGATAGTATAGGAACTAAAATGGTTTATTACTTGACTATTAACCAAAAGATGACGGTCAGTGAATTCCCAGTGGAATATATTAGACAATCATTAAATTTAGGTGAAAGTTTTGTGATTGATGGATATAACGATCCAGGCGCTAGATACTATGTATCTTATAGTGGTGGTAATTTATTACAGGTCTATATTTATGATACAAGTGCGACAAATTATGCCAATAACCTCCAAGCATTAAGAGATAAAGGTTATATTTCCGCGAAACGAGACCTTGAGCCAAATAGTATATATTTCCGTAAGGCTTTCTTTGATGATTACTGCATCACTGCGAGATTAGTGGAAGATTATTATTGCTTTGATTATTCTTATAACAACTCTTTTGGTGAATTATATGACAATATGAGTGATGTCATTGAAAGATATGGCCTAGAAACCATGAGCGAATATGTCTTCCCAGAAATAAGCGGAACACATAAATATATGTATGTCACCGATTCTTGGGAAATTGAAAAAGGTAAAGTCAAGTTAGCTAGCGGTGCTTATATCTCTGATATGACAGAAACCGAAATCAAAAGTGTTTTTGAAAGTGCTCATTATACATATGATAGTGAAAATAAATATTATATAACCGGTACCGAAGTTCATTATGGAGAACAAACTATTTCCCTTGTGATTGAATTAAGTATGTATGACGAGAATACTGTTTATCTAAATTTCAAAGAAGTATATGGTAATTAAAAAATAGAAGCCGTTTGTTCGGCTTCTATTTTTCTATATCCTTCTTGTCTTCTTCTATTTTATCTTTATCTTTTTTATCATCATCAGTGTGGATGTGTTTATCTTTTGTTTCGTTATAGATATTAACGATAATCGATGTTAATAAAGCCACATAGATAACACCATAAACACCTAAGATAATAGATAATATTCTACCGATGACAGAAGTGGTGACTAAATCACCAAAACCGATTGTGGTCACTAAAGTGAAACAATACCAAATACCATCAAAATAATTATTAAATCCACTTTCTGTTACATAGAAGATAAATGAGAAAGCGATAATTAAGGCTACTAAACCAAAAGTGATTTCAGCAGCGTATGTTTTTTGAATAACCTTTCTAATGGTTTTAAATTCTATTTTTGAGAAAGCGACAGCGATAATAGAGATCGTGGAGACAACCGCTTCATAGATACCGATGATCGCGAAGTTGATATAAAAAGAATTAAAGTCTATCGCAATTAATAAAGATAAGACTAAGGCGACAATGCCAAATAGCACTGTGGAGATATATCTTCTAATATGTTTAGAAAATATCGCGATTAAGAGTTCTTTAGTAAATGAGACCATAAAGAAAGCGATACCGATAATCGCGGATGAACCTTTCACTTTCATTAAAGCCATCATTAATATACCTAAAACAATAAAGGTAAATCCGCTATATAAATAGGTATAAGCAATCTTTTTACTATCTTTTATGTGGAACATATAATCAATGATGAATAATAAGCCATGACACATTAAAGCAATGCCAAGAAAGATGAAGGAGACGAAAGCCATCTTCTCATCACTGATGTTATAGCCTAAAGATAAGACTAATCCACCAGCACCTAAAAGCGCTGAGGCTAAGGCCACTAGTAATAAAAAGATACGATTAACACTCCAAAATAATGGATGTTTATTAATGAATTGTTTTAATTTACTAGATCTCTTTTCCATAAATAACGAATATATTATATAAAAAAATTACTTTTTCTCATTAATTATTGGAACAAAAAGAAAATGAGGCACAAGAAATGTTTATTGTTATATATAAACATATTAAAATATAAGAGAATTGTAAGTAAGGTAAATAAGTATGAAGTGCATTTATTGTGGCGGCAAGATTTCTAGCGACAGTCTTTTTTGTCCACACTGTGGGAAAAAAGTAATTAGAAGTATTATTTGTCCAAATTGTCAGGAAGAAAACGAATTAGAAGCAAACTACTGTAAAAAATGTGGCGCTAGTTTAAAGAATGCTGAAGAAAAGAAAAAAGTAGAAAGCGCAGAAAATAATAAAAAAACAAAGAGCGTTGATAACAACAAACTTAATTGGATTTTTAGCATTATCGGGATGTCTTCGATGCTATTGGCAATTATTTTGATTGTTTCTATTATGTTTGCTCCATTTTTGCATAGTGACTTTTTCGATAATTCTAGCTTCACCACAATCACATACTACATTGATACCTTTTCTTATGCTAAATCGTTAATACTTTCCGGTGAAACAATGCATATTGTGAATGCCAGTTTAGTTTTAGTTGTTCAAGCAACAATAGTAATACTTGGAATTGTCTTTTTGGCAAACTCTATTCCTGCATTTATTACTGCTATTAAAGAGAAGAAATATATAGATTTATCAAAAAAAGCGATTGTTGTTTATCTTTTATATTTATTCTTATTTATCTTTTTTGTTAATTTTGCCTTAGTTTCAGACATTGAGTTGTTGACAACGTCTATTAATGGAGGGCAACTTTTTCTCTTAATATTCGTACCAATATTATTGAGCTTCAATATCTTCGTGAAATTGAGATTGCAAGCTAAAAAACAGCTTGCCTCACTAATTGTTTTTTGTTCCTTAACTTGTGTTTCTTTTATTTTATGTCAAATTGTTTTATTTAATTTAGGTGGCATTAGATTTACTTTGTCTGGGTTTTATTATCCTAGTGCAGAAGACGCTTTTACAAAGAATTATTATTTAGAGACCGGCAATCTTGGTTTTGTTAGTTTTTTCCTTTCTAAAGTAAACGTAATTTCAGTAGATGCGTCTGGTTTTGTTATTTCAGCAATTGCCTATTCTGGGATAAGTTTTTTATTTGAAATACTCATTTTAGTTACGCTTCTTTTATTTACGTTTGTGATATTGAAAAATAGTTGGTCTATTTCTTCTCTATTTGAAGGACTAATCTTCTCAGTTTTTACTTTAATATCTTCGATTTGTGCTCTTGTATTTAATGGGGTGGCAAGTACTGTCGCAAACAAAATTGATAATGCTAATTATTTTATGGTTGTTCATTCGGTTAATCATCCAGAAAATTTGGTTGTCATTATTGTTTTAGCTTCATTACTTTCAGTCCTATTTATTGTTTGTTTTATTATTAATAAAATAATGAAGAAGAAAGAAACGAACTATGAAAAAGCAAATTAGTTTAATTCTACTTATTGGTTTTACTGCTTTACTAACTGGGTGTGGGAATAACGATACTTCATTTAGAAAATTCAAACACGAAGTTAATGAAGATGTTTTTTTAGCGAAACTGTCTGATAAATATGCAGATTCACTATCTAATTTTATGAGCTCTGATTATAGCGCTGGCATAGAGTTTAAAAAGAGTTTGGCTTTAACTACTGAAATCTATGGTTTTGAAACTGCTAACTATCCACAGAAAGAAAAAAAAGAAGCTCACCAAATCACAAAAGAAGAAATTGCAATCGATGCTACCAATTCGCGATGCACATATCTAATGAAGCAAGATATTTTCTTAAAAAAACAAACCCCATATTCGATAAAGGAAACTTCTCATGATGTAAATGCACGTAATGATTATTTCGCTGAAGAAAAAAACCATTTTTATACATTAAACTTATTAAACGGTGAATACTCGGATCATTACGAGGATAGAAACGGACTATTTTTTTACAGTCTTTATTCGAACGTAAAGGGCATCTCTATTGGACCTGGATCATATAATGCACTTAGATTTCTTTCAGGTTATTCATTAGATGTATTTTTATTAAATGATAAAAAATGTCTGTATTTTATTGATGGGAATGTTTTTACGATTCGTTTAGTTGCTGAAATAACAAATTCTATTCAAACAGTGCAATTTGTGTTGGACAAAGAAATTAGATATTGTTACGAATCTTATGTCGAAACATCTAAGAATTCATACGTACGCAAGTATAGAAGCAGCACAACAATAAAAAGCTATAAGAGTTCAATTGCTAAGAAACAAGTAAATATAAGTACTGAATTATAATATTTCAAAGGAGAAGATTTATGGCTATTAAAATCACCAACGAAGAAAACCATCCAGTATTTCATATTAAATGTGAATATTGCTTAACTGAGTTTGATTATGAAAGCGAAGATTTGGGCTTTAGAGTGTGGTATCCAAAAGGATTTGTTTATTGTCCAAAATGTGGTCGACCACTGAGACATCGTCCAGAAGAGAACTTAAAGAAATAAATATGAATAAAAGTAGATATTTAATTGGGATTGGTGTGATAGAACTAATCTTTACAACAATTGGTTTAATTTATTTATTCGTTCAAGTTGTTGGTGTGACCGCAAAAGCTTCATGGAGTGTTTTTGGCATGCTAAATGGTTTTGCTGTATTTCTTTTATGGGTTACATTTTTCTTTTGCGTATTAATGGGGCCTTCCACAGGCATTCTATTTATCACAGTGGGGAAAATGTGTGAATATTCACCAGAGGGTCCTACCGCAAGTGATCGAACGATTAAATATCACGGTAGTGAAATAACTCTTCTTAAAGAAGACATTAGAAAACTTAATAGAAGACTTTCTTATTTAGAGGAGCAAGAAAGAAATGTTGAAGAGTCTTCAAAGGTTCAAGAAGAAGTTCCATTTGAAGAGAAAAACGATGAAGTCTTAAATCAAGAAGAAAAGATTGAAACAAAAAAACGCGATAAATTTTCCTATAGCCTTGAAGAAGAAATCGAATTTAATGATGATTATGTGATAAATGGTGTAATGATAAAAAAAGGCACCAAAGGAATTATTGATAACAAACTAACAACTTCTCACGGTATTTTATATGTTGTAATCATCAATGGAGGAAAGAAAACTGTTAGCGTCAGTTCTGACTGCTTCCTTTGATTTGAAAAAGTTTTATGGTAAGAGCGTTATTTGAATCATCATTTTATGTTATCTACCTAGTTTTTATTTTGGGGCTAGGTATTTATTTTATAAAACAGTCACTAAATTCTAATAAAAGATACTATATCTTATTTGATTTAGCTTGCTTGATATTAGGAGTTGGTGACGCTTTTCATCTAGTTCCAAGGGCTATTGGTTTATTTAGTAAAACATTAGATAATCCATCATCTACCTTAGCGATGTGGTTAGGCATTGGTAAATTAATTACTTCAGTTACCATGACCATATTCTATGTTTTAGTGTATCTATTTATCTTTAAACGTATGGGGATTAAAAGATATATCTATTTAGATATCATCGTTTGTGTTTTATTTATTTCTCGTATCGTTTTATTAGCCTTACCTCAAAACGATTGGATCAATAATTCTAACGATATGTTATGGGGTATATATCGTAATATCCCATTCGTATTATTAGGTATCTTAGTAATCGTTTTATGCTTTATTTACTTTAATAAGATTAAATGTTTAAGATTATTAGGATATTTCATCATCCTTTCATTCTTATTCTATTTACCCGTTGTTATCTTTGCAGGTACGTATAGTTGGGTTGGGATGCTGATGCTACCAAAAACAATCTGTTACATGATTGTGGGTGTCATTGGATACTTAGATTACAAATCTCAGTATTGAACTATCGCCTATAAATGGATAATATTAATATGTAGCTTAAGCTACGTATAGGCAGATTAATTAGTTGGTTCTAATCTATCTTCTAATAGCAACAAAATTGTCATATAAGCTATTAAAAGCCTCATAGGCACCATCTCCTTTCGAGTCCTACCGTAGCTTACGATCGGTCATAGGAGATACCTATACAAGTAAGGGAGAAGCGATTCTTCCTTTTCTTTTTCTTGAAAGTTTATTTGAAGAAATCTAACATATAAATGTAACAATAGTTACGTGTAGGCAGGAAATTTTGGTTAGTGATTTCCTGTTTTCTTTACTTCAATTATTATCAATAGAAGTAGAGTCATGAAAATTATGATAATTTGCATAAGCACATCCTCCTTTCTTGATTTTTTGCTACCTAACTCAATCGGAGGAGCGCCTACACGTAACTACGAGGAAGATAAAATACCCTCCTACTATACAAATAGGGAGTGAAATAGCGAAAATGTTCAAAAATATGAGAAAAAATTTTTCTTAATCAGAGATTAAAAATGTTTGCATATATGTTGATATATCCTGGTATTGTTCTATAATATAGACACTTCAGGGTGACGAGAATTACGTCGACTGGTGGTATAGCCCACGAGCTTTATAACTAAAGCATGATTAGGTGAAATTCCTAGGCCAACGGTACAGTCCGGATAGCAGAAGTTAATTGCTATATATAATCCCACCTGAAGTATGGAGGGATTTTTATTATGAATGTAGAACAATTAACCGCGTTTATGTCGTGGTTTAAATGGGTGTTAATGGGCCTAATGATTGCTTTAGCAATTGGTCTATTAGTCATCTCTATTTTTAGATTTAAAAAGAGAAATGTTAATCTCGTTAAACTTATTACTGTTACCGGTATATTTGGTGCTTTAGCGACAATACTATATGTTTTAGTGCCTGATTTTGGATTAGGTTTTACCCCTCCATGGTTAAAAGTTCATCTTGATGAAATCGCTATCTTTTTAGTGGGATATATGTATGGTCCTTTATCCGCGGTAGTGGTGACTTTAATTAAAACTTTAATCAAATTACCGATGACAAGTACCGCAGGTGTGGGGGAAATTGGTGATTTCTTCTTTACTATTGTCTTTGTTTTACCAGCGGTCATTCTCTATGAGAAAAGAAGAAAATTATCATCGGTATTTATCGGTTTAGGAACTTCAACATTACTTCAATGTGTCTTTGCGATGATCATGAATGTTTATGTTTTAATTCCATTTTATTCTGCGTTATATCATTTGCCTTTAGAAACACTTGAAGGCATGTGCAGTTCAATTATTCCAGCGATCAAAGGTGATAATTGGGTTTGGTTATACGCTTTATTTATGGTGTTACCGATGAATCTCATTAAAGATGCGATTGTTATCGTCGCGGTATTATTGCTATATAAGAGGCTCCATATTCTCATCGAAAGAATCGGAAATAACGAATATAAAAAGGAAGTCGTGGAACCACAAAAAGAAGAGTAGTTCCTATTGTTTATAAATAAAAATCGTTATATATTAATTTTGTAACAATAGTTACGTATAGGCAGGATTTATAACTGGGTTAGAGTTACTTCCTGTTTTTCTTTACTTCAATTGTTATTGAAAAAATCACCATTATTCGTGGTGATTCTTTTCATATTTAGCTTTAGCTTTTTCCGGATTGTATTTCCTAAATGGAATATATTTAGAAACATAACATAGATAATATTTATATTCTGGGTATTTAGAATTCGATATTCCTTCTCCAAACATGGAACTACCTAAGAATAAGATGACGATAAATAACGCTCCAAACATACTCCAGTTAAAGATGAAATATGTATTTACATTAGCGCCAAGAGTGAAGAGGAATAGGGCTAGCCAGAAACCTTGTTCACCACAATAATTAGGGTGACGAGAATATGACCATAATCCAACTGTGTTAAAACCTCTTTTATAAGGTAATTCTAATTCATCTAATTTCTTACCTTCTTTAAGAAGTTTTTTCTTGGTTTGTTGGAATTTCCATTGTTGTTCATCAGCGATTAATTCAATTAATAAAAGAACAAAGACTAAGGAAGAGGCAATATAATCAAAGACTCCAAAGGAAACCCCGCTATCCATGACCGCAACCATTGGGAAAGTCATTGCTAAGACTAAAGCGTTTTGGAATAAAGAGATGAAGAATAAATTGAATAATGCCCAACGGACGTAGTGACCTTTAAACATCTTGTTTTCTCTTAAAATAACCCAGCGATAATCTTCTTCACCGGTCCAGAATTTAATCGAATAAGCCCCTTTTCTAGCGAAATTAAATGTTAATCTTATTCCCCATAGGGTAATAAGTACCGCCATAACGATCAGGCGAGGATGAAAACCGCCTTTAACAGTAACTACCCAGGCATAAGCAATAGGTAATAATGACCATAATTTATCCATCTGGGAATTGTTTCTAGATATTTCACCAACGATGAAACAATATAAAACACTAGATCCACAGATGATTCCTAAGATAAGTAAAGTATCTAATTGATTAGAAGATAGATTAAAGCCATTAAAGACAAATCCTAATATCGCTAAAGTGATACATGTTAAAGCGGTGATAACTGTTCCAATATACTTTTTCATAAAATAATGTCCTTACAGAAAACGTAATATTTGTATCATACATAGATAGAAATATAAAAGTATTTTGAAATATATAGATACATAATTAGGTTTTTGTCTCGTGTTTTAAAGCGAAAAAAAGCTTATAAAAACTTTATTAGCTTTTCATTGAAAAAATACGTACGTCAGTATAATATGTATTTATCCATAAGCACTTCCTCCTTTCTTGTTTTTTACTACTTAGCTCAATCGGAGGGGACGCCTATACAAGTAAGGGAGAAGCAATTCTTCCTTTTCTTTTTCTTGAATGTTCTTATGAAGCAATTTAACATATTGATGTAACAATAGTTACGTATAGGTAGATTAATTAGTGGTGACTAATCTATCTATCTTTTTTTAAAGTTATTATTAGCAATAACAATAAAACCATAAAAGCTATTAAAAGCCTCATAGGCACCATCTCCTTTCGAGTCCTACCATCGCTAGCGATCGGTCACAGGAGACGCCTATACGTAACTACGAGGAAGATAAAATATCCTCCTACTATACAAATAGGGGGTGGAAATTCCAAAATGTTCAAAAAAATGAGACAAATTTTTTATTAATCTATGATTAAAAATATTTATGTTATAATAGGATAGTTATGAAATATTTAGTTATTGTTTCCACATTATTTGTAATCGGCTCATTAGTGGGATGGGTTATTGAATTATTCTTTAGAAGATTTGTTTCACAGAAAAAGTGGATGAATCCTGGATTTTTGACTGGCCCATATCTCCCAATATATGGATCAGGAGTAGTGGTTTTATATGCGATTAGCAATATGCCTTTAGGTATTTCGATTAAAGTTTGGGATATTATCGTCCGTATTCTTATCATCGGTGTGGGGATGACATTAATCGAATTTATCGCTGGTTTAATATTTATTAAAGGCTTAAAAGTTAAATTGTGGGATTATTCAGATCAAAAAGGCAATATCATGGGTATTATCTGCCCACAGTTCTCTTTAATTTGGATTATCGTTGGTTCTTTATATTATTTCTTTGTGAATCCATTTTTAGTGATTGGTATTAACTGGATTAGTGAAAATTTAATCTACACCTATTTTATAGGCGCTTTTATCGGGATGATGGTGGTTGATTTCGCTTATTCGATTCATCTCGCCACAAAATTAAAAGAATTTAAGGAACTTCAAGGTATGCGATTTGAAGATTTTAAAAAAGAATTCAAAAAACGTATTAAAAGTATCAATCTAATTAAGAAAGAAAAAGATGAATAAAATCGATTTAATAATTGTGGATTATAAAAATATGAAAGAGGAAGATATTCCCTCTCTTTCTTTTTTAAGCGAAGAAGATTTATCTTCTATCAATAAAATAAAATTAGAAAAAGTAAAGATAGAAAAAGCTATTTCTACCGCTATTAAAAATAAATATATAAAGGATTATTATTTATCTAATAAAGGTAAACCTTTATCTAAAGATATATATTTTAATATCTCCCATAGTGGTTCTAAGTTAGTTTTAGCCTTAGATAAATCTTATCCAGTGGGTGTAGATATAGAAGAGATTAAAGATCATAAAATCGATTTAAAAGATAAAGTTTGTAGTGAATTAGAAAAACAATATGTTAAAAATTATAAATCTTTCTTAGAGATTTGGACCAACAAAGAATCTTTAATTAAGTGTATTGGTGAAACGATATTTAAAAGTATTAAATCAATCACTTCTTTACCGATAAATGGAAGAAAGATTTATGAAGATGAAATATATTTTTCTAAAACAATAGAAATCGATAACTATATATTAAGTGTCACTATTAAAAATAGTGATGAATTTGATTTAAACATCATTAATATCGATCCTTCGTCCTTATGAAAGTAGTGAATTATATTAACGATAAAAATATTAGAAAGGATGTTGAGCCTTTATTTCTTATTTCTTTTCCAGAAACTGAAAGACCAGGTCCTGATGTCTTCTTTTCTTCTTTTAAGAAGGAATCTAATGTTTTATATGCTTTTTACGATAATGATAAGTTCATTGGATTTGCTTCTTTAATCATCTATAAAGATATCGCTTATATCTTCTTTTTAGCGGTATCTCCTTCTTTTCAGCATCAAGGTTATGGTAGTCAAATACTATCTATGATAAAAGAGATTTATAAAGATAAAGTCGTCTTACTTTGTTATGAAGAAGTAGATAAGAAATATGACGATTATGAAAATAGAAAGAAAAGAGAAAATTTCTATAAGAAAAATGGTTTCATCTCTAATAATTTAACTACCGAAGAATTCGGTGTGGTTTTTACGGTGGCTAGATATGGTTATAGAGAAGTAAGCTTTGAAGAATATAAAAAGATATTTATCTTTGGTTTTGGTGAATTTGCGAAAGATTATATTAAAAGAGTAAAATAACGATATGAAAAATGCTTGGATACAATTAAGAAGACATTGGTTATATAACCTCATTACACTAATTATCTCTTTAGTTATAGGAGCGGGTATTTTCTTATTATATTTCTTTTTAAGAAATAGAGCTTTCATAGATGCCGTCAATGGTATTACAATTGGAGCGATCGTGGTTAGTTTATCTGGTGTATTAGCCTGGCTATCATTTTTAGGAGCGTTTGATACATTTGCCTTTGGTTTTAAGCAACTAGGATCGATGTTATTCGCTAAAGACGCAAGAAGAGATGGTTCTTTTTCTGATTATCGAGATAGCAAAAGAGAAAAAAGAAATAATTCCACATATAATTTTATCGCTATTATCGCTGCCGGATTAATTTTATTAATAGCGGTCTTAGTTTTAGAAATAATCTATCACACAAAATTCTAATAATTATTATTGAATAGGCCCCTTCGAGGGGCTATAATTAGTCTAACAGGTCTAACAGGTCTAACAAAAAATGAAGTCTAACAGGTCTAACAGGTCTAACAAAAAATCGGGGGTACTTTTTATGAATAGTGCATTCACCTTAACATTTGGTCAGCAGCCACAGAATTATATCGATAGGACATTAGATTCCAATCGTATTTATGATGACTTTAATTTAGATTTTCCTCTTTCCCATGTCTACATCATCACTGGTGTTAGAGGATCCGGTAAAACTGTTTTATTAACCGATGTCTCTAATCGATTTAAAGATAATAGTGATTGGGTTGTCGTGGATGTTAATCCTAATCGTGAAATATTAAGTCAGATTGCCGCTCAAATTTATGATAATACAAATGTTAAACACCTATTTTTAAAGGCTTCTTTTTCGTTTTCCTTTCATGGCTTTGGTTTTACTATTGAAGGCAAAGAACCTGTTTCAAATGTGAAAACGATCTTAGAAAAAATGCTCGATGTATTAAATAAGAATCACAAAAAAGTGTTAATCACTATCGATGAAATATCTAACAATCTCCACACAAGATCATTTGTGCATGACTTCCAAAGCTTATTAAGAGATAACTACGAAATCTTCCTTTTGATGACTGGCTTATATGAAAACGTTTTTTCTTTACAAAACAATAAAAATCTTACCTTCTTGTACCGCGCTCCAAAAATAGACTTAAAGCCTTTAGATATTAATATGGTATATGACAAATATGCCCAAATATTTACCTCGGAAAATAGTGAGACCATCCGCCAATTAGCGGAACTTACCAAAGGTTATGCGTTTGCTTATCAAGTTGTTGGTTTTCTATTCTCGAAATATAAAGTTTTTAATAAGATTTTTGATGAACTTGATAAATATTTATCACTTTACACTTATGACAAAATTTGGGCTAATCTTCCTTCCCAAGAAAAGAAATTCTTAAAATGCTTTAAAAGTGATACCGCAACTACAGAAGAAATTAATAAATTTTTTAACGGTAATATCAAAGCGACATCCGTTTATAGAGATCGTTTAATTAAACGCGGCTTAATCGATGGGGATGGAAGAGGCAATAACACTTTGACATTACCTAGATTTGAACAATTTATAAATCGGCAAGAAATATAGTTTAATTCCATATTTTTGACTTCAAAATGGGCATTTAGGCTCATTTTTTATTTTTACAAATTACTTTACTTGCTTTATGTGTGTGTTATATAATAAACGCACTTTTTACATTTCGTACACACGAGAGGAGGTAAAAGTTATGAAGAAAATAGGTCTACTTCTAGTAAGTGTTACCGGAATATTAGCCTTAACAGGATGCTCCGCTAGCGCAAACAAAGAAGAAATGCCAGTCAGAGACAAACGCATTATCGTCGAAGTTGGTTACGACGTGAAGAGTTTGACTAGTGAAGGCATTAAAAACTCCCAACAATTCGTTTACAACAACATTAAAGAGTTAGCGACAAGAAACATCCGCAAAACTCAAAGTTATGACACATTAGTGAACGCATTCGTTCTTGAAGTCAATGAAAACGATATTGAAAAGATTAAACAAGTACCTGGCGTTAAAAGCGTTACCGTAGACAAGATTCATGCCGAACAAGTCTATCAAAACGATGGCGCTGTCCCATTAGTGATCACAAGAGATGGTGGTTCTGTGGAAGAAAACATTTCCGCCACAACGATGAATAAGCCAGAAGGCACTAATGATGGTGAAGGTACAATCGTTGCCATCTTAGATAACGAATTCCATTTAAGAGGTAAAACAAGTACTGAAGCAGCTTGGCATCATGAAGTTTATGATCCATTAGCGGTAGGTGTAAAAACCAAATATACGTTTGATGACATTAAATCATTTGTTTCTAAAGGTCTAAATGCGAAACAAACAAGTACCACAGCGGGTAATGAAGGTTCCTTATATTTCAATAACAAGGTCCCATTCTATTACGACTATGGTGGAACATCTATCAATTATGGACAAGCCGGTACTCCAAAACATGACGTCCATAGTGATACCGATTATCACGGTAGCCATGTTAGTTCCATTACCGCTGCTAATGCGCCTACATATAAAGGTATTGCTCCAAAAGCTCAATTAGCGTTAATGAAAGTCTTTACCGAATATGACGCAAAAGGTGGTATCGGTGAAGCCGCTGGCCTACCAAGCCATACAGGTGCTTATGATTCATGTATCCTTTCAGCCTTAGAAGACTGCGTGAAATTAAAAGTTGATGGTATCAACATGTCCTTAGGTAGTGACTTAGGTGACTTCGATACTGATTCCATCACCATGAAAGTCTTAAGCAAATTACAAGATGAAGGCATTATGAGTGCTATCTCCGCTGGTAACAACGGCAAAACATCATTCTCCTTCGTCGGTGCTTATGCTAACTGGGGAACAGAAATGGTGGAAACTGGCTGTTTAGGTAGCTATGCCAATAGCAGTGATTCCACAATCGTCGCTTCTGGTCAACCAACTAAAATTTTCTATGAATACGGCATCGTCGTTAATGGACAAACCGTTCCATATCAAGATCAAGTCGTCAATAGAAATGAATATGATCCAGACTTCAGTGAAGAACACCGCTTAAAGGATTTAGGCAATCAATCTTGGGTTTATGTCCCAGGCTTCGGTTTAGAAAGTGACTATACCGGACTCGATGTCCAAGGTAAAGTCGCCGTCGTCAATCGTGGTAGTTCTTCATTCGCTGATAAATATATGACGGCGAGAAGCCATCGTGCTAGCGGCTTAATCGTTATCAATAACGACCCAACCGCGACAGACTTCACCTTCTCCATGAGTTTCGGTGATACAGAACCAAATATGCCTGTGGCATATGTCTTATATAAAGATAAAGGCATCTTCTCTAGTGATCCACGTCATGGTGATTACACATTATTAGCAGAAGGTGGTGAAGAAAGCGTTAACCCAGCCGCTTATACCGTCTCCACATTCTCTAGTGATGGCGCTAGATTCGATCTAGATTTAAAACCAGATGTCACCACCCCTGGTGATAACATCAAAGGTGCGGTTCCAGAACACGCATTAACCAACAAAACCAAAGAAGAAAAAGAAGCTTTGAAAAATAAAGCCTATGCATATTTAAGTGGTACCTCCATGGCCGCTCCTAACTATGCTGGTGCTCAAGCTCTCTTATTATCCAAAGTTGCTAAAAACGGAACAGAAGCAGAAATATCTGCTTATCGTAAAACAATCGATATGAGATTGATGTCGACTGCTGATCCAATGGAAGATTTGTATCCAAATCCCGAAGATTTAGCGGAAGATCCAGCTACAACAGAGAAAACCATCTCCTCACCAAGAATTCAAGGTGCTGGTATGGTCGACTTAGAAGGCGCGTTAGCAACCGATGTTTATTTAGAAGGTTTAGACGCAACTGGCCAAAAAGGTATTAAGAGAAGCAAAATTGTTTTAAGAAACAATCCTGATATCGCTAAAGGTGATATTAAATTATCATTCTTAGCTCATAACGAAAGCGACGAAGATAGAAATTATAACGTCACCGTTAGTGTTATGAGACCAGCGGTTGCTCATCCAAACAACTTAGTTTCTAAAGAATATAATTTCAAAGGCGAAATCGATGCCATTGAAAACTTCCCAGGTAAATCCTATTATGATGTTTCCTTAGGAAGAATGGAAGTTGCTGGTGGTGCCTTCGCCTATAGAGATGTCTATAAAGTTAGTAAAGATATTCAATATTTCGCTAGTGAAGCAGATTATCGAGATTATGAATACTATAAAGACAAAGATCCAGAAGAAGCCCAGAAATATTATTCCGTGATTAAAGAAGGATATTACTATAATGCTTCTGAATCAACTAGTGGCACTGATTGGAAAGACTTACCAAGTTTTGAAGCTCAATCAGTCATGGATAAACAAATCGCCACATTTACACAAAGTGTAACCATCAAACCAGGTGAAAGCACTGTCACCTTAAATCCATATTCTTTAACTGAACAAGATAAGAAAGATATCTTAGATGTTTATGAATACGGCTCTATGATCGAAGGCTATGTGACCTTAGAAAGTACAGATGGTCATACTGACTTATCAATTCCTTATTTAGGTTTCTATTCCGGAACTGATAAGAATAGCGAAGCTAGCTATGATAGCGCTCCAGTCGTGGAACCATTCTCATTTGAAAAAGATCCAACTAAGATCTATCCATCTTATTATCTAAACGATATCGCCAGATCCTTAATCGGTAAGGATAACGCGAATATGGAGTCCATGATGGTGGCGGGTAAAGTCGATTCTCCAGACTTACTCGATGTCGATAAGATTCGTAGTAACGACTTATCATTCGAAGACTTAACTGGTTTCTATCCATTAGGTACAGATCCACGTACTAATGAATATGTTGAGGATCCTTCTAATAACTTATATTTAGGTAGTGATCAAACAAATACATTAGTCATTCAACAGTTCGTTCTAAGAAGCGTTGATAATAACTATTTCACCTTAACTAATAAAGCCACTGGTGAAGTGGTCCATAAGAGCGCTCTTGAAGATAACTTATACGGAACTACCGAAGGTAAATATTCCTTATATAAATCTCATGTCGATGCTGGTTTCTTAAGTGCTGGCTATGTCTGTCATAGAGCTTTAGCGGTTGTCCCAATGTATGATGAAATCACTGGTGAAACATTCCCAAGTGGTGAATACGAACTCAAATTCAACTACAAACTCGCTGGTACTGGTAACTGGGTAAGTAAAGCCTACACCTTACATATTGATAGTGAAGCTCCAGAAGTGACCACGATCAAACAGTACAAGAAAGATGGCGTTGATAGAGTGAGATTCGATCTTAAAGACGAAAAAATCGCTTACGCGGTTGTCGGCTTAAACAGAGTGGAAGTTCAATATGATGAAGCCAAGAAAACTTACTTCATCGATGAAGAAAAAGAATTCATTATGAACTGTATGAACGATGTTTCCGCGACCGGTGGTAGAAGATTATTCATAAGAGCGATCGATTATGCGAGAGGCTCTATTGGATGTATCATCCACTTCAATAATGAAAACGATATGAATAAAGGCGTGACCACTGTTCAAGGCAAGAACTTAACAGTTGCTCATGACTTCAAATATGAAAAAGGTGTCTTAACCATCATTGATAACTTCGGTAATCCAGTGGATGTCAAAGGCGACTTATTCATCAACAATGAAAAATACGATCCATTAAATCCTATAAAGAATAAAGGTAATTACACATGGGTAATCGTATTAGCTAGTGTCGGTGGTGGTTTATTACTCATCGGCGGTGGCGTATTCCTATTCTTCTTCTTAAGAAAAAGAAAATTAGGAAAAGGAGGTAAATAATTATGAAAAATAAATTTATTCTCGGTATTGCAGCGGTCGGCTTATTATCTTTAGGAGCTGTCACCGGTTGTAAAAGAAAAACTAACAGTAGTGAAGTTGATTTCTCCTTCTCTATCGGTTTAGAAAGCGGTTATAAACGTTTACGTGTCGGTGCTTCTAGTCGAATCGTCGTTACGGCGGACGGAAATACCTCTGGTAGAAACTATGCTTACCGTAGTAGCGATGAATCAGTCTTAAAGATTGAAAATGGTGTCGCGACCGGTTTAAAAGATGGTAAAGCGACGATTAACGCTGTCGAATCTACTTCTGGTAAATCCGCAAGCGTGAACATCGTTGTTTCTAGTGCCACTGAAGCTAATGGTGGTTATAACTACGCAGCGGCGACAGGTGAGGAATCAATTAAAACTAGAACCGAAATTCTTGCTACATTAGAAAAATATGCGATGGATAATCACTTAACTGGTATTACCTTATTTGAAAATGGTGGTTATGTGAAATATCATCCACGTGTCAAATTACCAACCAATGAATATATCACTGGTTTTGGATTTGGCTTATTATCAGATGGTGAATTGGTTGGAGATTTAGATAAAGAAGAAGTTGTAAAATATAAAAAATATTTACATACCGCTACCTCTTCTGACCCATTAACTATTAATGAAAAGAATGATACAGGTAGCCAAGTCAGCGATTTAGCCGGCTATATCACCTCTTCCTTCTGGGGTACTAGATTAAATAGTACAAAGGATAATTATGAATGGTATCCAGTTTTAGCTAGAGACAAAGTCACTTTAGCGGGACAACAATACGACAATAATCGTCCATTCCCTGTTGTTCCTGCTCCAGTAGGCCAAGAATCACAATATCCTGATGGGAAACCTTTGAATCCAAATGAAGAAGCTAACCCATTAAAACTATATGATACATATAGAATCTATTTAAGAGACGGTGTTAGATATAACACTACAGCCACAATTGCTGGCAGAGCTGAATTTAATGACACCGAAGTGCAATTAGAGGACTATGAATTTGCTTTCCGTTTCTTATTAACTGGTAGCCATAAACAAAAACGTGGTACCGAAATGGCGAATGATACCTCTTATGGTATTAAAGGCGCTCAAAAATATAACACTGAAACTAAAGATAAATCTGATGTCGATAACAAGAAGTTATGGGACATTATGGTCGACGATGGTTCTTTAGGTGTTAAAGTTGGTACAGATGATGCCGGTCAAAAATATATCCAATTAACATTAGTTAATCCAATCGATAGATTTACCGCGATGTATACCTTATCTTCCTCTTTATATTCTCCATTACCAGAAGAATTCATTAGACAATGTTCCTATGATCCTGCTCGTAACAATGCCTTAGCCATTGGCGCGCAAGCATATGGTAACTTCAATGATGAAATTAGATATAAAGACAAAGGTCAAAATGATATTAAACAATTCACCATTGCGGTTGGACCATACCATTTAGAAGAATGGGAAGAAAATCAAACTATTATTTTTAAGAAAAGTGAAAATTGGTTTGAAAGTGCCACTCGTTATCATATTCCAGGTGTCAAACTTGTGGTTATGAAAGCTGTCCAAAGTGACCCAGATGCTATATATAAACAATTTAATAATGGGTATTTAGATAGCTGTGGTATTCCAAGTAGACACGTTTCTGAAGAACTTGGTAAGGAAGGTGTCAAACAAACTAAAGGTGACTCCACATTTAAATTAAATGTTAACTCTTGTACACAAGAGACATGGAACGATTTATTCGGTCCTAACGGCAAGATTTATAAGAATGCCAACTGGGAAGTTAAACCATGGATGAGTAATGATAACTTCTTAAGTGGTTTATTCCATTCTATTAATAGAAAAGTGTTCGCTGATAATAGAGGTGTGGCACCATCTATTAACTACTTCTCCGATGCGTACTTATCTGACGCTGAAGGTGGTAAATCTTATAATGAAACCGAAGCTCATAAAGCCGCTGTTGCGGATTATGAAACCTATGATAGAGATGGTAACTCTACTTATGGTTATGACTACGATAAAGCTGTCTTATCATTCAAAGCGGCAGTAAGAGAATTAGCCGCAGCTGGTAAGATTGAAAAAGGTACAAAATCTAAACCAACCACCATTCATATCCATATTAGATGGATGTATCAAACCGATATTAAAGAATACGGTGAAGAAATTGCTACCTACTTTGAAGATGCTTTCAATAACGAAGCTGTCAGTGGTGGTACTGTGAAATTAAAAGTTGATCAAGAAGCTGTTACTAACTGGCAAGACGTTTATAACATCTACTTAATGAGAGGCCAATTCGATTTAGGTTTCGGTGCGATTAGTGGTAACACTTATAACCCATTAAACTTCTTAGAAGTCTTAAGGAGTGATAACTCCTCTGGATTTACTCTTAACTGGGGTACTGATACCTCTAAAGTTACTGAAGGTAAACCAGCAGAATACGATCATAAATTATGGTCCTATGACTCCTTATGGGAAGTCGCTGATCACGGTGGTGTTGTCGAAAATGGTGTCGCTGTTAAATCAGTCCAAGAAAGCTATCTTGAAACTCCAAAAAATAGCGGTGGTCAAGATACTAACGAACTCTACAATGGCTTCAACGTTGATTCTCCATTAAAATTCGTCGATGTTGGCTCATCCGTCGTCTTTGGTGTTAGTAAAGTTCAACTCTACGTCTCCGGCTCTGGTTCTTATAACTTAGACGCTACATATAACGATGGCAAATTACATATCATTGTTCCAGCTAGCCAGGCTAGTGAAATTAACACTGATATTCAAAAGACCAACCATTTAGATCAAGAAGAAAGTCCATCTTATGATCCACATCCATTTGTCTTAGATAACTATGGCAAATATTGGACAGTGGAAGTCTATTACACACTTTCCATCAATGGTGGTACACCATCTGAATCATATGTGACCGTCGCTAAGAATAAAGATGCTCAACCTAAAAATGTTAGATACTCATTCTTAGGAGGTAGATAATATGAATAAAAAATTATTCTTATCATCCTTAGTCCTCTTATCTTTAGTAGTCACAGGTTGTTCTAACAAAAAGAAAAGTAGTGAAGATCCTGTTCCAAAATCATTTGAAACATCTTTAACTACTGTTAGTAGAATTCCATTATTCTTAGAACAAGAGACTGATATCTTAATTCAACCAGAATTTAAATCCACTAACGGCTATAGATTCGTCTCTTTAAATCCAGAAATTGCTTCTGTTGATGAAAACGGACATCTTAAAGGTTTAGCGGAAGGCGTCGCTAAAGTCGCCGTTATCGATAAAAATGACAAAACCAAAGGTTCATTTGTCGAAGTTGATGTCGTCTCGAAGATGAAATCTAGAGATATGAACAAAGTTTGTCGTCACTTTGAAGATGTGGCTAAGACTCAAGTTATCGATAATGTCTTTGAAGATAATGTCTATCTCAGATATGTCACTAAAGACGGTGAAACAAATGAAAGAAGCATTATGAATAGAAGTACAGTTTGTTCTAAAGAAGCGGCCTATTTCGGAATGACAAGTCACGATTTTGATTCTGTGGTTCAAGATGGTTCCTACCGCTACAATGAATATCAATATATCTTCTATACTAATGAAGGCTTTGATACATATTCATTTAAGACCAGTAATGGTAAAAATGGTTATTATGTCTGCCCAACCGCTAAATATATGTCTAAAGGTAGATTAGAACCAACATTAATGATTTTAGATAACTTCTTAGTAGCAGGAAGAAAAATCTTTGAACAACAATTAACCGGTATGGATTTAAGCTCAATCGCTGACACTTTGACCGGTAGCTACACAAACGTCAAAGATCAAATGTTAGGACAAATTGGTGAAAATACTTATGCGGCGACATTTACTGTCACATTTAATGATTCAACAGCCAGTTTAGAGGATGAATCTAATTATGGCATTCCATATGGTACACCTACACCAACTGAACAAAAGATGACTTATATCATTCAAAATGATGTGGTTGTTAATCAATATCTTGACGCTGTTGAAAGATATGAAATCGGTGGTAGTAAATACGAATCAATTATTAGATCTCAATCTAACACTGGTATCTTTACCGCTGAAAATTCTCGTTTAATCTATCCAGATAAAACCCAATACACTTTAGCGGATACATTATTCGATATTTAATCAATAGATTAATCAAACTGCGCTCCTCGTTGAGCGCTTTTTGATTGCTTATCTTAATATAAATTAATATAAAATAAATATAGAATGGTTAATTAAAATGAAGAATCTAAATAAAGAAAAAGCTAATAGTGACGCTTCTAAATGTGAGAAGTCACTTACAAAACATAAAAGGGTAGGGCTTTTAAAAAAAGATTATCCTGATTTTGATATTTCATTAGAAACATTTAATTCCATACCTATTGAGGGATTTGACTTATAAATCGCTTTTTTAGATACAGTTTTAGGTTTTTTTGTAAAATTTCTACGCTAACTGCCTAAATTTAGGCTCAAAATACCGAATAAGAAATAAAATTTTTATTTTACTTTTTTTCTGAATGTTGTATCATTAATCCAAATTTACAAAAATTTCAAAGAAAGAAGGTTATGAAACATGAAAAAATTTGTAAAAGGTTTACTTGTTTCTGGATTCGCGGTTGCTTTATTAGCCGGATGTAGCAATAAAGGCAAAAGTTGTGAACCATGTCCTCCAGTTCCAGAGCCAGAAACAAAAAAAGCATGGACCGATGAAGAATTAGAACTTCTTGATTACTATTATCATGATGAAATTCCTTTTGCTTGCGAATTGTCTTTAGAAGGCATTGAAGACGGTGTTTTATACGCTGTTAGTAAAGACGAAGTAAGCGATGAAGATTTATTAGCTTATGATGATATGTTCCAAGAAGACGGTCACTTCAATATTTATAATGTTGGTCCAGTTACTGGCGGTCTTTCAGCTGACGTCGGTGAATTAGGTTTTGACCTAAGTGGGGATGTCTTCCAATACTATAGACCATATAAGGATGAAGCTGGTTATTCATTAACTAGATTCTACACTATTGGTTTAAACGAAGATGGTCACTTACAAGTGGCGATGTCCGCCTCATTAACCCCATTATTCTCTCTTTCTAACGGAAAGATTGGTACTGGTGGTTTATTTTCAATGTTATTTGATGATGAGGAAGGCGAATTTAATTTCTTAAATGAATATTACATTTGGGCTGCTAATAGTAACGTGTCTCAACAAGCTCATTCCCCATCTTTAGCTGATCCGTTTGTTTATTTAACAAAATATGTTTTCCCAAAACTTTTAGTCAAGAAAACAGATACCGCTACACACTATACCTTAGGTTCTTATGATTCATTAGCAGCTTATGCTCCATTTACCTCAGGTAATATTTTATCCGATGAATTTGATTCCAAATTCTCCATCACCTTAGCGGACTTTGATGTTGCTGGTGATAAATTATCGAACTTCTACACCGAAGAAGACTATCAAGGTGTCTTAGATTGGTTTGATAAATTTATTAATGCAGGCGTTTTCGAAGTTGTTGATGCATCTATGGAAGAAGGCGAACACGGTCCTGAAGCTAGTATGTTAGTTAAAGACACTTTTGGTTTTACATCAGAATTCAGTGTTAGTTTCTTAACATATGGTGAAGGCGAAAATGTTGAAACATATTTAGAATTTGGTTATGAATTAGTCGACTATAAATTAGTCGCTACAGCTCCGCTTGTTGCCGATGCTTTTTTAGAAGAAATTGATCCTTCATATGATGTTAGCAAGCTTCAAATTAGTTCCCACCAAGTAACAGGTGAATATACCGCCCAAGGCTATATTGCGTATGCTGAATCAGAAGACTATACTGTGGCGGATGCTCTTCAAGATGTTGTTGATGCATTTAAAGAAACTGGTATTGCCAAAGAATATGAATTAACATTCGAAGCTGCTGCTGAAGACGATATCTACGTTACAGCTTATTATAAAGACGATACAACAGAAGTTACTCTTGAAGTTGAAGTGTTTCCATATGAAATTCAAGGTAAACCAGCTATTGTTACTTATGTAACAGCTAAAGATAGAAATGCTGTTGGCACATATTTGTATGGCGAAGACGTCGAACTTTTATCTGACTATTATAATGCTATTAATTATTGGTTAAATGACTATTATGGTCCATATATCTCTAATTATGTTAAGACTGCAAAAGCCGCAATGGATGCTGAACTTGGTATGGCTAGATTTGGTAACCTAGCTGGATTTGATAGTTTAATTGTCTCTGGCTTTGAAGCTTTAAATGGAATTAATGGCATTACCATAAGTGGTGTGGGCTTACTCGATTATTTATTCGGATGTGAAGTGAATGTCACAACAGGTGAAATTACTTGGACAGGTACATACTCTTCTACTATTTTCCAATACGCTGCACAATATATTGAAAATGAAGAGTATTACACACCAGAAGATATTGATGCGTTAACTGAAGCATATGGGCTTGGTGTCAAAGGCGCATATCTTGGTAAAACTGATCATAGATACTATGCATATATCATTGTTGCTTGCCAACAACTAGATCAACTCATGGATAGTATTGTTCCTTGGGCAGATCAAGCCGCTGCTTATTTAGCAGAAAAATGGACATATCAACAATCAGATTATTCTGATGAAAATTGGGCGTTAATTCAAGGACTCTATGATGCTATTGCAACATTATGGGATCGTACCAATTTCAAAGAAACCGTTGATGACGCTGTCGCTCTTGCTGATGCTGTTCCAACTAAAGCCGAAGAAGAATTAGCAGCTTATAAAGTAGATAAATTAGCTGCTTTACAAACAGCCTTCGCAGGATATCAAGAAGCAGATTATTATGGAGAAGGCTGGACTGCTTTAAATACCGCTTGTGAACAAGGACAAAACGCTATCAATGCCGCGACAGATAAAGATGGTGTTGATGTCGCTTATAATGATTGTGTAGCTGCCATGGATGCAGTTCCAACTAAAGCTGAAGTTGACGCCGAAAGAACAGCGAAATTATCTGAACTCGATGCAGCTTATAATGGTTATAATCAAGCTGATTATAGCGAAGACAATTGGGCTATTTTAGTTAAAGCCTATAATGATGGAAAAGCTGCTATCAATGACGCAAAGACTGTTGAAGCTATTGATTCTGCATGTGAAGAAGCTAAAGCCGCTATGGCCGATGTTTTACCAGAAGCATACAAAACAACTAAGATAGCTGAATTACAAGCTGCTTATGATGCAAAGAGAGCTCCTGGAAAAGAATATAGCGATGAAGACAAAGCTGCTATGGACAAAATCCTTGCTGATGCTAAAGATGCCGTTAATAACGGTTCAAGCAAAGCTGCAGTTGATACACTTGTTGCTAAAGCTATTTCAGATATCAATGCATTCATCGAAGTTAAATAATAATTAATTTATTAATTATATGCTAACATTACCAGGCACATTATGTGTCTGGTTTTGTTTTGAACTAAAAACATGAAAATACAATATAATATATTGTTATGTTGCCCATAGTGGTGGATTTGTGATATATTTTTAAATAACTTTAAAAATGAAGGGAGAGGAGTGTATATGCTAAAGTATTCGATAAAAAGAATCATACTTGCCTTAGTGACAGCGTTCATTATTTTGACACTTACATTCTTCTTAGTTAAATCATTACCTCCAAGAGGGGTTTTTTCTCCTGATGAAAACGTGAGATATGCATTCTATGTCGATCAAGTGGATTTAGGATATTGTATTGATTTACCTAACGAGAATCCGTCACTTGGTAACTATTTAGAATCATTCACTATTGGTGGTGAAACTCATTACTTCTATACAAAACCGGTATTAGATCAATATTTCAATTGGATTGGTAACATTGTTACTAAATGGGATTGGGGTAGAAGTACTGTTATTAAACCAAACTCATCAGCGATTAGAATTATCGCTCAAAGATTACCAGCTTCTATTTCTATTAACATCGTTTCCGTTGTTATATCCGTGCCATTAGGCATTGCATTAGGCATTTTAGCCGGTTTAAAGAAAAATACTTGGGTTGACCATACCATTTCTACAGTGGTCATGATTTTCATCTCTATTCCTTCATTTGTTGTTATTTCATTTTTGATTTATTTCTTAGCGTTTAAATCTGGTTGGTTACCGACGATGTGGCCAACACCAGATCAATCCACGCAAACAAAAGTCTTAGCCTTTATTATTCCAGTGGCTAGCTTATCATTCGGTTCTGTCTGTGGTTACACTAGATTTGTAAGAGCCGAATTATGTGAAGTTATGTCCAGCGAATATTTATTATTAGCCAGAACTAAAGGTTTAACCAAAAACCAAGCCATTGTTAGACACGCTTTAAGAAATGCGTTCGTCCCAATCTTACCTTCCATCTTAGCGGAATTTATCGGTATCTTTGGTGGTTCTATGATCTTAGAGAACTTATATGGTATTCCAGGTATTGGTGACTTATATATTCAAGCTTTAAATCAAAACAATCCAGATTATAACGTCTTAATGGTCGATATGGCGGTCTTTACCACAGTCGGCTTATTAGCGGGTATTATTTTAGATTTATCTTATGGATTCATCGATCCAAGAATCAGAATGGGGGAAAAGAAATAGTATGTTAGAAGAAAAAGATTTCGAATTTACTAATGAAGAACTCCCTCATGGAAATGAAGAAATTTCTGAAAAAGATTTCGAATTAGTAAAAGTTGATAACACAGTTCACGAACAAAAGTTCCAAACTCGTCCAACAACATTCTTGAAGGACTCATTAAGAAGATTCTCTAAGAATAAGTCATCAGTGGTGGCCGCTTATATATTAGGTGGTTTATTACTCATGTCTTTTATCGTCCCAATCGCGGATAGAAGCAACACCAAAGTTCCTCATCCAAATGAAACTTATTTAGCACCAAAATTATTTAACGCTGGTACTGGATGGTGGGATGGTACCGAAAAATATAGCAAAATTGCTGTTGATATTTCTGAGATGCCAGAGGCCAGCAGCGATGCTGAAAAGCAAGAGCATTGGTGGCCAAGCGCGAGCAAATTCCCACAGAGAAGCGCCATTAGCAAAAAGAAATTTACTGATTTAGTTTATACCAATGATGCTTCAAGTTTAGGCAGCGAAGGTTATGGTAAAGAAGGCTATTTACAATTTGGTTATACCAGAAGTGAAAAAGCTGATAATTATGTCGATTTCTCCACAGATAGATTTGCTAATCTCTCTTTAGCGGATAATATCTACTTAACCACATTTGATACTTATGATGTTGAAAAGATTAGAGCTCTCGAAGGTAAAGATAATTTAGGTTTACCTGATAACTATGAACTTGGACAATGTGCTTTCTATTTCAATTATGTTGATGAAGATGCAGAAACTCATGAATTAGTTCATAAAGATGTTCAAATTACCGAATATAAAGTTCTTCATAATATCGGTAGTGCAATCCCTTCCGTGCGTGAAGATAAAATCAACATTTCTGAAAAAGTCAAAGCCGAAACTGGTAAAGATAGTTTTGAAAACGCTTATTTCTCTGTCCGTATGCAAGCGGATGGTACGAATAAATGTTCTTTAATTAGATCCATCACCTTTGAAGCGGAAAATGAATCATATAAAGATAACTTTACAAAGATGTCATTTACCGACGCGACAAAATGCATGACCACTTCTAAAGATGCTGGTTTTGCATATTGGTCTTCTACCGGTATTAAACGTATCTATTTATCTAAAGCTTATTTCTGCTCATTTGTCTATGATACATATGAAGCCGCTTTCGGGGTGAGAAAAGTTCAAAACTTCTCTATTCTTAAGTTATTAGAATACGAAAGCAAAGGCTATTTATCATTTAAAGATGAATTTGGGTTTGAAACCTTAATGGAATCCGGTAATGGCTTTAGTTTCGATGCCGCTCACTTCACATGTAAGATCTTAAATGCGAAGAAATGTCCATTAGCAAGACCATTAGTAGCGGAAGATTTCTATAACTATAATCCAGATACTGGAACATTATATTGCGAAGCCGAGATTTCCTATTATAAATTCTTAGGTTATGAAACTATGCCAAGATATTTAATGGGTACAGATAAATCTGGCAAAGATATGTTTAAATACGTCTTTGAAGGACTTAGAACATCATTATTATTAGGTGTTTTAACATTCGTTGTCTGTTTCTTATTCGGTTTAGCTTGGGGCGCGATTAGTGGTTACTTCGGTGGCACAGTCGACTTAGTGATGGAAAGATTTACCGATATCTTATCAGGTGTCCCATGGATTGTTGTTATGACTTTAATTATTATCCATATGGGTTCTAATTTCTGGACATTCGCTTTAGCGCTTTGTTTAACCGGATGGATTGGAACCGCCTCCACAACTAGAACTCAGTTCTATAGATTTAGAGGTCGTGAATATGTTTTAGCCTCACGTACTTTAGGTGCCTCTGATGCGAGATTAATTGCTAAACACATCTTACCTAACGCTTTAGGAACGATTATTACTGGATCAGTTTTAATGATTCCTAGTGTGATCTTCTCTGAAGCCACAATTTCCTATTTAGGTTTAGGTTTAAAAAATGTTTCTTCATTAGGTGTTATCTTATCTGATAACCAATCGGAATTATTAACTAGTTCCTACTTATTAATATTCCCAGCGATTGTTATCGCTTTAGTGATGATTTCCTTTAACTTATTCGGAAATGGACTTAGAGATGCGATTAACCCAAGCTTGAAAGGAGGAGAAGAATAATATGGAAGAGAATAAAAAAGAAGTTGTTTTATCCGTTAAAGATCTATATGTCAACTTCTCCACAGACCACGGTTATGTGCAAGCGGTTAGAGGTGTAAGTTTCGATCTATATAAGGGTGAAACTTTATGTATCGTTGGTGAATCTGGTTCTGGTAAATCAGTAACTAGTAAAACCATCATGGGCATCTTAGCGGCAAATGGTAGAATCGTCTCCGGTTCCATCATGTATGAAGGTGAAGATTTAACCAAAGTCAGTGAAGATGAATTCCATCGTATTAGAGGTCATAAGATCGGCATGATCTTCCAAGATCCTTTGTCCTCTTTAAACCCCATTATGAGAATCGGTAAACAAATTACCGAAGCCATTTTAATTAATAGCTCTCACTTAAAGAAAAAATATAACGATTTAGTTTCTGAAGAATTAACCGCTTATAAGAATGCGATTACTGAACTTAATAACGGTATCAGCACGAAGAAAGAAGCTGTCAAATTCTTAAAGAGTGAGAAGAAAAAAGAAATTAATAAGATTAAGAATATGGCGGAAAATGAAGCGGATGGTAAGATCTTCGCTCTAGAACAAGATTACGGCTTAGAAAAAGTCAAAATTAAACACGCCTATGATAATGTTATTGAGAATAATAAAAAGCTTCTAGAAGAAGGCAAAATTAGCCAAGAACAATTTAACGAAGACGCTAAAAATGCTTTAGAAAAGAAAGAAGCGGAATTAAAAGAAGCTAGTGAGAAATTTTTGGCGAATAAGAAATCAATTAGAGAAGAAGCTAAAGAAATTGATTCAAAGAATAAAGCTAATTTAAATTCTGTTATCGCTGAATTTGATGAAAAGATCAAAATAGCGAAGGAAGATAGCAAATATTCTAAAAAACAATTATTAGAAAAATATCGTCCAATTATTGCAGAAACTAAAAAAGCTTATCGCTTAAAGAGTATCGAAGCGAAAAAGAAAGTGAGAGAGTTGAAAAAATCTTATCACGATGATTATTTAGCTTCTTTAGACGAAATTAAAAAGAATAACGGCACAAAAGAAGATTATAAGAAAGCTAAGGCCAAATATATTTCCCGTTTACGTGTCACACGTGCTGAGGCGAAAGAAAGAGCCTTAAAAGTCATGAAGGAAGTTGGTATTCCTAATCCAAAAACTAGATTTAGACAATACCCATTTGAATTCTCTGGTGGTATGAGACAAAGAATTGTTATCGCGATCGCTTTAACCGCGAATCCCGATATCTTAATCTGTGACGAACCAACTACCGCTTTAGACGTGACCATTCAAGCTCAAATCTTAGAATTAATTAACCGTTTAAAAGCCGAAAGAAATATTTCTTGTATCTTTATTACCCACGACTTAGGTGTCGTCGCTAATATGGCGGACCGTGTCGCGGTTATGTACGCTGGTAAAATTGTCGAATATGGAACAGAAGAAGAAATCTTCTATGATCCAAAACATCCATATACTTGGGCGTTATTATCTTCTATTCCAGATGTCGATTCTAAAGAAAGACTTGATGCGATTCCTGGTACCCCACCAAATATGATCTATCCTCCTAAAGGAGATGCCTTCGCTTTAAGAAGTAAATATGCGATGAAAATCGACTTTAAGAAAGAGCCTCCATTATTTAAGGTGAGCGATACTCATTATGCAGCGACATGGTTACTTGACCCACGCGCTCCAAAAGTGGAAATGCCCGCCATTGTGAAAGCTCGTATCCAAAATAGTATCAAAGCTCATAAAGCGGCGATGAAAGGAGATAAATAATTATGAGAATTTTTAAAGAAAAACGCTCCGTTACTTATCGTCCTGAACTTGTCGAAAATAATATCGAATTATCGGTTAGACATTTAAAACAATTCTTTAAATTCGGACATGGTAAAAACGCTTTTGTCACCAAAGCGGTTCACGATGTGAGCTTCGATATTAAAAAAGGTGAATGCTTCGGTGTGGTTGGTGAATCAGGATGTGGTAAAACCACAACTGGTAGAAGCTTAATTAGACTATATAACATCACCTCTGGTTCTGTGTATTTTAAGGGCTATCGTATTTCCGCCGGAAAAAGATGGAATGAAAAAGAAATTAAATGGTCTAGAATCAAAGGTAATCGTAAGATTAAAGAATTAAAGGTCGAACAAGCGGACCGTATCAAAGCTTTAAATGATGAAGTGAGTGATCAAGCTTTATTAGCTAGAGAAATCGAAAAAGTTAATAAAGAATACGCCAAAAAGATCGCTGATATCAAAAAACACATCGCGGATGTCAAAAAGGAACAAAAAGAAATCATTAAGCAAATTACTTATGATAATCGCCATGTCGATAAGAAACTCATGAGTAAGATGCAGATGATCTTCCAAGATCCAGTTGATAGTCTTGATCCTCGTATGACGGTTGAAGATATTATTCAAGAAGGATTGCATATCCAAGGTCACTATAATAGATTCGAAAATTCCCAAAAGGTGAAAGATGCTTTAGTGAAGGTCGGATTACTTCCTGAATACTCTTCTCGTTATCCACATGAATTCTCCGGAGGTCAAAGACAACGTATTGGCATCGCTAGAGCGTTAATTATGAATCCAGACTTCCTCATATGCGATGAGCCTATTTCCGCCCTTGACGTGTCTATTAGAGCCCAAATTATTAATTTATTAAATAATTTAAAAGAAGAGATGGGTTTAACAATCATGTTTATCGCTCACGACTTATCCGTTGTTAAATATTTCTGCGATCGTATCGCGGTTATGTACTTCGGTAAAATTGTCGAATTAGCCACAAGTGATGAATTATTCAAACATCCATTACACCCATATACACGTGCGTTATTATCAGCGATTCCAAAGCCAGATCCATATACGGAGAAGAAGAGACAAAGATATGTCTATAATCCAAGTCAAGAACACGATTACTCTAAAGAAGCTCCTTCCTTAGTGGAAATTGTTCCAGGACACTTCGTGATGGCTAATAGTGAAGAAATCGCTAAATACAAAAAAGAGTTAAAGAAAGATTAACTAGATAAGGAGTTGTGAAAACAATTCCTTTTTCTTTTATGGTTAAACAACAAAACTACAAAAATATTTAAAATGTTGTTTAAAAAAAGAAGAAAGAGAACTAAGAGGTATTATTAAAAAATATGATCGCGTATGAAAATGAGATGAATAAAATAATTAGGACTTTAGAGCGATAAATATATTAAAATCTGTACTGTAGTACCGAAAAATGTATACTTTTGTGTATTTTTCAGTATAATTTAAGTATGGAAATATATCACGGAAGTAAAGAGATAATTGAAAAACCGAAAGCCCATGGGTCTTTTCTACACAATGACTATGGCCCTTCTTTTTATTTAACTGTTGATCTTGAATCCGCTAAATCATGGGCATGTAAAAACGAAATCATCGGAATTGTTAATTGTTATTCCGTAGATGATAAAAAATACAAAAATCTAAAAATATTAGATTTAACGGATAAGAGTAAATACAGCGTCTTAAATTGGTTAGCAATTTTAATGCATTTTAGAAAACTAGATTCTCGTTTTATTGTTAATAATGAATTGGGATTAAAATGGCTCGAAAAATATTATATTGATGTCAATAACTTCGATGTGGTCATAGGCTATAGAGCGGATGATTCATATTTTAGATTTCCAATTAGTTTTATATCTAATGATTTATCATTCGAAGACTTGGAAGAAGTTTATTTATCTGGAAACCTAGGAATCCAATATGCTTTTATGTCCGAAAAAGCGATACAATTATTGAAATTCAAAAAAATTATCAATTGTGAAACAACATTTTTGAACCATTATTTTGATATTGTCAGTCATGCTACGAGTAAGTTTAACGAAATATTGGCTTTACCTAAAGATCCAAATAAAACTTATATACTTGATTTAATGAGGAGAGACAATGAATAGCCAGTTTCTTTATGAATATATCGATAAATTAGAACGAGTTTTATCTTTTGCTATCCATAATAAAATATCTTTTGATTATGTTCAAAAAGCAATCTCATATTCTTCTTATTTTCAAAAAATAGAAAAATCCATCGAAGGTTATTCGCCATTTATTGATGACGACACTTTAATCAAATCATTATTTCCGGAAATAAAAAAAGAGATCATGGGTACACCAATTTATAATGAATGCCTTTGGGCTAGTGAAGCTTATATGAGAATTCAAAAAGAAAGTGGTTTGACATTTGAAGCTATTTTCATTTACTTTCCATTAAAAGATATGTATATGTGTTTTCCAATTTATCATGAGATGGATTTTTCTCATATAGTAGCTGACTTTTGCAAAAGGATGAAGAAACAGTCTGTCTTATCGTTATTAGCGCAACAAAACGGCTATTCATTTGAATATATTAGTGAAAAAACTCACATACCTTATGAGACACTTCTTAGCTTAAACAAAAGAAGAAGGGATATTTCAAAAACAAGCGTCTCTAATGTCTTAGCCCTTTCTGAATTGTTTAATGTTCGAGTAGAAACGATGGCAGAAAAAACTTTTAAATAAAAACGTTACCAGTTAATTCTGATAACGTTATTTTTATTATCGAAACGTAGTGAAGATAAAAACCGGGTGCTATGCACGTGAGAATCGAAATAGCTTCCTGCGATGTGAAAAAAACC